>CAVXIT010000001.1:0-182514 GCA_963761985.1 uncultured Acidimicrobiia bacterium
CCCGCCGCCGGGTTCAACCGCGACCGCGCCGCCACCAGCGCCTCATCGGACAGCACGTCGACCGTTTGCAGGCAAGCACCGGCATCCACCGCACCGGGCTCGGGCACCGTCAGCGACCACCGCCGGCGCCGTCGTCGTCGGCGCGCAGCCGCAGCATGGCGTGCCGATCCAGCAGCGCCTGCAGCACCACGACCACGTCGGCTTGGGTCACCCCGGCCGGGGCCTGCACCACCACCGTCTGGTTGAACTGATCGACCGGGCCGTCGACGCTGTGCAGCCAGCGCATGATCGGGGTGGCCACCACCGGCCCGATGCCCTCATCGACCGCGCCGGCCGCACCGTCGGCCACCCCGGCCACCCGGGCCAGCCGGGCCACGGTCTGCTCGACGAAGATGTCGCGCGGCCGGCACAGCAGACCGGCCGCCCGGGCGCGGGCCACCACCTGCATCGACAAGATGCTGTCGCCGCCGAGGTCGAAGAAGGAGTCGTCGACCCCGACCCGCTCGAGCCCGAGGACTTGGGCGTAGATGCCGGCCAGGATCTCCTCGACCGCGTCGGCCGGGGCGCGGTACTGATCGGCGTCGGTGTATTCCGGTGCGGGCAGGGCGCGGGTGTCGAGTTTGCCGTTGACCGTCAGCGGCAGCGTCGTCGAGGACCACCACCGCGGCCGGCACCATGTAGGCCGGGCAGCCGCTCGGCCAGCGCGGCGCGCAGCTCGGCGGGATCGACTGTGCCGGTGCAGTTTCGGTGATGTAGCCGACCAGGCGCTTGTCGCCGGGGCGGTCCTCGCGGGCGATCACCGCCGCCTGCTCGACACCGTCCAGCGCGGCCAGCGCGGCCTGGATCTCGCCGAGTTCGATGCGGTAGCCGCGGATCTTGACCTGCTCGTCGGCGCGGCCCGAGATACTGCAGCTGCCCGTCGGCGCCCCAGCGCACCAGATCCCCGGTGCGATACATCCGCTGCCCCGGCGCCGCCGAACGGACAGGCCACGAACCGCGACGCGGTCAACCCGGCCCGGCCCACATATCCGACGCCCACGCCCGGCACCGGCCACATACAGCTCACCGACCACCCCGGCAGGCACCGGACGCAGCCACCCGTCGAGCACGAACAACGCCGCCCCCGGCACCGGCGCGCCGATCGGCACCACCCCCGACCCGGCTGTCAGCGGCGCGCTGATCGCCACACACATCGTGGTCTCGGTCGGGCCGTAGGCGTTGATCATCACCCGCCCCGGCGCCCACCGATCCACCACCTCGGCCGGGCAGGCCTCACCGACCGACCACCAACGCCGCCGACTCCAGACCGTCGCGCGAGACCGCACGCTACCGCCGACGGGGTCTGGGTCAGCACGCTGACCTGTTCGGCGACCAGCACGTCGTGGAAGTCTTCCGGTGAGCCGGCCACCGCCTCGGGCACCACCACCAGCCGCCCACCGCGCAGCAGCGCGCCGAAGATCTCCCACACCGAGACGTCGAAGGCCAACGAGTGACACTGCGGCCACACCCCCGGCGCCGGCAGGCCGGCATCCAGCGACTCCAGCAGCTGGGTCACGTTGTGGTGGGTGACCGCAACGCCTTTGGGCACACCGGTGGTGCCCGAGGTGTAGATGAGGTAGGCGATGTCGTCGGGCGCCGGCGCCGGCAGCGCCGTGCCGGGTTGGCTCGTCGACGGCGGGGTCGTCGACATCGATGACCGGCACGTCGCGACCCGTCGAGCCGCGCGGCGCAGCTCGGCGGTGGTGATCGCGGCGACCGGCGCGGCATCGGCGAGCATGAACTCGATCCGGGCCGTCGGGCACCGCCGGGTCGATCGGCAGATACGCCGCCCCGGTCTTGAGCACCGCCAGAATCGCCACGATCGCCTCGGCCGAACGCGCAAACAGCAGCGCCACACACTGTCCCGGGCCCGCGCCCTGGCCGGCCAGCAGGTGCGCCAACCGGTTCGACGCCTCATCGAGCTCGCCGGTAGGTCCACGACACGCCCTCGCAGACTGATCGCCACCGCCTCCGGGGACGCGGGCCACCTGCTCGGCGAACAACGCCGGAATCGACACCGGCGCCGGTCGCCGGCTGGGTCAACACCGCCCGGTTGCCGAGCTCATCCAGCCGGGCGTGCTCACCGTCATCGAGCACATCGATCGACGACAACCGCGCGTGTCGGGTCGGCGGTCATCGCCGCCAACACCCGCTGCAACCGCTCGATCAGCGCCTCGATACTGGTCGGCGTCGAACACGTCGGTGCGGAACTCCACCGCCCCGCCGATCCCGGCGGGCTCACCGGCCTCGGTGAACGTTCGGCCAGCGAGAACGTCAGATCCATGCGGGCGGTGTGGGTGTCGACCGGCATGCTGGGTGACCTGCAGATCACCCAACGCCAGCCCGGCAGCGGATCGCGGTCATGCCCGGCAAGTTCTGCCAGGCCAACACCACCTGAACCAGCGGGTGATGGGTCAGCGATCGGGTCGGGTTGAGCCGCTCGACCAGCACCTCGAAGGGCACGTCCTGGTGCTCGTAGGCGGCCAGGCTGCGCCGGCGCACCTGGGCCAGCAGCTCGGCGACGGTGGGATCCCCGGCCAGATCGACCCGCAGCACCAAGGTGTTGACGAAGAACCCGACCAGCTCATCGAGCGCGGGATCGCGGCGCCCGGCGATCGGGAACCCCACCGCCACATCGGAACTGGCGCTCGAGCTTCGACAACAGCACCGCCAGCGCGGCCTGAATCACCATGAAACTGGTCGCGTTGTACTCGCGCGCCACCTCGCGCACCCGCTGCTGCAACTCGGCCGGCCAGTCCACCGTCACAGTGGCGCCGCGCTGATCAGCCACCGGCGGATAGGGCCGATCGGTGGGCAGCTGCAGGCGCTCGGGCATCCCAGCCAGCGCATCCTCCCAATAGGCCAGCTGCGCGGCGATGGGGCTGTCGCTGTCGTCCAGATCACCGAACTGCGCGCGCTGCCACAGCGTGTAATCGACATACTGCACCGGCAACGGCGCCCAGTCCGGGGCCCGCCCCGCGCACCGGCTGGCATAGGCCACTCCCAGATCCCGCACCAGCGGGGCGATCGACCAGCCGTCGGCGGCGATATGGTGCACCACGGCCACCAGCACGTGCTCGTCCTCGGCGACGCGGAAAAGCGTTGCTCGCAACGGGATCTCGGTCGCCAGATCAAAACGTGTGACGCGCCGTCTCCTCGATGGCCTCATCCAGCCGGGCCGTCGACCATCCGGCGGCATCGACGACATCGCCAACCGAAGTCGGCCCGCTCAGGCGGCACCACCAGCTGCTGGGGCACTCCGTCGGGCGCGGCGAACAGCGTGCGCAGGCTCTCGTGGCGGGCGACCACATCGGCCAGCGCCGCGCCCAACGCCTCGACATCCAGGCGTCCGGCGCAGCCGCAACGCCGCCGCGCATGTTGTAGACCGGCGAGGGCCCCTGCAACTGGTCGAGGAACCACAACCGGTTCTGGGCGAACGACAACGGCATCACCGCCGGCCGCTCCACGGCCACCAACGGCTCACGCCGACCCGCCGCCTCACCGATACGCGGCGCCAACTGGGCAACCGTGGGCGCGTCGAACAAGGCGCGCACCGAAAGGCCGGCGTCCAGGCCGGTGTTGATCGCGGCGATCACCCGCATCGCCGACAGCGAATCCCCGCCCAGGTCGAAGAAGGAGTCGTCGACCCCGACCCGCTCGACACCGAGCACCTGGGCGTAGATGCCGGCCAGGATCTCCTCGATCGCGTTGGCCGGGGCGCGGTACTGATCGCCGTCGTGTATTCGGGTGCCGGCAGGGCGCGGGTGTCGAGTTTGCCGTTGACCGTCAACGGCAGCGCGTCCAGCACCACCACCGCGGCCGGCACCATGTAGGCCGGCAGCCGCTCGGCCAGCGCGGTACGCGCTCGGCGGGGTCGACTGCGCCGGTTGAGGTTTCGGTGACATAGCCGACCAGACGTTTGTCGCCGGGGCGGTCCTCGCGGGCGATGACGGCCGCCTGCTCCACCCCGTCGAGCCCGGCCAGGGCGGCCTGGATCTCACCGAGTTCGATGCGGTAGCCGCGGATCTTGACCTGCTCGTCGGCGCGGCCCGAGATACTGCAGCTGCCCGTCGGGCAACAAGCCTCCTAGTCCAAATCGGCAGGTTAGGCCCACCTCCCCCGACCGTTCTTGCGTAAAAACCTACGGCATTAGGGGCGCAGATCTACGCAAGAATGGGTGGGCGCGCCCGTAGCTCAGTGGAATAGAGCGCCGCCGTCCTAAGGCGGGCGTCGGAGGTTCGAATCCTTCCGGGCGCACCTCCCCGAAAACAAAAGACAAAAGGTAGGACCAGGGCTTCATCTTTTGTCTTTTGTCTCAAGTCTTTTGTCTTCCCCGATAGGCTGGGCGGTCGCGCCTGACGTCGGCGTTTGGGAATATTGACTAGTTGGGCGGGCTTCAAACGCCGCTTGATCGGGCGGCCGTTGGCCACCGACCAAGCAGAACATCAGCTTCTTACCAAGCGGCTGGCTTTGCCCGTGTTCTCGTCCGATGCTCTGTCTTCGGTGGCCTACGCGACCGAGGAGGCGATGCTCGTCCTCGCCATCGCCGGAGTGGCTGCCTTCACCCGGCTCGTGCCCATCACCCTCGCAATTGCTGTCCTCTTCACGATCGTCATCGCTTCCTATCGGCAGACGATTCGGGCCTATCCCCTTGGTGGGGGCTCGTTCATCGTTTCATATGAGAATCTCGGGCTCTATCCAGGCGCCGTGGCAGGCGCCGCTCTCCTTACCGACTACACCCTCACTGTCGCGGTGTCGGTATCGGCCGGGACCGCCGCAATCACTTCGGCCCTTCCTGAGCTACTCCCCTATCGCGTATTGATCTCGATCTTCTTCGTGGTTCTGATCAGCGTCGCCAATTTGCGCGGAACCAAAGAGTCTTCGACAGTTTTTGCCTTCCCTACCTACGTCTTCGTCGTCACGGTGTTCGTGATGCTTGGCGTCGGTCTGATCGAGTGCCTCGACGGGCAATGCCCGACCGCCCTTTCCGCTGGTCTCGAGATCGACCCGGAGATCGGAAGCCTCACGCTGTTCTTACTCCTGCGCGCATTCGCCTCCGGCTCGACCGCGCTGACCGGGGTGGAAGCGATCGCCGACGGCGTTCCAGCGTTCCGCGAGCCGAAGGCGAAGAATGCCGCCGCCACGCTCGCCATCATGGCGGCAATCGCCATCTCGATGTTCATCGGGATCTCGACCCTCGCCCGCCTTTTCAGCGTGCGGATCTCCGAAGACACTGTCGATCTCTACGGCACCGTGCTCAGCCAGATTGGTCGGGCCGCGTTCAACGGTGGGATTGGCTTCTGGATCCTGCAAGTCGCGACCGCCAGCGTCCTCTACTTGGCCGCCAACACCGCTTATCAGGATTTTCCCCGCTTATCCGCAATCCTCGCCCGGCACAAGTTGATGCCGCGTCAGTTCCGCAATCTGGGTGATCGCCTGGTGTTCTCCAACGGCATCGTCGTCCTCGCAGTTCTCGCCAGCTTGCTGATCTGGATCTTCGGCGCCGAGGTGAGCAGGCTTGTCCAGCTCTACGTAGTCGGAGTCTTCCTCAGCTTCACTCTGTCCCAGCTCGGGATGGTGCGCCGATGGCTTCGCACCCGCGATACAGGATGGCAGCGATCGATCGTCATCAACGCCATCGGAGCAACAACGACCGCAGTCGTCCTGGTCGTGATTGCGTTCGTGAAGTTTCGGCAGGGAGCCTGGATCGTGATCGTTGCCATCCCACTGCTTGTCTGGGGCATGCTTTCGATCAAGCGGCACTATTCGTCGGTGGCCGATCGTCTCCGACTGGTCGGCGAGCCTCCGGTGCCAACCAGCAATCGTGCGATCGTGCTGGCCTCTCACACGGGCCGTGCCACACAGCGCGCCATCGAATACGCCGAACTGATCCGGCCCGCTGAGCTAACAGTGCTCCACGTCCGCGAGGTTGGCGATGAGGACCTGCTCGACACCTGGGACCGTCTTTATCCCAGCCATCCCCTCCATGTCATCGACCCTGTCGCAAAGCATCCGTTCCGGACGATGCGCGATTTTGTCGCCCGGCAGGCGAGCGACAACCCAGACAGCTTCATAACTGTTGTCATCCCCGAACTGGTGCGACGTCGCCAGCTCGGCACCTTGGTTCTCCACCCGCACGGCCTTGTGGTCAAGCTTCTGCTTCTGTTCCTCAATCGGGTCGTGGTCACCGACCTCACTTATCTGCGCCAGAGTGGGCAGCGCAGTCCGGCGATGGTAAAAGATCACATTGAGGATCAACAGGTCGTCGTGCTCACGGCCGATGTGACGATTCCGGTGAGAAGGGCCCTCTCCTACGCCAAGCTTTTGCACTCGAACGCGGTCGTCGCCGCTCACCTCGATATCGATCCCGATCAGCGCAACCGCGTGCTGGCCAATTGGGATCCCGAGTTCGGGGAGCTGCAGATTCTGGAAAGCCCGTACCGGGGGATCACCCGGCCGCTGGTTCGATATGTGCGCCGTCTGCGGCGCGACGCCCCGCCGGGTACCTTGATCCACGTGATCATCCCCGAGTTCGTGGTCCCCGGATATCGCAGCCAGCTCCTTCACAACCAGACCGCTTTTGCCATCAAGGCCGCGCTGGTATTCGAACCGGGGGTGGCGCTGAGCTCGGTTCCCTGGCATCTGGCGGAAGCGGAAGCCAACCCCGAGCTCTAAATTCGGCTCGCGATGTTCTACGAGCCTCTCTCGCATCTCGATGCGTCGTTTCTGGCTCTGGAAACGCCGACCACCCACATGCACGTCGCCGGAGTGGCGCTTTTCGACGGCAGTGATTTGCGGACCGGGGAAGGCGGGATCGACATCGACCGCATTCGCCGTCACATCGCGGGCAAGCTCAACTACATCCCCCGCTACCGCCAGCGACTTGCCTGGACCCCGGGTAATCGACATCCGGTTTGGATCGATGACGCCCACTTCAATTTCGACTACCACGTCCGGCACACGAGTCTTCCCCGACCCGGCACCGACGAACAGTTGAAGCGGCTCGCCGGCCGGATCGTGTCCCAGCCGCTCGACCGGGCCAAGCCGCTATGGGAGCTGTGGGTCGTCGAAGGTCTAAGCGAGAGCCGCTTCGCGATCATCGCCAAGATCCATCACTCGATGGTCGACGGGATCTCGGGTGTCGACCTGACCACGATCCTTTTGAATGTGGTCCCGACCTCCGAAGTCGAACCGGAAGGCACCTGGACGGCCCGACCGTCACCGAGCCCGAGCCAGCTGGCTGTGGCCGAGGCCGCTCGCACCACCCGGGTCGCGATCGACACCATCACGAACCTGGGTATCTTGAGCAGCAGGAGCCGCGACGTCGCCGTCACCGTCGCCGGACGCGCCTTTGCCGCCGTGAGCTCTTTGAAATCGGGATGGCTGCGCCCCGCGACTCGCACCCCCCTAAATCCCGACCTGGGACCTAACCGCCGCTTCGACTGGACCCACACCTCGCTGGCCGAAATCAAGGAGATCCGTAACGCTTTCGGCGGTTCCGTCAACGATGTCGTGCTTGCGATCGCAGCCGGAGCCATTCGTCGTTTTTTGCGCAAGCACCGGGGCTTCGACCTCGAAGGGGTGGAGTTCCGGGCGATGAATCCTGTTTCGACTCGTCGGAACGATCAACGAGGGGCGCTCGGCAATCAGGTGGCCATGTGGCTGGTGACTCTGCCGGTGGATGATGCCAGCCCTCCTTCCCGGCTCGAGAAGATCAAGGCCGAAACCTCCAATCTCAAGTCGACCAATCAGGCCCTGGGGGCTGCGACTCTTGTCGAGCTTTCTCGCGGCACCCCGTTGACGATCATCTCTCTGGCCAATCGCGTGGTGGGGCCGATGATGCGACCATTCAACCTGACGGTGACAAACGTGCCCGGCCCTCAGTTTCCGATGTACTTGCTGGAGGCGCCGATGCTGGCCAATTACCCGATCGTTCCACTGTGGGCACAGCACGGGCTCGGACTGGCCCTGTTCTCTTACAACGGGTCAGTCGCTTGGGGAGTACACGCTGATTTCGATGCCATCCCCGACATCGACGCGGTCACCGAATCAATTGCGTATTCCGCCAAGGAGTTGTTGCAGGCGGCCCGTCGGTCCGGCCAAAATCTGAACGGCTTGGGCTAGCGGCTTCGTTTCTTTTGCAGGTGCTTGACGACGCGTTCGATTAAATCGAGAGGCATCGGCTTGTTGAGCGGAAAGCGAAGCGTTCCCGGTCCGGTGCGAAAGGGCTCGAGTTCTTTTTCGAATGACTCGTCACCTCCGGGGATCGGGTAAATGCTCACGTGCTTTTGCCAGCCGGCGAAGTAGACGAGATACCTCCCGTCGATCGTGAAGGTGGGGATGTTGTAGCTGATTACTTCCTCTGCATCGGGCAGCACATTGCGGATCGTCTTTCGCACCTCTTCGAGCACGGGTTGCACGTCGTCCGGGAACGACTTGATGTAGTCATCCACCGATTTGAACTTCTCAGCCATTCAGCCTCCATTCTCTGCGGAAGAAGGAACGAGCTCGATGCGCATCCGCTTGTTGGCCTTGCCTTTCGACTCGGTCTTGGTCACCGCCACCTGCCCGATCTCGAGAGTCGACTTGACGTGGGTCCCACCGTCCGCCTGGCGGTCGAGCCCGACGATGTCAATCACGCGGATCTCTTTCACATAGTCCGGGATGAGGTTGACCTTGGTGCGGATCAGATCAGGATCAAGCATCGCTTCCTCCCGCGCCAGGAAGACCACCTCCGCCGGGTAACCCTTGACGAGTTCGGCGTTCAACATCTCTTCCACCTGACGGCCGAACTCGACCGACATCGAATCGAGTTCGAAGTCCATGCGGGCGACGCCAGGCTCCATGTTCCCCCCGGTCACCTTGGCCCCGAACCGCGAGAAGACGACTCCGGACAACGCGTGCAGCGCGGTGTGAGTGCGCATCACCCGGTAGCGGCGATCCCAGTCGATCACCGCTTCGACCGGCATCCCCGGCTCGATCTTCTCCGGTTCCGAGACCATGTGTAAGACCTTGCCCCCCGCTCGCACCGTGTCGAAGACATCGACCACCCCGTTCTCGGTATAGAGCATCCCGACATCTCCTGGTTGGCCACCTCCCCGGGCATAGAACACCGTGCGATCCAGGATCACGCCTTCAGGTGCCACCTCCACCACCAGCGCCTCGTTGCGCGCCCGATAGGCATCACGGGCGGCGATCTCCTCAGTCACAATTTGAGGCTAGAGCTAGGTTTTCGTGAGTGAAACGCTGGCTCGGCCTCTTGATCATCGCCAGTGCTTGTGGGGGAGCGAGTCCGCCCGCCTCGGTGCCGGTGCCGGAGGACATCCGCATACAGCTCCACGAGGCAACCGGTCACGAACCCACCGAACCATGCTCCGATCTGCGCGGATCCATCGCCGAAATCCAGATCACCACAGACGGTTTCGAACCGCATTGCGCGATCGTGAGCGCCGAGCAGGACCTCATCGTCTCAAATGAGCAGAATTCCGACGACACCCTGATCGTGGCCGATCCCCCCACTGAGGCTGAGATCCCCCGTCATGCCCGGGGGGTTTTCGAGGTTCCCGCCGGTGAATCGGTCACCGTGACCGCCATCGGCGAGAGGGTCGGGACGGGGGTCTGGCCCTGCTACGGCCGGGAGAGTCGTCATGAATGCGAATTGGTAATCATTCCCTAAGGCCTGCTGCAGATTCGGCAAGCGGCGCTCGCCTTTAGGTATGATTCGGGCTGCTCCGCCGCTTCCTGGCGGTGGAATCCGACTATGGAGGAATGACTAATGAAGCTAACGCGCTTGCTAGTCATCGCAGCAATCCTCAGCCTTGTGGCTGTGGCCTGCGGTGGCGGCGGCGGAAGCGCTCCTGCTGAGTGCGAAGCCGAGTTTGGTTGTGTCACCGTGGCGGCAGGCGAGCCGATCAAGATCGGCACCCTGCTCGTCATCACCGGTGAGAACCAGAGCCTCGGTCTCGACAGCCAGCACGGCGCCGAACTCGCAGTTGACTACTGGGGCGACAACGCCTTTGACGATGTCAACGGCCAGATCAAGGGACACGAAGTGACCCTGGTCAACGAGGACGAAGGCTGCTCGGCCGAAGGCGGCACCGCCGGTGCCCAGAAGCTGGCAACCGACACCCAGATCGTCGCCGTGATCGGCACGAGCTGCTCCTCGGCCGCACTCGGCGTGGCTGACAAGATCTTCGGCGACCTGGGCATCCCGCTCGTCTCACCGTCGAACACCGGCCCGGCCCTGACCAACCCGTCCACCCATAACCCCTTCTACCTGCGGACGGCTCACAACGACAAGCTGCAGGGACGGGTCGTGGCGGACTTTGCCGTACGAGTGACCTGGGAGCCGCGACCGGCGGCGACCATCCATGACGGCAGCCCCTATGCCGAGGGTTTGGCAAACGCCTTCGCCGAGTCCTTCCAGGAGCTCGGTGGAACCATTACCCAGCAGGTATCGATCCAGACCGGTGAGAGCGACTACAGCTCGATCCTCACCGACCTGGCCACCGATGCGCCCGAGCTCCTGTACTTCCCGATCTTCGTGGCCGAGGGTGGGCTCATCACCCAGCAGGCCCGGGCGAACGGAAGCTTCCAGTACTTGGCCGGGTTCGGACGGCATGTTCACCGATGACTGGATCGCGGCGGCCGGCGCTGAGAACGCCGAACGGCACTTACATCTCCGGTCCCGACCTCTCCCAGCTCGCTGGGGACGCCGACTTCTACGAGGGCGAGTTCCTGACGGCATACAACGAAGAGTTCGGCGAGCCGACCTCGGTGTTCCACGCCCACTCGTTCGACGCGGTGAACATGGTGCTGACCGCGATCGAGGCGGTGTCGATCGAGGATGGCGACACCCTCTACATCCCCCGGACGGCCCTGAAGGATGCCCTCTTTGCGACGACTGACTTCCCCGGCCTGACCGGCACCCTGACCTGCAACGCCGACGGCGACTGCCAGCAGTCCGCCACCATCGGCGTGGTGACGGTTGAGGACGGTGCCTTCACCGACTACATCTTCTCGGAGACTGTCGGCCTGACCGAATAGCACCGAATAGCCGCCAGAACCGACTAGCTGAGAAAGGGAGCGGGATCTCCCGCTCCCTTTCCGCGTTCGAGTCGAGTCCGACTTTGGCAGACACGCGGGCTTCGCAAAAACGTACAGTGACGCCCCATATGCGTGACACCGGGACTGCCCCTGTGACTACGACCGCCCCGAGCGGCCGCTTGAACGCCTTCAACCGCCTTCCGATTCGTCGGATCGTCCTCATCGTCCTCGGCGTGGTGATCGCCGTGGCCGCCATCGCCGGGGCCCGCGCCACCATCGCTAGCGGGCGCTACGACGGGGAAGTGTGGAGGGATCTCTTCGTCCAGGGCATCGCCCGCGGTTCGGTGTATGCCTTGATCGCCCTCGGCTATACCCTGGTCTACGGGATCCTTCTCATCATCAACTTCGCCCACGGCGAAGTCTTCATGGCCGGTGCCTTTACGACCTTGTTCCTGGCCGGGTACCTCGGGAGCTCAGGGTTTCTCGCTGCCCAGCCGGCCCTCTCCCTCCTGATCATGCTCGTCTTCTCGGCAATGGTTTCCATGGGTGTGGCTGTGCTGCTGGAGCGAATCGCCTACCGCCCTCTGCGCGGCGCTCCCCGCCTCGTGCCCCTGATCACGGCCATCGGCGCATCGCTCTTTCTGCAGTACACGTTCCGTGGGTTCTACGGGGAGCAGGTCCGGGCTTACCCATCGATTCCCGCCCTGGCCGGGCAATGGAACATCTTCGGTCTCGAGATCGATCGAGCTCGGGTGGTGGTGATCCTGGCCGCAGTCGTCATTTGGTCGAGCCTCTACATCTTCATCGCCCGCACCAAGACCGGCCGGGCGATGAGGGCGGTCGGGGAGGACCGCGAGATCGCCTCGTTGATGGGCATCGACGTCGACCGCATCATCGTCATCACCTTCGCCATCGGTGGCGCCCTGGCGGGAATGGCCGGAATCCTCTTCGTCCTGCTGTTCAACCAGGTTTCCTTCGACATGGGTTTCATCCCGGGTCTGAAGGCATTCACCGCAGCCGTTCTGGGAGGCATCGGTTCGATCACCGGGGCGGCCCTCGGAGGACTGATCCTGGGAATCGTCGAGGCGGTCGGGCCGATTCTCTTCCTGTCAGGCGCCGGGATCCCGTCGGTCGGTCAACTCACGACCGTCGTCAGCTTCGGGATCCTGGTGCTGGTGCTGATCTTCCTCCCCGGCGGCTTCCTCGGCGCCCCTGAGGAGAAGCGGGCATGACCAAAGCGCTCGAGATTCGCCTGGGCGCCCTCTCCGCGCTGACGCTGATCTATCTCGCCTTGGTGGGAATGATCGAGCGATTCAACGAGAAGTTCGTCATCAACGGCGTGTCCGGCTCGGGTTGCTCATGATCATTGTCACCTTTGCCGCGTTCGCTCTGCTGGCGATCCGCCGGCGTCCCGATCAAAGCCCTGTGCGGGTCGGCGCAGTGACTGGATTTGTCGGCGGCGCGCTCGCCGGACTGGTGATGCTTGTGCTGCAAGTTGTCATCGAGCTCGGGGTCGACTTGCGCAGCATGTTTCTGCGTATGTCCCCCGGGTTTTTCGAGGTCATCAACTTCGGGACCAACTTCGTCGTGGGCGCGGTGATCATGGCTCTGGTCGGGCTCGTGGCCGGAGGCGATCGTCGGAGGGTTCAAGCTCCTCCCGGAAAGAGTCCGCATCGCCCTGCGGACCGCGCTCATCACCATCATCATCCTGGGCCTCGGCGCCCGACTCTTTATCCCGATGTTGCAAGGGCTGGCGATCCCGATCAGCTGGCTCTATCGCAACGACGCCCTGACGCCGGTCGGTGCCGTGATCGTCGGCGTGTTGGCAGCCGGCATCCGCCTCTTCTTCCGGGCGCGCGGCGGATTCCGCAACGTCGTGACCGATCTTCCCGGCGTCACTCCCAAGAACATCCGACCGATCATGTTCGGTCTAATCGGCATTGCACTCGCCGCCGCTCCCTGGATCGGCAAGGCTTTCGTGGCCGATGTGCTGGGCACGGTTGGGCTCTACATCCTTCTGGGGCTCGGGCTCAACATCGTGGTCGGCTACGCCGGTCTGCTCGACCTCGGCTATGTCGCCTTCTATCGCGGTGGGCGCCTATGTGGTCGCGCTTGATGACGGCTCGCAGCTCGTCGCTGGTAAACGCCACCGTTACCGAGCTCGCCCCGACCCCGCTCACCAACTTCTGGGTCGCCCTGCCAGTAACGGTGCTTGTTGCGCTAGTAATCGGAGTCTTGATCGGAGCTCCGGTGTTGCGACTCCGCGGCGACTACCTGGCCATCGTCACGCTCGGCTTTGGCGAGATCATCCGGGTGCTGATCCTCAGTGACTGGCTTAAGCCGATCTTCGGTGGACCGCAGGGGATCACCGAGGTCGCCGATGTTCCGGCATTCGGGGCGAATACCAACGACCCCCGCGTCCTCTACTACCTGATCATGGCGTTTGCATTGATCGCCCTATTTATCGCCACGCGTCTCAAGGACTCGCGAGTCGGGCGAGCCTGGGCGGCGATGCGCGAGGACGAAGATATCGCCGAGGGTATGGGGGTCTCGGTGATCAAGTACAAGCTCCTCGCCTTTGCCATGGGCGCGGCGGTCGGTTGCCTGGGTGGTGCGTTCTTCCCCGCCAAGCTGGGAGTGGCCAACCCCGGCTCCTTCACCATCTTGGTTTCGATCAACGTGCTCGCAGTTGTCGTACTCGGTGGCCTCGGATCGATACCGGGCGTGATCGTTGGTTCCGTCATCCTCGTTGGCTTGCCTGAGCTGCTACGCGAGTTCGGCGAATATCGCCTCCACATCTACGGCGCCATCCTCGTCGCAATCATGCTCCTCAGACCGGGAGGCTTGATCCCCGATCGGCGGAGGGCGATCGAGCTGGAAAGCAAGGAAACTCATGAGGGCCCGGGCCCGCTCGCCCCGTCGGCGATGCCAGGGGTGCAATGACACACCTCCTCGAGCTGGCTGGAGTTTCGAAGCGCTTTGGTGGGGTGCAAGCCGTCAGCGGCGTGGACTTCTACGCCGACCCCGGCGAGATCGTGGGGGTGATCGGCCCCAACGGAGCAGGCAAGACCACCCTGTTCAACATCGTTACCGGCTTCTACTCCCCCGACGAAGGAACGATGGTCTTCGATGGCAACAACATCTCCGGCCTGAAACCCAACGCCCTCACCCGACTGGGCATGGCCCGCACATTCCAATCGGTGCGCCTGTTCAACGCCATGACCGTGCTCGAGAACGCCATGGTGGGACAGCACACCCGCACCAAGGCGGGTCTTTTCGGCGCCCTGTCCCGGGGAGGCACAACACTCAAAGAAGAGGAAATGATCACCGAGAAGGCTCGAGCCGCGTTGGCCTTCTTCGGCGACCGTCTGGTCAGGCGAGAGGAGCAACTGGCATCGAGCATGGCTTACGCCGATCGGCGCCGGCTGGAGATCGCCCGGGCAATGGCCACCGAGCCGAAATTGCTCCTGCTCGACGAACCTGCGGCCGGCATGAACCCCGCCGAAAAGGATCAACTCATCGGCCAGATCGGACGGCTTCGTGACGAGAAGGGATACGCCATCGTTCTCATCGAACATGACATGCCGGTGATCAAGAGCGTTTCCGATCGCGTGGTGGCGCTCGATCATGGGATCAAGATCGCCGAAGGCAGCTACGAAGAAGTGGCGGGCAACCAGCAAGTCATCGAGGCGTACCTCGGAAAAGCCGGCGCCAAAGACGCAACGGAGGTCCCGGAGGCATGACCGGCCCGGCATTGCAAATGGAAGGAGTGGTCTCAGGTTACGGGGCTTCGGAGGTGCTGCACGGGATCACGCTGACCGTCAATGACGGGGAGACTGTGTGTCTGCTCGGCTCCAACGCCGCGGGCAAGTCGACCACGCTGCGGACGATCCTCGGCATGGTGCCGACTCGGGAAGGCAGCATCACCATGCGTGGCGAGCGCATCGATGGCCTCCGCACCACCGCCATCGTCGAAAAGGGCATCACCATGGTGCCGGAGAACCGGCGGCTCTTCGGGAAGATGTCGGTGCGAGAGAACCTCGACATTGGAGCCCAGCTGCGCGACGACAAAGAGGGCATCGAGTCGGATGTCGAGCGAGTCTTCACCATGTTCCCCCGGCTCAAGGAGCGGATCGCACAGAAGGCGGGCACCCTGTCTGGTGGGGAGCAGCAGATGCTGGCCATCGGCCGGGCGTTGATGGCCCGTCCCACGATCCTCTTGATGGACGAGCCCTCGATGGGGCTGGCCCCGATTCTGGTCGAGCAGGTATTTGAGACGATTGGCGAAATCAACAAGCAGGGCATCACGATCCTCGTCGTTGAGCAGAACGCCAATGTGGCCCTGTCGATCGCAGACCGCGGCTATGTCATCCAGACCGGCCGGATAGTGATGCAGGACTCGGCCGAAGCCCTGCTGGCCAACCCCGAGCTCTCCAAGGCCTACCTGGGCGAGCTCGAGGGTTAGTTAGAGAACGCCCCCTACCCCTCGCTCCGCTCGGATATTGCCCCCTCCGGGGTGAGAGCGATGTCCTCGAGTGGGCGTTCGGCCGTATCGAAGAGTTTCTGCTGACCGGCGACATTGCGCCGCCTGATCCCGGCCAGACGTTCGGGAGGGGGCGTCCGCTGGATCATCTGCGAGGAAGCCTCGGCCCACGATTCGCCGAGGATCCTCGTCCGCCACAGGTGGCCGGCGATGATTCGAATGGCCGCGGTCAGCGGGACCGCCACCAGCACCCCGAGCAAGCCGGCCAGCGCACCACCGACGATCAAGGCGAGCACGATCACGAGCGGTGAAAGCTGAACCCGGGTCCGCTGGACAAGAGGGGTGATGATGTGGTTGTCGGTCTGTTGGATGGCGGTAAAGATCACAATCGCCAGGACGGCTTTGGCCACGGATCCGTCGAGGAGCGCAACTAGAGCGGCCAGCGCGCCGCCGAAGATGGGGCCGGCAAAGGGAATGAGATTGAGGATGCCCGAGAGGATCCCAATGATCAGCCAGAAGGGAATGTCGAGCAGCCATAGACCAATCGACGAAGCCACTCCGACGATGAAGGCAACGACGAGTTGACCGCGGACAAAGCTCCCCATCGCTGTGGCGACCTGGCCGGCAACGAACACCGCTTCCTCCCGATGTTTTGGAGGAGTGAGTTCCACCGCCTTCAACTTGGTCCGTTTGAGGTCAAGCAGGATGTAGAGCGCCATGAGCGGGGCGAGCACCACTATCGCCACCCCCTCCGCGACTCCCCTGATCAGCCGGCCGCCAAAGGTGCCGAAGTTGCCGATGACCTGTTGGATCGTCGCCTGATTGGCCGGATCCGACAGCCAGTCTCTGATCCCGGCCTCGGTGAGTGGCACCCCTATGTCGATGTTGAAGCGCTGGCCGATGTCGCCCACCCATTCGAGGATGGCGTCATATGTGTCGGGAAGTGACGAAGCGAACGCAGCACTTTGCTCCGTGATGGCCGGAACAAGCAATGAGAACCCAACGACGACGACGGTTACAAAGAGAAGGAAGGAAAGGAACACCGCCACCACGCGCGGGATACGACGCGCCTCGAAGTAGTTGACGAGCGGATTGAGCAAGAAAACCAATCCCGCCGCAAAGGCGAGGGGAAGCCAGATGATGTGGACGCGGCTTCCGATGAAGATCAGAAGCCAGGCGATGATGGCCACACCGATGATGCTCCACACCAGGTAGGCGAAACGCTGGACCTTCTCCCGCGAGGTTTCCCCGACCATTTGTTCCTTGGTTGGCGGCCGGGGCGAGTGTACCTAAGGCTGGTTGATCCGAAGGGATGCACCTTCGGCCACCGAAAAGATCCAGCCTTCGCCGGGAGTCGGCGAAGCGTTCTCCGACCAATCATCGGGAGTTTGAACATTGCCCGAAGCCGAAGCCGCCGCGTTCACCGGAAGGTTGACCACGAAATCTCCCATGACGGTCACTGGAGTTGCTTTCGCCGCTTCGCCCAAGGTCAAAGTGCCCGTGCCCCCCAAGGTCAAAGAACCCAGTGAAACTTGGGAAAGGTCCCCCGCCACATCACCGGCAAGATTCAGGTTCCACTCGGTTGCCTCCCCCAAGCCCAACCGCCAGCCCGCATACTTGAACCACTCCGAGGTTCCCCCATCACGGACTGCGACATTGAGCGCACCTCCGGTAGTGGTTTCCACTGCGCTCGGAACTCCGACCGGACCTCCCAAACGGATGTAGCGCACCTCATACAGATGACTCCCGTCGCTCGCCGAAACCGAAAGCCGGCCGTCGGCGGCTATCGACATCGTCGCGAGATTCGGTGACTCCTCGGGACCGATCAGCTCTCCGGAGGATGAAGGCAATGCCACCCACCCGCCCAGGTGCGCGGCGCCGGTCAGGCCAATCCAGGTAATGAACAGGAGTGGGGGAATCGCGCCGACGCGACGTCTCCAACCCTTCTTTATCGCGACGACGATCGTTGCCGCCAATGGAGGGACCAGCCCCGGCCAGAGGGCAATCGCATCGAGCAGCAGGCCTGTTGAAAGGACCCCCGCTGAGACCCCGAGGGCCGTGACGATTGTCAGGATCCCGACCATGATCCAGGCTCCCAGCGGCCACGCGCTGGTGGGGTGGTCCCAGCTCGAAGTCACTTAACCCTCGTACGAGGCGCCCAGCACCACCACAATGTCGGCGTCGGCCGTTAGATCCGGGTTCTCTTCGATCAGGGCGTCGGGAGCAACCGCTCCAGCGAGCTCAAACGCCTCCGGGGCAAAGCCGGCGTGATACCAAACCCGTGATTGCTCGAGGGCAGGCTGATAGTTCGCAGGGGTGATGGTCTGATAGCCGAGGCCGTCGAGTCGCTCGGTCACCTCGGCTGCCAGTCCGGAGACGCCAACGGCGTTGAGAACCAGGACACGCACTTCGGCCGGAGCCCGCAGAACAATCGTGGTTGACGTCGATCCAAGCGTGGTGGCCGTGATAGTCGATTGTGCCGCAGTGGTCGATGGAGCCGCGGTGGTTGCTCGACTCGTGGTGGTTTCTCCGGCCAGCACAGCCGTCGACGTTGTGTTCTCAGCGGCCTGGCCCGCTCGCCACGAGCTGTAGAGCCAGAGCAGGCCGAACACGATTGCGCCCACAACGAGGATTCCGCCGATCATCGTCACAAGATCGCGGTAGAACGTCCGGCGGTCAGGGGCGGCATGCCGGCCTGACATCAGCCCGTCATCTCAGCCAGCTCATATCAGTTTGACGAGTTGGCGGTACCGGCCGGATGATTCTTGATGCGACGCAGCCGGGCAACGGTCAGCGGGTCGTATTCCTTCGCAGCCGGATTTTCCGCCAGCGTGGCGAGGGCTTCGTAATAGGTCACGGGTGTGCAACCGAGTTGATCGGCAATGTTGGCGTGCTTGTGCCCGGGGAGTTGCCACCAGGTCCGCTCGAAGTCGAGCAAGGACTGCGAGAACTCGTCTAATTCAAGCGGGTCCAGCATTTGAACGCGAAGAGTAAACCCGACCACTCTCTACCTCCGTGATTTGGAGCTGGCGGAGGGAATCGAACCCACGACCTCCCGCTTACAAGGCGGGTGCTCTGCCAACTGAGCTACGCCAGCGCGAGCGCGAGTCTACGAGCGACGCTGGCGCGCCACCTCAAAGACGGCCAGCGCGGTGGCAACAGAAGCGTTGAGGCTTTCGATCCCTGCCACCAGCGGGACGCTGACCAACAGATCCAGCCTTTCCCGAACGAGGCGGCTGAGCCCGCTTCCCTCGTCACCCACGACCAACGTCAGAGGCTCGGTCAAGAGTGGCTGATCCCAAAGGATGGCTGGAGCGCCGGCCTCCAAACCGATCCCCCACAGGCCGAGCTTTTGCAAACGCGCCACGGCATCGGCAATTGAGGTGACGCTCGCCACCGCGAGTTTCTCCAGCGCACCGGCCGCCGCTTTGAATGCTGTCGCCGACAGCGGAGCTGCTCGGCGACTCGCCACAACAATTCCTCCGAATCCAGCCCCGAGCGCGGAACGGGCAATCGCGCCGAGGTTGTGCGGATCCACGACGTGGTCGAGGACGACCACCGCCGCGGGGGTAACGCTCGTGGACAAGTCTTCAAGACTCGAGCCGAGCCGGGGTCGGCAATGGGCGATGACTCCCTGTGGGGCAGCGGTTTCGGCGCGGCCAAGGACATCATCGACCTCTTCGACGCGAGCGCCCGCGGCGAGGACCAGGGCACGCAAATCCAGATACTCCGGCCGGCGCAGGCGATGAGTCTCGATCCAGAGCTCTTCGACCCGGCCCGCCGCGGCCGCCGCCTTTACGGCATGAAAGCCTTCGACCCTATCGCCAAAGCCAGCGAGGGCCATCAGCCGTGTCCTCGACCACGATGCCAGCCTCCGCAAGCCGGTCGCGGATCAGATCCGAGCGTGCAAAGTCCCGCTCGGCGCGGGCGCGAGTGCGAGCCCCAAGCAACGACTCCATCAATTCCTCCAACGAGGTGCCGGGGAGGCCCAGCTCAGCGGCGAGCGCGGCGACGGCCCCAATGTCTCGTTGAATGGTGTCTTCTTGGGAGGTGTCGGTTTGGATGCCGAGGACATCGAGCAGCTGGTGAACCGCAGCGATTTTCTCGCCAGCAGCCTCCCCCTCGTCGAGCAGGCGATTGACTTCGGTGATGCCGTCGAAAACCACCGCCAGCGCCTCCGGAGTGGCGAAGTCGTTGTCCATCGCGGCAATGAAACGATCCACGATCGAGCTGTCCGCCTCGGCCTCCTCCGGTCGCGGCGCTCGCAGTACGAAACGCCGAATCCGCTCCACACTGGTCGCGGCACCTGCCAGCAATTCCTCGGAAAATTCAAGGGGCGAGCGATAGTGCGCACGGAGATAGAAAAGTCGCATGGTCGCCCCGCCGTATTCCGCAACCGCTTCGAGGAGTCCGACCAATCGGCCGGTCGACTTCGACATCTTCTCCCCGGACAGATTGACCATGCCGTTGTGCAACCAAAACCGGGAAAAGGTTTCGCCGCTGGCTCCCTCGGACTGGGCGATTTCGTTCTCATGATGAGGGAACACCAGGTCATTGCCACCGCCATGGATTGCGAAGTCGGCTCCCAAATAGTGCGCGGCCATCGCCGAGCATTCGATGTGCCAGCCGGGCCGGCCCGGTCCCCAGGGCGAATCCCAGGAAGGCTCGCCGGGTTTGGCTGCCTTCCACAGGGCAAAATCGAGGGGGTCGTTCTTTGCTTCCGTAACTTCGATCCGGGCGCCAGCCAGAAGTTCGTCAGGGCGCTGCCGCGAAAGCCTCCCGTACCGTTCAAAGGCGCGGACGGCGAAGTAGACGTCGCCGTTGGGAGCTGGATACGCCAGGCCCCGATCGATCAGCCGCTCGATCAGCGTCAACATCTGGGGCACATGCTCGGTTGCTTTGGGCTCGATGTCAGGAGGTAGCACGCCCAGCGACTCGTAGGTCTCTTCGAAGATCGAAGCCATACGCTCGGCTCGCTCCTCGACCTTCTCGCCGGCTTCGGCCGCGGCGGCGATGATCTTGTCATCGATATCGGTGATGTTGCGAACGTACGTCACCTTGTTCCCTCGCCACACCAGATATCGCCGGATGACGTCGAACGCGACGGCATAGCGACCATGTCCGACATGGGGCTCCGATTGAACGGTCGCTCCGCAGACGTACATGCCGATCTTCCCGGGCTCCGCCGGGACGAGCGTCACTAACTGCCGGTGAAGGGTGGAGAAAACCTGCAAGACGTCAAATGGTAACGGTGACCACTACGGCGACTGCGAGGCCCTCGGACCTGCCGATGAACCCCATTCCGTCGGTGGTAGTCGCCTTGACCGACACCTGCTCGCATTCGAGCAACGTCGCCAGCGCCTCAGCTATCTGCTTGCGAAAGGGGGCAATGCGTATGTCCTCGGCAATGACGGTGACATCCACATTGTTGATCCACCAACGCGACGCGCGAGCGAGTCGAAAAACTCTGAGAAGAAGACGCATGCTGCTGGCGCCCGCGTACTGAGCGTCCTCCGAGGGAAAGTGATCGCCAAGATCGCCTAAACCGCACGCGCCGAGGACGGCATCAGCGACAGCATGGGCCACGAGATCGCCGTCAGAGGTTGCTTCGACTCCCCGGCTCTCGTCAACCACGACTCCGGCCAGGATGAGCGGGCCCTGGGACGAAAATCGATGGGCGTCAAAACCGAATCCGACTCGAAAGTCAGACAGTGAGTCAGACAACGGGTACGAGCGGGTTCTCGATTTTGGGCAGTGCCCGATCGAGCCGAACGGTGGCATCCTCCTCGTCGGTCTCGAGCGAGAAGGCCAACTCGGAGATCAAAGTCATGCGCGCCTTGGAAAGCATGCGCTTCAAGGCTGGCGAGATACCTTTGGTCTGCTGGGCGAAAGACAGGTCACGAACCACTTCGGCGACCTGGAAGATGTCGCCCGAGAACATCTTCTCGGTCAACACCTTGTACCAACGGCTCCA
This sequence comes from uncultured Acidimicrobiia bacterium, assembly GCA_963761985.1. Classification (GTDB taxonomy): domain Bacteria; phylum Actinomycetota; class Acidimicrobiia; order Spongiisociales; family ZC4RG35; genus JACCTH01. The sequence continues at coordinate 21,543 of CAVXIT010000001.1, forward strand.
GTTGGCACCGGCTTCTTGAGGTTCGCCTTTCAACGATGCCAGCACGTTCTTCGATGCCGTCTTTGATATGACAGATCGAACCACGGAATCGACATTCTCGACCGGGATCATGACGGTCAACGACTCGGTGGAAATGTCGAGCACGTAGTAGTCGCGTGTCTGGCCGTCGAAGGCTTGCTTGACCTTCCGTTGGATCGTCGCGGCGCCATGCTGGGGATGGACCACTTTGTCGCCGACCAAATACTTGGAGGTGGCCTTCTTCTTCGCGACCTTTGGCTCCGGGGCCTTCGGCTCGGGCGGCGGTTTGACGGCCAAACTCTGTCTTGCTTGGGCGGCCTTGGCAGCGGACTGTTTCTTGTCCGGGGCCGCCTTTTTTGCAGGGGTCACTTTCTTGGCTGGTGCTTTCGAGGCGGCCTTTTTCGCCGGAGCCTTTTTCGCCGGGGCCTTTTTGGAAGGAAGAGCCTTCATGGCCGGGGACTTTTTCGCCAAAGCCTTCTTGGCGGGAACAGCCTTTTTCGCCGGTGCCTTCTTGGGAGCGGTTTTCCGGGCCGGCGTCTTCTTGCCTGCCGTGTTCTTGATTGGAGCCTTCTTGGCGGTTGACTTGGTTGCCATAAGCGGGTCGGGATTGTACCCCTCGCTTAGGGCCGGCTCTCCCAGCTGCCTAGCTCCTTGAGCGCCTCAATCGCCTGATCCACCCTGTGGCGAAGCCGTTCGAGAGTTGCCATGTCCTGGCTGGTGCGAGCCTCGATGATCGATGACCTCGCCACTTCCGCCTTCTGTCCCGCGCTGAACAGCGTCGCCATACTTCGCGCCTCGGAAACTGCCACGACCGGCTTGCCGGTGTGGAGCGCAAGGCGCTCAGCGGTCCGGTGCCTTGAACCGGTTTCTTCCGTTGGTAGATCGGGGTTGGGGAGGAAGTGAACATTGGCCGCCATGATCCGGCGGCATTCGTCGTCGAGGACGATGCCGCCATCCATCTTCGAGAGCTCGGCCAATCGCGGTGGGCTGAAGGCGACGCCGCCCAGCCAGAAGCCCCCGGAACACACCGAATCGACCCCCTCATCGTGACCGAGGATCACCAGGGCACCGCAACTTTGCTCGATGATGCGATCGATCGCTTCTCGAAGCGCAGTTCCCGGAGCCAGCTGGGCCAGGACCTCGTCTGAGACCGGATCGCCGACTGCCACTGGGGGCAGGGTATCACCAAAGGCCTGCGCCAAGGAGGGCCGAACGGAGGTCAAACCGCTGGTCCGGACGCCCGGCAACGATGCGATCGACTCCGATCCGGCGGGCCTCTTCCTCCCGCCGGCCATGGAAGCTCACTGGCCTGACTTCGCCTCCCAAACCTATTTCCCCCCAGGCTGCAGTGGAGCCGAGCGGCAGGTTGCGAAAACTCGAAACGATTGCCAATGCGATCGGAAGATCGCACGCAGGCTCATCGATCTGCCAACCGCCAACGACATTGATGTAGACGTCGAGCGGTGACAGGACGATCTCGGACTGTCTCTGCAACACGGCCAGCAGCTGGTGCACCCGGTTGTTGTCAAACCCGCGGACAGATCGCCGCGGTTGCGCCGAACCATTGGCGACCACTAAGGCCTGGACCTCAACGGTGATCGATCGGCGCCCCTCGATCGCAGGGAAGACCACGGTGCCCGGCACGTCGTGACGCCAATCGGCCAGAAACGTCTTGCTCGGATCGATGATCTCGGTCAATCCCTCGTTCACCATCTCGAACATGCCAGCCATATGAGTCGCCCCGAATCGATTCTTCTGCGCTCGCAAGACGCGTAGCCCATGACCGGGATCGCCTTCGAGGCTGAGGACGACATCGACCATGTGCTCGAGGAGCTTGGGACCGGCCAGGCCACCGTCCTTGGTGACGTGACCAACCAGCACGACTGCGATGCCGCTCTCCTTGGCGAACCTCAGCAGCCGCGCACCGCTCTCCCGGACCTGCGTCACTCCGCCTGGGGCTCCCTGGACGTCGGAACAAACGACCGTTTGGATCGAATCGATGACAACGAGATCTGGCCGCAGCTCGCTAGCGGCGGCGATTATGCGCTCGAGATCCGGATCGGCGATGAGATGGAGACGCCGGCCGCTGAGCTGACTGATTCCCAATCGCCGGGCTCGGATCCCGACCTGTTGGGGCGATTCCTCTGCCGAGACGATCAGCGCACTCCCGCCTTCGCGCACCCGGCTGGCAGCGGCTTGGAGAAGCAACGTCGACTTGCCGACCCCGGGCTCACCTCCCACCAGGACCAATGAGCCGCCGACCAATCCACCACCCAGGACGCGGTCTAGCTCTGATATCCCCAGCTGGAGCCGGGGTGGCTCATCCTCCAGGACCAGATCGAAGCCATCCACCCGCGCCGGGTTCACCCTTCGCACCTGCGACGCCGATTCTTCGACTAGCGGATCGGTGGAGCCACAGTCGGGGCAGAACCCCATCCACTTCCTTGCCCCGTAACCACAACCCTCACACCGATAACGCCATGGACCGAACGTACGACCGGGGTATGACAGTTTTCGAGACGTCAGACTTCAGACCGGAATCTGACATCTGATGTTTCTGATGTCTGTTTCAGGGTCGCCGGGCGGCTCGCCAGATCAGGTAGGAGATCCCGGCAAAGAGAGCCAACGCCACCAGCACAGAGAAGGGATTCCATTGCTCGGCTTGCCGGATCGAACCAAGGGCCCCAATCTCCGTAACCAGCAGCACCGTGGCACAATACCGGCCCGAATGGCTCGTTACGTTTGTGATAATTGCGGTGCCACCGTCGTCGATGAGGAATTTTGCCCCACATGCGGTAGCTGGATAGACACCGTTGCTGGATCGGCTCGTTCCGAGGAGAACGAGGACTTCGAAGAGTTCGACCTCGAAACTGGCCCCCCTCCGGCTACGGCCGACGACTCCGGCGAGCCTGTCATTTGTCCCTCGTGCGGTGCTCCAAACCCCACCAACAACCGTCACTGTGAAGAGTGCGGCGCCAGACTCCGCCAGGGTCCGCTCCCGACTGCACCCCGTCCGGCGGTGGGAAGCACAGCACCGGTTCGAGCCCTGCTCATGTTGATGATCCTCATTGGTGCCGTGGCCCTGGTGGCGTTTGTAATCAATCTGTTTGGTGGTGAGGATCCCGTCACTACCACCGATGCCACTCTTGCCGGCGGCAGCACCACCGTACCGATCGAAGAAGTCAATGATCCCGAGCCGATTGACATTCTCACCGCCCAGTGCGAACCAGAAGGCCTGGGTGGCGAGTTTGCATGTTCCAACGTGATCGACGCCGGGGATGGATCTTTCCAGATCAACTTCAACGAGCTTCCCGATGGCGAGAAGACTGTCTCGATCAGGCTCACCTTCGCTCAGCCGATGGAGATCACTCGCATCCTGTGGAGGAACCTCGAAGACGAAGCCCGGTTCCGCCGCAACTACCGGGCGAAGGGGATCACGATCGAAGCCGAAGGCAATCCCTTCGTCGTCCCTCAGAATCTCCAGGACACCCCCGGTGAGCAAGGCTTTGACTTCGCCACGATCCGCGCCAACTTCATCATCATCACCGTGCAGAGCGTGTACCAGGCCGAGGTGGTGGAGGGAACCGAACCTTTCGACGAACTGGCCATCGAGGAGATCACGATCATCGGCCGGCGCGCCGAAGCGACCACGACAGCCACGACTGGCGCGACGACGACTACTACCGGGGGCTGACGGTTAGCGGCAGCGAACGCAGGCCGCGGAAAACGAGAGACCGCAGCCGCTCGGGTTCGCTGACCAGGTCAAACTTCCCGACCTTGGCCGCGAAAGAGGCGAAAGCCACTTCCAGTTCAACTTTGGCCAATGGGGCACCCACGCAGTAGTGCACCCCGGCGCCGAAGGAAACATGCGGATTGCTTGCCCGGGCCAGATCAAGACGCTCCGGCGATGCGAAAACCGACTCGTCGTGGTTGGCCGATCCGAACAAAAGCCCGACCTTCGTCCCTCTTTCGAGCTCGACTCCCGACCAGGTCGTATCTTCGAGCACCCAGCGCTCGAACATCTGCAGCGGCGAGTCGAAGCGCAAGAGTTCGTCCGTAGCGGATTCGGCCAGGCCGACCGGGTCGGCACCTAGCAGGTCGTGTTGGTCTGGATTTCTGGCCAGGGCGAGCAGGCCGTTACCGATGGCATGGACGGTCGCCTCGTGGCCCGCGTTCAGGGTGAGGATGCAGGTGGCGATCAGCTCGTCGTCGTCGAGGCGATCGCCCTCGTGGGTGGCGGCGATCAGTGAAGAAACCAAATCGCTGCCTGGGTGGCGACGGCGATCCTCCAGAACAGCCCGCATATAGGCAACGAAGGTCTGGATCGCCACTTCGGCCGCCGCTCCTTCCTCGGGCGTGCACCCTTGATCGAAAACCCGCACGATGTCATGCGACCACGCCACCAGCCGCGGCTGATCGGCCTCCGGGATCCCCAGCAGGTCGGCGATCATCCGCAGAGGAATCGGCGTGGCATATTCGGCGATTGCCTCCATCGAGCCTCGCTCAAGGGCGGTAGTCGATCGCGTCAGCGGCCGTGGCTTCGAGCCGGGCGCGGTAGCTCTCTGAGGACCTTCGGGTGAATGCCCACTGCACCAATCGTCGGAGCCGGGTATGCCGCGGGGGTTCGAGATCGATGAACGAACCGCGGATGTATTTGTTCCAGGTCGGAAGATGCTCGGGATAGTTGCGGGCATAGCGACGGGCGTCGATTTGACCTTGGACCGCGCGAATGTCTCGCCCGAAGCGCCGATCTTTCAGGATCCCGCTGACATCCTCATGGCGTGAGAAGAAGCTCAGGTCCCACTCCTCATCGTAAAAAGGGGGTTCATGCCGGAATCGGGCGTAGCTGAGATAGGGGTTGTCGAGGAACGCCGGCGAGTACGGGTCGAACTCGGTACGGATCAATGTTCACCCTTGCGGTAGGGAAGCCCGTCCGCGGCGGGTGGCCGGAGCCTTTGCGCGAAAAATATGAGCACCAGGAGGACGATGACGAACGGAAGGATGTTGATCCAGGTCTCATTCAGGGTCTCGGAGGTCAGATACCAACCGGCAGCCAGTAGGCCCAGGCCCAGGGCCAGCGCGGCGTCGCCTCGCTTCCCTCGGGTCAGCGCCCAAATCGCCACTGCCACCAGTCCGATGGCGTTGACGAGGATCAAGGAGTGCGAGGCGCTGCCATCGAGATCTCGCAAGCCGATCCCGAATGGATAGGCAAAGAGGAGGGCGCCTCCCAACACGCCGAGCGGCCGCCAGTTGCCAAAGATCAAGGCCGCAAATCCAATGTAACCCCGATCGTTGGTTTCCCCTTCGAGATAGATGCCCGAAAGCTCGGGGCTGACGATGAAGGCGCCGGCCAGGCCCGCGAGGGAGCCGCTGATCACCACGCCTATGTACTTGTAGCGGTAGACATTGATTCCTTGCGCCTCTCCGGCTTCGGGTCGCTCCCCGCAGATGCGCAGACGCAGGCCAAAACGGGTCCGCCACAGCACCCAGGCGGAGAATGGCACTAGTAAGAGAGCGATCAGGCTGATCCAGGAAACCCTCGTCACCAAGCCTTTAGCCAGGCTCGCCAGATCCGAGATCAGGAAGATGTCGCGCCCCGCCAGCCAACCGAAGAAGTCGGGGGTCTGCCAGGTGCCCAAGGTCCCGCCACTGAGAAACGGAAGCGTGAATGCTCCGACCGGCGGAACCCGGGGCGATTGAGTGATCGAACCACCGGGGATGGTCGTGAAGATCTCCGACGAGAGGAATCGGGTGATACCTGGAGCGAGGATGTTGACTGCGACGCCCGAGATGACGTGATCGACTCCGAAGCTCACGGTGGCGATGGCGTGGAGCAGGCCGCCCATCGCTCCTCCCGCCACCGCCAGCAGCACCCCCCACCAGGGTCCGTAGGTAACCGCCCCCCAGGCCCCAAACCAGGTGCCGAGGATCATCATCCCCTCGAGCCCGATGTTGACGACTCCGGCTCTCGATCGAGAAGAGACCCCCAAGACCGGCGAGAAGAATCGGGACCGCCCAGCGGAGCATCGACTGCGACGAGCCGGCGGCAGTCAGATTGTCGGTCTCGTCGAAGCCCTGGACGGTGGTCAGCACCAGAACTCCGACCGCGGCATAAAACGCCCACCGCAGCCAGGCCGGGATCCTGGCCAGATTCACGCTGCCTCCGCGTCCGAGTTGGTGATGTCGCCAAGGGCAAGCGAGGCTGCCCGAGCTTCCTGCCGCTCACGGGCCCGGCGAGCTACCTCGTAGGCGACGACCGCCGCCAGGATGATGACGCCTTGCATGATCACGACGATCTCCCGGCTGGCGGCTCCGGTGAACTGCAACACCCCGGAGGAAATGTCCAGAAACGAAAATATCAAGGCGGCGAGGATGATCCCGGCCGGGTGTTGTCGACCCAGGAGCGCGGCCGCGATCCCGGTGAAGCCCAGCCCTTTAATCGGGTTGGAGGGAAAAATCCCGGCATGGTTGACCTCGGTCATGCCGACCAATCCCGCTACGGCTCCCGACAACAGCATCGCGATCACGATCATCCGGCCCGAAGGGACCCCGCCTACTTGGGCGGCAAAAGGATTGATCCCGGTGGCTCGCAGGTCGAAGCCAAACCGGGTGCGGTTGACGAGGATGTGGTAGCTGAGGCCCACAAGGACTGCGATCACCAGCATCCCGGTCAACTCCTTTCCTTGCCCGATCTCACGAGTGATGAATTCGAGCGCCGGGTTGAGATCGGGGATCAGGCCATCGGCTGGGATCGGGGTCGTCCCCACACGCTGCACACCGGCTTGGATTGCACCCCCCGCCTGCCACGCGACCACCAAATAGGCAACGATTCCAGAGATAGCGATGGCGTTGAGCATGATCGTCGAAATGACTTCGTTGACGCCACGGGTCACTTTGAGGACACCGGCCAAACCGGAGTAGAGCGCACCCACCGACATCGCCACCAGCAGAATGAACACAATCCGCAGCGGACCCGGCAAATTGACCATGGCACCGAGGTGGGCTGCCACGATTGCTGCCACGAGGTACTGACCCTCGACGCCGATGTTGAAGAGGTTCATCCGAAAACCAATCGCCACCGCCACTCCCGCGATGTAAAGGGGGGTGGCGCGGTTGAGGATGTCCACCATCGTCTCCAGCCGGCTGGCATGGGCGAGCATGTCGCCGTAAGCAGCCAGCGGGTCGCTTCCCGAAATGAGCAAAACGACCGAGGAAAACGCGATCGCGAAGGCCAAAGCCACCAAAGGCGCGGCCAGGGCGAGAAGGATCCGGCGAGGGAGCGAGATGTTCATCCGCTCGCTTCCTTGGCTCCGGTCATATAAGCGCCGAGGTCGCGCGGGGTCACCGAGGCGGGGTTGAGGGTCGCCACCAGCTTCCCGCGCAGCATCACCACGATGGTGTCAGAAAGGCCGATCAGCTCGTCGAGGTCGGCCGAAATCAGAAGCGTGGCCATTCCGAGCTTCCGGGCAGCGCGGATGTCGTCCCACACCTCGGCCTGGGCGCCGACATCGATCCCACGGGTGGGATGGGCCGCCAAAAGGACGATCGGGTTCGCCGTCATCTCCCGTCCGACAATCAGTTTCTGTTGATTACCCCCCGACAAAGCATGGGCCGCGACGTCCACACTCGGGGTGCGCACGTCGAATTCTTTGCGAACGAGCTCGGTGCGGTCCTTTGACCCCGAACGGTCGATCCAGAAGCCGTTGGCAAACGGCTTTTGTGTCTGGTGGCCGAGGGCGGTGTTCTCCCACAACGGAGCGGGCAGGAGCAGACCCTCCCGATGACGGTCCTGGGGGATATAGCCAATGCCTGCCTCGCGCCGATCGCGCACCGGGATGTTGGTGATGTCTTTCCCCATCAAGCTGATCGTTCCCTGATTGGCGAGGCGAGTTCCCAAAATGGCATCAACCAACTCGGCCTGCCCGTTGCCCTCCACGCCGGCGACGCCGACCACCTCGCCACGCCGGATGTGGAAAGAAACACTGTCGACCAGCACCCGTTCCTCGGCGTCGGTCACGGTGAGACCAGACACTTCGAGTGCAACCTGATCGGTAACAGTCGACTCCGTTGTTTCCGGCGTCGGCAGCTCGGAGCCCACCATCAATTCGGCTAGATCATGGGCAGTGACCTCGTTGGGCTTGACCGTTGCCACCGTTTGGCCGTCTCGTAAGACGGTAATCGTGTCGGCGATCGCCAGCACTTCATCGAGTTTGTGATCGATGAATAGGAGGGTGGCGCCGTCAGCTTTGAGGCCCCGCATGTTCCGAAACAGCTCTTCGACTTCCTGGGGAACGAGCACCGCAGTGGGCTCGTCGAGGATCAGGATCTTGGCGCCGCGGTACAGCACCTTGATGATCTCCACTCGCTGGCGTTCCCCCACCTCCAGTTCTTCGACCAGGTCGTCGGCATCGATGGTAAGGCCGTAGGCCTCGCCCACAGTCTTGAGGTGGGCCCGAGCCGCCTCAAAATCGATCTGGCCTAGCGCTTTGGTGGGCTCGGCGCCGAGGATCACGTTCTCGAGGACAGTAAGTTGATCGGCCAGCATGAAGTGCTGATGAACCATCCCGATGCCAGCAGCGATGGCTTCGGTGGGTGAGGCGAATCGAACTTCCTGGCCGCGCACCTTCATCGTCCCTGCGTCGGCTTGCTGCATCCCGTAAAGGATCTTCATCAGGGTCGACTTGCCGGCGCCGTTCTCACCACAGATCGCGTGGATCTCGCCGTCCTCGACGCTGAGACTGACGCGGTCGTTGGCGATGACGCCGGGGAAACGTTTGGTTATGTCATCCAGTTCGATGGCTTTCGCCACCACATTCCTCCAGAAAAAGCGAGCGGGACCGGACGATAGGCCGGTCCCGCTCGCTTCTGTCGTTTCTAGCGGATTTCGATTACGCCTCGGCCGGATCTGTCGGGACGACGATGTCGCCGGCGATGATCTGGGCCTTGAAGTCCTCCAATTGATCCACGATGTCGTCAACAAAGCCGCCGGAGGTCGAGTAGCCCACCCCATCGACCGAGAGGTCGTAGCGGGTCTCGCCACCAGCGAAGGTTCCATCACACACCGAGGAAATAGCTTGGTAGACGCCGTTGTCGACCCGCTTCAGCATCGAGGTGAGGATGAACTCCTGCACTGCCGGATCGGAGGTGTTGTACTGGTCGGAGTCGACGCCGATGGCCCACACCTTTGCCCCGGAGACGTCGCTCTGCTCGCGAGCCGCCTCAAAGAGGCCCGCACCCGAGCCACCTGCTGCGTGGTAAACGATGTCTGCCCCGCCGTCGTACATCGCCAGGGCGGTGTCACGAGCTTGGTCAGGAGCGTTGAAGCCGTCGAAGTCGGGGGCGGCGGTGAGGTACTCGGAGAGGATTTCGATGTCGGGGTTGACTGCTCGAGCTCCGGCCATGTAGCCAGCCTCGAAACGCTCGATCAAACCACCGACGCCGCTAACTCCGCCGATGAACCCGACGGTTCCGGTCTGGGACTTGAGGGCGGCAGCAGCGCCGACCAGGAACGATCCCTGCTCCTCGGTAAACACGATTCCACCGATGTTGTCTCCATAGGGAGCCGGCGGATCCACGGTGAAGTCGATCATCGACGAGTCGACCACGGCGAAGCTGGTGTCGGGGTTCTCAGCACCGACCGCGGCAGCGTCTCCCTCGAACAGGAAGCCCACCGCTATCACGAGGTCGCTGCTCTCGGCCGCTAGTTGGAGCAACTCGGCCCGGTTAGAGCCGTCGTCATTGGGAGAGGCCTCGGTGAAGGTGATCCCGAGCTCGTCGGCGGCTCGTTCGAGCCCCGCAGCGGCGGAGTCGTTGAAGGACTGGTCGCCCCGACCTCCGATATCGAAGACCAGACCGACGGAAGCGTCGCAGGCCCCGGCGGCAGCGCCCGCGGTGGTCGAGGTGTCGCCCGCGGTGGTCGTCACGTCACCCGCGGTAGTGGTGACGTCGCCCGCGGTGGTTTGGGTGGTTGTTCCAACTGTGGTTGTGGTGGCGGTGCCACCTTCTCCACAGGCTGCAAGCACCAGCATTGCGACCGCCAGGAGCGATAGCACGCGTAGGTGTTGTTTCACTGTTTTTTTCCTTCCAAGTGGATAAATCGGCGGCGGAACCCGCCGGGCGCCAGATTAGCCAAACCGCGAACCCTGGGTTCGTGGCGGGGCACAACACCTTCTCCAGCCCACAGAACGGTCAAACGGCTAAAACTTCTGGTCGAGAAGCCCGCTGTCGACGTCGTAGATGAATCCGCCAACAGCCACTGAGTCGGGGATGAGGGGATGCGAGCGAACCTTGTCACAGTCTTCTTGGAGGCTTGCTAGCTGGTCATCGACGACATGAAACCGCTGGAAGGACACATCCTGGCCACTCGACTCGCTGACCAGGGCCCGGAGCTCATCCTCAGTATTCGCGGCCATCGCACATCGAGTATGAGGAATGATCAGGATCCGCTCGACGCCGAGCACGTGCACTCCGAGGACCAGAGCCTCGAGCGCAGTCGCAGTTACTCGTCCGCCCGGGTTGCGAAGAATTTTGGCGTCTCCCGGTTGAAGCCCGAGCATCTGTAGAGGAACGATGCGCGAGTCCATGCATGTGACGATCGCCACCCCGGCGTGTGCCACACCGTCGAAGTCGCCCAACTCGAAGTCGCGCGCAAATACCCGATTGGCCGCGAGGAGGTCGTCGAAAGAGCCGTCTATGCGGATTCGGAAACCGGAACTGGCGGGATCGGCGCGGCCTCGACCGATTCGAAGACCAGCTCGTTGAGGTCTTCGTCGACTGTGACCAGCACTGTCGAGCCAGCCTTGAACTCGCTAAGGAGGACTCGCTCGGACAAGGGGTCCTCAAGGAGGCGCTGGATCGCCCGGCGGAGAGGACGGGCACCCATCTCCCGGTCGTAGCCCTTCGTTGCCAGGAAGCCCTTGGCATCGTCGGTCAGAACGAGGTCGAGGGCCTGGCTGGAAAGCTGGGTGCGGACCCGGACGAGCATGAGATCGACGATCGACTTGATCTCCTCGGCCGTCAGCTCATGGAACACGATGATCTCGTCCAGCCGGTTGATGAACTCGGGTCGGAAATGCTTCTTTAGTTCGTCGGTGACCTTGTCCTTCATCGCCTCATAAGTGACGTCGTCGCCGTCGGTGTGGAACCCCACGGATTTCTTGCGCAGATCGCGGGTTCCGAGGTTGGAGGTCATGATGATGACTGTGTTCTTGAAATCGACGGTGCGCCCCTGGGCATCGGTAAGCCGACCGTCCTCCAGAATCTGCAGCAGAGTATTGAAGACGTCGGGATGGGCCTTTTCGATCTCGTCGAAGAGGACCACCGAGAAGGGCTTGCGGCGGACCGCCTCCGTGAGCTGGCCACCCTCGTCGTACCCGACGTAGCCGGGCGGCGAACCCACCAGCCGGCTGACGGTGTGCTTCTCCATGTACTCGGACATGTCGAGTTGGATCAAGGCGTCTTCATTGCCAAACAAGAACGCGGCGAGGGCTTTGGCGGTTTCGGTTTTGCCCACCCCGGAAGGTCCGAGGAAAATGAACGATCCCGAGGGCCGTTTGGGATCCTTAAGGCCCGCCCGGGTGCGACGAATGGCCTTCGAGACAGCGACGATCGCGTCGTGCTGCCCGACGATCCGCTCATGGAGCTCGGACTCCATGTTCACCAGCCGCGCCGTCTCTTCTTCGGTGAGACGGTGGACGGGAATGCCGGTCCACTGGGCGAGAACCTGGGCGATCTCCTCCTCGTCGATGACCCAACCCGCATCGCTGCCGGAATCCTTCAGCGATTGCTCGCGCTCGACGCGGTCGGCGATGAGGTTCCGCTCCTGGTCTCGCAATTGCGCGGCTCGCTCGTATTGCTGGGACGTGGCGGCCTCGCTCTTCTGACGACGGACATCGGTGACCTTCTTGTCGATCTCGGCCAGATCGGGATCGCTCGAAGACCGATAGATCCGCATCCGGCTTCCAGCTTCATCGATGAGGTCAATGGCTTTGTCGGGGAGGTGGCGGTCGGAGATGTAGCGATCCGCGAGGTTGGCAGCCGAGACGATTGCCGCGTCAGTGAAACGAACCGAGTGGTGGCTCTCGTAGCGATCCTTGAGCCCCATCAAAATCTGAATGGTGTCCGTTACGGAGGGCTCATCGACATGGACCGGCTGGAACCGTCGTTCCAATGCGGAATCCTTCTCGAGGTATTTGCGATATTCCTCGAGGGTCGTGGCACCAATCGTCTGCAACTCGCCGCGGGCGAGCATCGGCTTCAGGATCGAGGCTGCGTCAATCGCGCCCTCGGCCGCGCCGGCTCCGACGAGGGTATGGATCTCGTCGATGAAAAGGATGATGTCGCCCCGGGTGCGGACCTCTTTCAGCACTTTCTTGATCCGCTCTTCGAAGTCGCCGCGATAGCGCGATCCCGCTACCAACGCTCCGAGGTCGAGGGTGTAGAGCTGACGGTTGTGAAGCGTGTCGGGCACCTCGTTGGTGACGATCCGCTGGGCAAGGCCCTCGACGATGGCGGTCTTACCGACTCCCGGCTCGCCGATGAGCACGGGGTTGTTCTTGGTTCGCCGGGAGAGGATCTGCATCACCCGTTCGATCTCACGGGTCCGACCGATCACCGGGTCGAGCTTGCGCTCGCGAGCCAGCTGGGTGTAGTTGCGGCCGAACTGATCGAGGACCGTCGAACCGGACGCAGACTGCTCGCCCCGGGAGCCGGCGCTCGAGCCGGAGCTCGCGGGTGGTTGATCCTCGCTTCCGCCGGCGCCATTGAGCAGCTGGATGACCGAATGCCTCACCTTGCTGAGCTCGGCACCCATCTTTTGGAGAACTTGGGCAGCGACCCCTTCGCCTTCGCGGATGAGACCCAAAAGAATGTGCTCGGTGCCGATGTAGTTGTGACCGAGCTGGAGCGCCTCACGTAATGAAAGCTCGAGAACCTTCTTCGCCCGCGGTGTGAACGGGATGTGTCCGCTGGGAGCCTGCGTACCACGACCGATGATCTCGACTACCTGGTCGCGCACTCCGACAAGATTGATGCCCATGCCTTCGAGGGCGCGGGCGGCAATTCCTTCGCCTTCGTTTAGTAGGCCGAGAAGAATGTGCTCGGTGCCGATGTAGCTGTGATTGAGTAGACGCGCTTCTTCCTGGGCAAGGACCACGACTCTGCGTGCCCTGTCGGTGAAACGCTCGAACACTTCTCGCTAACTCCTGACTGACGACCCCACCTGGCGGGGATGTAGCGATTATATCGGCCGGCATCCCTAACACCTTGTGACCAACCTGAGGACATCCGTCCGGGTCACTCCTAATTGGTAAAGAATGATCCGATCGCCTCGGATCATGCGAAGCCGGTAGGACCGAATCCTGGTCTTCCTGGCGGTATGTGGAACCCCGGCGTTTACCATTGGCACGTGCACGACCTGAGCGTCCTGGTGCCGCTCCCTCATGTCTGGGATCGAATGGCCACGGTCGAAGGTCGCTTGCTCGAGGTCACCAACGCCGATGACCCATATCTGACCAAGATCTTTCAGCATTTGCTGGTGGCGGGCGGCAAGCGCTTCCGTCCGCTGCTTGCGCTCCTCGCCGCCGAATTTGGCACCTCGACCGAGCCACAAAATCGGCGGCCGGTCGAAGCCGGGGTGGCCGTCGAGCTGATCCACGTCGGCAGCCTCTACCACGACGACGTGATCGACGAGTCGGACACGCGGCGAGGTGCTCCGTCCGCCAACGCCAACTGGACCAACACCGTCGCCATCCTGGCGGGAGACTTTCTCCTGGCCAAGGCCTCGGAAGTGGCCGCGACCTACCTTTCGCAAGAGGCGGTCCGGCTGCTCGCCGTTACCTATGCGGAGCTGGTGGTCGGGCAGAGTCGAGAGCTGCAGCTGGTCGACTCGCTGCAACACTCCACCTCCGAATACGAACGAGTGATCGGCGGCAAGACAGCGTCGTTGATCCGAACTTCGGCCCGACTAGGAGCAATGGCCGCCGACGCCGAACCAGATGTCGTCGAAACTCTCACCGACTGGGCGTGGGAACTGGGAATGGTCTTTCAGTTGAGCGACGATGCTCTTGACCTCGTCGCCAACGAGACGATTCTCGGGAAGCCGGCTGGCTCTGATATCAGGGAAGGCACCTTCACGCTTCCGGTCCTGGCTGCGATCGCAGCTCCCGACGGGGAGCGCCTACGTCAACTGCTCGATCGCCCTCGACCATACGACGAGGAGGTTGTGACGAAAGCGATCGAGCACCTTCGCAACGGAGGTTGGATCGATCAGGCAATCGATGCCGCGCTCTCCCGCACCCATCGCGCCCAAAGGCTGCTGAAGTCACTACCGGATGTGCCCGCCCGTCAGATCCTGGTCGACCTGGGCAGCTATCTAGTTAACCGCGTCGGAGAGGCGAGAGAACAGATCTAGACGTCGGCGAAGTTGGGAATTTCCGACTCCGCCTCCTTGGCCGCCTCCACCGCGGCATTCAGATAGTCCTCCGGCTGCGCGCCATCGCCGTCGACCGCCACGACCAAGCCGAACTTGATCTCCGATGTGATCATTGGATCCGCGATCGCATGCCTGAGGGTGGTTCGCACCCGAGACACGACCGTGGGAGCGCCGTGGCGATGGAACTCGCGGAGGACAACGACAAAGGTCGTCGCATCCAGTCGTCCCATGTCGTCGACCGCGCGCCCGGCGTCCGAAAGCGCGATCGACACCAAGCGGGCCACGTTGGAAGACTCCTCCGCGGAGAGCCGCTCAATGCCGGGGATGACAACCGCCATCACCCCGAAGGGCTCCCTCCGCCGGTTCCACCACGCCCAGGCGCGCCGGATTGCTTCGATCGTTCCGTTCCGATTGAGAAGACCGGTGTCGAGGTCCACGGGCAGGAACGCGTCGACAAAATTGCGTAGACGCGAGATCTCCTCGTCCTTCGCCGCGATCAGGGCGAGGAGCCCGGAAACATCAGTAACTGGGCGCTCTTCCACCATTCGAGCATCGGCGAAACAGCCATCTGACTTGAGGGGATCAGCCCTCAGGTAAGAGCGCGGGAAACAAGATCACAATGCCAAAGGTCTGATCCCGGGGATCAGCACGGACTATTCGGGTCGGAGCGTGGGGAACAGGATTACGTCCCGAATATGGGTGGTCCCGGTGATGAGCATGACTAGTCGGTCGACCCCAATCCCGAGGCCCCCGGTAGGGGGTAACCCGTACTCCAGGGCACGGATGTAATCCTCGTCAACCGGGTGCGCCTCGTCGTCCCCGGCCTGACGAGCCGCCTCCTGCTGGACGAATCGGGCTCGCTGGTCTATTGGATCGGTCAGCTCCGAGAAGGCGTTGGCGTACTCTGCTCCGGCGATCACCAATTCGAAGCGTTCCGTCAGCCCGACCTCATCCCGATGCTTGCGGGCTAGAGGCGAGATCTCTTCGGGGTAATCAACAACAAAAGTCGGCTCCCAAATGGCCGGTTCCACCAGCTCCTCGTACAACTCGGCAATCAGTCGCCCCACCCCCCAACTGGGTTGAGTCTCGAGCCCTCGCCCGGCCGCCAAACCTCGCAGCTGTTCAGAGCTTGACTCGATGCTCACCTGTTCTCCGACCGCCTGGGAAACGAGTTCCGTCATGGATGCACGCCGAAAGGGCGGCGAGAGATCAAGCGGCTTGCCTTCGAACTCGATCGACGTAACGCCCGCGACTGCTTTGACACAAGCCACGATCACTTCTTCGACCAGGTTCATCACATCGCCGTAGTCGGCGAGCGCCTGATAAGCCTCGAGCATCGTGAACTCAGGGTTGTGGGTGGAGTCGATTCCTTCGTTCCGAAACACCTTGCCAATTTCGAAAACCCGCTCCAGACCTCCGACCACCAGCCGCTTGAGATAGAGCTCGAGTGAGATCCGCAGCTTCATGTCGAGGTCAAGGGCTTCGTGGTGCGAATGGAACGGTCGCGCGTTGGCGCCTGTGGCTTCGAGCAGAAGAACCGGAGTCTCCACTTCGACAAAACCGCGCTGCAGAAACTGGGAACGCAGTTCGGCGATCACTGTGGACCGCGCCTTCGCCAACGCAATCGCCTCATCATTGATGATCAAATCCAGGTAGCGCTGACGGGACCGAGCCTCGATATCGGTGAGCCCGTGCCACTTGTCAGGGAGCGGCCGCGTGATCTTGGCCAGCAAGACAAGCGAGTCGAGCCGAACCGTCAACTCTCCTTTGCGGGTAGTGATCACCTCCCCCGATCCCCCTAGCCAGTCACCCAGGTCGAGGGCCTCGGCGAGCGCGAACTGATCCCCGTCGAGATGAGCGGTGTCGGCAAGTAGTTGGATCCGGCCCGAGTCGTCGCGGATCGTTAGAAAGATCAGCTTGCCGAAAGAGCGGCGGAGCAAAACCCGACCGGCGATCGAGACCGCGTCCCCGGTTTCGGCACCGGGCGCAAGACCGTCATATGTCCTCTTGAGATCTCCGGCAAGCGCGGTGCGCTCGAATCGATAGGGGACTTCGGTCACGGGCCAAGGTTAAGGGCGAAGATCTCTGCCAAACCGACAAGGGTGAGATCCGGCTCGATTGAGTCCACCGCGGTCGAATGACCTATCACCACTGGAGCGAGGCCACCGGTGGCAACCGCAGGGCATCTCTCCTCGATCGTGGCTCGGATCCGGGTGACCAGACCGTCGACCAACCCGGCGTAACCGAAGATCAAGCCGCTCTGAATGGCTTCCACTGTCGATCGTCCAACCGGGCTCCGCGGCGGATTGAGCTCCACCCGGCGCAGTGCCGACGTATGGGTAACCAGCGCGTCGGCCGAAACCTCAAGGCCAGGAGCGATGGCGCCGCCGCGATAGGAGCCATCAGCCGCAACCAGGTCGACGGTGGTTGCGGTGCCAAAGTCGACGACGATCACGGGAGGGCCGAGGAGGCGAACGGCGCCGATCGCGTTGGCAACCCGATCGGCACCGACCTCGCGAGGATTGTCGACGTTGAGCGGAATACCGGTCTTGGTGCCCGGCCCAACAACCACCAGGGTCCCGTCGACCAGAGCCTCCATCGCCTCCCGCCAGGCCTCGGTGCGCGGTGGCACGACCGAAGAGAGGCACCCCCCGGTTACGTCTCCGCCATATTCGGCGAGCATCGATCGGAGCAGGAGCCGGGACTCGTCGGCCGTTCGTTCTCGATCTGTCGAGATCCGCCACCGATGGACGACGCGGTCACCGTCCCACAGTCCAACAACCGTGGTGGTGTTGCCGACGTCTATCAGTAAGAGCATCAGGCGTAAAGCCGGCTCGGAACCGAAAGCCTGATCCCGCGATCCCCCACCACGTTTCCTGCCACCAGATCGAAAGCAACATTGTCGATCAGGCGCACTCGCCCAACCTGCGCGGCTAGGGCCAGAAAGGAGGGTCGATCTAGCTGATCGATCGGCTGGGCGGTGTCCTGAGCTGCGAGAGTTATGTACTCGAACTCCACTCCGGGCGCGGCTGCTCGCACCGCAGCGGTGAGAGCGGCCGCTGAGTAGGTGCCCGTCTCGGCGAGGTCAGCTGCGGCGAACAATCCTCTGCTAAGGAGGAGTGCGACAGGTCGATCGTCGGGACCCAGGTAGACGTTGCGGCTGGAAAGCGCGAGCCCATCGGCTTCCCGCACAGTCGGCCGTCCGATAACTGTCACGGGAAAGGAAAGGTCGAGCACCAACCTCCGCACGACGGCGAGTTGTTGGGCGTCCTTCCGGCCAAAGAAGGCCAAGTCGGGCTGCAGACCCGCGAAGAGTTTGGCAACGACTGTGGCCACGCCGGCGAAGTGACCCGGGCGGCGCGGTCCTTCGAGATGGTCGGCCACGCTGGCCACTTCGACTCGGGTCAGCGGGGCAACGGAATACATCTCGTCCATCGATGGCGCGAACAGGAGATCGACACCCTGTTCGGAGGCGATGTCGAGGTCGCGCTCGAGGTCGCGGGGATAACGATCGAGATCGGCCGGGTCGTTGAACTGCAATGGGTTGACGAACAGCGAAACCACCACCGTTTCACTTGCAGACCGGGCAGCCGCCATCAGCGCAGAGTGGCCCTCGTGCAAAAATCCCATCGTGGGTACGAGGCCCATCCGTCCCTGGACGCGGCTCCGAGTCTCGAGGAACGTCCGCGTGATCTCGGTCATGGTTCATCCAGGTTGGAAGGGAGCTCGACCCCCGCAGTGATCGCGGTGGCCTTCGCCAGGAGCTCAAACTGTTGGCCGAGGCCGAGGCGCTGCGCGGCCCGGAACTGTGCAGCGACCGTTGCCCAGTCACCGCGAGCAATCGGTCCGGTCAATGCGCTCTGCGGGCCAATGGCAAAGGCGTTGTCAAGGATCTCGATGCTCAAGGGTGCTGCGGCCGCAAACGGCACTCCGGCGTCCTTCAGTAGCCGTTCGGCGAGGTCGAGAGCAGCCAGCAGAAAGTTCGAGGCGGCTGAGGCACCGGCGTGATAGGAAGGCTTGGCTGAATCGGCAAGGTCGAAGTCGGTCATGCCCAACTCGTCGGCCAGACCACCGAGCCGCCGGCGCAACTCGCCACCAGCAGTCACGCCCACCCAGGATCCGGTCAGCGCCGCAGCGCCCGTGTTCGGATCGGGAAATGTCTGCAAGGGATGAAAAGAGCCGACGTCCCACCCCAACTCCACGAGTGGCTGCAGAGGCTCGAGCGTGGTGGCGCCGGAGAGATGAACCGCCGCCCCTGGTGGGTGCTTCTCGCCGACGCTGGCGGCGGCAGCGGCGATGTCGGCATCGCGAGTGGCGATGATGACCAGGTCCGCATTCGGCCATGCTCCGTTGACGACTGGAAAGGGCAGATCCCAACGCACCGGCGACCGAGCGACCATCCCGACCACCTGGTGCCCGACGGCTGCCGCCGCCAGGGCCAGCGCTCCCCCGGCTCTCCCCGGGCCGACGAGCAAAATTCTCATTTCAACGGCCTCATGCCTCACCAAAGGCCGGGGATAAGCCTCCCGCGAACCTGGCTGCGGTAATCGTCATAAGCCGGATAGACAATACGGAGCCGCTTCTCCTCAAATCCAGCCTTGAACCAAAAGAAGACTGCGGTTATTAACGCCACGAACGCCGCCCACCCCGAGCCCACCAGGGTGGCGACGCCCGTAAACAGGAGGACTATGCCGGCGTACATTGGATGGCGGACATAGCGGTAGACCCCGCGCTCGGCCAGCCGACCTTGGCGTGGCGTGGGAAACGGCGTGAAGGCCTCACCGAGCGCGGCGGCGGCGGCGAGCATCAGGTAGAGGGCCAGGGCGGTGGGGACCAGTCCAAGCCACCGCCATCCCGCCGGCCAGCTACCGAATCCAATGAGTGCGATCCCGAAGACTGCAAACAATCCCGCCTGCGCAATTACCCACTGGGTTCCCCGGTCAAGGAACTGAACTGGATCGTCGCGCCAATCCTTGGCGATCCGCAGCGCACGCTGATCGACCAGGGTGCGGAGGTGATCGGCCGCCCTCCCCTCATCGAGCTGCGCGTCGGGCCAAACCTCGGCCAGAGGGGCGACGACAAATCGGCGGAGATGGGCGCGAGGGTGGGGCAATGTCAGCTCTGGCGTGTCGGAGGTTGCACCTTGCACCGTGATCAAATCGAGATCGAGGGTGCGCGGACCCCAGCGCTCGTCCCGAACCCGGCCACCCTCGGCTTCAATCTCGAGCAGTCTCGCCAGTAGCGCCTCGGGCGAAGCATTTGTTTCGAGCAGGGCAATGGCGTTGAGAAACTCGTCCTGGGCGGGTCCCCCGATCGGCTCAGTCAGGTAAAGGGACGAGACCGCGGTGATGGGATAAGCCTCTCCCAAACGCTGGAGAGCGAAACGAAGAGTCCCGAGACGATCGCCCAGATTGGAACCAAGGCCGATCGCCGCTCTAGCCATTCAAGCCTACGTCATTAGGGCTATTGACGCTGCCTGGTGATTGTCACGGACACATCGGCGAACTCGGCCCGGATGGGAGCGTCAGGTTTGTGGATCGTGACAGCTACCGCGTTGACACGATTGAACTCGAAAGCGGTTTCGGCGACACGTTGGGCAACCCGCTCGATCAGGTTCCAACGTTCCTCCGCCACGACTGCCTGCACTCGCTCCGTGAAGGACCCGTAATCCACCGTGTCGTCGATTGAGTCGGACTGTCCCGCGCTGGCCAAGTCGACTGTGAGATCGACATCGATCACAAAACGCTGGCCAATTTGCTTCTCTTCGGCCAGCACACCGTGGTGGGCAAAGACCTCGAGTCCCCTAATTTGAATCGAATCGTGTCTGATGAGGTCCGGCGGCATTGCCTAGCTCGGGACCAACGCCCGTGCTTCGGGACCTAGAGGTCGGCGCAAAATCTCCTCGACCAGGGCGACGGCCATGATCGGTTGGTTGACGATTCCAGACCACACCAGATAGCCGGCGAGAAAACCTGCCAGGTCATCGTCAATCGTTTCGCCATGGACCAACACGCGAGCGGTGGGATCTTCGAGCGCTTCGTGCAGCGCTTCAAACACTTTCACCGCGTCTGTGGGGCTCGGGCGGAGCGGGATCGAGACGTGGCGGGCGTTGAGGCCTGCTTCTCGATATGCGGCCAAGTTCTGATTGCCCGGGAGGATCGTGAGGATCGAAGTGACTTGCGCCCCGCGCTTCAACCAGTTGATTTCCTCTTCCCGACGTATCTTCCTGTGCTGGAAACCGTGACCACCGATGCGTTCTGAAACAGCGAGGCGGTCGGCGATTACCCACATGAAGCCGCGTGGTTTCAAGCCCGTATTGACGTTGACCCTTCCGACGGCCGCACGATAGCCATGGCGACCGCCAGTGCCTCCTTGCAAACGCGAACGTTGTGGACTCGAAGAATCGACGCCCCGCGTTCCCACGCCAAAGCCGCACTGACCGCGGTCGCGAAGTCGCGATCCGCGGCCACCTCATGACCCGTGAGGCGACCCAGGAAACCCTTGCGCGAAGTCCCGATCACCAGCGGATAGCCGAGGCGACGCAACTCTTCGAGCCGGTTCAGCAACTCCAGGTTGTGGTCCACGTTCTTCCCGAAGCCAATCCCGGGGTCAAGGCAGATCTGATCGCGCCCTACTCCGGCCTGCATGGCCCGGCGGGCGCGATCCACCAGAAACTCGCCCACCTCTCCGACCACTGAGTCGTAGCGAGGGCTGTCCTGCATCGTCTTGGGGTCACCTTTCATATGCATGAGGACCAGGCCAGCGCTATGGGCGGCAACTGCTTCCAGCAGGCTGGGATCCTCACCGGCGCGGACGTCGTTGACCACTGCGGCGCCAGCCCGCAAGGCCGCCGCGGCCACTTTCCCTTTGCTGGTGTCGATCGAAATCAGCTCATCGGCCAAACCCTCGACCACCGGCAGCGTCCTTTCAATTTCGACCTCCGTGCTCACCTCGTCAGCATGCGGGCGAGTCGATTCCCCACCGATGTCGACAAGGTGGGCACCCTCCGCCAGCAAGTTGCGAGCGTGAGCGATCGCTGCCGCCGTGTCTTGCAATTGGCCGCCATCGCTGAATGAGTCAGGGGTGACGTTGACGATCCCCATCAAGAGTGGATCCGTTAAATCGAGCCGGCCCCGGGCTGTGAGCCAGCTACCGCCCATCAGCGAAGCAGAGCGATCGCCTCGGCTCTCGTCGCAGGGTTGCTGGCCATCGTCCCGCGTACGGCGGAGGTCACGGTTACCGCCCCGGGTTTCTTGATTCCCCGCATGGTCATGCAGAGGTGTTCAGCTTCGACCACCACCAGTACTCCCAGGGGCTTGAGGCGTTCCATCAAGGTGTCGGCCACCTGGGCCGTGAGGCGCTCTTGCATTTGCGGTCGTCGGGCGAAACCTTCGACCAGCCGGGCAAGTTTGGACAATCCCGTCACCTGTCCGTTGGGAATGTAAGCCACGTGGGCCTTGCCGATGAAAGGCAAGAGATGGTGCTCACAGATCGTGTTGAACGCGATGTCCTTCACCATCACGATCTCCTGATAATGCTCCTCGCCGAAAAAGGCATCGACTTCATCCCCCGGATCGCGGTGGACGCCTTCGAACAGTTCGGCATACATCCGGGCGACACGCTGCGGAGTTCCGACCAAGCCTTCTCGCTCGGGATCCTCGCCGATCGCGATGATGATCTGGCGAACTGCGTCCTCGATCGCTTCCAGATCGACGGGGGTTGACCCGTCGTCCAACCCACCGGTCACTTCAGGAACCGGGGGCGTCGGCCGGCTTCATCCTCGGAAGCAAGACCCGCGGCTTCTTGGGTCCCGTCGCCGGTTGCGACTCCTCCGGAGCGGAGACGGCGGCCGCCTCGGGCCTGACCTCAGGCACCACCGCCTGGGGCGGGCGAATGCGAAGCTCGCCGTCGGGGGCATGCTCCCACTTGGGAACGTCGTGAAAGATTTCCGCCAGCTCCTCGGGACCGACAGTCTCGCGTTCGAGCAAGATTCCCACCATTCGCTCCATCGCCTCCGTGTGGGTTTCCAGGATCGTCAGCGCCTCGTTGTGCGCCGCCTGGATCATGCCGCGCACTTCCTCGTCGATGAATGCGGCTACTTCGTCGGAGTAATCCTGCTGGCGGGCGTAGTCGCGCCCGAGGAAGACCTCGGCTCCACCCCGGCCGTACTGCATCGGACCGAGCTTGTCGCTCATGCCGTACTCCATCACCATGCGGCGAGCGATCTGGGTTGCCTTCTCAATGTCGTTGGCCGCACCCGAGGTCGGATCGGAATAGATGAGCTCCTCGGCCGTGCGCCCTCCGAGCAACATCGCGAGTTGGTCGACAAGCTCAGAACGCCGCACGAGATATTTGTCGTGGGTAGGGAGGGAAAGAGTGTGCCCGAGTGAGCGGCCTCGAGCCACGATGGTGAGTTTGTGCACCGGGTCAGCCATCGGCAACGCCCAGCCGACCAGCGCATGACCTGTCTCGTGATAGGCGATCAGCCGGCGCTCGTCGTCAGTCATGACCTTGGTCTTCCGCTCGGGACCGGAGAGGACTCGATCGATGGCCTCTTCCATCTCCGACATCGTGATCAGGGTCTTGCGACGCCGCGCAGTGAGCAGCGCGGATTCATTGATCAGATTGGCGAGATCGGCGCCGGTGAAGCCGGGCGTGCGGCGTGCGAGCACGGCGAGGTCGACGTCGGTCCCTAGCGGCTTGCCCTTGGCGTGGACTTTCAGGATCGCCTCGCGGCCGACGATGTCGGGAGCGTCGATGACGACCTGGCGGTCGAAACGCCCGGGCCGCAGCAAAGCGGGATCCAGGATGTCGGGACGGTTGGTCGCCGCGATCACGATGACGCCGTTGTTGGTGTCGAAGCCGTCCAGTTCAACCAGCAGCTGGTTGAGCGTCTGCTCGCGTTCGTCGTGCCCCCCTCCGAGACCAGCCCCGCGATGGCGGCCCACGGCGTCGATCTCGTCGATAAACACGATGGCCGGGGCGTGGCCTTTGGCCTGCTCGAAAAGGTCGCGCACCCGCGAGGCGCCGACGCCAACGAACATCTCGACAAAGTCGGACCCGGAGATCGAGAGGAAGGGAACTCCGGCCTCACCCGCTACCGCTCGAGCCAGGAGCGTTTTGCCGGTGCCGGGAGGACCGAAGAGCAGGACGCCTTTCGGGATCTTGGCGCCGAGTTGTCGATACTTGTCGGGGTTCTGGAGAAAGTCTTTGATCTCCTGCAATTCCTCGATCGGTTCGGTGAGCCCGGCGACGTCGTTGAAGGTGACCCGCGGCGATTCCTTGGAGAACATCCGGGCCTTGGCCTTGCCGAACTGCATCACCCGATTCCCGCTCCCCTGCATCTGCATGAAGATGAAGACCATGAACCCGAGGAGGAACACCCAGGGCAAAAGGCTGATGAGAATCGTGCCCAGCCCGTCAGGTTGATTGTTGACCTGGAAGAAGATTCCCTGATCCTGCAGTTGGCCGGTGAGCTCGCCTTCCCACCCGTCGGTGTAATCAGCAATTACGTCGAAGCGATCGGCAGGAAGCGCCGAATCGGCGAGGCGGCCCTGGACCTGGTTGCTACGGGAGAGGATCTCCACTGCGACGATCGAATCCCGGTTCACCTCGTCGAGGAAACGAGTAAGCGTGACCTCTTCGGGCTGGCCCCATTGGTCGAACCAGCGCTGGGCGAGCAACGCCATCGCGATGATGGCGATGGCGTAAATGGCGAGAGTGCGAAGAGAGCGATTCATCGGGTTGGCTTGATGCTACGTGATGGTCGTTTCTAGGTGAACCCAGACCGTACGAGAACCCGGGCTAGGAAACCCCGGAATTGCGGGGCAGGCGGACCTCGAATCGAGCACCCTGGTCGCCGTCGACTGAGACTGAGCCTCCGTGCGCGTCGACCAGGCCCTTGACGACGTACAACCCGATGCCCGCCCCGGGCCGTTCGCTCGAGCGCCGCACGAAGCGCTCGAATATGAGCGTTCGATCCTCGGGATGGACTCCCTTGCCCTGATCTTCGACCGTTAGCACTACGTCGTCATCGTCATGAGCGACCGAAACTGAAATCACCGAGCCGGCCGGGCTATGCGCCACGGCATTGTCGAGCAAGTTGGTCATGATTCGGTTGAGCTTGAGAAAGTCGCCCCGCACCGCCACTTGATCGTCGTCGTGGAGCACGCGAAAGGTCAGATCCGGGTGCCGAAGGGCAAAGGGCTCAACGACGAGCTCGACCAGCCGGACCAGATCGATCGACTCGTGTTCCAGGTGGGGTTGGCCCTGTTCTACCTGTCCAAAGTCGAGCAATTGGTTCAGGAGCTCGACTAGCAACCGTGCTTCGCGACGGATGTAGGCAGCTGCCTCGCTCGCGGTGGGATCGCCCGACACCGATGGCAGCTCGGCGAGGATTGAGGCGAAGCCGGCGATCCCGGTCAATGGCGACCGCATGTCGTGGCCGATACCGATCAAGAACTCGAGACGTTCGGCGAGCATGCGCTCTATGTCCGAACGAGTCGGGTTCATCCTTCGATCCCCTCCATCACGCCGACGTATGGAAGGTTGCGATAGAGACCCGCGTAGTCGAGGCCGTATCCGATCACAAACTCCGGACCGATGCGAAAGCCGACGTACTTCACATCGAGCGGTACCCGTTGGATTCCCTCCTTCAAGAGGAGAGCGGCAACCTCGAGCGAAGCGGGCCGTCTGACCGCGAGCGACTTCAGCAAGTAGCTGAGAGTGAGACCCGAGTCGATGATGTCTTCGACAATCAACACATGCTTGTCCGCGATCTCCGCGTCGAGGTCCTTCAGAATCCGCACCACTCCCGAAGTCTGCGTCGCGGCGCCATAGGAGGAAACCGCCATGAAATCGAAGTGGACCGGCAAGTCGATATGGCGAGCGAGGTCGGCCATCACGATGAAAGCGCCTTTGAGCACACCCACCATGAGGAGTTCCTGGCCCGCGTAGTCGGCGCTGATCCGCTTGCCCATGTCCTCGAGCGCGGTGGAGATATCGTCGGCCGAGATCAGATTTCGTATCGCCACAGCATCCTCAACTGTCACTCTTCACGAACCTGCAAAGGTAGCGAACGGCACACGAGCCATGATCCGGCGCGCTCGACCTGGATCCGGCCCCGGACCTCGGTCGCGACTCGATCGCCGGCCACCACTTCCCACACTCTTTGCGTTTCTGCCCGATCAAGGCCGTAGCCGCCATGAAATTGGCGAAGCGATTCCCGCAGGATTTGGGCCGCCCCATCGGGACCTGCTGCCCACAGAACCGAATTGGCGATCCTCCAGCCATCGGCAAGCTGTTCTCCCGCCGGCCAGATGTCGCGTTCCGTCGGCATCAGCTCGGCCAGACCGGCCAGGGCCTGGCGGATCGCCGGGTTGTATTCGGCCTCGAGAGCGGGCAAGAGCCGATGCCGGATCCGATTGCGCAATGGGTCGAGGTCCTCGTTGCTCGGATCGTCGTCCCATGGCAGGCCTGAAAGCGTGGCGAATTCCCGGGCTTCGGCCCGGGTGATCCCGAGCAGCGGACGCGCGATCCGGCCCCGACGGCGGGGGATTCCGCTCAACCCGGTTACTCCGGTACCGCGCAGGATGTTGGACAGAACCGTCTCAGCCTGGTCGTTGGCCGTGTGCGCGGTGAGGAGAGTCTCGCCTTCCTGCAGCGAGCGGAGCAGCGCCTCGTAGCGTCGCTCGCGCGCCGCTCCCTCCGACCAGGGCTCGACCGTGACGGCAATGACCAGGAGCGGAGCGCCAAGGACCCTGGCAATGCCTTCGGCTGCGTCCTGCATCCGATCGGAATGGGGCCGGCCATGGTGGACATGCACGCACCGTGCTGGTTCAGCGAGCGCGGCCAGCGCCGCTGAATCCGCCCCACCGGACAAGGCGACCACGCGCGGCGGGTCGGGGAGGTCGAGACGATCCTCGATTTCGAGCCGCAGCCGCCCTAGGCGACGCGTCGCAACCATTCCTGCGGGTGATAGATCTCATCGAGAGTCGGCAAAGTCTCGGCCGACTCCCAGGCCCGCTCAAGCCGGTCCCACCCTGCTTCCTTTTCGATCAGCTGGATGAACGCCTCGCCCAACTCGTATTGCTTCATCTTCATCTCCATGCCGAGCAGACGGAAGAGAGCCGCAGTGCGTGGATCCTTACGACGAGCCTTGAGGATCGATGACATCCTTTGCTGGCTCGGAAGAATGCGAGCTCCGATGCGATCCATGACGACATGTCCATGGCCCTCGAGTAACGACATCAGCGCCTGCACCTTGTCGATCGCCACCTTCTGCTCCGGCGTGGCCAACAGCCCGAGGATCCCGGTGTCATCCACGATGGGTTGACCGGACCGGCCCGCGGCAACAGCCTGAGAGATAAGTCTGGCCAGGCGGCCCGGGGCCGGGCCTGAGTTGGAGACCAGTTCATTAACCAGCGAAAGGAAGTAGTCGCGCAACCAGGGCACGCCGATGAACTGGGCCCGGTGGGTTGCCTCGTGCAGAGCGATCCACATCCGAAACTCCGCAGGACGGAACTGCTGCTGGCGCTCGAGCATCAGCACGTTCGCCCCGACCAACGCGACCAGATCGCCTTCGTCCTCGTCATCAGGAAGTACCAGCTCGTATTGCCCCAACACCCTCTTGGCGAGGATTCCCAGCAGGGCGCCGGTCTCGACTGCCATCACCCTTCTGGCCAGTCCAGCTGAGGATCCGTCCTTACCGGTCTCGGCCAGCTTGGCGGCAATCTTCTCCTCGATGGGGGCGAGCATGCGGGTGAAGCTGCGGACGTTCCGACCCGCCCACTCGCCCCTGGTCACCACCCGGACCACGGGAACTCCAGGAGTCAGAAGACCGGTTTCGGTGGTCACCATCTCCGCGGCGCGGCTGAAGAGCTCGGGCACCTGGGCTTGCATTTGGGCGAGGTGGTAAGTCTCGGCCAGCGGATAATTGCCGGCGACCCGAGTGGCCACCGGAACCGCCAGATTCCAATGAGAGTCGGTCACCGTACGACGCGATAGCGCTTGCGCACAACGCCGGTGAAGTAGCGGACAACCGTGGCGATGACCACGACCGCGGCGAGAACCAGCAGCGCTGGAATAAAGAAGCGATAGGTCCAGTCCGGCTGGGCTTCGGGCGCCTCGGTCACCTCAGTGGAGACGGCTGGCACGATTGCCGGGCCCGTGGACGTCGTTTCCCCGACCACCGTCGTGGCCACTCCTCCTCCGGCAACAGTGGTGCCGGTGGCACCAGTCGTATCAGTGGCGCCGGTGGTGGTGGTCGCGAAAACTGGCGAAGCGAGCCCGGCGAGGAGCACGGCCATCGTGAGAGAAGCAAGTAACTGCCGGCGCGCCATGCGCCGAGATTACCGGGGAGAGACGGGAACTAGCGATCGGTCTGGAGCGCCTGGCGGAGACGGGCCAGAAACTCGGGCGGGACCTCCTCGTGCAGCCGCTCTCTGATTACTAATTGCAAACGCTGCTCGAAAGTAAAGGCCCGGCCGCAACCATCACACTCGCCGACATGGCGCCGGATCTGCCAGGAGCGATACCAGTTGACCTCGCGATCGAGGTAGCTGTAGACGTTCGAAAGCGCCTCGTCGCATTTACTCATTGGTGATCCTTCTCGACGAGCCCACGTTGGGCTGCAAAATCCCACAACGCTGTTTGGAGAGCCTTTCTTCCCCGATGCAGGCGAGACATGACGGTTCCGATCGGAATTTCAAGAATTTCGGCGATCTCTTTATACGAGAATCCTTCCAGGTCTGCCAATAAGACGACCATCCGGAAGTTCTCCGGCAGCGCATCTACCGCCTGCTTGATGTCCTCCTCGACAAGCCCTTCGAGGAGTTGTTCTTCGGCCGATGAGCTTGGCCCCACCGCCGTGTCGCGGTTCAGACGGCGAAAGAGATAGAGGTCTTCGAGGTCACCGAGATCGGTCTCCTGGGGCCGGCGGGTGTCGCGGCGATAGTTGTTGATGAACGTATTGGTGAGAATCCGGTAGAGCCACGCTTTGAGGTTGGTTCCCGCCTCGAAGCTCTCATACGCCCGATAGGCCTTGAGGAAGGTCTCCTGGACCAGGTCCTCGGCGTTCGAGGGATTGCGAGTCAGTCTTACGGCGGCGGCATAGAGCTGAGGGGCAAGCGGCATCGCATCGCTTTCGAAGTCCGCCTTGTCTGCCATGACGGCGACACGCTAACGGCCCCCACGCTTTCTCAAACCTAAGGCTTGGTGCCGTGATTTTCACGGCTTCTGGCCCGCGGTTTCGACATACGAATAGACTCCTCTGCCACCGCCGGAGTAGCTCAGTGGTAGAGCAGCTCACTCGTAATGAGCAGGTCAGGGGTTCGACTCCCCTCTCCGGCTCTGCTCGAGACCCGAGCTGACCGAGTGGTTCACGGTTGGGAATCAGCTTGGTTCTTGAAGTCCGAGTGACGTGAAAAGAGCCGCCAGAACGGGCAAAGGCCGCAAGTTTCCCGACAGGTCGATCACCGCGTCGAGGATGGCGTGGGCGCCCGACACCGCTTCGGCCGGCGACACTCGGGTCAGTTCCGCCAGCGGGACGTCGCGGTTTCTGATCGGCCCACCCAGCTGCAGCGAAGCCGCGTCCAAGTAGAACGACGCCAGGATCTCGAGGCCTGAGGCCAAGAGTGACTGGGTTGCCCGGCGCCGAGCACGGTCGCGCAATTCGGCACCGCCGGGCACGGCGCCGGCTATCTCTCCAGCCAGGGGTTCGATCGCCGTCATCATCTCCTCGGCCAAGCTGAAGCCGTCGCCCGGCCTCCCGCTGAAGCGAACCGGCAATGAGAGCCATGCGCGGCGTAGCTCGGCAACCGGTGAACCGGGGCCGAGCTGCAGCGCCAGCCCGGGACGGCCCCCGCTGACCATCGCCAGGACCCGGGCCTCTTCCGCCTCCATCCCACGCTCGGTCAGTGCCTCCGTTAGTTCGGCTTCCGGCACCCTTCCAAACCGAATGACCCGGCAACGGCTAGCCACGGTCGGCGGGAAGTCGTCGTCCGATTCGGAAACGATCAAGAAGGTCACCACCGCAGTCGGCTCTTCGAGCGTCTTCAGCATGGCGTTCGCCGCCTGCTCGGTCATCAGCCCGGCGTCGTCCACCAAGAAGACCCGGCGCTGGCTTTCGACCGGACTCAAGACCGCCTGGGTGACCATCGAGCGGGCCGTGTCGACTCCCAAACTTGCCCGGCCCTCGGGTTCGACGGCGACCAGATCAGGATGATTGCCGCTGACGACCCGTCGACACGAGCTGCACGGAAGTGCGTGATCGCCGGCTTCAGGACAGAGGAGAAGCCGGGCGAATTCGCGCGCGACGGTTGCCTTCCCCACCCCGGCAGGTCCCGTGAACAGGTAGGCGTGCGATGGCTCCTTCAGTTCCCGATTGAGGAGCTCAGTCACTTCACCGTGCCCGATCAGCTCGGGTGCAAGGAGGGCGGTCGTCACGGGTCGATCAGTCCTGGTCGATCAAACCGATGATTCGCTTGGCCACGGTCTCAGCATCGTCGTTGGCAGGGACAACTACGACGCGGTCGGGCTCTTGTCGAGCAAGCTCCAGATAGGCCTCAGTGACTCTCGCCTGAAACTCGGCGTGTTCGCCACCGATCCGGTCGGGGTCGTCCTGGCGGGCCATGCCGATCTCGTGGTCGACGCCTAAGACCACGACCAAGTTGGGGACGACGCCTTCGACGGCGAGCAGATTGAGCGCCCGGACCCGATCGATCCCCAGCCCACGGGCCCCGCCCTGATAGGCGAGCGATGAATAGAAGGAGCGATCGCTGATCACAAATTCGCCCCTCGCTAGGGCTGGCGCCACCACCTCGGCGACTAGTTGGGCCCGCTGGGTGGCAAACAAAAAGGCTTCGGCCCAGGGCGTCATCTCGTCGGCGTGGAGTACGAGCCGGCGAATTTCGTCGCCCAGAGCGGTCGTCCCGGGCTCGCGGACGACCAGGACCTTGTGACCAGCTTTTTCGAGCTGCGTGCGCAACAAGTCGGCCAGCGTGGTTTTCCCGGCACCCTCACCCCCTTCGAGCGCTAAATAGAAGCCACTCATTCGGCGGGACCTTGAGGGGTCGGCCGGGTCTCGCTGTCAGCCTGGCGATCGCCCCTCATCCAGGTGATGGCATTGGAGGCATCGGCCAGAGTGCTGAGCTGCTCGGAGCTGAAATGAGCCCTTAGCTCGCTTCTCGCCGCCCAGAGGACGCTGCCTCCAACCAGAAGCACGACGAGGCCACCCAGCACGATGACTGCTCTGATCCCCTCGTTGAGCTCACCCACGAGGACGCCGTCCAATGTGGCCGCACCTACCCCGGCGAGGGCGAACGAAATCAGAAGAGCCACCCGGGCAAAAGCAAACATGGCGGCAAATGTCCGCCCCCGTAACCGGTCCTCAACGGTGGCGTGCAACTCGGTGAAGCCGCAGACATAGGCCACGCCCGTGCCCAATCCGGTCACAAACGTCCAGGCTGCGGCGCCGGTGACGGTGTTCCTGAATCCGGTGAAGATGATGGCGAGCCCGGTTGCCACGAGGGCGAGGGCAAAGACCAATGGGCGTCGTGTGTTCATCGTGCCGAGGATCGTCATCCCGAGCATGCCGACGCCGACCCCGACGCCGAGCGCCGTCACGATCAACCCATAGCCGGCGTCGGAGGCTCGCAACACTTGTTCGGCAAAAGGCTGACCGATCACGAACAATGCTCCGCCGCCGAATAGGCCGGCCGCCATTCCCAGAATCATTCGGCGAATCGGACCACTCCCGGCCACGAAGCGAAAGCCTTCCATCATGTCTCGCAGCGGCGCTCTGAGGTCGACGCGGCTGCGAGCTTTGCGCTCCTCCGAAAGAGATGCGGACGGTATCGGAGTGAAGAAGACAATCGCCGCCGAGACGAGGAAGGTGACCGAGTTCAAGGCAAAGGCGGCGCCAATCGAGGAGCCGAATGTGCCGAACGGAGGGAGCAGCGAACCGATTTGGGTGAGCCCGGCAAAGAGCGCGGAGCCAATCGGCGCAGTCCCATAGTTGGAAAGTAGGGAGAGCCCATTGGCCGCCAGCAGTTGATGCTCAGCGATGAGCGACGGCACAACCGCTTCTCGAGCTGGTTGGCGCATCATCGAGAGGAGCTCGGTGACGAAGGTGAGCAGGAAGAGCTCACGGAAATTGCTGACGAAGATGAAGCCGATAGCCAGGACCGCCCGCCCAATGTCGGCGACGAGCATGGTGGCCTTGCGACTGAACCGATCAGCCAGCACACCCCCCACGAAGCCGAACGCCAGGGCAGGGAGGATCCGGCCCACCAGGGGGACCAGGATGCCGAGGCTGGCTGCGGATCCTCCGCCAGAAATCCGGGCGGCTAGGGCAAAACTCGCAAAAAGGGCTACCCAATCGCCCAACGATGCGACAGCTTGTGACCACCAAAGTCGGGCAAACGGCCCTTTTCGGATCAGGTCCCGGCTTCGAAGTTGGAAATCAGATGTCACCGGAATGAGGTTTTGAGAGGTTGAATTGACAGTCTCGCCTAGACGCTAGACAGTGAATTGCCCGTAGATCTATGAAACTCATCATCGTCGAATCGCCGGCCAAGGCCCGCACCATTTCCCGCTTCCTGGGCTCAGGTGTGGCCGTCGAGGCTTCGATGGGCCATGTCCGAGACCTCGAAACCAAGGGGCTCGGAGTGGATGTGGACGCCGGGTTCGTTCCCTCCTATGTCATTCCTCCGAACAAACAGGCAGTAATCAAGAAGCTCCGCGAGGCTTTGAAGAAGGCCGACGAGTTGTACCTGGCGACTGATGAGGATCGTGAGGGCGAATCAATCGCCTGGCATCTAACTCAAGTCCTCAAGCCCAAAGTCAACGTGAAGCGAATGGTGTTTCACGAAATCACCGAGCCGGCGATTCAGGGCGCCTTTGCCTCCCCGCGGGACATCGATCGCAAGCTCGTCGACGCACAAGAAGCCCGACGAATACTTGACCGGCTCTACGGATACGGAGTGTCGCCAGTGTTGTGGCGGCGAGTAAGACAAGGTCTTTCGGCGGGACGGGTGCAAAGTGTGGCGATCCGGATCGTGGTCGAACGAGAGCGCGAGCGGATTGCCTTTGTCACAGCCGGCTATTGGGACCTCGAGGCCACGCTTGTCAAAGGCGACTCGGCCCCGTTTTCGGCGACGCTGGTGCAACTTGATGGAGCAAGAGTCGCAACCGGCTCCGATTTCGATTCCAGCGGGAGGATGGCCACCGAGAAAGCCGTAGTTCTTGACGAACCGGCGGCCAGGCAACTATCTGCCGAGCTCGAGAAGTCCGACTTCTCGGTGCGCGACGTCGAGACCAAGCCTTATCGACGAAGTCCCTATCCCCCGTTCCGCACCTCGACCTTGCAACAAGAGGCAGGCCGCAAGTTCCGCTTTTCCGCTTCCCGCACGATGTCGGTCGCGCAGCGACTCTACGAATCGGGATACATCACCTACATGCGCACTGATTCGACCGCGTTGTCCGAATCTGCGGTGGCGGCGGCCCGAGCCCAAATCGGCTCGCTTTTCGGAGCCGAGTATCTGCCAGAGAAAGCGCGCAGCTATGCCAACAAGGTGAAGAACGCGCAAGAGGCCCACGAGGCGATTCGACCGGCCGGCGAGACGTTCCGCACTCCCGAGCAAGTCGGCCGGGAAGTGAGCGACGACGAGGCCCGGGTTTATGAGCTCATTTGGAAGCGGACCATGGCGTCGCAAATGAAGGACGCTCTCGGCGAGTCGATGTCAGTTCGGCTGGGGGCCATCTCTTCGAACGGGGCCGATGCCGAATTTGCAGCCAGTGGCCGCACCATCACATTCCCGGGCTTCCTGCGGGCTTACGTCGAGGGCAGCGACGACCCCGAAGCGGCACTGGACGATCAGGAGACTCCGTTGCCTTCCCTGCGCGAACGGTGACGCGCTCGACCTGCAGAGCCTTGAGGCATTGGGTCATAGCACCAAACCGCCCGCTCGCTTCACCGAGGCGTCGCTCGTCCGGCGCCTGGAGGAATTGGGAGTCGGGCGCCCATCCACCTACGCCTCCATCCTGAGCACGATCAAAGATCGAGGGTATGTCTGGACCAAAGGGCAGGCGCTGGTTCCGACTTTCACTGCGTTCTCCGTGGTCAGCCTGCTCGAAGAGAATTTCGAGAACCTGGTCGACTACGCCTTCACCGCCCGGATGGAAGACGATCTCGATCGGATCGCAGAGGGAGAGGAACAAACCGTTCCCTGGCTAACGCGCTTCTACCTCGGACCGGAGGGGTTGCACCAACAAATCGAAGATCGCCTCTCCGAAATCGACGCCCGCGAGATCAACTCGATTCCGCTGGGGATGGATGAGAACGGACGTCCGGTCGTCATCCGGGTCGGCCGTTATGGCCCTTATCTCGAGCGCGGCGACGACCGGGCGTCGATTCCGGACAACCTCCCCCCGGACGAACTCACGATGGAGCGTGCGATCGAGATCCTCGCCGAGCAGCCGGCCGGGGACAAGATCCTCGGCACCGATGCTGACAGCGGTTTGGTGGTCATCGCCCGCACCGGCCGCTTCGGACCCTACGTTCAGCTGGGCGAAGCTGAAAACAAGACGAAGCCGAAAACGGCTTCGCTGTTCAAATCGATGAGTCTCGACTCGATCACACTCGATGAAGCGCTGCAGCTGTTGCAACTCCCTCGAGTGGTGGGCGCCGACCCGGAAAGCGGCAGCGAAATCGTCGCTCTCAACGGTCGCTATGGACCGTATCTCGACCGGGCCGGCGACACGCGGTCGCTGCCAACCGAAGAAGAGCTCTTCTCGATCACTCTTGATCGGGCCCTCGAGCTTTTTCGTCAGCCTCCCGCGAGACGCGGGCGCGCAAACGCGACTCCACGCCGGGAGCTGGGCACGACCCCCGAAGGTAAGACCGTTTCGGTCGGCAACGGTCGCTATGGGCCTTACGTCAGCGACGGCGAGATCAACGCCTCGCTTCGCACCGCCGACGACCCCGATCAGATAGATCTTGATCGAGCCTTGGAGTTGCTGTCGGCGCGACGCGAACGACTTTCCGACACCACCACGGTTGTGAGAAAATCGCGCGCCAAAAAGGCCGGCACGACCAAGAAGGCCGCTAAGAAAACGGCGAGCAAGAAGACGTCAGCCACCAAGAAGAAGGCCGTAGCGAAAAAGAAGGCATGATTTGTTCGGCGCATTAAACGGAGTGAGAACGACTCTGGTGATAGGTGCGATCATCGCCTCCCTCCTGGCCCTGATCCTCGGCTATCCGATCGTGGCCGTAGTGCTGGGGGTTGGGATCGGCGCCCACGCCGCGCTTTGGGTCTGGCTCTACAAACAACGCCGCGCCACTACTTCCAATCAACTAGGGCAATAGCCAACCTTCCGGAGCCCACTGGCCAACGAGGGCCGCGGCCCGCTCGAAATCGGAGACGGTCGTGACTTTGATGTTGCGATGATCGCCCGCGACCACGCCAATGGTCAGACCGCTCGCTCGAGCGACCGTTTCCGCGGTATCGAAACCTGGCTGAACTGATTGCGCGAAGGCTTCGACGAGTTGTACCGCGTTGAAGATCTGCGGCGTTTGAGCTTTTACCACTCCGGAAAGCTCGCGCAGCTGTCCATGGGTGTTTCGGAACGTTGGTCCAGGATCGACGACGGGAATCGCTCCGCCCACCAACTCTGCCTTCGCACGACAGGCTTCCCACAGGTCGGCGGTGAGAAAAGGGCGGGCGCCATCGTGAATGCCGATCAACTCTCCGTCCTTGCATTTGATGGCGGCCAGGCCGGCCTTCTCGCTCTGATATCGCGTCGCTCCTCCCAGAACCACCTTCGGGTTCAGGTCGGCGAAGCTGACGAGCAACTGATCGAGTAGTGGTCGGTCCTCTTTCCTGGCCACCACCACCAGACGGACCGGGTGGTTGAAGGCTCTGATGGCTTGCAGCGAATAGGAAAGTAAAGGGGCGCTATTCAGGCTGCGGTACACCTTGTTCGGTCCCTCCCCCGCCCGCTCCCCCCTCCCGCCGGCGAGGAGGATCAGCGAGTCCATGACGTCACAGGATCGTGGCGGCCATTTCGGAGAGCGGAGAGCGGACCGAGCGCTCGAGGGTGACATGGCCGAAAAGCGATGAACCCTTGAACTTCTCGATCAGTGCCGCTGCTCCGCCAAACGGCGAGATATAAGGATTGTCGATCTGGGTGAGGTCACCGCAGAAGATCACTTTCGAGTCGCGGGCCATGCGGGTGAGGATGACCTTCAAAGTGGGCAGCTCGAGGTTTTGCGCTTCGTCGATGATCACGATCTCGCCGGTGATCGAGCGCCCCCGCAGATATGTGATCGCCGCCATTTCCAATTCATCCCGGGCCAGGAGGCCCTCGATCGCGTCGCGAGCGCCTTCCGCGCCGGCGTCGGAAAACAGGGCATAAAGGTTGTCGTGGACCGCGGCCATCCACGGAGCGAGTTTCTCCGACAGGTCGCCCGGGAGATAGCCGACTTCCTGTCGGCCAACCGGAACGAGCGGTCGATAGACCGTGACCTTCCGATAACGACCCATCTCCACCACTTGTTCAAGTGCCGCGGCAAGGGCGAGAAACGTCTTGCCGGTGCCAGCGATGCCCATCAGCGAAACCGCCGGCAACGCCGGGTCCATCAGGAGGTGCAGGGCAACGGTCTGTCGGATGTTCTTGGGCTCGACGCCGAAGACCTTGAGCCCGTGGCTGGCTCGTTCGACCACGGTCTCGGGTTCGGTCTCGATCACACGGGCCAGGGCCGACTGGGAGCCGGCCCGGAGCACGACAAACTCGTTAAGCAGAAATCGACTGTCGGAAAGGGTGAGTTTGTTCTCGACATAGATGCGGTCGATGACTGCGGGCTCCACCTGCATCTCGTGAACTCCCGAGTGGAGTTCTTCGACCGGGAACCGTATCCCCGCGGTAGTCCTGAACCTCGACTCCTAGCTGCGCGGCCTTGATGCGGAGCGCGACGTCTTTGGTCACGAGGACCGGATGGTCGCCGGCATCGACGAGGTTCAGACAACACGCCAGCAAACGATGATCCGGTGTCGATGGATCTAGCACGACTGGAAGGCGATCGGAAGCGATCCCGTTGAGCTCGATTCGGAGAGTGCCGCCGGCCGGAAGCGCCACCGGCTCGCGCATTCCTTCCGACCGCGAAGCTCCGAGCTGCTCCAGCAAACGGAGAGCCGCACGCGAGTTGGTGCCGACTTCGTCGAGCCGCGCCTTCTTTCGATCCAGCTCTTCGACCACCACCATGGGCAGGACGATTTCGTTTTCGTTGAAACGCAACAGGGCGTTGGGGTCGGCCAGCAGCACGCAGGTGTCGAGAACGTAGCTCAACGATTCTCCTTGGAAAGGACTACTCAACAGGTTCACCGTACCGGCGGTCCATAACAAGCTAGGGAATTACGAGTCGGCAGAACCACAAAGAGTGGCCCACTCGGGCGACGGCCACGGGCGAAACTGATTGCGCACCGCCCGCAGCCCGACCGCGGCCACCTTTACGCCAACTACGCGCGGATTGAGCTTGTGAATGTGGACTTCTCTCGCCTTCAAAGGGTTGCGGTGCAAGATCACGGCAGTGGGGATGGCGAAGAGTCCGCGTATCGGTTCAGCCGGATAAACAAGGAGAACCGAGCCGGAGGGTTTGACCACACGAGCCATTTCGGCCAGCGCGGCATCGACATCGGGAATGTGCTCGATGGCGTGAAACGAAACCACCGCGTCGAAGGTGTTCGATTCGAACTGGAGCTCGGTCGCCGACATGGTTTGCACGTGCGGCACGATCGCGACCTTTGCGGCGTTGGGATTCAAGTCGATTCCTTCTGCGTCGACGCCAAGATCACGCAAGGCGCCAACGAGATGACCGCGGCCACAGCCGACATCGAGCACACGGGCGTTCGGCTTTGGTCTCACCCAATCGCGGATCAGGTGGAGGTTGCGTGGGTTCCAACGGTTGATCAGCGCATAGCGGCGTGAGTCGTAGCCACTTTCGGTCTGAGCCATCTCTAAAG
The DNA here is from genome assembly GCA_963761985.1 of uncultured Acidimicrobiia bacterium. Taxonomy (GTDB): domain Bacteria; phylum Actinomycetota; class Acidimicrobiia; order Spongiisociales; family ZC4RG35; genus JACCTH01. The sequence goes on from CAVXIT010000001.1 coordinate 59,010, forward strand.
GACCCCGACCAATGCCATCACCGCCCCGATCGTGATCATCGCCTTGATGGCGGAGCTCAGCGCCGGGCCGACCGCGTCTTTCAAGGGGTCCCCCGCGCTGTCGCCGATCAACGTGGCCCGGTGCTGGTCGGAACCGGCTCCGCCGAAGGCACCTGCCTCAACGAGGTTGTTCGCCGAGCTCCAGACCCCACCCGTGTTGACAAAGAACGTGGTCTGGATGAATCCCGTCAAGATCACAGCCACCAGGAACCCACCCAGGGTCTCGGGATTGGCGATCCCCAGGACCACGGGCAACCCGAGAACCAAAACCCCCATTGAGAGCATCTCGCGTCGCGCCCGACCCGACACCAGATCGAGCAGCCCGGGCAGTCCCGCCCCACCCAACCGGACGGTGTCGATAACCAACGCCGCAGACCGCCCCACCGCGTTCAAGTTGAGTGCTGAGAAGACAAAAGGAAAAGTGATACCCAACAAAACCCCAAAGAGCCCCGGCACGCGGGTCAGGTCGATGGCGTCGAGCCCGGAAACTTCGAGGAAGACGAGGAGCATTACGAGTGCCCCGCCGAGCGCACTGGCGGTTGCGTAACCCCGGCTGCTCGACGTCGCCGCATTGCCCACCGCAGTCAGACCAGCCACTGCGCTATCGAGCTGCTCGGTTTGTTCGTTGAGTGCCAGCACCCCGTGCCCGCTATCGGCGATCGGCCCGAAGGCGCCAATAGAGGCCCGGATCGCCAGGATGACCGAGGCGCCCGCTGCTGCCAGTAACAGGCCAAGCCGGCCGCCCGCTTCGTTCCAGGCCCAGGTCCCCGCCAGGTAGGCGCCCACAAAGCATGCAGCGAGCGCGCCAGCTGAGAAGGCCGCCGCTCGCATGCCCGCGACGATTCCTCCAATGACGAGCGTGGACGGGCCGATTTGGCTCTGGCGAGCGATCTCTTTCACGGTCTTGTAGTGATCGGAGGTAAACCACTCGGCGACAAAACCGGCTCCCCACGCCGCGGCCGTACCGGCCGCGAGGGCGAGAAGCAACCCGAAGGGATGCGTGACCTCGGGACCGGCCATCGTTTCCAGTAGCCACCAGGCTCCGCCGATGATCACTGCCACCGAGATGAGGGTGGCCAGGAGGAATCCGGTCACCGGGTTGTCACGACCAAAGCGAATCACAAAGACTGCCGGCAGGGCACCGAGGAGACCGCACGCGGCAATGCCCAGGAGGACGTGCTCGAACCAAGCCGATTCCGGACCGACAATGAGCGCACCCAGAACCAGCCCTCCGAAAACAGACATGACAAATGAGTCGCCGAGGTCGGTGGTTGCTCCCACGACGCCCCCAAGGACGTCGCCCGCGCTGTCGGCGATCACTGCCGGATCGGGGGCAGATTCAGACGATCTCACGAGGTCAGCGCCAATGTCGGCCGCCTTGTTGTAGACGCCGTTGCCGATGCGCGTGAACAGGGCGACGACGGCGAAACCGAGGATCCCGTAGGCGAGCTGGAGGGGCTGGATCGCGGTGACTCCGATGAGAAGTGCGACAAGGACCACAACCGCGGCACCGATGCCGACGACCAAGCCGCCTCGCAGGGCCAGCTGCATCGATCGCACTGCCCCACCCTGTCGCGCCGCCTCTCCCAGGCGAACGTTCACTTCAGTCGCCCCGGCCGCCGACATCCAGATCACCAGGGCAGCCGCGGCCACTCCTGTGGCATAGATCGAGACTTCGATCCAGCCGCGACCCGAATACCAGAACAGCGCTCCGCCCAAGACGACGACGGGCACCACGATGAGCCGCATCTGTCTCCGGAGATGCTCTGCCACCTGGTAGCCGATCTCCCGGGCGGCTCCGCTCAACTCACCCGTGCCCGAAGCCCGGATCTGGCCGTTGAAGTAGACGACAACCACGGCGGCCAGCAGCGCGAGACCGCTTGCAAAGAGGACGACTTCGTTCACCGGCGCGACCGGGCGAAGTCGAGAAACTGCTTCGTGTCCAGGGTGTTGGCCACATTCGCCGCCGCCGCCCAACCGCGTTGCGCATTGGCAACTCCAAACACCATCCGCGTGAGGTCGGACGTGTGATGGGAATCGGTGGAGATCACCAGAGTCACGCCGGCGGCCACGGCTCGTTTGGTCACCTCGGCCGAAGCGTCGAGCCGGTCAAGGGCGCCGTTCAACTCGAGGGCAACTCCGGAAACCGAGAGTCCCTCGAGCACCGCATCGAGGTCAAGTTCAATCCCCGGCCGGCGACCGATGTAGCGCCCGGTGAGATGTCCGATGGCGTTGACCGCCGGGTCCGCCATCGCCTTGAGCAGGCGCGTGGTTTGGGCTTCGGCGGAGAGGTCGAAATGCGAATGGACCGACGCCACCGTCCAGTCGAAAAGAAGGCGGAATTCTGGGTCGTAGTCGAGCGTCCCATTGGGTCCGATGTTGAGCTCGCACCCGAAAAGCAGAGTCATTTCGGGGTACTTCGCGTTGACCGTTCGAATCCGCTCCCGGTGCGCCAGCATTTGATCACGGCTCGATCCGTTGATCGCCAGGTCCTCGCCATGCTCGGTTATGGCCAGATACGAATAGCCACGGCCCGCGGCCGCCTCCACCATCTCCTCGAGGCTTGAGCGGCCGTCGCCCGACTGATCGGAATGGAAGTGGAGATCGCCTTTGATCTGCTCCAGGGCCACTAGCTCGGGCAAGGTGCCATTTGCCGCGGCTTCGATTTCTCCCTGGTTCTCGCGGATCGACGGTGGCAGATAGGGCAGCTCAAGCAGTTCGTAGATATCAGCTTCCGAGCGAGCTGCCAGCAATTCCTCGCCGGCAAAGAGTCCGTATTCGTTGAGCAGCCAGCCGCGATCGATCGCCCGCTGGCGGAGAGCGACATTGTGTGCCTTTGAGCCCGTGAAGTAGAGAAGAGCCGCGCCGAGTTGCTCGGGGGCAACTGCGCGGACGTCGACTTGCAATCCCGAACGGGTCAGAATCGAGGTCTTGGTCTCGCCCGATCCGACCACCTCGGTCGCGGCCGGATGATTTGCTACCGCGCTCATCACCGGCTGGGCTTGACTGGCAGCAACCACGATGTCGATGTCGCCGATCGTCTCTGCGAGACGTCGCAAAGATCCGGCGGGGATCGCGGACTCCACTCCCTCGATGGCGGCGAGCTCAGTTGCCAACCCGGCGGCGACCGGCATCGCCTCGGCAATGGGAGTCCTCCGATCCTTACCGTGCAGACCGAGACGGTCGATCGACCGGGCGATCTTCTCTTCCGTGGTTCGGCCGAGGCCGGGCAGCTCACGAAGTGCCTGCCGATCGATGGCGGCTTTCAGGTCGTCGAGGTTTTCAATCCCGAGTTCGGCTCGGATGAGCTTCAGCGTTTTGGGACCGAGCCCTGGGACCTTGAGCAGCTCGACTAGGGCAGGGGGATACTTCGTCCGCAGTTCCTCGAGCTTGGCCACGCTTCCGGTTTCGACATACTCCATGACCCGCTTGGCAATCGAGCCTCCCACGCCCTTGATCGCTTCCATGTCCTTCACGCTCAGCGTGGCGACGTTGCCCGGGTACCCCTCGATGCCATGGATGGCGTTCTCATACGCCCTGACTTTGAAGGCTTGGCTGGAGCCCTCGTCGAGCGCTATGAGCTTGGCCATCTCGGCAAGGACACCGAGAATCCTGGCATTGGAGATCACGAGCGAACGTTACGCCGCAAAGCTGCACCCTTGGATAGCAGCCCTTTATATTTGGGGCCGGTCGGTACCCTTCAGGCGTGACCTCGCGCTCGACGCCCGAAAAGAAGCCCCAAGTAAAACCGCCTGGCTGGAAGGTGGAAGGTGTCCCTCCCGTTGAGGACGACAAAAGCCAGCCAATCAATCCATTGCGACGGGCACCTAACCGCCGGGTCCTCATCCTCGCCCTCGCACTGCTCGCCGCGAACTGGTTCCTGACGTCACTCCTTTTCACTCCCACCCGACTCGAACTGTCGTACACCGAGTTTCTCGACGCCGTGGAAACCGAAAAGGTGGAGACCGTCTTCTCGCAGGGGGACACGATCCAGGGGCGCTTCCTCGCCCCCCAAGAGAACCCTGACGATGCCAATGAGACTGCTGATTTGTTCTCGACGGTCAGGCCGAGCTGGGCCGACGACAACCTCGTCGAGACTTTGCGGGACAACAACGTCGAGATTTCGGCGGTCGATCCCGAGCAACGCCCTATCTGGCAGCAACTCCTCTTCGGTTTCGGACCGACACTGCTTCTCATCTGGATCTTTGTGGCCATGTGGCGTCGGGCCGGCTCGGCCCTCGGGGGCATCGGTGGTCTGGGCAAGAGCAGGGCCAAGCGCTTCGAAGCCAGCACCCAGCGGACGACTTTTGACGATGTCGCCGGAATCGACGACGCCAAGGCCGAACTGACCGAGATCGTCGACTTCCTCAAGAATCCCGGCAAGTACACCCGGTTGGGCGGGGCGATCCCCAAGGGAGTCCTGCTCTCGGGCCCTCCCGGCACAGGAAAGACCTTGCTGGCCAGGGCAGTGGCGGGTGAAGCCAACGTGCCCTTCTTTTCGATGTCGGCCTCAGAATTCATCGAAATGGTCGTCGGCGTGGGAGCAAGCCGGGTTCGTGACCTTTTCGAGGAAGCGAAGAAGGTTGCTCCGGCGATCATCTTCATCGACGAGCTCGACGCGATCGGCCGGACCCGCGGAGGCGGCGTCTCCCTCGGCGGGCACGACGAACGCGAACAGACCCTCAACCAAATTCTCACCGAGATGGACGGATTCACCGGATCTGAAGGCGTCATCGTCATCGCCGCCACCAACCGGCCCGAGGTCCTCGATTCGGCTCTGATTCGACCCGGTCGCTTTGACCGCCAGGTCGCGGTGAGCCCTCCCGATCAGCGAGGACGCCTCTACATCCTCATGATCCACACCCGCAATGTGCCTCTAAACGCTGACGCTGATCTCTCCTCGATCGCTTCGTCCACTCCTGGAATGGTCGGAGCCGATCTGCGCAACCTGGTCAACGAGGCGGCACTGATGGCCGCTCGTCGCAACCACGACGACGTAACGATGGCCGACTTTGCCGACGCGCTGGAGAAGATCGTGCTGGGGACCGAGCGTCAGATCATGATGTCGGATGCGGAGAAAGAACGGACGGCCTTTCACGAGGCGGGCCATGCCCTCCTCGGAATGCTGCTGCCTGGTGCCGACCCGGTCCGAAAGATCTCGATCATTCCCCGCGGCCGCGCCCTCGGTGTCACCTTCCAGTCCCCCGATGCCGACCGCTACGCCTACGACCGCGGCTACCTCGAAGGGCGAATTGTTGGAGCATTGGGTGGCCGTGCCGCCGAAGAGGTCGTGTTCGGCACGATCACCACTGGTGCCGAGAACGATCTGGTCCAGGTGACGAGGATCGCCCGATCGATGGTTGGGAAATGGGGCATGTCCGACGTCATCGGGCCAATCACGGTCATCGATGAGAACCGGGAAGCATTCATGCGACCCGAGGTGGGCGAGAAGACCCAGGAACTCATGGACGACGAGGTTCGCCGGATCGTCGATGAGTGCTACCAGCGCGCCGTGAACGTGCTCAAGGAACACCGCACTCAGCTCGATGCGATTGCCGCCGCTTTGCTCGATAAGGAAACGCTTGACGAAGCGGAGGCCTATCAAGTCGCAGGCATTACTCGGACCGACGACAAGATGGACGAGAAGCTGGAAACGCTCTCGAGCTAATCGCTTCTGTGCAGGACTGGGACCCAACTCAGCTGATCAGCGAGTGGGCTGAGCAACACGACGGCGAGCTGGTTGAGGTTCGAACCATCCCCGCCCGCGAGGCACGATTTGGCTCCGTCGAACTCGACCCCTTCGTTGCCTCCCGGTTGGCAGAGCGCGGAGTGGAGCGGCTGTACCTGCATCAGGCCCAGGCAATCGACTCGATTCGCGCCGGACGTCACACAGTGCTTTCGGTGGGAACTGCCAGCGGCAAGTCGCTCGCCTTCCAGGTTCCGATCATGGAGTCGCTCCACGAGGACCCCAAGCGGTCGGCGCTTTTGCTCTATCCGACCAAGGCTCTAGCGCAGGATCAAGCGCGTTCGTTGCGCTCGTTCCGGATTCCGACGATCAGCGCGGCGATCTACGACGGCGACACCCCGATCGAGAGCCGCACCGAAATCAGGCGTCGGTCCAATGTTGTCCTCACCAACCCCGACATGCTCCACGTCGGCATCCTTCCGTCGCACGATCGTTGGAGCGATTTCCTCCATCGGCTGCGATTTGTGGTCGTAGATGAGGTGCACAACCTGCGTGGCGTGTTTGGCACTCACGTCGCCTTCATCCTTCGTCGCCTGCGCCGCCTCTGCGAGCACTACGGCTCGTCGCCTACTTTTATCTTTGCTTCGGCCACCATCGGCAATGCCGCCGAGCTGGCCTCGAATCTGACAGGTCTCGAGGTGCATCCAATTGCCGCCGACTACTCCCCCACCGGGAACCGCACGTTCGCTCTCTGGAATCCCGGGCTCATCGATAGCGACCTCGGTCTCCGTCGCTCGGCTCTATCCGACGCAACCTCGGTCTTCGCGCATCTCGTTGCCAACGATCGGAAGACGATCGCCTTTGCTCGGGGTCGAAAGTCGACCGAGCTCATGTATCGATGGTCCCAAGGGAGGCTGGCTCGGGAGAAGAACATCGCCGCGTATCGGGGCGGCTACACGCCGGCGCAACGGCGAAGCATTGAAGAAAAGCTGTTCGGAGGAGAGCTCGACGGCGTCATCGCCACCAACGCGCTTGAGCTCGGCATCGACGTCGGTGGACTCGATGCGGCGGTGGTCACCACTTTTCCCGGGACCATGGCGGCCTTCCGCCAACAAGCCGGTCGCGCAGGTCGGAGCCGCCAGGATTCGCTCGTGGTGCTCTCCGCCGGCGACGACGCTCTCGATCAATATCTGATGCGACATCCACAAGAACTCTTCGACCGTCCCACGGAAGCGGTGGTCGTCAATCCCGCGAACCCGCAACTGGCCGAAGCCCACGCCGCTTGTGCGGCCTATGAATTGCCGCTCGCTATCGACGATCGGGAGATCCTCGGCCCGGCGATGGAGGAAGCCGCCAATCGACTGGTCCAAGCCGGACACCTCCGCTTGAAGGACAGCCGGCTCTACTGGGCCCGCCGCCAACGGCCGGCACCTTCCATCGATCTTCGCTCGAGCAGCGGACCGCCTTATCAGATCATCGTCCGCAAGGAGCTGTTGGGAACGCTGGACGGGGACCGGGTCAACCGCGACGCCCATCCGGGAGCGATCTATCTCCATCAAGGCGATAGCTACCTGGTTGAGTCGGTCGATCATGCTCTTCGCGAGGTGCGAGTGTCGGCGGCATCTGTCGATTACTACACCCAAACGAGAGCTGAGACAGACCTCTCCATAGTGGACATGGCTGCTCGCTCGCCCGCAGGTCGGCTCGGCGTCTCGATCCATCTCGGAACAGTTGACGTCGAATCGCAGGTGATCGCCTATCAGAAGCGTTCTTTGAAGACCCGCGAAGTGATCGAAACGATCGATCTGGACGTTCCGCCGACCAGTCTCACGACCTCCGCCATTTGGCTCACCTTCCCCGACCTTGCCGATCTGGGAGCCGATCTGTTGGGAGCGCTGCACGCCGCCGAACACGCCGGCATCGCCTTGCTCCCCCTGATGGCAGTCTGCGATCGCTGGGACATTGGCGGTCTGTCGACCAACTTCCACCCCGATACCGGCACCGCCACCATCTTCATCCATGAGGGCTATGAGGGCGGAGCCGGCATCGCCCCGATCGCCTACGAACGTCACGAGCGCCACTGGAAGGCGACGCGCGATCTAATCGGCGAATGCCCCTGCCTCTCCGGGTGCCCCTCCTGCGTCCAGTCGCCCAAGTGCGGCAACCTGAACGAACCACTCTCCAAGGCCGGCGCCCTCCGCCTCCTCGACTTGTTTGTCTGATTTCTCCCCCCTCCGGGGGAGAAACCAAACCTAGGGGGCGAATTCGGCGCGACTGGTGGCTTCGACGATCACTTCGCCTACCAGGACCACGCGGGTGGCGACCTGCACCTCTACCTCGACTGCACGCGGATCGAAGTTGTCAACAGTTGGACAGAGGCAGCCGACGATGACGGCACCGTTGGCCGCGGCCAACTCGCTGGCCGCAGCGAGAGGCGACTGCTCTGCGATCGGTGGAAAAGTCATCGGCGCGGCAGCCAAAGCAGCGGCGTCGGCGGCGAGCACCGCCCGCGTCCGCGCCGCGACTATCTGGGCAGCTGCCACCACAGCCAGACCAACCGCGATGATGACGAGCATCAGGGCAAGAGCCAGAACCGTTGCCGACCCTCGCTCTCTCACTGTTCAACTCGCATCGTTGCCCGGCCCGACAGCTCAACCGTGTACCAGCGCAAGATCGGCGTAACCAGCTGATGACGCAGCCGAATCGTGACGGTGGCAGGTCGACCAACCACTGCAGGTCTAGTCACCGTGACGCCGACTCTCGTCGCCATCTCGGTTGAAAGCGCCGAGGTCGCTGCCACGACTGCCGCTTCCGGATTGGGACTGGTGGCGGCAACACGCGCGCCTTCGCGTGCTGCCGCCACCAGGTCAATCTGGATTCGAGCGACGACCACGATCTCCAGCACAGCCAGGAGGACGAGGATCAGAGTTGGGATCGTCAGGGCCATCTCGAGCGCCACAGTTCCCTTCTCTAGAACTGACTGGCCACCCAACCCACGACCTTGCCCAGGATGGTGCTGATGATCGAGGTCCCTCCGCTCGACTGCACCCACTTGAAGAGAATCACGGCCAGAGCAGTCGCGGCAAGGATCACGAGGAAATACTCCACCGTTCCTTGCCCCCGTTCGTCGCGATTGGCGCGTTCTAGCCACCGTTTCCACAAAGCCAGCATGACCGGCTCCTTTCGATTGCTTCCGGCGACCGGCCGGAGCGGGGGGAAGCGAATCGTTCACGGAAGCGAACCCTGCAGGTCGGTCAACGAGCCCAGGAGGACTGGCCCTACAAACAAAAGGACAAAGCCCGGAAGGATCAAAAGCCCGAGCGGGATCATCAACGTGACGGGAAGCCGGCGGGCCTTTTCGATTGCCCTGGTTCGACGTTCCATGCGCAGCTCGGCGAGGTAGGACGCCACCGCGTCAAGCATCGGAGCGCCGGACGCGGCGGCGCGGGCGAGGCGGGTGAGAAGCGAGTTGGTGTGCGGGCCGGTCCAGCGAGAGAGAGCCTGCGCAATCCCTTCTCGACGCGCCCGTCTGATCAAGAGGGTCAACTCTGCCGCGACTGCTCCGGTCGATCGCTCAGCCGCCAGCTGCAAGGTCGCCAAAAGAGGCAGCCCCGCGGCGAGGCCGACGAGAACGATGCGCGCCGCGAGGGCCTGTTGCTCAGGAACGAAATCGACAGGGCGGCGTCGCCGAAGGCTCGCCGGGAATCCGATGGCGACAACTACCAGAAGGAGAGGATGGAAAATGAACAAGGCCGCGGACGCCGCGGAGAGGAGCGGACGATCAACCGGTCGGCTCCAATTAACGCGAGTGCTGTTCACGCTCGGGCCCTCCGCATGAGAAGCGCCGCAGTGGCCATGCCTGCGACCAGGAACCCGATTCCGATCACGACCACCGCGGCTGAGACAAATCCGCCACGGAGCATTCGCGCCACTTCGCCGCGCCCGATTTGGATCAGGAGCAAGAGCAGCGGAAACCCGGCCACCAGCCCGATCGACCAGCGGGCTGCAACCGTCAACGAGCGCCGTTCCGCGATGAGTCCGGCCTCATCGGCTGCCTCGGCCGCCAGCGCTTCCAGCACCGGCGCCACCGAACCGCCCGTAACGCTGGTGACTTCGAGGACGATCGAGGCTGCCTCCAGTCCTTCGACCCGTGCCATCGATGCGCCAACCTCGGCCATCGGCCTTCCCGCCGCGGCCAAGCGCGCAACCTGGTCGAGTCCCAACTCGGGATAGGTACTGACCGCGGCCACAAGTGAGGAGCGAAGCGACATTCCTGCGCGGAGCTCAGCCGCTGCAGTCCGCAGCCATCCTGCGACTTGTTCGCCATAGAGCTCGCGGCGGCTGGCGAGCAAGACCTTGACGGTTGCAACTGCCAGTACGGGAGCCGCAGCCAGGGGTTCCTGCCAGAGCAGAGCCAAACCGATCGCCGGACCCAGAGGGACAATTCCCCAGCAGCCAATGGCGAGGACAAGCGCAGTCACCAGTCCACCTGGTCAATGCGTCCATTCCGCACGATGCCGACCGAGGCCAGCCGGCGTTCGCCGTCTCGACGCTCAAGATGGAGGACGCAACCAATCGCCGCCCACAGTTGGCGTCGAACCGCTTCTTCGCCAACCCGCTCCTCCCCCGACAGCGCGAGCGTCTCCAGACGCCACATCGCCTCTTCGGGACTGTTGGCATGGACCGTTGCCATCGATCCAGCGTGACCCGTGTTCAATGCGTTGATCAGGTCGAGGGCCTCGGCGCCTCGGACCTCGCCGATGATGATTCGGTCCGGTCGCAGGCGCAATGCCGAACGCAACAGAGTGCGGATGAGAATCGCCCCTTTACCCTCGGAATTCGGGGGATGTCCCTCGAGACGAACGACATGTCCCCCGATTGCAAGTTCAGCGGCATCTTCGATCGTCACCACTCGTTGCGTCGCCGGGATCTCGGCAGCGAGAAGGTTGAGCAAAGTCGTCTTGCCGGTGCCGGTCCCACCGCTGACTATGAGGTTCTGGCGTTCGATCACGAGTGCGCGCATCTGCTCCAGCTGCCCGCTAGTGATCGATCCACGCGCGGCCAACTCGGAGAGCGAATCGATGGCTCGCACGAATCGCCTCACCGCCACGATCGGAAAGTCGACTGCCGCGGGAGGGATCACGGCGTGCAGCCTGCTCCCGTCAGGCAGGCGGGCATCGATGGTGGGCGATGCGCGATCGAGCCTCAAGCCGAGGGGAGCTATCACTCGCTCGACCGCAGCGACGACCGCAGCATCGTCAGCGAAGGCTGCGTCGGCTCGACTGAGGCGCCCTCGCTTCTCTACATAGATCGAGTTCGGTCCGTTGACCAGGACATCGCTCACATCGGGGTCTCGCAACAGGATCTCGAGAGGACCGAGGCCGACCAAACCGTCGACCAATTCCTCGACAAGTTCGGCGCCGGCGAGGGGTGCCTCCTCGGCCAGGAGACGACGGGCGGCCCTGCGCAGATTGTCTCGATCTAACGGCGTCCCTGAAGAGAGCAGTGCGCCGGTGACTCTCTCCGTGAGCTTCAGGGCCACGGCAGCTCCCATACCGATCGCCAGGCCTTCACCCATCGGTGGGCGGCGAGATGTCGGAACTCGAGCAAAGAGGTCAGGGCGGCCCGACCGAGCGGGGGCAAGATCGGGCCCGGGCCCGGCGGGCGCTGGCCGCGTCCAGTCAATTGCCAAACGGCGGGACGGGCTGCGGACGTGGACATGATTCCCGGTAGCAACGGCACTACCGGAACGACCGGCCAGGGCAGGTCCGGTGTCCCGACCGAAACCCGCAGGACGAGCACCGGCCATGCACCAGCGAGACGGTGGACCGTCTCGGCCGCCTCGTCCCAAGCAACGCCACCGTTTCTCATGATCGCCAGCGAGCCTCCGGCTGGTGAGAGCTCGACCCGACGAGGGCCTTCGGCGACCACGTCAGCCAGCGAACGCTCACCGGGATAACGCGGACCGGCCGGGTCAAGATCGAGGATCAAAGACATCGCGCCCGACGCGGCCGCCAGGCCAACCGGTGCAATGGCTCCGAGCACGGAGTCGAGCTCGGTCCTAATCCCCAGAACCCCTGTCATGGCTCCGAAAGTACGAAGCGACACTTCCGCCTGCTACCCCTTGTATCGCCACAGCGCATATGGCATTAATGGAGGTTTTCGTAGACTTTGCAGATGCCAGGCCAGGCTGCGTTCTTCGATCTGGACAAGACGATCATCGCCCGCTCGTCGACCCTGGCCTTCTCCCGGCCGCTTTACAAAGCCGGCCTCCTCAACCGAAGGGCTCTGCTAAAGGCCGCGATCGCCCAAACCTATTACCAGATGTTTGGAGCCGATCACAGCCAGCTCGATCGAATGCGACAGGAGCTCGCCCGACTCACCACCGGTTGGAATCGAGCCGAGATCGAAACGCTCGTCCATGAAACCGTCGATGAAGTAGTCGCCCCTCTGGTTTATGCCGAGGCGCTCTCAATCATCGATCAGCATCAGCGGGCCGGTCGCAAGGTTGTCGTGATCTCCTCGTCGCCGCTCGAGATCGTGGAGCCGCTCTGCCTATGGCTCGGACTGATCGACGTCATTGCTACCCGACCCGAAGTCGATGAGGACGGCCGCTATACCGGTGCCCTCGATTTCCACGCCTATGGGCCCGCCAAGGCAGAAGCCATGCGCGAGCTGGCCATCCGGGAAGACATCTCGCTTCCCGACTCGTTCTCCTATTCCGACTCCATCACCGATCTTCCGATGATGGAGGCAGTGGGGCATCCCGTTGCGGTAAATCCCGACAAGGAGCTGCGTGAGGTGGCAATCGAGCGCGACTGGGAGATTCTCGAGTTCGAAAAGCCGGTCGCACTAAAATCGCGCATCCAGCCGATTCCGGTCCTCGCCGGGGCAGCCGCGGCCGGGGCCGCAACGGCGCTGACGGTTTGGGCGATCAGGAATCGTCGGCGGGGATCTGGAAGCCCACGGGCCTAGCCGCGCGGGCGAGGATCGGCAACAGCTCGATGTGCGAGTCTTCATCCAGGAAATCGAGCACGGCGTGGCCCAGCTCGGCCGAAAAGGCGTAAGGCTCGACCAACTGGACGACGTCGTCACGGCTAACCGACTCGACGACTAGTTCCTCGACGACGACCTTGAGCGCCTCACCGATGGGCCGGGTCGCGGCGATCAGAGATCGGTCCCCCAGTTGAGTCACGAGCGCGCCCAGCAGATGTTCGTGCTCGAGCGACAAGACGGCCACAATCTCCGCCTTTTCGAGATGACGCCTCCATTGACCAACCGTCATCTGCTCGACCGGTTGAACCACTGCCACCCGTCTCATCGGAGCGTTTTCTGGTAGCGGATCTCGGTGAGCTGGCGGCCACCCAGTTCCATCAGCGCTGTGCGCGACTCAGCTTTCCAGCCCATCGCCTCGTAGAAATCACGCGCCGCCAGGTTGTCGACGAACACCCAGAGAATCGCGGCCTCATAGCCCATTTCCTTCAAGCGTTGCTCCGCCGCGCTGAGGAGCGGGCTCCCGAAACCACGCCGGTAAAGAGCAGGATCGAGATAGATCGACTGGATCTCGCCCAGGCTGGCGTCTTCAGCTGGCGCCACCCGGGTGAATCCGACGACATTGCCGTCGGACTCGACGACGAACGTCTGTTGCTCACCGAGGTTGGTGGCCCACATCTCCTGGCGCTCTTTGATCGAAAACCCGTCCAGGAACTCTGCAGGAAGGATCTCGCGATATGCCGCTTGCCACGATCGAACGTGGATTTCGGCGATGCGAGGGACGTCGGACAGTTCGGCCGGTCGGACGTGCGCCACGTGCAATTATGACCCGCCCTGATGTCTGATACTCCCCGTCGCGCGTTGGGCGCCAACTATTGGAAGCTGTGGATCGCCAGCGTCATTTCCAACTTCGGTGATGGCGTCGCGCTGATCGCGTATCCCTGGCTCGCCTCGGCTGTCACACGGTCACCGCTCCAGATCGCGTTGGTTGGAGTTGCGACGCGACTGCCCTGGTTGATCTTCACGCTGCCCGCGGGGGTCATCACCGATCGCGCCGATAGGCGAAGACTGGTAGTGGCGATGGATGCGACCCGGGCACTGATCACCGTCGGTGTCGCCGCAGTCGTTCTCGTCAATCAGGGGATCTTGCCCACTCCGGAGCAAATCGAGGCCGCCGACTTTGCTCCCATGGCCAACTCAGGGATTCTGCTCGTCACTCTCTATGTTTCGGCGTTGCTCCTGGGAATGGCCGAAGTTCTGCGCGACAACGGTGCCCAGACGTTGATGCCGGCGGTGGTCGACAAAAGCCAGCTCGAAAAAGCCAACGGGCGTCTCTGGGGCGCCGAGATGGTCATGAACTCGTTCATCGGGCCTCCACTCGGTGGACTGCTTCTCGCAGTGGCCTTCAGCCTTCCTTTCTTCATCGACTCGGTCACATTCGCGGTTTCGGCCGCCTTGCTCGCTGCCCTCACGGGTTCATTCCGTCCCAGCGGCGAGACGCGGGCTTCGTTTCGCACTGATCTGAAGGAGGGATTCCGTTGGTTGTGGAATCACCAACTGCTGAAGAGGTTCGCGATCGTGTTGGGCTTGATCAACGCATCGAGCGCGGCGACAACTGCGACATTGGTGCTCTTCGGACAAGAGGTCCTTCAGGTTGACGCCGCTGGATTTGGCCTGCTGATGTCGGCAGGTGCCGCCGGCGGTGTGCTCGGCAGCCTGGCCGCCGCCCCTTTCACTAAGCGGCTCGGATCCGGCTCCACCATCATGTTCACGCTCGTCAGTTCGGCCATTACTTCATTGGTCATCGGGCTCACGTCGTCGGCGGTGGTTGTCTGGGTCATGTTCGCCATCATGTCGTTCGGCGGTGTGATGTGGAACGTGGTGACGGTTTCCCTCCGCCAGGCGATCATCCCCGATCGGCTGTTAGGCCGCGTGAACAGCGTCTATCGGTTCTTCGGCTGGGGGATGATGCCGATCGGGCTATTCATCGGTGGCGCGCTGGTGGCGGTGGTCGCCAACCTGTTGACTCGGGAGTGGGGCCTGCGCTCTCCCTTCTTCGTTGCCGCGGTACTGCAGGCACTCTTGGCCATCTACGCAATCGGTCGGCTGAGTACGCGCCAAATCGAAGCCGCACGAGAAGCCGCCGGACCGGCTAGTCAATGATTAGGCGAAGACTGCTTCCAAAGTGAGATCGTCGGCCGTTTCGAAGGTGAATTCCCCGGTGATGACGCCGGCGCTGCGGAGGTCGTCGGCAACCAGCGAAATCGCCTCAATGGTGTCCGCCGGCGCGCGCACCGTAACGGTTGCGAGGGGAGCTTTCATCGAAGTCTGCGCATCGGTCTTCGCCTTGCGAATCAACGAGAGGATTGCTCCGGCGTGGGTCAACAAGCCATCACGATCGGGCAGGTCTCGCCGCAGCTCATTCGAATTCGGCCACGCCGAACGATGGATGCTCCCCTCCTGCCACCACGACCAAACTTCCTCGGTGACATAGGGCAGGAACGGGGCGAAGAGCTTGAGCAGCGTTTCGAGGGCGACGGCTAGCGTGGCACGCGCCGAGCGACTGCCTGGCGCATCGTCGGCATAGGCACGACCTTTAACCAGCTCCAAATAGTCGTCGCAAAAGGGCCAGAAGAATTCCTCGGTACGCTCGATCGCCCGGGCATAGTCAAGGCCCTCAAAAGCCAATGTGGCTTCCTCGACCAAATTGGCCAACGCGCTCAGAAGTGACAGGTCCAAAGGCTCGGTCGGCTCCCCGGAAGCGTCTCCGGTGAGACCGAGGACAAAGCGAGAGGCGTTGAGCACCTTGGTGGCAAGGCGGCGGCCGATCTTGAGTTGTCCCTCATCAAAGGCGATGTCGGTTCCGGGCCGCCCCTGCGCGGCCCAATAGCGGACCGCATCGGCGCCGAAACGGTCGAGCATGGCAACGGGATCGTTGGGGCTGTTGCCAGCCGACTTGCTGAGCTTTTTCCGGTCAGGGTCGATGACGAACCCGGAGATGGCGGCATTTTTCCAGGGAGGGGCGCCGAACTCGTAATGCGCGCGCACGATGGTGGAGAAGAGCCAGGTGCGGATGATCTCGTGGGCCTGCGGGCGCAAGTCCATCGGATACGTGCGGGAGAAAAGGTCGGAGTCGTCGAGATAACCGGTGATGATCTGGGGGGACAACGAGGAAGTCGCCCAGGTATCCATCACGTCGGAATCTGCGGCGAATCCGTCCGGCTGGTTTCGCTGCGCCGGTTGGAATCCGGGTGGCGTATCTGTGGAAGGATCGACTGGCAGCATCTCCACCGGCGCCGCAATCGGCGCGAGGTAGTCCACCTGCCCGTCGACGCCGATCGGGTACCAGATCGGGAACGGGACCCCGAAGTAACGCTGCCGGGTGATGTTCCAATCGCCCGACAATCCCGTGACCCAGTTTTCGTATCGCACCCGCATGAAGTCGGGCACCCAGTTGACTTCCCGACCAAGCTCGATGAGCACGTCTTTGTCGGGATAGCGAATAAACCATTGGTCCGAGGTCACGATCTCGAGCGGGCGCGTCCCGTTCTCCCAGAACTTCACCGAGTGCGTGATCGGACGCGGCTCCGCGGCGAGCTTGTTGGCCTCCGCCAGCAGATTGGTGACGATGTCCTTAGCCTGCTTGGTCGAACGGCCGGTGAGCTGGTCATATGCGCTTTGGGCGGCGCCGGCATCATCGCTCTCGAATCCTGGCTGCCCCCAACTGACCTCCCGCATCGTGCCGTTTCTCTCCACCAACGCCCTGGTCTCAAGGTTGAGCTCACGCCACCAGATCACGTCAGTGGCGTCACCAAAGGTGCAGATCATCGCCAGGCCCGTCCCCTTCTCCGGGTCGCCGAGATGGTGGGCGACGATCGGGACCGACACCCCGAACAGCGGTGTGGTCGCCCATTTTCCGAAGAGCGGCTTATAGCGCTGGTCGTCGGGGTGGGCGACGAGAGCAACACAGGCAGGCAACAGCTCGGGGCGGGTCGTATCGACCAAGAGGTCGGAACCGTCGGGGCTTTGGAAGACAATGCGCTGATAGACACCAGGTACTTCGCGATCTTCGAGTTCGGCTTGTGCCACCGCAGTGCGCAGATCGACGTCCCACAATGTCGGCGACTCGGCGCGGTAAGCCACACCTTTCTCGAGGAGCCGCAAGAAGGCCCGCTGCGAGACCTTGGTCGCGTAGGGACCAATGGTGGTGTACGTGAACGACCAATCGATGGAAAGGCCGAGCCGTGACCAGAGCTCGTGATAGCTGGCTTCCATCTCGGGGACGATTTGCTGACAGAGCTCGATGAAGTTCGGCCGCGAGACGGGGAGCGGGCGTTTGGGAGGCTCGGCAGGCGGCTCGAAGGCAGGGTCGTAGGGAAGGCTCGGGTCGACCATCGTCCCGGTCATGAGTTGCACTCTGCGTTCGACGTTGAGGCCGTTGTCATCCCAGCCGATCGGATAGAAAACCTCTTTTCCCGTCATCCGCTGGTATCGGGCAACTAAATCGGTGTGCGTGTAGGAGAAAACGTGGCCGATATGGAGCCGGCCGGAAACCGTCGGGGGAGGCGTATCGATCGAAAAGACCTCATCCCGCTTCCGGGTGCGATCGAATTTGTAGGTGCCCTCTTCCTCCCAACGAGCGCGCCATTTGTCCTCTAGTCCTTCGAGGACCGGCTTTGGGGGAAGGGAGGCGATCATCTCGAACAGGATACGCGTCAACGCCTCAGCGGAAGAAGGGAGATCCGTTCGTGAAAACGTCCGCTAGCTTTGACATTGGAGTGGACCGCTGATCGCCCGGAGCACGGGTGAATGCGTGGTTGAAAGGGAAAAGTATGAGAAAGCTCTTCGAATCGGTCCGTGCGTCGCGCTGGCCAGTGTTCGCAGTCGTTGTTTCGATCCTGTTACTTGCGGTCGCCCCGGCCGCCTGGTCGCGAACTGGCACCGCCCAGCAACGCCAGGTCGCTGTCGGAGTGCTGGAGGTAGACGACTGCAAGCAAGGCAATTGGCAGCGCTATGGCGTCTTCAAGAACCAGGGCGACTGCGTCAGCTATGTGGCGACCGGAGGCCGCAACCAGCCTTCTGGTCAGACCGGCACCACCCAGAGCCCCACCACCACCACGCAGCCGGCTCCAACAACCACAACCATCGCCACCAACCGGCCGGCATCTAAAGAAGATTGCAAGGACGGGGGCTGGACGGATTACGGCGTCTTCAAGAACCAGGGCGACTGCGTGAGCTATGTGGCGACTGGGGGGACCAACCCTCCAGACGGCGCTTAGGCTCGTCTCGCTAGTAGCGCGACCGCTCTTGTGCGGTGGCGATGATTCGTTCGGCCTCGAGCCGCGCCGCTTCGAGCCTTTGTTTGGCGCTCTCGGTCATTTCTTCCACCCGCGCGTCGGCTTCGACCTTGGCATGGCGGATGATCGAGTCGGCCTGACGGCGGGCATCGAGCAGGTCTGACTCCGTCCGGACAAGCTCGAGCTGGCGATCGGCAATGAGCTGGGCAAGTTCGGCGGCACGGGCTTCGGCCGGGGCGATGGATTCCTTCGCCTCGCGAACCAACTCCGCTGCCTGCCGCTCGGCATTTCGGCGGAGCTGGTCTGCCCCGTCGACCATCTCGTTGACCTTGCGAGCAACGTCCTTGCGCGCTTGTTCAGTTCCCCCCGCAGCTGCGGTCTCGGCCATGAGCCGCAGACGTTCGGCCTCACGAACCAATTCCTCTGACTGCTGTCGCGCCTCGAGTCGGGTTAGCGCGGCTTCTTCGCGGGCGGCTGCCAACATCTGGGCGAGCCGATCGTCGAGAGGTCGATCAGGGGAAGCCAGATGGGCGAGAGCCCATTCCGCCTCCGCAAGGCGGGACCGCAGATAATCAAGCTCGGCAGTGAGCCGTTCGATGTCGAGCTGGTCCGACGGTTCCGAGTTCACCGGCCCAGCCTATCTTTGGCCCCGAACGCCCCCGCGAGCCAGCTCACGGCGCGGCGGCTCCCTCCAGTGCCCTTGTCAGGGCATGCTCGACGAGATGAACCAGGGCACCCTGCACCTGCAGGCGGTGTCGGGCGTCGCAGAAGACCATTGGCACTTCTGGCCCGATCGCGAGGGCGCTGGCGACATCGGCCAGGTCGTGGGTCTTTTCTCCATTGAAGGTGTTGACTCGCGACGAGAAAGGGAACCCCCTGTTTCTCGAAGAAGTCGACCGCCGGGAAGCCGGCCTCGAGCCGCCGGGTATCGACAAGCACGACCGCCCCGATGGCGCCTTTGGAGAGCTCGTACCACATGAAGTGGAATCGATCTTGTCCGGGAGTGCCAAAGAGATAGAGAACGAGGTTGCCCTTCAGGCTGATGCGACCGAAATCCATCGCCACGGTCGTCGTCGTCTTGGTGTTATCGGCGAAGAGTTCATCGACCCCGGCACTCACCTGGGTCATGACTGCTTCGCTACGTAGCGGCTCGATCTCGGAGATCGATCCGACAAAGGTTGTCTTTCCGACTCCGAAACCGCCGGCAACGACAATCTTGACCGGCAGCAGCCGGGGTCGGTCAGAGAGCCTGGATTCCATCGAGCACCTTCCTCAGGAGCGTTGCGTACTGGTAAGAGTCGAGATCGGTGGCGTTGCCCGTGGGTGGATCGAGGATTTGCAGCGCTCCCCGGCGGGCGAGGTCGGCGACAACTACCCGAATCACTCCGACTGGCACATCGAGGCGGGCCGAGATTTCGACGAGTGCGAGCTGGCGATCGGTGAGGTCGATGATGCGGGCGGCCTCGAATCGATAGAGGTGGCGATTCTCGCGGCCCGCCTCGGTTGCAACGATCTGTGCTTCGAGGGCAATCTGGGGAAGGTCGCGTCCAGTGCGGCCACCGGTCATCGTGTATGGCCGAACCAACCTCCCCGGAGCATCCCCTTCGTGCTTCACTTCGAGGCAACCAGCTCCATCTTCAGTTCTTCGCGGACCTCGGGCGTGAGCACCTGACCGGCCCGCTCAGCGAAGAGCGCCATCTGGTAGGCGACCGAACCGATGTCGACCGATCGGCTGGTCAGGACGCAGAGAAGAGATCCATCGCTGATCCCGGTGACGAACAGCCAGCCGTTGGTCATTTCGATGATCACGTTCGATACTGACCCGGCGCCGAAGCGTCCCGCCGATCCGTAGGCCAAGCCGATCATGCCGGAGGCGACGGCAGCCAACCGATCAGCCGACTCCCGATCGACATCGAGCGAGACTGCCATCGGCAGTCCATCGGAGGAAACCACGACCGCCTTGCGAACGGTCGGAACCGCCTCGACAAATCGACCAATCAGCCAGTTGAGGTTGGAAGCACCAGCACTCATTCGTCAGATCCCTTCGTGTCTTTGTTTGGTCCGTCACCGAGCTTGCCGGCGCTGTCGCGGCCCGTCTGGAAGGCGCTGAGGGCAGCTTTGATCCCCTCAGGCCCGATGTCAGACGAGCTCGAGCTCGTTGCACCCTCATTGCTCCGATCCTGGAACGACGTGCCTGGCACGCGGGTTGGAAGGCCTTGCTCGGTAAGAATGGTGCCGGCGCTGAGCGCGGGGTCGCCGTAGTTCCGTTGCCCCCGATGGTTGGGTTTGGGGCCGGTTGTGGGGTCGACGGTGACGGTCGCGGCGAGGGCGCCGGTGTTGGGGGGCTGCTAATCGGAGCCGGGACCGCATGGAGACGGGCCGGGGTGGTGGACGGCAGAGCGACCGGGGCTGCGGGTGGGTTGGGAACCGCCTGGACCGGTCGGTTGCGACGAGAGTCCACCATGGCCGGCGGCTGGTTCTGGACGCGTGGTGGTTCGGGTGGCCGGGTGATCACGGCGGTCTCTAGCAACCCCCGCGGCACGGTGATCCGTACGGTGATCCCAGGCACACCCGCCGCGAGGCGAACTCGCATGCGGTGGCGGGACGCCAGCCGAGCGACCACGTACATACCCAGTGTCGGTTCGAGGGCAAGACCCAGCACCGGAGGATGGGCCAGGAGTTCGTTGAGTTCGACGAGTCGCTCATCACCGATCCCGATGCCGTGATCCGAAATGGTGATCAAGTAGCCCTGCTCGTCGAAGAGCCCAGCGACGCGTACTCGTTCGGTGGGCGGCGAGAACTGTGTGGCATTGTCCAAAAGTTCCGACATGAGGTGGGCGACATCCGAAACCGCATGACCGGCAACCCGCACCGGTTCGAGCGCGAGGATGTCGATGCGCTGATAATCATCGACCTCGCCGAGCGCGGCTCTGATGACGTCGCCGATTTCGAGTGGCTTTTCCCACATCCGCGGGCTCTCGGCGCCGGCCAGAACCAGAAGGCTCTCCGCGTTGCGCCGCATCCGGGTGCTGAGATGATCGAGCCGGTAGTAGCCGGCGAGAGTCTCGGGATCTTCTTCCTTCGATTCAAGTTTGTCGATCAGGGCAAGCTGGCGGTCGACGAGCGAGCTGTTGCGACGGGCGAGCGTGACAAAAATCTCCGAAACCCCTTTGCGGAGGATGTCCATCTGCTGGGCGGCGACTTCGACCAGCGTGCTGTGTAGCGCGGAGAAGGAACGAGCCAGCTCGCTGACCTCATCGTTTCCGGAGTCACGAATCCGCGAGGAGATGATCGAACGGGCAGGGACAACGCCGCTCTCGTCGGGATTGCGCAGCGCCGAGACCAGATTGGGCAGTTCGACCTCAGCGACGCGCCGTGCCGAATCCGTGACAGCTCGCACTCGCCGAACCAGGGAACGCTCGATGCGCACCGTGGCAAAGATGGTGATGAGGATGATCACGGCCACGCCGGCCGCGATGAAGATCGCCCGCTGGCGCGCGGTCGCCGAGTCAAGCTGGGCGGCCTCGGCCGCCTGATCGGCGAGACGGTCGGCGGCCACGATCAGCAGCTCGTTGCGGTCGGCGGGGAAGCCATTGATGTCAACGGTCTCAGAGGCTTCGCGCCCGGTGACGGCTTCTTCCATGGCGGCGAGGTCGGCGAGTTCCTGAGCGGCCAGGTCTGATGCCTCGGCGGCGCGTTCCTGCCAGCTGCGGAGCTCGGCCTCGAGGATGTTCAGGTTCGACTCAACCTGGTCCCGCTGCTGATCGGTGCCGCGGGAGATAAAGGTTCGCACAATCTGTTCTTGCCCGAAGGAGATGCTCGCCGCTTCGGCCAGAGCCTCAGCTGCGGAAACGTCCTGGGCTTTCTCGCGATCGTCAAGGTCGAGCGTCACATGCGAGATGACATCGAAGAGCAACGAGCTTCCGCTCCGGTAGCCCGAGGCCAAACCGACGTTGACCTCCTCGGCTGCTCGAACATCGGCCAGCCAGGACTCGATCGCAGAAGTGGTCGCAGTCAAACCATCGACCAAATCTTCGCTATCGGGTCGCACGCTGGCAGCCAGCACCTCCACCGTGGCTGACAGCTTGTCGATGGCGAGGTCGGTCTGGATCCGAGCGGACTCGAGATTGACGGGGTCGACCGCCTCCGGATCGAGAACCAAAGTATTCACGAGGTGCTGTTCGGACCACAGGGTGCTCAAGGCCTCCATGGCCGAGCTGGCGACGGTCGAGGCCTGAGCGGTCTCTTCCTGCACGTTCGCTTGCTCGAGGAAAGTCCACGCGACGTAGCCACCGGCAAGCAGCGCCACCAACCCGATCGGGATGCTCGCCAACGCCAATTTGGCGGCCAGCCGAGTCCTAAACACGTAGCTCCCTCCTTGCGAAATAGTCCGCAGTGCTTATCGACCGAAACGGCTGCCTTCTTTAGGCGCGCGGGCTCCCCGAGGCTGATCTCCGGTGCGTAAGGTCGAGGGGTGAAGTACTGGCTCTACAAGTCTGAGCCCAACAGCTACAGCATCGACGATCTGGCCCGGGATCGGACGACGATTTGGGACGGAGTGCGCAACTACATCGCTCGCAACTATCTGCTCCAGGCCGAGGCAGGGGACCTTGCCTTCTTCTACCACTCGAGTGCCAATCCACCCGGCGTAGCCGGCCTCTCCCGAGTCATCGAAACGAAAGTTGTGGACCCCACGCAATTCGATCCGGAGTCGAAGTACTTCGACGCTGGAGCCAAGCCCGAGGAGCCTCGTTGGCACACCACGACGGTCGAGTTCGTCGAGAAATTCCGAACATTCATTTCGCTCGAGACCCTGCGAGCGACCTTCTCCCCCGAAGAGCTCCCGATTCTTCGTCGGGGAAGTCGCCTGTCGGTTACTCCGGTCCCCGAATCGTCCGCTTTGCGTCTGCTCGAATTGGCTCGCTGAGTTCTACAGGGGCGGCAGATCGTTGCCGATTCGAATTGATGCCGCGCATTCGTTGGTCTACACCGTGGGTTGCCGCGTCCGGGACGACCTGTCTCGTCGCCCTGGCAGCATTCGCCGGTCTCGGACTTTCCGCGGGATTAGACGGCGTGACGATCTTCTGGCCGGCAGCCGGAGTCGCCGCGGCCATGGTCACGTCGAGCAGCCCGGCCCTCCGGCGCTACATCCTCACGGGCGTCTTCCTGGGAACCGTATTGTCGGCATTCCCTTTCGAGGGAGAGGCGTGGCTGTTCGTCATTGGGGCGGCGGTCGCGAATACGGTCGAAGCCCTAATCGTGGGAGCCATTCTTCGGACCAGACTCCCGGCAACTCATCGAATCGTCCGTGTCGCTGATATTCATGCCTTGGTCACGGCTTGTTTGGCCGGCCCAGTAGTCGGCGGCCTAATCGGCGGGACAGTGACAGCGATCTCATTCGGCTCTCCGCTTCGGGGAGCCATGCTCTCCTGGTTCGCGGCCGACTCGCTTGGCATCGCATTGATTGGACCGGGTGCCCTAGCTGTGATCTCCGCTTTCCGCGATCGCCTTCCCGGGTTCAAATGGCTCCACATTCTCTACTACGGGATTGGGACAATGGGGGTCCTCGCCCTTGCGACCCTGCTGCGTGAACTAACTGCCCGCGGCTTCGCTTATCTAATCATCGTCCCACTCATGCTTGCAACGGTCTACTTGGGGCAGCGTGGCACCGTGCTCCTCACCGCTGTGGTTTCGTTTGGCGCGGTCATCGCGACCGAACAAGGGGTCGGTCCCTTCAACAACGCCGTAAGCGACTTCCACCCGGTGCTCGCGGCACAGATCTTTCTCGTGGTGATTCAGATTGTCTTGCTCTTCGTTTCCATCGAAGCAACTCGGAGGCGCGATGTCCTCGCCGAAATCGAAGGCGTCTTCGACGCCGCCCTCGACGGCGTCTTGCTGGTCGACGAAGGAGATGTCATTCGGCGAGCGAACAGGTCGAGCGAAGAGATGCTGGGCATTCGCTTGCTCGGAAAGAGGTTCACCGACTTCCTCGTTGAGCCAATCGACGCCGAAATCATGGTCGCGCATAGAGCCGTCCTAACTCGCGCGCGGCGGGCGAGCAAAGAGGAGTTCTGGGCTGAAGTTTCCGAGGGCAAGGTTGCCGGAAGTTCCAACCGGGTGCGGAGGGCCATCGTGCTCAGGGATGTGACCCTCCGGATCGAGGCGCAAGAAAAGCTCGAGAAGATGCGCGACCAGTTCATCTCCAACATGACCCATGAACTCCGAACTCCCTTGACCTCGATCATCGGCTATACCGAATGGCTGCTCGAAGGAACCGAAGGCGAAACCAGGGCCGACCTGGAGCTGATTCGGGAGAGTGCCGCCAGCCTTTCGGGGATCGTCGACGACATCCTCGACTTCAAGCGATCAGCCGAGTCAGGCGGAGTCTCCGAACCGGTCAACTTCACGCTCCTCGTTGGGCGAGTGACGCAGGCTCTCGAGCCAACCGCGCAAAGCCGCAAGGTGAAAATCGTCGCTGACGTCGAACACAATGTGAATGTCGTCGGCGACGATCGTCAGCTGGAGCGCGTGGTGGCAAACCTGGTTTCCAACGGCATCAAGTACTCAAATCCGGGCGACATCGTGACCATCGAGCTCCGCACCGACGGCAACGACATGTGCCTCCTGGTCGCCGACACCGGCATCGGGATCTCCACCGAGGACCAGGCTCGTATCTTCGAAAGGTTCTTCCGGGCGAGCAGCGCAGTGTCGGCCGGGATTCCCGGGACCGGGCTCGGACTCTCCTTTGCCCGGGATATCGCCCGGACACACAAAGGGGAGCTCACCCTGGAAAGCAACCTGGGTGTGGGTACTACGACCCGGCTGCGGCTCCCCCTCCGCAAGGCTGCGCTACAGACCGCAACTCGTTAGCGCTTCCTCGACCGAAGCGCCGCCGAATTGCAGCCGTTCAAAGGCGGCGACCTGCTCAATCTCTTCTCCGCTGAGGACGGCTTCGAATGACGGCATTACCGCGGTGATGTCCTTGTCGGCGTCGCCGTAGGTGGGCCCCACCTCCTCTTCCCATCTCTTCGATCCAAGAAAGATCCACCTCTTCTGGTCGTTGCAATCGGAGAAGGTGGTGAGCACGCTCGCCAGACTCGGGCCGCTGGCCCCTTGGCCGTCGCCCCCATGGCAAGTTGCGCAGGCCCGGTTGAAGGTGAGACGTCCGGCGTCAAGCGCGGGATCACCCAAGGATTGGGTGGGCTGAGCACAGGCGATCGCGACGAGCCATACCCCCGCCGACTGCATCAGCCTGCGCACTCGGGAATATTCTCAGGCAGCCTGGCTGCGGTTGAGCGCCGGAACCGCCGTCGCAATCGCCCAGATCAACGCCAGCCCGAGGATCGGAGTCGCAATCCGCTTGAGAATGGCTGAGTCGACCACCAACCCGACGAGGAAGCCAGCCAGGCCCAAGTTGATCGCCCACAGCAACAACCGGTCGGTGTTTCCGCGGTTAAAAAAGCCGGAGAGCACACCGAACAGCGCGTTGGTCATGACGCCGATGAACATGGCATGGTCGAACGCCGATCAGCACGCCGATGGGACCCGTTCCGGCTTCCGGATCCAGCTCTCCGGAGGTGACCAACTGCACCACATAGACGAGTAACGCGATACCGACTACCAGGAACAGAACAGATGTCTTGGAGAATGCGGATCCCCCTGTGCCCGGACGAACCTGGGGCCAGATGGCGATCACGAAGATGATGATGCCGATCACTTCCAGCGCGGCGAACACCTGGATCAGAGCTTCTATGTCGAGGATTAGGGCCAGGTTGGCGATGATTCCGGAGGCGAAGAGCAGCCACGCCGCGACTGCGCCCCAGACGGGTGTTGGCGCCGTTGAGTTGCCAGGCGGCAACTGCTACACCGGCGAGGATCAAATAGCCGATCAGCATCGCCGGGGGATGCGCTCCTGCGATTGCGGCCGCTGTGTCGTTGCTGAGGCCGGGGAGCGAGCCGTTGGCGATGAAAAGGCCGAACAGGACACCGAGCACGGCTCCGATGACCAGCGAGATCGTGGCGAGATAGATCGCCAAATGCCCCGTCGAGCGCTCACTGGCTCGATAACGGCGAGTCGTCCAGACCAACAGCCAGATCAACACGAGCAGGAGGAGAGTGCCGGCGATGGGTCGGTACACGCCGGTTCCGATTGCAAAGGTTGCCACATACAGGACTATTGCTCCGAGGCCAAAGCGGGCGATGCTTCGCCCGCTCGCGACCTCAGCATCGGAAGCACCAGGTCCGAACATCGTCAACAGGACGCCGATCACCGCCATCGTGATCCACCCGAGCGTGCCCGCGTGGACGTGGGTGATCAACAGCTCGTGGCTCGGATCCCAGACGTCCAACCCGTTCAGGATTCCGATGACAATCGTCACCAGAAAGACGAGCAATGCCGCCTGGTAAAGCATCCGACTCTGCTGTGCCAACGGGCCCATTCGTGCCTCCTCAATTTGACCGACCTCTTTAGCCGACGGTGAGAGTCCCGCCCATGTCGCTGTGGACTTCGCAAAAGAACGTGTAGGACCCGGCGGCCAGCTCAGCGGGAACGGTGAACTGAGCCTGGGAGTCGCCGGCGATTTCGACGGCTTCCCAGGAGTCATCGCCAGAGGTAAAGGTATGGCGCACGGAGTCGAGGTTGACGATCGTCATCGATTCGCCCGGTCCGAGGTCGGGAGCCGCGCCAAACGAGCGTCCTTCGATCGTGAGCTGTGGTCCGTCGCCCTCCCCAACGGTCGTTGTATTGGGTTCAGTCGAGTTCCCACCACACGCACACAAAGCACAGACCAGTGCAAACAGAAGTAGGCGCCTCGCCACGAAGGTGAATCTAAGCCTGGCTCACGAAGCGATGTCGGTAAATTCGCCCAATGGCACTCGTCTGCGTCACCGGCGGGAGCGGCTACGTGGGATCCCAAATTGTACGCGAGCTGCTCGAAGCCGGTCATCAGGTACGGGCCACGACTCGGGACGTGGGCAAAGCCAAGGAGCAGCTAGCGACGCTCGGCGAGCACCTCGAATGGATAACCGCCGACCTCGGGTCCCCGGATTCGTTCGCACCGGCCATAGGCGGCTGCGACTACGTCATCCACACCGCCAGCCCCTATGTCCTCTCGGTTGCCGACCCGCAACGGGACCTCGTCGAGCCGGCGGTGGCCGGGACGACGGCGGTCTTGGAGGCTGCCCTCGCGGCCACGACCGTGCGGCGAGTGGTGATGACCTCGTCGCTGGCAGCAGTGACCGACGAGCCTGACCGGGTTTTTACCGAGGCCGATTGGAACACCAAGTCCTCGCTGACGAGGAACCCCTATTACTTCTCAAAAACCGCGGCCGAGATGGCTGCCTGGGATTTCGCCAAAGCCCACCCCGGCTTCGACCTCGTCGTAATCAACCCGTCCTACGTGGTCGGTCCCTCACTCATCCCACCTTTGAACGAGACAGGGAGAGCCCTGGTGGGCCTGGTCACAGGTTTGTTTCCGGCCGTGATTGATCTCTCCTACCCGTTCGTCGATGTCCGCGACGTTGCCCTCGCCCATCGCCTCGCTTTGGAGAACGACAAAGCGCATGGGCGGTACCTGTGCACCGCCGAAACCTGGTCCCAGCGCCGCGTGGTCGAGTGGATCAAGGGCGCCAACCTGGGCCTGGGCAGCCCGCCGCGGTTTTACATGGACAACAATGTCGGAAGTGCCTTCGCCAAGCTGGCGGCGCGCTTCCAAGACTCCGGCGAGCGCGACTACATCGTGACCCATGTCGGGCGGCATCCAAGCATCGACACCACGAAGATCAGGTCCGAGCTAGGAATGCACTTTCGCCCGGTCGGCGAAAGCTTGATCGATTCCTATCGCGACTATGAAAAGTGGGGGCACCTCAAGAAGGGTTAGGAATCGCCGCGACGGCGTCGAACCTCGTCGACCTTGCCAAGCGCATCCCGGAGCTCATCCAACCACTCGGCCTCGTGCTCGCCCACGAGGCGGACACACCACGCAAGAGCTTCGGCCCGGCTTCGGGCCGCGCCACTTTCGACGAGGGTGTCGAGCACACGGCGTTCGCTCATTCGGAGCCGGGTCATAGCCGGAGCGGCCAGAGTGCGGAAGTGGTAAGTGTCGTCGCCGAGCTTGACTCCCCAGCTGACCTTGCGTCCGAAGCGGCGCTCGGCCTCGCGAGCGATAGAAATTCGTTGGGACCGGCTGTCGGAGCGAAAGCCGTCGACCCGGGCCTCGACCGCGACTTCATGGTCACCCTCGGTGGCGTCGCCTCCAATTTCGGGGGACTCGAGCGGGACGATTACCAGGATTTCATCGCGGTCGGTTTTGACTTCAAGCGGGCCGGTCGCCCATTCCTTGGGGAGGCGGCCGGTGAACCAGGCGAGAGGTTCTTTGGACTGTTCTGTGGTTGGCATGATTACAAGTATACATAATTACTTAATTACCTTGGGCGCCTAAGAACCTCCCTCCAGATGGATCAATGGGAGATTGAATTTGTCACAGCCAAGGCGTACATTCAGTAGAACAGATGTTCGACACCTTCGCTATGGAAGAGCCTGCAACGGAAAAATCTAGAGGCGAAAACTTGGTCGCCGGGTTGCGGGAATGCCACCGCCAAATCGGCCAGCTCCAGGCCCACTTTTACCGGCAGCTGGTCGCAGTGGCCGACGCGGTGGCCGAAGCGGTCCCCAAGGCGGGATACGAATATGCCGCCGACGAAGTGGCGGCCGCTTTGAGCTGGACTCGGCGTCGGGCCGAGGCCGAGCTCAACTTCGCCTGGGAGCTGGCCGACCTGCCCGCCGTATCGGATTCTCTGGCCGCGGGCCAGATTGACGTGGCCAAGGCGAAGACCATCGTCTTCGGCCTCACCGGCACCGACCCCGAGACCTCCACTCAGGTGGCCGAGAAGCTGTTGGAGCGGGCGGATCGGCAGACCACCGGCCAGATCCGGGCCCGGCTCCGCCGTTTGCTCCTAGAAGTCAACCCTGAAGCCGCTGCCGACCGTTACGAGGCCGGGCTGAAGGATCGGAAAGTGGTCTTAGACGCCAACGACGACGGGACCGCCAACCTCCATCTCTACAACGTGGCCCCCGACCAGGCCGCGCTCGCGTTCGACCGAATCGACCAATACGCCCGGGCGCAAGGAACCGAAGACGAACCGCGGACGTTGGACCAGCTCCGCACCGATGTCGGCTTAGACCTCCTGGTCGGCTGCCTCCAACACCAGGACCGGGGTCGGAAACCGATCGTCGACATCCGCGTCGATCTCACCACCCTGATGGAGTTAAACGACAAGGCCGGCTGAGATCCCGGGGTGGGGACCGGTCGTCGCAGACATCGCCCGCCAAGTCTCAGAACAGCAACATTCCGAATGGCGGTTCTATGTCATCGACGGAGACCAAATCGTCTCAAATGGCACCACCCGGAGAAGACCGAGCCGACCGCAAAGACGCCGCATCGAAACCCGCTACCCCCACTGCGTCTTCCCCGGCTGCCGGACCCCCGCTACCCATGCCGACTTGGACCACCGGCAACGCTGGTCCGACGGCGGACCCACCACAGACCACAACCTCAACCCGCTCTGCGCCCACAACCACGGCAGTAAAGACAACGGAGGCTGGCGGCTCGAACTCATCGACGAAGTCACCTTCGAGTGGACCAGCCCACTCGGCATCAAACACCTCGTCGAAATCGAACCGCCCTAACTGGTTGAGGTCGAATTCAGGACGAGCTATCGAGAACGGAGATGATCTCGGTCACCGGGTAGGCGACTGTCGTCGCGGTGTCGGGGACGGCGAGCCCGGCCCACGGCGCCGCCGCGGTCCCCCGCCATTGGACGTCCCACCGATACGCCACCGTGAGGGGGTAGCTGTCGAGGCTCGGATGACAGCGAGGGGTTGATCCCGGTGGATTACAAGTCTTGACCTCGTAGATATGACGGGCGAGACCCGTCGGGTATCCGGTGAGAAGCGGGAACTCGCTTTCCCCGAAAGAGGACGAACTGCCGTCGCCCCAACTGATCGTGACGCCAACCACCCGCCCGGTCACCTCGAGGACCTGTCCCAACGGATCGACGATCGAATCCGAGAACGGAGGCGGCGGATCCACTCGGAGGTGGGTCTCGGCGCCGGTCAATCCCCAGGGGATGCGTGGGTTGAGGATCGGATCGGGCTCGACGTGGACATATTCGGAAGCGAGATCCCAGGCAGTGAGAACATCGGGCTGCTCGGGTGTCGGTTCCGACCGGCAGACCGGATAGGTCACGTCGACGATCAGCGGGCCCCCGGGATCGTCATCGGGGTCAAAAGCGAATGTCGCCGAACCGTCAGCTTGCCGGCCTAGGAATTCCCATCCCGTCGGCACCGATCGCCAGTACCAACAAGTGCCATTGGTAGCGCTGCCAACCGCCGGATACAGCCATCCCGGCACCCGTCCTCTCGCTGGCATAGTCGACGATCTCGCCAGCAACGCGACAACGGGTCACAGACCCGATCGCTGCCGCGACCATCAGTCGCGATGTCAGCCCAGCAGTAGCGTTCATCCGACTTGCGCCGACGCAGGTAGTGCAGATCGAACAACATGAGCATGAATGACGACCAACGTCTTCATGGAGTCTCCTCCCGCACGACCTCGTCGCAATCGGCCAGCCAAAGATCATCCGCGATACACCCAAGCTGATGCGAACCGCCAGCCCGTACCGATCATCGGGCCACATGACGTCGACGCCTTCGACAGTCGGGTCACCTGCAAGATGGCGCATCGATACGGTTTAGCGAACCACGAGGCAATCGGCTCGGTCAAGAAGGACTCTGCATCGACGTCGACCGAGATCGCCAATCGTCGCGAGGAGGTGCATCGAAGCGAGACTGATCGTCCATCGCAGCTATACCTGCATCGTGATTGCGGCGTCGTCGCAACGATAGTCCAAAGCGCGTCGGCGTCTTTGCGATAGATCGCATCAAACCAGCCGAACCAGAGGTCAGTCAGGATTGCTTCGACTTCAGCGATTCGTTGCTCGGCGGTAGTCGTCGTCGGAGCTGGGGGTCGTCGTAGAAGTCGTAGCTGGAGGAGCAGTCGTTGTGACCACCGCCAGAGCCGACGTAGTGGTTGGGGTAGTCGGAGCGGCTGTGTTCCAGCTTCGCCAGAGCAAACCACCAAGTGCCAGCGCTAGCACACCCACAATCCCCACCGCCGTCCACCGCCGCGTCCGACTCACCCAGGCGAATTTACAGCGAAACCACCTCTTAACTAAAGGGTGTCGTCGGTCTGAGTTTTCGCGATTTCGGGCTCGTCGCGGCCCGGCAGGGCCCAGATCGCCAGCGCCAGCAACGACAGCGCGGCAAACCCGAGACCTGCCCAGCCCCAGGCGTTTGCGCGATTCGGTTCGGCGACCTCGCCCGGGGCCGAACTGAGGATCCCCAGGACGGCGGGGGCCACTCCGAGATCGGTCAAAAGGACAGGTTGGCTTTGACTGCTGACCTCGGCACCCAGGAGTTCAAAGACCACGATGTAGTTGACCTTCCGCACGTCGACGATGATTCGGTACTCGCCCTCGTCCGTCTCGGGCAGCGGTAGCGCCTGTTGTGCTCCCCCCGGCTCGATCAGGTGGGCAACTACGGCTTCAGCAGATTCGGCTTCGACCGAGAGATTCAGCTCGATCCGCTCGGCACTCGTCTGTGTTGCTGAGGCTGTGGCAAGTCCAAAGACCCCTCCTAGGTTCACCCCTACAGAGGCCACGATCAGCAAGCTCGCCATCCAATGCAGCATCTGGAAAGGCTATCGACCAGGCCAACACGGTTCTGCACTTTCGATTGGCCAAATACGATTCGGACGTGATCGAAGTCGTCGTCGGTGACCTGACCGCCCAGCCGGTCGACGCACTCGTCAACGCCGCTAACGAGCATCTTGCCCATGGTGGTGGGGTCGCCGCAGCGATCGTCCGGGCAGGCGGAGCGTGTTATCCAGCAGGAATCGGACCGATGGGTCGAAAGAGCATGGGCCTCTCCGGTCCGGTCAGGCGGCTGTCACCTCGGCGGGTTCTTTGCCGGCCAGACACGTAATCCACGTCGTCGGGCCCCGCTATCGACAAGGGTCAGGACAACGAGGGCCTGCTCGCGAGAGCCGTGGAGGGTGCCCTCCAGCGCAGGGGCCGACCTCGGAATAGCTCGATCGCCTTTCCCGCGATCTCTGCCGGAATCTTCGGATATCCGCGGAAGGAGGCTTGTTCGGTGATTGTCAATGCGATCCAGCGTTGGACCGCTGACCATCCCCAATATGAGCGAATTGTCCTCGTTGGGTACGACGAGGCTGCAGCTGACGACTTCCGGTCCGCCTTATCCTGACCGCATGAGCGGTCGCACACTGTTCGAAAAAGTCTGGGAGAACCACCTGGTTCGTCACGTTCCCGGCGAACCCGACCTGCTCTACGTCGATCTCCATCTCGTCCACGAGGTCACCTCGCCCCAAGCATTCGATTCGCTACGGATGCAGGGAAGAACCGTGCGCCGCCCGGATCTGACGCTCGCCACCATCGACCACGGGGTTCCCACCGCCAATCGCCATCTCGGCATCACCGATCCCATGTCGAAGATCCAGATCGACGCCTTGATCCGCAATTGCGACGAGTTCGGCGTCAAACTCTTCGGGCTCGACGATCCGCGCTCCGGGATCGTGCACATCATCGGACCCGAACAAGGCCTTACCCAGCCGGGAATGCTCATTGTGTGCGGCGATTCGCACACCTCGACTCACGGGGCGCTGGGCGCGCTCGCCTTTGGCATTGGCACCTCCGAGGTCGAGCACGTTCTCGCCACCCAGACACTGCCCCAGGACAAGCCTCTTTCGATGGCGGTCACAGTTGACGGTGAATTGCCGACCGGGGTGACGGCGAAGGACATCATCCTCGGGGTTATCGCCCAGATCGGCACTGGCGGCGCCTCGGGTCACGTCATCGAATACCGCGGCTCGACCATCCGCAGTCTCTCGATGGAGGGCCGGATGACGATCTGCAACATGTCGATCGAAGGCGGCGCTCGGGCAGGGATGATCGCACCTGACGGAACAACCTTTGCCTACGTTGAGGGCCGCCCCTACGCACCGAGTGGTCCGCAGTGGCAAGCGGCGTTGGACGATTGGAGTCGGTTGCAGACCGATCCGGATGCTGTGTTCGACCACGAACTCGTCTTCGACGCCAGGCAACTCGAGCCCTATGTCTCCTGGGGAACCAACCCGGGACAAACCATTTCCATCACTGCGTCGATCCCCCATCCCGATCAAGCCGACGATCCCTCCGAACGCGATTCGATCGAGCGCGCGCTCGCCTACATGGATCTGACAGGTGGCACGCCGATCAGCGAGGTCACGATCGACCGGGTCTTCCTCGGTTCGTGCACCAACGGCCGCATCGAAGACCTGCGGGCGGCGGCGGCCATCGTCGAAGGGCGCCAGCTGGCTCAAAACGTCACGGCGATGGTCGTGCCTGGGTCCGGTCTGGTGAAGCTCCAGGCCGAAGAGGAAGGCCTCGATCGAATCTTCAAGGAAGCCGGCTTCGAATGGCGCGACGCCGGCTGCTCGATGTGTCTGGGGATGAACCCCGACATCCTCCTCCCCGGGGAACGCTGCGCCTCGACGTCGAACCGCAACTTCGAAGGACGCCAAGGGCCCGGTGGGCGGACCCACCTGGTCTCGCCTGCGATGGCGGCGGCGGCCGCGATCGCCGGCCACTTCGTTGATGTAAGGGAATGGAATTGACCATCCCTGCGATCGACCGCCCGGTCGCACCGAAGGCGTATGGCTACTCGACCAAGAAAGAGGGGATGCTCTCCTGGGACGAGGTCCGGGATGCCCTGGCCGCGGCCAACATTTTCTGGATCGGCACCACCCGGCCCGACGGGAGTTCGCACATACATCCCATCTGGGGCGGCTGGGTCGACGAGACGGGCTACTTCGAAGGCGGTCCCACGACTCGCTGGGGTCGCAACCTCGCAATCGATCAGAGGATCAGCTTCGGAGTCGATTCGACCGGGATGCATGTCAGCGGCCGTGGATCAGTCACCAGAGGCAAAGCAGGGGAGCAGTTCGACCGCCTGCAGGCGAACTACGCAGGCAAGTACGACTACCAGCCCGAAAAAGACGGTGATTTCTGGCGGATCGCGCCAGAGGTGATCATCGCTCTCAAGGTCGGGTCGATGGAGGAGTTCGCCAACACCCCGACCCGCTTCAGATTCAAATCGTGAAGCCGATCAGCACCATCGTCGGTTCGTTGGCTCCGCTCCCCCGCGCCAACGTCGACACCGATCAGATCATGCCCAAGAAGTATCTCAAGCGAGTGGAGCGCACCGGCTACGGCGAATTCGTGTTCGCCGAGTGGCGTGAGGCCGACTCGAACTTCGTCCTCAATCTCCCCGAGTACCGAAGCGCTCGCATCCTGGTCACCGGTCCCAACTTCGGTTCGGGCTCCTCGCGTGAGCATGCACCGTGGGGCCTTCAGGATTGGGGTTTCGAGGCGATCATCGCTCCCTCTTTTGCGGACATATTTCGCAACAACTGCACGAAGATCGGACTGCTGCCAGTCGAACTGTCCGAGAAGGAAGTGGCCTGGCTGATGGAGTTGGCGGAAGCGGACCCGGCCACCGAAGTCGAGATCAGTCTTCCCGATCTAAAGGTGCAAACAGAGGGGTTCAGCGCCGAGTTTGTGATCGACCCCTACACCCGCTGGCGGCTGGAGAAGGGCCTCGATGACATCGGGCTCAGCCTCCGCCACACCGACGCCATCTCTGCGTTCGAGACGACTCGCCCGGACTATCTGCCGGTTACCTCCGGGGGCTAACCGAGCGCGATGGCGAGGTCGGGGCGGTCGGTGATCACCGCGTCGACGCCGATTTCAAACAGGCGTTCCATCTCGCTTGGCTCGTTGATGGTCCAAACATGAATCAACCTGCCCCACCGATGGACTAGCTCGACGAGCCGACGGCTCACAATCGGAAAGCCGTACCAGGAGACCGGGACCTGCATCGCCGATGTGGAGACACCGAACGGGTTCCACTTGCCGCTGCGGCTCGACGCGATGGCCCGAATCGTTTCGTTGGTGGCGGTAGAAGTAGCCACGCGGTTCTCGGTCCAAGACCGGAAGCGCGCGAGTCGCTGGTCCGAGAACGAGCCGACGATCACTCGCGGGTTCAACTCGCGTTCGGCGATGAGGCGGGCCAGTGGCTCTTCCGTTCCATCGACTTTGAGATCGACGATGAAGCCCGCCTGGGGAAACTGTGCGACGACGGACTCAAATGTTGACACCCGGAGTCCCTGATCGCGGAACGGGAACTCCTCTCCCCGACGGTGCCGCCAGCCTGCATCGAGCGCGGCCACGTCCGGATACCTGGTTCGGGCCGTGAGCCCTGAGCCGTCGGTCGTTCGATCGAGGGTTGCATCGTGGAAACAGATCAGTTCGCCGTCCGCGGTGACGCGAAGGTCGGTTTCAAAGAGTTCGACACCGAACTCGGCGGCACGCTCAAAGCCGAAGGTTGTGTTCTCGGGCCACAGCAGTCGAGACCCGCGATGAGCTACGACCCGCCCACCCGAATGAAAGACAGTTTGCGGGAAGACGGTTTCCAAGCAGCGTTACTGGGCGATGCGGTCCTTGAGGCCCTTGGCGGGTGCGAAATGCACGTACTTTCGAGCCGGAATGGAGATCTCTTGCCCGGTGGCGGGGTTGCGGCCTTTGCGGGCTGAACGGCTCTTCGTTGCAAAGGTGCCAAAGCCGGAGATGGTGACTTTGTCGCCGGCATCGAGTTCGACCGCAATGATTCCCTTGCCCGGATCCGAGTCGAAAATCATGTCAATGATGTCGGTCGCGGCCGCCTGAGTGAGGTCGGCCTTTCTGGCAAGCTTTTGTGCCATTTCCGTCTTGTTCACGGGCCCTCCTTGGGGGTTCTGTGACGCTGGCGCCGCTTGCGCCGCGGCCAACCTTAGGCCGGTTCGGCGGGGCGAGGAAAGCTCCCTACGACCGGATCCCCTTGTTTTACAACGGTTTTGACCAGGTTTTGGTCGGGCCGGTACCCGAGATGTCGGTAGTTGTCGGACTCGAGCACAACCACATCGCCCACGTCGCCGACCCGGAGGCGACCCTTCCGCGGCTCCTCCAAGGCAAGCGCCCCACCTCTCGTCGCCGACCACAACGCCTGATCAAGTGTCAGGCCCATATCGAGGCAAGCGACCGCGATGACAAGCTGCATCGAAGAAACGAGGGAACTCCCTGGATTGCAATCGGTCGCCAGCGCGACGGTGGCACCCAGGTCCCACAGCAATTTTCCCGGCGCCTGGGGTAAACGCGTCGACCAGGAAGCCGTTGGACACAACACGGCCACGACTCCCGCTTCGGCAAGGCCCCGCGCCTGAGACTCATCGACGTTCTCGAGATGGTCGGCGGAAACCGCGCCGAGTTCGATCGCCAGTTCCACGCCGCCCGTATTGCCGAGCTGGTTGGCGTGAAGGCGCGGCTTCAAACCGTGCCGACTGGCGTGCTGAAGCACCCAACGAGCCTCATCGACGGTAAAGGCGCCGCGATCACAAAAAACGTCGCAATAGGTCGCAGCTCGCGCCGCCAAAGGCAGCATCTGCTCGATGAGCCGGAGATAGCCGGCTCGATCTTTGCCGTATTCGGGTGGAACCACATGGGCACCGAGGAAGGTGACGACGACATCGACGGGAAGCGACTCGCCGACTTGGCGCGCGACTTCCAGAGATGCCATCTCGGTGGCGAGGTCGAGGCCGTAGCCACTCTTGATTTCAACCGTCGTCGTCCCGTGCTCCAACATGCTGCCGGCGCGCTCGATTGCCGAGCGCAACAAGTCAGCCGGAGTCGACTCCCGGGTTGCGGCGACCGTTGAACTTATGCCGCCGCCCGCTTCGAGGATCTCGACGTAGGTCGCTCCCTGCATCCGCAAGGCGAATTCGTGGCTGCGATCGCCCGCGAACACGAGATGAGTGTGCGAATCGACAAAGCCCGGAATGACGGCGCGGCCTTCGCATTCGATCGTGGGAAAGTGGCGATAGCGATTTGGCAGTTGCGACTCAGGACCGGTCCAGGTCACACTCCCCTGTCGGATAGCCAGAGCCGCCTCCTCGATCACGCCCAGTCGGGAACCATGTCGCGGATCGTTGGTCACGAGTTCGGCGATGCCGGTGAGGAGCAGGTCGCCGGTCGCCGGACGAGTTGACGGCAAGGCCACATCTGCCGCGAGGCGGACGCACGCCTCGCATATGGCCACCCACTTGGGCCCGGCAACCAGGCGATTATCCGGGTCCTCCGCCCTCCCACAGAATGAGCAGCGAAGTCTGCGGGCCATGGGCGGGAGGGTACCGATGGTTAACTGATTGCCATGTCCGACCCGGTGCCGCGCCCTCTCTCGATCCGCGTGCCGCCGGGCTCGGCAGTTGGCGCAGGACGCTTCGCGCAGGCCGGGCTGGCCGGTTACATCGGCGTCGAGCTGATCTCATTTCTCACCGGTGTGGTCACGCTTGTCCGCTGGAATGACCGAGAACGAGAACTCGCCGCCCCCGCCCCATTCTTCGCCGACGGCTGGGACCTCGGACTGGGGTTCGCCTACTTTGGCGTGTTCCTCGTATGTGGCATCGCGTGGCTGATCTGGCAATACCAGGCACACACGAATCTCTCCAACCTGACGCAAACCAGATTTCGTCCCGCGTCCGCGTTCTGGATCCTGGTCCCAGTCGTAAGCCTGTTCCTCCCCTATCGGGCCATCGCCGAGCTGACCCAGGCTGGGGTCGATCGACCGTCGTTGCGCCGGTGGTGGTGGGCGCTCTATCTGTCGATGAACTTCCTCATCGGGCTCGCCTCCGGTTTCGCCTTGCTGGAAAACCTCTTGGCTTCGACTGCGATACGAGCCGTCGGCGCGGTTCTCGGCATCGGCGCGGCGATCGCCGCGATCCGGGTGATTTCACTCGTCAATACCGGGCTTGAGACTCGACGAATATCGGCTGGCTGGGTGGCCGGTCCGCCGCCCCTCTCGAGGAAGTTCAGCCTCGTTTGGGCAGGAGCGGCGCTGGTGTCGACCGTGCTTGGTAGTGGCCTGATGGGGTGGGCTCTTCCCGCGATCGTGCGTGCTATCCCGACGATCCCTGCCACCAATCTCGCATTTGCCGTGGGCGATTGTTTCAACGAAACCGCCGAGGAATTTGTCGACATCAGTTGCGATGAACCTCACCAGGCAGAGATCTACGAGGTGCTTGACCACCCTGATGCATCGGCCTATCCCGGGGGACAGCTGATCGCCGATTGGGCCGAGCCTCAGTGTTACGCCCGTTTCGAGTCCTACACCGGCGTTGCCTATCCGGACTCGGCGCTCGAGTTCAACTATCTCTTCCCAACGGCGGCGGGCTGGCGGGAGGGAGATCGTGAAGTGATCTGCTACCTGTTCGATCCATCCGGGGACGATCTCACCGAGCCTATTGCCAATCCCGCTTGATTGGGCCGCCTAGCCCGGCCGGGTTCCCATCGGTACTCGCACCCCGCGCTCTTCGGCTGTCTTCCGCGCGATCTCATATCCGGCGTCGACGTGACGGAGGACCCCCATGGCCGGATCGTTGGTAAGAACACGCTCGACCCGAAAAGCACCATCGGCGGTGCCATCAGCCACGACCTGTGCCCCGGCATGGATCGACTTCCCGATCCCCACTCCTCCGCCATGATGAACCGCAACCCAGGCGGCGCCTGAGGCGGTGTTCACCAAGGCGTTGAGGATCGGCCAGTCGGCAATCGCATCCGAGCCGTCAGCCATCGCCTCAGTCTCCCGGTAAGGGGAGGCCACGGAGCCCGAATCGAGGTGGTCGCGACCAATCACAATCGGGGCTGCGACACGACCGGAAGCCACCAGGTCGTTGAAAGCGAGTCCTGCTTGGTGACGTTCGCCGTATCCCAGCCAGCAGATGCGAGCTGGGAGTCCCTGGAACGGAATCTTCTCGGCCGCCATCCGCAACCAACGTTGCAAAGGGTCGTTGTCGGGGAACAGTTGCGCGACCGCTCGATCGGTCTCAGCAATGTCGGCGGGGTCACCGGAGAGAGCGACCCATCGAAACGGCCCGAGGCCCTCACAGAAGAGCGGCCGGATGTAGGCGGGGACGAAGCCCGGATACGCAAAGGCATCCGCGAATCCACCGAGGATCGCTTCCCCGCGGAGGTTGTTGCCATAGTCGAACACCTCGGCCCCAGCACGTTGCAGATCGACCATGGCCGCGCAATGCTCGGCCATCGCTCGCCGACTTTCGACGATGTATCGCGTCGGGTCGGCCTCCCGCAGTTCGGCCGCCGCTTCGAGAGTGAACCCGTTGGGGACGTAACCGTTGAGGGGATCATGAGCGGATGTCTGATCGGTCACGATGTCGACTGGGAGCGCGCGGCGCGCCACCTCGGCAAAGAGATCAGCGGCGTTGGCGACCAAGCCGATCGAAAGCGCCTGTCGTGAATCCCGAGCTGATTCAGCTTGTCGAAACGCATCGTCGAGATCGGTGGCAAGGACGTCGAGGTATCCGATCTCGAGCCTTCGCTGCAGCCGGGAAGGATCGATATCGACGGCTATCACGACTCCACCGTTGAGAGTCACCGCCAAAGGCTGGGCACCCCCCATCCCGCCGACTCCTCCGGTCAGGGTGATAGTGCCGGCTAACGATCCGCCGAAGCGCTGTTCGGCAATGGCAACAAAGGTTTGATAGGTGCCCTGCAGAATGCCCTGTGTGCCGATGTAGATCCATGAGCCAGCGGTCATCTGGCCGTACATGATCAAACCGGCCGCTTCGAGTTCCCAGAAGTGATCCCATGTCGCCCACTCGGGCACCAACAGGGAATTGGCGATGAGAACCCGGGGGGCGAGCGGATGAGTGTTGAGCACTCCGACCGGCTTCCCCGACTGGACCAGCAGCGTCTCGTCGTTCTCGAGTTCGGTCAGGGAGCGGACGATGGCATTGAGTGCTTCCCGGTTGCGAGCGGCTTTCCCGCGCCCCCCATAGACGACCAGGTTCTCCGGATCTTCGGCGACCTCCGGATCGAGATTGTTTTGCAAGCAACGCAGCGCCGCCTCCTGGAGCCAACCCTTGGTGTGCAGCTCGGCCCCGCGATAGGTGGAAGCAAAAGGCAGATCGACCATGGCCGGCATTGTGGCTGAAAGTGGCTACGAAACTGAATGCAATAAACCGTGAAAAGCACGGCTCAGAGCCTTAGGTTTCGGTTCGGCGGCTAGCCGAGGAGGTTGCGCAGCGAACGGATCAGGCTGATCGAGGCTTCGGTCTGTGTCGGGGTCAGCCGTGAACGCCTGATCTGTTGGGCGAGCCGCTCGATCTCTTCGGCCAAGTCCGATGCCTCCGCGAAGGCGGGAGCAAGATCAACCGGGGGAACGTCGACGATCGAAAGCGAGATCGGCTTGGGCTCGTCGGCCAACGCCGGATGACGCGTATAGGCGGTCGCGGGCATCGACCAAAGCGGGCCGGGCTCAGGTTCCTGAATCGGGGCCGGCTCGGTGAGCCGAAAGTCGTCGTCGCCGGGCTCAGGTTCGTCAGTCAGCTCCTCGGGCCGATTCGCCTTGGCTACTTCGATCAAGTCGCGCAGTCGCTTCACGTTCGCGGGGATCTCGTCGGCGTCGGGCTCATGCACAATCACGGCCGGCTCCGAAGGTGCAACCACAGAGGGCGCCTCTGTCGGAGCCGGAGACGAGGTCTTGCGTCCTCCGCCAAGGAGCTTGCGGAAACCCTGGGCCGCTTCGGCGAGCGGCTTGCGCGTGAGTTTGGGGAGGGCTTCGTACGAAAAGGCAAGGGCGTCGTCGGCCGCGAAAACTGCCCGGTCGTCACCCAGGTAGAGCTCGAAACGGTCGCCTTCGATCCGCTCGGCCTTCACCTGCCCTACGGGCCAACTCCCGAGCACGTCGTCGCCCGAAATGAGCTCGACCTTGCTGCCGGATATTGAGAGTTCGCTCTTCAACCATCCGTCAGGGTCGGACTCGGTTTGGAGACGTCCGTTGAACCGCATTTCGCTCTTTCTGCCCGTTGCTCAACATCTATCGGTCACCCAGTTGGGGCGCTTCAGTGTTTCGCGAACCCCTCGAGAACGGCATCGACCTCTCCAGTGCGGATCAGCTTGGCGACCGCTTCCATCTCGTCGCCGATCATTCGATCAGCGGTAAGTGGCGGAACATGGGACCGGATGAGCTCGGCCAGGCTGGCCACGCCCGGACCTGGCCGGAGCGGAAGCCGGAATCCCAAACCCTGGGTCGCAATAAGCATTTCGATGGCAATGACGGTCGAGACATTGGTGATGATCTGGCCGAGTTTCTTTCCGGCTCCCCAGCCCATCGAGACATGATCCTCCTGCGAACCGGAGGTGGGAATCGAATCGACCGAGGCCGGATGGGCCATCACGCGGTTCTCCGCCACGAGGGCGGCGGCGGTGTATTGGGCCATCATGTATCCCGAGTTGAGGCCAGGGGATTCGGCCAGGAACGGCGGGAGTCCGTTAGATCGTTCCGGGTCGAGCATGCGATCGACTCGACGCTCCGAGATCGAACCCAGTTCGGCGACCGCGATAGCGAGGAAGTCGAGGATGAAAGCCAGTGGCTCGCCATGGAAATTGCCACCGGACAAGACTTCGTCGTCAGCTGCGAACACGATTGGGTTGTCGACCACCGATCCCAGCTCTCGCTCCGCGACCAGAGTGGCGTATTCGATCGTGTCGAGCACAGCTCCATGAACCTGCGGTGCGCAGCGAAGTGAATAGGCGTCCTGGACTGCGTGCACGAAATCTTCGTGATGGCTGGCGTCGATTTCGGATGACTCGATCAGACCGGCGATGCGAGCAGCCGACAAAGCCTGGCCCGGATGGGGGCGAACGCGATGAATCTGCGGGAGAAAAGGACGCGACGAGCCGGTCAACGCTTCGACCGACATCGCACAGGCGGCATCGGCAGCTCGGACGAGGCGGTGAGCGTCGTCGATCGCCAGGCAGGCCATCGCCAACATGCCTTCCGTCCCGTTTAACAGGGAAAGGCCCTCCTTCGCCTCGAGTTTGATCGGCTTCAGCGTTTTTGCCGCTACCGCATCGGCCGAGCTGATGACCTCGCCCCCGACGCGTACCGAACCTTCGCCGATCAAAGGCAACGCGAGATGGGCGAATTGAGCGAGATCGCCCGATGCCCCCACCGAGCCCTGCGAGGGCACGATGGGGAGGACATCACGATTGAGCAGATCGAGGAGAGCCGCCGGGATCTCGGACCGGACACCAGAATGGCCCTGGCTCAGGGTTCGCGCCCGCAACAGCAGCATCGCCCGCACCAATTCGTCCGGGACCGGCGCACCCACACCGGCGGCATGGCTTCTGAGCAAGTTCACCTGCAGGTCGGCAGCCTGCGAAGCGCTCACCCGGGTCGAAGCGAGCGCACCGAACCCGGTGGTGATCCCATACACAACGGCGTTGCTGGCCAAGGCTCTTTCGACTACCGCCCGAGCGGGGGCCATGCGTTCGGCCACCTCGGGTCCGAGCTCAGCTCGGGCGCCACCGCGAGCCACGGCAACTACATCGCTTATGTGAAGCGGGTCACCGGTG
Source organism: uncultured Acidimicrobiia bacterium (assembly GCA_963761985.1). Lineage (GTDB taxonomy): Bacteria > Actinomycetota > Acidimicrobiia > Spongiisociales > ZC4RG35 > JACCTH01. The sequence goes on from CAVXIT010000001.1 coordinate 101,607, forward strand.
ACCTCGACAGTGGTGACGCTCCCGGGCATCTTCCGAGCGTACTCCGCAGACGTCAGACATCAGACGTCAGATGTCAGATCCGATCTGATGTCTGAAATCTGATGTCTGTAGTCTCCGAAAGGTGGCCGTGCACTACCAACTCGAAGCTGAGGTGGCGGTCATCACTCTCGCTCGGCCCGATCGATTCAATTCGGTCTCGGCGGAGCTGAGCGCCGGGTTGATTGCCGCTCTCGGCCGTGCTGGAGAAGAAGCGCGAGCCGCGATCGTGACCGGGAGCGGCAAGGCCTTCTCCGCGGGCGCCGATCTATCCGATCTAATAGCTGAATACGACGCCAGCGGGCCCGATCTTCATCGCATCATCGGCGAGCGATTCAACCCGGTTGCCGAGGCGCTGTTCGGTGCCCGCTTGCCCACAATCGCCGCGGTGAATGGGGTCGCGGCGGGCGCCGGCATGGGCATTGCCCTGGCCTGTGACATTCGCCTATTCGCCCCCCAGTCCTATCTCCTGTCGGCCTTCATCGGTCTCGGACTCATCCCCGACACCGGTCTCACCTGGCTCCTGGTCAAGCACCTCGGTTTGAGCCGAGCGCTCGAGTTCACGGTCAGCAACCGCCGCATGCTCGCTGATGAAGCGGAAGAGCTCGGTCTCGGAAGGGCTGTCGAGGGCGACCTGATGGAAGAAGCCCTCAAATTGGGAGGAGAGCTAGCGAACGGGCCCAAGGCGGCCTACGTGGCGAACCGCGAGATTCTCTGGGAAGCGACCGGGCGTTCGTTTGCCGAGGCGCTCGAGGAGGAACGGAGGGTGCAGGGCAAGCTAGGAGTCAGCCCACAGCACCTCGAAGGAATGAAGGCGTTCCTCGAGAAGCGCCCGGCCAACTTTCGCGATTAAGGAGCCCGAGGCGCGGCTCTAGCCGCCATCCTCTGCCTAACCCGTCTAATCGCCCCGAACAGGGTGACCACCAGCCACACCGCCAGGACCGTCAGAACGCCAACGACTATCAGCGCGATGACCGGGTTCGCAACGGCGAGCGCGACAAGTCCAGCAACTATCCCATCCTCCATCAACGACAGGAAGATGTTCGAGAACGGCTCGGGCGAAGTGTTGACGGCGGCGCGTGTCGTCGCTTTCGCCGAATGCGATGACAACGCCAGCGATCCCGAAATGACCGCCCCGACTATTTGCGATATCGAAGGAGATTCGCCCGCCAGCAGGTAGCCGAGCACTCCAGCGCCGAGCGGACGAACGAAAGTGTGTACCGCATCCCAGAGGTTGTCCAGGTAGGGGATCTTGTCGGCGAAGAATTCGATGCCATAGAGGACACCCGCCCCGATCATCACATCGGTTCGCTCAAGTGCGGCCGGAACCTCAAGCCAGTCGAGTCGCCCGGCGAGGCCGAGGAGGAAAGTTGCGAGATAAAGGTTGAGACCTGCCGCCCAGCCTGTGCCCGCCAACAACCCGATTGTGTCGACCATCAGTCCTTGACGATGTAAAGAGTGATGCTGATTTTTCCGACCTCACCGTCGCCGATTGCGACTCCGACTGCTGTGTTGAGCCATGCGAGGTCGGCGTTGCCCGTCGCGAAGGTGATCAGCTCGCGGGATGAGCCTCGGTCGGGCTAGTAACAACCGACACGCCGGTACCTCGATAACTGAGCGTCTCCCGCTTCTCGCCAATGGTCGCTCTGATATCAAGGTCCATGTTTCCATCACTGCGAACCGTTGCGTAATCGACTCCTCGCACCGGCCTTTCACCTTCCCAGTGGCTCGAGGTGGCCACACCTTCAAAGCCAAAATCGATCCGTGTGCCTTGCGGCATGTTGCCGAGCATTCGGGGAGCGAGTGTCCCTTCGATTCTGCAGAACTCTTCGAGCGTGGCCAATTCTTCGGTCTCCTTTCGAGAACGATTCAACCTAGGCCGTCGAGAACACTCAAGAAGCGATCGTTCTCCTCGGCGGTGCCGATCGTGACTCTGATCCAATCTTTGAAACCACGAACAATGACACCGTGATGTAGCAGTTCCTCGGCAGTTTCTCCTCCGCGCGGACCGAGCATGAAGAGGAAGTTGGTTTGCGAAGGGACGAACTTGATCTCGCGGGCAAGCAACTCCTTGCCCATCCGCAGTCGCTCAACCTCATTTGTTCGTTGCCGGGCCCAGATGCGCTCGGGATGTTGGAGCGAAGCAATCGCCGCCGCCTGGCCCAATGATCCAACCGTGAACGGTGCCTGCGCTCGCCGCAGGTCGAGGAGAGTGTCCGGTTGGCCGACGGCAAATCCGACTCGAAGCCCCGCGAGACCAAAGATCTTCGAGAAGGTGCGGGTAACAACGACATTGGGCCGAGCCAGGGCGGCAGGGATGGCGCTGCGATAGTCGGGCGCAGTTACGTACTCGAAATAGGCTTCATCGACCACCACCAGCACCCGTTCGGGGACACCGTTGATCACGTAGTCGACCGCGTCACCGCTGAGATAGGTACCGGTGGGGTTGTTGGGATTGCATAGAAAGAGCAACGTCGAATCGGGACGAACTGCCGCGACCAACGCCTCGGGATCGAGGCCCATTTCCCCGGTCAGCGGCACTTCGATCAAGGCGCTCCCGGCGAGCGTCGGGGCCAGTCGGTAGATCACGAATGAGGGCCACGGGTACACCGTGCTCGTGCCTGAGCCGGCGACGGCGAGGGAGAAGACGCGGAGCAACTCCGAGCTGCCCCCGGCAAACATGAGGTGGTCGGCGTCGACCGAGAGCCAGCTGCCGACGGCGTCAGCCAAGTCACCCCAACCATTGTCCGGGTAACGATTGACCGACACGGCCGCTTCGGCGATCGCCGCCAGCGCTTCGGGAAATGGCGGCTCGGGGCTTTCGTTCGACGCAAGCTTTATGACAGCATCGGGCGAGAATCCGTATTCCCGCGCAACTTCGTCGATCGGCCGCCCCGCTTCGTAAGGAGAGAGCCGACTCACCTCCGGGCGAATTGCAGGCATCGCCGATGAGGCTACCCCGGGAATGTGGCAGACTCGAACGAGCTTGGAGAGCGACTACCCCACCTTTCAGCTGCTGTCACAAGCCGGCGATCTAACTTCCGAGAGCGCCCTTTCTGGGCTCGACTTCTCGGAGTCACTCACCGCGGAGATGTACCGCTTGATGGTGCTCTCACGGGAATTCGATCGGAAGATGCTTTCGCTGCAGCGGCAAGGGCGCATCGGAACCTATCCGATGCTCGAGGGTCAAGAGGCGGTGCAAATCGGGTCGGCGCTTGCGCTGGCCGAGAACGACTTCGTCTTTCCTTCGTATCGGGAACATGGCGTGCAACTCGCGCGAGGAGTCCCCATCGATGTCGTGATGTCCTACTGGCGCGGGCTGCCCAACCAGGACTGGGATGTCCTCAAATACCGGATGGGCATCACCGCGGTTCCGATTGCCAGCCAGCTGCCCCACGCCGTGGGTTACTCCTACGTCACCAAGCTGCGTGGCGACGATTCAGTCGCTGTTGCCTATTTCGGCGACGGCGCCACCTCCGAGGTCGACTTCCACTCCGGCCTGAACTTCGCCGGCGTGTGGCGAACGCCCACGGTGTTCATCTGCGCCAACAACCTCTACGCGATTTCGGTGCCCTACGAGAAGCAAACGGCATCAGCAACCATTGCCCAAAAGGCGGTCGCCTATGGATTCCCGGGGGTGCGGGTCGACGGGATGGATGTGCTGGCGATGTACCAGGTGACCCGGGAGGCACTGGATCGGGCCCGACGCGGCGAGGGACCCACACTGATCGAGGCGATGACCTATCGCTACGGCGCCCACGCCACCGCCGACGATGCCCGACGATATCGCAGCGCCGACGAAGAGCAGACGTGGCGAAAACGCGATCCGATCGAGCGCCTGCGCCACTTCCTCGAAAAGGAAGGACGCTGGGACGAGCAGGCCGGGGAGAAAGTGGCACGAGAAGTTGCCGAGCTGGTGGAAGCGGCTATCACCGACATCGAAGCGCGGCCTCTCCCGCCACGAGCCGATGCGATTCGACACGCCTACCACCGGATTCTCCCCAGCCTGATCGAACAGCTGAATCGCGCCGAAGAAGCCAGCTCTGAGCCTCGCTCCGAGTTTCGCCCCGATGAGATCTGGAGGGTCGAGGCGGCCATCGAACCAAACGGCCCGACCGAAGCGATGACGATGGCCGATGCCATCAACGCGGCCTTGCGCCAGGCGATGGAATCGGACCCCGAAACGATCGTCCTCGGTGAGGACGTTGGCATCTCGGGTGGCGTGTTCCGCATAACCGAGGGACTGCAACAGGCGTTTGGGGAAGACCGGGTGATCGATACCCCCCTGAACGAGTCTGGGATTGTCGGAACTGCGATCGGTATGTCGATGGCTGGAGCCCGCCCCGTGGCGGAAATCCAGTTCGACGGTTTTGTCTACCCAGCCTTCGATCAGATCGTTTCGCATCTGGGGCGTTTCCGTTTTCGGACCCGGGGCCACCTGCCGGTGCCGGTCGTCGTTCGATTTCCCAACGGCGCCGGGATTGGCGCCCACGAACATCATTGCGACTCACCCGAGGCCTATTTCGTCCATGCGCCGGGTCTGGTAGTCGTCTGCCCTTCGACTCCATATGACGCCAAAGGACTGCTGGCCGCCGCTTTGGCCAGTCCGGATCCGGTGATCTTCCTCGAGCCCAAGGTTCTCTACCGGGCGACCCGCGACCAGGTTCCCACCGAGCACTATGAGATCCCGCTTGGTTCGGCGCGAGTGCGCCAGGAAGGCGACGAACTGACCCTGGTCACCTACGGCGGAATGGTGCCGCCGGCCCTGCGGGCTGCTCAGGAATCAGGCTCTTCGGTTGAAGTGATCGATCTCCGCACACTCTTTCCCTGGGATCGCGAGGCCGTGATCGCGTCCGTGGAGAAGACGGGCCGACTGCTCCTGGTCCAGGAGCCGCAAGGAGCCGCCGGGGTCGCAGCCGAGGTTGCGGCAGTGATCGCGGAGCGCTGTCTCTTTTCGCTCCAGGCACCCATCGTTCGATTGACCGGCTTCGATGCTCCCTGGCCCCAGTTCGCGATCGAGAAGCATGCTTTGATCGATCAGCGCCGCATCGGAGCCGCTATCGAACAGGCTCTCGGGTAAGAAAGAAATAGTCCTGGTTTTGCCACTCTCTATCGGTCTAGCCTCGCTCCATGGCGAGAAGTCCACGTCACGCGACTACCCGATGGCGAGACCAGGCGTCGTGCCGGCGCGGCGAGCATCGCTACGGCCTGGCGACCGAGGCAGGCGGCGGGATCGTTCGTCGGATCTGTCTGGCTTGTGGCACCTTGAGCATCGACCTGACCGGGGTCGAGCCAACTCGCACCGACGGCTTCCAAAACAACCACGACGGCCTCAAGCGCTAGCTGATCGCCTTGGCTGACATCGTCGCCGCGGGCGGCGCCGTGATCCGAAAGGGCGCCGACGGCCCTGAGGTTCTCATCATCCACCGTGCCCGCTACGACGATTGGACTTTGCCCAAGGGTAAGGCGGACAACGCGGAATCGATCGAAGCCACCGCATTGCGAGAGGTCGAGGAAGAGTCCGGAGTGCAGCCGCGAATCGTCGGCGAGCTCGGCAAGAGCCAGTATCCCCATGAGAACGAGAACAAGGTCGTGCACTGGTTCTCCATGCGAGAAGTCAGGTCGACTCCATTCCAACCAAACGATGAGGTCGATGAACTCCGATGGTTGTCAATCGAGGAAGCGCGCAAACTTCTCACCTACAAGCAGGACCGCACCGTGCTCAAGTCGGTCAACCCGAATGAAATCCTCACCACCGGTACGCTGATGCTGGTACGGCACGGGGCCGCGGGCAGTCGGTCGGAGTGGTCCGGTGACGATGCCTTGCGGCCCCTTAGCCGCCGGGGGCAGCGTCAGGCCGAAGCGCTAGCCGAAGCTTTCGCCGACCGAGAAATCGAGCGGATCCTGACCAGTCCCTTCTTGCGATGCCGGCAGACAGTCGAACCCCTGGCTTCTTCGCTAGGCATCAAGATCGAGGAACGGGACGAGCTCGCGGAAGGCATGGGGCATCGCCCGGCGCGTGATCTTTGTCGCGAACTGGCCGGCACCAATGCGGTGCTCTGCTCGCATGGAGACGTGATCCCCGCCGTTCTCGATTGGATGGTCAGACACGGCACCAGCCTCAAGTCCGGATTCGACTGCAAGAAAGGCTCCACCTGGGAGATCGGGGTCAAAGCCGGCGAGTTTCACCAGGCTCACTACCTCCCTCCGCCTCTCTAACCCTCGATCGCCTTCTTGATGAGGGCTTCTTGTTCCTGATGATGAACCTTGTTTGAGCCGCTGGCAGGAGAGGCGGCGGCGGACCGACCTGAGTAAACCGGATCGCGTCCGAAAATCTCCCCTAGATGCGGGGCGAGAAATCGGTACGCTCCCATGTTCTCGGGTTCTTCCTGACACCAGACGAGTTCGGCGCCGGGGCTTCGCTCCGCCACCTCGGACAAACGGTTCTCCTCGACGGGATATAGCTGGGCGACACGCACCAGGGCGACATCGTTCGCTTCGACCGCCGCCCGATGCTTGGCCAGATCGTGATAGACCTTGCCCGAGCACAGCACAATCCGACGTGCGCCGTTCGACGCCACGCCGTCTTCGAGGATCGGTTCGAACCGTCCGTTGACCAGCACCTCGGCGGTCGCAAACGATTCCTTGGTCCGGAGCAGCGACTTGGGGGTGAAGACGATCAGGGGCTTGCGCGGTCGCAACATCGCTTGCCGTCGCAGCAGGTGGAAGTATTGGCCGCTGGTCGAGGGGACGATGACCCGCATGTTCTCGTGAGCGCAGAGCTCGAGGAAGCGTTCGATACGAGCTGACGAATGTTCCGGTCCTTGTCCCTCGTAACCGTGGGGAAGGAGAAGCGTGAGACCCGACTGTTGACCCCATTTGGCCTCGCCAGCCGCCATGAATTGGTCGATGATCACTTGAGCACCATTGGTGAAGTCGCCGAACTGCGCTTCCCAGGCCACAAATGCCTCCGACCACTCGACGGAGTATCCGTACTCGAAACCCACCGCGGCGAACTCGGAGAGAAGCGAGTCGACGATTCGGACCCGGGTAACGCCGGCGGTCAGCAGTTGGAGCGGCGTCCACTCGGAGCCCGTATCGAACGAAGTGAGCTCGGCATGTCGATGACTGAAGGTGCCCCGGCGCGAATCCTCTCCGGACAACCGCACGGGAATGCCATCTTGCGCCAACGACCCGATTGCCAGCGCCTCGGCCGTTCCCCAGTCGAAGGCATCGGCTTCGAAGGCGCCTGCCCGATCGGCGACGACCTTTTGCAGTTTGGGATGAACGACGAAATCAGGCGGCGGAGTGGTGATGTACGAGAGGATGTGCTTGAGCCGTTCCGCCGGTACACGTGTTTCCGGTTCTTCGTTGCTCATTGGCTGCAGGGGGCTCGGGCGAACGGCTGGAGCCGAGTTGCGAGTCTCGGCGAAGGCATGGTCGAGAATCTCGGAGAACTCCGCCATGATCCGCTCCCCGTCCTCCACTGAGATGTCGCCGGTGCTCACCAGCCTCTCCATATATAGGTGACGGACCGGGCGCTTCTCGTCGATGAGCTTGTACATCAGCGGCTGGGTGTAAGAAGGCTCGTCACCTTCGTTGTGACCGCGTCGCCGGTAGCAGATCATGTCGATGACCACGTCGCGGTTGAACGCCTGGCGGAAGGCAAAAGCGAAGCGGGCCACACGAACGACCGACTCGGGGTCATCGCCGTTTACGTGGATGATGGGAGCGGCGACGATTTTGGCGACATCGGTGGCATAGAAGCTCGACCGGGCATCGAGAGTCGAGGTCGTGAAGCCAACCTGGTTGTTGATCACGATGTGGACGGTGCCGCCGGTCCGGTAGCCGCGCAGTTGGGAAAGGTTGAACACCTCGGCCACGACGCCTTGCCCGGCGAAGGCGGCGTCGCCATGGAGCAAGATCGGGAGCACCTGGGTGTGCCCCTGGGGACCTCTTTTCTCCTGCTTGGCGCGCACCACTCCTTCGAGAACCGGATCGACCGCTTCGAGATGGCTCGGGTTGGCGACCAATTGCGCACCGATCATCGACCCGTCGGCGGTCTCGTACTTGCCGCTAAAACCGAGGTGATATTTGACGTCGCCCGATCCCCCGGTGGTGTCCGGATCGAGGTCGCCTTCGAATTCGCGGAAGATCTTGGCGTAGCTCTTGCCGATCACGTTGGTGAGGATGTTGAGCCGCCCGCGATGCGCCATCCCGATCACGACTTCTTCCATGCCGTCGAGGGCAGCCGCCGACAGCAGCGAATCGAGCATCGGAATCACAGACTCCGAGCCCTCGAGACCAAAGCGCTTGTGCCCGACGTACTTGGTGTGGAGAAAACGCTCGAATGCCTCGGCCTGATTGAGCTTGCGGAGGATTCTGATCTTCTCGTCGTGGCTCAATTCGACCCGAGGTACCTCCACGCGATCCTGAATCCAGCGCTTCTGCTCGGTCTCTTGCATATGCATGAACTCGATCCCGGCGGTGCGGCAATAGGCATCCCGCAAACGAGAGAGGATCTGCCCGAGGGTCATGATCTGAGTCCCCGCCAAACCCCCGGTGGCGAATTGGCGATCGAGGTCCCAGATCGTCAATCCATAGAAAAGAGGGTCAAGCTCGGCGTAGAGGGTCGGAGCCTTCTGCCGGAGAGGGTCTAGGTCCGCGATCAGGTGGCCGCGTACGCGGAAGGCATTGATGAGGCGGAACACATTCGCTTGCTTCTCCGCCCAGTGAGGACTCCCCGCGGGAGGGTTGTCGTCGATGGCCCAGCGCGCCGGCGTATAGGGGATGCCGAGAGCGGCGAACACCTCGTCATAGAAGTCTCCCTCGCCGAGCAGGAGCTCATGGACGCGTGCCAGCAGTTCGCCCGATTGTGCACCCTGGATAACCCGATGGTCGTAGGTCGAGGTCAAAGTCACGATGCGACCGATGCCCTGGCTGGCAATGAAGGCGGCATCGGATCCCTGATATTCAGGTGGGTACTGGATGGCGCCGACACCGACGATCACGCCCTGGTCGGGCATCAGCCGGGGAACGCTCTGCACCGTTCCGATCGTGCCGGGATTGGTGAGAGTGACTGTGGTCCCGGCGAAATCGTCGGGGCTGAGGCGATTGTTGCGAGCCTTCCCGACCAGCTCCTCGTATTTCTGCCAGAACGCTCGAAAGTCGAGGGTGTCGGCCTCTTTGATGTTCGGTACCACCAGCCCCCTTGACCCATCTTTTCGCTCGAGGTCGATGGCCAGGCCCAAGTTGACATGCGGATAGCGGACCACGTGAGGCTTGCCGTCGATCTCGGCGAAAGCGACATTGAGATGAGGAAGCTCTTTGAATGCTCGCGCAATCGCATAACCGATCAAGTGGGTGAAGCTGACCTTCCCGCCTTCAGTCAGCCGCTTGAGCTGGTTGTTGAGGATCAGCCGGTTGACTTCGAGCAATTTGGCCGGGACCGTCCGCACCGAGGTGGCGGTGGGAATCTCCCGGCTCGCCTCCATCCGCTCGACCACAATCGCAGCCGGCCCGCGTAACACGGTCGCGTCACGGAATGTTTGCGCCTTCGGTGCGACTTTGATCGGCGGATCGGCCTCGACCGGCGAATCGGCCTTCTTCGGCGGAACAGCTTGGGGCGGTGCGGCTGCCGGAGTCGGGGCTGGCGCAGGAGTCGGTTCGGCAACGGCGGGACTGTCGCCGTTGAAGTAGGACCTCCAGGTCTCACTCACCGAGAGGGGGTCGTCGAGCCACCGCTCTCGCATGTCTTCGAGGATCCAAGCGTTTGACCCGAAGTCAGAAGGGGTGTCTTGATCGTTGGCCACCGAGGTTGATGGTAGGTGGAAGAATCAAGATTCTGACCTCCGTATCTCATCCCGAAAAGGTCCTCTTCCCCGACAGCGGGGTGACCAAAGGCGAAGTCGTCGGCTATTACGAATACGTGTCCGAGCGACTTTTACCTCACTTGATCGACCGCCCGCTGACCCTCCAGAGGTTCCCGCAAGGCATCGGCAAACCGGGGTTCATGCAGAAGAACGCCGGCAAGGGTTTCCCACCGTTCATCGATCGCCTCGAGCTCCCCAAACAAGGCGGAACGGTCGAGTTCCCGGTCATCCACGACCTTGCCGGTCTGAGCTATCTCGCCAACCAGAACACGATCACATTCCATATCCCCGGGTTTCGAACCAACGACCTCGAACACCCCGACCGGCTGGTGTTCGACCTCGACCCTGAGGCGGGCGACGTCGCCGGCGCTCGTTTAGCTGCCCGGGCGACAGCCGACTTGCTCGAGTCTTTCGAAGTCCCATCCTGGGTGATGACATCCGGATCGAAAGGCTTTCACGTCGTCACCCCGCTGGCTGCCACCGTTTCCTTCGAGGACATCGGCCGATTCTCGCAAACCCTGGCGGTCATGTTGGCGCAAGCCCATGCCGAGCAGCTCACCGTCGAATTCTTGAAGAAGGAACGGAAGGGTCGGGTCTTCATCGACTGGATGCGCAACCACTTCGGTTCCACGGGGGTCGCGCCCTACTCGCTGCGGCCGCTGCCAGGTGCTCCCATCGCCATGCCGATCTCCTGGAGCGCGCTGTCCAAAACCGAACCCGGCGCCTTTGAGCTCAGCTCGTTCACCCTATCTGACGACCCTTGGGCGGATGCCGAGCGATTTGATCTGCGGAAGGCGATCGAATTGGCAGACCAAGTCGTAGCCGAGCAAGGCATCAAGCTCCCAGACTTCGATCGCTTTGGACGCGACCTCGAGAAGGACAAGCAATGAGCCCGGAAACATTGCGAACGGTGACCGTCGATCGAATCGCTTTGGCCCGCTATCGGGTCACGAATGCCGCGGGTGACTCGATCGAAGTGGGCGAAGGCGGAGGTGCTTTGTCCGCGGTCGAGTTGCTGCTCGCGGCCATGGCGTGTTGCGCGGCGTCGGATGTGGATCACATCACCAGCAAACGATCAGAGCCGGAGATGTTCTCGGTCGAAGCTCATGGCGACAAGATCCGCGACGAGCAAGGCAATCGCTTGATCAACCTGGCGCTCGACTTCAAGATCGACTTTCCAGAAGGGGACGGCGGCGAGAGGGCCCGAGCCGTATTGCCAAGAGCGGTGGAGGAGACTCGCGACCGGCTTTGCACAGTTAGCCGAACCATCGCCCTCCCCAACGACCTCACCTTCCGAGTCTCTCCCCGGGGAGAGCAACCGAAGGCGGGGTCGGGGGCATAGACCTCTGAGAAAGCCCCCTCCCGCACTCCCCTGGGGAGAACCGCTGACTTATCAGTCAGCTGGCGCTTTTTACCCCGCGATCCCAGTCGGCGTAGAGGCCGGAATAGACCCCACCGCGAGCAAGGAGCTCGGCATGGGTGCCTCGCTCCACCAAGCCGCCATGGTCGAACACGAGGATTTCGTCGGAGGCCTCCGCAGTGGAAAGTCGGTGGGCAACGGTGATCGAGGTTCGCCCGGCGGTGAGGAGCTCGATCGCTCGGCGCAAAGACACCTCGAGGTATGGATCGACCGCCGAGGTCGCCTCGTCTAGGACCAGTAAGTCCGGAGCCGAGATCCAGGCTCGGACGAGCGCCACCAACTGACGTTCCCCGGTCGAAAGATTTGATCCTCGCTCCCCCACCTCGGTCGCGAGCCCGACTGGTAGACGCTCGACCCACTCGGTAAGACCGAGTTGCTCGATCGCGCCTTCGATCTCCGCATCCGACGCGCCAGGGGCGCCGTAGCGAATGTTCTCGGCGACCGTTGCGTTGAAGAGGAATCCCTCCTGAGGCACAAAAGCCACCCGTTTCCGCAACGAGGAGAACTTGACGTTCTGGAGGGCGATGCCACCGATGGCAACCTCCCCCTCATCAGACTCGATAAGCCGCGTAGCGACTTTGGCAAAGGTCGTCTTGCCGGAGCCGGTTTCGCCAACGATCGCCACCCGCCGGCCTGCGGGTATGTCCAGGGTGATGTCAGATAGCACCACCGGCCCTGAGGGATAGCGATAAGTCACGTCTCGCATCGAAAGCCCGAGCGGACCCTCCGGAAGATCGACGCCGTTTACGGGATCGGGGATGTCAACGGTTGTGTCGAGCACTCGCAAGACTCGTCTCACCCCCGCCGCGGCTCGTTGAGCCTGATCGATCGTCTCGACCAGGACCTGAACCGGATCGATCATCAGGTTGACCAGAAACAGGAAAGCCAGCAGCACTCCGGCCGAGGTTCCTGCGGCGGCTCCGAGGACAATTCCGATGCCGATCACCATCGCCGTGATGCTGGCTGCGAAAAGTTCGGCAGAGGAAAACAGAATGGCTGACAGGCGATTAGCCCTGTGCTCGACTTCGACCTGTGCCTTGAGCACGTTATCGACCCGAGTAATTGCCGTCTCCTCGACACCGTGGGCGCGGATGATCGGAAGGCCGGTAATGGTCTCGCTCATGACGGAAAGAGAATCAGCCACTCTTTCCCGTACCTGATCCTGGGACCTTTGCAAGACTCCCTTAAAGAAGAGAAGCATCACTACGTAGACGACCACCCCAACCAGCACGAGCAGCGCCAGCTGCCATTGGTAAAAGAACATGACGGCAAGGGCGAGCAGGACCTGGGCCGAACCGATCAACATGCCGGTCCCACCCCACTCCATGAACTCTTGGATGGTGGAGATGTCGTTCGTGACCCGGGAGACGAGAGCACCGCGCCGTTCTGACTGCACATGAAGGATCGACAGGCGATGGAGATGCGCAAACAGCTTCACCCGCAACTCACGGAGACCACCAGCCGTCAGATTGGCCAATCGCATAACTGCGGCCCGTGTGGCGAGGGCCGTGAGGAAAAGAAGGCCGATCGCCAATGCTCCCTGGCCGATGACGACATCGATCCGGGGCCCTGCCTCGCTGAGAAGTTCTTGGTCGGTGATTTGCTGGACCACCACCGGAACGATTAGTTGGCCGATGGTGCCTAGTAAGGACAGCCCGATGGTGCCGAACAGTCCCCGGCGCAGCGTCGGGGCTTCGACAAACGCGCGTCGAAGCGCTTGTGTGGTCGATATCGGCTCGCCGACAACCTCTTCTTCCTCGTCGAGGACGACTGGCTCGGTCGTCATGCACTTCTCCGCTGCTCGAGGTCCTCTTCGTAAGCCCGCAGAATTCGGGCATATCCGGGCGTCGTCGCCAACAACTCCTCGTGGGTGCCCTGCGCCGCGACTTCGCCGTCTTCGACATATACAACGCGGTCGGCGAGCATGATCGAGGCCCGTCGATAGGCGACGATGACCAGGGTGGCCGGCAGATCCGCGCGTGTGAGCTTGCGGAGAATGTTCGCCTCGACCGACGGATCGACTGCCGAAGTGGCATCGTCGAGCAGCAACAAGCGAGGCTTGCGAACCAGGGCACGAGCCAGGGCGATTCGCTGTTGTTGGCCCCCTGACAGCGATGTGCCGCGCTCACCGAGGCGGGTGTCGTAGCCACGCGGGAGCGCACTGATGAAGCCGTGGGCGCCTGCGAGCCGAGCGGCTTCCTCGATTTCCGCCAAGGGGATATCCGCCCCCAGATCGATGTTGCCCCGCACGGTGTCGTCGAAGAGGAAGGCGTTTTGGGCGACGTAGGACACTTCTTGCGGCAACTCGGAGCGTCCGAACTGACGGAGATCTCGTCCATCGAGGGTGATACTCCCCGTTTCGGGGTCCCAGAGCCTGGCGAGGAGGAGAACCAGAGTGGTCTTACCCGAGCCGGTGGCGCCGACGATGGCGACGGTCGTGCCTTCAGGCGCCTCGAGGTTTACACCGCGCAGCACCGGGACCTCGCCACCGTAAGAGAAGGCGACTTCTTCGCCCGCCAGCGCTGCCCCGGATCGATCGCTCGTGGCGCTGAGTTCCCCGTATTTGACGAAGTCGTCGGCGACCAGAACATCTTGCACGCGCTCCCACCCCGCCAGGCTGGAGGCCATCTCCCAAATGACATACCCGACCAGGCGAACCGGCACGGCCGACAGAGCGAAGAGATAGGCAACGCTGATCATCTGTCCGGGAGTGACGGCACCGTTCCCAATGCGAATTGCGCCGAGGACAATGAGCAGGATGGCGGCGAGCTGAGGAATGCTGTCGGCGATCGTTCGGAAGAAGGCGAACTTGCGCCCGAGCCTCACGTATTCGTCTGCCAGGTTTCCGGCCGCGCGGTCGAAGCGAGCGGTCTCACTGGCTTCCCGCCCAAGAGCCTTGACGGTGAGCGCGCCGTCGAAACTCTCGTGAGCGACGTCGCTGACCACTCCGCGCAGATATTGGATTTTCTCGAAGCCCGAAAACGCGCTCCAGCTCCCCGTCATCTCCGTGTAGACGATGGCGAACACCGCCGCGATCGTCAGCAGCCCCAGCCAGAGGTCGATCGAAAGAATCATCACCACCGTCCCCACCAACAGGAGCGAAACCCCGCTGGCATAGGGAAGAGGGGCGAGGATAAAGCTGGATCGGCTGGTGTCAGAGTCGGTGACCGCGAGAAGGTCCCCTGTCGTCCGTCGGGTGATCCATCCCAGCTTCAGCTGCAACTGGTGCTTGATGAGCCGCATGCGAATGTCGGACTGCGTGTTTGTCTGCAGCCACGAAGCGCCAAAGCGGCGGATGATGATCCCGGCTGCCTTCCATAGCGCGACCGCGAGGATGAGAGCGAGGCCCGGAAGGATGCGACCCTCAGCTGATTCGCCTTGATCGAGCACCGGAATGATCAACTCATCGGTGAGGCGCCCAACGATCAACGCAGAGAGGATGATGGCCGAGGCGTACATGGCCGCGCCGAAGACGGCCCGAACGAAGGTGCGGGGTCGCCAGCGAACGAACTTCGCAATGAGGCGCACACCCTGGGCGAGCACTCCCAATGGGGACGCGGGTGGTCGACGGGTTGTCATTGGATCGCGGAAGTTTATCGGCCCAAGGGGCATCGCCCGATTGAATTAAGGTCGGGCCGATGACGATCGACGCCCCCGGCAGCTTCTATCTCGGCGCCAAGCTCGACGAGCAGGGGAAGCGTGGCGACCCGCTGCATTACGAGGCCGCCGACCTCACGACTCATGGCGTGATCGTCGGGATGACAGGGTCAGGGAAGACCGGTCTCGGGGTGTGTCTGCTCGAGGAGGCGCTTCTCGACGGTATCCCGAGCCTGATCATCGATCCCAAAGGGGACATGACCAACCTCCTTTTGAATTTTCCCGACCTGTTACCCGCAAGTTTCAAACCCTGGGTAGACGAAGGGGTAGCCCGGCGCGAAGGTCTCACGACTGACGAACTCGCGGCGCGGATCGCGGGCGAGTGGCGCGACGGTCTCGCCTCATGGCAGGTGAACCCCGAACGTATGGAACAACTCAAGGACGGAACCCGGTTCACCGTCTACACCCCTGGGTCCACGGCCGGGGTGCCTCTGAACGTTCTCGGCAGTCTCGCTGCGCCCGCTGGCGCAGACACCGAATCGATCCGGGATGAGATCGAGAATTACGTCTCCTCTCTGCTTGTCCTCGCCGGGATCGATTCGGATCCCATCTCGGGCCCAGAACACATCCTCCTCGCCAACATCATCGAGACCGCCTGGGTCGGCGGGCAGAACCTCGACCTCGCGACGCTGATCGGCCAGGTCCAGAAGCCGCCTTTCCGCAAGCTGGGCGTGTTCGAGCTCGACGCCTTCTTTCCTCCTAAGGACCGAACCAACCTGGCGATGCGCCTGAACGGGCTCGTGGCTTCGCCTTCGTTCGCAGCCTGGAGAGAAGGCGTGGCGTTGGACATTCAAAAGCTGGTGTTCGACGGCGAACGGATATCGGCGCCGATCTTTTACCTCGCCCATCTCTCTGAGCCCGAAAGACAGTTCTTCGTCACACTGCTGCTGTCGAAACTGGTGACCCACATGCGGTCGCAGCAGGGTTCGTCTGATCTTCGGGTGCTGCTGTACATGGACGAGATCGCGGGCTTCTGTCCACCCACGGCCGAGCCGCCATCGAAGAAGCCGATCCTCACGCTGTTCAAGCAAGCTCGGGCTTTTGGCTATGGACTGGTCCTGGCCACCCAGAACCCGATGGACTTCGACTACAAGATCATGTCCAACGCCGGCACCTGGCTGATTGGCCGCCTCCAAACTGAGCGGGACAAGGCCCGCATACTTGAAGCGTTGCAGAGCGCCAGCGGCGGAGTCGATGTCGACGCTCTCGACAAGCGGATCTCGGGCTTGGGCAAGCGCCAGTTCGTGCTTCACACGACGCGAGGCAGCGAGCCCGAGCTGATCACCAGCCGTTGGGCAATGTCCTATCTGGCCGGACCGTTGAGCAAGCAGCAAGTCGCGCAGCTCACCGACAATCGAGTCGACCCCGGGGTCGACTCGATTGTCGGTCCTTCGGAGGCTCCGCCGGTCCCGCCCGGCAGCGACACCGTCGCCGTGGCACCAGGCGTTGCATCAGGAATCTCGTCGACATATCTTGGATCCGGCTGCGACCTGGGGATCGCAGGTCGGCGCCGATCAGAGTGCCTCGCGATTCGCGCCGATGGTGGCCGCCACGGTCAGCCTCCTTTACGACGACACCCAGGCAGATGTGAGCCACACCGAGACTTTTGAGGCCGTTCTGACCGAGCCCGGCGGAGTCCTCACCCCGGAGAATCTGATCCCCGTCGATCATGATCCGCGAGACTTTTCCGGCGAATCACCTTCAACCGGGGAATACCTGCTCCCCGGTTTTGCCGTCGACAAAGCCGCGGCATGGAAGAAGCTCGAGACAGACCTGGTCGGATACCTGGTGGCTCGAAAATCGATCCAGATTTGGAAGAACCCCGGTTTCAAGCTCTATTCACGTGTAGGCGAATTGGAGTCGGACTTTCGGGCCCGAACGATCAGCGCGGCCGAGGCGGCAACCGCGGACGCCATCGCCGCCTTGAAGCAAAAGTACGACGCCCGCATCGACCGCGTGAAGGATCAGATCGCAACCGCCCAGCGCAAAGCCGCCGATCTCGAAGCCGACGTCGAGGCTCGCCGTCAGCAAGAGGTCATGTCAGGAGCAGGCGATCTCCTGGGGGCACTGCTGGGCGGACGACGATCGAGCACGATTACCAAGGCCGCCAACCGGCGTTCGCAGACCAGACGCACCGAAGCTCGGCGCGACAGTGCCTCTGAGGCCGTAGCCGACAAGATGGCCGACCTCGATTCCGTCGAACAGGATCTCGCCGAGGACATCGACGCCATCCGGATCGAGATGGATGACAAGGCCGCGCTGATCGAGGAGGTTTCGATTCCACTCGAGAAGGTCGACGTCAAGGTGACGGAACTGAAACTGGTCTGGGTTCCGATTCCTTAGGCGATTTTGTCGCTGTGCGACTACACAAACCTTAGGTTTCCGAGTCGACCATCGCGATCAGGATGTCGCGGACCGAGACGATCCCCAGGAGGTCTCCGTTTTCGACGACGGGGAGATGGCGGTAGGACGATTCCGCCAGCCACTCGGCTGCTTCGCGGATGTCGAAGTCCGGTGAGAAGACGTCGGGATCGGGGCTCATTACCGCGGAGACCTTGACTTGATCTACATCTGCTCCGCGGCCCAGTGCACCGATGAGGTCGCGTTCGGTGACGAGACCCAACAACTCTCGTCCGTCGACGACCCCCAGCGAGCCATGCCCCCGCGAGGCCATCTCTGCCGCGGCCTCGCGCAAGGTGGTGTCGGGGCCACAAACTCGGGCCGAGGTCCCCACCAGTTCGCGCAAGAGCATTGAATGACGGTAAACGAAAAAGCGGCCGCCTGTTTATCTAAACGGGAGCCGCTTAATCGGACAACCGGAGTCCGGTTTAGATCAGGTCTTGTTCGCGAATGCCAAACGAGGGATGGCGCAACCGGCAGAGCGCCAGTTTCTCCAACTGGCGAATCCGCTCCCGGGTGAGATTGAACTCTTCGCCAATCTCCTCCAGGGTGCGAGGCACGCCGTCGTAAAAGCCGTAACGAAGAGCAAGGATCCGACCCTCACGCAACGGCAGGCGCTCGATCGAGCGGCGCAGCGAGTCGGCGACATCCATCTCTTCGGTCATCTGCACCGGGTCGGCGGCGTCTTCATCCTCGATGAAATCTCCGAGCTGGGCGCCGTCCTCACCAACGGGCTGTTCGAGTGAAACAGTGTCGGCGACGCCGAGCGCCAGCTCGACCTTGTCGACGGTGACGCCCGCCTCTTCTGCGATCTCCTCGGGTCGTGGATCCCGACCCAGTTCAGCCTTCAGGCTGGCCTGGGCAGCACGCACCGCGGCGAGGGTGTCGTGGAGGTGGACAGGGATACGGACCGTGCGCGACTTGTCGGCGATGGCACGCGTGATGGCCTGACGGATCCACCAGGTGGCATAGGTGCTGAACTTGAAACCCTTACGCCAGTCGAACTTCTCGACGGCGCGGATCAAGCCCAGGTTTCCCTCCTGGATCAGATCGAGAAAGTCGATGCCGGACGTGTTCGCATACCGGCGAGCGTTGGCGACTACCAGCCTGAGGTTGGCAGTCAGGAAGGCGTCCTTGGCCTCCCGGCCCTGGCGCTCCTTTCGGCGTAGCTCGAAGTCCTCTTTCTTGTCCTTGAAGTCCCCGCGTTGGAGACGGACGCCCGCTTCTTCACCGGTCTCGATGCGTTGGGCAAGCTCCACCTCCTGTTCGGCGGTGAGCAAGTCGTACTCACCGATGGCGGTGAGATATTGTGAAACGAGGTCCGTTGTAAGGCGGCCTCTTTCGTCGGTGAGTTTGGATTGGAGACGCTCTCGCCGCGCCTTTTCAAGGGCGCGGTCGCGGGTCGACTCAGCGGTGGTCATCTGGTTTGAATCCTCCAACGGGCGGTGGGGACGCCCTCTTCCTTGGATAGTCCACTATGACACAGGCGAGTCACTTTGTGAACCCCCCAAATTCGGCCCCAAAGCGCGGGCGTGGGCACACAAATTCAACCTCGAAATGGGCTAGTTCTATTCCTCGGCCAGGACCGCGTTTTGCCCCCATACCCGACCAGGATGGGAACGCTCACCCAAGAAAGGATGGATGCATGCCGGAGGTCAGATCGTTCTTGTGGCCCTGCCGATGACGATCAGGTTGATCATCAAAGCTCGGGCGAAGAGGGGAAGCCAGACATAGCGAACCGACTGGGGGCTTCAACCTCCCCCTACCTCCTCCAGCATGCCGACAACCCCGTCGACTGGTTCGAGTGGGGGGATGAGGCGTTCGCCGAAGCGCGCCGGCGCGACCTGCCGGTCCTGCTGTCGGTCGGCTACAGCGCCTGCCATTGGTGCCACGTCATGGCTCACGAGTCATTCGAAAACAAGGCGACGGCCGAGGAAATGAATCGCCGATTCGTCAATATCAAGGTCGACCGGGAGGAGCGTCCCGACGTTGACGCCGTATATATGGAGGCGGTTCAGGCGATGACCGGTCAAGGCGGCTGGCCGATGACTGTCTGGCTCACCCCAGAAGCAGAACCGTTTTACGCCGGCACTTACTTCCCCAAGGACGACCGCGGTGGCATGCCCTCGTTCCGCCGGGTTATGGCGGCCATTTCTCACGCCTGGGAGCACGAGCGAGGCGATGTGACCCAGCAGGCGAGCCGCATCAAGGAAGCCCTGAGTGCCGAGCTTGCCCCAGCCGACGAGCTCCCCGGTCCAGCCGCGCTCGCTTCAGCGTTGCGGACAATCGCGGGCACATTCGATCGCACGTATGGAGGGTTCGGCCGGGCGCCGAAGTTCCCCCAGCAGCCACTGCTCGAGTTTCTGCTGCGACTGCGGGAGCCGGAGGCCCGGTCAATGCTCACGGAGACGCTCATCGCTATGGCCGCTGGCGGGATCCACGATCAACTCGCCGGTGGGTTTGCCCGCTATTCGGTCGACCCACAGTGGGTTGTGCCGCATTTCGAAAAGATGCTCTACGACAATGCCCAACTAGCCCGGCTCTATCTCTGGACTGGGATTGAGAGTGATCGAGCCGACCTGATCGGAGTCGCCCGGAAAACGCTCGACTATCTCCTGACCGACCTTCGCCACGAAGCCGGCGGATTCATGTCAGCTGAGGACGCCGACAGCGAAGGCGTCGAGGGCAAGTTCTACGTGTGGAGCTATCCAGAGTTCGTCGAAGTCGCCGGCGATGATGTCTCCTGGGCGAAGGAAATCTACGGCGTCAGCGAGGCTGGAAACTTCGAGGGACAGAACATCCTGCTGATGACTGGCGATCCGTCCGATCCGCGGGTCGAACCGGTGCGGAGACGCTTGCTTGAGCGAAGAAGTACGCGAGTCCGGCCCGGAAAAGATGACAAGGTGCTGGCGGGGTGGAACGGCCTCGCCATCCGGGCACTGGCCGAAGCCGGGGCAGCCCTCCGCGAAACTCGATACCTCGAAGCTGCCGGGAGGGCGGCGGAGTTCGTTGTGCAAGAGATGCGTTCTTCTGACGGGTCGCTGCTCAGGACCTGGGCCAAGGGCCGGGCTGGCAACACAGCCGGCTTTCTGGAGGACTACGGCGCCATGGGGATGGCGCTGCTCTCCCTGTTCGCCGCCACGGGTGAGGTCGGGTGGTACCAGGCCGGTGAGCGGCTCATCCGTCAGATCCCCAAGCGGTTCGGAGCTGCCGACGGCGGCGCCATGTTCAGTTCGGAGACTGATGACCTGATCAAGCGTCCGCGCGACCTCTTCGACAACCCCCTGCCCTCGGGCAACACCCTGGCCGCCGAAGCCCTGTTACAGCTTTCGCTCTATACCGGTGAGAACGAACTACGTGAATCGGCGCTGACGAACTTGAAAGGGATCGCCCCATTGATCGACCGTTATCCGAGCGGCGTCGGCTATGGCATGGCGTTACTCGACACGATCCATTCCGAAACACACGAGCTGGCAATCGTGGGACCCGAACAAGCCGAGATGGAAGCCGTCTACTGGAAGAGCTTTCGACCGAACGTCGCGCTGGCCGCAGTCGAGAGAGAAACCGACCTGGTTCCGCTGCTGGCGAATCGACCCGGGCGGGCCGGTGGTATCGCCTACCTGTGTTCGGGGATGGTGTGTCTGAATCCGACTTCGTCGCCCACCGAGCTGGCCTCGCTCCTCGCGAGCACCTGAGCCGCGAGCCAGACGTAGAGAATCCAGATCACATCCGCGACCAGGAGATGAACGAGCTGGAGCCACACCGGCGTACCCAGCCAGATGTTGGCGGCCCCAATTCCAAGCTGGCTCAGCGTGACAATCGCCAACGGGTGCCAAACAGGAGACCGTGAGCCGTGGGCCAAGCGGGAAGCGATGGCGGCGGAGGCCACCACGCTTATAGCCAGCAAGGGATGAACAACCCTCAGATCCGAGAGGAAGTGGGACGCATCCAAAAGGCCGGATCCGTCTTTCGGAAACAGGGTGTCGGCGAGAGCAGTGACCGCGCCGGTGGCGGCGATCGCGACCAAGGCGGCAGCGCCGGCGCCGAGCCACTTCCTGATTGGACCTTGAAGGGCGAGTCGGTTGCCGCCGGAGGCAAACCAAAGAACCAGCGTTAACGCCGCCAGCAGCAGCAAGGTGTTGACCAGATGCAGCGGCACCGCCACGACCCGGGCGATCGAGCTGTCGGCGTCGACCCACTCGTAAAGGACAATTGCCGCGCCGATCAAAGCTTCACCGACGATCGCCCCGGCCGACCAGGCGGCTGCCCGCCGGATCGGCTCCCCGCGGAGGGTTCTGGACCAAACCAGCACGACCAATCCGATTACTAGGAGCAACGCGACTCCGCTCGCCGCGCGATGAACGAACTCAATCGCCCTTGCGCCTTCCAGCTCGGGCAGGATTTCTCCGCTGCAGTTCGGCCAGGAGCGACCGCATCCGGCCCCCGAGTGAGTGGCGCGCACTAGAGCACCCAAGAGAATGGTGAGGACGTTCCAGCCAAGAGTCGCGGAGGCCCATCGTTTCACCACGGTGTCACGTTATTCGAGCCCATAAGCTGTCCCGGTGGAGATCCACGACAGCGTTCTCGGCTTGATCGGCAACACGCCGCTCGTCCGGCTCAGCCGGCTTCATCCTCCGGGGAACCTCGTGGCGAAGGTCGAGTCGATCAATCCGGGCGGGTCGGTCAAAGAGAGGATTGCGGTCACCATGATCGATGCGGCGGAGGCGTCCGGCGCCCTCCAGCCGGGGGGCACGATCATCGAACCCACGTCGGGCAACACCGGGGTCGGGTTGGCGTTGGTCGGAGCGATCCGTGGCTACCGCGTCATCTGCACCGTGCCCGACAAGGTATCGAACGAGAAGATCGCTCTCCTGCGCGCCTACGGCGTAGAAGTGATGATCACCCCTACCGATCTCTTGCCGGAGCATCCCGAGTCGTACTACGGCGTAGCGAGGCGGCTAGCCAAAGAGATCCCTGGCGCATTTCACCCCGACCAATACTCGAACCCCAACAATCCCCTCGCCCATTACCGCTCGACCGGGCCCGAGGTCTGGAAGCAAACCGACGGAGAGATCGATGTCCTCGTGGCCGGAGTGGGGACCGGGGGAACCATCTCGGGTGCTGCCCGCTACCTGAAAGAGCAGAACCCCGCCGTGATCGTCGTCGGAGCCGACCCCGAGGGCTCCATCTTTACCGCCCCCAACCCCGAGTCCATTCATCAATACCGGGTCGAAGGGGTGGGAGAAGATTTCTACCCCGAAACGGTTGACCTCGAGCTCATCGACCGGTTCATCAAGGTCGGTGACACCGAGTCGTTTGCGATGACGCGCCAGCTCGCCCGCGACGAAGGGCTGCTGGTCGGCGGATCGTGCGGGATGGCGGCGGCGGCGGCTTTGCAGGTAGCCGAAGAGGACGCCAGCCGGCTCGTGGTTGTGATCCTCCCGGATTCGGGCCGGGGCTATCTCTCGAAAGTCTTCAACGATCAATGGATGGAGTCCAACGGATTTCCTTTTTCAAAATGAGCTTCATTTGCTCGGAATTCATGACAGAATTGGATCACCAGAGAAAGGAGGTGGTCCGCATTGGGTAAAACTTTTGGGACTCTGGAGGTGGCCGAGCGCTGAGCGGCGCTGGCCGTACCGATGCGTCGCTCCTCCGTTAAGGAGAGGTGGCGACTCCAAACTCGGACCACCGCACCCTGCAAACCCGCGAGAAAGGTCCCCTTGCGGCGATCGCACGAATTGCTTCGGCGGTCGAAGTGTTTCGGGGTTTAGATCAGAGAGAGCCTCCCTCATAGGGAGGCTCTCTCAGTTCAAACCCCGGGTTTAATTCAGATGCCGGTGTCGAACAGAGTTTTTGGTGACGGGCCAGTGTCCTCGTCCACTGCTTCAAGTGTGATCCAAATGCGTGGAAAGTCGCCTCGGCGGACCCCGACCATCGCCGTGAGCACCCCATCCCCGCTGAAGGTGCCTCCCGAGACGTGCAAGCCCGCATCTGAAGTGAGCCAGATCTCGTAATACCTGTCGGACGCAGCCTCCGGCAAACCGCTGATGTCGAACCTGAGCCGGGTTCCCTCCGGTTCGTTCCATCCGGACACCACCGCCGACGCCCCAGGTGCCTGGGCGGTCGCGACTAGGTCCATCTGCCAGTCCGGGCGATCGAACGTCAGAATCGCCCCGACGATTAGAACCGCTAGCGCCGCAGCCCCGGGAAGCCACCTGCGCAAACTGGAATCGACTCTTCGGCCACCCTTCGCGACTCCTAGCGACTGGATCCGCTCATCGAGCTCGGGAGAGGGCTCGAGCCAGATGGCCTCGCTGGCGAGGATGGATTTCAAACGGTCGGGGATTTCGTCGCTCATGCCGTCGCCTCCTTCAAATGGGAAAGCATTACGGATAGGCGCTTTCGTGCACGCGCTGACCTGCTTTTCACTGTTCCTACCGGGATGCCGAGTTGGTGAGCGGTTTCTTCGTGGCTCAGGCCATCGAAGTAGGTGAGTTTGACGACTTGAGCCTCTTCCGAAGTCAAAGAGTCGATTGCCCGCCGGACTTCCCACGCCTCCCACATGCCTTCGAACGACGGCGGTAACGCCACTATCTCGGGATCGTCGAGACGATCAGCTCGATGGCGGCGTTCCCGGCGATAGACATCCACCGCCGCGCGACGGGCGATGGCATAGAGCCACGGACCCGGCTCGCGAGCGAGGTCGAATGAGCTCGCGGCCCGCCAAGCCTGAATGAAGGTTTGTTGAGATGCTTCCTCAGCGAGGCTGCGGACCCCGAGTGCCCGGTAACACACCGTAAATACCGCGCGCCCGTACTGGGCATAGAGCGCGGACAACGCGTTGTGGTCGCCGGCGGCGAGCCGGCGCATGACGCGTATGGAATCCATCTTCTCTAAATACGGAAAAGGGGTGCGATCCGGTTCATCTCAGAAGTTCAGCAGATCGATGAAGCTTCCAAAGAAGTCGGAAACGGCGCTTCCCAGGTTCCGCAACGCCCACCAAAAGGCGAGGGCCAGGACCACCAAACAGACCATCGTCACCACTCCGCGCCAGCGGTAGAGCTCTAGCTGGTCAGAGTCCTCGACGTAGGACCGCGCTGCCCCGGTAGCCGCCCGCGGCAGCACCGTGACCTTGCGCTCCCGGCGGGGCACCTCAGGCTTGGGTGCCTCCAGCACAGTGATGGAGATTGGCTTTTCCTCGGTTTCAGCCGGCAAGGTGGCTGCGGCGAGCAGGGGTGGTAGTGGCTGCAACTCGATTCCCTCAGGCACCAAATGCCGCGGAGGACCCTCACGCAGGCCGAACAGCGAGGGCCTTGACACCGGCAGTTTGCGGGGGGCCTTCGCTTTCGCCTTGACTTCTTTGGGTGGAAGGGGCTCGGGCGGAGGGATCGGCGTTGGGTCGTTGTGGCGCAGACCGTCGAGCTCTTCTTCGAGACTCGGGCGAGGAGTCAAGACCGGCTCGTCAAAACCAGCTCGACCAAGCAGGATCGATTCGTCGATCCCCAACACGGCGGCCAGAGCACTCACGACCCCGGGCTCCGACGGACTCGTGCGACCTAGCTCCCACGACCGGACCGTCGAGGGGGATTTGCCGATCAGCTCGGCGACCTTCGCCTGACTCAACCCGGCCATTGCCCGGCCGCGCCGAATCGAATCCCCAAAGGAAACGGACATAGCGCCAGGTTACCCAAGGACCCCTAGCGGAAAACGTCCGCCTGCCCGGCCAAAGCCGCTTTCCGCTGGGCATCGGCGACCGCGATCGCAGTGAGATTCACCACATCGCTCACCTCTGCGTCCCTTTGCAAGACGTGGACGGCTCGGGAAAGCCCGGAAAGTATGGGGCCGATCACCTCGGCATCGCCTAGCCGATTGAGCAACTTGTAGCTCGCGTTGGCGGCGGTCAGATTGGGGAAGACCAGGACGTTTGCCGAGCGATCGAGAACACCGTTGGGCGAACGACTGGCGATCAGGTCGGGCACCACCGCGGTATCCGCCTGCATCTCCCCGTCGGCCGGAACGTCGGGCCGGAGCTTGCGGAAACGCTCGACCGCGAGTCGCACCCGCGCCGGTTCCGAGCCCGCCGCGCTCCCGAAGTCCGAGTAAGAGATAAAGGCGACACGGGATTGACGGTTGAAATGCTCCAAAGCAATGTCGACCGCGGCCGAAGCGATCTCTACTAGCTGATCAGTGGTCGGCTCGATATTCACCGCACAGTCGGTGAAGAAATAGGGAGTTCCCTTGAGGATCACGACATATAGGGAACTGACGATCGTGCGGCCTGGCTCCATCGGGAGCACCTGGAGAGCAGGGCGAATCGTGTCGGGATAGAAGGTAGTAAGTCCCCCCAAGACCGCGTCGGCGTCTCCCTCGCGCACTCGCAGCGAGGCAAACATGTTGTGATCGGTCACTTCCGCGGCCGCCCGATCCGCGGTCATGCCCTTCTCCTGGCGAAGTTCGAATAGGAGTTGTGCGTATCGATCGAGCGTTTCCGGTTCCGACGTGGGGTCAATGATCTCGATGCCGTCAAGGTGGATGCCGACGCGCTCAGCGAGGGATTCGATTACTTCGATGGCGCCCAGCAGAACCGGTGAACCGATGCCTTCATCGCGCACGCGGCGTGCGGCCCGCAGGAGCCGGACATCATCGCCATGGGGGTAGACAACGGTCATGGGCCTCGTCCGGGCGGCGTTGGTCACGGTGTTCAGGAGGCCATGCGACGCCTGGAAACGACTTCGTAGCGACTCTGCATAGGCATCGACGTCTTCAAGAGGCAGTCCGGCGAGACCTTCTGCGGTCGCGGCAGCCGCCACTGCCGGGGCAACTGTCCACAAGACTCTGGGGTCGAAAGGCTTGGGAATCAGGTAATCGCGCCCGAAGCCGAGCCGATCGACCTGGTAGGCCTTCAAAACCGATTCGGGTACGGGTTGGCGGGCCAGTTCGGCCAGAGCACGGGCCGCGGCGGCCTTCATTCCCTCGCTAACTCCGCGGGCGCGCACGTCGAGCGAGCCGCGGAAAATAAAAGGGAAACCGAGGACGTTGTTGACCTGATTGGGAAAGTCGCTGCGACCTGTGGCGACCAGGGCATCGGACCGCGCCGCTCGGGCGTCCTCATAAGTGATCTCGGGATCGGGGTTGGCCAGGGCGAAGATCAGTGGGTCGGGAGCCATGGTCTTGATCATCTCCGGGGTCACCGCACCAGCCACCGAAACACCCACAAAAGCGTCGGCGCCGACCAGCGCGTCGGCAAGCGTGCGAGCTTCGGTGTCCCGGGCAAACTCCAGCTTGATCGGTGTCAAATCCCCGCGACCATCGTGCACGACCCCGCGGCTGTCGACCATGAGCGTGTTCTCAGGCGACACCCCGAGGTGATGGAAGAACCGCGCGGTGGCGATGCCGGCGGCGCCGGCGCCGCTGAAAACAACCCTCATGTCGCGGGGGGACTTGTTAGCGAGCTCACAGGCGTTTAGAAATGCCGCGCCGGCAATAATCGCGGTCCCGTGTTGGTCGTCGTGGAAGACCGGGATCGAAAGCCGCTTGCGAAGTTCGTCTTCGATGTAGAAGCAGTCCGGAGCCCGGATGTCCTCAAGGTTGATTCCCCCAACCGTTGGTTCCAAGAGCTCGCAGAACCGGATTACGTCGTCGGGGTCGGGGGCGTCGATCTCCAGGTCGAAAACGTCGATGTCGGCGAATCGCTTGAAGAGGACCGCCTTCCCTTCCATCACCGGTTTTCCCGCCAGCGGGCCGATGTTGCCGAGGCCGAGGACTGCGGTTCCATTCGAAACGACTGCGACCAGGTTCCCGCGGTTGGTGAAACGGAATGCCGCTTCGGCATCGCGGGCGATCTCGCGGCAAGGTTCGGCCACGCCGGGGGTGTAGGCCAGCGAGAGGTCGGTCTGGGTGGCCGTTGGCTTGGTGGCGCGAATCGCCACCTTCCCCGGGATCGGGAACTCGTGATAGTGGAGGGCTTCGCTGAACGGGCTTCGCTCGGCCATGAGCCGCGACCCTAATAGCGGGCCTTCGGCCCAGACATCAGACAACAGATATCAGATCTCAGACCAATCTGAAGTCTGACGTCTGATGTCTGACGTCTCTAGAGGGTGGCAGAATTGGACGACCATGGAGCGCAAGGACAACGGCGACGACGGCTACAAGGTGATGACCGGTTGGCGCGTCGGTCACGCCCCGGAAGAAGCGACTACCAGGTCCGGCCTGCTGGTTCCTGCCGGCACCAAGGAAGGCAACGACGCCTTGCCGCTTGTCGACGTCCACACCGGCCAGCGTTTCTGGGCGGTGCCCGCTGGCGCCTGGCGATTCATCTGGCCCCCGACTGGCCGGCCCGTTGTGGCAGTGCGCGAATCCCAAATCATCGCCGAAGAGCAACTCAGCCACGTCGTTGGGGATGGACAGTATCTGTGAGACAAACAGACAGACAGACTTTGCTCTGGTCGTCTTGTCTTTCGTCTTTTGTCTAAATCGATCGCAGTACCACTTTGATCCCTCTACGGTCAGCTAAATGACTGAGTCTTCCCGAAGACAGCGGCGAAGGCTCACCGCAACTGTCACCGACCTTGAACGTCCGCGCCAAAAAGCCTTGCTCGTGGGAGTAGCGACGGCTGGCGAGAGCATCGCCGAGGCCGAGCGCTCTCTTTCCGAACTCGCCTTGCTGGTCGACACGGCTGGGGCGGACCCGGTCGACTCCGAGGTGGTGCGGCGCGACTCGATCGACCCCGCCCTGTTCATTGGCTCGGGCAAAGCCCGCGAGCTCGCCGACCTCTCCCGATCCCAGGACATCGATGCAGTGGTTTTCGACAACGCCCTGTCTCCTGCCCAGCAGCGAAACCTGCAAAAGCTGTTCGAGGTCGATGTCGTCGACCGGGAGGCTCTGATCCTCGACATCTTTGCCCAGCACGCAACGAGCCGCACCGGTGCCATTCAGGTGGAGCTAGCTCTCCTCCGCTACAACCTCCCCCGCTTGCGGGGAAAAGGGGTTTCTCTGTCGCAACAGACCGGTGGTATCGGCGCTCGCCGGGGACCGGGCGAGACGAAGCTCGAAACTGACCGCCGTCGGATCGAGCAGCGGATCACCAGGCTCGAACGCGACCTCAAAGAGGTCAACCGGAATCGCGCTACCCAATCCAAGGAGCGGATCCGCTCTGGCCTGCCCATCGCTTCTCTGGTCGGATACACCAATGCCGGCAAGTCAACCTTGCTCAATCAGCTGACCGGAGCGGGCGTCCTGGCCGAGGATCGCCTGTTTTCTACGCTCGACTCCACCGTCCGCAAGTTCCGGCTCCCGAGTGGGCAAACCCTGCTGCTCTCCGACACCGTCGGCTTCGTCCGCCGGCTCCCCCATCGGTTGGTTGAGGCTTTCCGGTCGACTCTTGACCAGGTCAAGGAAGCCTCGCTTTTGTTGCATCTGGTTGATGCGTCTGATCCCGACCCAGAGCGGCAACTTGAAGCAGTCCATACGGTCCTGGCGGAGATCGGAGCGGCTGACGTGCCGGAGCTGATCATCTTCAACAAGGTCGATCAGGCCGATCCAACGATTCTGCAAAGGCTGCGCAACCTTCATCCCGATGGGATCGCAATCTCTGCGTTGACCGGAGAAGGGATCAATGAACTCGCGGCAGCGTTGTCGGACCGATTGGAAAGGAACTTTGCCTCCGTCACGCTCGTTATTCCCTACGAGCGCGGGGACCTCGTGGCGGCTGCCCACAAGGCGGGAGACGTGATCGTCGAGAAGCACGACGACCATGGCACCACTCTCGAGGTTCGGTTGCCACGGGAGGCTGTGGCAGCTTTCGCCGAGTTCGTTCGGTAATGGTTCGCAACTCCTATTGCGCGTCATCCGACCTGCGGTAGCTTGGGATAACTTCGATCAGGGGTGGGCAAAATCAAACGGTTTCTTCGGGCGTTGGCCCTCGGCGTATTGTTGGTGTTCGGTTTTTCGGGATTGCCCGCGGGCGCGGCCAATCCGATTCCAAACGGGTTCACACTCGAGGACATCACCGATCCTCTGAGCGCGCCGGTTGCCTTTGGATTCACCGACGCCGGACGTCTCTACGTCGCCGAAAAGCGGGGCACGGTGCAGGTCTTCGATTCGGTGAACGATCCGACTCCAACCCAGGTGATCGACGTAAGCGGCAACGTCCATGACTACTGGGACCGAGGGCTGCTCGGATTCGCGGTTGACCCGCAGTTCGGCAGCGGCAGCGACTACGTCTACCTGCTGTACACCTACGATCCCGGCGACTCATGGGGGGATGCCTGCGCTCCTGGCGGCACCACGATGGGGTGTTTGGTCAACGGCAGGCTCAGCCGGTTCCCAATCGCGGCGAACGGGACGGCTGGCGCCGAACAGCAGTTGTTGACCGGCGGTTGGTGTGCACAGTTTCCCAGCCACACCATCGGCGACCTCGCTTTCGCCGGCGACGGCTCGCTCCTGGTGTCGGCCGGGGACGGAGCCAGTTTCAACTACGCCGATCACGGAGGCAACCCCCCCAACCAGGGAGGCAATGTCTGCAACGACCCTCTCGGTGGCGCCGGCGTTGCCGACAACGAGGGCGGAGCTCTCCGCTCCCAGGATCTGCTGACCACAGGTGATCCAATCAGCTGGGACGGATCCGTCCTGCGGATCAACAAAGCTACCGGTGCCCCGGTGGTCGGCAATCCCGCCGGCCAAGACGGAAGAATCGTTGCGCACGGGTTCCGAAACCCGTTCCGAATCACTGCGCGACCAGGAACATCTGAGATTTGGGTCGGAGACGTCGGCTGGGGCGCGTGGGAAGAGGTCAACCGGATCCAGGATCCGGCCGGCACGATCGAAAACTTTGGCTGGCCCTGCTACGAAGGCAACAACAGCGGATCCAACCGGCAATCGTCCTACGACGGTCTCAACCTCAACATGTGCGAGAGCCTTTACAACACCGGCGATACCAATGTCGTCGCTCCGCACTATGCCCGCCAACACCAGGCGGCCGGCACTCATCCCGGTTGCAACGGCACCGGTGGTGCCATCAGCGGCCTGGCTTTCTATGAAGGCGGTCGCTACCCCGCCGCCTATGACGGCGCCCTTTTCATCGCCGACTACTCGATCGGCTGTATCCGTGTGATGTTTCCCAGCACCCCATTCGGGGTTCCCAATAAAAACACGATTAGCACTTTGATCGGCGACGCCTCCGCCAGTTGATCTCCAGATCGGCCCCGACGGCGATCTGTTTTACGCCGACATAATCACCGGCACGATCGTCCGGGTTAACTACAACTCCGGCCCGACCGCAGTGATCGAAGCCGATCCCACTACCGGCAGCGTGCCTCTCCTGGTCAACTTTGACGGCACCGGCAGCAGCGATGCCGAAGGCGACCCTTTGTCGTTTGCCTGGGACCTCGACGGCGACGGACAGTACGACGACTCAACCGCCAGCCAACCCAGCTTTACCTATAACAATCCCGGCCAGGTGGCGGTTGGTTTGCGGGTCCAGGACCCCTCGGGAGCGAACGACACCGAGTCGATCCTCATCGAGCCCGTGGCCAACCAAGCTCCGGTCGCGACGATCTCAGCACCGAGTAGTTCGCTCACCTGGCGTGTCGGGGATCTCATCTCATTCTCGGGAAGCGCCACCGACCCCATGAACGGAACGCTGCCTCCCTCGGCTTTGAGTTGGGACGTTCTCATCAATCACTGCGAACCCGGCGGGGCCTGCCACGAGCACACCATTCAGTCATTCAACGGTGTCACCGGCGGCACCTTCCCCGCCCCCGACCATCCCTACCCGAGCTTCCTCACCATTCGGCTCACGGCGACTGACGCAGGTGGGCTGGAGGACGTGGAGGAGGTCGACATCCAACCGCAAACGAGCGTCGTCACGCTTGCGACGTCACCGGCCGGGTTGCAGGTCTCGGGCGGGGTTGAGGGCCTCGAAACTTTCACTAGCCCGGCACAGATAACAGCCATCGTTGGCGGCAGCCTGACCGTCGATGTTGCCTCCCCGCAGACCATCGGCTCAACGACCTACACCTTCTCAAGCTGGAGCGACGGCGGAGCGCAAACTCACACTCTCACCGTCCCCGCCTCAAACTCCACGGTTACTGCCATCTTTAGCGGAGGTGGCGGAGGAGGCGGTGGCGGCGGAGGGGGTGGAGGCGGAGGCGGCGGCGCCGCCACACCCGGGTTCGCTGACGTCGGAAAGGACCATCCTTTCTACGACGAGATCACTTGGCTGGCGGAGCGACAGATCACTCTGGGCTGTACCCCCGAAGCCTTCTGTCCGAGCGATCCGGTGACGCGCGAACAGATGGCATCTTTCCTCGCCCGTGCTCTAAATCTGCCCCGAATTCTTACCGACCAGTTCGTCGACATCTCGAGCTCCCGGCACGTCTCCGACATAGGAGCCCTGGTTGCTGCTGGCATCACCCAGGGATGTGAGGTGGATCGTTTCTGCCCCCAGGATCCGGTAACGCGAGAGCAGATGGCTTCGTTCCTCGTGCGAGGATTGGGCCTGCCGGCCGGACCGGACCTCTTCACTGACGACGACGGCTCGGTGCACGAAGCCGACATCAACGCCCTCGCTCAAGCTGGCATCACGCTCGGGTGTGCGGAAGACGTCTTTTGTCCGGGCGACATAGTGAGCCGCGAACAGATGGCGGCCTTTATTTATCGGAGCTTCGACCACTAGCCGTCAAGGCCGCTCCGACGATGCCGGCCTCGTTGCGTAGCGCAGCCGGGACCGTCGGGACTTTCGTGGTCAAGTACTCCCCCCACTGATCCCATTTGCGCGACACCCCGCCACCGATGATGAAGAGGTCGGGGGAGACGATCCGCTCGAGATGGTCGAGGAGGCGGTCCACTCGCTTGGTCCAGGCGGACCAGGAGAGCCCCCTGTCGTCTTTGACACTTGCCGCAGCCCACTTCTCGACCGGCGAATGCCCGCGCAATTCGATATGGCCGAACTCGGTGTTAGGGATCAGCACCCCTCGATAGAAAACGGCCGAGCCAATGCCGGTGCCAAAGGTCAAAAGGACGACGACGCCTTGGTTTCCCTTGCCGGCGCCAAAAGCCATCTCTGCGACCCCGGCAGCGTCGGCGTCGTTGATCATCGTCACCGGCAACCCGCAGGCCTCGGTAAAGATCTTGTCGGCGTCGGCGCCGATCCAGCTCTGATCGACGTTGGCCGCACTCAGGGTGATGCCGTTGCGCACGACGGCGGGGAAAGTGCAGCCGACCGGTCCCTTGCTGCCAAAGTGCTCGACGATCTGCTTGACGACCTGAGCCACAAGTTCGGGAGTCGATGGTTCCGGGGTGGGAATGCGGTAGCGCTCACTTGTCACGGTCCCGGTTTTGAGGTTGACCAAATTGCCCTTGATTCCCGAACCGCCGATGTCGATGCCGAGCACTGTTGCCGCCACGCTCACGAGCCTATTCCCTCGATAATGTCGCGAGATGGCTGGAGACCGACTCGGGCTGATCGGATTGGCGGTCATGGGCCAGAACCTGGCATTGAATCTGGCCGATCATGGCTACGAGGTAGTCCTCTACAACCGCACAGGCGAAACCACGCGCCGGTTCGTCGATGCCAACGCTGACTCGCCGGCGCTCTTCGGCACTGCCGAGATCGACCAGTTCGTTGCTGCCTTGGAGCGTCCCCGGCGCATCATCCTCATGGTGAAGTCCGGGGCCCCGGTCGATGGGTTTCTTGACTTGCTCACTCCACTCCTCGACGCCGGAGACGTGATCGTCGACGGCGGTAACAGCCTGTGGCTGGACACCGAGCGCCGAGCCGAGCAACTCAGGGCGGTCGGGCTCTCGTTTCTCGGAACCGGTATCTCCGGTGGGGAAGTGGGAGCCCGATATGGGCCATCGATCATGCCGGGCGGCGACGGCTGGGAAGAAATGATCGAGCCGTTGACATCCATCGCAGCAAAAGTTGACGGTGAACCGTGTTGTGACTGGATCGGTCCGGGAGGCAGCGGCCACTACGTCAAGATGATCCACAACGGCATCGAGTATGCCGACATGCAGGTCATCGCGGAGGCGTATCACCTGCTGCGGGCGTCGGGACGTTCGGTCGCAGAGACTGCCGCGGTCTTTCGCCATTGGAGCAGCGGACCACTCAACTCGTATTTGATCGACATCACCGCCCAAATTCTCGAGGTTCTCGACGACGACGGCGAGCCGCTGATCGAAAAGATCCTCGATGCCGCGGCCCAGAAGGGCACTGGCAGGTGGACCGTGGAAGATGCTCTGAGTCGCGGCCAACCGACCACCGTCATTGCTGAGGCCGTCCTCGCACGATCGCTCTCCGCGCTGAAGGACGAGCGCATCAAGGCAGCAACGCTATTGCGCGGCCCCGCCGACAGGATCGTGATCGACGATTCTGAGATTGAGAAAGCTTTGCTCGCTTCCAAGGTCGTGTGCTACGCCCAGGGGTTCATGCTCATCAGAGCCGCCTCAGCCGAACAGCAGTGGGGTCTCGCGCCTGCGCGTATCGCGCCGCTTTGGCGGGGAGGATGCATCATCCGGGCGGAGCTCTTGAAAGACATCACTAACGCATACCGCAGTGATCCCGACCTCGCCAACCTGCTCCTCGACCCAAACTTCGTCGACCTGATCGATAATTCCCAGGGGGCATGGCGCGAGGTTGTCGCGGCTGCGGCCAAGGCGGGAATTCCGGTCCCGGCTTACTCGGCCGCGCTCACTTTTTACGACGGCTTCCGCTCCGGCCAACTCCCTGCGAACCTGATCCAGGCGCAGCGAGACTTCTTTGGAGCCCATACTTATGAGCGGGTCGATCGACCAAGGGGCGAGCAATTCCACACCCAATGGGCCTCGGGAGCCGCCACTACCCCCTCGTCCTAAGATCGATCCATGGCTGAAAATCCCCATCGTTTGCCGCGCTCGGTCGTGCCCGCCCGCTACGACATCGAGCTCACTCCCGACTTGGAGAAGGCAGTGTTCTCCGGGAAGGAGACGATCGCCGTCAACGTGGTTGAAAGCACCGACGAATTCGTGCTCAACGCCCATGAGATCGAACTCCAAGAGGTCGAGCTGTCGAGCAACGGTGACACCTTGGCCGCCAAAGTCGAAGTTGATGCGGAGATGCAACGCGCGACCCTGCGCTTTCCCCGGTCGATCGAGCCCGGCGAGGCCGAGCTCAAAATCTCATTCACCGGAGTTCTGAACGACCAGCTGGTCGGGTTCTACAAGTCGACTTTTACCGACACCGAGGGCAACGAACAGGCAATCGCCACGACCCAGTTCGAGGCCACAGATGCCCGCCGGGCCTTCCCCTGCTGGGACGAGCCCGATCTCAAGGCGGTGTTTGGGATCGCCCTGGTCGTTCCCGAGGATCTGATGGCGGTTTCCAACTGCCCCGAAGTCGGGCGCGAG
This sequence comes from uncultured Acidimicrobiia bacterium, assembly GCA_963761985.1. Classification (GTDB taxonomy): domain Bacteria; phylum Actinomycetota; class Acidimicrobiia; order Spongiisociales; family ZC4RG35; genus JACCTH01. Next base: position 136,381 of record CAVXIT010000001.1, read on the forward strand.
GAAGCGCGCCGACGGAAAAGTTGCGGTCCGCTTCGCCGACACGATGAAGATGTCGACCTATCTGGTGGCGTTTGCGGTCGGCCCGTTCGAGGCGACCGACCCAGTCGATGTCGACGGGGTTCCGGTCCGGATCATCGCTCCCCGAGGAAAGCTTGAACATGGCCGACTTCGCCCTGGAATGCGCCCAGTTCTGCTTCCGCTACCTGCGCGACTACTACGAGATTCCTTATCCCGGGCTCAAGATCGATCACATCGCCATCCCCGACTTTGCCTTCGGGGCGATGGAGAACCTGGGTCTGATCACGTATCGAGAGACCGCGCTCTTGCTCGACACCGACGACCGCCAGTCAGTCCGAGCTGCTCCGCGTTCTCGATGTCATCGGCCACGAGCTCGCCCATATGTGGTTCGGCGATCTGGTGACGATGAAGTGGTGGGATGGCATCTGGCTCAACGAGGCGTTTGCCTGCTTCATGGAGTTCAAGGCCACTGATGCGATGAAGCCCGAGTGGAAGCGTTGGCTGACGTTTGCGGCCGTCGATCGGCCCTGGGCCTTCGACGTGGATTCTCTCGCCGCCACTCGGCCCGTCGAGTTCGAAGTGAGCTCGCCGGATGAAGCCAACGAAATGTTTGATGCGCTCACCTACGGAAAAGGTTCGTCGCTGCTCCGAATGATCGAGCAGTACATTGGCGAAGAGGCGTTCCGCAGCGGGGTGGGCAACTACCTGCGGCGCCACGCCTACGGCAACACCGTCACCGCCGACTTATGGGCAGGGCTCAATGAGGCTTCGGGGCAACCGGTGGGCGAAATCATGGATACCTGGCTTTACCAGCGCGGCTACCCCCAACTGGAGGTAAGCAAAACCCCGAAGGGACTCAGAGTCAGCCAGCGCAGGTTCCTTTTCATCCCCGATGAGACTGACGCCACTCTCTGGAAGGTTCCACTCCAGCTACGAGGGCAAGCAGGCGGAAAGGAGTTTTCGCGGAAGACGCTGATGAGGGAGGCCGAGACCACGATCGACGTCGACGCAGCTGTGAGCATGGTCATCGGCAACGCTGGAGGTCACGGGTTCTATCGCGTCAGCTACTCCCCGGAGCTGTTCAGGGCACTAGTGGCGAGCCTTTCCGAGCTTGAAGATTTAGAGCGTTACACGATCATCGACGATGCCGGCGCGTTCGTCGAGTCGGGCCACCTTTCGGCCGCCGACTACCTCCGTTTGGCCGAGGCTTATCGCTCGGAACGAGAGCAAGCAATATGGGGCGCAGTGCTGACTGGAATGTCCGCTATCAATCACCATTTGGTCGGCGATGAGGACCGACCCGCTTTCGCCCAATGGGTTGGCCGGTTGCTTGGTCCCGCCTTCGAACAACTTGGATGGAAAGCAGATTCCGAGGAAGGTGACCTCACTCGGCGGTTGCGGGGTCAGCTGGTCGGCGCGCTTGGCCGTGTCGCGAACGATCAAGCTGTAATCGATCGGTGCCGTCAGCTCGTCGACGAGGCTTTTGCCGATCCTCGGTCAGTCGACCCCGAACTCGTCCGTGCAGCCCTCTTCGTGACAGCGCATCATGGAACCGAGACGGAGTACCGACGCTTTTTCGAGGCCTACAACACCACAACCGCACCGCAGGAACAGCAACGCCTGCTACTCGCGCTCGCTGCTTTCGACCATCCCGAACTCGTCGTCGAAACTGTCAAGGCGTCCCTCGACGGGCGAATTAGAACCCAAGACTCCGCATGGGTTATCGGCTCCACGATGGGCACCCGGGTCAACGGTCCTCTCGCTTGGCAGCAACTCCGCAAGAGTTGGGAAAAATTCACGAATCTCCCCACGATGACCCAGCGGCGGGCCATCGAGGGAATTCCAGCTCTGTCGCGGCCGGAGGCGGCCGCTGAAGTAGAGGCATTCTTCGCCGAGACCAAGCTTCCACACGCCACCAAATCAATCGCCCAAAACCTCGAGCGGCTGCGAGCCAACGTGGAAATGCGGGCGCGAGAAACTAAGTCCGTGAAGGAGTTCCTTTCCTAAGAGGTCAGGCTGTCTCGACCCCTGACACCTATTGGAGCTCGACTGACGCTCCGGCAGCCTCGAGTTGTGCCTTGGCCTTATCGGCGGTGGCCTTATCGACGTTCTCGAGCACCGGCTTGGGAGCGGTGTCGACCAGTTCCTTGGCCTCGCGCAGTCCAAGGCTGGTGAGCGACCGGACCTCTTTGATGACCTGGATCTTCTGTTCGCCGGCGCCCGTCAGCATCACGGTGAATTCGTCCTTCTCTTCCTCGACCGGTGCTGCGGCGGCGCCTCCGCCACCGGCAGCGGCGACTGCCACAGGCGCGGCGGCCGTGACTTCGAATTTCTCTTCGAAAGCGTCGAGGAATTCCTTGAGTTCAAGAACGGTCATCTTCTCGAAGACTTCGAGCAGTTCCGGGGTTCCCATTTTTGTTGCCATGATTTCTTCCTTCTCTGCGGCTAAGCAGCCGACTTCTTATCCAACAGTTGCGAAAACATCGATGCGGCGTTGCGATTGAACGACGTGAACAGACCGGCCGCCTGAACCATGGGTGCCTGAAACACTCCGGCGATCTTGGCCAATAGGACCTCGCGCGGTTCGATCGAAGCGAGCCGGGAGACTTGTTCGGGCGCCAGAACGACCTGGCCGAGAAGGCCACCCTTCAAAACCAACCGATCCGACTCCGAGGTGAAGTCTTTGAGAGCCTTGGCCGTCGCGGCCGCGTCCTGGTTGGCAAAGGTCAGGGCGGTCGGCCCGGCCAGCTGGTCTTCCACTCCACTCAAACCCATTTCGCTTAGAGCTCGAAGGGCCAGCGTCATCTTGACGACCTTGTACTCGGCGCCGGTCTTGCGCAGGTTGCGACGAAGCGTCGCCAATTGCTTGACGGTCAGACCGCGGTATTCGGTGATGAAGACCGCCTCGGCGTTCTCCCACCAATTCTTGATGTCGGCTACGGCCTGGACCTTTTCTGGTCGCGGCATTCCGCTCCTCCTTCATACATAACCAAAGCCCCCTCGACCAGAGCCAGGGGGCTTACAAGAAGCCGACCTGCGTTGGATTTATGGGCACCAACGGTCTGGGGTCGAGATGGAATTGCTCACATGATATCCGACATTGCAACTCACCGGCAAAGTGCCCCGGGACCAATCAGCCAGAACCAATCAGCTAGTTCGAAACGCGATATTGCTTGGTAACAATTACCTGGCTTCTTGCGAAGAAGTTTGTCAAACTAGGCGAGCGCTGGCACCTTGAGAATTTGACCCCTAATCGATTACTTGGCTTCGGCCCCTGATAAAGCCCAAATGAATTACTTGGGGAGGCCGATCAAGTCAGGGGGGTGGTCGAATGCAAACGGCGGGTTACCTGACCGCTCCCGCCGTGCTCGTTCCGCGACGATGGCAGCGAGCGGCGAAGATCCGCAATACCTACCTTGCGGAGAGGAAGACAGCCGCTCGTGATAATGGTGGACCTGGCAACCCAGAGCCGGCGTCGCCCAACCGGGCCCTCGACACCCCCCTACCTTTCACGAACCCTGGGCCTCAGCCCAGGGTTCGTGTTTCTCTTATCGAGCTAAGGCGGTCAGGTCCTCGATCTTGCCGACGTCGATCTTCACCCCGGGGCCCATGGTCGATGAGATGACCAGGTGCTTGACGTAACGTCCCTTGGCCGAAGCAGGCTTCACCCGCATGATTTCCGCCGCCAGCGCGGCGAGGTTTCCGACCAGGGATGATTCGTCAAACGAGGCCTTGCCCATTGGGACCTGAACGTTCCCAAATTTGTCGTTGCGGTATTCGATCCGGCCGCCTTTGAATTCCTTGACCGCCTTGCCGACATCTGGCGTAACGGTCCCGGCTTTGGGGTTAGGCATGAGCCCGCGCGGACCGAGTACGCGGCCCAGCTTGCCAACCTCGGCCATCATGTCGGGTGTGGCGATGGCAAGGTCGAAGTCGAGATCACGCCCAGCCTGAATCTCGGCAACTAGCTCCTTGCCGCCAACCACGTCCGCCCCGGCCTCCTGGGCCTCGCGGGCTTTGTCGGCCGGTGCGAAGACCGCCACCCTTACGGTCTTCCCGGTGCCGTTGGGGAGGGCGACGGTGCCGCGGACGAGCTGATCGGCCTTGCGAGGGTCGATCCCCAGCTGGAAGGCAGCCTCGATCGTCTCGTCGAAATTGGCGGTAGCCATTGTTTTGACGAGTTCAACGGCTTCCTGCGCGGAATACGCGTGTTGCTTTTCGAACCGACTTTGCGCTTCTAGATACTTCTTGCCCTTGGGCATATCTTTCTCCTTGTGGTCCGGACGGTCACTGAAGTGACCTCCCACTTCCCCGGCCTCTATTTTTCTACGGTGATTCCCATCGAACGGGCGGTGCCCTCAACGATCTTCATCGCCGCTTCGACGTCGTTCGCATTGAGATCGACCATCTTGATCTCGGCGATTTCGCGCACCTGGGTGCGATTGACCTTTCCCACCTTGACCTTGTGGGGTTCCGCCGAACCTTTGTCGACACGTGCCGCTTGTCGCAATAACGCCGCTGCCGGGGGCGTCTTCGTGATGAAGGCGAAGCTGCGATCTTCATAAACCGACACCTCGGCGGGGATGATCATCCCTCGCTGCGACGCGGTGGCTTCGTTATAGGCCTTGACGAACTCCATCAAGTTGATCCCATGCGGCCCGAGCACCGTTCCCACCGGTGGGGCCGGAGTTGCCTGTCCAGCCGGGAGCTGGATCTTGATGGTCGTGACGAGTTTCTTTCTTCCCATGATTACCTGCCTGAGAACGGTTTCTTAGTTCTTACGAATGTCGTCGAAGCCCAGCTCAACTGGGGTATCCCGACCAAAGATATTGACCAGCACGACGACTTTCGACTGATCGAGGTTGATGCCTTCAATGACGCCGTTGAAGTCGGCAAACGGTCCTGTAACCACCTGAACCGTTTCGCCCACCTCCCACGCCGGCTTGAAACGGGGCTTGGCCTTCTCCTCTTCTTTGCGGACGCCGAGGAATCGCTCAACCTCGCGCCGGGAGAGCGAGGTGGGTTTGTTATTGCCTCCGACGAAGCCGGTGACTCCGGGAGTGTTGCGAACCGCGTACCAAGAGTCGTCATCGAGATCCATGCGCACGAGGATGTAACCGGGAAAGACCTTCCGGGACACGGTCACCTTCTTCCCGCTCTTGATCTCGACCACATCTTCCATCGGGATGTGCACGTCGAAGATGCGATTCTCCATGTGCATCGACTTGATGCGAGTCTCGAGGTTGGCCTTGACCTTGTTCTCGTAACCGGAGTACGAGTGAATTACAAACCACTCGCCGGGGAGGTCATAGGGGCTGATCTCCTCGGGCGCTTCTTCTACCGGTTCGTAGGCCTCGCTCGTCATGCGCGCTCGAGCAGCTGGAACACGGCTTCTTTCATCGTCACGTCGAGCGCAAAGATGACGAGGGTGAGGACCACGGTGACGATAAGGACGACCGTCACGAAAACGATCATCTGTTCACGGTTGGGCCAATTGACCTTGCGTAGTTCTTGCCTTACCTCGTGGAGAAAGGTCACGAGACGGGTCCAGAACGATTTGCGCTCCACCGCTGGCGCCTTGGAGGTGCGTCCGGCTTGAGGGCGGCGACGTTGCCCATCTTCACCTTTCTGGATGCGCTCTTCACGCTCCATCAGGCGGCGCATCTCTCGGTTCATCGTGATCCTATTTTCTCTTGAAACTTTGGCAAGCCTGCGGCAGGGGTGGAGGGATTCGAACCCCCATCCTCCGGTTTTGGAGACCGGCGCTCTAGCCAATTAGAGCTACACCCCTTCGGGTATCGGGCGGGCTCATAAGTATACGGTTACGCCCCGGCTTCCGAAACCCGTGAGAGGTCGGCTCGCTAGCTGTTTACCTCCACCACAGTGGGAATTGCCCGCCGGATCGCCTCTGAAACCGGACAATGATCGACCGCCCAGTTCGCAAGCTCGGTGAGCTGTGCCGTTCCAGCTGCCTTGGCCGATACCTGGATGCTGATCCGCATTGAAAGTGGCCCGGCTGGTATTGAAGGATCTAAGCCGAGGATGCCGTAGTCGTCGGATCCGCTGTCGACTTCAACTTCGCAAGTAAAACCATCGATTTCGAGCTGGGCCGCCCGCATGACGGCGAGCGCAGTGACACAAGCCGCCACCGCAGCTCGCCAGTACCAACCCGGGCTCGGCGCCTCGCCACCGCCGCCGACCCCGGCCGGCATGTCGGTAACCAGGGTTTCCCCACCCGGACCTTCGACCCTGACTTTCAGCCCCTCCTCGACTTTGGCCCGGGCGACGGAATCGGTATAGCGGGCCTCGGCTCGATTCTCCATCAAGTACTTGCTTGCGCTTTCCATGGCTGTACGAATCGCGGCGTTCGAGTGCGGCTGTTGCGTCATCGGCTCTGGATTCACACGCTAACGCCTCACGAAGGTGGAGACTGGCCGCAACCAACTCATTGCCGGCAGCAACGAGGCGGGCTGTGACCTCCTCGCCTCCGCGCTCGGCAACAATCGAGGCCGCCATGCCAGCTAGCAACGGAGCCCGGTAGCGAAAGCGGGCGCTCGCAATCGGGGCCGAACCTCCGACACTCGCCAATACCGAACGAAGCAGCCAGCCCGATTGCAAAAGTCCATGAACCACAATGCCCGGTAACCCGGCCGCGACCGCGGATCGGTGATCCCAATGGATCGGGTTCCAATCCCGCGTTGCGGCGGCGTAACGCACGAGGTCAGCCCGCGAGGCAGCGAAATCGCCCTCCTCGACCGAATGCGGGTCGAGCTCGGGGGCTTCTGCCTGCCCGGTCCCGGGAGCGGCAGCACCCGAGGCAAGGAAGCTCGATGATCCGGTGAGGAGATCGCCGTCGCCGTCGGTGACAGTCAGGTCGAAGTTGATAAACCAGACGCCTCCGCGCTCGCGCACGCGACTCACCTCCCCCAACGCTTCCAGGTCCGATTCCACGGCAATCGGCCTCAGCCAGGAGAAACGCTGCTCGCCGTGTATGACCAAACTCGACCTGAGCGCCTCGTTGGTCAGTAGGAGGGGAGCTACCGCAAATAGCGCTGCTCCAGCCCACCCGGGTGGCGCGTGCTCAATCCATCGATCGGGATCATCGCCGGTTACATCGACGAACTCGGCCACCTTCTCGCGACACACCCGCAAGCGCACAGGGCCAAAGGAATGACCCTCGAGCTGGTCGATGGCTACCTGGTCTCGCGGTGCTTCGTGTGCTTACGGCACCAGCGGCAGTACTTGGCCAACTCGAGTCGCTCCCTCGTGTTGCCCTTGTTCTTGGTGGTCACGTAGTTGCGTCGCTTGCACTCTTCGCACGCGAGCGTTATTGGCGGTCTCTTGTCAGACGGCATCTCTCAACTCACTTCACGATGTTGGTGACGCGGCCGGCGCCGACGGTGCGGCCGCCTTCGCGGATGGCGAAGCGGAGGCCTTCTTCCATGGCGATAGGGTTGATCAGCTCGACAGTCATAGTGGTGTTATCGCCCGGCATCACCATCTGGGTCCCCTCGGCCAAAGTGACCACCCCGGTCACATCGGTAGTCCGGAAATAGAACTGGGGCCGGTAACCCTCAAAGAAGGGGGAATGGCGACCCCCCTCCTCTTTGGTCAACACGTACACCGTCGCCTCAAAATTGGTATGCGGGGTGATCGACCCGGGCTTGGCCAACACCTGGCCCCGCTCCACATCGTCCTTCCCGATCCCCCGCAACAACACCCCGACGTTGTCACCCGCCCGACCTTCGTCCAACAGTTTGCGGAACGTCTCGATCCCCGTCGCCACCGACTTCTGGGTGGGACGGATCCCCACAATCTCCACCTCCTCGTTGACCTTCAAAATCCCCTGCTCCACCCGGCCGGTGACCACCGTGCCCCGCCCGGTAATCGAAAAGACGTCTTCGATCGGCATCTGAAACGGCTTCTCCGTCGCCCGCTCCGGCTCCTTCACATAGTCATCCACCGCCGCCATCAACGCCACGATCTGATCAGCCGACTCGGCATCCCCATTCAACGCCTTCAACGCCGAGCCCATCACCACCGGCACCTCATCACCCGGAAACTCATACTCGGTCAACAGGTCCCGCACCTCCAACTCGACCAGCTCCAACAGCTCCGGGTCGTCGACCATGTCCACCTTGTTCAAAAAGACCACAATCGCCGGCACCCCCACCTGGCGGGCCAACAAGACATGCTCCCGGGTCTGCGGAGCCGGGCCGTCGGCGGCCGACACCACCAGAATCGCCCCATCCACCTGCGCCGCCCCAGTAATCATATTTTTGATGTAATCGGCATGACCCGGCATGTCGACATGGGCGTAATGCCGATTCTCCGTCTCATACTCCACATGGGCAATCTGAATCGTGATCCCCCGCTCCCGCTCCTCCGGCGCCTTATCAATCTGATCAAACGACGTAAACGTATTCCCCGACACCCGCTCCGCCAACACCTTCGTAATCGCCGCCGTCAACGTCGTCTTCCCATGATCAATATGACCCATCGTCCCCACATTCACATGCGGCTTCGAACGCTCAAACTTCGCCTTACCCATCAGGTGCTTTCCTCTTTCCTATCTGACGTCTGACATCTGACATCTGATGTCTTCCTCTGTAGCGGCGGGCAGACTCGAACTGCCGACCTCTCGATTATGAGTCGAGCGCTCTCACCAACTGAGCTACGCCGCCTCGGCTGGCGTCTCGATCACAAGTGATCTAGGCGCCTTCGAGCCCCCTTGCGGAATCGAACCGCAGACCTTCTCCTTACCATGGAGACGCTCTACCGTCTGAGCTAAGGGGGCAGGCCCAACCTGTTCCAACTTGGCTATTCAAATTGTGAGAACCCGTGCCGGGAGAAGGATTTGAACCTCCGAAGGCGATAGCCGGCAGATTTACAGTCTGCTCCCTTTGGCCGCTCGGGCATCCCGGCAATGGCTGCTGGATGCTAAACGGTCGCAGACTGTCAGTCTGACTGACCTATTGGGCCGCTCGGGCATCCCGGCAATGGCTGCTGGATGCTAAACGGTCGCAGACTGTCAGTCTGACTGACCTATTGGGCCGCTCGGGCATCCCGGCATCACCCCGGCTTTCGGGGCCGCAGACATGATAGGCCTGGAGCCGTCAGGCGTTCTTCCCGGCTTGTCGCACCATCAACAGCAGCAGGCCAAGGCCCACCAAGATTGCGCCCTGCCAGTAGCCGGCGCCGAGGATGATGGCACCAGTCGCGCCGGTCACGACGGCAGTGAGCATGAGCCCCCGCCGGTAGCGCTCGAGCAGGCGACTCTTCATCGCTGGATCGATCTCGCCAAACCCTCCCGTTTGCTGCACCCGCATCATCTGACGGCTGCGACCCACTCCCAACACGAGGCCGATCAACGCGGGGTAGCCGACACCGATCGGCACCCAGAGCGGCCTGACCCAGGCCAGGCCAACGAGAGCGGCCACCGCAACCACACCCAGGATCGGCAGGGCCAGGCGAAGGTGACGGATCGCCCACTCAGGACCGGACTCGAGAACTGCTACCCCAAACCAGGCCGCCCAGCCGATTACGAGAGCCGAAACCAGCAGTGGCAGTGCGATCGAAACGTCCCGGCTGAGTTCGAAGGTCAGATCTGGTTCGCCATCGCTTGCAGACGGGCGATCCGATCCGGGACGGCCGGATGGGTTGCAAACAGGCCCATCAGCCCGCCGCCGCGCCGGCCCTTGAAGGCATGGAGCGGGTCGGCAATGAAGAGCTGACTCACGGCCGGATTGACGTTCATCGCTATCCGGGAAGTGCCGGCCTCGAGCTTGGCCAATGCGGATGCCAGCTCGAGGGGCTGCCCGGTGATCTCAGCCCCGCTGCGATCAGCTTGAAACTCGCGTGAACGAGAGATGGCCATGCGGATGATCATCGCTGCGATGGGAGCGAGCACGATCGAGAGAAGTGTCGCGATTGCGGCCAGCGGATTGTTTCGACTGTCCCGACCGCCACCCATGAATATGGCCATCCGAGCAAAGATCGAAAGAGCCGCCGCCAGCATTGCGGCCACCGAGCTGATGAGGATGTCCCGATTTTGCACGTGGGACAGCTCATGGGCGAGGACGCCTTGGAGCTCCTCACGGTTCATGAGTTGCAGGATGCCGGTGGTGACCGCCACGGCGGCGTGGGCCGGGTTGCGGCCGGTGGCAAAGGCGTTGGGCTGGGGCGAATCGATCAGAAAGAGCCTCGGCATCGGAAGCCCCGTCGCTGTGGTGAGATTGCGGACGATCGAGTAGACCTCGGGAAGTTCGGCCTCGGTGACCGGCTTGGCTCGGGAAGCAGCCAAGGCCATCTTGTCGGAGAAGAAATAGGCCACGAAGTTCAGCCCGAAAGCGAGGATCAACCCGATCCAAAGCCCTCCCTCCCCACCGAAGTAGTAACCCAGCCAGAAGACCAAGGCGGTCATCAGACTGAGGAGGCCAACTGTTTTCAGGTTGTTGTTCATGTCGAGATAAGGCTACCGAGACATGCCCGATATTCGAGGGCCGCGAGCGACGAGAACTCGAAAGTCGCCGAGTCCTCGCTCGTTGAGAAGGGTTTTGGCGTTGAGGATCTCGTGCCGGATCTCGAGACGCCTGAGATCGTCCACTCCGATCGTCGCTGATTCTTCCGCCCGCAGGGAAGCCAAGACTTCGCCCAACCCCCACTCCTCGAGAAAGTCGTCCTGTCTCTGCAAGGTTGCCTCCCAGCCGGCGCCTTTGGCCACAGCGAGCAAGGCGCTGAAGTTGACGTCGGCAGTGATGTCGCTCGTGCCAGGCTCGTGGAGAAGAGGCGGGCCGAGGTGATGCTTCTGATAGGTGCGAACAGTGCCGCCCTGGCGGCGCTGAACCAGGTTCACGGCGAGGTCGCCGTAGTCGATGAGGACCACGGCTCCTTCCCACCTCTCCAGCAGGGAGGCAAGCCAGCGGCTGGCTTCAAGCTGAACCTCGACCAGCCCCCCGGCACTTACCGGCCCGGCAAACCGCTCCAGCCATTCCTCCACCTCCGGCCGGACCGGGACGTCCACGAAGTCGAAAACCTCCTTGCCCGCACCTACCCATGTCTCCTGCCAGCCGACCTCGGTTTTTCGGGCCAGGGCCATCGGGAGGTTGTCGATCAACTCGTTGGCCACGACTACTCCGCGGAGGTGCACGGGCAGATCGCTCACCGACGTCACGATCCGCTCCTGAGAAAGGACACGGCCGAGCGCCTCGCGGGCGGCCGGAGACACCTCCACCGCCCAGGCGTCAACTTCGAACTCGGACAAGAGCGACTTCAGCAGCGAGCCCGACCCCGCGCCGACCTCGACCAAACTGAATGGCTCGCCTAGTCGTGAATGCTCCGCACGAACGAATGCGGCGAGCGTCTTGCCAAAGTACGGGCTGACCTCTGGGCTGGTGAGAAAGTCGCCAGCCTCCTCGGAGCGAAGCCGGCCGCCCATGAAGAACCCTTCGTCCCCATAGAGCGCAATCTCCATGAACCGTTCGAAGGGGATCGGACCGTGGGCAAGCGCGGCGCGCAGGCTCTGCATGTGGTCCGATTTTGGCGCGGTAGCGTGGCGTCGTGTTCGAGCGGTTCACCGATCGTGCCCGCCGGGTCGTCGTGCTGGCCCAGGAGGAGGCTCGTCTGCTCAATCACTCCTACATCGGCACCGAGCACATCCTCCTGGGAGTGCTCCGCCAGGACGAGGGCATGGGACCGGAGGCACTGCGAGCTCTCGGAATCGAACTGGAACCCGCCCGCGATGCCGTCGTCGCGATTGTTGGGCAGGGCACCTCACCACCGACCAGTCAGATCCCGTTCACACCTCGGGCAAAGAAGGTGCTTGAGTTGAGCCTGCGCGAGACGATCGCGCTCGGACACCGCGAGATCGGAGCGGCGCACATCCTGCTCGGCATTCTTCGCGAGGGTGAGGGAGTGGCCAATCACGTGCTCACCCAACTGGGAGCTACGCCCGACGCGATCCGACACAAACTCGCAGAGTTGTTCAAAGTCGAACCCAGCAGGCTTGCACGTCCCGCTGCCCGACCGAGTAGGGGATTTGGCTGCAAGCACCCGGATGAGTCGTTGCAGGTCACTGCCGTGCAGGGCATGCGCATTGTCCGCTGCGCACGCTGCGGTGAGCTCGTAGGGGTTTTACCCGATGCCGGAGAAGCCAGCTGATGGACTTCGGTGTCTCCATCTTTCCCACCGATCAGACCCTCGGACCGGTCGAGGCGGCTCAACAGGCCGAGGGACTGGGTTTTGAGTCGATTTGGTTCCCGGAGCATTCGCACATCCCGGTCTCGCGAGCGACGCCTTGGGGCGGAGTGAAAGGGGCCAAGCCCCTGCCCGATTGGTACTGGCGCACCCTCGACGCCTTCGTGGCTCTGGCGGCCGTGGCCGCGACGACCGAACGGGTCAAGCTCGGGACCGGCGTGACGCTCGTGGCGCAACGCGATCCGATCTGGCTGGCCAAAGAAGTGGCCAGCGTGGACTTCCTCTCCGGGGGCAGAATGCTGTTTGGGATCGGTTACGGGTGGAACAAGGAAGAGCTCGCGAGCCATGGCGTCGACTACCGCCGCCGTCGCGAAAGACTGCGCGAGTCCATCCTTCTCATGAAGGAATTGTGGACCGAGGAAGAAGCATCATTTTCGGGCGAGGTACTCAAGCTTGAGCCCTCTTGGGCCTGGCCAAAGCCGATCCAAAAACCTCACCCTCCGATCATCATGGGCGGCGCCGCCGGGCCGAAAACCGTTGCCGACATGGTGGAGTTCTGCGACGGGTGGATGCCACTTGTTACGCGCCACGACGTCGCCGGCAACATCGTCGAAGTCAAGCGAGCCGTCGAGGCCGCGGGCCGCGACCCGAATATGTTCACGATTACCGCTTCCGGCACCAAGGCCGACGCGGAAAGCGTTGAAAGGCTGATCGATCTGGCGGTGGACCGGATCGTGTTCAACCTGCCGCAGCGTTCTCCGGCCGAGGTGACCGAGCGAATTGCGGAGCTCGGCGAACTGACCAAGCCCTACAAGTAAAGGGAGGAATCAGCTCTCGCGGGCACGGCGCAGGACGACGTCGATCGGGGTCATCGCCAGATCGCCGAGCTGCTGAACGTACTCGTAGCCGAAGCGGCCCTTGATGCAGAGATGGCCGTTGGTCACCGAGTGGTCGATTGGTGAGGTCACTTTGACGATCCGGTTGTCCTGAACGTGCAGTTCCAGGTTGCAGCCCACACCGCAGTACGAACACACGGTGCGAGTGACTGTTTGTTCTTCCTCGCGCCAGACATCAGCCTGTCGCATTTCGTGCTCGGAACGAAACATGAGCGCACCAGTGGGGCAGACTCCGATGCAGTTGCCACAGAAGACGCATGCTCCTTGTGGGAGTGGGACGTCGAACTCAGTCGAAATCCGGGCATCGAATCCCCGGCCAGCCACTGCGATAGCAAACGTGTTTTGCGCGTCGTCCCCGCAGGCCTCCACGCACTTGTAACAAAGTATGCAACGCGAGTAGTCGCGGATGTAGAGAGAATTGTCGACCTTGACCGGTTGGGAGACGGTTTCCGCCGATTGTCCATCGACACCGTGATGATGTCCCGGCTGGCGCTCATCTCGATCTGCAACAGGCTGCGCAGGGTCTCCGAAGCGCGCGGGATCGACGTGGTAGTACCTCATCCATTCCTGCGACGGTTCGTCGAGCAGGTTCAGATTGACGGAGGAGGCGAGGAACTCGAACACCAACTTGCGAGAATGCCGGACCCGCTCAGAGTCGGTCAGCACGTTCATGTCGGGCTCGACCTTGCGCGAGCAGGAAGGCACCAGCGTGCGGCTGCCCTCGACTTCCACCACGCAAACCCGACAGACGTTGACCGGGGCCAGCGTTTCCAGATAACAAAGAGTCGGCTGGTCCTTGTCGATCGAGCGACAGGCCTCGAGCAGCGTTGTGCCTTCGGGGGACTCGACTGTCTGACCGTCGATCGTGAGAGAAATCATCAGATCAAGCCCAGCGCGATGGCCGACCGCACGACCGACGCAGCAGTGTGGCCGAGTCCACAGATAGAGGCGTCCTTCATCGCCCGGTCGATCTCTTCGATCAAGCCGATCTCGAGCCGGCTGTCGCGCGAGCGTGCCAGCGCTTCTTCGACCCGGACGGTTCCAACCCGGCATGGAACACACTGTCCACAGCTCTCGTCTCGAAAGAAGCGAGCAATGCGGCGGACAGCGTCGTGCACGTCACGAGTGGTGTTGAACGCCATCACAACGCCGGATCCCAGCGAAACCCCGTGGCTTCGCGAGTCTTCAAAAGTCAAAGGCATCGACAGAGCTTCCGTGTCGACAAAAGCCCCCGCGGCCCCGCCGAGGAGGATCGCCTTCGGATCGCCCGCAAAACCACCCGCCTGGTCGACCAGCTCCCCCAATGTCATACCCATCGGTACTTCGTAGGTGCCGGGTCGGACGATGTCGCCCGAGAGACAAAAAAGCCGGGTGCCGGACGAGTCTTTGGTTCCGATGGTGGAAAAGGCTTCGCCACCATCGAGCACGATCCCGGGGATGTTGATCAGGGTCTCGACGTTGTTGATCACGGTCGGCCGCCCGAACAGCCCTACCTGGGCAGGGAACGGTGGTTTCTGACGGGGTTCGCCGCGGAGACCTTCGATGGAGTTGAAGAGCGCCGTCTCCTCGCCGCAGATATAGGCGCCCTGGCCGCGAATGATCTCGATGTCAAAGCCAGCGCCGTCAAAGCCAGGCCCCAGATGCCCGGCCAAGCGAGATTGATGCAAGGCGTTGCGCATCCGGGCAGCCGCCAGTGGATACTCCCCCCGGACGTAGAGGTACCCCTTATGGCTACCAGTCGCCAAAGCGGCAATGACCATCGACTCGATCAGAGCAAAAGGATCACCCTCCATGACCACACGATCCTTGAACGTGCCCGGCTCAGACTCGTCGGCGTTACAGACGAGATAGCGCGGTGCGGCTTCCGCGGCAACCGCCTCCCATTTGATTCCCGTCGGAAAGGCGGCTCCTCCCCTCCCCTTCAGCCCCGATTTCTTCACCTCGGCGATCACCCTCTCCGGACCCAGGGTTTTGGCCCGCTCCAGCGCCGACCAACCCCCCGACTCGCCGTAGCTAACGATCGACTCCGGGTCGACTTGTCCCACGCGAGCCAGGAGCCGGTCCCCGACGACGGTCGGATCAGCCGTGCCCTGCTCCGTGAAAACGTCGGCGGCGGAGGGAGCGTTCACAAGATCATCGCTCCCGGCGCGTTGGAGGAATACCGCAGGTCGGCGGTCACACTGTCCCAGGCAGGGCGAGGCGATCACATCATCCCGATCGGAGTCCACCGCGTCGCTCACCTGACGGCAGGCAATGTCATCACAGACATGGGCGACGATCGGTGGCCGCTCAACCGTCGAGATCAGGGCATAGAAAGTGGCGACCCCGTAGGCCTCGGCCGGAGGGACCATGAGCCGTCGACAGATCTCGTTGAGCGCGCCGGGACTAATCCAGCCGATCTCGGACTGGACTCCCGCGAGCACCGGTAAAAGATGATGCCGGTGGCTCCGAGCAGCATGCCCTCCGATTGCCAGCTGGGGTCCCACGATCTCGACGGGGTCGAGAAGAGCGGCAATCGCGCGCCGCTCGGCCTCGGTGGGAGCCGCATCCATCAGGCGGATGTCCATCTAATACGCCCAAAGAGTCATGGCCCGAATCTTGGCAGAAGGGGTCAGACCTTCTGCAACTGGACCGCGGTGGCCTTGAACTCCGCGGTGCCGGATTTCGGATCCCAGGCTTCAATGGTGAGTTGGTTCACGTCAGCGTCTTCGCCGTAATGGACCGCCATGAACACCAAACCCGCTCGTAGAGCCCGGTCGCGTCGGGCGGGCACCTCGATCGAGCCCCTCCGGGACGACACCCGCACGAGGTCCCCATCATCAATCGCGAGACGCTCCGCATCCTCAGGTGATAGGTCGATCGTCCCGCCGGTCCTGATCGGGGATTCGAAGCCAGCCGATTGGACGCCCGTGTTGTAGCCATCGAGATGACGTCCGGTCGTCATGCGGTAGGGGAAGTCGCTGGTTAGCCGGTCGACCGGTGGAGCCCAGTCGACCGGGATGAACGGTGCCGGAGGCGAATCGAGGGGGCGCTTCCAGAGCCGGCTGTGGATGAAGAGCTCGCCAGGGTGATTCTCGTCGTAACAAGGCCATTGAATTCCGCCCAACTCGTCGAGACGTCGGTAACTCATCCCGGCGTGCATTGGCGAAACCTGGCGGACCTCATCCCAAGCCTCTTCAGGTGTCGAGGTATCCCACCTTGCGCCGAAGCCACGGGCGAGCATTCCGATGATTTCGACGTCCGGACGAGCTTCCCCCGGCGGTTCGAGCGCTTTACGAACTCGCTGAACCCTTCTTTCGCTCGAGGTAACGGTTCCCTCCGATTCACACCAGTCGGCTGCAGCAGGAAGCACGACGTCGGCCATTGCCGCCGTTCGGGTGAGGAACAGATCCTGCACCACCATGAAGTCGAGACCCTCGAGGGCGTGGCGGGCGTGAACGACGTCGGCCTCAGACTCCGCCGGATTCTCGCCGATGACATAAAGCCCACGCATTTTTCCGGCGGCCATCGCCTCAAACATCTGCGTCAGATGCCAGCCGCGTTTGGGTGGGATCGAGTGATGCCAGATTTTTTCGAACTTCTGCCGGAGCCCGTCGTCCTCGACGTCCTGAAACCCAGGCAGCTTGTTGGGGATGGCCCCCATGTCTCCGCCTCCCTGGACGTTGTTTTGTCCACGGAGGGGAACGAGGCCGGATCCGTACCGGCCGACATGACCGGTGAGCAACGCAAGATTGATCAGGGCGAGGACGTTGTCGGTGGCGTTGTGATGCTCGGTGATTCCCAGAGTCCAAACAATCTGCGCTTTGTCGGCTGTCGCGAAGGCCACGGCCATCTCCTCGATCACGTCGCCCGGAACCCCGGTGATCTCCTCGGCCCGATCCAATGGATATTCGGCGACCTTCGCGGCGTAGTCGCCAAAGTCATTCGTGGCGTTCGCGATGAAATCCTGGTGGTGAAGGTCGCGCTCAATGATCACTTTTGCCATGGCATTGGCGAGAGCAATGTCTGATCCGACATCGATCCCGAGCCAGACGTCGGCCCATTTGGCCGACTCGCTCCGACGGGGATCGATGGAATAGAGGCGCGCCCCGTTGTGCACGCCTTTCAACAAATGATGGAAGAAGATGGGGTGGGCAGCGCGCGCGTTCGACCCCCACAGCAGCACCACATCCGCATGCTCGATCTCTTCGTAGGAGCTAGTTCCTCCGCCCGCTCCGAAAACTGCCGCCAGACCGGCGACGGAAGGAGCGTGTCAAGTGCGGTTACAGCTGTCGATGTTGTTGGTCGCGAGCACAGTCCGGGCGAATTTTTGAGCCAGGTAGTTGGTCTCATTGGTCGCCTTCGAGCAGGAAAAGATGCCGAGCGCTTCGCCTCCGTGCTCTTCTTGCACGGTTCGCAGGCCGGCGACCGCGCTCGTGACCGCGTCGTCCCAGGACGTGGGTTGCAGGATCCCGTCCCGCCGAACCAAGGGAGTCGTCAATCGAACATTAGGGGCCATGTTTCACCTCCTTTTGGGCCAATGACATCATGCCAGGCCTGGCGGACGAGGTCGGCACCAGACCCGTCCGCAAGCCCTGTTTCGTCAAGCCTGAGGCCGAAAGTGCCGAAGAAAACAGGCTGTGTCCACACCGCTGCCTTTGCTGCGTCCGAACCGGGTCGAACGAACGCTGATTCGCCGCCAGACGGAGCAGGAAGCACTTGTCGCGCTCAGCCAAGCCGCCCTCGAGAGCATCGACGTCCCCTCGCTATTGCAAATGGCCGTCGATCGTGTCGCGGCGGTCTCCGGGGTCGAGGTCGTGACCATTCTCGAGCGGACCGACGACGGGCATGGCCTGATCCGGGCCAACATTGGGGACCCGGAGGCGGTCAACGGCGTTACCCGGGTTGACCTCCAGACGGACTCGCCTGCCGGCTACACGATCGGTCGCGAGGCGGCCACGCTCGTCGAAGACCTTCCCTCCGACATGAGGTTCCGGCGCCAGCTCCGACTGCTCGAACTCGGATTGGTCAGTGGAGTCAGCGTCACCATTCCCTCCCGACGGGGAGCCTGGGGAACCCTGGGGCTCTGGACCAAGAAATCGCGCAGGTTCACCCGCGAGGATGCGCAATTCGCCGAGGTCATCGCCTGCCTGGTGGGTTGGGTGATCTCCCGCAACGAAGTCGAGGCCCGCCTGGCCGAGGCCGTGCGAGAAAAGGATCGAGGACTCCGCTTGGAGACGGCTCTCTCACGATGTGCGCAGGCACTGCTCGGTGACTACGACCCGGCCGCTGTCGAGATCAGCTTGCGAGCACTGATGGAGGCGACCAATTCCTCCTTTGGCTACGTCGACTGGCAAGGCCTCAAAGATCGAGCGGTACCCAGTGTGCGTCTGACTCGCGATGGCCGCTCTGAACTGTTGGATCGCCACTGGGATAGCGTCTCCTGGGACGAGCTGCCGACCCTTCGCCGTCGCCTCAAGCTCGGTGAGAGCACCATTATCAGGGTCGGAGAACTTTCCTCTGATGAGGCTTCGATTTTTCTCCTCTCCCCCGAACTGGTGATGACCGAGCTCGATGTCCCGATCATGATCAACGGGACTTGGATCGGAACCATCGGCCTTGGTGATCGGGAGTCCAACCGTATTTGGGATCACGAAGAGTCAACGGCGATCGAGCATGCGGCATCACTTTTCTCGAGCTGGTGGGAGAAACGCGATTACGCGTTGCGTCTGGAAGAGGCAGTCGAGTCCCTCAATCGGCGTATCAAACTCGAACAATCGGTGGCTGCCGCTGCGCAATTGCTGAGCCAATCGAACCAACCCGGCGACTTGGATCGAGCCCTGCGGTTGTTGCTCGAAGGCGCCGAAACGACCAGCGTGTTCGTCGAACGCAACGTCGAAAACCAGGATGGGGAACTGTGCTCACGTGTCGTGGGGGTCGCCCAATCACCCAGCTCCGTCTACGACCCCTTCTATTGGGACATGATGCCCTGGTCGAAGATGCCCGACACTTACGCGCTCTTGTCACAAGGGGAAATCGCGATCCTCGTTCCCGACACGATGGAGGGGGCTGAGGCGGATACCTACTCGGCAACCCCGGTGAAATCGGAGGTGGACGTTCCGATCCTCATCGACGGAGCCTGGACCGGGCTGATCGGGCTTGCCGATGAGAACAGCGCTCGCGACTGGAGGGACGAAATCCAGATGCTCCACACCGCCGCCGAGATGATCGCGGCGTTCTGGGGACGGATCGAATCTGCTCGCCGCCTCGAGGAGCTGGCCCAGTCGAAAGATGAGTTCATCGCATCGATCAGCCACGAGCTGCGGACACCCTTGACTGCCGTCGTGGGCCTGGCCGAGTCGCTGGTTGAGAATGGCTCCAGCGATCTGCCGGCGGAAACACGCGAGTTCATACAGATCATCGCCGAGCAGTCGGGAGAGATGGCCGCCATCGTGCAGGACTTGCTGGTAGTGGCAAGGACCGACATCGGGCGGGTGACAATACGACCGGAAAGAATTGACCTGTTGGCCGAGACCCAGACCGCCAACCGCGGCATGCGATGGGACGGGCGAGAGGCTCCCGAGATCACTGGCACGGCAACCGCGCTTGCAGATCCCCTACGGGTTCGCCAGATCATCCGGAATCTGCTGACCAATGCCATGCGCTACGGAGGCAAGTCGATTCGCGTCGTTTTGAGTGAATCAGATGGATGGGCTCGGTTGCGCATCATGGACAACGGAAGCGGAATCCCCGCCGAGGATCGTGAGCGAATCTTCCGACCCTACGAGCGGGCCCATGAACGCCAGGGGCAACCGGCGTCGGTCGGATTGGGATTGACGGTGAGCCGGCAGCTGGCCCGGTTGATGGGTGGCTCCCTCGACTACGACGTCGCGAGCGGCTGGAGCACGTTCGAGCTCAGCCTCCCCGGCCACCAGCTAGCTAGCTAGCTGGTCGCTCGTCAGCGGTTTCTCCCCCCGGAGGGGGGAGTACCTGAGCGCAGCGAAGGGGAGGGGGGCGGTCGATTGACACTGCGCGAAGTGGTCGTTTTCGAGGTGGTTCAGAATGGAACGCCTTCTCGCGCGTTTCTGAAAACGCCCCCCTCGGCCCTAACGGGCCACTCCCCCCTTCGGGGGGAGAAACAGAGAACTCCCCCCGGGCCTGCCTCCTCCCGAAGGGAGAAGCGGTTAGAAAAGGCCGACGACGTTGCCGTTCTCGTCGATGTCCACTCGCAGGTAGGCCGGGTTGGAGCCCAGCCCCGGCATCGTCCGCATCTCGCCGAGGATCGGGTAGATAAACCCGGCGCCCACCGAGGCGCGGACTTCGCGCACAGGGATCGTGAATCCCGTCGGAGCACCCTTGAGGGCGGGGTCGTGAGAGATCGAGAGATGGGTCTTGGCCATGCAGATAGGCAAATAGCCGAAGCCTGCCTTCTCGAAGGCCTCGATCTGCGTCGCTGCGAGTGGTGAGTAATCAACATCCGCCGCGCCATACACATCGCGGGCGATGACTTCGATCTTCTGACGAATCCCCATGTTGAGCGGATATAGATAGGAAAACTCGTTGGGCTTGCTCGACGCCTCGACGACAGCCTCGGCCAGCTCAGCCGCTCCCGATCCACCTTGCGCCCAGTGGTCCGCCTGAACTGCAGCTTCGGCCCCGGCCTCGAGGGCCGCCTCCCGGATCGCATTGATCTCGGCACCGGTGTCCGTCGGGAACGAGTTGATGGCCACTACCACCGGCAGCCCGAATCTCTTCACCGTGCGCAGGTGCGCAATCAAGTTGGGGATGCCGGCCTGGAGCAGCGAAAGGTTCTCCTCGGTGTACACCTTGTCCAGGGGTCGACCGAGTACTACCCGGGGCCCGCCTCCGTGCGTCTTGAGCGCTCGCACCGTGGCGACCAGCACCACGCAATCGGGCCGCAGTCCGGAAGTGCGGCACTTGATGTCGAGAAACTTCTCCATTCCCATGTCGGCACCGAAACCCGACTCGGTGACGACGAACTCGCTCGAATGAAGCGCAACGCGGTCGGCGAGAATTGACGAGTTCCCGTGGGCGATGTTGGCGAAAGGCCCGGCGTGGACGAACGCCGGTTGGCCTTCCAGGGTCTGCATGAGATTGGGATGGAGACTGTCCTTCATCAGGACTGTCACCGCTCCGGCAACTCCCAGGTCCTCGAGGGTGAGGGGCTTGCCCTCTTTGGAACTGCCGAACACAACTCGGCTCACGCGCTCGCGGAGGTTGCGAAGCGAACTGGCAAAGTCCGAACCGTCGGCCAGAGCAAGAATCGCCATCAGTTCGGAAGCAACGCTGATGTCGAAACCCGTCTCCCGGGGCCGCCCTTCGTCGCGTCCTCCCAATCCGACGATCACGTTTCGCAGCGCCCGATCGTTGATGTCGAGAACCCGGTTCCACTGCAAATTGAAAACGTCGATCCCCAGCCGATCCAGCCCGATCTTCTGCAGCCCTTCGTCCGACATGCGAGTTTCGTGGTACCAGCGAGCGTCGATGGCGGCAGCCACGAGATTGTGCGCGGCGGTGATGGCATGAATGTCACCAGTGAGATGAAGGTTGAACTCGTCCATGGGCACCACCTGGCTGTAACCCCCGCCAGCCGCACCGCCCTTGATGCCAAACGTCGGCCCCATCGATGGCTGTCGTATGCAAGCAACTGCGTTCTTGCCGATCGCCCCCAAACCCTGGACCAGTCCGACGGTGGTAGTGGTCTTGCCTTCGCCCAGTGGCGTCGGTGTGATCGCGGTCACGTCGATGTACTTCCCGCGCGGGTTGGAACCGATTCGTTTCAGAACATCGAGATGAACCTTGGCTTTCGTCTTGCCGTAAGGGATCAAGTCATCATCGGTTAGGCCGATCTTGGCGGCCACGTCGCCGATGGCGCTCACCTTCGCCCCGCGGGCGATCTCGAGGTCACTGGGGAACTGACTCATCGTTGTCTCCTGGTCTGATCGGGTGGCCGTTGCGAGAACTGTTGGGCGGTTTCCATAACGATCTGGGCAATGCTCGCGGCCCCGGTTTTGGGAAAGCGGTACGCAGGCCCGTGGACATGGATTGCCCCCATGACCTTGCCCTCCGCATTGAGGACCGCAGCCGCGACCGAGTTGATGCCCTCAACGAACTCCTCATAGATCCAACAATGTCCTTCGTTGTGGACCTGCCGAAGGCGTTGCTTGATCAACTTTGGCTCGATCATCGTGTGAGAAGTGAACGCCTCCAATTTGCGAGAGAGGTATCGCTCGACGTCGTCTGCCGGCCAGTGCGACATCATGCACAGACCCGAGGGCCCGACATGCATCGGGACTTGGAGACCCGTGTAGTCGCGCACCTGAATCGCCCCGGGCGACTCGACCTGGGCGAGATAGTGAACCAAGTAACCCGTGGGGACACTGAAGCCGGCGGCCTCGCCCACGAGGTTCACGAGATTGGTCAGGTGAGGGACAACCGCCGAACTCAATGACGTATTGGCATCTGCCGCCCCTGCCAGCTCGACCAATCCCTGGCCAATTCGATAGCGCCCACCATCGGTCCGGGCGACCGCACCGAGATGCTCGAGAGTTGCGATGAGGCGGGCGACCGTGGACTTGGGCAGGTCGACCCTTCCGGCGAGCTCGGTGATTCCGGCGGGACGCACGGCCAGTGCTTCCATCACGGCGAATGCCCGGTCGATCGACTGGACCATCTCAGCGCTTCCGTTGCTCGAGTAGCCACTTCACCGTCGCGTCGATTTGATTGAAGGTGAAGATGTGCAACCCGGTCAGGCCCAGCTCAACCCGGCGAGGCTCAAGCGCCCGAACGAGCTTGGTGGGCCGGTATGCGCCAGGGCGAAGCAACCGCCACACCGCCCGCCGGTTCTTCATCACATACCGAGCGGAGGTCCCCACCCCGATTCGGGTAGCGATCGAAGCCAATTTGAGCGGATCCACCACCCCGGGAATGCCGACGCGGATGGGAAGCCGGACGTCGTCGAGACGTGTCGCCCGCGCCCAGGAGAAGATCGCCTGGGGGTCGAAACACATTTGGGTGGCGATATAGGTCGCGTACCTTTGTTTGTCGATCAACGCCTGCCGCAGCAAGTCACCGGAAATGAACGGGTGACCTTCTGGGTAGCCGGTGACACCGACGGCCTGAAAGTGATGACCGAGATCGTCCATCGCCCGCAGCAGCTCGAGGGCATCCTTGAACTTGTTCGGTTCGTCAGCGTCTCCACCGACGACAAAGACCTGGCCGATTCCCTCACCGGCGAGCCGGTCGATGATCTCGTTCAACTCTCCGTGATCCCGGATCATGCGAGCGGAGAGATGTGGGGTCGCCTTGAAGCCTCGCCGGTGAAGCTCGACCGCGAGGTCGAGGGTGGCCTTCATTCCCTTGCCCGGGGAGGCGGTAACGGTCACGTTCGCCCCGCCCGGGATTGACCCCACCTTTTCTTCGATTCCCCGGAGCGGTATCACCTCGAAGAAGGTTTCGTCCGTCAGCCCCTTAGACATCTGAGTCCGGGAACGAAGCCTTGCGTTGCCCGATCCAGTCGAGCAGCTCAGCTTCGACTGATTCGTCGAGTGGCGGCAGCTCGTACTCGGCCAGCATTTGCTGCCATTGGGTGTGCGCCCGTGTGGCCGCTTCTTGCGAGCCTGCTTCGAGCCATTGCTCGAAGCTGTTGTTGTCGGCGATCCGGCTTCGCCAGAAGGCGTTCTCGAAGTTGGCCAACGTATGGGGGTTACCGAGAAAGTGCTGGCCCGGAGGGTTGTCAATCAACGCTTCGATCGCTTGACCGTTGTCGCTCAGGTCGACCCCGTTGACGTACGCCGCAGCCATCGACGCCTCATCGGCGTCGAGAATGAACTTCTCGTAGCCCATGGTCAGTCCTCCTTCGAGCCATCCGGCCGTGTGGAGCACGAAGTTGGTCCCAGCCTGGATCGTCGGAAAGAAGGTGGCGGCGCTTTCGAAAGCGGACTGATAGTCGGCCACTTTTGACGAAGTCAGGTTTCCTCCGCTGCGAAAGGGAACACCCAGCCGGCGAGCGAGAGCGGCGATGACGAACAACACCAGAGCCGGCTCCGGGGTGCCGAAGGTTGGTGCGCCGGATTGCATCGAGATTGAGGAAGCAAACGATCCAAAGACAACCGGAGCTCCCGGTCGCACGATCTGACAAAAAGCCATCCCGGCCATCGCCTCGGCGAGCGTCTGGGTGGCAGTGCCGGCGACGGTCACCGGAGCCATGGCGCCCGCGAGGATGAAGGGTGTGATGAGACAGGCCTGGTTGTTCTCCGCGTAAACCTTGGCCGACCCGAGCATGGCGAGATCCCAACTCATAGGCGAGTTGGCGTTGCACAAGGACAAAAGGACCGTGTTCTGGTCCATGAACTCTGCCCCAAACACGATCCGGACCATGTCCACCGTGTCCTGAGCGCGCTGAGGAGCGGTGACCGAGCCCATGAAGGGGCGGTCGTGATACTTGATGTGAGAGAACACCATGTCGAAATGGCGCTTGTTGACCGGCAGGTCGACCGGCTCGCACAACGTGCCCCCACCGTGGTGGAGAGAAGAGCTCAGGTGGGTGAGCTTGGCGAAGTTGCGGAAGTCCTCGATCGTGGCGTATCGACGCCCGCCCTCGAGGTCGCGCACGAAGGGCGACCCATAGGCCGGGGCAAAGACCAGGTGGGGGTCGCCGATGGTGACGGTCCGCTCCGGGTTGCGTGCATGCTGAACAAAACTCTTTGGCGCCGAAGACTGGATAAGGGTGCGAGCGAGGCCGTCGGGAAAGCGAACCCTGCTGTCGACAACGGTCGCTCCGGCGCTCTTGAAGATCTCCAGAGCCTCGGGAAAGCCGTGGATCTCCACGCCAACTTCGGCGAGCAGCCGGTCGGCGTTGTGCTCGATGAGGCTCAGTCCTTCTTCTTCGAGGACTTCAACTGGCTTGAGCGTTCGGGTGAGGAAGGGAACCGAATCGAGCGCCCGGGCGGTCCGTGCCGCCTGCCGGGCCGCTCTGCCACCGCTCCGTCGTCCCTGTTCCATGATGTGGAAAGAGACTACATCATGGAATTTCTCCCCCGGAGGGGGAGTACCTGAGCGAAGCGAAGGGGTGGGCGTTTTCCCTAGCCGCGAAAGGATGTCTCCGTTTGAGCGGGCTCGAACGAAGCCACGTCTCAGCGCGGACCGCCCCCCTCCCGGCTACGCCGGCTCTCCCCCCTCCGGGGGGAGAAACTCGCAGCGGGAAGGGGCAGGACCTCAGATAGGCGTGGATAGCGATCGGACTTATGAGGGATCGCCATTGCCGCGACAAAGTGTTCCTGAAATCGGGGTTCGACTGCGGTCTCGACCTTCTCGACCGAAAGCGCGACCTCTTCGATTTCGCGCCGGGACTCGCCGGAAAGGAGGGCCATCATCGCCCCGACCCCGGCGGCGTTGCCGGCAGCCGACACCTTGGCCGGCTCGCAATCGGGTACGAGTCCCAGGGCCATCGCGTAGATCGGATCAATGTGACTTCCAAACGCGCCGGCCAAGCGAATCTGGTCAACCTGCTCGACCCCCAGCTCGTCCATCAATAGGTCGCATCCGGCCCTGAGCGCGGCTTTGGCCAATTGGATCGCCCGCACATCGTTTTGGGTGATCAGGACCTCGGGAGCGTCGTGGAGACGATACGAAAAAGTGCGCCCACTCGCGACAACTCGATCCAGGCCCGCGTCAATGAGGACACCGTCGGTTGTGATGACGCCTGCCAGGAACAACTCGACGATCACCTCGATGATCCCCGAGCCACAGATCCCGGTTACCGCGGTGTCGTCGAAGCCCTCCTCGTCGGACCACATCTCCTGACCGATCACCTTGATTCGCGGTTTGAGGGTCTCGCGGTCAACCCGTACGCGCTCGATCGCGCCGGGCGCAGCCCTCTGCCCCGATGAGATCTGGGCGCCTTCGAAAGCAGGGCCGGTCGGCGACGACGCGGCTAGGAGCCGCTCCTGGTTGCCAAGCACGATCTCGGCGTTGGTACCGACGTCAACCAGGAGTTGCACCGGTGCATTGCGGTGCGGCCCTTCGGAGAGAACGGCCCCGGCTGCATCTGCGCCGACATGTCCCGCGATGCAGGGCAGCGTGTAGACGGAGGCTCCCGGGTGGACTTCAAGACCCAGCGTCGAGGCGGGTGTCTCTAAGGCAGAAGTCGTGACGAGGGCGAAGGGCGCGGTGCCGAGCTCGCGTGGGTCAAAGCCCAGGAACAAGTGATGCATGATCGGGTTGCCGACCACTGCAAGTTCGAGGACGTCCTCGCGTTCCACTTCGGCTTCGGCAACGAGCTCGCCGATCACTTCGTTGAGAGCCTGGCGGACCGTCTCGGTGAGGCGCTTTTCGCCTCCTTCATTCATCATGACGTAGGACACACGGCTCATCAGGTCCTCCCCGAACCCAATTTGGGGATTCATCCGGCCGCTGCTGCTGAGGATCGCGCCGGTGAAGAGATCGCAGAGATGACCGGCGATGGTGGTCGACCCGATGTCGAATGCCACCCCGAGCGCGCGATCCCGGAAGTCCGGCCAGATGGCGACCACCGCGTTCGCTCGCACCGCCAGCGTGACTTTCCAACTCCCTCGCCGAAGTGTGGTTTGCATTTCTCTGAGCACTTGTGGCGCAAATACGAGGTTTTCCAGGTTCCACTGTCCGGATAGCGCGAGCAGCACGCGCTCGGCATCGCCGGTGGGCGAAGCGAGATCGGGTTCGGCCACCTCGACGTAATAGAGCCGAATAACCGGGTCAACCGGCAGGTTGTCGACCCCGGCCCGCTTGCGGATGACCTGCCGGTGTACCTGGCTTTCGGACGGCACATCGATGACGACGTCGTCCATGATGTGGGCGGCGCAGCCGAGTCGGTAGCCCGGGAGGAGGGGACGGCGTCCGTGATAGTCGGCTTCGGTCGCTCCCGGCTGTGAGAGGCGCTCAGGATTGGCATCAATGCCGGGCCTGCTCCCGATCGTCACCTGGCAGCGCCCGCAGATCCCACGCCCTCCGCACACGGAGTCGAGGTCAACGCCCAGCACCCGCGCCGCGTCGAGCACCGTCGAACCGGCGGCAACCTTTCCTCGCCTGCCGGAAGGTGTAAAAACGACTTGGTGGCTATTGGCCATGTCAGGAAGTGTTAGCAGGGCGCTCCGAAGGGCGACTCTCAGCTTCGCCGCCGGCCTGGTCTCCGCTCGTTCTCGGTGGGAACGCGGTAGTTCCGGATCCAAGTAGCACAGTGAGGGTCCCGGCCCGCGAGTACGTCAGCGGCCAGAACCGCTTGGCGCACCTCGGCTTCGAGTGGATTGGTGATAGCCGAAGTCATGCCCGCGCCGATCGCCATCGAGAGGAAGGCCGCGTTGATCCCGGCCCGGTTCGGCAAACCAAAGCTGACGTTGGAGGCGCCGCACGTCGTGTTGACCCCGAGTTCGTTGCGCAACCGGCCGACCAGATGAAACACTTGCCTGCCAGCGGTACCCATCGCACCGATCGGCATCACCAAGGGGTCGACAACGATGTCTTCTTTCCCAATTCCATAGTCGGCGGCGCGGTTCACGATCTTGCGCGCTACCTCGAAGCGGACGTCGGGATCCTCGGAGATACCGGTTTCATCGTTTGAAATTGCCACTACTGCCGCTCCATATTTAGCGACGAGGGGGAGGACCCGTTCGAGCCGGTCCTCTTCTCCGGTCACCGAGTTGAGGAGTGGTTTTCCCTTGTAAACCGCGAGCCCAGCTTCAAGCGCCTCGACGATGGAAGAGTCAATCGACAGAGGAACGTCGGTGAGCGACTGCACCAACTCGATCGCTTTTGCCAGAAGCGCCGGTTCGTCAGCCAGCGGAATCCCGGCATTGACATCGAGCATCGGGGCGCCGGCGTCAACCTGTGCAATGGTGTCGGACTCGATGCGCGAAAAGTTGCCTTCGCGCATCTCGGCGGCGAGCTGTTTCCGACCGGTGGGATTGATGCGCTCGCCAATGATCACAAACGGACGCTCGAAACCGATGACGACCTCGCGGGTCGCCGAGGAGACAACCGTGTCGGTCATTTCGTGCCCCCCCGGCTTGCCAGATCGTTGAGAACCTCGGAAGTGAATTCGGCCTCCAGTCGAGTCGCTTCGAGTTCGGCTTCGGATTCAAGGTCGTCTCCACAGGGCCGCGCATCGCGTGCCCACTCATTCAGATACTCGTCGGTGCCAAACAAGCCGGCATACATGGCGGCTCGATCGATCGCCACCTGGAAACGAGGGGAAAGCTCGCGACGGGCGGCCTCGCGACCACGCTTCGCCACGACCTGGGCCGGGATGTCGCGCCAGCGAATGACGGTCAGCTCTGCGCTCACCGAGTTCGATCCGAGGCCACCAATAGAGCCGGTTGAAAGTCTCCGTAGCCCACATGTTGATGTTCGAAGTCGAGACCGAGACGTTCGGCGGCGGCCCGAGCCTTTTCGACCAGGGCGGGAGAGTCGATCTGAGATAGATAGATCAGGCGGCGGTAGTTGCCGAAGTAGTCGTCGCGGAGTTGGGGCCACCGGTCGAGCCCGAGCCCGCCCCACACCAGTCGATCGAAATGCTTGGCGAGGAAGTCGGTGAGATAGAAAGTCGCAGGGTCGGCATCGTGGAGCGCGGCGAAGTTGGTGGCACCAGCGAAGAACTCGTAACAATGGGCTCCCGGCAGCCGATCGATACCACGTTCTTCCAGCAGTCGATCGAGTTCGCCGCCCGTCCCGCAGTCGGCGTAGCCGACAAAGATATTTCGGTAGCGCCCGGCGGCACGGTCGAGGCGTTCGGCGACAGCCGCGGTGATCTTCTTCGGCGTGTTGTGGAGCGAGGCCGGCAGGCATTCGACATCGACCCAGTGCAGGCCGCTGCCTTTGATGACGTCCATCATTTCCCTGGCCAGGGCCCCACAGGCGATGACCAGCACCCGCTCGCTCACGGGTCTTCTCCCGCGGTCAGTCGTCGGGCCAGCACCAAAGCGGAAGCGGTTTCAGCGGCCACGGCGGCGTCACGGCAGTAAGCATCTGCCCCCACCGCCTTGCCGAACTCCTCGTTGAGCGGAGCTCCCCCGACCAGCACGATGTATTTGTCGCGCATGCCCCGTTCCTTGAGGGCATCGATCACGACCTTCATGTAGGGCATGGTTGTCGTGAGCAGTGCCGACATACCCAAGATCTCAGGCTGGTGCTCCTCGAGGGCGGCGATGAACTTTTCGGCGTCGGTGTTGATCCCCAGGTTGATGACCTCAAATCCGGCACCTTCGAGCATCATCGCCACGAGGTTCTTCCCGATGTCGTGAATGTCGCCCTTGACCGTTCCAATCACGACCTTGCCGATGGTCTGCGCACCCGTTTCGGCCAGCAGCGGGCGGAGGATTTCCATCCCGGCCTTCATCGCGTTGGCCGCTAGCAAGACCTCAGGAACGAAGAGGATCCCGTCGCGAAAGTCGATGCCGACGATCCGCATACCTTCCACGAGGGCGTCGTTCAGAACAGCCTGGGGGTCCCAGCCGCGGGAGAGCAGAATGTTCGTTCCCTCCACGATCTCAGGAGCGAGACCGTCGTAGAGGTCGTCGTGCATCTGGGTAACAAGATCTGCGTCTGCCAGCGAGTTGAGGTCGAGTTCGTCTTCAGCCATTGTCTTTGCTCCGTTCCACGATATGGGACGGTTCTGTATAACGGAACATTACTAGAGCCCCATTCGCAGCGCATTGAGATCTTTACCCTCTGCTCGTGACCTCCGCCACCAGGCTGACATCGCTCTCGCACGGCGCCGGATGCGCCTGCAAGTTGAGTCCCGATGAATTGGCCGAGATCATCGGACCCCTCGCCGGCCATCCGGCCTATGCGTCTCCTCAACTCCTCGTCGGGGTAGGGACCTCGGACGACGCCGGGGTGTGGAAACTCGACGGGGGCCAACACCTCGTGCAAACCGTCGATTTCTTCACGCCGATTGTCGACGATCCCTTCGATTGGGGACGGATCGCCGCCGCCAATGCCCTCTCGGACGTATATGCCATGGGGGGCAGACCCATCTCTGCTCTCCAGGTAGTGGCGTGGCCGCGGACCGGGCTGGCCTTCAGCATCCTCGCTGACGTGCTCCGCGGTGGTGCGGACGTGATGCACGCGAGCGGCACGACGATCGTGGGTGGACACTCGATCGATGACCCCGAGCCCAAATATGGTTTTGCGGTTACTGGCTTGGTTGCGAAGCCGATGTCGAGGTCAACGCCCAGCACCCGCGCCGCGTCGAGCACCGTCGAACCGGCGGCAACCTTTCCTCGCCTGCCGGAAGGTGTAAAAACGACTTGGTGGCTATTGGCCATGTCAGGAAGTGTTAGCAGGGCGCTCCGAAGGGCGACTCTCAGCTTCGCCGCCGGCCTGGTCTCCGCTCGTTCTCGGTGGGAACGCGGTAGTTCCGGATCCAAGTCGCACAGTGAGGGTCCCGGCCGGCGAGTACGTCAGCGGCCAGAACCGCTTGGCGCACCTCGGCTTCGAGTGGATTGGTGATAGCCGAAGTCATGCCCGCGCCGATCGCCATCGAGAGGAAGGCCGCGTTGATCCCAGCCCGGTTCGGCAAACCAAAGCTGACGTTGGAGGCGCCGCACGTCGTGTTGACCCCGAGTTCGTTGCGCAACCGGCCGACCAGATGAAACACTTGCCTGCCAGCGGTACCCATCGCACCGATCGGCATCACCAAGGGGTCGACAACGATGTCTTCTTTCCCAATTCCATAGTCGGCGGCGCGGTTCACGATCTTGCGCGCCACCTCGAAGCGGACGTCGGGATCCTCGGAGATACCGGTTTCATCGTTTGAAATTGCCACTACTGCCGCTCCATATTTAGCGACGAGGGGGAGGACCCGTTCGAGCCGGTCCTCTTCTCCGGTCACCGAGTTGAGGAGTGGTTTTCCCTTGTAAACCGCGAGCCCAGCTTCAAGCGCCTCGACGATGGAAGAGTCAATCGACAGAGGAACGTCGGTGAGCGACTGCACCAACTCGATCGCTTTTGCCAGAAGCGCCGGTTCGTCAGCCAGCGGAATCCCGGCATTGACATCGAGCATCGGGGCGCCGGCGTCAACCTGTGCAATGGTGTCGGACTCGATGCGCGAAAAGTTGCCTTCGCGCATCTCGGCGGCGAGCTGTTTCCGACCGGTGGGATTGATGCGCTCGCCAATGATCACAAACGGACGCTCGAAACCGATGACGACCTCGCGGGTCGCCGAGGAGACAACCGTGTCGGTCATTTCGTGCCCCCCCGGCTTGCCAGATCGTTGAGAACCTCGGAAGTGAATTCGGCCTCCAGCCGAGTCGCTTCGAGTTCGGCTTCGGATTCAAGGTCGTCTCCACAGGGCCGCGCATCGCGTGCCCACTCATTCAGATATTCGTCGGTGCCAAACAAGCCGGCATACATGGCGGCTCGATCGATCGCCACCTGGAAACGAGGGGAAAGCTCGCGACGGGCGGCCTCGCGACCACGCTTCGCCACGACCTGGGCCGGGATGTCGCGCCAGCGAATGACGGTCAGCTCTGCGCTCACCGAGTTCGATCCGAGGCCACCAGTAGAGCCGGTTGAAAGTCTCCGTAGCCCACATGTTGATGTTCGAAGTCGAGACCGAGACGTTCGGCGGCGGCCCGAGCCTTTTCGACCAGGGCGGGAGAGTCGATCTGAGATAGATAGATCAGGCGGCGGTAGTTGCCGAAGTAGTCGTCGCGGAGTTGGGGCCACCGGTCGAGCCCGAGCCCGCCCCACACCAGTCGATCGAAATGCTTGGCGAGGAAGTCGGTGAGATAGAAAGTCGCAGGGTCGGCATCGTGGAGCGCGGCGAAGTTGGTGGCACCAGCGAAGAACTCGTAACAATGGGCTCCCGGCAGCCGATCGATACCACGTTCTTCCAGCAGTCGATCGAGTTCACCGCCCGTCCCGCAGTCGGCGTAGCCGACAAAGATATTTCGGTAGCGCCCGGCGGCACGGTCGAGGCGTTCGGCGACAGCCGCGGTGATCTTCTTCGGCGTGTTGTGGAGCGAGGCCGGCAGGCATTCGACATCGACCCAGTGCAGGCCGCTGCCTTTGATGACGTCCATCATTTCCCTGGCCAGGGCCCCACAGGCGATGACCAGCACCCGCTCGCTCACGGGTCTTCTCCCGCGGTCAGTCGTCGGGCCAGCACCAAAGCGGAGGCGGTTTCAGCGGCCACGGCGGCGTCACGGCAGTAAGCATCTGCCCCCACCGCCTTGCCGAACTCCTC
Source organism: uncultured Acidimicrobiia bacterium (assembly GCA_963761985.1). Lineage (GTDB taxonomy): Bacteria > Actinomycetota > Acidimicrobiia > Spongiisociales > ZC4RG35 > JACCTH01. The sequence goes on from CAVXIT010000001.1 coordinate 168,712, forward strand.
GTTGAGCGGAGCTCCCCCGACCAGCACGATGTATTTGTCGCGCATGCCCCGTTCCTTGAGGGCATCGATCACGACCTTCATGTAGGGCATGGTTGTCGTGAGCAGTGCCGACATACCCAAGATCTCAGGCTGGTGCTCCTCGAGGGCGGCGATGAACTTTTCGGCGTCGGTGTTGATCCCAAGGTTGATGACCTCGAATCCGGCACCTTCGAGCATCATCGCCACGAGGTTCTTCCCGATGTCGTGAATGTCGCCCTTGACCGTTCCAATCACGACCTTGCCGATGGTCTGCGCACCCGTTTCGGCCAGCAGCGGGCGGAGGATTTCCATCCCGGCCTTCATCGCGTTGGCCGCTAGCAAGACCTCAGGAACGAAGAGGATCCCGTCGCGAAAGTCGATGCCGACGATCCGCATACCTTCCACGAGGGCATCGTTCAGAACCGCCTGGGGGTCCCAGCCGCGGGAGAGCAGAATGTTCGTTCCCTCCACGATCTCAGGAGCGAGACCGTCGTAGAGGTCGTCGTGCATCTGGGTGACAAGATCTGCGTCTGCCAGCGAGTTGAGGTCGAGTTCGTCTTCAGCCATTGTCTTTGCTCCGTTCCACGATATGGGACGGTTCTGTATAACGGAACATTACTAGAGCCCCCTTCGCAGCGCATTGAGATCTTTACCCTCTGCTCGTGACCTCCGCGACCAGGCTGACATCGCTCTCGCACGGCGCCGGATGCGCCTGCAAGTTGAGTCCCGATGAATTGGCCGAGATCATCGGACCCCTCGCCGGCCATCCGGCCTATGCGTCTCCTCAACTCCTCGTCGGGGTAGGGACCTCGGACGACGCCGGGGTGTGGAAACTCGACGGGGGCCAACACCTCGTGCAAACCGTCGATTTCTTCACGCCGATTGTCGACGATCCCTTCGATTGGGGACGGATCGCCGCCGCCAATGCCCTCTCGGACGTATATGCCATGGGGGGCAGACCCATCTCTGCTCTCCAGGTAGTGGCGTGGCCGCGGACCGGGCTGGCCTTCAGCATCCTCGCTGACGTGCTCCGCGGTGGCGCGGACGTGATGCACGCGAGCGGCACGACGATCGTGGGTGGGCACTCGATCGATGACCCCGAGCCCAAATATGGTTTTGCGGTTACTGGCTTGGTTGCGAAGCCGATCACCAATGCCGGCGCTCGACCCGGCGATCGGCTCGTGCTCACCAAACCACTCGGCACCGGGATCATCACCACCGCCATCAAACGCGGCGGTTGCCCACGTGAAATCGCGCAAAGCGCCGTCGAATTAATGGTCGAGCTCAACGCCACCGCCGTGCAACCGATGCTTGAAGTAGGCGTGAATGCCGCCACCGACGTCACTGGTTTCGGCCTTCTCGGCCATTTGCGGGAAATGATCGTCGCCTCGAGTGTGAGCGCGACCATCGACTTTGGAGCAGTCCCCACCTTGCCGGGCGTCGCCGACCTTCTCGCCGCTGGCCACTTTTCCGGCGGAAGTCAGCGCAATCTGGCGAGCGTCGGTCCCATGCTTCGCCCTCCTCTGCCAGACGAGTCAATGCTCAAGATCCTCGCGGATGCGCAGACCTCGGGCGGATTGTTGATCTCGGTGGCGGCCGAACTAACGGAGCCGTTGCTTGCGGCTCTCGCCGAGCGTTCGCGATATCCGGGAGTCGTCGTCGGCGAGATCACGGCGGGGGCGCCCTCCATCACTTTTCACTGAACTTTTCCAATCCGAATGGAAGGTGGCGCCGAATCAGGAGAGGGACTCCCTCACAAGTGGGGCAAATCGCGGGCTTTTTGGCCACGAGAGCGTTAGGCGGAACCCTGACAGAGGAGTGGGCCGGGGGGATTTCCTCCCGGCCCCTCCCCGTTTCTGTCTCTCCCCCCGGAGGGGGGAGTACCTGAGCGCAGCGAAGGGGTGGGGGGCGGTCGATTGACGCGCGAGAAGTTGTTTCTTTTCGGGGTGGACTCAAAATGAAACGCCCCCGAGCGTGTTCTAAAACGCCCCCCTCGGCCCTACGGGCCACTCCCCCCTCCGGGGGGAGAAACGACCGCCGCTGTGCAGAGCGCGTAGCTCCTCAATGGGAATGTGGCAGCGTTTGAACCACCCAGGTTCTGCTTCCTCCAGCGGTGGCTCGATCGTCTCGCAAATCTCGCCGATCTTGCGCGGACAACGAGTCTGAAACACGCACCCCGGCGGAGGGTTGGAGGCGGCCGGGATCTCGCCCTCGAGCCGGATCCGGGAGTCCTCTTCGAGATCCGGGGAGGCAGACAGGAGCGCCTCGGTGTATGGGTGATGAGGCCCGGCGAAGACCCGCTCGGACGCTCCCACTTCCATCAGCCGGCCCAGGTAGAGCACCGCTACCCGGTCGGCGATGTATCGCACCACTTTGAGATCATGGGAAATGAACAGATAGGAGACGTTCTCCTCGGCCTGGAGCTCGGCGAGGAGATTGATGATTGCTGCCTGCACAGAAACATCGAGCGCCGAGGTGGGCTCGTCGCAGATCACGAGGGCGGGTGTGCCAGCAAAAGCGCGCGCGATCGCCACCCTCTGCTTGAGACCGCCTGAGAGCTGGCGCGGCTTTGATAGAAAATGCTGCGCGCCCATTCGAACCTCGGTGAGGAGGTTCTTGGTCCGGTCTTCGTTTTGCTGGCGTCCTTCACTTCGGAGTAGCCGGACTGCCCGTCCGATGATGCGGCGCACCGAGTGGCGGCGGTTAAGCGCGCTGTCGGGGTTCTGGAAGACCATCTGAATGGCCCCGATTTGCTCCTGCGTCCGCCTCGCGACATTGGCCGCCAGGACCTTCCCGCTGAGTGCGATCACTGCGCCGTCGTCGGGAGCGTGGATACCGAGCAAAACTTTGGCGAGGGTGGACTTGCCCGATCCTGACTCCCCTACGAGGGCGACGGTTTCGCCAACTCTGATTTCAAGGTCGATGTCGTGCAGGGCGAAGACCGGAGCTCCGTCCTGAACAAATGTCTTTGAAGCGTGGCTGATCGCCAGGAGCGTTTCCTTGCTTCGCTCGCGCTTAGGCGCAGCTTCCGGAACGGTTCGCGGCAGGTCTTGAGCTCGCTCGGGGAAGTGGCACCGGCTGACAGCATCCCCCGGAACCGGAATCAGCTCCGGCTCGACCTGCCGGCAGATGTCCTCGACGTTTCCGCAGCGATCGGCATAGATGCAGCCTTGGATATCCGCGCCCAGCGGCGGCAGAAAACCAGGGATCGTGTCAAGAGTGGTTTCGTCCCGGGGGCCGGTTTCGGGTGAGGGGATGGCACGAAGCAACCCGACCGTATAAGGATGTCGGGGATTGGTAAACGTCTCTTCGGTCGGGCCTTCGGCCATGAGCCGGCCGGCATAGAGCACACCGACCCGGTCGCACATCTTGCGGATCACCGAAAGGTTGTGGCTGATGAAAAGCACGGAGGTACCGATCTCGTCTCGCAGGTCCGAGACCAAGTCGAGAACCTCGGCTTCGACCGTGGCATCCAAGCCCGTGGTGGGCTCGTCGAGGATGAGCAGGGCCGGTCGGGATGCAATCGCCATAGCGATCACGACTCTCTGCAGCATGCCGCCCGAAAGTTGGTGCGGATAGCGGCGCACCACTCGCGACGGATCGGCGATCTGAACCTTGTTGAGAACCTCGAGCACTTTCTTCGGTCGCTCGGTGGCAGAAACCCCCATCAGCTCAAAGACATCCTCGACCTGGCGTCCGATCCTGATCGACGGATTCAGCGAGGTGGCCGGGTTTTGATAGACCATTGAGAGCTCGTTGATCCTCAAGTTCCGGAGCTCCCGAGAGCTCAGCTCGGTTGCGTCCCGGCCCCCGACCCGGATGGAGCCTGCGCTGATCCTGCCATTTCGGGGCAGGTAATGCATGATCGCCATCGCGATCGTCGACTTGCCGCAGCCCGACTCCCCGACGAGGCCAAAGGATTGGCCCCGTTCCACAGTGAAATTGATGTCGCGGACAGCAGTTTTCCAGTCCGGGCCGACGCGATACTGCAGGGCGAGGTCTTTGACTTCGAGGGCGGCGGTCTTGGTTGTCGTTGTCATTCGCTCATAGCTCTCACTCAAAGGCCTGACTGACCGAGTCCGCCACCAGGTTCACCGCGACCACCAGCGAGGCGATCGCCAGCGCAGGGAAAAGGACCGGCCACCACACGTTTCCGGTCAGGTACCCGCGATGGGCCGAGATCATTTGCCCCCAATCAGGAATCGAGGGCTCGCCGCCGAAGCCGAGGAACGACAGGGCCAAGACGGTGAAGATCGCGTATCCAAGCCGCACCGTGAACTCGACGATGATCACGTTCGCCACGTTGGGCAAGATCTCGATGAACAAAACGTAAAAAGCATTGTCGCGACGGAGCTGCGCGGCGGTCACGTAGTCGAGCTGGCGTTCCGACAGCACTGCGGCCCGCACCGTCTTGGCGATGATCGGGGTGAAGACCAGGCCGATCACGACGATTATCCCAAACGTGTTCGCTCCGAGGGCAGTCAGCGCCAGCATGCCGGTGATCACCAGCGGAATCGAAAGGAACGCGTCGAGCACCCGGCTGAGGATGTCATCGAGGATCCCGCCGGCGTAGCCGACCAGCAGCCCGATGGCAGTTCCGAGAATCGTCCCGAGCACCGTCGCCGCCAAAGCCACCGTCATGACTTGACGAGCGCCGGCCAGAACGCGTGACAGAACGTCGCGGCCCTGTTCGTCTGTGCCAAGGAGATGTTCGCCTGAGGGCGCTTCGAGCCGGTTGAGGATGTCTGCCGGCGTGCCGAGGGGATTGAACGACGTGACGAAGTCGCCGAAGATGGCAAAGATGATCCAAATCAACACGATGACCCCGCCAACCCAAAAAGTGGGTGACCCCCGCAATACGCGCCAACGTTGAGATCGGGATGCGGTGGCGGTCATCCGGCTAACCGGATCCGCGGGTTGAGCCAGGAGTAGGCGAGGTCAGCCACGAGCATCGACACCTGGAAAACCACCCCGACGACGAGCACCGCTCCGGCGAGCAGGGGGAAGTCGGCGTTCTGGGCGGCGTTGACCAGAAGCTGGCCGATCCCTTGATAGGAGAAGACCGTCTCGACGATCACCAATCCACCGATCAGGTAGCCGACCTGGGTGGCCACTACCGCGATAGTCGGGAGCAACGCATTGCGCAGGACTTCCTGCCGAATTACGCGACCTCGTGGCAGCCCTTTCAAAATTGCGGTGCGCGTGTAGTCGGCCTCGAGAGCTTCGATCACGCCAGCTCTCGTGATGCGGGCGATATACCCGAAGAGCACGAGGACCAGACAGATGGCCGGCAGGAGCAGATGCTTCAGCTGGGTGAGAAATCCCGAATCACGCGGAGCGGTGGCCGTTCCGGGTAGCCAGCGCAAAGTGATCGCGAAAACCAGAATAAGGATGAGCCCGGAGACAAACTCCGGGATAACGGTGGCCGAAAGTCCCCCGACGGTGATCAGGCGGTCGGTGAGTTTGCCCCGTCGCAAGGCGGCGACGATCCCTCCTAACACCGACAGCGGCACCACGATCACGAAGGCGAGGGCCGCCAGCTTGGCAGAGTTGATCAGCGCGTTTTTGACCAGTGTGCTCACCGGATCGGCGAATGTGATCGACTCGCCGAGGTCGCCCGTGACCGCTCCTCCGATCCAGTCGGTGTACTGAACGAGCACCGGTCGATCGGTTCCCAGACGGGCGTTGAGCGCGTCGACCGATTCCTGGGTAGCAAACGGACCCAGGACACGGCGCCCAACGTCGCCCGGGAGCAGTTGCGTACCGACAAAGACCAGAATGCTCAGGAGGGCGAGCGTGATCAACGCCAGGCCGAGGCGGCGCACGATGAACTTCGCCATCAAGCGCCGCCCGAACCTGTGTTCATGGTCTTAGCCGATGGTGGCGGCGCTCAGGTCGACGTGGCCCATCCCAGTCACAGCCATGCCGCTGAAGTTCGGCTGGGTGATCGAGATGTGATCGACGAAGTAAGGCACGATGAACGGAACCTCGTCGTTGAGCAGCGTCTGGATCTCTCCAGCGAGCTGGCGCTGGGTATCGAGATCAGGAGCGCTGGCGAACTGGGCATAGAGATCGTCGTAAGTCTCGTTTACCCAGTGCGAAGCGTTCCAGGTCCCATCGCTCAACAGCGGGGCCGCCATGTACACGTTGGGAACTCCGCGATGGCCGTAATTGACGATCCCCATCGAACTGGCGGCAGCCAGCCAGTAATCGTTGTAGTAAGTGCCTGAGTCGTAGATCCCAACTTGCAAATCGATACCGATCTGGGTGGCGGACGCCTGGATGAGCTGAGCCAGGTCCTCGATTTCGGCAAATATCAAACCGTCGAGTGGAGCCGAGAAGGGCCCAACCCCTGATGCGTCCAAGAGCTGCTGGGCCGTGGCCAGGTCTTCCTCGCGCTGGGCAGGGGTATCGGGATTGAACATCGGGAACAACGACCAAATCGGATGGTCATTGCCAACCGTGCCGTAGCCGGCCAGCAGACCGTCGATGAGGATCTGACGGTTTAGCGTCAGGGCGACCGCCTGCCGCACTCGCTTGTCGCTGAACGGGGCGCTCGCGGTGTCGAAGTAGACCTGACGGTGCTGAGCCGTCGAGATGCTTGACACGTTGGCGTCAGGGCTCTCGAGCAGGGCCTGACCGCCCGACGACGAGATATGCGGGATGGCGTCGACTCGACCTTCCTGGAAAGCCGTCACCGCCACCGCTTCGTCGTCGAAGAAGATCAGTTCGAGCCGTTCCGGCTGGGCGGCGTTGTCGCCCCAGTAACTGGCATTCTTGACGAACGAGGCAGAGACGCCCTGCTCGAAGTTCTCGACCTGCCAGATACCGGTGCCGGGGAAGTCGGCCTCGTAGCTGCCTTCGGCGTAGTTCTCCCAGAAAGAGACCGGAAGGATGATCCCGTTGTAGTTGTCGGAACTGACGAAGAACGGGAAGCTGCCGTTGGGCTGCGCCAGCGTGAACTCCACGGTGGCATCGTCAAGGGCGACGATGTTCTCGGGCGTTACGCCGAAGGTCTCGAAGGCCGACGCCGCGTTGCCGGGGGCGATGTTGGTGAACGTTGCCACGACATCTTCGGCCGTCATCGGGGTGCCATCGTGGTAGGTCACTCCTTGACGCAGATTGAACGTCCATACGTCGAGGGTGTCGTTTGACTCCCAACTTTCGGCCAGGACGGGGATCAGGTTCAGCTCGGCGTCGGAGAACGCCAGATACTGACCCGTCTGCCCCAGGAGCGACAGCCGCCCCTCGTCGTTGGTAAGAACCGGATCGATTGCTCCGGCTGGAGTGATAAATGCTGCCCGGACGGTTCCTCCCGCAGTGGCGCCGGTCGTGCCCGTCGCGCCGGTGGTACCGGTGGCTCCTGTGGTGGCGGTAGCTCCGGTCGTGCCCGGTGTTCCGCCGGCGGTGGTGGTGACGGCGTCGTCCGTCGCACAAGCGGTCGCCAGGAATCCCAGGGTCGAAAGCGACATGCCGATGATCGTTCCCCGCCGGATGAAGTCGCGGCGGGTGATCTTGCCGGCCGCGTATTCATCGATGATGTGGTTCTGGATCGGGCTCGACTTTCTTCGGATGGCATCGAGCTTCATTCGAACGAACGGGCTCTTCTTGGCTCTCATCGTTTTGTGCTCCTAGCTCAGGCGGAATTTCATCGACTATCGATGTTCCGCGCCTCGGCCCACCATACCCAAACCGAAGATGTCAGGCGTCAGGACTCGGGGGGTGCTCCGCCCTCGGAGGTGCGACGGGCGACGAAGTCGTCCACCTCCTGTCGGATCCCGTCGTCGAGGAACGGAGGCTCGAAGTCGGCCAGGACTTGCTTCCAAACGGTGTTGGCCCGTTGCGCGGCGGTCAGCGACCCCGACTCCGTCCATTGGCCAAAGTTGGCGCGACTGAACACGACCGGCTCGTAGAAGGCCGTCTCGTAACGCTCGAGCGTGTGCCCAATGCCAAAGAAGTGGCCGCCGGGTTGAACCTCTTCGATCGCCTCAAGACCCATCTCTTTGTCCGACGAATCGAGCGGCTGGAAAAGCTCCGCATACATCTGCGCCATCTCCACATCGAGGATGAATTTCTCGTAGGAAGCCGAGAGGCCTGACTCGAGCCAGCCGGCGGTATGCAGGATGAAATTCGCTCCGCCGAGGACAGCTCCCATCATGTTCATCATCGATTCGTACCCCGCCTGAGCGTCGGGGGTGTTGGAGGTGCAGACAGCGGACGATCTCCAGGGCAATCCGATGTGCCGGGCGAGCTGACCGCTGGCAAAGGCGGCTTTGGCCGCCTCAGGAGTCCCGAATGCAGGTGCTCCCGAGCGCATGTCGACGTTGGAGGTAAAGGCGCCGTAGACCACGGGAGCTCCGGGACGGGTGATCTGAGTCAGGGTGATCCCGGCGAGCGCTTCGGCATGTTGGAGAACCAGGGCTCCAGCCAGGGTCACGGGAGCCATCGCACCGGAGAGAGTGAAAGGTGTCACGATCGACACCTGATTCCGCTCGGCGAATTGGATCAGACCGAGGGCCATAGGAATGTCGAGCTGGCGCGGCGAGTTGGTGTTGATCACCGTGTAGCAGTGGTGGTTTGCCTCGAACTCTTCCTCGGTCAGACCTAGTCCTAGGCGCAGCATCTCAAAGCAATCGGTGACCTGTCCTTTGCCCCGGGAGTAGATGAACGGCACCTTGTCCGACAGCGTTAGATAGGCCCGGGTCGTCTCGAGATGGCGCTCATTCACCGGCACGTCCTGGGGCTCGACCTGCTGGCTGGTGACGTGAATCACGTCATACGCCTGGGAAAGCCGGAGCAGATCGTTGAAGTCGTCGAGAGTCCCTGCCCGGCGGCCCCGATCAAGATCGATGGCGTGCGGTGGGCCACCCACGGGAGCAAAGATGACGTTCCGCCCGCCGACCGCGAGGTTTCGGTCCGGATTGCGGGCGTGGAGGTCAAACTCGGCGGGCGCAGAGGCGAGAGCCGAGCTGACCAGGTCGGGATCCATCCGGATCATGAAGTTGTCGTCCACGGAGGCACCAGCGCGTTCGAACCGAGTCCGCCCGTCTTCGAGCAACACCTTGATGCCGTCGTCGGCGAGAACTCCTAGGGCGGCATCGTGGATGTGAGCAATCTCATCCTCGCTCAAGACCTCGAGGGGCTGGAACGGGTTGACCAGACGTCGGTAACGCGGCTCGGAACGGACTCCGGTGGCTCGGCGCTCCCGTCGCGGTCGCCGGCGGACCGAGTCTCTTTCCTGTTCCATGACCGGACTCTACGATCGCGCCGTGGCCGTCCAAGCAAACGTCGTTGTTATCGGCGGAGGCATCATCGGCTCGAGCGTCGCCTTTCACCTGGCCGACATGGGAGTTGAGGGAGTCGTCGTCCTCGACAAAGGAAGCCTCACCGACAACGAGGGCTCGACGTCCCACGCTCCCGGCGGGCTCCGCACCCTCACTGTGTCGAAGTTCTTCACCCGGCTCGGCATCGCCTCCCGGCAGGTCTACGACCAGCTGCCGCTTGCTGTCCCCGGCCAAGAACAGTTCTTTCGCACCGGCTTTGTCCAGATGGCATCTACTCCGGAACGATTCGATAGCTACAAGCGCATCCAAGAAGTCGGCCTCAGCCTTGGAGTGCCTTCCCAGCTGCTCTCGCCGGAGGAGACGGCAGAACTTGTTCCTCTGGTCGATCCGGCGATGATCGTCGGCGGGATGTTCTCCCCGACATCCGGAGTGATCAAGACGAGCCTTGTCGCGCAATCGATGCAAAACGTCGCGTCAGCCACCGGCCGGGCCGCGTTCCATGAGAACACCGAGGTCACCGATGTCCTCATCGAAGGTGGTCACGTCGTCGGGATATCAACGGACAACCCTGAGCTGGCTCGCATCGATTGCTCCCAGGTGGTTTTGTGCACGAATATCTGGGCACCGGTGCTGGCCGCCAGGGCGGGGATCAACATGCCGCTGTTTCCCGGCGAGCATCAATACATCTTTACGACCCCGGTGATGGCGCTCGGCGAGCGAGCCAGCACTGAAGTGACGATGCCGATCAGCACGCTCGATGACATCTCGGTCTATTTCCGCCAGCACTTCGACCGGCTCGGCATCGGCAGCTATCACCACGAGGCTCGCCTCGTCGATCCCTGGGAGCTTCCTAAGCGGGCCCAGCTCCCCTTCACGCCGGGCGATTTCGAAGAGGCCTGGGGACTCATGCAAAAGCACCTGCCCGGCCTTGACACGGTCGAGGTCGATCGCGGTTTCAACGGGATGTTCGCCTTCACGGCGGACCATTACCCGATTCTCGGAGAGTCCCCGGTCAAAGGATTGTGGAGCGCGGTCGGAGCATGGCTTTCTTACGCATCGGAGGTAGGCCGGGTGATGGCCCGCTGGATGACCGAAGGCGACCCGGGCATGGATGTCACGGTCGCCGACATCAATCGATTTCATGACCATCAGTCGAACCACGCGTTCTTGTCGCGCCAGAGCAAGTACTTCTACGAAATCGGCTTCGACATCCTCCACCCGAACGAGGTCGCCTCGTCGGTGCGCAACCTTCGTCTTGCTCCCTATCACGACCGCACGGCGGCGCTTGGCGCCCACTACGTCCCGGCGGCCGGCTACGAAACCCCGTATTACTACGAGTCGAACGCGGCACTGGTGGATGAGTTCTCCGACCGTATTCCCCGGCGACTCGGATACGACGCCACCGCCTGGTCGCCGATCATTGGCGCCGAGCACCTGGCAATGCGCGAGCGCGGCGGCTTGATCGACTGGTCGGCGTCGATCGGGCCGGTCGAGGTCTCTGGTCCCGGCAGCCTTGACTACCTCCAGTACCTCTGCACGAACGACATCGACATCCCGGTCGGGACCGCCACCTACACCCTCATCCTCACCCCGCGCGGGACGATCAAACGCGATGTGACCATCGCCCGTCTCGATCACGGCGAGTTTTGGCTGCTGACCGGCAAGTCAAATCTCCCGGCCGAGCTCGCCTACTACCGGTCGTATGCGCCCACCGATGGCTCGGTTTCGGTCATCGACCGCTCCGAGCAATTCGCCGCCGTGGGTCTATGGGGACCGAAGGCACGCGACGTGCTGGCGACGGTCACTGAGGCTGATCTCTCGAACGAGGCCTTTCCCTGGTACGGGATTCAACGCATCGGCGTTGGAATGGCTCCCGCAATCGCACTGCGGGTTTCGTACGTTGGAGAGCTGGGCTGGGAGATATATGTGCCGACCAGTTTCGGTCGGCACCTCTGGGACACGCTGTGGGAGGCAGGCCAGGAACATGACCTCACGCGCCGATCGGGATGGCGTCGCTCTTTTCGCTTGCGAATCGAGAAGGGCTATCGGCTGATCGGCAGCGACCTCACCCCCGAGACCACTCCCCGCCAGGCAGGCATGTCATGGCTGCTGAAGAAAGAACCGGATTTCCTCGGTCGGGACGGGGCCGCGGGTGAAGGGCAGGCATCGCCTGGTCACGCTCCGCTTCGAGGATCCCGCCAGCGCTGATGCAATCCTGGACGCCGGTTTACGACGGTGATGAAGTGGTGGGATGGGTTGCCAGCGGCGAGTATGGATACTCGGTGGGGGCTTACATCGCCCACGCTTACGTTCCGCGATGAATCTGACTCGACCGGGCACGAAATTACGCGTCCGGTACACGGGTCGCTTCTTCGCCGGCGAAGTCGTCAAGGGTCCGCTGTGGGACCCGGCCAACGACCGGCTGAAGGCCTAGGACATGCCCCATGTCCATCGGGCTCATCAACTGGAAGTAATTGTCGTCGGGGTCCGCGAACGTGGCGATCAGGCCCATGTCCGCTGATTCGCCCGGGTTGTACGGGTCACGCACCACCATTGCTCCCGGCGGCTTTCAACCGATCGAAATCGCCCTTGACATCGCTGCTCTCGATGTTCCAGATGATTCTGCCGGGATGTGTGTTCTTGCCGGTTACCTGGTCATGAGGTCCGACCGTCACCCAGCCATTGCCGATCGCCCAACCCGTGTATTCGTCCTGGTCCCAGCCCGGTTCGCCGAAGAGCTTGCGGTAGTAGTCCGCCAGTCGCTTCGGGTCGTCCGAGCCGATGAGAATGCTGTTTAGGTTCATGGATCGAGCCTAGGCCTATATACCTTGCAAAACCGAACCCGATGACCGAAACGGAAACTCTTCTCTGGAATGCGCGCATCGTCGACGGAAGCGGTGCACGCGACAGCATGGCCATCGCGATCCAAGGAACCGACATCGCAGCGGTGGAACGCGTAGCCGCGAGCGAAGTTCCTTCCGGAGCAATTGATCTCGCGGGAAAGAGCGTGCTTCCCGGGTTGATCGACGTGCACAACCACTTCATGTCCGATCTCGATCGGAGCCCCGGCTTCGGTCCGTCGCCGGCTAAACACGGTGACCTCCCACGCCCACGTGCACTCGGTCACTACGTCTTAGCCGCCTCGGCCGGGGCAATCCTGCGCAGCGGCTTCACCTCGATTCGCGACGTCGGGTGTTACGACGACGAGTCCCTTGTCGCCGGTCGGGCGATCAGCCTCGGGGTCGTCCCCGGACCTCGTATCTTCTCCTGCGGCCGCATCATTTCGGCCACGGCTCCGGGCGGGACGATCTTCGGCACCATGTATCGCGAAGCGGACGGTCCTTGGGATATGCGCAAAGCAGTCCGCGAGCAAATCCGCCGTGGCGCCCACTTCATCAAGTTCATGGCTACCGGGGCTCGCTCCGTCGTCGCCGAGGATCCCGAGCCTCCGCAGATGACTTTGGTCGAGATGGAAGCGATTGTCGATGAGGCTCACCGCATGGGTGTTCGCGTCGCCGCGCACGCCGAGGGTCTGGCCGGAACTCGCTGGGCGCTCGAAGCAGGTGCTGACACGATCGAGCACGGCCTCGCCTTGCATCGCGATCCCAACCTGCTCGACCAAATGGCTGAACACGGAACGGTCCTGGTACCCACGCTCACGACGTTCCACGATCTCGCTGAGCGCTTTGTCGACGACTTCCCCGAGGTGCTGGTCGAGCAGGCGAAGCGCCAACTCGAAGAGGCGTATCAGACGGTGTCGGCCGCGAAAGCCGCAGGCGTGACGATCGCGGTCGGTTTTGACAGCGGACCGCCGGGAACTTCCGCCCAGGAGATGATCCGACTGCACGATGCCGGTCTCACCACCAACGAAGTCATAGCTGCCGCGACTTCTAGCGGTGCAGCAGCCCTCGGACGCAGCGATCTGGGGTCGATCAACAGGGGGTCTCTCGCCGACATCATCGTCGTGGAAGGGAACCCCGACGAGGACCTGAGCCTTCTTCTGGAACCGGATCTAATCACTACCGTTTTCAAAGATGGCGTAGCCGCTTTCTAAGTCGATCTACAAGGAGGTACCGACATGTCTGACTTGGTGGCCAAGGCCGAAACCCGGATTGACGCATCGCCGGCTGACGTGTGGGACGCGCTCACCGATCCCAAGCAGATCAAGAAGTTCATGTTCGGATCCGACGTGATCACCGACTGGAAACCGGGAAGCTCGATTGTTTGGAAGGGTGAGTACGAAGGCAAGAAGTACGAGGACAAGGGCGAGATCGTCGAGATCGACCCGGAACGGCTGCTGAAGGTGACCCATTTCAGTCCTCTGAGCGGCGCCGAGGACATCCCCTCCAATTACCACACCCTCACCTACCAACTCGAAGGCGACGGAGAAGGGACCCGGCTCTCGCTCAGCCAGGACAACAACTCCAACGAAGAAGAGGCAGAGCACTCCAAGGCCAACTGGCAAAAAATGCTGTCGGCCCTCAAGGAAGTGGTCGAATCC
>CAVXIT010000002.1:0-172300 GCA_963761985.1 uncultured Acidimicrobiia bacterium
GAGCGAGAATCACCTCGCGCCATAGGCCCAAACGCGCGAACACACCTGCATGTGAAACGGGCCGCGTCCGCATCACCATGGCTTTCAGCAGCCACTCCGCCATGAGAGCTGAAGGCAGTGCTGCTGGCTCGGTCTCGATTGGCCTGCGACTAACCGCTAAGAGCCGGTCGAAACTGGAGAAGCTGATGGTGGGCGTTGACGGACTCGAACCGCCGACCCCTTCCTTGTAAGGGAAGTGCTCTACCAACTGAGCTAAACGCCCGGGGTCGAAGAGGTTACTTCCGACCTACTAGCCCGATTCAACTTCCGTCCCATCTTGACCGATAACCCCTTGACAAATGCCAGCCAGGGGGTAGGCGCCGACGCCTTCCCCAACGTCAAGAGAAACGGTTTCATGAAATTCAACGATGGTGACTCGAGCGAAGAGGCAATCCGCCAGTACCTGGACGGGATCGGCTCCTTCGACCTCCTCTCTGCAGAAGAGGAAGTCGTTCTTGCCAAGACAATTGATCGCGGGCGGCGGGCGGCGACCTCATTAGATGGCGAAGCCGACGAGGAGCGACACCAGCATCTCTCCGAAATAGCCGAGGCCGGCGAACGGGCCCGGCGCCGTTTCATCCAGGCGAACTTGCGTCTGGTGGTGAGCATCGCCAAGCGCTATCCCAACGCTGGTCTGCCCTTTCTGGACCTGATCCAGGAAGGCAACCTCGGCCTAATTCGAGCCGTCGAGAAGTTCGAATACCGCAAAGGCTTCAAGTTCTCCACCTACGCCACGTGGTGGATCCGTCAGGCGATCACAAGGGCTATCGCTGACAAGAGCCGGACGATCCGGGTGCCTGTCCACATGATGGACACCATCACTCAGATGCAGACCGCCGAAAACAGCCTCATCAAGAAGCTCGGTCGCACTCCTTCCGACGAGGAGATCGCCGAAGAGGCCGGGCTCACCGTGGCCAAGGTCCGCGAAGCCAAGCGGGTCGCGCCCGAACCAATCTCGCTTTTCGAGCCCATGGGCGAAGACAACGCCACCATCGGCGATTTCATCGAGGACAAGGACGCCACGGCTCCCTTCGAATGGGTGATCTCGCGGATGAACCAGGAGGACTTGCGCCACGTGCTCGGCCGGCTAAACGACCGCGAGCGAGCCGTGATCGAGATGCGATACGGCCTCACCAACGAGGACCCAAAGACCCTCGACGAGGTCGGCCGTCACTTCAACGTGACCCGGGAACGGATTCGCCAAATCGAAACCAAGGCTCTGGCCAAGATGCGCCACCCCGCCAACCCGGCCAAGCTGCGCCGTCTAGCCGTCGGCTAGGAGACGCACTAAGCCGATCGGGTCAGCTCGAGCAATTCGGCGCGGCTCGCTTCCAGTGGAAGATGGGCCTCGCCGCGAGCGGGTCGACCCCGTCCTCGCTTGCGATGAAACACCTGGCCATCCCAGAAGATCACACCGCCCCAAACGCCCCAATCGAGACCGTCGCGCAACGCCAGCTGCAGGCAATCAACTCTGACTGAGCAGCCCTGGCAGATCGTCTGCGCCGCCGCAAGGTCTTGAGGGCGTTCGGAAAAGAACAGGTGATTCTTCCCGCTGTCTACGCAATTTCCTTTGTAAAGAACTTCGTCCATTTCATCCTCTGAGTGTTTGCGGCTGCAAAGCAAAAGGCCGCCTGCGATCGGTGCTTGGCGGCCTCAGGGGGTGATCGTGGACTAGGAGGTCAACGGAACTGAGACCGCTTCTGGGAGAAACCGCTCCCGCCGGTAGTAGCGCCAATGGGACGCGGCTGCACGGCTCCCATGAAGAGCCGATCAAGCTTTGTTGGCAGCGTCATCGCCGGCATTGGGGATCTCATTTCGTTACGACCGGGGCACGCTACGACCCCGACGGCAGGCATGTCAAGGCAATTAGCCGAAATTCGAGACCAGATGGTCGAGGGCTTTTTGTCGGTGCGGCCCGAGGTCGATTCGCAGGACGCGCCGGCCGCGCTCCATCAGGGCTTGATAATCCCCCAGCGCCTGGGCCGTGATCAGCTGGCCAAAGGTTTGGTCGGTCTCCGGTATCGACAGATCCTCGGTCGGCGTGTCAACGATCTGCAGGAATACCCCACTATTCGGGCCTCCTTTATGAAGCTGACCGGTGGAGTGAAGGAACCGGGGCCCGTAACCGGCCGTGGTGGCATTTCCCACCCGGTTCCCGACTTTGTACCGGATTGTTGCCAGCGCCCGTTCGGTGTCGGTCTCATTGGGCAGATAGGCGTGAATCGCGAAGTAATCGTCCTCGGCCATCGTGGCCAGCAGCTCGTCGATTCGGTCGGCGAGGTTGGGGGCGAAAAAGTCGACTAAATCAACCCGGGCGGTTTCGCCTTCGAGGGCCTTTCTCGCTCGTTGCTTGGCCAGCTCGACATCGGGCTGATTGAACGGATGGACTCCCAGCACATGGCCCGCCACGGCGGTGGCGATCTCGGCCGCCATCATCTCAGTTGCGAGGGCATAGCGATCAGCGAGGACCCGTTCCTCCCCCGGCTGATCGGAAGGCACCGCCGCCACCGGCTCACCTTTCAAGCGGTATTGGAGGAAGTAGCGGTCCTCCGAATAGCGATCGAGGTGGGGTTCGTCCGGGATGGGAACGATCCCCTTGTCGTCTTTACCCAGCGACTCGGCGATCAACTGCTCCATCCAAAGCGGAAACGCACTTAGCCCGGGAGAGGTCAGAAAGGTCAGTTTGTCCCTGCCCGCCTGGGCGGCCTCTCCCCACCGCTGTCCCAAGGCAGCGGCCTCGTCCCAATCCACGGCGGCAGCCGCCTCCAGGAGCCGGACAAGGTCGACGCCAAGCAATGCCGCCGGGAGCAAACCGAACGGAGTCAATGCGGAGAATCGCCCACCCACATCGGACGGCGCGTTGACGGCGGCGAGGAATCCCCGCTCGCCGGCAAGTTCTTGCAGGGGCGTGCCTGGATCGGTGATCGCGATGAAACGGTTGCCGTCTTCGCCAGTTGCACGCCAGAAGTGCCGAAACCCTGACAACGTCTCGATCGTCGTCCCCGATTTGGACGAGACGATGAAGGTTGAGCGCTGCGGGTCGATCGCTTCCGACAGGTTGGCCACCTGCTCGGGATGGGTCGAGTCGAGCAGCCAGAAGCGGGGCCGGCCGGGACTGGCCCCATAGGTCTCATCGAAAACCTGGGGGGCGAGAGATGAACCGCCCATTCCCAACAAGACGAGATCGTCAGTACCGCTGGCATCGACGCTTTCGACAACCTCGGCGATCTCGTCGAGCCGCCCGGCCATGGTTTGGGGAAGGTCGACCCACCCGAGCCGGTCGGCCAGCTCGGGAGTGTCGGCCCTCCCCCATAGCGTCGGGTCTTTATCTCGAATCCGGTCGGCGACCTTCACGTCGCCGATTATGACCGTCTAGCCCTCGACGGTGAACTCAGCGGTCATTCCCAAGAAGGCGTGCGGGGTGCCCTCGGGGAAGGGCGGCGGTCCTTCTGCGTTGGGATCGGCCTCGGCCATCGCCGACTCGAAAGTCGCCTCGTCGAGACCCTGCGGGAGGAAACAAAAGGCCACGTAGCGCCCTGGCTCCGTCACGGAGATAGACGTAGCCTCCCCTTCGGGATTGAAGGTTTCTCCGCTCGGAGTATCGATCAACACTCCCATGAATTGATTGATCAGAGCGTCGGATTCTTCTTCCGGAAGTTCCAGGATATCTTCCAGCGTTCGGGTTTCGCCCTCGACCAACTGGACGATGATCAACTCGTGGACCTCTTCGCCTTCGTTGGTGAAGGTGAACTCAGCCCCCGATTCGACCAGCCCGGGGACGCCTGCAAAGGCATACTCGGTGCCGGTCACTTCGATGGTGCCGCCGACCGGTTCGCCTCCACCCTGCGCACAGGCCGCTGCCAGCACGGCAACGACCACCAACAGAATGCTTCTACGCATCAATACTCTCTCTCTTTCGTGTGTTTGTAGACCCTTGCAGATGCTCGCTACGAAATCGCAACGGCCCCTGACCTAGATTCAAAAGATGGGTCGATTTCGGGATTCAAGCGACGAACTCGATCTAGCAATAATCGGGCGCCGGAAGCGACTTGTGGTCAAGGCCAACCCGTTCATCGGCGCAACCCTGCTGATTGTTGCCAGTTCCGTCGATCTCGACCTACGAAACGCCACGCCGGCGCCGACGGGGATAGAGGTTCATGCGATCGTGGTCGGTGGGCGTCTGCGAGTCCTAGCCAACCCTGAGTGGCGACTGGATGGCGAACCTTCCAGCGACGCTCCGCTTTTGCGGGTGGTAGCAACGTCCCGGTTGGGCAGCGTCAAGATTGAGCGCTAGACAATCCGCCTGTCGCTCGCCCAGCGGGCAAGTTCGTGCCGGTTGGAGAGCTGCAGCTTTCGCAACACTGCCGAGACATGGCTCTCGACGGTCTTGACTGAAAGGTTCAACCTGCTCGCGACCTGCTTGTACGCAAATCCGCGGGCAATCAGGCGGAGCACCTCTCGCTCACGACCGGTGAGCTGATTGAGGTCTTGATCGACCTCGATGGGAACTCCGGCCGCAAAGGCATCGAGAACAAAGCCGGCCAATCGTGGCGAGAACACCGCGTCGCCGGCCTGCACCCGTTCGATCGCTTCGGTGAGGTCCTCGGAGCCGATGGTCTTGGTCACATAGCCTCGAGCTCCAGCCCGGATCATGGCGATCACGTCTTCTGCCTCATCTGAAACCGATAGCGCCAGAAAGCGGACGGACGGATGCGACTCCGCCACCGCGTTGATCACAGCCACCCCCCCACCACCGGGCATGTGTACATCGATGAGAACCACATCGGGCGACGTCTCTTTGATGTTTTCGATCGCGTCATCGACGTCGGTGGCGCTGCCGACGACATCGACCTTGCCCTCGAGCTCGCTACGCACTCCCGCGAGGAACAAGCGGTGATCATCGACGAGGAACAGCCGGATCACTTGCGAACTACCTCGACTGCGGGAAGGGTCAAATGAACCTCTGTGCCTTCTCCGGGCGACGAGACGACGACCCCCGATCCTCCCTGGCGGCTCATGCGCCCTTCAATCGACTCGGTCAGGCCGCGGCGATCGGACGGGACAGCGCCCCGGTCGAAGCCCTTCCCCTGATCCGTGATCCAGACCTCGGCGACTCCGTCCTCCACCTCGAGGTAGACAGAAACGCGATCGACGCCAGAGTGATTGGCTGCATTAACCATCGCCTCCGAGGCAGCCGCGACCAAGGCGGCCCCGCGCTCATCGAAGCGGGCTTCCCCCACGACGACGAGGTCGATGGCTGTCGAGCGCTCTGCCTCGATCCGTGCCACAGCGGCTTCGAGGGCAGTGGAGAGAAGTTCGAGGCCTTCGACGGGAGCCTTGCTGAATAGCCATCCGCGCAGCTCGCGCTCTTGGGTGCGCGCGAGCGAGGCCATCCGCTTGGGATCGTCGGAACGCTGAATCAACGCGAGGGTTTGGAGGACCGAGTCGTGCAGGTGGGCGGCCATTTCCGCGCGTTCTTCCTGGCGCGCTCTTTCTGTCCTTTCTTGTCCCAAGTCGTCGCGCATCTTGAGAAACCAGGGACCGAATGCGACAAAGAACCCGACGACGGTGATTGCCACCGCCAGGGCAGTTCCCCCGATCGATGAAAAGGCAGGGATCGAGCTCGCAACCAGACCGAGCCCGCCCAGGACCAACGCGATCCCGGCGATCAGGCGGAAAATCGAGATCTCGCCGCTCGAACCAGGAAGGACGACGCGGGCGAGCCCGCCAGATTCGGTTCGATCAAGCACCGCCGCAAGACCGAAGAAGAGCGTGGCCGAGACAAGAGTCACGACCGGATCGGACCCAATGCCGGCGTTCACCAGGATCCAGAGGAAAGCGCCAAAGGCGATGGCCAGGCCGACCCGCTGCGAGGCGTCGAGCTGTTTCGGGACCGGTTCAGCCTGATGCTCGAGAGTGAACCACCACAAGAGCAAGTAGAGCACTACGCCGATACCGGACACCGTGGCCAGAGTGACGAAAGCGGCCCTTACATACAGATCGGAAACACCGAGGCGGTCGGCCAACCCTCCGGCGACTCCAGCAATCCAGCGATTCTCGGATCGCCGCCAGAGTCGCAGGCGGTCAACAAAGTTTTGCCGCCCATCCACGGGTCGATCCACAGGCTGATCCACAATGTGTGATGTTGGCAAGCCGGGCGGCTTGTCACAATCGGGGAAACCCCTTGCGCCGCCCTCAGGAATCAGGGATTCCTCAGGGCTCTACCCAATAGACGATTCGGGAAGCAAACCTCACGATGGACGCTATGGAAAACACAACTCAGCAAACCGTGAGCCCGCCGGTCGTCGCGCCGCCCGAACCTGCACGGATGGTGCGTCCGATCGCGAAGCGGATCATCAGTGGGTCGGCGCTCGGCGTCGCGAACAAGCTCGGAGTCTCGTCGACTCTGGTACGAGGGGCCTGGGTTTTGCTCGCTTTCACCGGGATCGGAATTCCCCTCTACGCCTTGGCCTGGCTGCTGATTCCGGGCGAAGGCGAGGTCCGCTCGATCGGCGAGCAATGGGTATCGCGACTGGGCGGTTCCCAGGGCTGGATCGGAATCGTGCTTGTAGTCATCGCCTTGTCGGTGCTGGCTCCCGCCCTGCCCTTCGTCGATGGTGGGATTTTGATTCCGACGATCCTTCTTGCGGGAGGAATCCTTTTGTACCAACAGAACTTTGCCAAGGCACCGGCGGAAAGGACCGACACGACGATGGTCGATGTGCAGACGCCCCGCGCTTCTCGGGTCCCTCCCCCACCGCGAACTCCTCCATCGCCTCTGGGCCAGATCACAGTCGGCGCAACCGTCATCGGCCTCGGCGTTCTCGCCCTGATCGATCGAGCCTCGGCGGGCATTGACGCCGCACCCCGCCATTACTTGGCGCTAGCAGTGGTCATCCTTGGGTTAGGAGTGCTCGTCGGAACCTTTTACGGTCGAGCCCGCTGGCTGATCCCCATCGGCCTGCTGCTGATTCCCGTCACCGCCGGTGCGGGGGTGGTCGAGTACGGCAACACCGCCCGAGACCAGACGTTGCGGCCGACCACGTTTGCCGAGCTGGAAGAGATCTATGAGCTCGGGGTGGGTGAGTTGACGATCGACCTCACCGATCTTCCCTGGAATGGAGAAGCTGTCGAACTTGACGGGTCGGTCGGAGTCGGGAGGCTCGAGCTAATCCTGCCCGCGGGTGTGACCGTTGATGCTGTTACCGAGGTCGGAATCGGCGCTTCGGTCAGTCCTTCGAATACCGAAGGTGGCCTTGGAGTCGAGCACAGCTACACCGTCGGCGACGGGACCTCCGGCAGCCTCACCGCGAACCTCGAGGTTGGCATCGGAGAGATTGAGGTTCATGGTCCGGGGCTCTTCGCATTCGAGGACGGGGAGTTTTTCGAGCCTTTTGAAGGCGTCGAGATCATCCCCAGGGGGCCGGGCGACCTCGAAGACTCGTACATAGTCACTGGCACCGAGAACCTCACCCTGGACCTCAGCGGGCTGGCATTGGCGGCCGATCGCACAATCGTGCTGGGGTCGGATAGCGGAGACATCTTCGTGACGATTCCTGACGACGTCTCCTACTCGATCAATGCCCAGGGGCCTGAGCTAATCATCCTCGACAGCTTCGTCGAGAACGGCTCATTCGCCGGCGAGTTCCGCAGCGGCGATGGGCCAGTGCTTTCCCTCGATATCACCAGCGCAGACGGCACCATCACCGTCGAGAAAGGTTCCCGGTCATGAAGTCTCATCGTTTCGACCCCTGGTCGTTCATCTTCGGTCTGATCATCATCGTCGTTGGCTTGTTCTTCCTAACCACCACCGATGCCTTCAATTTGGCGGGTCGGCTCGGTGCAGTCGTCGATCTCGGGCTCCCTATCCTGGCCTTGGTGATCGGAGCCGCTCTGGTCGTTCCCGCCCTGCGACGGCCCAAACCGCCGGTTCCGGCGCTCACTCCCGAGGAGAACGCAGCCCTGGCCGAACTCAACGAAACGGTGCCACCGGCGAGCTAGGAAGGGAAACATTCCTTCCGAGCGGAGTGTTATCTCCTCCATGGAACAGCTGACAGATCGAGATTGGAAAGAAAAGCTCACCAGAGAGCAATACGACGTGTTGCGCAAGGGTGGAACCGAACGGGCTTTTACCGGGGAGTACTGGGACAACCACGACGAAGGGATCTATCTCTGCGCCGGGTGTGGGGCCAAACTCTTCGAGTCGAAGGACAAATTCGACTCTGGCACCGGCTGGCCATCATTTACGTGCCCGGCCCCCGACGCCGGCCTCGAGGAGGAGAGTGATCGGAGCTGGGGAATGGTTCGGACCGAGGTGAAATGCGCCAATTGCGGCGGCCATCTCGGCCACGTGTTCCCGGACGGCCCCCGACCTACGGGTTTGCGCTACTGCATGAACTCGGCGGCCCTCAAACTGGAGAAGGCTGAGGAGCCCGCCGGTTCTTGAAGATGGTTTGAATCGCCACGACGATCAGGAAGAGGCCAAAGAACCGCGACAGATTCGTCGCCGGGATTTGTAGGGCCAGGAGGGCGGCGAATGGAGCGATCGCCGCCCCCACCAAACCGAGGATGACCATCACCGGCCAATCGACGAAGCGGTTGGTGGCGTTTACTCGAGTAGCGGACGCCGCCGTAAAAAGAATCGCCAGCAGCGAGGTGCCCTCGGCGGTGTGCTGATCGATTCCCAGGAGAAACACCATCGCCGGAACCAGGACTGTTCCGCCACCCACACCTGCCAGACCCGAGGCCACTCCGGCCACCGCACCGAGCAATACTTCGATTACCCCACGCAAAACCTCCGAGTCGGTGACTGCGTTCGTCGCCAGGTCACTGCCGAATGTCATCCGAAGACCAGCGAGTAGCAGCACCACTCCAAAGATGATGCCGAGCGACCGTCCGCTCATTTGCTTCATCAGCTTGGCGCCGATCCACGAACCGACCACCCCTCCCAGCCCAAGCAGCACTCCGACCCGCCAATCGAGACTTCCCGCGATCGCAAACGCGATGGTCCCGGCCAGAGCCACCAACAGAATCGAGGCGAGTGAGGTGGCGTTGGCACGATGACGGCTGTAGCCAAGGGCAACCAGAGCTGGAACCATGACGATCCCGCCACCGACCCCGAGCAAACCCGACAACAAGCCGGTCGCCACACCGATCGCCAAGAACACCCACGGCGCCCTCCGGTCAGCCACCTTCGAGCCCTGCGAGGAAGGCGACCACCAATTCGCCCAACCGGTTGACGACGTAACCCCCCTCCTGAACCACCACCGTCGGAAGATTCATTCCGCCGATCAAACGCCCCGCTTGATGGTGCCCGTCGACGCTGACCTGCAGGGGACTCTCGGGGTCATCCACAAACGAGTCGACGCCGAGTGACACAACAACCGCTTCGACGCCAGCGCCGAACTCGACCAACTGCCTGATCTTGTCGAGCCATTCGTCGTCTCCGGTGCCTGGCGACACCGGCAGGTTGAGGTTGGCGCCGCCGCCCTCGCCGGTTCCGCGCTCATGAGCCCTCCCCACCCAATGCGGAAAGTATCCGGCGTCGGGGTCGATGTGCACCGAGCCGTAGCGAACACGATCGGTGTCGTAGAAAATTTGCTGGGTGCCGTTGCCGTGATGGGCATCGATATCGATCACCGCCACCAGACCCAATGAGGAAAGGCGGTGCGCGGAAAGAGCGGCGTTGTTGACATAACACGCACCGCCATAGAAGGTCCGACCGGCATGGTGGCCCGGAGGTCTGACCGCGGCATACGCGATGCATTCGCCGGCGGCGACGACATCGGCGGCGGTCAGGGCACAGGCTGCCGCCGCCCGGACTGCTTCCCAGGTTCCGGGGCCGATCAAGGTCATCGTGTCCATCGCGTACATCCCGGTGCGAGCCCCGACGGAGACCGGAATCGTGAGCGGCTCGCCGCACAACAGATCGGGGTGAGGAAACGAGTAAGGCACGACCTTTTCCTGCCCGGGATCGGTCGGATAGCCCGACCGGCCCCAGTCCTCCTGGGCGCGTCGAAGAAAGTCGATCAGTTCGGGGCTGTGAACGGCCGTGAGCTCTTCGTCGGAGATCTCTCCAGGCCCGCGGATTGAATATCCGGCATCGCTGACGGCTTGCAGAATGGCCTCCCCGCGGTCGGCGAGCTCGGTGCCGGGGATACGCACCCCGACCCAGATCTCGCCGTCGGGCACATGGCGCGCATGCTCGGGGCTGTACACGACGGTGACGGTCATGTCGCTGAGTTAAGCAACGCTCCCCCTCGGTTTCTCCCCTGAGGGAAGAGTGTGCTTGCTCGACGATATGTCTGCCCGACGAGGGGGGCGTTCTCTCAAAACAACCCAGGTCATCCATAACGACTCCGTTCGCAATGGAACAATTGCTCGTGCGTCAATAAAGCGCCCCCCTCCCCTCCGCTTCGCTCCGGGTACTCCCCCCTCCGGGGGGAGAACCGAATGGCCTACTCCGCTTGCAATCGGACACCTGCTCATACGTGAATAGCCCGCCCCCTCCCCCCGAAGGCGAGAAACAGGACGCGCGGGGAAAACCAGAGGGGTTGAAACCGGCAGGCGTACCGCGTACAAACGCTGTATGACGTTATGGACTGCCGACCAACATGAACGCCTCATAAATCTCATCCTTTCCAAAGTCGGACCAGAGGCGACTGTCATCGCGGATGGCATGGCGATAGCCGGGCCGAGCGGTGGAGTCATGGGGCTCTCCAATCTCGCCAAGACTCTCCAGCATGTTCCCGAGTCTGATTGGGAGCTGGTGCTCGAGCCTTACCTGCCGTTGTTCGACGCTCCACCGGAGGTTCCGCGCGACTACGGGGAAGCGAGGCGGAAGCTTCGAATCCGACTCGATCCTGATGCATCCGATCCTGGTTGGGCTGCCTCTCGGACGGTCTGTGAGGGCCTCGATCAGATCATCGTGTACCAGACCGACTTCGGAGCAATCACCGTCTCAGAGCAAGTGGTCGCGGGGTGGGGCATTCCGGCTGACGAGGTCTGGGCCGAGGCACTGGAACACACAATCTGGGATGAGCCTCGTGATCGCCGTACGGTCACCAAAGGCGAATGCCCGGTTCGTGTGGGTCCGAAACTCGTTCTACGCCTCGAGCGTGCTCCTCTCGCTCGGGCACCTCCTCTCGCCCGGCAATCGCTTCGGGGCGGTGGCAATGGTGCCCGTGCGCGATGCCCTCCTCTACTGCGAGATCAACGACGAGCATGTGGTCCACGCCTCCGCCGGAATGATCGAAGTGGGAGGTCGCTGGTATGTCGATGAACCGGGCGCTATCAGCGCCGACCTCTTCTGGTATCGCCGTACCGAAGCGGGATCGGTCATCTCGCGGATTGTGAAAGAGGTAAACCGGCACTACGAACCGTGCTGGGGTCCCGACTTCTCGGCTGCTCTGGCCGAGCTGTCGGCTGATCTCGCGCTAATCGATGGCGACCGTGTCAGGTATCGGGCACGTAAGCGACCCGCTCCTACGATGCCTCGGTGATCTCAGGTCCCTGGCTGCTCGACCCGGCGATCACCCACCTCAACCACGGTTCTTTCTCTGCGATACCGCTCCCTGTTCTGGAAGCGCAGGACAGTTGGCGCCGGCGTTGGGAAGCAGACACCACCGAGTTCGTCGTTTCGGAGTGGGAACCGGCGCTCGATCGAAGCCGTGACCGCATTGGCCGAATTGGTCGGCGCCCAGCCGGAGAACATGGTTTTCGTCTCCAATGCGACGGCTGGCGTCAACATCGTCGCCCGCTCGCTCGAATTCTCTCCGGGTGATCAGATCATCACCACCAACCACGCCTACAACGCGTGTCGCAACGTGCTCGACTACGTCGCCTCCCGATCGGGAGCCGAGGTCGTCTCGGTGCAGGTGCCGTTCCCGCTCGCTGATTCGGCAGAGGTCACAGAAAGAATCGCTGCGGCTCTGACTTCCAAGACCCGCTTTGCGCTCATCGATCACGTCACGTCAGCAACCGGAATCGTCCTGCCGGTCGACGACATCGTTCCGTTGCTCGAAGAAGCCGGAGTCGCGGTCTTGGTCGACGGTGCTCATGGCCCCGGATTGGTACCGATTGATCTCAACGAGCTCGGAGCGTCCTACTACACCGGAAACAATCACAAATGGCTCTCGTCACCAAAGGGCTCGGCGTTTCTCCACGCGCGGACCGACCGTGTCGATGATTTAGTGCCAGCGACGATCAGCCACGGCTGGAACGATCCCCGCACCGATCGGCCGCGCTTCTGGGTCCTGTTCGACTATCCCGGCGCGATAGATGTCACCGCTCACCTCGTGCTCCCGGAAGCGATCGCGTTTCTGGCCGGCCTGCACCCCAATGGATTGCCTGGTTTGATGGCCCGCAATCGCGAATTGGCCCTCTCCCAACGGAAGCGCTTGGAAGAGTTCCTCGGCATCGACTCACCAGCGCCCGAGTCGATGATCGGAGCTCTCGCCTCGGTGCCCCTACCTGATGCCGCGGCGGGTGGACCTCCGGGCGTCATCGACCCACTCGGACGCACGCTGCGCAACGACTATCAGATCCAGGTGCCGATCTTCATCTGGCCGGAGGCACCGCAACGACTGCTCCGGATCTCGGCCGCTCCCTATAACGACGAGTCCGACTATGACAAGCTGCTGGCAGCGCTCTCCAAAGAACTGTGATCGTTGCCATCACCGGAGCTTCCAGCGGGATTGGGTATGAAGTGGCACGCGCTTTGCAGACCGAGGACAATTGTCTCGTCCTGATCGGACGCGACGAGTCTCGCTATCAGGGACTCTGTCGGCCCAAGGATGTCTTCTTCACATGCGAGCTGTCGAGCCTCGCGTCGGTGGCCCTAACAAGTAAAGCCGTGAGAGACGAGTTCGCAACGATCGACCTCTTGATCAACAACGCCGCGGCAGCCGGACAAAGGGGGGTGACGGTTGATGGCTTCGAGCTGGCTTTCGGGGTGAACTATCTCTCGCACTATTTGCTAACCCGCTCGCTGGGTCGTGTCGAGCGCGTCGTCAACGTCAGCTCCGAGGCCCATCGGGGAGTAAAGAACCTCGATCCCGAACGGGGTCTCGGGCGCACGCGGTCGCGGTTGGCATGGAGGGAGTACCAGTTCTCCAAGGCCGCCCAGATTGCCTTCACTCAAAGCCTGGTCAGGAGAAACGTCGCCGCCTACGCGGCCCACCCCGGAGTCATCGCCACCGAGTTGTGGCGGCGGGTGCCCGGCTTCCTGCGTGGCTTCGTGACCAGTCGCATGCAGCCTCCGAGCGCGGGAGCGATTCCCATCCTTCGCGCCGCGACCGACGCGTCTCTTGCGCCCGGCAGCTACATGACGCCGGGCGGAGTGGTTGCACCCAATCCGATTGTCACGGACGCCGGGGTCGCCGAGCGTCTCTGGCAGCGATCAGAACAGTGGGTGACCGTCTATCTCCCCTAGCTCTCTGCGCCTTCCCATGCCTGCGGTCTCGGCCATGGCGTCCCACTTCCGGGAATCGCTGCCGCTCGAATGCTGCGGACTGCTCGCGGGTGAAGGCAACCTGGTCCGTTTCGTATACCCCTTGACCAACGCGGAGAACTCGGCCGTATCTTTCACAATTGCTCCAGCTGAGCATTTCGGCGCGTGGCGTCATGCCGAGACCAACGGGTGGGAACTGATTGGAGCTTTCCACTCCCATCCAGTGGGACCTGAACACCTTTCGACGACAGATGTCGCTCTGGCCGGCGAACCCGATTGGGTTTATGTGGTCGTAACCAGCCAGGGACCGAAAGCGTTCGTGATCATCGATCGCCGGGCAGCCGAGATTCCGATCGAACTTCAGACCCGGCAGGTCGGGTCGTAGTCCACCAACGTCGGCGGCGAGTCGGGGTTCGAGCACGCCTCGCAGTCGGCTCGTCGCTTTACCTTCACGTCGGTGAACGACTGGTCGAGTGCGTCGTAAACAAGCAGACGCCCGTTCAGGGTTTCGCCGATTCCCAGAAGGTGTTTGATTGCCTCCGCGGCCTGGATGGAACCAATGATGCCCGGCAACACGCCGAGCACTCCGGCCTCGGCGCAGTTGGGTGCGAGCTCGGGCGGAGGTGCTTCCGGAAAGATGCAGCGGTAGCACGGGCCCTCGTAGGGGACGAAGAAAGAAGCCTGCCCGTCAAAGCGAAAGATCGAACCGTGCGCAACGGGGATACGGAGTCGGAGCGACGCATCATTGATGAGATAGCGGGTCGGAAAGTTGTCTGAGCCGTCCACGATGACGTCATACCCACCCAGCAACTCCTCGGCATTCGAAGCACCGATCCGCGTGCGATGCGTCAAGATCTCGACGTCGGGGTTGATGGCGTTGAGAGTCCGGCGGGCCGAGTCGACTTTGGGCAGACCGACCCGCTCGGTCGAGTGCAGCAGTTGTCGTTGCAAATTCGAGGCGTCCACCACATCGAAGTCGACGATGCCAATGGTTCCCACGCCGGCTGCGGCGAGATACAGGGCAGCCGGCGAGCTCAAACCCCCGGCGCCAATCACCATCACCTTGCTTTCGAGCAGTTTGAGCTGACCCTTCTCCCCCACCTCAGGCAGCATCAGATGTCGTGCGTAGCGTTCGTTTTGCGCGGCGGTGAGCCCTCCGACCTCGGCCTCGATCGGATGGCCTTCCATCATCCAACGCTGGATGCCACCGGCCAAGGAGGTGGCCGAGGTGTATCCCATCTCGTGGAGCGTGCGGGCGGCCAGGGCGGAACGAGCGCCGCTGGCGCAATAGACGACGATGGGAGTATCCGGGGCAAGCCCGGCCCGTGCCACGGCCGATTCGATCGACGAGCGAGGAACCAAAGAGGCACCCGCGATCACTCCGCGGGCAAATTCCTCTTGTTCCCGGCAATCGATCAAGACGACCGGACCCTTTTCGAGCTGCTGGGCGAGCTCGGCCGGAGTGGTCTCACCAGCGATGGCGATCGCTTCGCGCACCAGATCGGCATAGGTCTTGGGCATGGGGCAAGTCTATTGGACCGGTGGATATCCTCTTTGGGTGGGCTTTGCCGATGTTTACGTGTTCGTTCTGGCCGGATTTGTCGGTTATCAGATCATCACCCGGGTTCCGGCCCTTTTGCACACGCCCCTGATGGCTGCCACCAACGCCATCTCCGGCATATCGCTCGTCGGATCGCTGGTGGCTGCCGGCTCAGATCGCAACACCCTGTCGACCGTCCTCGGGGTGATCGCCGTGACGTGTGCGATGGCCAACGTCGTCGGCGGCTTTCTGATCACCGACCGCATGCTCTCGATGTTCCGGCGCACTGACCGGAATTTGCCTAGCAAGAAGCAGAGCTGATCGCTCGATGAGTCGGGAAATCGTCAGCCAGATCTCATATCTGGTCGCGTCCGTCCTTTTCATCTTCGGCCTGCGTGGCCTGACCAAACCTGACAAGGCGCGGCGGGGGATGCTGCTCGCGGCCGTCGGCATGCTGGTGGCGATTGTCGGAACGCTGGTCAAGACCGAGGTTGTCAGCTACGGCTGGATCCTCGTTGGCCTCGTGCTGGGGTCGTTGATCGGCTACCCGCTCGGCATGTGGGTGCCGATGACGGCGATGCCCCAACGAATCGCTTTCTCCCACATGTTCGGCGCGTTGGCCGCCACGTTGGTCGGTGTCAGCGAATACTTCACCGACCTCTCCCTGGGCGAAGGGATCGGCGTCCCGAAAATGGCGGCCCTTGCGTTTGAGGTCCTGTTCGGCGCGCTCACGGTGACAGGGTCTTTCGTCGCGTTTGGCAAGCTCGCCGAGTTTCTTCCGGGCCGACCGATCACATATCCCAACCAAAACGCAATCAACCTCGGCCTCGCCACAGTCGCAGTGGGATTGTTCGTATATGTCGTTTTGAACCCGGAGGCGAGCTGGGCGTTTTACCTGATGCTGGCACTCGCCACGCTCATCGGACTCTTCCTTGTCCTCCCCATCGGCGGCGCGGACATGCCGGTGGTCATCTCCTTGATGAACTCCTATGCCGGACTCGCCGCCTCGGCGACCGGGTTCGCG
This sequence comes from uncultured Acidimicrobiia bacterium, assembly GCA_963761985.1. Lineage (GTDB taxonomy): Bacteria > Actinomycetota > Acidimicrobiia > Spongiisociales > ZC4RG35 > JACCTH01. The sequence continues at coordinate 16,054 of CAVXIT010000002.1, forward strand.
CTCGGAAACGAGGTGCTGATCATCGCCGGGGCACTCGATGGAGCGAGCGGATTCATCCTCTCCATCGTCATGTCGAAGGCGATGAACCGATCCTTTACCAACGTCCTCTTCGGTGCCTTTGGCTCTGCCCCAACGACGTCGACTCGAACCACCGAAGGTCTCGTTGTGTCTTCGATTTCGCCCGAAGACGCGGCGCTACAACTGGCGTACGCCTCCTCGGTCATCGTGGTGCCGGGATATGGGCTGGCCGTCGCTCAGGCCCAGCACCAAATCCGCGAGCTCGCCGAGCTCATCGAGAAGAACGGGGGTGAGGTTCGATACGCCATCCACCCGGTCGCGGGCCGGATGCCGGGCCACATGAACGTGCTACTGGCCGAGGCCAACATTCCCTATGACCGCCTCTACGAGATGGATGAGATCAACAGCCGCTTTGAAGAGGCGGACGTTGCGTTAGTCATTGGGGCCAACGATGTCGTCAACCCGGCGGCGCGCTCGGATTCGGGAAGCCCGATTTACGGGATGCCGATCCTCAACGCCGACAAGGCCAAGCGAGTGATCGTGTTGAAGCGGTCAATGGCAACCGGCTTTGCCGGCATCGAGAACGAGCTTTTCTATGCGGACAACACCTCTCTACTCTTCGGCGACGCCAAGGACTCGCTTACAAAGCTGATCGGCGAGATCAAGACCGCCTAGTTCCAGTTAGCCTCGCCGCCATGTCTTCGCTCTGGCATGGGTTTGCGGAAATGAATTTCGTCCAGGACCACCCGTTTGTGGTCACCCGGGGCGAAGGGTCATATATATGGGATCAGAACGGCAGGCGCTACCTCGACGGGACCGCTGGCCTCTGGTTTGCCAATCTCGGTTATGGCCGGACCGAGATCGCAGCCGCGGTGGCTGCGCAGATGAATGAGATCTTCGCCTATCACAACTTCACGGACTACGTAACTCAGCCCACGATCGATCTCGCCAATCGCATCGCCAGTCACGCTCCCGATCCCGGTTCGAAGGTCTTCTTTACCAGCGGAGGATCAGACGCAGTGGACTCGGCGGCGAAGCTGGTTCGCCGCTATCACATGCTCACCGGCAACCCCGAACGAACGGTGTTCATCGCCAGGGAATGGGCCTATCACGGAATGCACACCTATGGCACCTCGCTGGCGGGGATCGAGCCCAACCGAACGGGTTACGGCGAGCTAGTCCCCGATGTGGTGCTGGTTCCCCACGACGACGTCGACGCCATCGAGAAAGCAATCGATCACGCCGGCGCCGAACGAATCGCGGGGATTTTCTGCGAACCGGTAATCGGAGCCGGCGGCGTGCGCGCGGTCCCGGTCGACTATCTGCACACGGCCCGAGACCTCGTCCGCGAAGCCGGAGGGCTGTTCATTTCGGATGAAGTCATCACCGGCTTCGGACGGATTGGAGATTGGTTCGCAGCCGTGAGGTTTGACCTCGATCCCGACCTAATCCTTTTTGCCAAGGGGGTGACGGCTGGTTATCTGCCGCTGGGAGGAGTGGTGGCTGCCCCCTCCGTAGCCGCTGCCTTTTTCGATCAGGCGGGGGTGGTCTGGCGCCATGGCTACACCTATACCGGCCATGCGACGGTGTGCGCTGCCGGTCTTGCGGTAACGGCAATTTACGAGAACGAGCCAATTTTCTCGCGGGCGCTAGAACTCGAGAAGGAACTCGAGACCGCCTTGAGCTCACTGGTTGGACAGGGTCCGGCGATCGGATTGCGAGCAGGCACGGGGGCGATGGCGGCACTTCAACTCGACCCCTCCGATGCCACCCTCGCCCCCAAGGTGGCGATGGCCACCCGTCAGCAGGGGGTAATCGTTCGCGCACTCGCAGGCAACGGCATCCAGATCTCACCTCCACTGATCTTCACCGCCAGCGAAGTTGATGAGCTTGCGAGCGGCCTCGCCGCGGGCCTCGCCGCTATATAGATCCTCAAACCAAGGAGCATTGATGACCACCCCTCTCCCGCCAGTAGCCAGCCCCTATCCCGAGGCCAGCCAGGCCACCGTCATCCTCGTGCTGGGCATCCTGTCGATCGTGTGCTGCTCGCCGTTGGGAATCGCGGCCTGGATCATGGGCAACAACGAGCTTCGCGCGATCGACGAGGGCCGGCGCCCGGTGGAGAACCGGGGGACCGCCAACGCGGGAAGAATCTGCGGAATCATCGGTGTGGCTCTGCTCGCGCTCTCAGTCATCCTTTTCGCCACCGGCGCGTTCAGCCTCGCCACCTTTGGCGATTTTGGCGACGGCTTCGGGTTCTAGGCGCCGCCTCGGTCTGGGGGTTGCCGCGGGTTTCGGCCTGGTCGCGATCTCCACGGCCAGTGACGATGGTCCGACGCTGTGTCCGTTTGCGCTCGTCACCGGCCTGGCTTGTCCGGGCTGTGGCATGACCCGCGCCGTCAGCCGGTTGGTGCGAGGTGATCTGACAGGTGCGTTTGACTACCACCCCCTGGTGTTTCTGGTCGCAGCACTCGCGATCTTCGGCGGCGCCTGGTACCTCGCGCGTCGGCAGAACCATCGGCCCGCAATTTCAACCCCCTCCCTCAACGTTGGGTTGGCGACCATCGGAGCGGCGTTCCTCGCCGTCTGGTTGGCCCGCTTAGCGAGCGGTACCCTGCCCGTCGTCTAACCAGGAGCGTCTGTGACCACTCAACCTCCCATTGGGCCACCTCCCGCCAGCCCCTATCCCTACCCCGAACAAAGCCAGTCGATAACGGTTTTTATCCTCGGGATTCTTTCGATTCTCGTGTGCCAGATTCTCGGGCCGTTCGCCTGGAAGTTTGGCAACGACGACTTGAAAGCCATCGCCGAAGGACGGCGGCCACCGGAGAACCTCGGACTCGCCCAGGCAGGCCGCATCTGCGGCATCATCGGTACCTGCCTTTTGGGGCTCGCCGTCGCCTTCTTCCTGCTGTGGCTCGTCCTGGTGCTTTTCGGGGTTATGGGAGCGTTCGACGGGTTTTCCCGCGGGCGCTAGCTAGCCGTGTGGCGATGTCCCGAGTGTGGACGATCATTCGCCAACCCAAATCAAACCCACACCTGCGCGGCCCTCAAGACTCTCGAAAGCCATTTTGTCGATCGAGATCCTCGGGTGCGCGCGACGTACGACGCCATTGTGGAAGCGCTGAAGTCGATTGGCCCGGTGACAGTGCTGCCGGAGAAGACCCGCATCGCTCTGCAAGTTCGAATGAGCTTTGCTGCGCTGATCCCACGCAAGCGTTGGCTTGACGGGCATCTGGTCCTCGCCCGTCGTATCGGCAGTCCGCGCTTCCGCCGGATCGAGACTTTCTCGCCGCGCAACATCCTGCATGGGTTTCGTCTCGAATCGCCCGACGAGGTCGATCCGGAATTCATCAGCTGGCTGGAAGAGGCCTACCGGGTTGGTGAGCAACGCCATCTGCAAACTCGGCCTACGAAGGATTGATCACCAGCTGGGGGTGGTTGCGGACCCGAGGTTTGCGAGCCGCGAGTCCCGCGGCAAGCTGCTCGAAGGCGGCGCCTGCTTCGCTCCCCGGCGCGGCAATCTCCACCGGCAAACCGCGATCGGCGCCCTCTCTCATCGCCGGCAATAGTGGTATCTGGGCGAAGAGTGGAACCTTGAGCTCGTCGGCCAGAGCTTGTCCGCCGCCTTGTCCGAAAAGCTCGTAACGCTTGCCGTCATCGGCCGTGAACCAGCTCATGTTCTCGACGACCCCCACCACCTCCTGGTTAACGGTGTCAGCCATCAGCGCCGCCCGGCGAGCAACCCTTTGGGCAGTGGGTTGCGGAGTCGTGACCAAGAGCACCTGGGCTCGAGGGAGAAACTGGCTCATCGAGATTGCGATGTCGCCGGTCCCGGGAGGCATATCCACGATCAAATAGTCGGGGTTGTCCCAAAAGACATCGGTCAGGAACTGTTCGATGGCCTTGTGCAGCATCGGTCCTCGCCAAACCACCGCTTTGTCTTCCGGGACGAAGTAATCCATCGACATCGCTTTGATTCCGAAGGCGAGTGGCGGAATGATGGTTTCGGCCACCACCAGCGGCGTGTGGTGGATGCCCAGCATCTTCGGGATTGAAAAGCCCCAGATGTCAGCGTCGATCACTCCGACCTTCTTTCCTTGCCGGCTGAGCGCTACGGCCAGGTTGGTCGTGACCGAGGACTTGCCGACACCGCCCTTTCCCGACGAGACGGCGATCACTCTGGTCGCCGAGCCACTCGCGCCGACCCGAGGGCCGGACCGGTCCACGAGAGTGGTGATGAACGACGTCGCGTCGGACGGGGTCATCGTCTGAAGGTCGATCGCCAACCGTCCCCCTCCCACCTGTTGCAAACGAGCGCCGAGTTCTTCTGCGAACGGATAACTCGGAAAGGGGATTCGGATCGTCAACCGACCGGCCCCGAGCAGCCCCTTGTCGAACGATGCCAGGAGACCGAGGTCGGCGAGCGAGCGCCCGAGGGCGGGCTCGATGACCTCACCCAGGGCGCGTTCAAGTTGCTCGGAATTGGCCATGATTCTCCCGACAAAAGTGGGTAAAAGGCACCAGAACTATAGTTTCGGGGGTGGTGCTCTCCGACTACGACCAGCTCGATCGCAACATCGAAGGTCTGGCGGCGGCCCTCGGCGATCCGACCCGGCGCGGCATCTACATGGCCCTACGCGCGTCAGCCGAGCCTCTCACCAGCACCCAGATAGCCGAGCTCTTCTCGATCCACACCAACGTCGCCCGCCACCACCTGGACAAGCTCGCGGCAGAGGGATACGTCCGCATCAGCGGACGGAAAGGTGGCCGAACCGGTCGTCCTCCCAAGGGCTACGAAGTGTCTCCGAAGACCATCGCCATCCATCCGGGACGCCGCTATGACCTGTTGGTCGAGCTGTTGGTGCGAGTCCTCAATCGGGTTCGCCCGTCTGATCTGGCCCTCGTGGCCGAGGAAGTGGGGCGCGAATATGGCGCGGAGCTCGTGGGGACGCTCGGCACTCCCACCGAACCGGGATATGAAGAAGCCGTTGCTGCGTTGGCGAGAGTGATGGGCGGAGTGGGCTTCGAGATCCGGATCGGGCCGGACGGGGATCGTTTGATGACGAGCCACTGCCCCTTCGGCGCGGCGGCCACCGATCACCCCGAGGTCATTTGTTCGCTCGACCGGGGAATGGTGGCGGGGATCATGGGGGTTCTCCATCAGGAGTGCCGGCCCGTGCTCATCCCTCACCGCGACCTCGACTCGGATTGCGTCACCGAGGTCCCGGTCAACATCTCGATCCGAGGCTCGCTCGTATGAAGAAACACACAAGCTTGTCCACTCCTCTCGGTGAGCGCCAGATTGCGGCGATGCCTGAAGGGATCGATCACCTCCCCTATTCGATCAAGGTTCTGCTCGAAGCTGCGATTAGACACGTCGATGGCGAACTGGTGCATGACGCCGACATTGATCGCATCCTGACCTATCGGGCGACCACCGTCGGCGAGGTCGAGATTCCGTTCATCCCTGGCCGCGTTGTGCTCCAGGACTTCACCGGAGTCCCGGCCATTGTCGACCTCGCCGCGATGCGAGCCGCGATCGTCCGCATGACCGGCGACGAAAGCTCCGCTGCCAAAGTCAACCCTGGCGTGCCCTGTGACCTGGTGATCGACCACTCGGTGCAGGTCGATGCGTTCAACCGCCCGGATGCGCTCCTCATCAACAGCCGGAAAGAATTCGAACGCAACCAGGAGCGATATGAGTTCCTGAAGTGGGGCCAGCAGGCATTTGCCAACTTCAGGGTCGTCCCCCCGGCAACAGGGATCGTCCATCAGGTCAACCTCGAGTATCTGGCCAAAGTGGTTTGGGACGACGGCACTTGGCTCTATCCCGACTCACTGGTCGGAACGGATTCCCACACCACCATGATCAACGGATTGGGGGTGGTCGGCTGGGGGGTAGGCGGAATCGAAGCCGAGGCGGCGATGCTTGGCCAGCCGATCTCGATGCTCCTGCCCGAGGTGGTTGGTTTCCGGCTGGATGGAAGGCTGGCCGAGGGTGCCACTGCCACCGACCTCGTGCTCCGGGTTACCGAGATGCTTCGCACCCACGGAGTCGTCGGCAAGTTCGTTGAATTCTACGGACCGGGCCTCGACGACATGCCCGTCGCCAACCGGGCCACGATCGCCAACATGGCGCCCGAGTACGGAGCCACGATCGGATTCTTCCCGGTCGATCGCCAGACCATTGAATACCTTCGGTTCACCGGACGTCCCGACGACCTCGTCGAAGCCGTCGAGTTCTATTACCGCCAGCAGGGTCTCTGGCGCGACAACGCACACCCCACCGTTTACAGCTCCACCCTCGAGCTCGACCTCAGCTCGGTCCGACCCGCCCTGGCCGGTCCGCGCCGCCCACAGGATCGAATCGATCTCGACCAGATGCAGACTACGTGGCGAGAGCAGCGACGAACCGTTTATGAGCGCACCGGCGCGGTGACGACTCCACAAATAAGCGGATCCGAGGGGACGTTCACCCTCACCGACGGGGACGTCGTCATCGCGGCGATCACCTCGTGCACGAACACCTCCAACCCTGATGTGATGGTTGCCGCCGGTTTGGTGGCCCGCAACGCGCGCGCCAAGGGCCTTAACCGCAAGCCGTGGGTGAAGACCTCGCTCGCTCCTGGTTCCCAGGTCGTGACCGAATATTTGAAGAAAGCGGAACTCCTCGATGACCTCGAGGCAACTGGCTTTTACATCGTCGGCTATGGATGCACCACGTGCATCGGCAACTCCGGGCCCCTGCCGGAAGAGATCTCGGCGGCGATCAACGAATGCGGGCTCGTTGCAGCTTCCGTCCTCTCCGGGAACCGGAACTTCGAAGGCCGGATCTCACCTGATGTTCGGGCGAACTACCTGGCTTCACCTCCTCTGGTAGTGGCCTATGCACTGGCCGGGACGGTCGACTGGGACCCGCTCACAGAGCCCATCCCAGGTTCGGGAGTAATGCTTTCCGACCTCTGGCCAACGCAAGAGGAAATCGTGCGAGTGGTCGCGGAGTCGGTGAACCGCGGGCAATTCACCCAGCAATATGCCGACGTCTTCACCGGGTCTGACGAGTGGCGACAGATCACGACATCAACCGGGAAGCTTTACGACTGGCGGCCCGACTCGACCTATGTCCAGGAGCCACCGTTTTTTCAGGCGATGGCCGACTCGTCTACTCCGTTGTCCCCGATCAGCGGGATGAGGGTGCTGGCGATGCTCGGGGACTCGGTGACGACCGATCACATCAGCCCGGCGGGCTCGATCAAGACCGATTCCCCTGCAGGCCGCTATTTGATCGAGCACGGTGTGCAGCCGGCACTGTTCAACTCTTTTGGCTCGCGCCGCGGGAACGATCGGGTGATGACGCGGGGAACCTTTGCCAATGTCCGCGTCCGCAACCTCCTCGCTCCGGGGACGGAAGGTGGCTGGACCACCGATCTCCTCAGCGGCGAGGTGAAGAGCGTCTACGACGCGGCGCTTGCCTACCAGGCCGCCGGGGTGCCACTGCTGGTCCTGGCGGGTAAGGACTACGGCATGGGCTCTTCGCGCGACTGGGCGGCCAAGGGAACTTTCTTGCTCGGGGTCAAAGTGGTCCTGGCCGAGAGTTTCGAGCGCATCCACCGGTCCAACCTGGTGATGATGGGCGTCGTTCCGATCGCGTACCGGGCCGGGGAGAGCGCCATTTCGCACGGCCTCGATGGGACCGAGTCGTTTTATCTACCGCTCGACAACAACCTGCAGCCTCGCCAGGAAATGATCCTCACTGCGACCAGCAGCACGGGCGAGGCGAAGGAGATTCCGGTCACCGTCCGAGTCGATACTCCGATCGAGATCGACTACCTCCGCCACGGCGGCATCCTCCACTACGTGCTCCGGCAGATGGCCTCCGAGCCTCTAGCCGACGGCGCCGCCAGAGTCGAGGAGGGTGCCCGCCCACTCGAAGAGGAAATAGAGGACGACCAGGGCGGCCAGGGCACCGACGGTCCAGGCGATGATCCGCCCCGTCCGGCTCATGCCGCCGGCCGAAGAGTCAAAGCCGTCAACGCGGACACATACTCGAGGTTTGGTCCTTCGATGAGTTCGGCCTGGATGATCAATCGCTCCGCTGCGGAAAACTTGGGGTTGCAAGTGGTCAAGGTGAGCCAGGCACCATCGATAGGTTCGGTCACCCAGACATCCGTAGGCGCCACAACGATGATCTGGCGGATGGCGTAAAGGTTGGCGCCGAGCGCGGTCTCAACCGTGATGATATCCCCCACCACCATCTGGTCGAGGTCGAAGAATGGGCGGCCGTAGGTCGTGCGATGGCCGCTGATCACCGCGTTGCCGGGCTGACCAGGGAGCGGAGTCTCGGGCATATGACCAGGCCCGAGCTGCAGGGTATCCCGGTCCACGCCTTCGAACAGAACCGCATCGAGGCCGATCTTGTCGATCACGATCCGACCGAAAGGAGCCCCGACCGACGCCGCCGGCTCAATCAACAGATTTGGCAACAACTCCGGCGGAACTTCCACCTGGCCGGCGGTCGTGGTTGGCGACACCGTTTGGATTTCCCGGCGCCGGGCGTCAAGCGTTTCTTCCAGCTCCACCGACGCTTCGCGCTGGGAGCGGGCGTTGAAGAAGTCGGTGACGAACAGCTGGTAGATCAGGAAAAGGGTGACGAGGCCGGCGAGGCCGAGCAGTGACCAACCTGTCAACCGCAGGAATTTCCGCACCCGGGTCAGGCTACCCGAGGTCTCAACTCCAATTGGGAGACCGTTTTTCGGCGAAGGCGGTTAATCCTTCGCGAGCATCGGCGGTGAGTGTCACCGCGGTCAGGCCGTTCTGGAGAAGGTCCAGGGCGGAATCTGCATCCAGCCCACTGAGGGCGTTGAACGTCGTCCGTCCCAGCGCGATGGCGGCCGGGCTCCGAGCCGACAGTGCGTCCACAGTTTCGGTGACGACCGCGTCGAGCTCCTCCCGGCTGACGACCCTGCTGACCAGACCTAGCCGCAGAGCCTCCTCCGGATCGATCAACCGACCGCTGGCCATGAGCTCGTAGACGGATTTGGGCGAGGCCGCCCGGAGCAGCGGCACGCTAATCATCATCGGCCAGAGCCCTACTCCAACCTCGGGCATCCCGAGCCGGGCGTCGGCGACGCAAATAGTGATGTCGCACGCCACCGCCAGACCAAGTCCGCCGGCAAGTGCGTGACCGTTGACTCGGGCAATCGTGGTCTTGTCGCCGTTCCACATCGCCCGGAAGAGGTCGGCGATCGCACCCCGGGTGCGGTGCAACCCGATGGGGTCGTCGAAGAATCCAGCGGCAAGATCCCCACCCGCGGAGAAAGCCTGCTCGCCCGCACCGGTGATGACAATGCACCTCACCGCGGGGTCGGCGTTCGCCTCTTGGGTGAAGCGCAGGAGGCTCTCCACGGTGGGTGCGCTCAAGGGATTCCGTCGCTCGGGCTCGTCGATGGTGATCGTCGCCCGGGTTCCATCTATGTCAAATTTCACCATCTGGCGCACAACCCTCCGTGTGATACCGTCGGCCGATGCTATGGCTGGTGATGGTCTTGTTCCTGTCCATGGCAATCGCAATCCTTCGCGGCGGCCGGTTGTCGAATTTGGGCGACATCCACCTTCGTCTTTGGTGGCTGCTTCCGCTCGGATTCGCGATGCAGTTTGCCGCCCGCTTCGTGCCTCCGCAGCGGTCGGGCCTCGGAGTCGGCCTCATCCTCGCCAGCTACGTCCCGCTCGTGATCTTGGTCCTGCTGAATCGTGATCGGCCCGGGCTTTGGTTGGCAGGCTTCGGCGTTTTGATGAACTTCACGGTCATCCTGATCAACGGAGGCATGCCGGTGCTCGCAGAAGCCGCTGAGGTTGCCTCGGGATTCGCGTCGGGCGATCCGGTGATCGCCGACAGCTACAAGCACGTCGTCCTCAATCGCGATTCGTTGCTGCCGTTCCTGGCCGATGTGATTCCAATCCGCATCGCCAACTACGGTCAGGTGCTTTCTCTCGGTGACGTCTTTCTCGCCGTTGGACTCGGACGCTTCATCGAGTTCGAATTGCGCCGACCAGTTCGTTGGTTCAAGCGAGGCGCGCGAGCTGAAGCGGGGAGCGCGTCGCGCCTCTAAGCGGGCGACGGGTCAAACGCCTTTCGGCGTTCGAGCACCTGCCGCAACACCGCGATCACGGTCGGGTCGAAATCGTAAGCCGCACCCTGATGCAAAACCTCGATTGCCTGTAGGGGGGAGAGCTGGCGTCCAACCACGAGGTTGTCATACGAGCTCGCCGCGCGCACGACCTTGGAAACAACTGAGATGCTGGGATCGCTCTGCTCCCCCGGCTTGCGATACGGCTCGTGCAGCCGACGCACGTGCTCGGCGATTGGAGTCAACGAAGGCGCCTCGCTGATGATCTCGGCGCCCCAACGCGCAATGTCGTCATCGGTATAGCCGAGACGGAGAATTGCTGGCTCGGTAAGAGTGATGCGGCCGATGTCATGCATGAGCGACGCGTATTCGAGATCTTCCAGCTCACGGCGGCCCAGGCCCAAGTCATACCCGACTTCTTGCGCGAGAGCGGCGGTTCGATCCGCGTGGCCTTCAACCCCGAGGCCGGCCACCTCAGGAATTCGAGCCAGCGCCCTGATCGTCTGCCGGTAAGTGCGCTTGATGGTGGCAAATCGCCCGAAAGCACTGCGGGCAAACAGAAACGGGAGGCCGGCGACACCGAGGGCCCAGGGGCCGATTTCCCGTGCGGCCAGGGCGAAAAGGGCTCCGGTGGCGACCAAGCTCACAAAGACATTGAGGTCGCCGACCATGCCGACGAGACTCGAATCAACGCTGTAGGGCGAGCGCCGCTCGATGATCATTGCGGCGACCAGGATCAGGAGCCAGGCTGTGGCGCCAACGGTAAGCGGGAGCATTACCCGCCAGCCGAGCTCGATTTCTTGGACCGCGGGTTGAGGCAGCACCCACGCAAAAACCAGCACATAAGCCGTCATCGACACTATGCGGGCGATGAAGTGGTGGGCGACATTCATCGCCCCGCGAAACAGCAGAATGACCAGGCCGAGCGCGAACCCGAGAGCTACGACCGCCATGCACGAACCGAGGTCGACTGATTCGCCATTGCCGAAATAGATCGGCGCCGCGGCCGCGATCGCAACACCGAACCCGAACCAGCGATCGCCTTGAGCCGGTACCCGGATTTGGGTCGCCACGGCCATGACCAGCACTCCTCCGGCCAGGACCAATATTGAAGCCCGGGCGAAGCCCAAACCGATCGCTCCAATCGCAACGGCGCCGGCGAGGGTGATCAGAATCTGAACTACTGCCTTAGACCGATTCAATAACCGCTCCTTGCTCGGCAAGGCGACGGGCGAGCTCATCGTCGTCGAGTTGCTTCGATCCATATGTCTCGCCCACGCGCGCCAGGCTGCGCTGCAATGCATCGATCACATCTGGATCGAACTGCGTGCCCGCATTTCGGCGCAGCTCACCGAGGGCATAGGTCTGCGTGAGCGCCATGCGATAGCTCCTGGTTGAGGTCATCGCGTCGAATGCGTCGGCGACCGCCAGGATCGAGCTCTCCATACTCGGAGGTAAGCCTTTGCGATGACCGCTGCCCCCGTAGCCGTTTCCGTCGTAGTGGGAGTGATGACCGGAGGCGATCTCAACCATCGGTTCGAGGAATTCGACCTCGGCGAGGATCTCCTCAACCATATGGGCGTGGGTCTGCATTTCTTCGTACTCGTCGCCCGTCAAGCGCCCCTTTTTTCGAATCAGCTCGGCGGGCACAGCGAGCTTGCCGACATCGTGAATCAAGGCGGCCCAGCGGAGCCGCTCGAGCTGCGTGCCGGAGAAATGCAACTCCTCACCAATCAATTGGGCGAAGTAGGCCACCCGTTCGGTATGACCCCGGGTGTAAAGGTCCTTCGCCTCGAGTGCCTTGATAAACCCTCGCAAGGTCGCCTCGTGCGCCTCGCGTAGCTGGCTGAACGAGGACAGCGAGAGGTGGCCGATCAAATAGACAATCAAAATCAGCGGAGTCACCGCAGGCTGAGCAAGGAACATCGTTGCACCCAAAAGTCCCCCGACGACGCCCATAACAAGGAGGGAGGCGAGGACGGTCGGCATCTGTGACCACGGAAGAACGTCCCGCTTGCGATACACCAACCGGACAGCGACCAGAACCAGCTGCCAGTTGATGAGCGTGTAAGCAAGTGATGCAAGTGTGCCGGCGAGGGCTATCGCAGCCAGGTCATTGCGAGTAGCAACCCCCACATTGCGCAACCCAATGTCGAGGATTAGGCCTGCCGTCGCCGCGGCGACAGTCAATTGACCAAAGTTGGCGATCGGCTGGAACCAGCGCCGCTCCCGAATGTCCTGGGCGACCAGGGGTCCGAGGGCGGCGATCGCAGCCATCCCGAGCGCGGCGGAGTTGCCTTCCAGAGCAAAAACGACACCAGCAGTCAGAGCCACCATCACTGAAGAGCTTTGGAACAGCCGGTCATTGACCTCGACCGAATTGAATTCGAGAACTACAAACGCCGTGGCAAAAAGGACAAACCTCCAAAACGACGGGAACCGCCCGTCGAAGGCGATGAGGGCGGCGAGAGTTAAGAGGCCCGAAATTGAATAGGCGAGCCCCAGAGTGAAGCGGCGTTTGACAAGTCCGGTCATTGATTGGTAGGAGGGTTTTAGCGGTAAGGCCGGGGAAACCGACGGCATTGCATCAGCCGATCTTGAGAGAGGCGGAACCCGCCATGATCATCGCTGCCAGGCTTCCCAGGGAGGCAATGACCTTCAACAGCTTGCCCTTCATAGGATCACCTTTTTTGGTTCAGTTCACTGGTCGGCTAACGACCGGTGGACATATCCGCTCCGCTGGGTGGTGATTGTGAGGCATTTTCTTTGGCACCAACTGAAGGTGCCGCCGGCTGTTCCCCGTACTTTCCCGGCCGAAGCCGGGAACTCTGTTGTCAACGAAGAGCCCCTCCTGCCGACGTATCGGCTGACTCTGCCCGACTGCGGTGGAACACTAACGATCTAGTGATTCGGCCACAAGAGCAAACCGTCAACCACCCTAAGTGTTTTTTTTCGGTTGGCTACGCTGAGAAAGTGAACCTGCGGGACTTCGAAGAGCAACTGCGAAAATTGCCAGGAGTCGAGGCAGCCAGGGTCATCACCAACGGATCGACGGTGACCGAGGTCCACGTCGTGACCCGTCTCGACAAAGCTCCCAAACAAGTCGTCCGGGACGTGCAAACTTTGGCTCAGGCGGCATATTCACTGGCGCTCGACCGGAGGGTGGTATCCGTGGTCCAGATCCCGGAGTCTGACTTGTCCCAGGGTGACCGCCCTGTCGTTGTTGATGTCTCCGAGCAACTCGACGGAGCACATACGAAAGTCTCGGTGACGTTGTCCTGGCAAGCGGACAATCTGGTCGGATCCGTCGATGGCGCCGCGGGCGAAACGACCCGCTACCGGTTGATCGCGGAAGCGGCGGTTGCAGCACTGCAACAGGCTTTGCAAGAAACTTCAGCTTTCGGAGTCACTTCGGTCGATCTCGTCATGCTCGGCGGTCGGCGCATCGCCATTGCTCAGGTCGTGATCGTGAGCGAGGGCAAGGAGAGGTTGATGGTGGGGTCGGCGCTTGTCGATGGCGACCCCGGCCGGGCGATTGTGCGGGCAGTTCTGGACGCCCTCAATCGTCACATTCCCGAACTTCGCCGATAGAGGGCGCCTTGGCGACGGCTGCGGTTGTCACACCACACTTTCTCGCCACGGCGGCCGGGATCGACATTATTTCGATAGGAGGATCGGCGATCGACGCCGCGATCGCGGCGAATGCGGTTCTGGGAGTAGTGGCCCCCGAGACCTGCGGCCTTGGCGGCGACCTTTTCGCCCTCGTCTTCGAACCCGGACAAAAGGAGCCAACAGCCCTCAACTCGTCCGGCCGTTCAGGTTCGAACGTGTCGAGCCAGGCGCTGCGCGACCAAGGTCTGGCGGACATGCCCGTGATGGGTCCGGAGACCGTCACGATTCCCGGTTGCGTGGATGGCTGGTTCGCTCTCGCCGCTCGCTACGGGCATCTCGCGTGGAGCGAGCGCCTGGCACCGGCCCTGCGTTATGCCGATTCCGGTTTTCCGGTCTCGAATGAACTCGCCCGCAGCACCTCGTTGCGGTTCGAGCAGCTAGCCCCTCAGTCGATTGGCCGCCACTTGCTCCCAAATGGACGGCCACCTCAGCCGGGCGAGACTATTGCTCGACCGGACCTGGCGGCGACGCTTCGCACGATCGCAGCCGGCACGCGCGACGCTTTCTACCTGGGAGCCCCGGGAGCGGCAATCAGCGAGGCGGTCGACGGTTCGATTTCGAGAGAGGATCTGGCGTCCAACCAGGCCGAGTGGGTGAAACCCCTCGGTCTGCAGGTTTTTGGGCTTGAAGCCTGGACCGTCCCACCCAACTCCCAGGGCTATCTCACCCTGGCCTCGGCCGCGGTTTACGAGAGCTGGAAAACCGGTGCCCAAACCGATGAATTGGCCGATGTCGATCGGTGGCATCTGGCTATCGAGGCCTACCGATCGCAAGTGGCCGACCGCGATCTCGTGCTCGCCGACGCTGACCACCTTCCGTTTCCGGCGCCGGAGTTGTTCGCCCCTGCTCGTCTTTCGCCTCGGCTTGACCTCGGAAGCCGCCAGAATTTTCGGGAAACCAAACGCGCTCCCGGGGGCACGGCGTTTCTATGTGTCCTCGATCAAAGTGGGCTGGGGGTGTCGTTCATTCAGTCGAACTACATGGGCCTCGGCAGCTCGGTCGGTGCCGGCTCAGCTGGCTTCGTGCTTCAGAACCGCGGAGCCGGTTTCAATCTCGAGCCGGGACATCCCAATGAGCTCGGTCCCGGCAAGCGGCCGCTGCATACGCTCGCACCTTCGCTCTGGACCCAGGAGGGAAGGCTCCACACCATCCTGGGAACCCGCGGCGGCGACTACCAGCCACAGCTCCTCTTGCAGATGGCGATTCGGATGTTCGACCTCGGGGACTCGCCGGCGGAGGCCCAGACCCAACCTCGCTGGGTCGTCGAGGAGGTCGACGATTCGGACGGCCCGGTCCGAGTCGAGGAGAGCACCCCGGCGGAGATCGTCAAAGGTTTGCGGGAGCGGGGCCATCCAATCGAAGTGGCAACTGGGGTGCAGGGAGGCTGGGGTCCGGTTTCAGTGATTCGAGGGGGTCCTGCGGTCGAAGCCGCCGCGGACCCCCGGGTGGGCACAGCCGCCGCGGAAACGCTGTGA
Organism: uncultured Acidimicrobiia bacterium; assembly: GCA_963761985.1. GTDB lineage: Bacteria > Actinomycetota > Acidimicrobiia > Spongiisociales > ZC4RG35 > JACCTH01. Next base: position 31,349 of record CAVXIT010000002.1, read on the forward strand.
CGGTTCTCGTTTGTGTTCGCCACGGCGAGGCCGAAGGCAACTCCCATCATCGATTTATCGGACAGAACGACGTGCATCTCACTGATCGAGGGCGCCAACAGGCCGTACTGCTCGCCGCCCGGCTCGGCAAGCTACCGATCAGCCGCATTATTTCTTCGGACCTGCGCCGCACTCTCGACACGGTCGAGCCCGCGGCAGAGGCCCTGTCGCTTCCCGTCGAGCAAGACGCGCGTCTCCGCGAGATCGCCAATGGCGAATGGAGCGGGCTGCTCCCAGACGAGATCGCAAGCGAGTGGCCCGAAATGTGGATCGCATATCGGTCCGGTGAAGATGTGCTGCGACCCGGTGGTGAGAGTTGGCAGCAAGTGCGCGAGCGGGTCTTGTCACTGGTCGAGGAGTTGCCCAACGACGATTCACTCGTCTTGTTCAGCAGTCATGGTGGTCCCAGTTTGTGCCTAGCCCAATGGGCACTCGGGATCGAAACCGGCCGCAACATTTTTCGGGGTCCGCTGGCGGCGGTCGACAACACCGGGATAGTGGCAATAGACCTGCGCGGGCCGCGTTTGCTGGCCTTCAACGACCTCGGACATCTCGGGGACCGTTTGCCCAGCCTGCCCCTGCCGTTCGACTCCTAACCCCGCGTCGAGGCGACAAGTTCCTGCCAGCGCTCTTCTGGCCAGCCCAAACCTTCATGAAGTGTGTAATAGCCAACCCGCTGCACCCGGTCGCCGTATCGATTGCGAATCGCCTCGCCGACTTCCTCGATCGGGGCGACCACCGCAACCTCGTTCAGCATGTCGTCGCTGACCAGGTCACCCATCTCCGCCCATTGCCCTCGCCGGCTCATTTGGGACAGCCTTTCCCCCACGTCCCAGCTGTGGGTTTCCAAAACCGCGGCGTAGTCCGGGGTGGACGCATAGAACGCGATCTGGCTCTTAACGGGTCCCTTCGCGGCTTCGATCTGGGCCTCGTTTTCCCCGGTGACCACGAAGACGGTTGTGATCCGCTCGACGTCGTCTAGCGACCGGCCGGCACGTGCCGCACCGTCAGCCATTCGCGGGAGGACCACCTCGTCCAGATACTTAACGGTGTGAAATGGATGGACATGAAAGCCCTGGCACACCTCGCCCGCGAGCTTCGCCATATATGGACCTACGCCTGCGATCGCGAGCGGAATGTCGGGATGCGCGATCGGCCCCGGATTGAAGAACGGCGACATGAGGGTGAATTTGTAGAACTCGCCCTCGTACCGCAGCGGTGCCCCGTTTTGGAATGTGTCCCAGATGGCTCGCATCGCCAGGAGGTAGTCCCTCATTCGGGGACCCGGGGAGACCCACTCGCCTGAGAACCTGCGCACGATATGGGCTTTGACCTGCGTGCCGAGGCCAAGCACGAAATTGCCGCCACTGATGTCCGCGAGATCCCAGGCCAGCTGCGCCACGGTCATCGGTGATCGGGGAAAAGCGACCGCGATCGCGGTGCCGAAGGTCAGCTGCGGTTCCGCCTGCGCGGCCAGAACCAGCGGAAAGAAGGGGTTGTGTCCCGTTTCGGCGGTGAAGAAGCCGTCGTATCCGAGCCGGGCAGCGGTGTGAGCCGCGGACGTGGCGTCTTTCAATCCCGCGGAGGGATTGAAGTAATAGTCGACTTTGATCACGTCACGGTAGACGCCGGACCAATCGCACTACCCTCGCCAAATGGAACGGGCCAAAGGCCGTCGAATTATCCAGCTCGTCAGCATCGTTGGTGGAGTGGCCGCATTCGTCTGGGCCCTGCGTGAGCGTTGGATCTCGATCGACGCTCCCCGCGAGGAAGAGCCTCCCTCGTTTCGCGTCAGCAACGGCGCGAAGACCTAGCTAGCAGCCCGCTGCCTGCAACGTGGGATAGGGGTTGACCGGCTCGCCGTTACCCGGCTTCAGCTCGAAGTGCAGGTGGGGCTCGGCCCCGGCCGCGTTGCCACTGGTTCCAACGGTGCCGATTTCGGCTCCCGCCGCCACCGGCCCGGACGCGATCGCGGTGTCGAGATGGGTGCCGATGTAGGTATTGCCGTCATCTCCGTACAAACGGAACTGGAGCCCGCCCACCGGCCCCGTGAGGACTTCGAGCCAACCCCCGACCGAAGCTCGCACCGGAGCCCCCAACTGCGCGAACAGGTCGTTGCCGACGTGGAATCTTCCTCCGGACCTCGGAAACCCCCAGTCGTTGAAGTAGTGCGCGCCGGCGACCGGACAGACCCAGGTGCCACCGCTGGCGGTGGGAACATTCAGATGCTGACCGACTCTGATGAGGTTGGGGTCGGCGATCCCGTTGGCGTCGACCAGTGCCTGAATCGACGTGCCGTAGTGGGACGCAACCTGTGCCAGGTTGTCGCCGGATTCGACGACATGGACGGCTGTCCCTAAGTTTCCATTGGCGCTTGCCGGTGCTGCGGTCACGGTGGGAGTAGCAGCTCCACTCAACTGGAGCGCGGTACCGATATAGATCAGCGAAGGGTTGGTGATGCCATTGATGCTCGCCAGCGTCGCCGCGTCAAGGCCATATTGAGATGCGATCCCGGCGAGCGTCTCACCCGGAGAGACGACGTGGGTGCCTCCCGCGTCAGCGCCTGAAACGACGAGGATCTGACCGGGCCGGATCAGATCAGGATTGCTGATCCCGTTGGCAGCGGCGATATCTGCAACCGACACATCGAGCTCGGAGGCGATGGCGCCAAGCGTGTCCCCTGGTTGCACGGTGTAGCTCGGCGCTTGGCCCCGATGACGACCAACGCCAGCGTCACTAGAGCGAAGATACGTCGCGGTCGCGCGGATGAACCCGGGGCCAGATGTCGGCCCTTCGCAGACTTGACGATTTTGGCGTCCAAGACGCTCCTGTTCCGGCCCCTGTTCCGCCCGAACAGGCTCCGAACCCTAGCGGAGGAGCAGCAGTCGAAGCAGCTTCACTTCATGCTGCTGGCGAGATAGTCGAGCCGAACGTCGCCTCCCTCGAGCAGACGACGATGGAAATCCTTGAGGTCAAAACTCGATCCCTGCTCGGCCTTGAGTTCGTCGCGCATGTTGAGAATCGCCCTCTCGCCGACTTTGTAGGCGATCGCCTGGCCGGGCCAGCCCAGATAGCGCTTGATCTCAGACTCGGATTGGTCCACCGGCACGCCGGCGACGCGATTCAACATTTCGACGCCTGTCTCGAAATCCCATTTGCCACCGGGATTGACGAGACCGTTGGCGGGAATGTCGAGGTCGAGATGGCTGCCAATGTCGATGACCACGCGGCACGCGCGCATTTGTTGGGCGGCAAGCATGCCGAGCAGGTACTGCGGCTGGTCGAAATACCCGAGTTCATTCATCAGGCGCTCGGTGTACAGCGCCCACCCTTCGCCGTATCCCGGGTGCCAGATGAAAACGCGATGGGTTCTCGTCAACTTTTCGCTTTGAGCCATCGCCATTCCCACCTGGAGATGGTGGCCGGGAAAGCCTTCGTGATAACCAGTCGAAACCTCGCCCCACAGCGGGAGCTGCTGACGATCGCCGAAGGAGTACCAAATCCCCCCGGACCGGGTGAAGTCTTCGCTCGGGGGCAGGTAGTACGCCCCGAGGGCCGCTCCCGGTGGAACGAGGTTCACCGTGACCTGGCGGATCTGTTCGGGCACGTCGAAATGAACTCCGTCGAGCTGGGTCAGCGCCTGGTCCTGTAATGCCTGGATGAACTCGACGAACTCTTCGGGGTTTTTCGTCAGATATTTGGGATCGGTGTCGAGCAATTCGATGACACCGCTCAGGTCACGATCGGGATCGACCTGCTTCGCCACTTCGACCATCGCCTGATGAAGACGATGGACCTCCTCCCAGCCCCATTCATAGGTCTCGACCGGATTGATGGTCATCCCCAGGAAACGGTCGGCTTCGGCAACGTATCGCTCCTCCCCCACACCATCCGCGGCCACAGCATCGGTCGCATATTCGTGCTCGATGTAGTCGGCAAAGTCGGCCGCCGCCGACCGACCAGCTGCAACCGCCGCCTCGATCCGTTCAGCGTGATCGGAGTGGCTTTCGCTGACCTGAGCGACCAAACCGAGCCATTTCGACTCTTCCCCGGCCAGATGACGTAGCTGCTCGACCACCGATGCCACCTGTCGACGCGACGAGACGTGGCCGAGCCGGCGTCCTTCCTCGAGGGTCTCCTTCCAGCCGGCCAAGGGTTGGGCCACCGTCTCGAGCCGGGTAGCGATGTTGTCCCAGGCTTCCCCTGTCTCCGTGCTCATGAGGTCGAAGATGTCGCGGACGTCTTCGATCAATCCAGCAACGTGGCGCACGCGGTAATAGCGCGCCCCTTGCTCATAGGCGGCGAGTCCTTCGTCGAGATAATCACTCAGCACCTTGCGGCCGTGCTCGTGCCACCGATCGGATGACTTGGGGATCTCGCCCGCGCGTGTGCGATAGCTGCTCATGAGATCGTGTTCTTTGGCGGTCCCCGCCGGCGAAGTATCACTCCAAAGGTGATCGCTGCCGGGAATGCCGAGGTACGTGGCGGTCTCCGGCGAAATGGCCGCCGTATCGTCAACGAACTGGGCGGAAAGTTCGTAAATGTCAGTCATCCGGCGACCTTACCCTGCGACTGTGGAGCCGACTCCAGATGTCATCCCGGTCCGCGCCGAGGAAGGTTTTCCGGTGGAGGCCTTGGCTCGATATCTCGAAGGCAAAGTGGCCGGCGCTGAAGGTACGCCCGTCGTCAAGCAGTTCGCGGGTGGCCACGCCAATCTCACCTACTTGCTGGCGTACCCGTCGCTCGATCTCGTTTTGCGGCGTCCGCCTCTGGGACCGGTAGCGCCCGGATCGCATGACATGGCGCGTGAGTACCGGGTTCTTTCCCGGCTTCATCGATCCTTCGCCCCCGCGCCCGAAGCGCTTCATCTTTGCGATGACCCGGACGTGATCGGCTCTCCATTCCTGATCATGGAACGCAGAGAAGGCGTTGTCGTTCGGAACCAGGTTCCGGAGATCTTTGGCTCCGGCGAGGACCCGAGTTCGAATCGAAAATTGTCCGAGTTGGTGGTGGACACCTTGGCCGCCCTGCATCGGGTCGATCCGCAGTCATGTGATTTGGGCGATCTAGGGCGGCCCGATGGATTCCTCAAGCGGCAGGTCGAAGGGTGGATGACTCGTTGGGAATCGGCGCGGCACGAGCCGAACCCGTTGGCCGAAGAACTGGCGATCTGGATCCACGCCGCGCTGCCGGACTCTCCTCCCCCAACGATCATCCACAACGACTGGCGCCTCGACAACATGGCTGTCGATCCGGCCGACCCTGGTCGTTGCGCAGCGGTCTATGACTGGGATATGTGCACTCGGGGCGATCCACTGGCCGACCTCGGCACGTTGATGGGGGTTTGGTATGAAAAAGGTGAGGTGGCGGCAACCCTCAACCCGATGCCGACTTCAGCCGTCGGATTCATGTCGCGCACCGAAGCGGTCGATCGCTACGCGCAGCGGTCGGGTCTCGATCTCAGCCGGTTCAACTGGTACCTCGTCTTTGGCACATGGAAGCTCGGCGTCGTCCTGCAACAGATTTACATTCGTTTCTATCGCGGGCAGACTCACGACGAGCGTTTTGCGTCGATGGGTGCGGGGGCGCAGCGATTGTTCGAATTGGCCGCCGAACGGCGCCAGAGTTAGACCGCCTAGAGACCGGCCGGATCGGTTTCCAGGCCGAGCAAAACGCGACCGGTGAGCTCCCAGGTGGGCTGACCGACCATCATGTGCTGGGTCGCGGTGTGGATGTCTCGGAAATGGCGTTGGAGCGGTGACCGGTCGTAGAGCGAACTGCCTCCGCTCATGGTGTACAGGTTGTCGACGATCTTCCGGCTGGTTTCAACAGACGCGGTGGCCGCCAGCCGGAGACGCACCTTGTCGGACTGATTTGCAATTTCGCTGATGTCGAGACTTCGCCCCGCGAGATAGTGCCAGGCAGTTTCGATGCCGGCATGGGCGCGTGCCACCGCCTCTTGGACTGAACCCCGGTCGGCCAACCGCCGCTTCGAACCCGTCGGCGTTTTTGCCCCACTGAGCTCGGTGAATTCCTCGAGCGCGGCTTGGGCGATACCGATCGCCACCGCTCCAATCCCCGCGGCCAACAGCCCGAGGATCGGGAAGCTCGCGACCGGTTCGGCAGTGAGGTTGGGACCGTCGAAGTACGCAACCCGCCTCGCCGGGACAAAGGCTTTTTCCACGAGCTGATCGTTGCTCGCCGTCGCCCGCAGCCCGAGTACTTGCCAGGTGGGGAGTATCCGGATCTGATCGCACGGAATGAAGAAGGTCCCGGTCCGCCCTGGCGAGCCGTCGATCACCGCGCCCAGACCCATCCAGTCGGCATCAGCACTTCCCGACCCGAAGGCCCACCGCCCGCTGACCTCGAATCCACCCTCGACGCTCACCGCCACACCCTTCGGGGCCAGCACCCCCGCGACGAGCGTGCTCGCACCCCTGGCCAACACGTCATCGCGCCCGTCATTCGCGAGCCAGTGGACCCCGACCGCCGAAGTGAGATGGATCATTGCCACCCATCCGGCGGAGCCGTCCGCCTGGGCGACCACGCGGATCAGTTCGAGCACATCGAAGAGCGAAGGATTGGTGCCGCCGTGCGAGATCGGAGCGGTCGACGATCCGACCAGGCGCAGAAGGTCGACAAAGGCCGGGTCGATGCGACCGTTTGTCTCGGATTTGATAGCGGTGGCGCGAGCGATTGCGGCCAGATTCTCAACCATCGATGGGTCGAACCGGGTCGAAAGTTTGGTAGAGATCATCTCCAGTTTTTATCTTAGCAACTGGATCTTGTCTCTACTCCCGAAAAGCGTCGGTAGCTGTTTAAGGCCAAATGAATAAGGTTGGTCCATGGTGACCGCTCCGGCCACGCGCAAAACCCAGGCGACCTACGCCCGTTTGGTGAAGGCGGCGCGGGAAGCGATGCGCCGGGAAGGGACAATGTCGCCCGAGTTCGTAGCTGAGGTTGCCGACCTCTCCCCCGCCACGCTCTACACCTACTTCGCCTCCAAAGACGCCCTACTGGCGGCAGCGTTTGACGCAGCTCTCGCGGAGATCGGTGACTCGATAGCCCCGATTCTTTCTGCTGAGTATCTGCTCGAAGAAGGGTGGGAATCGACGGCCCGCCACCTGGTGCGATCGGTGGTCAAGGGTTTTTCCCACGACGGCAGGTTGGTCCGGCTGGCGGTAACGCGGATCGGCGACTCAAAGGAAGTCCTCGAGGTCTACAACCGCCGAAGCAAGGAACAACTCGACCTCATCACCCGGTTTATCCGTCTCGGGATCGTCGCCGGGCAGATGCGTCCAGCAGATCCGGTAGTGCTCGCGCGAACAACGATGCTGCTTCTCCAGTCGCTGCAAAACCCGCTGGCGCTCAGCACGGGCGCTGGTCCGGTCGTCGAGGAGATGGCGAGAGCCGTCCGCAACCTGCTGGCGGCTGACCCTCAGGCAATCTGATCGCGAGGAAGCCCCAGGATTGACTCGCCAATGATGTTCGACAGAACCTGAGTCGTACCTCCTCCGACCGTCAATGCTGCCGAGAAGAGGAATCCCCAAGTTGGGTCGCCACGGTCAAGCAATCCGGGTGCTCCGCCGGCTTCGATCAGGAGATCCATCGCCTCCTGACCGTGCTTGTCGGCCATCAGCTTCTTGACCGCAACTTCGGGCCCCGGCGCTTGACCGGCCATCTGGGCCGTGAGAATTCGGAGTCCCATCAATCGGAGCAGCTCCGATTGGATATAGAGAGAGGTGGCGCGGTCACGCCATTTCTCAGTCCGGGGGAGCAGGTCCAGCACCTCCGTAGTGGTTGGACCCATCCCCCACAACACTCCGCCGGCGGAAAGCGCGATGCGTTCGTTGCCGAGGGTGAACTTCGCCAGGGGCCACCCACCGTTTTCGTCACCGAGCAAGTTCGCGCGCGGAACGGAGGCTTCGTCGAAGAAGACCTCGCTGAAGTGAGCCCGACCCGTCATCTCTTTAATAGGCCGTACCGTGATCCCCGGTTGGCGCATCGGGCAAAGCAAGTACGAGATGCCTTGATGCTTGGCTACCGACGTGTCAGTGCGGGCGAGAAGGATGCCGTAGTCGGCGGAAGGCGCCATCGAGGTCCAGATCTTCTGGCCCGTGACCACGTAGCTGTCGCCATCGAGCACCGCCCGGGTCGTGAGTCCGGCGAGATCCGAGCCCGCTCCCGGCTCAGAGAAAAGCTGGCACCAAATCTCGTCCCCTCGAATGAGCGGCCCGAGGAAACGCTCCTGCTGTTCGCGCGTCCCGGCATGGAGGATCGTCGGTCCCGCCCAGCCGATCCCGATCGGATTGTGACCCTGGGCGTCGATGCCGGCTCGCCCGAGCTCATCGTTGATGATGAACTGGTGCTCGGGGTCGGCGTCCAGCCCCCAGGGTCGTGGCCAGCCCGGCGCCACATATCCGGCGGCCGCGAAGTCGACCGGCGTTGGGTCTTGATGCTTTGCGATCCAATCGCGCACGGCGATCCGCCGCGGGTCCTCCTCCGCCGGAAGCCGAAAATCCACGTATCCATTCTTGCGCAAGAATGGATACGTGACGCCCGACGAGTTCCGCGCCAACGCACACACCCTTGTCGATTGGATCGCTGACTATCTCGAGAGATCCGGCGAGCTTCCGATCGTTCCCCAATTGGAACCCGGAGAGCTCAAGTCTCGCCTCCCGGCTTCAGCCCCGGAAGCGCCGGAGCCATTTTCGGCGCTCCTCGCCGACCTCGATCGGATCGTCGTCCCCGGTCTGACCGGGTGGCAGAACCCGGGATGGTTCGCCTACTTCCCGGGGAACTCATCGCCACCGTCGCTCTTGGCAGAGATGGCGACCGCCGCCTTCGCCCAACAGGGAATGATGTGGGCGACCAGCCCAATCGCGACCGAGCTCGAGATGGTGGTGCTCGACTGGCTCGTCGACCTCCTCGGACTTCCGACCCAGTGGAAGATGAAAGGTCCGGGAGGAGGAGCGATCCAGGTGAGCGCCTCCGACTCGTCCCATCTGGCTCTAGTGGTCAGCCGGTACCGGGCCCAACAGTCCCATTCAGTCGACCACCTCGTTGCCTACTCCAGTGCGCAAAGTCATTCCTCGCTGGAGAAGGGAGCGCGTGTCGCCGGGTTCAAGCACTTTCGCTCCGTCGAAGTCGACACTCGTTTTGCGATGAGACCCGACGCTCTCACGTCGGCGATCGCATCGGATCGAGCAAATGGACTTGTTCCGACTTTCGTGTGCTCGACGGTCGGCACCACGGGGACTACCGCCGTTGATCCGGTCGGGCAGATCGCCGCAATCGCTCGTCGCGAAGGAATGTGGCATCACGTCGATGCTGCCTTCGCGGGCAGTGCGATGGTTTGTCCAGAGTTTCGGCGCTACCAGCCAGCCCTGGAGCAGGTCGACAGTTATGTCTTCAATCCCCACAAATGGCTATTGACCAACTTCGACTGCTCGGTCTTCTACGTCGCCGACCGCCAGCCACTGTACGAAACCCTCAGCATCATTCCGCCCTACCTCCGGGGCGCGGCTGCCACGTCGACCGAAGTCGTGGACTACCGCGATTGGCAAGTTCCGCTCGGCCGGCGTTTTCGGGCGTTGAAGCTTTGGTGGGTCTTGCGTTACTACGGAGCCGAACGCCTACGAAGCTTTGTCCGCAACCACGTCGCGCTGGCCCAAGACCTCGCCGTCCGGATCGACCAACAGCCCGAATTGGAGTTGGTGGCCCCGGTTCCTTTCTCCCTGGTCTGTTTCCGTCATCGCAATGGCAACGACTCAACCGATCAGATTGTCGCGGCGATCAACTCGAGTGAAACGTCGTATGTAACACCGTCGGTCATCGACGATCAGCGCTTCATTCGAGTCTCGATCGGCCAGAGCCACACCGAAGCCGAGCACATCGACCGCCTGTGGAAGGCGATTCTTTCGGCTCTCTAGCTCGGCAGGATCCCAAGGGTGACTCGCAAGGTGATGGCGTCTCCGTCGCGAATCACGTCGAGGACAACCTCGTCGCCCGGCAGGTAGCTGCGAACGTGTGCAGCAAGCTCATCGATCGAGGAAACGGCCAAGGCATCAACCGCCGTAACGATGTCACCCACCTCGAGACCGCCCTGCGCGGCGGCCGAGCCGGCGGTGATCTCGGCGATCAGCGCACCGCTTTGAGCACCGGTCGCGTTGTCACCGGTGACGCCGAGATATGCGGCTTCGATCGGAGTTCCGGCCACGATGTTCGAGGCGAATTCGTACGCGTTGGTGATCGGAACGGCAAAACCGACACCCTGGTTGGCGCCGGTGGTTGTGAAGATCTCGATGTTGACGCCGATTACCCGGCCCTCACGATCAGCCAGCGCTCCGCCGCTGTTTCCCGGGTTGATCGAAGCGTCCGTCTGGATCAACACCTGGGGACTGTCGAAATCCCAGATCGGTCGATTTACGGCTGAGACCACACCGGAGGTAACAGTTTGGTCGAGGCCCCAAGGGCTTCCCAGCGCCACTGCGAGCTGGCCAACTTCTAGTTCCTCGTCGAGAGCGAGCCGGGCAGCTGGAATTCCCTCTGTGACGACCTGAATGACGCCGATGTCATGGGCTGGATCTGTGCCAACCACCGAACCTTCGCTTTGAGACCCGTTGGCAAAACGAACTGAGACGGTCTCGACCCCTTCGACGACATGCGCTGCCGTGAGGACATGACCGTCCTCGTAGACAAAGCCCGAGCCCAAACCCCCACCGGGAATCGAGATCTGCACCATCGACGGCAACAAGGCGGAGGCCACGGCGGCAACTGGCTCTTCGGTTGAGGCGATGGCCGGCGACGTTACGACGGAAATCGGTTGCTCGTTGACACCCTGCTGGCTGACAACCGTCGGTGTCTGATTGTCTTCGTTCAATAGCCAGCCAAACGCGGCTCCGCCTACCGCCAGGATCAGACCCAGCAGCGTTGCAATGAGCCAGGAAAGGTTGCGTCTGGCGGGCGCTGGCCGCGGCGGCGTTTCGACGATGACCTCCGTAGGCAGGTCGGAACTGATGCGGGTTTCTTCGTTGAGCATGGATCCTCCGACTCGAACGTAGCGTTCGCTCGCTAAATCGCTTCTAAATCTTTGCTGGGAATTGTCAGAGAGGCGGTCGAAGAAAGATGTTCGGTGTTGGCAACCAGCGACACCGGGCCCGGTCGTCCCCGCAAAGGGTCAAGGTGGGGAGCTGGGCCCTCGGCGCCATCAGGCAGCCAGATGACCATCGTCGCCCCTTCCTCGGAATATATCTCGAATTCGCCCCCGTGCATCCTGGTCACCTGCTCGACGATCCCCAGTCCCAGACCAGTGCCGTCGCCGCCGGTGAAGCCGGGACCCTCGTCGGCCACCGCCAGATATGCCCATCCTTGCCGGCGACCACATCCGATCTCGATCTTGCTCCCCGCCGGCGCTACACGGAGAGCGTTGTCAAGCAGGTTTCCGAGCGCGCGGCTCAAAGCCAGAGCATCGCCTTGCACCTCGACCGGCTCGACAGACTCCTGCAAACCAACTTCGCCATCGGCGGCCGAGGCTCGTTGATCGTCTGTCGCCGCACGAACCAGATGAGCCAGGTCGACGGCGACCTTCGTCGCCTTGCTGCTTTCGAAGCGAGCTGCGGCCAATAGTGCGTCGATCATCGAGCCCATCTTCTCAGCATTGCGGGCGACGATCTCCCCCGTTGCCCGCCATTCCTCGATCGTTGGGGTCGGGTCGTCGAGGGTCACTTCGACATTCGATCGAATCACCGAAAGCGGCGTGCGAAGGTCGTGGGAAGTGTCGGCGAGGAACCGCTTTTGCGATTGAAACGCAACTTGCAGCCGATCGAGCATCGAGTCGAATGTCGCTCCCAACCGTGTGAGCTCATCATCGGGGCCTTCGAGAGCAATCCGGCGGGAAAGATCGGAGACTTCGATCTCACGCGCCACCTGCGTGATGCGATCGACGGGCGCGAGCGCCCGGCCGGCCATGACCCAGCCGACCGCGAGCGAAATCACAAAGAGGGCAACCAGGGCGATCAACGAATAGGAGGCCAGCTTTTCCAAGACGAACTGGCTGAACAGGCTCTCGAGGGTCCGCACCTGGGCTTCCTCCAGCTGCGGGTTAATCAGCAAGCGGAATTGCCCGAGCTGCAGTTCGCGCCCGCGGACGACTAGCCGGGTCTCGGTCTGCGTGAGCTGCCAGCGGACCGCGAGGTAAACCAAGGCAAGAATCAATCCCCCCAAACCGAACACGACCGCCGAATACTGCGCTGACAGTCGAAATCGGATCGAACGAAACAGCGGGGGCAGGCGCGAACCACGATTTCTCAATGAATCGCTCACGAAGCTCGCAATACGTAGCCGCGGCCGGCCAGCGTCTCGATGATCGGCGGTTCGCCCAGCTTCTTGCGGAGGTTGGAAACCGTTACCCGAACCGTATTGGTGAATGGATCGGCCATCTCATCCCAAACGTGCTCGAGAAGTCTCTCCTGAGGCATGACTTCATCTGCGTGCATCATGAGGAACTCGAGCAATGAAAACTCTTTGCTCGTCAGGCTGAGTGGTGATCCTTTGCGTTCGGCCACGAAACGCGCCGGGTCGAGCGTCAGATCCCCGACCGAAAGCACAGGGCTCGGGGCTTCGTCCCGCCGGAGCAAAGCCCGGGCACGAGCAGCGAGCTCGGCGAACGCAAAGGGTTTGACCACATAGTCGTCCGCGCCCGCGTCGAGCCCGGCGACGCGATCATCGATGTCATCGCGAGCGGTGAGCAGCAACACTCGCGGCCGCTTTGACTCCAAGGTGGGAAGGTCGCCGGCAACCATCCTTCGGCATAGTTCGAGACCTGATCCGTCACCGAGGTTCCAGTCCAGAATCGCCAGGTCATAACCGGCACCGCGCAGCTTTTCTTCGGCCGCCGAAGCCCCGTGTGCGACGTCGACTGCGTACCCATGGCGGCGCAGACCGCGCGCTATCGCAGCCGCCAGATCCTGCTCGTCCTCCACGACCAGTAGACGCATGGGGAAAACGGTAACCGAGCGCGATAAACCCTGGTTAATGGCAAACCCGAAGACAAAAAACCCGAAGACCGGACGATCAGAGAACCAAGCGGGCAACGGTCTCGGCAATCACCGCGAGATTGCCGTTGGTGGAGATTTCAACGGTCCTGTTGATTTGCACGGCTGAGCCGAGATCCCGAACGCCTGAGATGGTGAAGCTCGCCTGCAGGACGTCGCCGATCTGAACGTCAGAAATCCGCTCCAAGCCATTAATGCCGTAGTTGATCGTGGCACGCGGTTGTGGCAAAGGAAGTTCGATTCCACTTCCGAGCGCGGGCAGAAGGGAAACAACGAGGAGCAAGGGAACTTCGGAGGTCGGGCTGGCCCCAATTGCGTGGCAAAACGCCGCTACGCGGGCTTTATCAACGATGATCCCGGGCCCGGGCCCGAATCGTTGGCCGACTAGCTGGCGATGGTCGGATAGGTCTATCGGGTCTTCGGTTCTATCGGGCAAGGCTTCGGCCGCCGCCAATTGTGATCACTTCACCGGTGATGTAACCGGGTGCGGCCAGGAACGCGACGAGTTCAGCCACCTCCGCTGGTTCGCCCATGCGCCCGATCGGGATCGAAGTGACCATCTTGTCTCGAACTTCGGCCGGGATCGCCATCGACATCTCGGTTGCTATCAGGCCGGGGGCGATGGCATTGACCCGGATACTTGGAGCCAGGCTTAAGGCAAAGGCACGAGTGACTCCGACCAAGGCCCCTTTCGACATCGAATAGTTGAACTGGCCGAAATTTCCGAGATAAGCCCGTGACGAGATGTTGACGATCGCTCCCTGTTTCATCTTCGGTGCTAGCCGATTAATGATGGTGAGGGCTGCCCCGAGGTTCACGTCGAGCACCGTGGCGAACTCTTCCTCAGTCATGTTCACCAGGCGGGCATCCCGGGTGACGCCGGCGTTGTTGACAATGAGTTCGATTGGGGGCTTTCCCTCAACCGCCGATTCGAGGAGGTCGATGCCTTCTTCCGTCGTCAGGTTGGCTTCCACCGGTATCGCACTGGCACCAGCCTGTTCGAGAGTGACCACCAGTTCTGCCAGCCGCGGAGATAGATCCACACAGATCAATGTCCAGCGATCAGCGGCAAGGCGCTCGCAGATCGCCCGGCCGATTCCGCCCGCGGCGCCGGTGACGATCGCGGTGCTAGTCATCCCAGTGCCTTGCCGAGGTGACCGGTTCCAAGATGAACCAGCTCGCCTTGAGGACCCTCACTCTCGAGCAGATGCAAGACCCAGCGCTCCACTTGCTCGCCGGAGGTTTCGTCGTCGATCGCGAGGACGTTGATCGGCAACGCGGCCTTGGCGAGTTCAATCCCTGCGGTCCGTGCCCCGGCGACAAGCCCTGCGGCGACCGCCGCAGACCCTGGTCCGTTGCGGCCCAAGAGATCGTCAGTCGAAATCACATAGACGATGGGCTCTCCTGCGATCACGGCCAGCTGGGTCAAACGAAATGCCTCGAGCAGAATCAAGCGGACCGCAGGCCAATCCTCACCGACCTCTGTCGCCCCGAAGACCAGCCCCGGTTGGTCGTTGGGGTAATCGCCCTCGACTCCTACGACTCTCACGCGAGGACCGCTCCCGTCTCTACGAGCTTTTCGATCTCATCGTTCGCCATGCCCAGTTCGGACAGAATCGCACGGCTGTGCTGGCCGAGCGAGGGCGAGGCTACGTCAGAACGAGCGGCGGCTCCCCCAAACCGGATGGGTGAACCCTGGGTGTGGATCGTTCCGGCCCGCGGATGGTTGATTGTCACCACCATCTCATTGTGAATTGCCTGCGGATCAGAAAAGACCTCGTCGAGGTCGAGAATGCGTCCGACCGGGATGCCGGCCCGACCCAAGGTGTCCAGCCAATGGTCGGTGGGCATGCGTTCAAACTTCGCTTGTAGCAACTCTGTGAGGGGAATCCGGTTTTCGACTCGGAGTTGATTGCTGGCGAAGCGGGAATCGGCGGCCGCGTCTCCCAACCCGAGCGCCTGGCAGCAATCGACGAAGTGGCGATTGGAGACGACGGCGACGTTCACATAGCCGTCACTGGTGCGAAACGTCTGATTTGGCGCAGTGACCGGCGAGGCAGTGCCCGTTCGTTCCGGCTGGCTTCCGTTGGCGAAGAACTGAGCATTCCATCCGGCCTGAACCGCGACCAAGCCGTCTCGGAGCGAAATCTCGAGCAAACGACCAATGCCGCCGCGGCGACCGCCGCCGCCAACAATTGCGGCGGCGATGGCGAAGGCGGCGTTGGTGCCGGCAACGAAGTCGGCGATCGTGGTTGCCGTCTTTTGCGGAGGATCTCCGGGGCTGCCGGCGAGGGACATCATTCCTGACTCCCCCTGAAAGATCAGGTCGATTCCAGGCCGGTCGGCCTGAGGGCCAGTCGAACCGAATGCTGTGATGGACGCATAGACGAGGTGCCGACCCTCGTCCTGGAGAGCCTCGTAACCGAGCCCCATGCGATCCATCGCGCCCTTCCGCAGGTTGTTGAGCACGACATCGGCCTCAAGACATATGCGTCGCAGAAGCGCGGTATTGCCTTTCGCTTTGGCGTCGATCGCAAGACTTCTCTTTCCGCGGTTGACGGAAATGAAGAACGCGCTTTCCGAGCCGTAGAAAGGTCCGATCTCTCGGGCAAGGTCACCCGACATAGGTTCAACTTTGACGACGTCGGCCCCGAGGTCGGCGAGCAACATACCGCAGTAGGGGGCAGCCACCAGGTTGCCGAACTCGATGACTTTGATTCCAGAGAGGGGTGGGGTCACGCGCTTTTCAGGACAACTGCAATTCCCTGGCCGACTCCGATGCACATCGTTGCCAGGCCAAAGCCGCCGCCCTGCTTTTGGAGTTCATGGGCGAGCGTGCCCACGAGCCGCGAGCCAGAAGATCCCAAAGGGTGCCCGCGAGCGATCGCGCCTCCATTGACGTTGACGATTCGCGGATCGACGCCAAGGCGACGAACGGTCGCCACAGCCTGGGCAGCGAACGCTTCGTTGATCTCGGCCAGATTGAGATCCGAAGCAGCCACACCTGCCCGCGCCAAAGCTTTCTCACTGGCTGGCACCGTGCCAAGCCCCATCACATCAGGATGGACGCCGGCCACGGCTGAACCAGCGATTTGGGCCAGCGGTGTGAGTCCGTATCGGTCAAGGCCCGCCCGGGTGGCGAGCAAAACCGCGCTCGCTCCGTCGTTCATCGGTGACGAGTTCCCGGCGGTAACAGTCCCGCCAGACTTGAACACCGGAGGCAGCTTCGACAACGCCTCGAGCGAGGTATCGGGTCTCGGACCTTCGTCGAGGCGAATCGACTGCGTCTCTTTGCCGCGAACAGCCGGAATCTCGATCGGTTCGATTTCGAAGGAGAGGGTCTGGTTCTCGTCGGCTTTGACGGCTTTCTGATGGCTCGCCAATGCGAACTCGTCTTGATCAAGGCGAGAAATGTTTTCACGCTCGGCGACCACCTCCGCGGTCATGCCTAGCGTGATCGGCGGATACAACTCTTTCATGCGTTCATTCACGAGGCGCCAGCCGATCACAGTGTCAACTATTTCCGGTGCGCCTACCTTGAACGCCCGGTCCGCTTTCGTGACGACGTACGGAGCCCGGCTCATCGATTCCGACCCTCCCGCGATCATGACATCACCCCATCCCGCGGCAAGGGCCTGGGCGGCCGAGATCACCGCCTGCATTCCCGAGCCACACAGGCGATTGACCGTGGCGCCTGTGACTTCGACCGGAAGACCGGCGAGCAGCACTGCCATCCGGGCAACGTTGCGGTTGTCCTCCCCCGCCTGGTTGGCCGCCCCCCAATAAACATCTTCGATGAATTGCGGCTCGACCAGCGGGTTTCGAGCAAGGAGCCGTGCGATCACGTGCGCGGCCAGGTCATCGGGGCGCACGTGGGCAAGTTGACCACCGATTTTTCCCATCGGGGTGCGACACGCGTCCACGACGAATGTTTCTTGCATCACAGTTTGAAACTAATGCCCGAAAAGTAATGGATCAGGACAGCGGCGTGACGATGAGCAGAGCCCGCCCTCCCAGCACGCCTGACCGCAGGGTGTAGCTGGCTCCGCCTGCGGACGCCTGACTCTCAATCCCATTGGGGAGCGGTCGTCTGGGTTCGATCCCGAGTTCGGCCAGGAGCTGGCGTCGCCCTTCACCGTCGAGCTCGGGGTTCACCGCGACGACGAGGGTGCCCCAAGCAGCGAGAACCTCCTCCCCCTGATCCTCACCGGTGGTCGGGCCGGCGGAAATCATGAGGGTCCGGACAAATCCGGTCGCGGGATCTTCAGTGGCATAAAGGGTCAGACCTTCGGCCAAATTCATCTGCAGTCGGTTCGGACTCGGCGCCTCGAGGAGGAACAGGTTCAGCCCCAGGCGATCCGCGGCCTCATTCCAGGCGAGCGTCACCTTGTCAACGCCTCCGGCAAAAAGCGCGGGAGTCGCCGGTGTCGTGGTTGCGGTCGGGCCGATGCTCCCCAGGTTGGGTGTGGGACGATCACGAGCAACGAGCGCTGTCACAAAAATCGCCAGCATCACGATCGCCACGCCCAATCCCGCGACCTGAGCAAGCGAGAGATTCCCCCAAGTCGAAGGATTGGGGATTCTCGCTGCGGGTGGCGCAACGACAGGAGACGCCGCGGCGGCCGCCTCGGGAACAGGCGTCGATTCGGGCGCAGCAAGAGGCCAGCGCGTATCGATCCAGTCGTTGAGGGGATCCGGGTCCTTCGCCTGGAAAGCAGCCGCTTCCTCCCCGATCATCATCAAGAAGGCATCGCCACTCTTCGCCAGCCGGCAAGTGTCAAGTGGCCAGCGACCTAGCTGGCCGGCTTCGGAGTCGATCGCGAGAAAGTCTCCGTCAACCCGCAAGGTCGCCGGGAGCGGCAGATTGTCGTCCATGACCAGGGAACCCGAGAATTCCATCCCTGGTCAAGCTATCGCCTATACGACCGAAGGCCAGCCCCTCTACTCTACCAACAATTGGCACTGGCGTTCCACGGCGACCACCCTCCCGAGTAGACCAGCCAGGCCGCAGCCGCCACGTTGGCGACGGGATCAAAAATCGACGCCCCGGGCAATCCAATCGCGCTGGCTCGCTCCGGCCAGTAGCGAGGGATGTGCTGGAAGAGTCCCGCAGCCCCGCTCCGCGGGTTCACCGCGTTCGGATCGCCGCCCGACTCGCACGAGATCACCCGCAAAGCCTTGTCGACGTCAGTGGCGGCGAAATAGGCCGTGACCAATGAACGCCATTCCTCCACCGGACGAGGCGCGGGTGCCGGAGCCACCACGAGGGGAGCCGGTGCCGGAGGAGCCTTAGGTGTTGCGACCGCCCCAACTGTGTTATTTGGCGTGTTGGTGGCCGTGGTAGTCGTAACTGGTTTCGAGGAGGAGTCGTCGACGCTCGGTTCCGGGGGCGGGTCCGCGCACGGACTGAGGCAGAAATCCTCCGGCCAGGGCAAAAGCCCAAAGTCGGGCGACTGCTCAGGGCTCTGCCGCATCTCGATCGCCCCGATCTCCGGGGAAACGTTTGCGACGGTCGGCGCCATGGCGGTGCCAACCACAAACAGCATGAAAATTATTGATATCGACGAAAAAGCCGAGCGCCAGCGACGCACGCAGCCCTCCCCTGTAGACAACAAATGGGCGGCGGCTGTTAGCCAGCACTGAGCAAGAGGAGACACCCCGAAAGGCGTCTGCTTGAGCCCCGTGGAGTTTTTCCGCCCAACTCCGCCGGGCAAGGTAGGGGCTAGGTCAAACCTATGGCAAACCGCCGATGACCAGCAGCCGCGCCGAAAAGTCCCTCGAAAAGTCTTAACCTCTACTTGAGGCTGGGGGATTTGCCAGGTGATTCAGCTCGCTAGACCAGACTTGATTCAACCGTGATTTCGACGTTGCCTTTGAGCGCATTCGACACCGGGCAACCGTCCTTGGCGGCGGTGGCCGCAGCGACAAAAGCGGCGTCCTCCATGTCCGGTACGTCGCCGGTCACTTTCAACGCCATTCGCACCAGGCGCCAGCCGGCCTCGACCTTTTCGAAGCTAGCGGTGGCCGTCGTTTCGAGCGAGGTGGGCGTGAAACCCTCCCGGCCGAGACCGGCGGAAAGGGACATGTTGAAACAGGCGGCGTGAGCGCCAGCGATCAACTCTTCGGGACTGGTCTTCCCTCCCGCCGACTCGGTGCGGCTCGGCCAGCTGACCTCCATCACCCCACCGGTCCCCGTGGCGAGTGAGACGTCCCCCGATCCTTCGCTGAGGTTCCCCTCCCAACGCGATGTTGCCCGACTATCCATTTGTCCTCCTTGTTGTGCCTGGCCACGAGCGTAGGCCGAAGGTCTTCTTCTCAGGCAATTCTCAGTGAATTCCTAGCAATAACGAAACGGGTGCCCATAGGGTTTGGGACGTGACAAGCCCTGCGCAGCTACTGGTCGTCGACGACGAGGAAAGCCTGGCCGAGATGCTGGGGACTGCGTTGCGTTTCGCCGGCTACGACGTGAAGCTCGCATCGGGGGGGATCGAAGCCCTGCGGGCGGTCAAAGACGATCCCCCTGACCTCGTGGTCCTCGACGTGAACCTACCGGACCTCGATGGCTTTGAGGTCTGTCGCCGTTTGCGCCGGGATGGTCACGAGATGCCGCTGATCTTTCTCACTGCGAGGGACGCCATGGCTGACATGCGATCCGGTTTTCACCATGGAGGCGACGACTATCTCACCAAGCCCTTCAGCCTCGAGGAACTTGGCTTGCGAATCGACGCGCTGTTGCGTCGCGCCAGGGGAACCAACCTCGAGCCGAGCCGGATCGTCAACGGTGCCTTGACAATCGACGACACCGCCCATCAGGTGTTCGTTGACGAAACCCCAGTGCAACTTTCGCCGACGGAATATCGCTTGCTTCGCTACCTGACTCTGAATCGAGATCGGGTGCTGTCCAAAGATCAAATTCTCGATTACGTGTGGGAGTACGACTTCGGCGGGAACGCCGGGATCGTCGAGACCTACATCGGATATCTGCGCAAGAAGCTCGGCCCTTCATTGTCGAAACGAATCGAAACGGTGCGCGGGTTCGGTTACGTTCTGCGGACCAAGCCCCAGGGTTAGCTTGCAATGACCCTGCGCGCCCGTTTGATCGCGGCGGTCACAGTGTTGCTGCTGTTGGTCATCGCGGTGTTCGGTTTCGTTGCGGTCAATAGCCAACGGCGAGTGCTCATGGCCCAGGTTGACGAGCGACTCGAGTTGGCGCTCAACCAACCCGTCCGGCAACGGTTTGATCGCCCCCGCGGGGGTGGGGACCGATTGCTCGCCGAGCTAATCCTCGATCCCAGCGGCGTCATCGTCGCTTCGGCCCCCTCAGGGATCGAAGGAGCAGATGACCCATTGCCGGCGACGGCGAGCCTTCCAACCCCTGCTCTCAACCAGTACCAACTGGTGACCATCGCCGCGACCGACGAATCGCCCTCGTTCCGGGTTGGAGTGCGGTCGTTTCGAGGCGGCTATCGGTTGGTAGTGGCGCAGCCGCTCGACGATGTGACTGCGGCCACGAGAGCTTTGCGAACCCGCCTAGTGCTGGCCGGATTGGCGATCCTGATCGTCGGGGCAGCCGCGGTGTGGGTGACTGTTCGCCGTGGTCTGCGTCCGGTCGACGACATGATCGCGGCAGCGACTGAGATCGCCGACGGTGACCTTTCGAGACGGGTGGCCGCTGCAAGCCCGGCCACCGAATTGGGCAAGCTGGCCGGAGCTCTCAACCACATGCTTTCCAACATCGAAGGAGCGTTCGACTCCGAGGCGCGCGCCAACGAGCGGCTGAAACAGTTCGTCGCCGATGCCTCCCACGAGCTCCGCACTCCCCTCGCGGCTATCGCCGGATACAGCGAACTTCATCGCAAAGGCGCTCTCGAAGATGACGTCGCGATTGATCGGGCGATGAGTCGGATCGAGGCGGAGGCTCGAAGGATGACCAACCTCGTCGAGGATCTCTTGTTGCTCGCCCGGCTCGATCTCGACCAGGCGCCCAGTCATCAGCGAATCGAGCTGAGAACGCTGGTCGAAGACGCCGCGGCGGACTGTCGGGCGATCGATCCCGGCCGAGCCGTAACCATCAGCGGATCCTCGCGCTCCGTGATAAATGGGGATCCAGAGCAACTCACCCAGGTACTGGCCAACTTGCTGGCTAACGCCCGCGCCCACACCCCTCCAGCCACGCCGATTCAAATCGACGTCCACGAACACGAGAATGAGGTGGAGCTCGTTGTCAGCGACCAGGGTCCCGGCTTTCCTCCGGAAGCCCTCGACTCGGTCTTCGATCGGTTCTATCGGGCGGACAGCTCACGGTCGCGCAAGAGCGGCGGGGCCGGCCTCGGGCTGGCAATAGTCGATGCAATCGCTCGCGCTCACGGAGGGAGGGCGATTGCGAGTAATGCCAATGGCGGCGGAGCTCGCATGGCCGTAGTCCTCCCCAAGACTCTGGGTTGATTCTCAGCTTCGATCGGGTCCGATCTCAGCTTCGACTCGAATCATGATTGGTGTTGGAAACGAAAGGAGCATGAAAGTGTCCAACGAAATGCCAAACGATCGACTCGACAGGAAGGAGGCAGTCAAGAAGCGAATGGGGGTAGCTGCCCTTGCCGCCATGCTTGGCCTCCTGCTCGGGGCGACCATCTTCGTCCCCAACCTGGCCGGAGCTCAAGAGTCGACGACGACCACGACAGCCGGTGACGAATCCACAAACGAATCCACTGGGGATCGCCTTGCCAACCGCCAGGATCGAATTCGGACCGCGCTCGATGGTCTCGTCGCCAATGGAACCATCACGTCGGCGCAAGCCGATGCTGTGGCCGCTGAACTCGCGGGGCAATGGCCCGAGCGCGGACGGCGTTTCCACCGGTTGCACTTTGGCCTTGACGTCGTCTCGACAACGATCGGAATAACCGAGGCCGAACTACGCGAAGCCCTGCGTGGTGGCCAAACGATCGCTGAGGTCGCCGAAGCGAACGGCGTAAGCGCACAAACTGTTATCGACGCGATTGTGGCGGCGGTCACTACACGCGTGGACGAAGCTCTCGCCGCTGGCAACATCGACGAAGCGAGGGCCGCGCAGGTCAAAGAGAACGCAGTGGCCCGTGCCACGGAGATCGTCAACAAACAGTGGCCGACCCGACCTGGGGATTCGGCCTAGCCCGAAGACGTCAGATGTCAGACTTCAGAGGTCAGATCCCAATCTGATGTCTGCTGTCTGATGTCTGATGTCTGATGTCTAGAGAAAATGAGGCTGCACCCACGCGATTCCCAGCTCGTTGGTTACTCGAGCGCGAAGGAATTCGAAGCGATCTACCGCCAACCGTGCTTCTTCGCCCGAGACGACTTCGACGACTACTCCATCACCGATGAACTCGATCTGGGAAGGGCGGTCGGCGATCACCAACAGCTTTCCCTTTTCCACGGAAACAGCTTCGAGCCGGGGCCCGGTGGACGAAAAGAAATCGCCCTGACCCAGGGCGGCGAGGATCTCATCGGCGCTGGCATTCGACGCTTCGACATGCACCCATCCCCGTCCGGGATTGGCTCGATCGGCACCAAAGGAGAGAAAGTGATGGGCGTCGTCCACCGCCAAACCCCAGACCACCCGGCCCCGGCTCAAGACGAGATTCCAGACCTCCTCCATCGGTGGCTGCGAGGCAGTGCCCTCGTTAGCGGCCAGATGATGGCCGTTGTAGAGCTCGAGAAAAGTCAGATTGTTTAGTGCAGCGATCTGATCCCAGGTGACCGACTCCCAGAAATTCGGGTGGTTGACACTGGCGAGGCCCCCATCGGCGACGACACGATCGACCATCTCCTGGAGCACGACCTCGACCGAGCCTCCCTCGGCGTCACCGTGGACTGTCGAGGTCCCGTAACCGTTGACATGCAGGGCATAGGTGCGGTCAGGCCCCGGCCACCAAGTCGAAAGCTCCTCCCCGGGGATCAACAAGAGGCTCCGACCCTCGGCGCGCAGCTCGGCCTGGAGCTCCTCGGGCGGGAAACGCACGTTGTGATCGGAAATGACCAAGAAGTCGTACCCGTGGTCGTCGTACCAGCGGGCCACTTCGCCCGGCGGGCTGTCACCATCGGTGAGATTGGTGTGGGTGTGAAGGTTGCCTTTCAGCCAGGCCATCAAGAGACCTGTCTAGCGCTCTCGGCAGTAGGCCCAATCGCCAGACGAATTGCGAGGGGGAATCATTAGGCTCTGGGGTCTAAACCCTTAAGGAACCAACAAGTGATCTTTGCATATATCGATCCCGGAACCGGCAGTCTGCTTTTGCAGGCGATCCTCGGTGGGATTGCGGGCCTCGCGGTCTTTTTCAAGACCACCGGGCGTCGGCTTTTCCGGCGGACTCCAAAAGTCGAATCCGAGTCTCCCGCCGACGTCTAGTCGGCCAAGGGGTGGGTGAATCGCCCAATCGAAAATCAAATGGCGGGCGCAACCGACTTTGACCCCGGCTCCTTTCGGGATCCCGCCAGTCGCGTCTTCTCACGCGACGGCGTCGTCAAGCGTGCGCTGACGGAACAGGGCCGGTCGGATTGGGATGCACTATCAAAGAGTGGTCTGCTCGATGACTGGCAGGGGCGGTTGGTTTCAACTGAGTTAGCGGCCGACGGCCAGACCCTCGTCCACGACAAGATCGAGTTGTGGACCTATCCGTACGAGTGGTCCTTTTCGATGCTCAAGCGCGCCGCGCTCTTCCATCTCGAGTTGAACCTGGCGGCGCTTGAACGGGGCCTCGACCTCAAGGATGCAACGCCTTACAACATCCAGTTTGTCGGCCTAGAACCAAGCTTCGTCGACCTCGGCTCGTTTCGGCCTTATCGCCCCGGTGACCCGTGGATCGGCTACGGACAGTTCTGCCGCATGTTTCTCTATCCCCTCCTGATCCAGGCATATGCCGGAATCTCATTCCAGCCACTTTTGCGTGGCTCCCTTGATGGCGTAGATCCGGACACTGCAAACGCGATGCTCAAAGGTCAAAAGCTCCGTCCGGGGGTCGCCCTCGATGTCGCTCTCCAGGCTCGGGCGCAACGCAAAACAACTTCTAATAGAGATGTGCGAGGGGAGCTGGGCGCGGCAGGTTTCAAGCCGGAGATGATTACGGCCAACCTCAGGAGGCTCGTCGGCATCGTTTCTCGCCTGGAGTGGTCACCAGACAGCTCGACATGGGCGGGTTATGCCGAATGTTCTCACGTCGCCAGCCAGCGGCAGGCGAAGGCGGACTTTGTCACCGTCGCTCTCCGCGAAAGATCCCGCCACCTGGTGTGGGACCTCGGTGCCAACGATGGTTACTTTTCGAGACTTGCGGCTGAGCAGGCGAGCCTGGTGCTCGCAGCCGACGCCGATCATCTTGTAGTCGACCGCCTCTACCGGGATTTGGTCAAGAACGGACCTCGCAATGTCCTGCCGATCGTGTTCGACCTCGCCAACCCCTCACCGGGACTCGGCTGGCGGGGCCGCGAGCGGCGTCGCCTGGAAGATCGCGGGCAGCCGGATCTCGTTCTTTTCCTCGCGGTCATGCACCATCTCGTCGTCGCGGGGAACTTGCCGCTCTCGGAAGTGGTGAGCTGGCTGGCGAGCCTCCACAGCGAGGTTGTTTTCGAATGGGTACCACCCACCGATCCCATGGCCAAAACCCTCGCGATCAACAAGCGAGCCGGAGAAATTCACCCTGACTACAACGAACGGAGCCTGCGAACGCTTCTCGATTCGAACTTCACGACCCAGGCCGAGAAGGAATTGGAAGGCCGCATTCTTTTCCACCTCATCCCACGCTGAGGCTGCACGATGACCCGCACAGCTATGAGCCGGGCGACGCGCATCCGAGTGGCGCTGGCCTTGGGCGCCTTCGCTCTCGCTTGGCCGATCCTCGACATCCTCGGCCGCAACGCTGAGTTCTTCATCGCCCGCGGATCGACTCGCAGCGAGGTCATCGGCATCCTTTTGCTACTGGCGGTCGCTTTACCGATCATCGCCAGTCTTCCCGCTGCGCTCCCCGGTCGGTTCGGGCGGCTGGTCGGTGAGATCTGGCTATGGCTGCTTGGCGTTGCCCTCGGCTACTTGATTGTCCGCCGGCTCGACTGGCCCTGGCCCGAGGTGCTGGCGCTTGTCTTCGGTGGCGCGGTCCTCTTCGGACTCTTACGCCTGGAGGGCATTCGTTCGACATTTGCAATTCTCGCCTGGAGCCCGATCGCCATGGCCGCGTTTTTCTTGTTCGCGACTCCCTCGGGTGCGCTGGCCCTTGACAGCGGCGCCCCGGTCACCGCTGCGGTAGACCCGAACAAGACCCCTTCGATCGTCCTCTTGGTCCTCGACGAATTTCCTTTGGCTTCACTAATCGATCCGGACGGGAACTTGCGCGTTGAGCGCTACCCCAATTTCGCTCGCCTGGCCGCGGAAGGCACCTGGTTCCGGAACGCGATGACGGTGCAACAGCAGACCGAGCACTCTGTCCCTTCGATCGTGACCGGCATCAACCCGGCCCGGTCCCTCAACCCCTACGCGGGCCAATACCCGGGAAGCTTGTTCACCGCGCTGTCCTCCGCGTACCAAATGGAAGTCGACGAGACGATGACCCAGATGTGCCCTGTCACCGTTTGCGCGCCGAGTCCTGATCGGGTGACCCGGGGGTCGCTCGCCAACGATCTGGGAGTTATTGCCGGTCATGTTCTCCTCCCGCCCCCCTTGACCGAATCGCTCCCTCCGATCGATCGGAATTGGGGAAGCTTTGGCGCGGCCACCGAAGACTTCAATGCCATCCAGTCGTTCAACACCGCACGCCGCTCCGACCCGCGTCTGGCGGTGGAGCACCTCGCCGATTCGATCGAGCGTTCAGACCGGGAACGGCCGACCTTCTTCTTCACCCACGCGTTGTTACCTCACAATCCCTGGCAGTTCTTGCCAACTGGCCAGCGCTATCCGCTCGACTCGGAAAGATTGCCGGGAAGCAACAAGACCGGTTGGGGGGACAACGCCTGGCTATCGGCCCAAGCCCTGCAGAGACACCTGTTGCAGGTGCAGTACATCGACACGGCCCTGGGCGAGGTGATCGAGGCGATGGAGCGAGCAGGCATTTACGACGACTCGCTCCTGATCGTCGTGGCCGACCATGGCATTGCCCTCCGGCCGAACATTGAGCACTGGCGCCAGATCGCCCCGGACACCGTCGGAGAGATCGCGGCCGTCCCGTTATTCGTCAAGGCTCCAAATGGAGAGGGGGCAGGGTTAATCGACGATCGCCGGGCTCTAACCGTCGACATCGTCCCGACCATCGCCGACGTGCTCGAGGTCGATTTCCCCTGGACGACCGAAGGAAGCTCGCTGTTTGCCCCGGAACCCGAACGAACCGAAACGACAACCAGCGGCCCACAATCTGACGCCACCTATGGAGTCGGCGGCGAAGAGAAGTTGGCAGTGGCCGCACGCAACGCAAACTGGTTCCCGACCGGCGATCCGTATGAGCTACTACCTCCGGGGGCCCCGGACCTGGTGGGCAATGACGAGTCGGCCATTCCCGGCATCCGCGAGGACATCACGATCCGAATCGATCGGAAGGAACGGTTTGCCGACATCGACCCTGCCGCCGACACCATTCCCGCCCGCGTCACCGGCACGCTGGCTGGTCTCGGCCCGAGCGAGGAGGTCCTCGTCGCTGTGGTCATCAATGGTGAGATAGAAGCCGTGGTCCGGTCATTCCACGATCGAGGGCGGACTGGCTTCCAGGCAATGATTCCGCCGTCCAGCCTCCGGGCCGGGGGCAACACAGTGGACGTCATCGCGTTTGGATCTGGCTAGTGGTTGTAGAAATGCGAGAATGTCGCCAGGCATAGGTTTTACAGAAATGATCGTGAGCTGATGCGATGACAGGCTCCCCGGGCAAGCCTCTGGGGCGATTTCTCGCCGCGGCCGGATGCGTTGCTGCGGTGGTGGTCGGGATGGCGCTGCTCCCGGGGGATCGGCAAGGCGAAATCTCACAAGCTGATTACTCAACGGCTGACATTCTTCCGGAGCCCGTGGCCGCGACCCATCCGCCAGGTCCACGACTCGGTGTCTTGACGAACGAGAGCTTTGCCCTCGAACTCGTCACCGGCCTGGGCGAGTACGAGACCCTCGTTGGCCCTGTCCGCTTCGGCGATCGTTACTGGCTGGTTGGCGCGCCAGAGTTTCCAGCCGAGAAGGCGACGTTGCTTTCTTCCGCCGACGGAAGCGAATGGATACCGGTTTCCGAGATAAACGCGGCGCCAGGACAGGTGCTGAGAGTCGATCAAATAGCTTCCGCCAATGGGAAGCTGCTGGTGGTCGGCGCTGAGGGTTCCCCGACACCAAAAACCTATTGGCCGCTGTTCCCGGGGGCGCTGACGGTCTGGACTTCGGGTGACGGGAGCCGCGTGGACGGCTGAAACCCTCACGCCTGAGTCGACTGAGAACGGATACGGAGCCGAGCAGCTGATTGCGAGCGGATCAACCGTGCTGCTCACCGGCTGGAAATATCCGATTCTCGACTCTGCGCTTTTCGAATTGATCCCACCGGACTTGGATCGCGCCCTGGCCCAGGGCGAACTCAGTCTCCGGGTACGTTCCGGGCTCGAGGTGGTCGCGACTCCAGGGATCGTTGTGTGGCGTCAACCATCCGACCCCGGCTCATCCTTGCGAGAGCTCAACTGGGGACACACCTCGTTCCTCTACCGCTTCGACGGCACGGTTTGGCAAGCTATCGAGTCTGAAGAAATCGAGTCCCTCGAGCCATTCTTTGGAGCAGACCTCCGCCACATCGCAGCTCTACCCGAAGGCGGGTTCTTGATCCCGGGAGTGAGAACGGGCGCCCTGACATCGGATTCCGGTATCGAGTGGCGACCCGAACCGACGTTTCCCATGTCCAACTTCTATCTCAATTGGGACGAACACCTGGCGGCTCCGTATTCACTCATCTCTTATTGGATCAGCGACAACGACGGTTTCACTCGCGTCGACTTCCCCCGCGAGATGATCGAGGCCGAAGGTGGTCTCGCCTTGACTGGTTCGCCCGCTGGGTTGGTTGCGAATTCCATGGCGTCATGGCCTCCAGAACAGCAGGAGATCCGCTCCGGTGGTTACACGGTCACTTACGACCGGAACCAGGAGTTGCCTTTCACCTTGAGTGGCCCCGACCTTTCGCAACCGATCAGCTTCTCGGGTCTCACCGATCATCGATACGACTCTTCCTCCAAGACTGTGACTCTCGTCGCAGATCAGCAGGAGTTCGAGTTTCCGCTCGCCGCCCTCCAGCGTTTTCACGAACGACCTCGGACTGGCAATGATCTCTATGTAGCCGCAGATGGGATCCGCTGGTCCCGACCAAACATTGTCCCGCTATTTGGCGAACTTCGGGTCATGGGCGGAGGACCTGACTTCCTCCTTCTCCAAACCATCGACCAATACAGCCAGCCGGTGTCGGCCGTCTACCGGGCAGAGATTTCGCCCTGAGCACGGCGTGGAAATGCAAGGCGGGCATATGATCCCAAGTCTGTGACGAGCCGCACCCCGATCCTCGAGGTCAAGGACCTGGAGACGCAGTTCCACACCCAGGACGGGACGGTCCATGCCGTCAACGGTGTCAGCTTCAACCTCAACAACGGTGAGTTCCTGGGGGTGGTCGGCGAAAGCGGCTCCGGGAAGAGCGTGACGATGATGTCGCTTCTTCGCCTCATCCCGATGCCACCCGGCGAAATCGTCTCAGGTCAGGTCATGTTTGAAGGAAACGACCTGGTCACCATGGACCTCGACGACCTCCGCAAGGTTCGCGGAGGACGGATCGGTTTCATCTTCCAGGACCCGCTCACCTCGCTCAACCCCGTCCTCACGATCGGCTACCAGATCATGGAGGCACTGAAGATCCACACCGATCTCCCGGAGAAGGCCCGGGAGCAACGCGCGCTCGACCTTCTCAAGTTGGTCGGGATCCCGGGAGCGAAGCGGAGGCTGGATTCATATCCTCACGAGCTTTCCGGAGGTATGCGCCAGCGGGTCATGATCTCAATGGCGCTGGGCTGTTCCCCACGCATCTTGATCGCCGACGAGCCCACCACTGCCCTCGACGTCACCATTCAGGCCCAGATCATCGAGATCGTGCGCGACCTCAGGGAGAAGCTTGGTACCGCAGTCATCTGGATTACACATGACCTCGGCGTGGTAGCCGGCTTGGCCGATCGCGTCATCGTGATGTACGGCGGACAGATCGTCGAAGAAGCGCCCGTTGGCGAGCTCTACGCCGATCCCCAGCATCCCTACACCCGCGGGTTGCTCGGGTCGATTCCCCGGCTTGACCAAAAGGGCCAGGACCTCGTCAACATCAAGGGCGCGCCTCCGAGCCTTTATCAAAAGCCAGAAAGCTGCCCTTTCGCCCCTCGCTGCCCGTTCGTTTTTGAGAGATGTCTAAAGGAAAACCCGCCGTTGCTCATGGTCGGCGAAGCCCACTTCGCTGCGTGTTGGTGGGACATGGACAACAACCAGCCCAGGTCTGTATGAAAAGGGCCGTATGACGACAGTCGAGCCGCTCGAACGGACCATCCCGACCAAGGAAGTGCTCGTCAGCGTCAAAGGGCTGAAGAAGCACTTTCCGATCCTGCAAGGGTTGCTGCGCAGACAAGTGGGGGCGGTCAAAGCGGTCGACGGCGTGACGTTCGACATCTACCGCGGCGAGACTCTCGGGCTGGTGGGCGAGAGCGGATCTGGCAAGTCCACCACGGGCCGGGTGATCCTGCAGCTCGACCAGGCGACGGAAGGAACGATCTCCTTCGAAGGCCAGGAGCTCACCACCCTCAACGCCGAGAAGATGCGCCGCCTCCGGCCGCAGATGCAAATGGTCTTCCAGGACCCCCACGCATCGCTGAACCCGAGGATGACCGTCGGGTCGATCATCGCCGAGCCTCTGACAGAGCACAAGAAGGCGAGGGGTGACGATCGAGAACAGCGTGTAGTCGAGCTTCTCAGCTTGGTCGGACTCGCGTCCAAACATGCCAATCGCTATCCCCACGAGTTCTCAGGGTGGCCAGAGGCAACGAATCGGGATCGCCCGGGCAATTGCTCTCAATCCGGACTTCATCGTTTGCGACGAACCGATCGCCGCCCTCGACGTCTCAATCCAGGCCCAGGTCGTGAACCTGCTCGAGAATCTGCAGGGGATGCTCAATCTCACCTATCTCTTCATCTCCCACGACCTGTCGATGGTGCGCCACATCGCCGACCGGGTGGCCGTGATGTATCTCGGCCGGATCATGGAATTGACCACCGTCGATCGTCTCTACAACCATCCCCAGCATCCCTACACCCAGGCTTTGCTATCGGCCGTTCCGGTTCCCGACCCCCAAATCGAAGCGGTGAGAAAACGGGTCATCCTCGAAGGCGACATCCCCAGCCCCGCCGACCCGCCCCCGGGATGCCCGTTCAACACCCGTTGCCCCATGGCGCAGGAGCGCTGCGTGGAGGAGATCCCCGAATGGCGCCAGCTCAGAACCGGCCATTGGGTGGCCTGTCACTTCGCCGAAGACACGCCAGATGTTGCCGCAGTGGAGACCGTAACCGAGCCAGAACAGGAGCCTCCGACCCTGCCGTCGTCCCCATAGCCTGGTACCGTTGGCCCGTCCGTTCGGGCGACGCGGCATGCGGACGGCCGTGCGGACATATGTTGGACGAAAACTCTCTAAATGGAGGAGACAACTTAATG
The DNA here is from genome assembly GCA_963761985.1 of uncultured Acidimicrobiia bacterium. Taxonomy (GTDB): domain Bacteria; phylum Actinomycetota; class Acidimicrobiia; order Spongiisociales; family ZC4RG35; genus JACCTH01. Next base: position 62,139 of record CAVXIT010000002.1, read on the forward strand.
AAACGATGGCAATGGCTGTGTTTGTTCGCGGCCCTTGCGGTTTTCGCCGCGGCTTGTGGATCCGGTACCACGGACACCACCACCGACGGCGGAACTGCGACCACCGCTGATGCAGGCGCAACCACAACCGAAGGAACGGCCGAGACGACCGCGCCCGCCACGACCGGGGAAGCCGGTCAGGGTGGCGATTTCCTCGCCTTCCAATGGCAGGGGCCCTCCCAGGCCAACGCCTACCTCTCGACCGGAACCAAGGACATCTTGGCCAGTTCGCTCGTTCTCGAGCCACTCGCCGAGTGGTCTCCGGGTGGAGAGATAGTGCCGGCGTTGGCGGCCGAGATCCCAACCGTGGAGAATGGCGGCGTCGCCGAGGACTTCAGCTCGGTCACCTGGACGCTGCAGGAAGGCGTCTTGTGGTCGGATGGGACGCCCCTCACCGCTGATGACGTCGTCTTCAGCTGGGAATACTGCTCCAATGAGGAGACCGGGTGCATCGCCGACTTCACCACGGTGGAGAGCGTCGTGGCGGATGATGACACGCACGTCACCGATCAACTTCGTCAGCCCCCAGCCCTTCCCCTACGTCCACTTCGTCAGCCTCACCTACCCGGTCATCCAACGGGCCCAGTTCGCCGACTGCGCTGGCGCCGCTGCCAACGCCTGCACCGAGCAGAACTTCAAGCCGGTCGGGACTGGTCCATACATGGTGACCGAAATTGTGCCAGAGGACGTCGTGTCCTACGAGATCAACCCGAACTACCGCGGAATTCCGGATGGCAAGCCGTTCTTCGGCACCGTGACCATTGAAGGTGGCGGCGACGCCGAATCGGCGGCACGTTCCGTCCTCGAGATCGGTGAAGGCGACTATGCCTGGAACCTCCAGGTTGCTCCCGAGATCATCGGTCCTATGGAGGATGCAGGGAACGGAGTCGTTCTGGTGGCTTTCGGTTCGAGCGTTGAGCACCTCAACCTCAACCAGACCAACCCCGATTCCACCGATCCACCCCCGTCGGACTATGCCGGTGGTTCCAACCCCCACCCGGTGTTCTTCGACAACCCCGACTTGGTCAGAGCGCTGTCGATGGCGATCAACCGCGAAGAGCTGGTGGCCGTTGGTTACGGTCCGGCCGGCACTCCTACCTGCAACATCTGGCCAACTGAGCCGGGCCTGTCAACCAACATGGACTGGTGCCTCACCCAGGACATCGAAGGCGCCAACGCCCTGCTCGATGAGATCGGCGCTGTCGATTCCGACGGCGACGGTGTTCGCGAATGGAACGGGACCCCGCTCGAGTTTGACTTCGTCACCTCGACTAACGCGGTGCGGCAGTCGAACCAGGCTCTGATTGAGAGCTATTGGGCCGAGATTGGCGTTGTCGCCAACATGAGGAACGAGGACGCGGGCCTGTATTTCGACGGGACCTGCGCCGCCGATGCGTGCATCTGGAAGTTCTATGCGGACATCGAGATGTTCACGAACAACTCCACCAGCCCTGATCCTCAGGGTTACATGGTGCAGTACACCATCGACGACATCCCCGAATCGACCAACGCCTATGCCGGCGGCAACATCCCCCGTTTCGCCAGCCAGGAATACGACGATGTCTACGCGCAGCTGGAAGCAGCTTCGCTGGAGGACCCGGCCCGTGAGGACCTGGTCGCACAGCTGAACGACCTCGTCGTTGGTGCTGGAGCGATCGTCCCGTTGATCGAGCGTGGAAACGTGTCGGCCTTTGCCAACGATATCCAGGGGGTTGGTGACCTCAACGCCTGGGACTCCGAATACTGGAACATCGAAGAGTGGACCCGCGGCTAGTCAGCTAAGGGAACACCCACAGAAATGACCGAACAAGAGAGCCTCTCGGGTCCGCTCGGGAGGCTCTCTTCCTATTTCGGGCTTCCTGAGAGTCTTTTAGTTATGGGAATCGTCTAGCCATGGGGCAGTACGTTCTGCGGCGAACGCTATTTGCGATTCCGACCCTCATCGTCATCAGCCTGATCATCTTCGCGATCCTCGATCTGGCCCCAGGCGATCCCACTTCGCAGCTGCCGCTGACTCTTCCCGCTGAGGTGCGAGAAAACATTCGTGAATCATTGGGATTCAACGATCCGTTCTTGATCCAATGGCTCAAATGGATGAGGCTCATGTTCATCAACGAGCCCCTCCACTTCATCGACTCGGTCTTTAACACCTGCATCGGCGACTGCGAGAACCGTGCCCGGATTCTCTCCTGGTCCTCGCGGGCCCCGGCAATCGACATCATCGGCCAACGGCTTCCCCAGACGCTTTGGGTGTTGGGGCTTGCCTTCGTTCTCGGGACCATCATCGCCATCCCGATCGGCGTGATTTCCGCGTACAAGCAGTATTCGTTCTTCGACAACGCCGGGACCCTTTTCACGATGATCGGGTTCTCGGCACCTACCTTCTTCACCGGCCTGCTGGCGATCGTCGTCTTCAGCGTCGGTCTTGGTTGGTTCCCCTCGTTCTACGACTCGACCCTGGTGGTCAACAGTTGGGAGACCTTCTGGGCCTTTCTCAAACAGATGGCGATGCCGGTAGCGGTGCTGACTCTCTTCAACACTGCTGCTTTGAGCCGATTCACTCGCGCCTCGATGCTGGACAACCTCAACGAGGACTATGTACGCACCGCCCGATCCAAGGGACTGGGCGAGGGGCGGGTGGTAATGACCCACGTCATGCGCAACAGCCTCATTCCTGTCACCACTTTGATTGCGCTGCAGGTCCCCGGGATTTTTGGCGGGGCGATCATCACCGAGCAGATCTTCCGCATCAATGGTCTCGGAGCGCTGCTGATCTCGGCCATCGGACAGTCCGACGTGCCTATGGTGCAAACCTTGACCTTTATCTTTGCTGTGCTCATCGTCGTCTTCAATCTGATCGCCGACATCACCTACGGGTTGCTCGACCCCCGAATTCGATACGATTGAGTTAGGAGACTGAGATAGCCACCACCCAGGAGCGGGTCGAAAGTGCCCCGGAGCTAAAGCCACAGCAGCCGGGTGAAAAGCATCGGTCCCTCAAGCAGGACGTCTGGCGACAGTTCAAGCGGCACAAAGGAGCGATCGTCGGACTGATCCTCCTGGTCTTGATTGTGCTGGCAAGCGTGGCCGGCCCGTTCCTTTACGGCGTCGACCCTACGAGATTGACACGGTGTCGGCCAATCAGCCGCCTTCGGCCGAGCATCTCCTCGGCACCGACAACCTGGGGCGGGATGTGCTCGCCCGGGTACTGGTCGGTGGCAGGATCTCACTTGCGGTTGGGTTCGCGGCGATGCTTTTCGGACTGTTTCTCGGCACCGCGATCGGGATCATCGCCGGGTTCTTCAAGAAGCTCGACGGACCGCTGATGCGGCTAACCGACCTTTTCCTGGCTCTGCCAATCCTGCCCTTGTTGCTCGTCGTCATCATGCTGTTCCGGGAGAGCCTGAAGGACGCGTTCGGTGAAAACACCGGGATCTTCATCCTCGTGGTATTCATCATTGGCGCTACCAGTTGGATGCAGACTGCCCGGGTGGTCCGCGGTGACGTGCTCTCGATCAAAGAGGAGGAGTTCGTGCTGGCCGCGCACAGCATCGGCACCCGGAAGCGGAAAGTGATCATGCGTCACATCCTCCCCAACATCCTGAGCCCGGTCATGGTCTCGGCCGCGCTAGGAGTCGCCTCCGCCATAATCACTGAATCGGCGTTGTCGTTCCTCGGCCTTGGCTTCCCGGCGGATTTCCCGACCTGGGGCCGGCTGGTGTTCGACGGCCGCAACTACCTCCAGCTCAATGCGGCGTGGGTTCTCTCCCCCGGCGTGCTGATCATGCTGGCGGTGATGAGCGTCAACTTCATCGGCGACGGCATCCGCGACGCCCTCGACCCCCGGCTTCGCAGCCGTTAGTCACTCAGCTCTTCGTTCGTCCCCGGTCGATTCGAGAACATTGCGCAGCGCCGGCTCAAGGTCAGGGAAGGCAAATTCGTAACCGCTGGTTTGCGTGGCGGCCGGAATTACGTGGCGCGAGGAGATCAATTCCGTTGCAAATCCACCAATGACGGCCTTCACGGCGAAGCCGGGAGCCGGGACAAATCCTGGTCGGTGCATCACCCGGGCCATCGTGGAGGCCCAGTCACGTTGTCTGCGTCCATCAGGAGCAACCACGTTGTAGGCCCCGCTCAAGCGATTCTCGAGAGCGTGAATAACAAAGCCCACCACGTCATCTCGATGAACCCACGACCACCATTGCCGACCCCCGGCGATTGGGCCGAATATGCCCAAATTGGTGACGAGCTTGAGCCGTGCGATCGCCGGTCCATCGGGAGCTAGAACGATCCCGAAGCGGGTGCGAGCCACGTTCACTCCCAGCCTCTCTGCCGCCATGGCCGCCACCTCGGCTTCTCGCCAGACCGACGCAACAAAATCTGTACCTGCGGTCGCATCCTCGGTGAGAGTCTCGTTGCCCCGGTCGCCGTAATAACCAATCGAGCTCGCCGAGACCATCACCTTCGGAGGATTTGAGAGAGTTGCCATGCCTTCGACGAGGCGGTTTGCAGTTACAACGCGACTGCTTCTGATCCGCCGTTTCTTAGCCTCCGTCCAACGACCTTGGGCAGGTTCACCCGCGAGATTGACGACCCCCTCGACACCGTTCCAAACCTCCGCGGGAGGTGGACCCTTTCCATAGTCCCATTCGAAGCTCGCCGACGAAGTCGGTGGGTCGCCTCCTGGCCTGGTGAGGATCACCGTCGCATGGCCCTCCCGCTGCAGGCGGTCCACCAGCACCGAGCCGATAAAGCCCGTACCCCCCGTGAGGAGGACCTTCATGTCACTTTCTGCTTCATGGCTTCTACGACCTTCTCGATGCGCCTGGCGCGGGTGGCGTCGGTCTTGGCGCCTTCGACCGATTCGGTGTGCTGGCGTTGGTGGCTGTAGGACATGGCGCGGAAGGCCTCGAGAAGCTTGGATCGGCTGTTAAGAGCGCTCCGTCAGGTCATCGGACTAACTCGACGATTCGCGGGGTTCGGTGTCGAGTTCTACCCCGGCCTCGAATTTGTCTCCGGCCTTGAGGCCGACGCTATCGCGATGCACTCCCGCCAGCGGGAGAAAGTACTCACCGGTGTACGCCGCCACCGTGCTTCGGTATGTGTAGTCCCCGATCGTCACCACTACTGGCGGGCGTTGGCCCTTTCCCAACTGCTCCACCACGTCGGCCGGCACGCGGAATCCTGTGGCTGTTTTGCCTCCCAATTCGAGGACGGTTTTGAACTTGATCACGAGATCCCTTTCTTGATCCGAGGTGCGACTTCGGTTCCGAAGAGCTCGATCGAACGCATGACTTGCTCGTGGGGAAGAGTGCCAACACTTGTGTGGAGCATGAACCGTTCGATGCCCAGCACTTCGCGCCAGCGGAGGATCTTCTCCGCCACGATGTCGGGATCGCCCAGGACCAGGGAACCGGCTGGTGCCCGCATGCCGTCGAACTGAAGCCGGGTCATCGGCGGCCAGCCTCGCTCCTGGCCCAACCGGGTCATCACGATTTCGTAGGGCGGATAGAACTCGGCTGCGGCCTGTTCGGTGTCATCGCTGACGTAACCGTGAGCATGAACCGCTAGCGGTACTTCGGCCGGATCGAAGCCAGCCGAGCGGAGCGCTCGCCGGTGGAGTTCGGCCAAGGTCGCAAATCGATCCGGGATGCCTCCAATGATTGCTAGAGCCACCGGCAGTCCTCGCAATCCGGCGCGAACCATCGACTCCGGATTGCCGCCCACCCCGACCCAGATCGGCAGCGGGTCCTGGAATGGCCGGGGATAAATGCCTTGCGCTTCGAGCGGTGATCGAAACTTGCCCGACCAGGTGACCTTTTCGTTATCGCGTATGGCTAGCAGGAGGTCGAGTTTCTCAGAGAAGAGATCGTCGTAGTCGGCGAGGTCGTAGCCGAACAACGGAAATGACTCGATGAAGGAGCCCCGACCCACGAGGAGCTCGGCGCGGCCGGAGGAAAGTTGATCGAGCGTGGCGAAATCCTGGAAGACCCTCACCGGATCGTCGGAGGAAAGGATCGTCACGGCCGGAGTCAAACGGATGCGGTCGGTTTTGCCGGCGATCGTCGCCAGGACCGTCGCTGGCGAGGAGGAGGCAAAATCGGGCCGGTGGTGCTCTCCAACCCCGTAGACGTCGAGACCGACTTCTTCGCTCAGCACCGCCTCGGCCAATACCTGGCGCAGACGGTCGCCATGGTCAATCAACTCGCCCGTGGATGGGTTCGGCGTGGTTTCAGCAAAGGTGGTGATCCCAAGTTCCATACAGGCAGAAGGTAACTGAAGCGGTCGCTATTCCCGACTTCGCCCTCGCCCACGCTTGACCGTGAGAACAACGAAGAACAAGACGATTGGAATTAAGGCCACTGTCGCCGCGGCGTCGGTGTCGAGGTGATATGACACGGCCAAGCCGAAAACGACGGCAAGGACACCGATCACTGCGGCCATGACCATCATGGCCGGCACTCTTCGAACCAAGAGCGCGGCGGAGGCCGGCGGACCTACCAAAAGGCCAAACACCAGGAGCGTCCCGATGGTTGGAAAGGAGGCGACCACAGCCCCCGTGATCATGGTTAGGAGCAATAGATGCACGAGACGGGGACGGAGCCTCAGGGTTTGCGCTTTTTGGAGGTTGAAGGCCAGGCCGAGCAGCGGTCGGTAGAGGAGCGTCGAGACCGCCACGATGCCGGCAGCGACACCCGCCAGGATCCACAAGTGCGACGTTTCAATCCCAAACAAATCTCCGAACAAGACCTCGGCCAGAGCCTCGGCATCTCCTCCTCCGGCGAGGATCACCCCTGTTGCCAGCATGCCCACAAAGAGCAGACCGATCGCGGTGTCCTCACTGAAAGCTGCATTGCGGTGGACATAGTTGATTCCAGCGATCATCACCAGCGCTGCCACGGCGGCTCCTAGAAACGGGCTGAAGCCCAGCAGGAGCGCCAGGGCAATGCCCGGAATCACTCCGTGAGCCAGAGCATCCCCGAAGAAGCTCATCCCTCTGATGACGATCCACGTGCCAACAACGGCTAACGCGATGGCCGCAACTGTGCCGCTGACGAACGCCGTCTGCTGGGGCCCCGTTGAAAAGGGCTGAACTAACCAATCCATCCCGGAGATCCTAACGTATAATGAGAATCGATATCAATATGACCACTCCTGCCCATCTGGACCAAATCGAACGACGCCTGGCGGACCTCGATATTCGCCTCACGTCGCGGACGACGGTCAGTGATCGAACGATTGGCTCGGGGAGACGGGCCCAAGTCCGCGGCTGAACTGCATCACGCGATTGGTGGCCCCCTCTCCTCTCTTTACCGTTCCCTCTCGGTGCTCGAAGCCGCCGGGGTTCTCACGCTGCACCACGCCACCAGGGGCTTTGTCCGCTACGAGCTCGCCGACTGGATTCGCGGTCACCATCACCATTTGCTTTGCAGCAGCTGCGGAGCGGTGGAAGACGCCGACATGCCAGCATCACTCGAGAGAGAGCTTCGGGGAATCGTTCGACGGATTGGGTCTCGCGCAGGGTTCAAACCATCAGACCATGCCCTAGAGATCGAGGGACTGTGCACGCGGTGCCGGTGAAAGCGACCAACTTGGTGATCGCCTTCGGGAACACCGAGGCACTTGCTTCCTCTTCCTTCGAAATACCAGCCGGCAAGATCATCGCGGTCATCGGCCCTAATGGCTCGGGCAAATCGACGTTGCTCGACGCCATTGCCGGTTTGATCACCCCAAAATCTGGCACGCTCGAAGTGGCGGCCCCTCCGGGTCGAACCGCGTACGTCCTGCAGTACACCAAAGTCAACGATGCCCTACCCATCACGGTGCGCGAAGTGGTCGCGATGGGGCGGTATTCGAGCGCAGGATGGTTGGGGCGCTTCGGCGCCGCGGATCGAGAGGCGATCGAGTCGGCCATGGACCGCGCCGGAATCCTCGAATACTCGGGACGCCAGCTCCATGATCTCTCGGCTGGCCAGCGCCAGCGGGTTTATGTCGCCCAGGGGCTGGCCCAGGATCACGATCTCCTGCTGCTCGACGAGCCGCTCACCGGTATCGATCTACCGACTGCCCAGGCCATCGACCAACTCATCCACGAGGAAACCCAACGAGGGTGCACTGTGATCCTCACCACGCACGATCTCGCCGAAGCTCGCGCCGCCGATTTCGTCCTTCTGCTGGCGGGCCGGGTGGTAGCGAGCGGTCCGCCCGCCCAAGTTCTCACCAGCGAGTCGTTGCGAACGGCGTATGGGAGCGTCCTGGTCCATGACGACGACGGATCTCGGATCTTCGACGACCCCGCACACCACGAGCACTAGTCAAGATGTGCGTTCATAAATTGGCGTCGACGTTGCTTGCTGAGAATCCGATAGCTCCATATGGCCACCGGACAGCGATATGAACCCCGTCACGCTTCCCGCCGGTTCCGGCCGCTGGTAGCGATGGCATCACTCCTGCTCGGCGTGCTGGCCCGGGGAGTAACGGCCCTGAAGGCTGCCTCGATTCCCGCGACAGGCTTGAGCCGCGGCTTCGACCGCTTTGGCTGATCCCCTAACAAGAGCGTTTGAAACCTGAGGCTGTAAGCCGTGAATTCCACGGCTCAGAGCCTTAGGTTTGTGTAGTTGCGCAGCTACCTCTTCAGGCAGAGGGTGACGCCGTCGCCGATCGCCAGGATGACGGCTTCGACTCGATCGTCAGCCGCAACCCGGTCGTTGAAACGGCGAATCGCTTCGGTGTCGTCGTCATGCTCACCGAGATCGGCGACCCGGCCGCTCCATAGGGTGTTGTCGGCTACGAGCAGACCACCCGAGCGAAGGCGAGGAAGCAAAGCTTCGTAGTAGTCGACGTAGCCGCTCTTGTCGGCGTCGATGAAGACCAGATCGATGGGCGGGTCGTTCGGAAGTTTGGCAATCGTTTCGGAGGCAGGACCGAGGCGAAGCTCGATGCGATCCGCCAAACCGGCTGACTCCCAATGCCGGCGCGCAATCGCGGTCCACTCCTCGCTGATGTCACAACAAATCAACTTTCCGCCATCGGCCAGCCCTTTGGCGATCGCTACGGCCGACGTGCCGGTGAAGGTTCCGACCTCGATGGCGAGACGCGTGCCAGCGAGGCGAGTCAAAAGCGTGAGAAGGGCGAACTGATCCTGGCCGATCTGCATCGACGCCGAGCCTCCGGCCGCCTCGAGGGTTGCCGCGCGAATTTGCTCATAGATCGGATCCGTCTCACTGTGCGAGACCACGTAGTCGAGCAGTTCGGAAGTCATCTCGATCGAACGCATCTCCCTTAGGTCAACCCCCTTTTCATCAAGCCGTCGGACAGCCCTGCGGTTGCTTCCTGGAGTCGCAGTCCGATGACGTCCAGACGTCGCAGGAGCTCTCGAGATCGGAGCATGTCCACAGTCACTGACTCCGCCTGGAAGAGCTTGCCCAGAGAGGTTTGATAGGACTTGCGAACCTTGCCAGCGGTTTTTTGAGCCTTGAACCCGAGTTTGGTCACAGCCTTGGGATCGTCTTCCAGCATGGCGACTGCCTCGATGAGTTCGTCGAGGGCATCCGCAATCGGTTCAAGCGGGGCGATCAAGCCATCCCGATCCTCGGGACCGAAGAGGTCGATCTCGATCACAAAGTCGCGGAGGCTGTCAAGTACATCGTCCACCGAGCGAGATACCCGGAATAAGTCCTCGTGATCGATGGGTGGGCCAAGCGCCTGGGTTAGCTCCTCGACCAGATTGGCCCGAGCTTCGTCGCCGGCCTTTTCGACTGCCTCGATCCGCGTTTTTCCTTCCTCGTTCGAAACCTCCCGGTGCAGCACCTCGAGAGCGATCCGCGCGGCGTCCGCGGCTGCACTGACCTGTTTCTTCAGAGCTTCGATCGTGGCGTCTGGCTTGCCCGATCCAAAGAACCGCATCAGACGATCACCACCGTGACCAAGCCAGCGATTAAAGCTGTGACCGGAAAGGTGAGCACCCAGGCCAGCACCGTCCGTCCCAGCACCGGCCATCGCACATAGCTTCGCCCGGTTCGCGATGTCACTCCGACCGTGGCGCCGGTTATCGCCTGGGTCATGCTCAGCGGCGTGCCCAGGGTCGCCCCGCCGACGACCACTCCCGAGGCGACGACGTCGGCGATGGCGATCTCAATCGGGTAGGTACGCACCATTTCCCTTCCAATCTTGGTAGCCACTGGTTTAGCCCCGATCAGCATTCCTCCCAAGAACAACACCGCCGACACTATTGCCAGGACCGCCACTTGCGAGGTTGAATCAAGGTCGGCGCCGGCGGCAAGTGCGAGCACCGCCAAAGCCTTCTGTCCGTCGTTCGCCCCGTAGGCGAAGCAAAGAATCGGGTACGTAACTCGGCGTACATTGTTGGCCGACCGCCGGCGAGAACGGAGCACGGGCATATGGGTCATCACGGCAGCGACCACACGGCCGAGGATTGCGGCGACTATTGGCGAGGCAGCTCCGAGCAGCAGGATCTTGCCGACCGCGCCGCCGTCAACAATCAGCCCCGCTCCCACTCCGGCCCCAGCGAGGGAGCCGACGAGGGCGAGACCGATGCTCGTGGCAAGCCCGAATTTGGTCGAAACTGCGACGAGGGCCGCGGTGGTCGCGACCACGATGATGATGAGATCCATTCGACCGTCAATCGGGATGATTCCGTCGATCAGGGTGGCCGCCACCCTGGTGCCATGCAACAGCGGAGCGATCACCAGGCCAGCCGCGGCGGTTAATCCCAGAATCAGCGGCTTTCGGTTGGCTTTGGTGATACCCGCCGCAAGCAGCGCTCCCCCGTCGTTGCGCCCACCGAGCGCGATGAAGACGGCGGCAACAGCTATAGCGAGGAATTCCATGATCGGCGGCGACGATACAGAGACGGGGTCGGCCAGCCACATTTCGGCGCGGGTTGAAATACCGAATAGCAAGCGTTGAGGGCCGATTTGGACGCGTCCCGCCGGTAAGTAAGCGACCGTTGCCGGACACATAGCATTGCGGAAAGGCAGATTTGGCAAGAAACGATGTCGTTGACCGGCAAGCGATGGTGCAATTCGACTCGCTCTTTGCTGCCTACCACGACGCGATTTTTCGCTATTGCCTGCGACGTCTGGGGCCGCCCGATGCGGAGGATGCCGCCGCCGAGGTCTTCGTCGTCGTATGGCGACGCCTCGAGCAAGCTCCTCTGGACGACGCTCGAGCCTGGCTTTTTGCCATCGCATATCGCGTCGTCGGCAACCAATACCGGACGCGCCGTCGCCGCCGAGGACTCGCTGCTCGCCTGTCGGGGACGGGCGACAAAGCGATTCCTCCAGAGCCGGAGTACGAGACCCTCTATAGAGCACTCGCTGAACTGAGCCCGACCGACCAGGAGTTGCTGCGTCTCTCTTCTTGGGATGGCCTCACCAGAGATGAGATCGCCCAAGTCTTGGGCATCAAAGAGAACGCAGTCGATCAACGATTGCATCGCGCAAGGTCGCGGCTCAAAGCTCGTTTCGATTCGATAGCAATCGCCCCTATGGAGACAAAGGAATCGCCAGCATGATCGACCTTCTCGAACGCGCCGATCCCGGTCGCGAGGCACACGCCGATACGAGACGTTTGCGCGCCCTCGTCGATGAGCGGATCGGCACATGGACGCCAAGGGTTTCGATGCTTCGCCGTCCCTGGCTGAACGCCGCCATTGCTTTCGCAGGCATTTCCGTCTTCGTGGCCGTCGTAGCCGTTGTTCGCTCCAGCGAAGCATCGATCTATGCACCGAAACTCGATGGGTTACGAGAGCTCTCCGGTATCGAAGACGTCGTCAAGCTCGCCTCCGGTGGTGTTCAAACTGCCGCGGTCGATGGCGACACGATCTGGGTGATGAGTGCTCTGGCCCATCAACTCCAAAGGATCTCAGCTGCTTCGGGCGACCTGGAGATGACCTATGAGATCGACACCTACGTCGAAGGCGTTGTCGGTGGTGGTGGATACGTCTGGCTGCTGAGTTATGACAACGGCGGTGAAGTGCTCAGATTCGATCCGGAATTGGGCGCGGTAGACGAGAGAGTGCCGCTGGGAGGTGCGCCAGCACATCGAGCGGCTTGGTTCGACGATCACCTCTGGGTAAGCAACGATCGGGGCGAGCTGTTGCAAATTTCCGCCCGCGCAGAAATCGTTGCCACATTCACAGGCGAGCTCAAAGGCGAAGGCCTTGGCCACCTCTGGATCAACGATCCCGCGACCGGCGTGCTATCAAGTTTCGACAAGAACGGCGCCCGCAATCCGAGGATTTCGATCCCAACATCCGCTGATGGCACGGTGCGTGGAGTCATCGAAGCGGACAACCGGCTCTGGCTGATGGACAACGAATTCCCCCGGGGCACCGACCTCCGCGTCTTTGATCCAGCGAGCGGAGACTTGGAGTTCCTTGGCGGGATCACCTTTGGCCTGCTGTCGATGGTCGAGTTCGAGGGGTCGCTCTGGTTGACCTCGAACACCGATCATCTCCTTGTTCGGGTCGATCCCGGGACCGGCGACATAACTAGGTTTCCGATGCCGGGCAAGGCGGGTGGGTTATTCGTGGCGGACCAGTCGCTCTGGGTTTCTCTGTATCACCCAAGCGCTCTTGTTCGGATCAATCCCGACGAGCTCCTCGCAGCCGCCGAGATCGTCGCGGACGACCGGAACCGGTTCCCGCATCGCCTGCTGTGCACTGGTTCGGAAACGGGTGCAACCGTCATCCTCGAGCCGAACAGCTGGATCGACTACGGATCATGGTCAGTGATTCAGGCGCAGCTCTCCGAACGCGGCTATCAGGTCTGCGCAAACGGATACGTCGAAGGTGAAGCGACGCCCGAGCAGCGTGCGACTGCACTGGCGGAAGCCTTGATCGAGGCGGGCATCGCCGGCCCATATACGTTGGTCGCCGCTGGCGATGGCGTTCATTCAGCGCGCCTGTTCGCCGAAGGACGCACGGACATATCCGGAGTTGTTCTGATCGATCCGAGCCCGACCGGTTTTCAGGCCTTCTATGACGAACTGCTCCCCGACCTCGCCGACCATCCGCCGTGGGCTGACCCCGAGACACCCATTTCGAATGATCTGGGCGACACGCCATTGATCATCATTCACCAGGATCCGACTGCTGTGTTCTTGAGCCGGCAATTTATTGAAGGCGCCGGGTTGGAAGCGGCCGAAGCTGTCAACAGATACTGGCGAAATGGGCTCGAGTTCTACGCCGGTCTGTCTTCGGATAGCCAGCTGGTGGAAGCCGAAGGAACGGGCCTCGACAATGTGCTCTGGGATCGCCCTGAACTCATCGTCGACTCGGTTGTCAACGTCTCTGGCAAGGATTAGTCAGCTGAGTCCTTGATCCCCGCGACCTCGTCGAAATGTTGCAGGAGCTCGTGGGCGGCTAGTTCGATCGTCTTGTGGTGCCATTCCGACGCCCGATAAACACAGGCGATCAATCCGGACCGATGGACGCGGCGAAGGTCGCCAAAGACAAAGCCATAGCGCGCCTTGGTTTCATCGGTTGCCCCTTTGGTGAGACCGAGATGCCAGGAAGCGAACTCATCCCAGGAGTGGGTTTCGAGATAGTCGTTCTCGTCGTCGGCGCTGGGCTGGGACTCCCCCCAATCGCTCTTGATCACGTACTGGCGACCATCGATGAGTTTGCGGGCGTGGGTAACCGCATCTTTGTTCAAGGTGTAAGAAGCCATGAGAATTCATTATGAACCAGCCGGCCGGTTCGTTTCCATCGATTAATGCGACTACTTGACTATCAGGTGAAAGGTTGACTAATGTCCGAGGCATGTCACAACTCATGCCCATGCTGGCCTACGAAGATGCGCCCCAGGCGATCGAATTCCTGATCAAAGCCTTCGGCTTTGAGGAAACAATGCGGATGGACGGCGAAGCCGGCACGATCGCCCACGCCGAGCTGAGTCTCGACGGCGCGATGGTGTCCCTGGCATCGGTCTGGCGGGACGGCGGACTGGCGACGCCCCACGAGCTCGGCGGGGTGCACAGCCAGCTCTGGATCGAAGTCGACGACATCGACGCCCACTTCCAGAAGGCCCGCGCCGCGGGTGCGGTAGTCCTCGACGAACCGGTTGCCCAGGACTACGGCTACAAGACCTATCGAGCGATCGACCCCGAAGGCCACCGCTGGTACTTCGCCGGTGCCCTGTGACTGTCGAAACAACTTTGTCGGCCTTGGCGGATGAAACCAGGCGAGGAACAGTCGAGGCGCTGAGCGTTGGGCCGCTGAGCGCGGGTCAGCTGGCTGCCCGGCTCGACGTCACGCCAGCTGCTCTCACCGGTCATCTCCGAATTCTGCGCCAGGCGGGGCTCGTCACCGTGACGCTCGATCCCGACGACACCCGCATCCATGTTTATTCGATCGAGCCACAACCTTTTCACGAGCTCAGCGATTGGGCGCAGCGAGCGAGCAAGTTCTGGAGCGATCAACTAGGCGCATTCGCCCGGCACGCAGAAAGGCTCGAAAATGGCAAGCGGTGAGGTCGCGATTACCGCCATCGTGCCCCTCACAGTTGAGGCGGCATTCTCCGCTTTCACCAACGACATCGACCGCTGGTGGGCGCGAGGTACCGAAGGCGGGACAGTGGTTCGTTTCGAAGGGGAGCGGTTGCTCGAGGTATCGACGAATGGGGCTGTGACACTCGCAACGGTGACCGCATCGGTTCCCCCCACTCAACTCGCGCTGGATTGGAACGGTCCGCACTCGGCACCTGGAGACAGGGTTGTGATCGACTTTGAACCGGCCGAACGGGGCACCCGGGTGACAATTCGACACCGTCGAATAGGGATCGAAAACGCCGGAGCAATGTCAGCGGTGATCGGCCTGTGGTGGGGCGACCGTCTCAGTAAGTTGCAGCGGCCTTAACCTCGGGTCTGTGGGCGAATCAACCGAACAGATCTGGCTGGAGCGGCCGTGGGGAAAGCTCAGCGTGTGGCGATCGGGAATCGGACCCGTCGTTTGTGCGATTCATGGCCTTGGTGGCTCGGGCCGCTACTGGGCGGGTCTTGCTCCGCTGCTGCAACCGCGGCGGACATTGATTGCCCCGGACTTGGCCGGATTCGGACAATCGGAGAAACCAGCCTCGATCCGTTACAACCGCGAGTTCCATTTGACCGAGCTCGAAAATGCTCTCGAGTTGATCGCTCCAGACGAGCCGGCCGTCATGGTCGGGCATTCAGCCGGGGCCGTCCTGGCCGCGATCTGGGTGGCCCGCCATCCGGAGCGAACGGCCGGTCTGGCGGTTGTCAGCGCGCCTTATCCCCATCCCGGATTGATGCCTGATATCGCTCGCAAGGTGGCGGACCGACCGCCCGAACACCGCGGCACCGTCGCCCCTCTGCTCGCTCGAGTTCTCTGGCCGGTTCTCTCGAGAATCGCCATCGCCAGCCGCCGATTCCCGGCCGATGTCGTTCACGACTTCGGCAAGCAGTCGCTCGGGGCTCGGGCCGACACGATGTGGTCGCTGCTAGCCGACGTTTCGGTAATTGAAGAGTTTCGAGCGCTACAAGACTTGCCGCTCGCCGTGCCGACGCTGCTTCTCACCGCCTCCGACGACCGTTTTGTCAACCAACATGCATTGAACCGCTGGCGCCAGCACCTTCCCAACGCCGAAGTGCGGTTCGCCCCAACCGGTGGACACCAGTTCCTGCTGCGATCAGGCTTTGAACTGATCGCTGACTGGATCAATTCGATCCCAGTCCGTTCGGAACGCTGATTGACCTAGGTCGGCACCGCTTGGGTCCGCCGGCCGGGGATCGGGATCAGCACCAGGATCGCGACAGCAATCAGGAAGATGATTGAGACTTCTGTCGTAAACAGGCGATTGATGAAGAAAGCAACTTCGGGAATCAATAGTCCGATCAGAAAGCTCCCCCAGCCCGGGGCACCGGGCGACCTGCCGAGGAAAAACGCGACGACGCCGACGATGACCACCGCCCCGATCCAAAACGGCCAACCGCCGCCGAGACCCTCTGAATCGGGTAGGCCATTGTCAAAGTTGTCGAGTGCGAAAACTATGAGCCCGAGCCAAATCGCGATCGACACCACCGCGCCAGCAATGCGGAGGCTCACACTTCGTCCGTATCCAGTTCTCACTGCTGCGAGACTACGGTCGCGCCTCGTTCCCGCGCTGGATCAATCCGTTTGCGGCTCCAAGCGAGGGTCTTGGTAGGACCTGGCGACGGATTTGGGCACCACCATGCGCCAGGCGTCAACGATGAGCTCATGGAGCTCGTCCCGATCGAGCGCTGCCATACGCACCTGGACCCAGTGATAGCGCAGATCCGATTTGGCCGGCATCAGGAACTTCGTTGGCTCGCCTTCCACTAACCCTTCCCGCTGGTCCTTGGGGAAGGCAAAACCCATCGTTTCCTCGTCTCGGGAGAATGAGACATAAACCAACCTGCCCACCCGAAATTTGATCCGTCCGCCCACCGTGACCTCGTAGCTGCGCGGCAAATTTGCGGCAATCGCTCGAGCATCATCGACGTCCGCCATGACCATCGACGATCAGCGGAGCCAGACGGCGGCCGATTCGGGTTGCATAACCTCTACGGCGGTTGAGCGTAGGTCACGTCTGAGGTCCTGGGTCGTCGAGATGGGCGGGTTCTTCGCCGACGCCCAGCCGAGGATTGCACTAGAACGCTGATTCACTCGGGCCTATGTTGGTCGTCGTTCGTAACGTATTCGATACGGCGATTGGCTTAGATGGTGCGATGTTGAGCGCAAGACGGCCGGTTCTGGCCACCCTGGCGGTCGCAGCGTTGCTATTGCTTATTGCTCTGAGCCTGTCGGCTACGGTCGAAGCAAATTCCAGCCAAACGGCGCACTACCTCTATTTGCGAGAGGCCGTGGTGGCCGGCGCAGTGACTCTTGCTCTCGGCGCCATCATCCTCCTTCGCAGGTCACGTCATGCGATCGGGCTCGTATTGCTCATCGGTGGGTTCCTATGGTCGATGCAGGCTGCGCTCGGCGAGTTTTCCATTGCTGCCGGTGTCTTCGGCTGGCCCGCGGCAAGCGGAACGGCGTGGGCAGCCAACCTCATCCGACAACCGGGTTTTGTGCTCAGCTTCGTTCTGATTTTCCTCCTCTACCCCACTGGAAGCCCGCTCGGTAAATGGGGTAGGGCACTGACCTGGACGGCGATCGCCGCGACCGGAGTCTGGGTCGTCTTGCTGGCCTTGGGGCCAGGCGCGTTGGAAGACTTCCCCGGGCGGCTCAATCCGCTGGGATGGGCACCCATCGAGACGATTCGCCAGCCGCTTGAATTGGCCCAGTTCGTCCTGGTGATCGTCGGCATCCTGGGCGGACTCACCTCGATCGCGATTCGTTTTCGACGAGCGCGAGGCGAGGAGCGCGCCCAGATCAAGTGGTTTTTCTACGCCACGGTCGTGGCCGTGTTGGTGTTGGTACTGGCCAACGTCCTCTTTCCGGTGGAAATGGAAGGGGAATTGGGGGCCATCGTGTGGCTCGCGGCTCCGATGTCGATTCTTGTGGCCATGGCGGTGGCAATCGCCCGCTATCGGCTATTTGACATCGACCAGATTGTTTCCCGCACAGTGACCTATGGCACTGTCGTGGTTCTGTTGGCTGCCGCCTATGCCGGCGTTGTCTTCTTGCTGCGGGACTTGTTCCCGCTTGAGGGCCCGGTGGCAGTGGCGGGATCGACGCTCTTGGTGGCGGCCCTTTTCAATCCCCTGCGGAGGAGGGTTCAAGGGCTAATCGACCGACGCTTCAATCGTTCCCACTACGACATCACCCGCACCATCGATGCTTTCTCCCAACGTCTGACCGATGCGGTTGACCTTGTTCCGTTGCGTTCGGAACTTTCCCGTCTCGTCGCCCAAACGATGCAGCCAACTTCGCTCTCGGTATGGCTGCGAGACCAGCCCTAGTTGGCCTCTCCGCGTAGCCACACTGACATCATCGCCGGCTGCATTGTCTGGCTAACGACGGATCGAACTTCGCTCGTCAGATCGATGAGGTCAACTCTCGTCGGTAGAAGTCGGGTGAAGTTCTCGACGACGCGGGCCGCGGCGGCTCCTGACCGATTGAACCGGCGATCAATCGCTCCTTGCAGACGGCGACGAAGCGGGCTGAAGAGCGCCGCGACTCCGAGCGTTGCCCCTGCGACGGCGAGGTCTCCTTCGAGACGGATGAGATTGGTGAGCACGAAGACGATCGCCACATAAATGCCAACGAGCGCGGCTGTGATGAGTCCATAGGTGACCGTGCGAGAGATGATCCGGTCGATGTCGTAGAGGCGGTAGCGAAGGATCGCCACACCGATCGCGACCGGGATCAGCGCCAGGGCCAACGTCACGACAACGTTCTCCACATCGTCACTCACTTCCCCGATGCCGTTGAAGAGCTCCCAAAGCAAGACTCCGCCCGCAGCTGCCGCCATTACGACGACGCTCAGAACCACCCACTTGAGCTGTTGGCGCTCGACGGCTGTGCCCCGCTGAAAGCGAACGATGAGCGATACCACCGAAGCGAGGATCGCCGCCATCAGCAAGTAGATGCCACCTCCTTCCAGAAGCACCACCAGACCGTCGGCGTCCTCTAACGCGATCGGATTCTCGACGGGTAGATCGTCGAAAGTCTCGGGCGAGAGAGCGACTCCGGCCAGCAACATCGTCAGGCCGACCCCTGCCGCCCACACAACCACACGCCATCCACGTGAGCGAAGCTTGCCGGTCGGGAAGAACAGGAGGACAAAGGTTGCGAGAACGCCGGTGCCTAATCCAAAGGCCAGGTTGCCGGCCAACGTGGCCACGGCGTAGAGGGCACCTCCTGGATCGATTACCGAGGACTCGACGAGCGAAACTCCCAGGCCGCCGGTCGCGTAAGAAAAAGCAGCCAAAAGCAGGAGCCGGCCAACCACATTGCCGCGGACTTTGATGGTCGTCAGCAGGCCAATGAGAGTGGTTGCCACCACGAAGACAAGAGTTGCAACTTCGGCGCTGCCATAGGCAGTGGACTTGGTGGCAACGATGACACCGAGCTCGACGGCGATCACGGCTGCCACGAACCAACTCACTGCTTTCCGGGCCTCTTTGACTCGACCAGCGACCTGACAACGCCGATAAGCATCACGGCCGGCAGCGCAACGTTGAGCGCTGCAATTGCTTTGACATGCTTGGGCAGTCCTTGCCTGAGAATTCGGTGCGACAGGGGTTCGGCGACAGCTCCGGCGAGAAAGGTCGATGTCAGGAGGACTAGCCGCCCGTTGGCCTGTCGACTCTGACCAGAGCCCTTGAGCAGACGCCACATCAGGAAGATCATGGCCGGTGGCGCCGAAAGCGCACTTCCGTTGCCAACGATCGCATCGACCGCGATTGGCAACCTGGTGCGTATCCCCAAGGGCTCGGCCGGAAAGCCTCCTCGGATTGCCGTCACGACGCCAGCGAGGAAGTTGGCTGTGTATGCCATCGCGGCCCACCGCACGAGCCTTTCGTTCATCGATCAGCGTCTAGCGAATGGACGTTCCGAGAGCATTACGGTCCAGCTGCCGGGACAAAGTCGAACCGCTCGCCCGAGTCCCACAGCGAGCGCTGGTTGCCGTGGGCGGGGAAGCCGCCGGCGTCCATCAACAGCCGAGCTGTGTGGAGCAAGTTCCAGGTCATGAAGGTGGTGTTGCGATTCGTGAAGTCGTTCTCGGGACCCCCCGAACCTGGATCCAAATAGGACGGGCCGGGGCCGGCTTCGCCGATCCAACCGGCGTCGGCTTGCGGTGGGATGACATAGCCGAGGTGCTGGAGGGAGTAGAGGATATTCATCGAACAGTGCTTGATTCCGTCTTCGTTGCCGGTCACGAGGCAACCGCCTACTCGGCCGTAGTAGGCGTATTGGCCCTCGTCATTGAGCACGGAACTATTGGCGTAGAGGCGTTCGATCAGTCGGGTGCACATGGAGGATTTCTCCCCCAACCAGATTGGTGTGCCAACTACCAGGATCTGGGACTCGATGACGCGCTCGAAGATCGCAGGCCAGTCGTCGTGATCCCAGCCATGCTCGGTCATGTCGGGATATACGCCAGGCACGAGTTCGAAGTCAACTGCCCGCAGATAGTCAACCGCAACACCCTGTTTCCGCATTATCGCCATCGAAAGCTCCATCAAGCCTTCGGTATGGGAGAGCTCGGGCGACTTCTTCAAGGTGCAGTTGATGTAGATCGCTCTTAGATCGGAGAGGTCTTTCACCCGGACACCTCGATCCAGCGCAGTGATTGAATGCTGATTCGATAGTGAGACGGCGTTTTGACCGCCACCATCAAGACCACCCCACAGTCGGCGCAACGAACTACGTCCCCCGGGGCGCTCCGGTAAACGATCGTCCGACCCAACGGGTTGATCGCCCCACAATCGCCACAACAACCCTCCTGATCAGTCATCTCTCTTCCAAACACCTCGTAGAACATCCCCGCCAACGCGTTGCCGTCGAGATGCCTGGCGGTCATTTTCATCCTCCTGAGGGTCCGAAGCGTTCCGTCTTAACTTGCTTGGGGTCGTGCCCGAGGGCCAACAATTGCGTCGCGACGGTCTCGACGAATCCGGTCGGTCCGCAGACGTATGTTTTTGGTCGATCAACAGCGGGCCAGGCCGATTCTTCCAGCATCGCCTTGTCGACCCGCCGCGAGTAGCCCTGCCAGTTGGGCGGCTGGGTCCGGGTTAGCGCGTAATCGATTTGGAGCATGGGCATTTCGCCAGCCAGACGGACCAGCTCTTCGCGGTAGATGAGCGAGTCCCGAGATCTGGCTGAGACCAGCAAGCGAACCGGGACCTGTCTATCGGAGCCGGCCAGGGAGCGGACCATGGCCATCAGCGGCACCAGCCCGCTTCCACCGGCGATGAGCTGCAGAGGTCCGCCAAGGTCGGGCGTCCACACGAAGTAGCCGCCGATTGGGCCCCGCAATTCGATCTCGTCGCCCCGGACCAAGTCTCCGGTCAGATAGGGGGACACCTCGCCGCCCTCGACCAGTTCGACAGTGATCATGATTCGTTCGCCGTCCGCGGCGCTCGCAATCGAATAGCTTCGCTGCGCCTGGTAGCCATCCTCGGCGGTCAGTCGAATATCGACATGTTGCCCGGGCAGGTGCCCAGGCCAACCCGGACAGTCGAGGACGATGCTGCGGACCGTATCGGTTTCCTCGAACAGCTCGACCACCTCGGCCGCAAGCCAATTCAGTCGCCCGCGTACCGCTGTTCTTTCCATGGGTCTCCGTAGTTGTGATAGCCGTATCCCTCCCAGAACCCAGCTCGATCTTCGTTGGAGAGTTTGAGAGCGCTGACCCATTTGGCGCTCTTCCACAAATAGAGGTGTGGCACGAGCAGTCGCGCCGGACCACCGTGCTCGGGACGAAGCGGCTCGCCGTCGTAGATGTGGGCGATCCAGGCCTTGCCATTGGTCACGTCCGCCAAAGGGAGGTTGGTGGTGTACCCGTCAAAGCACTCGACGAGCAGAAAGGCGGCGGAGGTCTGCACGTCCTCGAGGAGCGTGTCGATTGAAACGCCCTCCCATTTGGTGTCGAGCTTTGACCATTTGGTGACGCAGTGGATGTCGACAGTGATCGGCTCGATGGGAAGTTCGAGGAACTGGTCCCAGGTTCGGGCCGTGGCTTGTCCGGTTTCGGTGATGAGGGTCAGGCTCCACTTGTCGGAAGAGACAAGAGGCGTTGGTCCGGCGGAGAGGACCGGAAAGTCATTGGTTACGTACTGGCCGGGCGGAACCCGATCTTGCGGCGAGTCCTGCTGGCGGCGTCCCTTGAACCCTCGCGAAATGATTGCCATGGTTGGGGATCGTACGCCGCTCGGCGCTTTGATACTTGAAAGCGCCCAAGAGGTCTAAGGCTTGAGCAGGAAATGTCGATGTTGACTGCGTGAAAGCCCCATCCGCAGGCCCTGTTCGGCAGCCGGCGACGGCGTGGTGGATCGGCGCAAGTGTGGCTGGCGTGGCTGCTCTAGTCGCGTTCGCTATGGCGATTCAGTTTCAGCGCGATGCCAGCCAACCAGTTGGTGAAGGGGAGCTTTTCGCGCTCGAGTCGGAGTCTGCGGGCGAGCAAATGGAAACCCTGCGGGGGGAGGGCACCGACACGGCCATGGCCGTACGACAGATTCGCAACAGGCTCAACATCGAAGCGGTCGCCTTGATCGATGATTCCGGGCTGACCGAGGCCGCCACCTCACCGAGTCTCGAAGGCGACGTCGTCGACAACGAACTCCTGCTCTACGGGTTGAGCGTCAAGTCAATGTCGGCAGTCGCCGCGCCGGTGTCCGACTCGATACTGATCGACGGCGTGATCGAGAGCCCTGGCGGCTCGATTGCCTATCAGGTCCTACAGCCACTCGAGAGCGGAGGCGGGCTGCTCCTCTACTACGACATCACCGAGCTCCTCGAGCGACGGGCTCGCAATCAGGGCATTCAACGGACGACCTTGCAGCTGCTTGCTGTGGGAGGCTTCTTTCTCCTGCTGGCGGCGATCCTGGTCATCGGACGATCGTTTGTGAAACGGAGCATTCGTGAAATGGCGTTCGAAGCCGACGTGCTACGCCAGCTCTCGACTGAGTTGGAGGCTCACAACCGCGAGCTTTCGGTGGCGCGCGCCGAAGCGGAACGTGCTCTCGCCCTGGCAGAGGAGAAAAATCGAATCCGCGCCGAGTTCGTGCTCATGATCAACCACGAGCTGCGGACCCCGTTGACGACACTCGTTACCGGGGCCGACCTCCTGATCCACGAGCCCCTCCTGGCGGAGGACGAGCGAAAGAATCTGTTGCGACAGATGTCAGCCGACGGACGCCGCCTGCAGGAGATGATCGGACAGATGCTGGCCGTGGCGAGAATCGAGAACCGCGGGCTGAACTTCACCATGAGCGACGTGGCGATTGCCGATGTGCTCGATGACTTGGAACGAAAGCATCCGCGTCTATTGATCGACCGGCATTTCCTCGACTATGTGCCCGTCCCCGTCGAGATTCGAACGGAAGCCACAACTCTCTCCCAGCTGTTGTCGTCCTTGATCGACAACGCCTTGACACATGGTGCCGCTCGCGTCGCGGTGCGGGCGATGCCGGACTTGCCCTTTGAGCCCTTGTGGAAAGTCGGAAGCACCCCGGCCGACGCAGCATTCCTCTTGGTGGAGGACGATGGCCCCGGCATCGAACCGAGCTTCCTCCCGCGTTCGAGAGCATTACGGTACAGCTGCCGGGACAAAGTCGAACTGCTCGCCCGAGTCCCACAGCGAGCGCTGGTTGCCGTGGGCGGGGAAGCGCTGGCGTCCATCAACAGACGAGCTGTGTGGAGCAAGTTCCAGGTCATGAAGGGGTGTTGCGATTCGTGAAGTCGTCTCGGGACACCCCGAACCTGGATCCAAATAGGACGGGCCGGGGCCGGCTTCGCCGATCCAACCGGCGTCGGCTTGCGGTGGGATGACATAGCCGAGGTGCTGGAGGGAGTAGAGGATGTTCATCGAACAGTGCTTGATTCCGTCTTCGTTGCCGGTCACGAGGCAACCGCCTACTCGGCCGTAGTAGGCGTATTGGCCCTCGTCATTGAGCACGGAACTATTGGCGTAGAGGCGTTCGATCAGTCGGGTGCACATGGAGGATTTCTCCCCCAACCAGATTGGTGTGCCAACCACCAGGATCTGGGACCCGATGACGTGCTCGAAGATCGCAGGCCAGTCGTCGTGATCCCAGCCATGCTCGGTCATGTCGGGATATACGCCAGGCACGAGTTCGAAGTCAACTGCCGCAGATAGTCAACCGCAACACCCTGTTTCCGCATGATCGCCATCGAAAGCTCCATCAAGCCTTCGGTATGGGAGAGCTCGGGCGACTTCTTCAAGGTGCAGTTGATGTAGATCGCTCTTAGATCGGAGAAGTCTTTCACCCGGACACCTCGATCCAGCGCAGTGATTGAATGCTGATTCGATAGTGAGACGGCGTTTTGACCGCCACCATCAAGACCACCCCACAATCGGCGCAACGAACTACGTCCCCTGGGGCGCTCCGGTAAACGATCGTCCGACCCAACGGGTTGATCGCCCCACAATCGTCACAACAACCCTCCTGATCAGTCATCTCTCTTCCAAACACCTCGTAGAACATCCCTGCCAACGCGTTGCCGTCGAGATGCCTGGCGGTCATTTTCATCCTCCTGAGGGTCCGAAGCGTTCCGTCTAACTTGCTTGGGGTCGTGCCCGAGGGCCAACAATTGGGTCGCGACGGTCTCGACGAATCCGGTCGGTCCGCAGACGTATGTTTTTGGTCGATCAACAGCGGGCCAGGCCGATTCTTCCAGCATTGCCTTGTCGACCCGCCGCGAGTAGCCCTGCCAGTTGGGCGGCTGGGTCCGGGTTAGCGTGTAATCGATATGGAGCATGGGCATTTCGCCAGCCAGACGGACCAGCTCTTCGCGGTAGATGAGCGAGTCCCAAGATCTGGCTGAGACCAGCAAGCGAACCGGGACCTGTCGATCGGAGCCGGCCAGGGAGCGGACCATGGCCATCAGCGGAACCAGCCCGCTTCCACCGGCGATGAGCTGCAGAGGTCCGCCAAGTTCGGGCGTCCACACGAAGTAGCCGCCGATCGGGCCCCGCAATTCGATCTGGTCGCCCCGGACCAATTCTCCGGTCAGATAGGGGGACACCTCGCCGCCCTCGACCAGTTCGACAGTGATCATGATTCGTTCGCCATCCGCGGCGCTCGCAATCGAATAGCTTCGCTGCGCCTGGTAGCCATCCTCGGCGGTCAGTCGAATATCGACATGTTGCCCGGGCAGGTGCCCAGGCCAACCCGGACAGTCGAGGACGATGCTGCGGACCGTATCGGTTTCCTCGAACAGCTCGACCACCTCGGCCGCAAGCCAATTCAGTCGCCCGCGTACCGCTGTTCTTTCCATGGGTCTCCGTAGTTGTGATAGCCGTATCCCTCCCAGAACCCAGCTCGATCTTCGTTGGAGAGTTTGAGAGCGCTGACCCATTTGGCGCTCTTCCACAAATAGAGGTGTGGCACGAGCAGTCGCGCCGGACCACCGTGCTCGGGACGAAGCGGCTCGCCGTCGTAGATGTGGGCGATCCAGGCCTTGCCATTGGTCACGTCCGCCAAAGGGAGGTTGGTGGTGTACCCGTCAAAGCACTCGACGAGCAGAAAGGCGGCGGAGGTCTGCACATCCTCGAGGAGCGCGTCGATTGAAACGCCCTCCCATTTGGTGTCGAGCTTTGACCATTTGGTGACGCAGTGGATGTCGACAGTGATCGGCTCGATGGGAAGTTCGAGGAACTCGTCCCAGGTTCGGGCCGTGGCTTGTCCGGTTTCGGTGATGAGGGTGAGGCTCCACTTGTCGAGAGGAGACAAGAGGCGTTGGTCCGGCGGAGAGGACCGGAAAGTCATTGGTTACGTACTGGCCCGGCGGAACCCGATCTTGCGGCGAGTCCTGCTGGCGGCGTCCCTTGAACCCTCGCGAAATGATTGCCATGGTTGGGGATCGTACGCCGCTCGGCGCTTTGGTACTTGAAAGCGCCCAAGAGGTCTAAGGCTTGAGCAGGAAATGTCGATGTTGACTGCGTGAAAGCCCCATCCGCAGGCCCTATTCGGCAGCCGGCGACGGCGTGGTGGATCGGCGCAAGTGTGGCTGGCGTGGCTGCTCTAGTCGCGTTCGCTATGGCGATTCAGTTTCAGCGCGATGCCAGCCAACCGGTTGGTGAAGGGGAGCTTTTCGCGCTCGAGTCGGAGTCTGCGGGCGAGCAAATGGAAAACCTGCGGGGGGAGGGCACCGACACGGCCATGGCCGTACGACAGATTCGCAACAGGCTCAACATCGAAGCGGTCGCCTTGATCGATGATTCTGGGCTGACCGAGGCCGCCACCTCACCGAGTCTCGAAGGCGACGTCGTCGACAACGAACTCCTGCTCTACGGGTTGAGCGTCAAGTCAATGTCGGCAGTCGCCGCGCCGGTGTCCGACTCGATACTGATCGACGGCGTGATCGAGAGCCCTAGCGGCTCGATTGCCTATCAGGTCCTACAGCCACTCGAGGGCGGAGGCGGGCTGCTCCTCTACTACGACATCACCGAGCTCCTCGAACGACGGGCTCGCAATCAGGGCATTCAACGGACAACCTTGCAGCTGCTTGCTGTAGGAGGCTTCTTTCTCCTGCTGGCGGCGATCCTGGTCATCGGACGATCGTTTGTGAAACGGAGCATTCGTGAAATGGCGTTCGAAGCCGACGTGCTACGCCAGCTCTCGACTGAGTTGGAGGCTCACAACCGCGAGCTTTCGGTGGCGCGGGCCGAAGCGGAACGTGCTCTCGCCCTGGCAGAGGAGAAAAATCGAATCCGCGCCGAGTTCGTGCTCATGATCAACCACGAGCTGCGGACCCCGTTGACGACACTCGTTACCGGGGCCGACCTCCTGATCCACGAGCCCCTCCTGGCCGGAGGACGAGCGAAAGAATCTGTTGCGACAGATGTCAGCCGACGGACGCCGCCTGCAGGAGATGATCGGACAGATGCTGGCCGTGGCGAGAATCGAGAACCGCGGGCTGAACTTCACCATGAGCGACGTGGCGATTGCCGATGTGCTCGATGACTTGGAACGAAAGCATCCGCGTCTATTGATCGACCGGCATTTCCTCGACTATGTGCCCGTCCCCGTCGAGATTCGAACGGAAGCCACAACTCTCTCCCAGCTGTTGTCGTCCTTGATCGACAACGCCTTGACACATGGTGCCGCTCGCGTCGCGGTGCGGGCGATGCCGGACTTGCCCTTTGAGCCCTTGTGGAAAGTCGGAAGCACCCCGGCCGACGCAGCATTCCTCTTGGTGGAGGACGATGGCCCCGGCATCGAACCGAGCTTCCTCCCCCGAGCGTTCGAAAAATTCGAAAAGCACAGCCGAAGTTCTGGAACCGGGCTTGGTCTGTACATGGCCAAGATGATGATCGAGGCGCTCGGCGGCTCCTTGATGGTGGACTCTTCGCCCGCAGGCACAACGATGGCAGTCGCAATTCCACTTTCAGCTTCTCGTCTGCCCGTGGGAGCCCTCACATGAGGAATCGGCTGATCTGGCTCACGGTTTTGTTGCTGGCTGGCTGCTCCTCACCGCAGATTGCATCCGGTCCGATCGAAGTCGAGCTCGACGACTTCTACATCGAGCCGGCGGCCGGGACGATCGCGGCGGGGGAAGTGGTGTTCGAGGTTTTTAACGAGGGTGATTTTCCCCATACCCTGGTAGTAGCCCACGACAACGGGGAAGTCGTCTTCGCCTCGGATGTGGTCAATCCGGGCGAAGAGATCGAAGTGAACCTCGAACTAGCACCTGACACTTATCAGTTGACGTGCCGTATCGTCGTCCAACTCGAAGATGGCTCGCTGGTCGACCACTACCAAAACGGCATGGGCGAAACGATCGAGGTCGAGGGCTAGCCAGCACAGGGCGGTCAGCTTTGCCGTCGCCACTCCCGGCCGAGACCAACGAAAAAGACGGTGTTGGCAAGCACCCCGAGTACCAGCGCGACGCGGACCACAGGATTGGTCGGGTCGAGAATGATCAGGCGACCCAGGTAAATCACGATCATGATGATCCCGAGGGCCTGACCTGTCGACGAGAGCCAGCGTGGGTAGTCACGAGAACGCGCCATCAGCCGCGCCAATACGAAATAGGCGAGGCCAGTAATTCCAAAGGTGGCCAGTCCCCGTGGATCGGCGACATTAGGGAGATCGGCGAAGTCGGTGCCCGGGGGATGGATGACATTGGCGAGGTCGAAGCCTCCGTGCACGAGACTGAGCAGCGAACCGACCACTCCCACGCTAAGGGCCCAGCGGGCCACCGGCTCGTTGACGTCGAGCAGGCTTGAGCCAAGTGCAACGATGATGAGGCTCGAAAGCAAACCTCCCAGCATGAGCAGAGCCGACGCCACTCCGACGTTGCCCAGAATTACGAAGAAGATCCCATAGAGGATTCCGCCCACGGCAGCGGCGATCGACACTGCGCCGGCAGCGCTTTTGAAGGTAGTCACGATCGGAGCCTAGAAATTCTCGAGTGTGTCAGCCGGGTTCAACGCCAATTTCGGTGGCCTTGATCGCAACCCAAACATTTTCGCCAACAGCCAGTCTCAGTTCGTCTAGGGCACTCGCGGTGATTTCCACCGTGAGAGGCAGTGGCGGCCCGGTGCGGATTCGAGCTCGTTCGCCCAGATGTTCGATCAATTCGATGCCGGTGGACCAGGAGTTCCGCGGGCTGCCACCCGGCTGGGAACGATGAATCGAAATCGCGCTTGGGCGGATGGTCACCAATGAGTCGCCTTGGACCACCGATGCGACGTGGAGCTGGTGGCTGCCCACGTTGGCAATGCCGTTTTGGACCGGAGCCACAAACAAGTTCACTCCGGCGAGATCGGCGGCATAGGACGTGCGGGGCCGCAAACGAATGTCGTCAGGGGACCCGGACTGAGTGACGGCTCCGTTCTCGATCACGTGAATCTCATCTGCAAGGAGAAAGGCGTCGGTCGGGTCATGGGTGATCAGGAGGCGCGGTCCTTTGAAACTGTCGAGATGTTCTTTCAGTGTTCGCCGCAGCTGCACCCGCGTGCCGACGTCAAGAGCCGAGAGCGGTTCGTCGAGGAGCAGAAGATCGGGCTCGGTCACGAGGGCGCGGGCCAGAGCGACTCGCTGCGCCTGTCCACCAGAGAGCTGTCCTGGCTTGCGTCGGCCCAGATCTGACAAGTCCAAATGCTCTAACCACTCCTGCGCCTTTACTCTCGCCTGTTCCTTGCTTGTCCCCCGGCTCCTCAGCCCGAACGCAACATTGTCCTGTATGGACAGATGGGCGAACAAGAGATAGTCCTGGAAGACAACTCCTACTCTTCGAACCTCAGGGGGAACAAATACCCCTGTCTGCGGATCGTCGACAACCACGCCGCCCAGCTCGATCCGGCCCTGGTCGATGGGAATGAGACCGGAGAGGACTTGTACGGCAGTTGTCTTGCCGGCCCCGTTGGGCCCTAGCAGCGCCACCGTCCGCCCGGCCGGGATCGAGAACGCCAGGTCGAGGCGAAATCCACCATCTCTGCTGGCCGAAAAGTTTGCCTCGAGCCCGGTCCTCAGAGCGCTTTCCACCAGCGCTCCCGCAGTGCGACCAACACCGTTAGCGACACTGCAACCATCACCAGGCTCAACGCAATCGCGGTATCGCGATCGCTTTCCAACGCGACAAAAACCGCAAGCGGCAGAGTCTGCGTTCGTCCTTGCAAGTTTCCCGCGAAGGTGATCGTGGCACCGAACTCACCAAGAGCACGGGCCCACGTCAAAACCAATCCGGCGACGAGCGAAGGTCCAATCATCGGGAGGGTCACTCGACGCATGACGGTCCACCGACTGGCGCCAAGCGTGGCGGCTGCTCCTTCGAAGCGCTGGTCGAGGTTGCGCAACGCGCCTTCGACCGTGATAACCAGAAACGGTGTGGCGACAAATGTGTTCGCGAGAATCACTCCCCAAACCGAAAACGGCAGCAGCAACCCGGTTGCGTCGTTGAGCGGCTCCCCGAAAAGCCCCCGCCGACCGAAGGCAAAGAGCAGCGCGGCTCCCCCAACCACGGGTGGCAGCACCAAGGGCAGCGTTACCAGCCCACGGGCAAGTGTCCGGCCCGGAAATTCGATGCGTGCCAGTAACCAGGCGAGGGGCACTCCGACCGCGGCGGCGATAGCCGTGGCTGAGAGCGAGGTGACCAGCGACAAGCCGAGTGCATCGCTGACCACATCCCCGGTTAGAAGGGTCCCCAGATTTGTCCACGGCGTACGAGCGAGCAGACCCGCCAGCGGGAGGACGAACATCATCAGCCCGAGCACCCCGAGGATGATCAGCAGGGCTGGCGCACGTTGGGTCTTCCGCGGTGGTTTCAAGGCGTTTCGAAACCGTACCGGACCAGAATCGCCTGGCCTTCGTTCGAAAGGACGAAATCGACGAACGCGGCGGCGGCGGCGGGGTTGGGTGCATTCGCCAGCGCGGCGATGGGGTACTCGGCCACCACATTGAACTTCTCCGGTATGGCGACGCCGTCGACGGCGCCATCCGTCGAAAGCACATCGGTCACATAGGTGATTCCCGCGTCGATCTCGCCCGCTTCGATCTTCGTCAGCAAGGCACGCACGTCGGGCTCGTTCGTGTCGATCGCGGGGGTGATACCGGCATTCCCCAACGCCTGCCTTGCAAAGTCGCCGCACGGCACATCCTCGGCACAGAGACCAATGAGCAGGTCCACGTTCGCAAAATCTTCCAGTCCCACGATGCCGGCCGGATTTCCCGCGGGGACCGCGATCTGAAGCAGGTTGGTGACAAATATATCGCCGCCCTCTGCCTCACCGGCTTCGACGACTTGATCCATATTCGACGTGTTCGCCGAGGCAAAAACGTCAGCAGGTGCGCCTTCGATGATCTGCTCTCTAAGCGAAGAACTGCTGCCTACGTTCAGCTCCACATCGACATCGGGATTGGCGGCTTCAAATTCCACTTCGATCTCAACGAAGGCATCGGTCAAAGAGGCGGCGGCCGAAACCAGGAGTTTTCCCTCGACGTTTTGCCCACAAGCCATGATCGGCAACAGGCAGAAGAAGGTCAAGAGCAGACGTCGTCTGTTCACGCAGTATCCTCCCAATAGTCACAATGAGACTATCGAGGGAATCGTGTCTCTGCTCTCGCTAACCGAATATTCGGTGCTTGGGGACTTGGCGGAGAGCCCGGCCATGGCTTCGCGATCTGAAGGATCTAGGTCATAAGGGTTTCGCCGGGCGGATCCTGACCGTACGCCGACCGCTCGTGTACCGGGCGCTCGATCGTTTGGTAGCCGCGGATCTGGCGACGCCGAAACGACGAGGCGGCCGATGCGGGCCTCAGGCTTGTTTTCGTCGCATAAAACGGAAAGGCAAACGGCCTGCGTTGAAGCGGTGCTGGACGAGCCGTGGAGCACGTCCGCGAGATCAGGATCGCCTTTCAGCTGAAGCTTGCGTTTCTCGACCGTTTGCGGCTGTCACCCCGCGTCTTGCTGGATGCGCAATCGCAGGCTCTCGGCTCCACTCTGGCTGCCCTTGACACCCCGGACCTGAGCCGATCAGATCACCTTCAACTCTGGCGCCACTACAACGCCAAAGCTGCAGCTGCCTATCTTGAAGACGTGAAATCGCTCTACTTGTAGGCCCTTGTGGTTAACAGTTATCCGTCGAGGATCTTGTCGGCTTTGCGGTCGATCCGCTCCTTCTCGTTTTTGGTCAGGTTGCCAGCCTTCTGCTGCTGGGCAGCGCGCGACTTGGCGTTCCGGGCGTGGGCCTTGTCGGGCATCGGGTAGTTGCCCGATTCCTTCTTCGCCTCTTTGGTCCGAGCCTTTTCTGGGAGCCCGAAGTCCTTGGTCGGGATGTCCTCGCGATCTTCGGCATCTAGATCTGCCATGCGACGCTCCTTTCGTGCGGACCCTTTTTCGATACCCACCGGATTGGCTACGAAACCCGAAAACGGACCCAGAGCGCGGCGAGTACTGCTCCCACGGTGTTGGCGACGAGGTCCCAGCCGGTGTTTTCGAAGCCCCCAATGTTGGTGTCCGGCACGATCCGGGTGATCAGGAACTCGACCATCTCGTTGAGCGCTCCGAAACCGAGCCCGCCCATTAGGGCGAGCGAAGCTTTAGGCCCCAGCGCGTCGGAGAAGGCGAGCCCCGCAAAGCCGAAGCCGATGGAATGAACGACATGGTCGAAGCGGACGAACGGCAACAGCCAGAGGTTGTAAAGCACCCGGCCATCGCCGATTGGGACCATTCCCCCGGCCATGTGCAATGCGCCCCAGAACGCCAACCCACCGAGGGCCAGATTGGACAGGTGAGATCGGGCATCCCACCAGACGACACCAGTCAAGCTCAACGCCATGAACACCGCATAGAACACAACCTGCTGGTTGGACGTAGCAAGACCCAGAGCAAGGAAACCGAAGTAGTAAATGACGACGATCGTTGCCAGGATCCGATGGGAACGAAGGCGGTCAAGCACGCGATTCGAATGTAACGTCACCGCATGACCGACGATCCTCACTTCCAAAAGGAAACTGATCGAGCTCCGGTGACGAACCGCAAGAGAACCGATTCCGGGTTCTCGTGGGGACTGGCCCTCTTTCTCGTAGCTGCCGTCGCCTTCGTCGTTTTTGTCGTCCAGAACACGACGGACGTCCCGGTCCAGTTGTTCGGCGCGAACTACACGGTTCCGCTTCCGATTCTGCTGGTGACCACCGCCCTCATCGCAGTCATCGCTGATGAAATCTTCGGCTGGGCGCGCCGACGGCGGCGTCGGAACCGGCTAGCCGACAGGGAAGAACTCGGGCGATACCGCGGCGAGTGATCCAGACGAATCAGATGGTCTTGGTGACCTTGGTCAACCGGCGGGGGTTGTCGGGATCTAGGCCGCGTGACCGGGTCAGGTGATAGGTGAACACCTGAGCCGCGACGATCGCGGGAATCGGGGCCAACCAGTCGGGGACGCCGGCGGGCAGAGTTATCAAATAGTCGGCGGGACAGTCCGGCTGATCCGAGATTGCGATCACCGTCGCCCCGATATCTCGCGTCATGGATAGCAACTCGGCCAGGTCGGCATATGACGGAGAGGCGGTTGCGATCGCCAGGATGGGCAACCCTGGCTCGACCATCGCCAGGGGCCCGTGGCGGAAGTCTGCGGCCGAAAATGGCTGCGCAACAAGATACGACAACTCGGCAATTTTGAGCGCCCACTCGTGAGCGGTGGCGTGGTGATACCCACGGCCGAGAACAACACACCGGTCCGAGCTCTTCATTGAGTCGGCGGCAGCCGCGCATGCCTCCGAAGTTTCCAAGGCCGCCGTCACGGATTCACTTACCTGGTCGATCTCCTGCTGCATTTCCCGGGCTCCGGCAATCCCAGCCGAGAGCGTCGCCAGCGCCACCAGTTGTGCCGTATAGGACTTGGTGGCGGCAACGGCCAGCTCTGGGCCCGCTCCCAAGTCGACGTGGCAATCGGCGATCTGCGCCATAGGTGACCCGGGATGGTTGGTGAGGCTCAGGGTTGGACGACCTTGCTTCTTGGCTTCGGTCAGGACCGCCAGCAGGTCGGGTGACTCCCCAGACTGGGAGATGCCCATGACGAGCGCGCCGTCGAGCCGGGGAGGACTCCGATAGACGCCGTAGAGCGAGGGGGCCGCGAGCGAAACCAGCAGTTTGTTGCGGGCACCCCACAGATACTGGCAGTACCGAGCAGCGTTGTCCGAAGTGCCCCGGGCAGCGATCAAGACATGATCGAAGCTCTGACCGGCCACCCAGTTTATTGCCGGATCTACCCGAACGACCCGCGTCGAAGCAAGGTCGGAAAGGACGCGTGGCTGTGACGAGATCTCGTCCCAGAGCTTCATCTCTCCCAGACGACCTCGTCGGCGATCGCCGTTGCCAGCGGGTTCAAGTCTTGATCGAATCGGACCCAGTCCGATCTTTCCGCCATTTTCATGAGGCGGGCGGGAACCGACGACGCCGCGGCCGCTGCCTCAGCGGGCGAGCAGCCGGTGAAGGACATCAAGTTGCGAGCGGCTCGATCGAGGGTGAGAGTGCTGCCGGCGAGGCGTCCGTCCGAATCGGTGACCACGCCCCCCGAGACCTGAACCTCTCTATGGCACCGAGCTGATAGGTGCCATCGTCTAGACCGGTTGCCGCAATTGCATCGGTGACCAAAGCGAGGCGATTCGGACCGAGCAGGCTCCAGGCGGCGCGCACCGTCGCCGGATGAACGTGGACCCCATCACAGATGATCCCGGCGACAACCTTTGAGTCAAACGCCGCACCCACCAGGCCCGGTTCCCGGTGCGAGAATGGTTCCATCGCATTAAAGAGGTGAGTGACCGCCTCGATCCCCCATTTGAAACCGGCCAACGCCTCGTCGTAGTTAGCGGCTGAGTGACCAGCGGACACAACGATTCCCTTCGCGATCAGCGCTTTGGCCAGCGATTCGGCGCCGGGGAGCTCGGGTGCCAACGTCACCATGGAAACTGCAGAGGACCAACCTTCGATCAGATCAAGGGACGGCGACTGAAAGAGCTCAGAGTCGTGTACTCCTGGCTTACTCGTCGAAAGAAATGGACCCTCGAGGTGGAGACCGAGCGGCTCGGCTCCGACATATCCAGCCGGCCGGTCATGAATCGCCTCGAGGGCCTCTTTGATCCGCTCCGGAGCGGAGGTGATGATCGTCGGCAGAAAACCAGTGACGCCTTGTTCAGGCAAGGCGCGCGCCCACTTGCCAGATCGAAAACGGATCGGATGTGAAGTCGTGGCCGTACGCCCCGTTGATCTGGAGGTCGATGAGGCCGGGGAAGATCATGTTGCCGCATGGCCAATCGGGTAGAGACCGGGGATCGAGACTGGGAGCCGACCCTCGATCGGAATAGATCCGAACAACCCCGAGCTGAGCGCCTCCAACGACGGTGGGTGGATGCCGTAGGTGCAGAGATGGGTGGGCGCCGCGGGATAGCGCCCGAGGTCATAAGGGGTGCGAAGCGCGACAGTGATGACTGGCTTTCCGGTCGCAAGCAAAGCGTTGACGAGTTTCGCCTGCTCTGCGTCCGCGTCGATCGTTCCCACAATCACGAGCTGATGATCGGCGGCCGCGGCGACAATCGCCTCGATCTCCCGGTCAGTGGGAGTGGGATCGGTGACGATCTCAGTCGTCGCTCGATGGCGCGCCGCGGACCGCTGCGGCCAGGCCTGGCTCGACGAACGAAGAGGTATCGGCCGGAGTCAAGTCAGTAGGTTGCGGCATCACGACGAGAATTCGTTGCCCGGCATCCATGCGAAGTGGTAGCAGGCCCGCATCATCGCGCACCAGAGTCAGGGCGCGGCGACCGAGCTCCTCGGCCAGCTCGCGATGCGCGGTCGAGCCAACGACCGCAAGTTCGGGCTGCGGGAAGGACTCCAACCAAGCAAGCAAGGTCGCGAGCCGCGCCGTGTCGGGGACGGTCCGGGTCGGCAGCGCTCCTGCCTGTGCCGGGCCATAGAGGAGCAAATCCGCTCCGGCTTCCAATGGCAAGTCGTTGGCAAACCCCTTGAAACCGCCCATGTCGAGTGCGTCGGTGATAACGAGGCCCTCGAAGCCGAGATCGTGGCGGATCAGATCGCTGAGCACGATGTGGGCTAACACTCGACGGTGTGGTTCGATCACCGGTGATCGCCGGCAGCCCGTAATGCCCAACCATCAGCAGGCGAGCCCCTGCCTCGATCCCGGCCCGAAACGGCCTCCACTCCACCGCCTCGAGCCGTTCGCGATCGAGGTCGAGGACGGGAAGCTCGTAGTGCGGATCGACTGCCGCCTCGCCCTTGCCCGGGAAATGTTTGAGGGTTGCGGCGACGCCGGCGGACTGCAGCCCGACGACCATCGCCGCGGTCATGCTCGCCACCATCTCGGGGCTCTCGCCGAAGGCTCTGATACCTAGCGAAGGGTTGCCCGGACGGGAAGCAACATCGGCCACCGGAGCGTATGCGACGTTGACGCCCAGCGCCCTGAGTTCATTGCCGATCGCCTGGCCGACTCTCATCGCCAGGTCGGTATCCCCCACGGCGCCAAGCGCCATGTTGCCGGCAAAGTGAGTTGTTTCCTTACCCGCTCCGACGAGCTGGCCGGTCTCCTGGTCGACTCCGATCAGCAGCGGCCGCCCCGCTGATGCGACAAGATCGTCAATGAGCCGACGGGTCTGAGCTGCCGTTTCGACGTTGAAGGACCGGTAAAGAGTGACGCCGGCTACCCGCGGGTCGGAAACCAGCACGGCAATCCGCTCGTCGATCGCGGTGCCGCGAAAGGCGACCATGGCGCAGGGCGCCAGAGCCATCGGTTAGCCCTTGACCGATCCCGCCAACAACCCGCGAACGAAGAATCTCTGCAACGAGAGAAAAACGATGAGGGGGATCAACATCGAGACGAAGGCGGCGGCGGTGAGCAGGTGAAAAGCCTCGCCGCGGGAGCCGACGATGGAGGCCAACTCGATCGTGAGAACGGCCACGTCTGCGGACGAACCCAAGAAGACCAATGCCACGAGGAAATCATTCCACACCCAGAGGAACTGGAAGATCGCAAATGACGCCAGCGCCGGGATCGACAATGGCAACACGAGCCGGGTGAAGGCGGTAAAAGGGCTCGCGCCATCGATGTATGCCGACTCGAAAATGTCTTTGGGCAGCTGAGAGATGTAGTTGTAGAGAAGGAAAACAGCCAGCGGAAGGCCGAATCCGGTGTGGGCCAACCAGATTCCCAAGAAGCTTCCAGTCAGTTCGGTCGACTGGTAGATCCGGAGCAGTGGAACGAGCGAAAGCTGCAGAGGGACGACCAGCAGTCCGACGATTACTCCGAACAGGAGGCTCCGGCCCCGGAACTTGAGCCAGGCGAACCCGTAGGCAGCGAATGCGGCGAGGGTGATGGGAATCACCGTCGAAGGGATGGTGACGATCAGGCTGTTGATGAGCGCATCGAAGAGCCCGCCGGAGCCGAGCACACGGACGTAGTTGTCCATGGTCCATTGAGTGGTGGCGGGACTGAAAATCGACGTCCACCAACCGGTCTCGCTGCTTTCGACTGAGGAGCGGAACGAGTTGGTCAGCAACCCCAAGCGAAGGGATGGTCCACGCCGCCACGATGAGGAAAACCGTGAGCTTGACCAGCCACCCTCCCCGCGACCCGGAGGCGAATCGGCTGTCGCCCAATCGGAAATTGCCTGGACGAATCGTCATGCGCCTATTCCCTGTCGTCGAAGGTTGCGGATGTTGACGATCATGATTGGCGTAACCGCGACCAACAGGATCACGGCCATCGTGGTGGCTTGACCAAAGTTTCTGAACCGGAACATCTCCTGATACATCCGCACCGCCACAACGGACGTATCGAAGTTGCCACCGGTCGTCACAAAGATGATGTCGAAGACTTTGAGGACCGCGATGGCGATCGTCGTGAAAACGGTGAGGATCGACCCTCTGATCGACGGCACCGTCACCTTGAAGAACGTCTGCAGTTCGGACGCACCATCGATCCGCGCCGCCTCGGTCAATTCATGCGGCACGCCTTTGATCGCGGCCGAAAGCACCACCATTGCGAACCCGACCTGCAGCCAGACCATGATCACGATGAGGGCGAACGTGTTCCAGGGGATGTGCTGCAGCCAGGCGATCGGGTCCACCTGCTCAAACCAACCGAGCTTCACCAGGAGGCCGCCGAGCGAAACCCAGATCGCGTTGAGGATTCCGATTTGGGGTTGTCCGGGCGGTTTCCAGGCGTAGACGAATTTCCAGATGACCGACGCTCCGACGAACGACACCGCCAGGGGCATGAAGACGAAGGACTTCGCCAACGCCTCCCACCTGATCCGGTCGACGAGCGCTGCGAAAGCGAGCCCGATCACCACGGACACTGCGGGGGCCAACAGCAGCCAGATGAGGTTGTTGCGCAGGGCGAGCAGTACCTCTTCACTGGTGAACGCTTCTCGATAGTTGGTCAGCGCATCGGCACCTTCAGGGACGGCGGTAAAGCTTTCGACGACGGTTCCGACGGTGGGGTATATCAGGTAGAGGCCGACAACTGCGACGGCGGGGAGGACGAAGACGTAGGGACGCAAAAACGTGGCCGCTCGACCGGGAAGTGCCTCGACTAACGAGTTTGCGGCAATGAATAGCCCCCAGATGCCGCCAACGCCGAGAGCAATTGCGGATACGGCTTGGACCACCTTCGACCAATTCGGTCCGAGCCCTGCGAATGCGGTCGGGTCACGCAGGATCCGCAACCCGAGCCACAACGCAACTGCGACGATGCCGGCGGTCACCAGGGCCCGCGCGATCTTCATCGCGGGTTGCACAGGGCGAGCACCTGCGACTGCTTGAACCAACATGGCCTCCAATAGGGAAGGTCCCGGGGGGACACCCCGGGACCTTATTGACTTGTGTACTAGCTAGGCCAGCTGTCCTCGATACTTTGGAAGATCTCTTCCGTGCCTTCGCCGTTGGCCGCGACCCAGTCGACCATTCCGCTCCAGAAGGTACCGGCGCCGACCTCGGCCGGCATCAGGTCTGAGGCGTCAAAGCCGAGCGTGGTGGCGTCTTGTACCAGGGTGCTGAGCTGGTTGTTCGGATAGACATAGGAGTCCGCCGATACCGTGTTGAGCGTCGAGAGGAAACCTCCCCGCTCGATCCATCCAGCGGCCCCATCGGGCGTGGCGAGCCATTCGAGCAACGCTCTCACCTCAGGTCGGTCGTTGAACATCACGAACATGTCCGCCGCCCCGAGCACCGGTGTGCCGAACTCTTCCTCAATCTGTGGAAAGTAGAAGAAGTCGACATCCGTTTCCGGCTTGATCGGCCACTGATCCGCGGGAAGGTCGGGGTCCGCTGCGATCGCATCACGATTGGCGCCCCAGAAGCCGCCGATCCAGGCGGCTTGCTTCTGCATCCAGCAATCCGGTCCGCCTTCGGCGAACATCGGATCCTGGGTCTCACCGATCCAGGTGGCGTTGATGTACGTGTTGCCTCCATAGGCGTAGTCCGGGGTGAACCAGATCTGGCTCATGTAGTCGGCTGCCTCGAGCACCTCTGGATGATTGAAAGGAATCTCGTGGGTGATCCACTGGTCGTAGATATCCGGTGGCGCGGTGCGCAACAGGATGTCTTCCATCCAGTCTGTCGCCACCCAACCGTCAGCTTCCTGGCTCTCGATCGAAATGCACCACGGATTCCCATTGCCATCAGCCACGATCTGATCGTTCAACGCAATCAGCTCGTCCCAGGTGGTGGGGACTTCGTAGCCCGCGTCGGCAAAAGCCTGCACCGGGTACCAGACGATCGACTTGACGTCGGCCTTGTAGTACACGCCGTACAGCGTGCCGTCGACTTGGCCGAGCTCGTAGAAGGCGGGGACCATCTCCGAGGCCAGCTTGTCGCCTGCGTTCATGAAGTCGAGCGGGATGAGTGACCCTGCCTCGGCGTACTGATGCATCTTTCCCGGCTGGGCGATTTGAGCGAGGTCGGGGGCGTTGCCGCCATCGACCGCAACTTGCAGCGCCGTCTCATAGTCGGGGGTCGGCTGGAAGTTCACCGTGATGCCAGTGGCTTCGGTGAACGGCTCCAAGGTGTAGGTGAAGTTCGCTGCTTCGGACGACTCCGGCAGCCACTGCGCCCATACCTCGACGGTGGTGCCTTCGAACTCGCCGGCCATCGCCTGGTCGAGCTCGGCATAACCAGTCGGTTCGACCGGCTCACCGGCGGTGGTGGCCGGTGTCTCACCAGCCGTTGTGGCCGGGGTTTCGGTGTCGCTGGTGGTTGGGGTTTCGGTGTCGGCGGTCGTTGTTGCGGCGCCGCCACCTCCACAGGCGCCGACGATCATCGCCGCCACCGCCAACCACACCCAGATTCGGTATCTCATACCGCTGCTCCTTTGTTGGGTTTCTTTGTTCCTACGGGAGACTCCCGCCTTTCAAAAATGCTTCTGCGAGCCAGCACCCAGGCACCTCGTGGACCGGCCAGTGAATCGGGCTCGACCAGGGTGATTTGTGATGGGCGGAGCCGGCGAGCCGCGATTTCGGAGTCGGCCGCGCGTTTGTCGACCTCGGCGCGAATCGCCTCAAGCAGCGGAGTGCCAGCTCGGCTGACGCCGCCGCCGATGATCACATGCTCGGTGTCATAAGTCGCCGCCAACCAGGTAAGGGCCGTCGCCAAATGCGAGGCGACCCGACCGGCGATTTTCTGTGCGGCTTCATCGCCCTTGGCGGCAGCGGCGAACAACGCGGTTGCGGACGGCTCTGCGGTCGGCCAGGCCCTGGCAATCGCTGGACCGGCGGCGATCGCCTCAAGGCAGCCGTGCTGGCCACAACGACACAGAGTTCCGTTCTCTTCCATCACGAGGTGACCGATCTCGCCGGCCATTCCGTGGGCCCCTCGCATCGCTTCGCCGTCGATCGCAACGCCTGCGGCGATGCCCGTACCGATGTTTACCAGGGTCACACTGCTCCCGGTCGCAAGCTCTTCGTACAAGCCCAGGGCCGCTGTCCTGACATCGTTTTCGACAATCACCGGGCAACCGAGCTTTTCCTGCAGCGAAGCCGCCAGCGGATAGGGCTCGTCACCGATACCAAGGTTGACAGCTGTACGCACCTCCCCGACCGCGGGATCAACCTGGCCAGGGATCCCGATGCCGACCGCGATGATCTCAACCGGTCCTAGTTGCTCGAGGAGGGAAAGCAGGTTGGCGAGGACGTCGTCGCCCCCTCGTGACTTTCCTTCCTGATGCACTTGAGCTTTCACTTCACCGAATACATCGAATGCGACCGCAGTTTGCGAGGACCCGCCCACGTCGATCCCGACGATGACGCTCATCGCAGTACCACCCCGAGGCGATCTGCGAGAACGGCAGAAGCGGCGCCTGCCATGACGAGGTCGGCTCCGAGCGGTGTTACCTGGACCTCCACGAGTTCCGCAATCGCTGGGAGCACACGCTTTTGAATTTCCCAGCGCACTTCGTCAGCGAGGACATCTCCGGCATTCCGCAATTCAGAGGCGACAACGATGGTGCTGGTGTCGAGAGTCGACACCATCGTCGCAAGCACACTTCCTAAGTGCCGTCCGGCCTCGGAAAGAGCGCGTCTGATGGGTTCATCGCCGGCCAGTCCTGCCAAAGCCAGGGCGTCCCATTCGTGACGGTCGGGGTCTGCGCCGACCCGCCGCAAGATCGAGGGAACACTCGCCACCGTCTCCAAACAGCCCCGGTTGCCGCAGGTGCAGAGCTCACCGTTTTCGATCACACGGAGATGCCCGATCTCACCCGCCGCAGAGTGGTCGCCGCGATGTAAGACGCCGTTCATGATCACTCCGGCACCGATACCCCAGCCGACCTTTACCAGGATCAGATTCCGCACCATTTCGGGACGACGGCGCAACTCGGCGAGGGCGGCGATCTGAGCGTCGTTGGCAATCGACACCGGCACCCCGAACTCGCGCTCGAGATCGGCGGA
The DNA here is from genome assembly GCA_963761985.1 of uncultured Acidimicrobiia bacterium. Lineage (GTDB taxonomy): Bacteria > Actinomycetota > Acidimicrobiia > Spongiisociales > ZC4RG35 > JACCTH01. Next base: position 103,215 of record CAVXIT010000002.1, read on the forward strand.
CAGGTTCACCCGATGCCAATCCAGGTTGGCCGCTTCGATCACTGTTCCGTCGATGTCAACAACTCCGGGAGTTCCGACCCCAATGCCGAGAATCGGAGCCTTTGACACTGAGATCAGAGCCCCGACCAAGTCGATCGCTTGTCGGCGCGCAACCTCCCCCGTGGGGATTCGGCTGGCACGAGGCGCCTCGGCTCGCTCGTGGATACGCCCACCGAGGTCGACCAAGGAGGCACGGAAGGGGCGGTCGCCGAGGTCGAGAGCGATGATGTCGCGGCCGCGCTCGTTGATAGCCAAAAGCGTTGGAGGTTTTCCACCTGCCGAAGTCCCCTGACCCAGCTCGCGCAATAAGCCGTCATCGATCAACTCGCCAACCAGACTTGAGACCGCGGCGCGGGTGAGACCGGTTTGGCGGGAAATCTCCGCGCGGCTCGTCTCTCGCTGGTCGGAAACGAGCTCCAGGGTCGTGCGCAAGTTGCTTTTGCGTGAGTCCTGCTGGGTGGCTTTGGGGTGACGGCCCGGGGGTCGAGGAGTGAGTCCCGGGTTGTCGCTCGCCGTCATCTTTTCTATGCCTTCGACTTAGTAAGTTCAGTGAATATACAAAGTCTGGGGCCGTAGTGTCAACTTGGTTTCCCCTTTCAGCCAGTTAGACGGGTCGCCGCCGTTTCGACGAGATCACGCCGGTGTCGAAGCCACCCAGATGGAGCCCGCCGGCAAAACGGGCGTGTTCGATCTTGAGACAGCGATCCTGGACGACTTGCAGCCCTGCTTCGCGCGCCATCGCCGCCGCGTCCTCGTTGCGTAACCCGAGTTGGAACCACACCACTTTCGCGCCCACTTCGATAGCTTCCTTCACCACCTGGGGAAGCTCGGACTCCTTGCGGAACACGTCGACGATGTCCGGCACTCCTGGCAGGTCGGCCAGGGTTGGGTAGCTCTTTAGACCGAGAACCTCGTCGGCGTGGGGATTGACCGGCCACACCGTGAATGGCGTTCGAGTGAGATAAGTGGCAACGAAGTTCGACGATCGCAAGGGGTTCGGCGAAACTCCGACCAGAGCCACGGTCTTGGCGGCGCGAATAATGCTGAGCCGCTCCCCCGCCGTCGCATCAATTTGTGCTTCATGGGTATCAGTGGTCATCGCGCTAATCCTTGATCGAGATCGGCGATGATGTCTTCGACGTCTTCGATTCCCACCGAGATCCGGATCATGTCGTCCCCCACTCCGGCGGCAGCTCTTTCGTCGTCCGGAATTTGCTGATGCGTCGTTGATGCCGGGTGGATGATGAGCGTCTTGGCATCGCCGACATTGGCGAGGTGAGAAGCGAGCTCCACTTTTTCGATCAATTGCTTGCCGGCGTCGAAGCCTCCCTTCACACCGAAGGTAAAGACGGCGCCGGGCCCATTGGGAACGTACTTCTTGGCTAGCGCCGAATCGGCCGCGGGATAACTCACCCAGCCCACGCTCGGATGCTGAGCAAGGAAATCCGCCACCTTGCGTGCGTTCTCGACATGGCGCTGCATCCGCAGCGGCAGCGTTTCGAGGCCGAGCAACAACAGGAACGCGTTGAAGGGAGACAGGGCTGCTCCGACATCGCGCAGGAGTTCGGTGCGCGCCTTCATCAAGAACGCGTACTCGCGGAAGTTCTCCCAGAAGGTGAGCCCGTGATACGCGGGCGAGGGTTCGGTGATCAGCGGGAAGCGGCCGTTGTCCCAAGGAAATCGACCAGATTCGACGATGACACCAGCGATCACGGCGCCATGGCCGCCGATGAACTTCGTTGCCGAATGCACAACGATGTCGGCACCCCATTCGATGGGCCGGCACAGATAAGGGGTGGCAAAGGTGTTGTCAACTACGAACGGGAGGTCATGGTCATGGGCAACTTTTGCGATTGCCTCGAGGTCGAATACCTCGGCTCGGGGGTTGCCGATGGTTTCTCCGTACAAGAGCTTGGTCTGCGGAGTGATCGCGGCGGCCATCGAGTTTGGGTCGGGATCGACAAAGACCACGTCGATCCCCATGCGGCGCAACGTCACGTCGAATTGGGTGAAGGTGCCGCCGTACAGGTTGCGAGCTGCGACGATCTCGTCACCCTTCTGACAGATGGTCAGGATGGAGATGAGTTGCGCAGCCTGGCCCGACGCCGTAGCGAGAGCGCCGAGCCCGCCTTCGAGCGAAGCCATGCGCTCTTCGAAAGCGGCATTGGTGGGGTTACCGATCCGGGTGTAGATGTTGCCGAAGTTCTGCAGGGCGAAGAGATCGGCTGCCGCCTGGGCGTCCTCGAAGACAAAGGACGTCGTGGCGTAGATCGGCATCGCCCGGGCTCCGGTCTCCGGGTCGGGACGCTGGCCGGCATGAATCGCACGCGTGGCAAAGCCGTAACTCATCGGTCGATTGTATGGTGCAGTTTCAGGGTTCCCGCTAACAAAAGGAGCGCGCGATGGCATCTCGCCTCAACCCGTACATCAGTTTTTCGAACAACGCCCGCGAGGCGATGGAGTTCTACAAGGACGTTTTTGGTGGTGAGTTGACGTTCAACACCTACGGGGAATACGGCGACAAAGACGCCCCTGAAGCCAACAACATCATGCACGGCCAGCTCGAGACTGCCCAGGGCTATACGTTGATGGGGGCTGATAGTCCGCCGGGAACGGACGTTTCGCCGGGATCAAATTTCACCGTGAGCCTCAGCGGTGATGATGCCGACGAGCTCCGTGGCTACTGGAAGAAGCTCGCCGACGGAGGCAACGTCGTCGTTCCTCTCGAGAAGCAGATGTGGGGCGACGAGTTCGGTCAGCTCGTCGACCGCTACGGGGTTGCCTGGATGGTCAACATCGGTGAACCAGAGGCCTAGCCGGCAGTCGTAACTGTCTCCACTCCCGCCCAGAAGCCGGCGGCGAGCCCATTGAAAAGCTCGGGCCGCTCCATCGGAATCAGGTGGCCGGATCCCTCGACCAGGAAGAGGCGGCTGTTGGGGATTCGTTCGGCGAGCTCGACGCTGTTCTCGCAAGGGAGGATCCGATCCGCGCGGCCATGGATGATCGTTGTCGGAACGGCGATCTTCTCTACCTCCATTCCCTCTTCGAGATGGGCCGCGCCCGCGCCGTATTGCGCTGTCCAGGTGTCGGCGGGCGTCGGGTATTCGAGGCGCTCTTCTAACCACTTCTCATAGTGCTCGGGGTTGGCTTCGGCCCAGCCCGGTGAAAAGGAGAGATGCATCGTTGCCCGGGCATACTCGGCCGGCGACTTGCCGACCTCGCGCATCCAGGCTTCGCGCGTGGGCTCGGGAACCGGGTGATGGTTCGCTCCCCCCGCCGACGAGGCCACCAGGATCAGAGAGCGAACCAGTTCTGGACGTGTAATCGCCAGCGTCATGGCGAGGTAACCGCCCAAAGAGTGGCCTACCACGTGGAAGGGTTCGTTTTCGTTGACGGTCTCGACGATGTCGTTCGCCATCTCGTCGATCGAGTACGGGCCTTCCGGTTTCGGTGAGCGGCCCGCGCCGCGGGGATCGATCTTTGTGATCTGCCAGTGCTCACCGAGCGGCTCCTGCTCCCGCCAGCACCACGAGGCGTATCCCAGCCCGGGGATTAACAACACCCGCAACCCCGACCCGATCGTTTCGCTAAAGAGGCGCATCTGTCAGGAGGTACCGAAGCTCAAGCCGAGCTCGTTGAGCCAGCGCCGGTAGGCGATCGAGGTCTTGTCGGAGCGGAGATGGAGCTCGGCTTGCAGGTCAAGCGGAAGCAGCTCCGGTCGTTGTGATTCGACGATCGGTACGTCCTGGGCGGTGACCTCGTCCTGGAACTGGCGGAGCTCGAGATCCGACAGCTCCTCGGCGTAATTGAGGGCTTCGCACATCCACCCGATCGAATGGTCTACGTCAACCGGTGTGACATTGAAGTAGATCGAAAAGATCTGCTCAGCCTTCTTCGTGAAGTAGGCCGTCAACGGCCGAAACACCCGGTAGGTATAAGTCACCGGCTTGCCTATTCCGGTCCCATCTGGATTCGGCTGCCAAACGGTGATCCCGTCGGCAGTGACGCCGTGATCGTCAGTTATCACCGTGTAGTCGGAGATCTCGGCATGGCCGCGATCGCCGAGATACCCCTCGTGGACAAACGGAAAGTGAGCGACATCGAGAAAGTTTTCGATCACTCGTGGACCCGCGGCCTTGAACTCGTACGGGCCGCAATGAATCTTGCGGAACGAGGAGTCGTCCCATTCGGGAAACGCCGGGACGTCACCTGCAGGCGAACCGAGGGTCACCCACACCCAACCGAAACGTTCTGCCGACTTGAAAACTCTCGTCTGAGCCCGCGCCGGCGGTTTGATATCAGGATGGGCAGGAATGAGGACACACCGGCCGGTGTGGTCGTAGGTCCAGCCGTGATACGGGCACGTGAGGAGACCGTCCTCGATCGAACCGAGCGACAACCGGGTCCCCCGGTGGGCACAAAGATCCTGCCAAGCGACTACCTCGCCCTCGTTTCGCCATAACACCAGGTCGAGACCCAAGAGGCGAATTCCCAGCGGCGCATCCTGAGTGACTTGATCGGTCCGAGCAACGACATGCCAGTCGTCGACCAGGACTGGATCGTCAACGGGGGCTACCACTGCCAGGGCACGATACGCCCCCCACCATTCCTGCGGAAAAGGCGCGGCCAATCTCATCGATTGGGGAGCGCAGATCTACGCAAGAATGAGAACTTGCCTGGCGAACCACGCCCGAATGTCCTGTCGTGGGCGTCGATCGTCGACGACCACACGTTGGATCAGGCCGCACTGTCCGCGGAATTGCCTTTCGTCCGTGGGCCGGTGGTGCTGATGCCCGATGCTCATTTCGGATTGGGGGCAACGATCGGTTCAGTGATCGCCACCGAGGGGGCGGTGATCCCGGCAGCCGTGGGAGTTGACATTGGATGTGGCATGGCGGCCCTGTCGGTGCCCATGGACAGCTCGCTTCTCACAGCTTCCAACTTGAAGCAGGTGCTAGCGCAATGGGTGCGGCGCATTCCCGCCGGGGTCGGCCAGGGTCATGAGAAAGAGACCAACCCGGGGGAAAGGTGGCTGGCGAAGAATCCCTACGAGCTCGACGACAAACGGCGGGCAACGACCATTCGACAGTTCGGCACGCTCGGCTCAGGCAACCATTTCCTCGAGCTGTGCCTCGATGAGACCGACGCCGTCTGGGTCATGCTCCATTCGGGGTCGCGCGGGATTGGAAACCAGCTCGCCCGCGACTTCATTCAGGCCGCGGAAGGTGAAACGAAGCGCCGACGAGTCGAGTTGCCTCATCGGGATCTCGCCTACTTCGTCGAGGGCACCGATCTCTACGACGAATACATGCAAGCACTGGGCTGGGCACAGCGATATGCCGCGGCGAATCGCCAGCAAATGCTGCTCTACGCCTACGAACAACTCGTTCGACTCTTCGCTTTGGAAACCCCATTCTCTGATCTCGCGCAGATCAACTGTCATCACAACTACGCGGTAGTCGAACATCACGGCGGCAAAGATGTTTTGCTCACTCGCAAGGGGGCGATCAGCGCTCGCGAGGGCGAGCTGGGCTTAATCCCGGGCTCGATGGGAGCCGCTTCCTACATCGTCCGCGGTCTGGGCAATCCGGCCGCCTATAACTCCTCGCCGCATGGCGCCGGGCGGGCCATGTCGCGAACCCAGGCACGGAAACAATTCACGACAGCAGATCTGACCAAAGCGATGGAGGGCCGGACGTGGCGGGATGACGTCGCGGCGAAGTTGATCGACGAAATACCCTCCGCCTACAAGGACATCGACCAGATCATGGCCGACTCGCGCGACCTGGTCGAGATCGTCCACACCTTGCGCCAGGTCGCCAACTACAAGGGGACCTAAGCGGCGGTCAGGTCGAGGATCCGTTTGAATCGCTTGCGGGCGAAGGCGAGTGCGACCAGCGTGGCCACATAGGGCAATGCATCGGTGATCTGCACCGGCAGCCCATTGCCTTGCAAGCGAAAACCAAGGCCTTCCGCCGCTCCGAACAGGGCGCTGGCGCCGAGTACTCCTAAAGGATGAGCCCTCCCAAGCATGACCGCCACAACGGCGATCCAACCGCGGCCCGAGGACATGTTCTCTGAGAACTGGACCACGTTGCCGAGAGCCAACTGCGCCCCGGCTAAGCCGCACAGCATTCCAGAGGCGACCACAGCGGCGTACTTGTATTGCGTCGGGCTGACGCCGAGAGTCTCTGCCGACAACGGCCTTTCCCCCACTCCGCGCAACCGGAGGCCGATTGGCGTGCGGAACAGGAAGACCCAGATGGCCGGCACCGCGAGCATGGCCAAATAGCCAGGAATGGTGCTGCGGAAGATCGCTGGGCCGACGATCGGGATTTCTGACAAGAGCGGAATTGGAAAGCGATCCAGGCCGTCGACTCGCGGATCTTGGAAAACGCCTCGCACGCCGAACAATTGGGGCAACAAGAAGCTGGTAAGACCGAGTGCCAGGAGGTTGACGGCCACCCCGATGACGATCGGGTCGCCCTGGCGAGACACCGCCCCGTACGCGAGAACCAATGACAGCGCTGCCCCGGCGGTCATGGCTATCAGGGTGCCGACGGTGGCCGAGGTAGCCAGATATGAGCCGGCCACGGCCGCGAAAGCGCCGGTCAACATCATTCCCTCAAGTGAGATTTGGAACACGCCGGCCCGGTCACAGATCAGTCCCCCAAGAGCGGCGAGGAGGATCGGAATCAACGCTCGCACCACCGACTCGACCAAGGCGGAGTCGAAGAGTTGCTCGAACATCAGACTTCCCCGGTCACCGTCGTCTCGCCTTCGATGACGACCGCGCTTTCGCGGCGGGCCTTCAAAACGAATCGCCCGGCGATCATGATGATGACTACCGCCTGGAGCACCTGGGCGATCTGCCACGGCACGTTCACATTGCGCTGCATGGCTAACCCGCCAATCTGCAGAGCAGCGAAGAAAGCACCAGCGGCGAGCATGGGACCGGGTCGGTGCCGGGCGAGCAGAGCCACGAGCAACCCTGACCAGGCGAAGCCGGACACAACTAGATCTCCGTCGAGAAAGCGATAAGTCTCGCCGACGACCAGGTGGGTTCCGATCATTCCCGCGATCGCTCCGGAAGCGAGCATCACCCATACCACCTGACGGTCGACGGCGACACCGCCATATCGCGAGAACCGCGAATTAAGGCCGGTCATCCGCGTTTCGTAACCGGGCACAGTGCGAAGGTTGAACAGCGCCACACCAACCAGGAGAAGGATGAGGAGGACGAGGCTGGCCGAAACGCCGTCGAAGAGGGCTAGCTTCGGGATGCGGTTGCTTTCAGGGACGGGCACCGTCGATGAAGAGGTCACGGTCGGGTCCGCAAACGGAAAGCGAACCATGTAGCCAGTGAGAGCGCGCGCCGGGTAGTTGAGGAGAAGACTCGAGATAAGGATCGGAAGCTTGAGCGCGGTCTGCCCGATCGCCGGCAACAGCGCCCACAAAGCTCCCGCGATCATTCCGGCCACCAACGCCAGCGGAATCACCAGCACCGGCGGAAACGGGAGATAAATCGCCGCCAGAGTTCCCGCCAGACCTCCAATCACCATCTGACCCTCGCCACCGAGGTTGATCACCCCGGCCCGAAAGGGAATCGAAATCGCCAATGCCATCCCAACGATGGGAATCATTCGACTGACGGTGTTGCGCAGACCCGAGCCGGTGAAGGCGCCCCGCACCATCTCCGAGTAGGCGAGCAAAGGGTTAGTACCGGTGGCCGCGATGATCGCGGCGCCAATCAGGAGAGAGAGCACAATCGAAAAAGCGACCGGGTTTCGCAGCACCCGGCCAGTGTTTGTTCGGAGCGTTTCAGCCATTGGCAGCTCCAGCCAGATGGCCACCCGTCATATAGACCCCGAGCTCTTCTTCATCGGTTGCGGCGGCATCGAATTCGGCCACGACGCGGCCCTCATACATCACCAGAATCCGGTTCGAAAGCGATAGCAATTCGGTGAGTTCGGCGGAGATCAACAGAATCCCCCTGCCCTGCTCGCGATACTCGAGCAGCCGCCGATGGAGGAATTCGATGGCGCCAATGTCGACACCCCGCGTGGGCTGGTCGGCGATGAGGAGTTCGGCGGGATGGGTCATCTCCCGGGCGACCACTACCTTTTGCAAGTTGCCGCCGGACAGGGTTCCCACGAGGGTGTCCTGGCTTCCGACCCTGACGTCGTAACGCTCGATCAACTCGCGAGCGTGCTCCCTCACCACGGCACCTCGCAGCCACCGTCCCCGGCGGAACTTCTCCGTCCGCTGATAACCCATCAATAGGTTCGACCACACCTCGCCTCCGGCGGCCGTTCCCACCCGGTGCCGGTCTTCGGGGACATAGGCGAGCCCGACAGCACGTCGTTGGGCGGGCTCGGCCTGGGTGATATCGATGCCGTTGAGGGTGATGTTCCCGCCGTTCGGGGGCCTGAGTCCGGTGAGGGCGTCGATGAGCTCGTTCTGCCCATTTCCGGCTACGGCGGCAATGCCGAGAATCTCGCCGGCTTGCAGTTCGAAGCCGACGCCCTCGAGCCGGACCAAACCGGTTTCGTCCACCACGCCGAGGTTGCTGACCGAAAGCAGAGGTTCGCCTCCATCGCCCAGCGGCGGTCGCGTCACCGCCTCGACGTCCCGTCCGGTCATGAGCTTTGAGATCGCTCTTGATGAGGTGTCCGCAGTAGCGAGATCGGCCACGACCCGTCCTGATCTCAGCACCGTCACGCGGTCCGAAATTGCCATCACCTCATTGAGTTTGTGGGTCACAAAGAGGATGGTGCGGCCCGCTTCCTTCAAACGCCGCATGATCGCAAAGAGCCCATCACGCTCCTGGGGCGCCAACACTGCAGTGGGTTCGTCGAGGATCAGTACTCGGGCGTCGCGATACAAAGCTTTGACGATCTCGACTCGTTGCAAAACCCCCACTGGCAGGTCCTCTACCCGAGCGTTGGGGTCGATCCCCAGGCCGAAGCTGTCCGCGAGTTTGCGAACCTCGGCACTGGCGGCCTCACGATCAACAAACCAACCTTTCTTGGGTTCATTTCGGTAGACGACGTTCTCGGCGACGGTCAGCGTTGGAAAGAGCTTGAAGGCCTGATGGACCATGCCGAGCCCGGCCGCAATCGCATCCAGTGCTGAGGAGAAGCGAACCGGCCGCCCCCCCACCCGAATCTCCCCCTGATCCGGCTGAACGAGGCCGTAGAGGATCGACATCAAAGTGGTTTTCCCGGCCCCGTTCTCACCGACGATGGCGTGAATATCACCGGCCGCGACCGTGAGGTCGATGCGGTCGTTCGCGAGAACTCCGGGGAATCGTTTGGTGATTCCCCGGAGTTCCAGTTCAGGAGTGTTGGTGGTCAAGCGCCTTACGGGAACAGCGGATCAGGGACCACGAGACTTCCGTCCATGATTTGGTCCGCGGCCTCCTGAACCTGAGTGACGATCTCGGGATAGTCGGCGATGAGGCATTCCGAACTAGCGAGGTCTTCACCGATCGCCATCACGCCGGTACCGCCCTCGAGGAGACCAAAGGAAGTCAGGGGCTCAGCAGTGCCCGCCAGAATCCCATCGATTAGCTGCTCAACCACGTTGTCGACCAGCTTGAGGTTGTTGTCGACGATGCTGCCGGCCGCTTCCGGGCATTGATTGACATCTACTCCGTAGCTCATGAAGCCGACTTCCTGGGCCGCCTCGAAGATCCCGCCGTTCGACCCGGCGCCTACGGCGAAGATTTGATCCGCTCCTTGGGCTGCCATCGCCAGAGCTTGCTCCTTAGCGCGGGGCGGATCCGAGAAGGGATTGTCGCCGCCGATGAACACCTGGGAATCCGTGATCGAATCGTCGATCGTCTGCGCCCCGAGCGCAAAGCTGTCCGACCAGCGATGCAAGAAGGGGATGTCGAGGGCAACCACCGAGCCGATCTGCTTCGATTCGGACAAGTTCCCGGCCATGAGACCGAGCAGGTACGCGCCTTCCTGTTCGCGGAAGACCCCGCAGTGCAGGTTCTCGATCGGAGTCTCGCTCTCCGGACAAGCGTCGATCAGGATGAATTGCTGTTCGGGATTCGCCTGCGCAAACTCAGCCGAGAGCTCCGTGAACTCGAAGGTAGTGAGAACGATCACGTCCGGCGCTTCTTCTACCGCCGCCTCGATATTCGCTCGTCTCGAGTTGAGATCGGTGCTTTCGAAGGTCTTGAAGGAACCGCCCAGTCTCTCGGCGGCTCGCTGGGTTCCGATCTGCCCCAATTCGAGGAACTTGTTGATGCCGATCGGGTTGGGAGTGACGTAGATGAAAGTGGGACCTTCACCGCCGCCAGCCAGCGTGGTTTCGGTACCACCAGCGGTGGTCGAAGGAGCGCCACCGTCGCTGGTCGTCGGTGTGCCGCCATCATCGGCTGTCGTCTCCGCGCTGTCCCCGCCCCCGCACGCTGCCAAGGACATTGCCATTACGAGCGCGCCGCACAGGATTTTTCCGAACCTATTCATATTCCTCCTCCGTTGCCATTGTCGATTCCATTCTCGCCGTCTCGAGACGGCAAAGGGGTAAGGGTTTCGCCCCGATCAAAGCGAACCACGCGCCGCTCCGTGACGAGGGCCGTGATGAGACTGACCGGGGTGACGTCGAATGCCGGGTTGAGTGCTGGAGTGTCAGGGGGCGCCACCGATAAACCGCGAAAACCAACCACTTCGCCGGCCCCTCGATCCTCAATTTCAATGTTGTCCCCGGTTGGCGTGTCGAGATCGACGCTTGACTCCGGTGCCACGACGATAAAAGGCACCGACGCGTGCTGCGCGCCGAGGGCGAGGGCGTACGAACCGACCTTGTTGGCCGTGTCCCCGTTGGCGGCAACGCGGTCGGCTCCGATCAGCACCGCGTCAATGGGCTGGCGAGCGAGGATGAAAGGTCCCGCCGAATCAACCAAGAGTCGAAACGGCGCCCCCATGCCGCGCCAGCTCCCAAGTGGTTAGCCGACTTCCTTGCAGTAACGGCCGTGTTTCCACCGGAAGGGCTTCTTCCAGCTGACCCCTTTCAAACATGGTGGCAATGACCCCAAGCGCCGTCCCCCGTTGGACTGCCGCCAAACCACCGGTGTTGCAGATGGTCATCAGCCGTTGCGGCCGAGTCCCGGCGAGCTCCTCGAGCAAGTCAGCGCCTCGGCGTCCCATCTCCCAGCAGGCCGAAATCTCCTCATCGCGGATCGTTGTTGCCTCGGCGAGGATTGAGTCGAAACCTTCGCCGGCTCGAGCCGCGGCCCGGTCGACTGCGCGGCCCAGGTTGACCGCGGTGGGACGGGCGTCGCGCAAGCTTCCCACCGCTTGCGCGAACTCGAGAGGGTCGTGAGGAAGGTGAGCCCGAGCGGCTAGGGCGACTCCAAACGCCCCGGCGACGCCGATTGAAGGTGCCCCTCGAACGGCCAACCGCCGGATCGCATCCACCAGGTCCGGCACCTGCTCGATTCGCAGCACGACCAGCTCCTCCGGCAGTGCGGTCTGGTCGATGAGCTCAACGGCACCGTCAACCCAGTCGATGCTGCGCAGCCCTTTCCAATCACTATTTGGCGAGGCTCCGGTCAGGGTCGCGGGGTTGTCTGACAACTTCTCGATTCGGAACTTAGCATGGCTGCCTTCCGGCGAAGGTTGGATCTCTGCGGACTCGATTGCAAGCAGCTCACCTCCTGACCAACGCCAGCCAACCGCGTCTCCATAGCCCGGGCATCGTCGACATCGACGACGGTCGGATCGTATGGTCTGGTCCGGCCGCGAGTGCGCCATCGGCCCCAGGTGAGTCACGAACTTTGGAGGGGCTTTTAATGCCGGGCCTCGTCAACACACACGCTCACACCCCGATGGTGCTGCTGCGCGGGGCGGGCGAAGGCCTGCCGGTCTCGACCTGGCTCACCGAGGTCATGTGGCCGCGGGAGGGTCGCCTCACCGCCGGCGATGTGAAGCTGGCCATGTTGGCCGGTGGGGCCGAACTCCTGGCGAACGGCATCACCACGAGCCATGAGATGTACTTCCACTCAGAGGCGGTGGCGACGGCCGCCACGGAACTCGGACTCCGGGCCGTGGTCACCCCACCGGTGCTCGTGTCCGACGACCTCGCCTCGTTCGGCGGTTGGGCCGAGCAGCTCGATGCCATGGTCGAACAGGCAGACCGGTGGCGAGACGACGAACTGATCAGCATCGGCTTCGGTCCGCATTCCGCCTACGCCTTGGGTGAAGAGCCCCTCGTGCGAGTGGTCGAGCTCGCTCGAAAATCGGAAATGCACATCCAGATCCACGTGGCCGAGGGTCGTCATGAAGGTGATGCGGTGCGCGAACGGACCGGCCTGTCGGTGCCCGGTTATCTCGATCAACTTGGCATGCTCGACGGTCACGTCGTCGCCGCCCATGGCGTGTGGTTGACCCCCGACGACATCGAACTCTTCGCCGCACGTCGGACAGCTGTGGCGCATTGCCCATGCTCCAACTCCAAACATGCTTCCGGCTTCGCGCCCGTTCGAGCCCTGCGATCGGCGGGAGTTGCGGTGGGTCTCGGAACCGATGGCCCGGCCTCCCATGACCGGCTCGATCTCTTCGAAGAGATGCGAATGGCGCTGCGGCTCGCCCGCCTGGCAGCCGACGACGCGGGAGCGATGGGACCGGCGGACGTGCTGGCGATGGCCACAGTGGAGGGAGCGCGGGCGTTGGGTCGTTCCGATCTCGGGCGGCTCGAAACCGGATGCCGGGCCGATCTCATCCATCTCGACGTTTCGTCTCTCTATCCGGTCGTCGAAGAAAGCGATCTGCTCACCCATCTGGTCTATCTAGGCGGCCCCGCCCTGGTCAAAGACGTTTGGGTAGAAGGGCGGCAGGTCGTCGAGCGCGGCAACGTGACCACAATCGACGTAGCTCAGGTTCGAGCGGAGGCGACGGCGCGGGCGAAAAACCTGGCTGGCTTGTGACTGCCCAGGACTTCATTGCCCTGCTCGAGTTGGAACCGCTGCCCGATGAGGGCGGATTCTTCCGCCAGACCTATCGGGATGATTTTTCAACGGCGATCTACTTCCTCGTGACTCCCGCCGAGTTCTCGGCGCTCCACCGATTGCAAACAACCGAGATCTATCACTTCTATGCGGGTGATCCACTGCAAATGCTGCTCCTTCATCCAGATGGCCGCATCGAACGACCGCTCCTCGGGCCTGATTTCGGCAATGGGCAAAGCCCACAGTTGGCCGTGCCTGGCGGCGTTTGGCAAGGTTCAGCCACGACTGGTTCGATCTCTCTGCTCGGGACGACGATGGCTCCCGGCTTTCGGCCGGAAGACTTCGAGCTCGGTCAGCGCGCTGAGCTGGAGGCGGCCTATCCCACCGCCGCCGGCGACATCGTCCGCCTCACCCGCGACTCGAGCGCGTACGGATCAATGAAAAAGTGAACCGGCCCTCGACGAAAAAGGTATTCGAGTACATGACCGGGCGGGCGTTCTCCAGGTAATGGACTTGGCTCAAGAGCACGTAGTTCGACCCGGCCGGTCGTGGTCCCCAACCCACTTCGCTGCCGGAGGCCGCGTGAACCTCGGTGAGAGCGGTCGCAACTCGGGCGTCATGTCTCTCCAGAACCGCAAAGAGGGACCCGTCGACGGAATGGACGTCAAATTCCTGGGGGAAAACGCGGCGAGGGATGGCGTCGTAGGAAAAGGCCACCACGTTTCCATCTGCGATCAACTCTCGCTCCGTGGCCAGAACCTTGGCTCGGGCAGGCAAGTCGAGCCGGCGCCGTTCCGTAGCCGTGGCAGACCGGGTGACCCGGCTCCGATAACTCATCTCAGGCGTCAACCCGAACGAGGCAATGGTGTCCGACAGCGAGTTGAGCTGGCGGAGATCGGCGCGGACCTCGGTGGTGCCAGCGTTGGCGAATGTCCCCAGGCCATGCCGGGTGACAGTCAGACCCAGGCTTTCCAGGCGACGCAGAGCACTCCGTACCGTTGCCCGGGAGACGCCGTACTCGTCCGTCAATTGGTGTTCGGTCGGCAGTCGCTCACCGGCTCGCAGCTCACCTCTTTGCAGACGGTTAAGCAGATCTGCCGAGATGTGGTCAACCAGAGATGTGCGCCCAGCAGCAGACATCGAGTCATCATAAGTGGCGCCCTTCTGCGACCCTCGATAGGTTCTGCGAATCGATGACCGGGCTACCCGCTCCTTCTAAATTGCTCGACCTCTCCGGCAAAGCCGTGATCGTCACCGGTAGCGGCGGGGGTATCGGAACCGGCATCGCTCGCCGCCTAGCCGCCGCCGGCGCGGAATTGCTGTTGCATGTCCGCACCAGCGACGCGCCTCAGATCGATGGCAGACACACCTCGATCAGGGCCGATCTAATTTCCGAAATCGGGCCGGAACAAGTGACCGCCGCGGCCCTCGAACACTTCGGGCGCATCGACGGGCTGATCAACAACGCTGGTATTCAGCCGATCGCTCCCTTGATCGCGATGAGCGACGAGGAGTTCCGGGAGATGATCGAAACCAACCTCACCTCGGTGCACCGGCTGACCAAAGCCGTCGCCACCTCCATGACCCAAGGTGGATCGATCGTTCATGTGGCGTCGATCGAGGGCACCCAGCCTGCCCGCAACCATGGCCACTACGCAGCTGCCAAGGCAGGCCTGCTGATGCACGCGAGAGCCGCCGCGCTCGAATGGGGCGACCGTGGGATCCGAGTGAACTCGGTTTCGCCGGGCCTGATCGACCGGCCCGGGTCTTGATCATGACTGGCCCGAAGGCGTGGCCCGCTGGCGAAAGGCCGCCCCTCTCCAAAGGCTGGGGACGCCCGAAGACATTGGCGATGCCTGCGTCTTTCTCATCTCCGATCTCTCGCGCTGGATCACCGGAACGAACCTGGTCGTCGATGGCGGTGTCCTTGCCAACACCACATGGTGACGCAAGCCGAATGGTGACGTTGCCAGCATGATGACTTTGGATGGCCGGCGCTACATCGTCACCGGGGCGGCCGGCGGCATCGGCGGTGGGATCGTGTCTGTCCTGCTTGAACGCGGGGCTCGGGTGGCGCTGTTCGATTTGGATGAAGCGAGGACCAAGGAAGTTGCTCGACGCGTCGATCCCGGAGGCGATCAGACCGTGGCGATCGGTGTCGATGTCACCGACGAAACGAGTGTTGCCGAGGGCGTGGGTCGAGCCATTGAGGGGTTGGGAGGGCTGGAAGGGTTGGTCAACAACGCAGGATCCGTCGTTCTCGACACCGCCTGGGATGCTGCGGTCGAAGACTGGTCGAAACAGCTCGAGGTGAATGTGATTGGAACGTTCCTTTGCTCACGCGAAGTGGGGAGACATCTACAGCTTGAGGGCGGTGCCATCGTCAATGTCGCCTCGAATTGCGGCAAAGTCGGCTACAAGAACATGGCCGCCTATAACGCGGCCAAGGCGGCGGTGATCAGCCTCACGAGGTCGCTCGCGATGGAATGGGCGGAGAACGGGATAAACGTCAACGCGGTCTGTCCGGGTGGGGTCGACACGCCGATGCTGGCCGGGGTGGCTGAATGGCTTTCGCCTCGTCTCGACGTCCCCGCCGACGAGCTGCTCGCCGAAATGGGTGCTGCCCAATTGGGTCGAAAGATTGCTCCCGTCGAAGTGGCGAAAGTGATCGCGTTCCTGTTGTCGGACGACGCCTTGATCATTCGCGGCCAAGCCATCAACGTCGACGGCGGGGACACTCCCTACTGATGGAGAACACCTAGTGGAAAACAGGTGGGACGACTCGCGCAGATTCGAAACCGTGCTCGATGAATGCGTATACGGATCTCGTCTGATCGGGAGCGATCCCGCGCTCGTGCTTCATGGGGGCGGCAACACTTCGGTCAAGGCGCCCTTCGGGGATATCACCAGCGCAGACATCCCCGCGTTGTGGGTGAAGGGCAGTGGATGGGATCTCGCATCGATCGAACCGGCCGGGTTTCCCCCGCTGCGACAAGAGCGACTCCTCGACCTCTTGGCTCTCGAGAAGTTGTCCGATCCGGAAATGATGCGAGAGCTTTCGGCTGCGCGCCTCGATCCCGGCTCACCGCAACCGTCGGTGGAAAGCCTCCTACACGCCTTCCTCCCCTATCCGGCCGTGCAGCACAGCCACGCCGATGTGATCGTCACCCTCACCAATGTCGCCGACGGTGCTGCGACCGTCCGCAAGGTCTTTGGCGACGAAGTGGTAATCGTGCCATACGTGATGCCGGGATTCGATCTAGCCCGAGCGGTGCGCAACCTCTGGCCCAGCCAGGTGACCGACCAAACCATCGGAATGGTGCTGCTCAATCATGGACTGTTCACCTTTGGCTCAACGACCAAGGAGGCCTACGACCGCCACGTCGACCTCATCACGAAAGCCGAGGATTGGCTGGCGATGAATGCCCCCTCATCGGTCGCGCAGGACGGGCCTCTCGGTCCGGTCGACCCTGTCATCCTCGCCGGGGTCCGACAGGACGTGTCGCGAGTGGCTGGCGTCCCGCTGGTGATGATGAGGCATACCAATTCCGCGGTTGCCCGATTCGTCAAACGCCCTGATCTAGTTTCGCTCGCCGCGCGCGGCCCGTTGACCCCCGATCATGTGATTCGGACCAAACACCTGGCGATGGTGGGGCGTGACGTCGACGAGTACGCAGCCGCCTACCAGAAGTATTTCGCCGAGAACGAGTCGCGCGGACGGGTTCCGCTGCAGATGCTGGACCCCGCACCACGCGTAGTGCTCGACACCGAGCTGGGCATGCTCACCTTCGGACGCAGCGCCCGGGACGCGCAAATCGCCGGCGACATCTACCAACGTACGATCGCGGTGCTGGAGCGATCCGAAGATTTTCTCGGGGGCTACCGGGCGCTGGAAGCAAGCGACCTCTTCGACGCCGAGTACTGGGATCTCGAGCAGGCCAAGGTGCGCCAGGCAGGCAAGCCGCCCGAGTTCACCGGGATGGTCGCGCTCGTCACCGGTGCGGCTTCCGGGATCGGCCGCGCCTGCACCGCCGAGCTCCTGGCTCGCGGAGCGGCCGTCGCCGGACTTGACCGTTCTCCCGAGGTCGCCACGGCCTTCGCCGCGCCAGGTTGGCGCGGCTTCGAAGTCGACGTCACTGACCCAAACGCACAGCGGGACGCAATCGCAGCCGTCGTCGAAGCATTTGGCGGCATCGACCTGGTGGTCGCCGCGGCCGGAATTTTCGGTGCCTCACAAACAGTCGCTGAACTCGATCCTGCGGCCTGGGACTCGGTGATGGCGGTGAACGTGAACGCAGTGGCGAGCCTGTTTAGAAGTTTGGACCCGATTCTCCGGCTGTCTCCAGCAGGCGGACGGGTGGTGGTGATTGCTTCGAAAAACGTTCCGGCTCCCGGCCGTGGTGCTGGTGCGTACTCCGCGTCGAAGGCGGCCGTGACCCAGCTCGCGCGGGTGGCGGCGCTCGAGTGGGCCGAGGCCGGCGTTCGCGTCAATGTGGTTCATCCGGATGCGGTCTTCGATACGGGGTTGTGGACCGAGGAACTCGTCGCCGAGCGAGCCGCACGCTCTGGACTTACGCCTGAGGAATACCGCAAACGCAATCTGCTGCAGGTCGAGGTGACCTCCGACCTGGTAGCGAAGACGGTCGCCGACTTGTGCTCGGATCGCTTTGCGGCGACGACCGGTGCCCAGATCCCCATCGACGGCGGCAGTGAAAGGACCATCTAAGTGATCGACCCCGCCAAATTCAGTCCCATCAGGCTCGATGCCGATTCCGTGCTCCCGGTGCTGCAAGTCCGGGTGGGTGATCTACCAAAGAAGGTGATCGTCGTCGGCGACCCCAAACGTGCCTCGCTCGCCGCCGAGAAGCTCGAAAACACTCGCGAGCTTGGCAGCTATCGGGAGTACTTCAGCTACGCCGGCACATACAACGGGGTTGACATCGGAGTCGTCTCTCATGGAGTCGGCGGCGCCGGAGCCGCGGTCTGCTTCGAAGAGCTATGTCGCTCGGGAGTCGACACAATCATCCGGGCCGGCAGCGCCGGAGGTATGCAGCCCGACGTAGTCGATGGGCACATCGTCATCGCAACGGCGGCGGTCCGCAACGATGGCTTCTCGTCCGGAGTGGTGGCGCCCGAGTTTCCGGCCGTCGCCGACCTCGAGGTGACCAACGCCCTCATCGAATCGACTCGAGACACTGTGACAAGTGTCCATCGCGGCATCGTTCTCACCTCAGCCGTGTTCTATCCGCATCCCATCTTTGGCAGCTCGCTCCCGCAGTGGCAGCAGGCCGGCGTGATCGCGGTGGAAATGGAGGCAGCAGCCCTCTTCGTCATTGCCTCGCTGCATGGTGTCGCCGCCGGCGCCATCTTCGCCATCGACGGCAATCCGCTACTCGAGCGAGACGAGGAAATGTCCGGTTACGACCCTCATCGCCAAATCGTGCGCGAGGCGGTCGAATCGATGCTCGACAGCACGTTCGTCGCGCTGGCCTCGCTGTCGTGATCTAGGTCAGCAACCCTCGAGCTGCGACCAAGTCTGCAACAAGCGCGGAGTAGTCGGCTTCCCGGGTTTCGCGCGAGCGCAAGATCGACGAGGGGTGGACGGTCACGAAAACCGAGAGACCCTCCCAGTCAAAGACCTGACCGCGGCTTTGGGTGACCTTGAGATTGGGACCGAGGAGGGCTTGGCACGCCGTGGCTCCCAACCCGACAATGAGCTGAGGCTGGATGATGGCCACTTCCTCCTCGAGCCACGGTTTGCAAGCCCCGATTTCAGAGCGGTTGGGTTTCTGATGGAGCCGACGCCAACCGGAGCTCGGTTTCCATTTGAAGTGTTTGACCACGTTGGTGAGATAGAGCTGATCCACATCGATCCCCGCTTCGTCCAACGCCTTCCGCAGGAGCTTGCCCGCGGGACCGACGAACGGCTCGCCCTGTTTGTCTTCTTCGTCGCCAGGCTGCTCGCCCACCAGCATCAGCCGGGCACCCGAATGTCCACTGCCGAAGACGGTTTGGGTCGCGTGCTGATAAAGCGGGCAGTTGGTGCACTCCAAGGCTTCGGCAGCGAGCTGGTCCAGAGCTTTGGAGGAGCTAACCATCGTCCGTTGCTGGCGACAGAAAGGCTTCGGCAGCAGCGCGTTGTTGCAGTTGGCGAAGCGCCTTGGCCTGCCGGGCCGCCTGCTTTTCCAGGCCAATGAGATCGAAGGCGGTCAACCCTGGGTGCCGCTCCGAATAGTTTCGCAACGCTACCCAAAGCCCTCGCTTCGAACTCACGCCGGCCAAGAGCGCCTCAATCTCGAACAAACGGCCAAGGGCTCCGTAACCGCCGACGCTGGTCTTCAGCTGTGTAGCCAATGCCAGGACAATCGAGGCCGTTCGCTTGACATCGCCGCCATCGATTCCGAGTTCCGACCTGATGGCTTGGAGAGTGCCCCGTTCCTCCCTGATTTCCCGGGCGATCCTCACGAACTCCCGTCCCCCCTCGGTGTCGCGGTTCTTGGCTGCAAGCCGATCGGCAAGTCGCTCGCCCAAAGCAGATCCCGCCCAGTGATCGTTGAGATAACTAGCGAGGCTCTTCGAAGTATCGGGCGGGTCCATTCCGTGTCACCCTTTCCCAATTGAGGGGTTGACAAATCGGGTGCTTTCAGATACGTTTCGGTCGAGCGACCGAACGAGGCATTTTTCCCAATGACATCGGCACTGACAACTAAAGCGGGAGTGCTCGCAGCGGCCAAGGCGGCGTTGATCGAATCCGGGTACTCCCAGCTTTCGACAAGGCGAATCGCGGAAATCGCCGGAGTACCGCTCAGCCAGATTCACTATCACTTTCGTTCCAAACAGAATCTGGTCCTAGAGGTCCTAGCCGAGGAAAACGCCCAACTGCTCGCAAGGCAGGCTGACATGTATTCAGCCGACCAGCCCCTGTGGAAGCAGTGGGAACAGGCCTGCGATTTCCTGGATCGAGACCTCGATTCGGGATATGTCCGGGTACTGCAGGAAATGATGGCGGCCGGTTGGTCGGATCCCGAGATCGCCCAGGCCGTCCGCACCTACCTCGAGGGCTGGTTCTCGCTTTTACGCGACGTGGCCGAATCTGCGACTACCCGGCTCCGAACGGAGGTGCTTGTTGACCCCACGAATCTCGCCTCGTTGGTCGGGGCGGCGTTCCTCGGTGCGGAGGCCTTGATCTTGCTCGGATTTCAGGACGCCACCACGCGCAGGGCGTTGCGCTCGGTTGGTGGCCTGATCAAGACCATGGAGGAGAGCGACCGATGAGGGCTCGTTACCCCGACCACACCGGCGAGGTTGTTCGCGATGGTCTCTCGATCGCCTATGAGATCTACGAGAACAGCGGTCCCACGATTGCGCTCTTGCCTACCTGGTCGCTTTTCAACTCGCGGCATTGGAAAGCACAGATCGCATTCCTCGCCCGGCACTACCGGGTGGTCACCTATGACGGCTTGGGTAACGGCAAGAGCGACCGACCGGTTGACCCGAGCGCCTATGACTCGATGCGCCTCATCAATGACGCGGTGGCTGTGCTCGACGCCACTTCTACGGAGCGAGCCTTTCTTGCCGGAGTGTCTGCGGGAGCATCGCTGGCAGCGATGCTCTCGGGCCTCCACCCGTCTCGGGTCCTTGGAGCGGTGCTGATAGGCATTTCCACCTCCCTCGGCGACCCTCTCCCTGAACGAAACTCGACACCATTCGAAGCGCGGCTCGATCGCTACCAGGGTTGGGACAAATACAACATGCACTACTGGCGCTCGAACTACCGCGACTTCACCGAATTCTTCGTCGGGCGAATCTTCTCCGAGCCCCATTCGACCAAGCAATGGGAAGACGGCGTCGGCTGGGCCAACGAGACCACCGGTGAGGTTCTCATCGCCACGCAACTGAAGGAATTCCTCGGAGAGGAACGAGGAGCGCGAACTATTCAGCAGCCATCCGCTGCCCGGTCCTTGTCATCCATGGCACAGCCGATCGCGTTGCGCACTTCTCAGGAAGCGAGAGGCTGGCGGCGCTCACCGGCGGGACCTTGCTGCTGATCGAGGGCGGAGGTCACTGTCCGCAGAGTCGAGATCCAGTGCTCGTGAATCGCGCCATCCGCGACTTCGTCGAACTGCATGCTCCCCGCCAGGAGATTCTGGTATGAGAGCCCGCTATCCGGATTTCTCGGGATTCGTCGAGCGTGACGGGGTCAAGGTCGCCTACGACGTTTTTGGCGAAGGCACGACCAATTTGCTCCTCATCCCACCCTCGCCGATCACCCACTCCCGCAGTTGGAAAGGCCAGATTCATCACCTCGCTCGACACCACCGCGTTGTCACTTTCGATGGGCGCGGCAACGGCCGCTCTGATCGTCCGACAACCGCAGATGGCTATCGACCACCCGAGATAGTGGAAGACATAGTCGCGATCATGGATCAAGTCGGAGTCGCCGAGGCAATTCTTGTCTCCCATTGCCATGCCGCGTGGTGGGCCTTTCTGGCCGCGGCCACATTTCCCGAGCGTGTGGCCGGCATCGTTGCCATCTCTCCCGGCATTCCCTTCATCGGGGATCCGAACCCGCATTGGACGGAAGTTGAAGCTCGCTGGGACGACGTCCCCATCGATCCCCAGGGATGGGAGATGTGCAACCCGGCCTTCTGGCGCCGGGGTGGTTATGAGGATTGGATTCGTTTCTGGTTCGACCTACTGGCGACCGAGCCCCATTCGACCAAATTGGTCGAGGACATGGTGGGGTGGGCACTCGAGACAGACCCCGACACGATGGCTATGGCCAATGATGAAGAAACCAAAGGGGCAACTCCGGAGCTCGCCGAGTGGTTGTGCCGTTCAGTGCAATGCCCGGTGCTCGTACTTCACGGCTCCGAGGATCGTTGTCAGATGCCAGGGCGCGGCCGGGCGGTAGCCGAATTTACCGGAGGGGATTTCATTCTCATCGAAGGCGCCGGCCATCTCGTTGCCGGCAAGAGAACCAGTCATTGTCAATCGTCATATCAGCGCATTCGTCAGTTCGATCGAAGGACAGCCGATGAAATCAAAGACCTGGTCGCGCGGTGCCGCCCGGCCACGCAAAGCCCTCTATGTCTCCTCACCGATTGGCCTCGGCCACGCCCGACGGGACATCGCCATCGCCAACGAGCTGACTGCCCTCGATCCGGAGCTCCAGATCGACTGGCTCGCCCAACCGCCAGTCACCAATGTCCTTGAAGCCGAAGGGCACACGATCCACCCCGCGAGCCGCTGGCTGGCCAGTGAGACCGAGCACTGGGCGTCGGAAGCACGCGATCATGACCTCAACGCCTTTCAGGCACTGCGCCGGATGGACGAGATCCTCGTCGCCAATTTCATGGTCTTCCAAGAGGTCGTCGAAGAAGGCAACTACGACCTCGTCCTTGCCGACGAGGCGTGGGACATCGACCATTTCTGGCATGAGAACCCGGAGCTCAAGCGGGGCTCGCAGGTGTGGATGACCGATTTTGTCGGCTTCGTCCCCATGCCTGACGGAGGGGAGCGGGAGGCCTTTCTCACCGCCGATTACAACGCCGAGATGGTCGAGCATGTCGCTCGCTTCCCCCGCATTCGCGACCGTTCGGTTTTCGTCGGCAACCCCGATGACGTCATACCTGATTCACTCGGCCCCGATCTTCCTCTGATCAAGGACTGGACCCTCGATCACTTCGCCTTCTCCGGGTACATCACCGGCTTCACTCCCCCGTCGCCGGATGAAGTCTCTGAGATGCGAGCCAAATTCGGATATCACGATGACGAAAAGGTCTGTCTTGTCACGGTGGGCGGATCCGGCGTGGGCCGGAGTCTGCTCGAGAAAGTGGTCGAGGCCTTCCCTTACGCCCACAAGGAACTGCCCGACCTGCGGATGATCGTCGTCACCGGACCACTGATCGATCCGGACTCCCTCGTGGTACCCGACGGGGTGGAGGTAGTCGGCTACATAAACCGCCTCCACCGGCATCTCTCCGCCTGTGACCTTGCGATTGTCCAGGGTGGGCTCACCACGACGATGGAACTGACCGCGGCCCGCCGACCCTTCCTCTACTTCCCGCTACGCAACCACTTCGAGCAGAACCGTCATGTGCGCTACCGCCTCGACAGGTATCGGGCCGGGCGCTGCATGCAATATCACGAGTCGACGCCCGAGGACATCGCTTCGGCCTTGGTGACCGAGGTCTCCCGTCCCATCGACTATCTCCCGGTCGAGACCGATGGCGCCGCTCGTGCTGCCCGTCTAATCGCCGAGCTGTTCTAAGAGGAAGGAGCACCAAAAGACAACACCCCTCATGCATCCCACGAGTCGGTCGATCGGCCGACCGAGACAGAAGACACAAAGACCAAGAACAAAGGAAGGAATGAAATGACCACCACAACCGTCAGAAACGGCGTCGACACCGAGGCTCTCTTCGGAGCTCTCGACGCAGTCAAGTCCATGCCCGTCGCCGCCAAGTTCCAGTTCCGGGCCACCAACCAGTGGAAAAGCGGCACCCACTCCGAGAGCACGATCAGCGGGTTCTACGGACTCGGGAGCGAGCTCGCCCACAACGAATCGCACACCTTCGAGGCCGATCATCCCACCCAGCTGACCGGCAAGGACCTCGCCCCCACCCCCGTCGAGTTCCTGCTGCACACGCTCGCGGCGTGCATCACCGCTGGCATCGGCAATGTCGCCGCCGCCCGCGGCGTGAACCTCACCTCAGTGTCGTCCACAGTCAGCGGTGACATCGACCTCATGGGACTGCTTGGTCTCGATCCGACGGTCCGCAACGGCTATGAGAAGATCGAGATGAAAGTCCGGATCGAAGGCGATGCCGATGCCGACGACCTGCGCAAGGTAGTCGAGCGTTCCATCGCTCGGTCAGCCGTCTACGACATGCTCACCAATGGCACCTCGGTGTCGGTGACGGTCGAGTAATGAATGGATCCATGCGCCGGGGCCTCGACCAGGCCCCGGCGACACCCGACCTTTGGAAAGAACGATGGGATGTGATCATTGTCGGCGCTCGTGTCGCAGGAGCCGCAACCGCGTTGCATCTCGCGCGTGCCGGACACCGCGTCTTGATCGTCGATCGAGCCGGGCCCCCAAAGGACACCGTCTCGACGCACGCGCTTATGCGAAGTGGCGTGCTGCAACTAAGCAAACTTGGTGTCCTGGAACGGATAGTCGAAGCTGGGACGCCGGCCATCCGCCAGATCAACCTGGTCTTCGGAAGCCAGCAGATCAAGTTTCCGGTAGCGGATGCCTTTGGCGTCGATGCCTACTACGCCCCTCGCCGCACCTTGCTGGACACGGTCCTGTTGGAAGCCGCAATCGATGCGGGCGCAACCTTCCTCGGTGGATCCGTATCAGGAGTCAGCCACGACAGCCAGGGCCGGGTCAACGGGGTCATGGTCAGGACCGAAACACGCGAGTCGACGATTCCAGCTCGCTGGGTGGTGGGCGCCGACGGAACGCAATCTCGAGTGGCTCGCTCGGTGGGCGCCCAGCTGCTGCGCTATCACCCACCGGCCAACGGGCTCGTTTACGGGTATTTCGAGGGCGCCGAGATCCCCGGGTATGACTTCAGATTTGTAAACCAACGCAATGTCGGCGCCATCCCGACCAACGATGGGCTCACCATTCTCTTCGTGGGCGGGCCGCTCGCCGAAACGCCCCGGGATGCCGAGACCTATCTCCAAGGGACTCTTGCGCGCGTGGCGCCTGAGTTTCTGGTCGGTGCGCGGCGCGTGGGAAGGCTTTATCGAGCCAACAGCATTCCCAACCTTCTCCGTGACCCTGCCGGGGCGGGCTGGTGCCTGGTAGGGGATGCGGGTTTCACCGAGGATCCGATCTCCGCGCACGGGATCACCGACGCCTTGCGTGATGCCGAATTCTGCGCGCAGGCAGTCGATCATGCTTTGCGCGACCCGGGCCGCGAATCGGACGCGATCTCGTCATACCGACCGTTGCGAGACCACTTTGCGGTTCCGTACCTCGACCACATCGTTGCTCTGTCCAGCTTTGTTTGGGATGGACCCGAGGCCTCGCGTCTGATGCGTGGCTTGGGGGAAATCGCCGATGCGGAGTGCGAGCTTCTCGCCAGCCGCTCACTCATTCCTGCGTAGGAGGTCGATAGCCTCACTCAAAGTATCCAGGGAGGCAGAGATGGAATTTGATCCAGTGAAAATGCTGGTCGGCGATGATTTCGCGTGGGGCTTCATCGTCGAAATCGTCGTCCGCACGACGATCATGTACCTCTACACACTGGGCATCGTGCGGGTGATCGGAAAGCGAGGATTAGGTCACCTCTCCCCGTTTGAGTTGGTGATCATCGTGGCGTTGGGCTCGTCGGTAGGGGACCCGATGTTTTACGAGGACATCCCCATCATTCACGGGATCACGGTCATCACCGTGGTGGTGTTTCTGCAGCGAATGCTCCAAGAGGTGACTGAGAAATCGCCCAAACTCGAACAGATTCTGGAGAGCAAGCCGCGCAAGCTCATCTCGGACGGCGTCCTCGACGAGGATGCGCTGGAAAAGGAGAACCTTTCCCAACAAGAGCTCTTCTCAGCCCTGCGAGATCGAGAGATCGAAGACCTGGGCCAGGTCAGACTGGCCTTTCTCGAACCGTCTGGGGAGATCAGCGTCTTCAAAACGGAGGAGAAGGCATCAAAAGGGGGCGAGTCCATCCTCCCGGAAGGGTGATTCGGCCAGAAGCCTTGATTTGGTGGGTGTCGCCCCTTTACTGAAAGGCCGAATCCGCCGAAAAGTGATCTGACAAAAGGATCCAGCCGCGCCAGCCAGCCAACCGCCCCAACCCACCCTGATCACCACTGCGACTCGCCTGATTGCATTAACCGCTGCTCTGGCGGCAGTGGTGTTTGCCTTGATCCTGGCGTTTTCGGGGCCCCTGACGGAGGTAGGGGTCGCCGGTCCGGCCTATGCGACCTTGTCGACCATTGCGGGCGTCGTTCTCTTCGCCGCTTCGCTATCACACCGTGGCAGATCGCGTACCGCATGGATGCTGATCGGAGCAGGCGTCCTTTGTTGGGGCATCGGAGAAGTGATCTGGATCGTGCAGGCAACGGCCGGCGAAATCCCCTATCCCGGGTTGGCCGACTTCTTTTATGCAGCGGGTTACCCGCTGCTGTTCGTCGGCATCATTCTTCTCCCCCATCTCCGACCCGGGCATTTCGAACGAATTCGGCTGGCGATCGATGCCATCGCCGGGACGGTGTCATTGGCCGTAGTGATGTGGGTCGCGTACCTGCATCGCGTGGTCTATGTCGGTTCCGACTCGATCGAGACGTTCCTCAACCTGCTCTATCCCTTTGGCGATGTCTTGCTCGCCACCGCATTGATGGTCTTAGCGATGCGGCGCTCCGAACAACGCCTTGATTTGAGAGTCGTCTTCCTTGCCGGCGCCGTGGCTCTCACCACCGCAGCCGACGTGATCTTTTCCCTCCAGGTCGCCGCCGAGACCTACGTTGCCTGGGGATGGCTAGACGCCATCTGGCTGTGCTCCTACGGGTTCCTATCTTTCACCGCTTGGCTCGTGACAAAGCCTGCGAAAGCCTCCGATCGCACCTACCGAGCTGTGCGACCGTGGCAGCTGATCGCCCCTTATTCCGCAGTCGCCGCACTCTTTGCCATCCGTCTCACGATGAGTTCGGGCAACGACCTGATTTTGAATATCGCCACAACGGCAGTGGCGGCGTTGGTGATCGGCCGTCAAGGGATCGCGCTCCGGGAGCGAAAGGAGCTCCTCGAACGACAACGGGATGACCTAGTGGCTTCGGTCTCCCACGAGCTCCGAACGCCCCTCACCGGTATCCAGGGATACGCGCAAATTCTCCTGGAAGCCGACGAAATGTTGACGCCGGCCGATCGACGAGAAATGGTGGAGACAATCAATGTCCAAGCCACGCACCTCGGGCGCATCGTTACCGACTTGATCGACGTTGCTCGCGATCAATTGCAGAACGTCAAGCTCAATCGAGTTGACTACAAAGCCGCCGAATTGGTGAGAGAAGCCGTCGCCGCGGCCGCAGGGGGGCGCGCGGTCGCTACCCATCTCGATGAGAACGCCACAATCTGGGCCGACCCGGATCGAATCCGGCAGGTCCTCGTCAACCTCATCACGAACGCAGTCCGCTACGGACGGTCCAGCATCGCGATCGTCTCTCGATCGGACAACGCCTCGATCGTGTTCGAGGTCCACGACGATGGAGACGGGGTTCCCCCCAAATACCAACACTCCATTTTCGAACGGTTCGAGAGAGGTGCCCACAAGAACGGGTCAATTGCCGGCTCAGGCATCGGACTCTCGGTGGGCAAGGATCTCGTGAATGCCCACGGGGGCACCATGCGCTATCGCTCGTCTGAGCGGCTGGGTGGCGCCTGCTTCGAGTTTTCCCTGCCGACGGCTCTAGCGACGACGCGGGAGCTGATCGACGCGAGCAGATAGCGTCACGCTCGAATGGTCAAGCACTGAGCAAGTCGGTGCCGGCTTCCCCCACCGCCGCCAGCACCCGGGTGCAAAGGTCGGTGAACCCCCGCGGGCGGATGCCGGTATGAACTACCACCAGCACTCCCACTGACCCGTCGGGTCCGAGAGGAGCTGCCGCCGCCGAGACCACACCGTCGTCCCAGCCAAGCGGCCGATGAACGCGGGCGCTCTGGGAGACGTCCTGCTCAACCACGGGACCGTGTCGCGACGCCTGCCACAGAGGGAGGATGGCCGCGGTGACTTCTTCGGGAGACGCCGCCGGGCGCCAGCCAAGGTCGGCGATAAAAGGCATCGATGACTTTTCGGGCAAATAGACGGCTGCGTACTCGCATCCGAGCGCGGAGGCCGCCGCCGTCGCCAGATGAATTGCCAGTTCTTCCGTCTCGAGTTGGGCCGCTTCGTAGACAGTGCGTCGAGCTTGTGCTATTTCGGCTTGATCAGCTTCGAGCTTGGTGAGCTTGACCTTGCTCCCCGCCGTCCGTCGAATCGCCTCTGCCGTTTCCGCCAGCTCGGTGGAATCAACCATCAGGTCGTCCCCGCCAAAAACCACGACCGTTCCCTGGCTGGAGAGGGCGGCAGCCCGGCGCGCCCAGTAGGGACCGAAAACCCTCCGCGGATGGCTGCCTTCGAAGTGAACCTCCGAGTCGGAGGCGGCACGAGCGAGAACCGGTTCCTCCGCCGGCTGGAGGGTGACATTGCCTGCCCAACCTTCCCCACGGCCCACTCCATCGACATTGAATAGCCGTCCGTCCTCGACTGGGACGAGGACGAAGACGTCGGTGGCGCCGACCTTGGCGGCGAGCTCGGCGAGAGTGCTCTCGCCTGGCAACGGCATCCCTATTCCAGCGGCACGACTAGTTCGAAAACCGTGGTTCCCGAAACCCGCGAGTAGGTGACGCGACCCCCAAGCCGCTGCATAGTTCTCGAAACCGAGACCAAACCGAGGCCGGTGCTGTCGAGGCGACGAGTGTCGTTGGAAAAAGGAGTGAATAGGTAGGGAACCAACGCGGGGTCTACGCCTTCGCCGGCATCGACCACGCTGATCCCATAGCTCGTCCCCCGCATCGTCCCGCGAATCTGCACGCTGGTGCCGTCGGGCGCGTACTTCTGAGCATTGTGCACGAGGTTGAGCATCGCCCGGCGGAGAAGGTCAGAATCCGTTCGGAGCGTGTGGGGGTCGACACAGACATCGACTTCGCCCCCCCACCCCCGTTTGACGGCTTCAGCCACCTCTCCGATGAACTCGGTGGCCTCGACACAATTGAGTTTGGGAGGGACGTGCTCGGAGGAAACGGCCTCGACGAAAGCCTCGTCGATCATCCGGCTCAAGCGATGAGCTTCGGAGTTGATCATCGTGAGGAACTCCTCATGCTCTTCATCCGCCAGAGGAATCTTGCTGCCGCTCAGAATGTCGGAGGCCGCGGTGATGGCCTGAATGGGGTGGCGCAGATCATGGCGAAGTGTCGCCGACACAACTGCCCGCTCCTCGCGCAGCTGGCTGAGTTCCTGGCTCATGACCTTGACCTTGGCTGAAAGCCAGAGTTGGTTGATGAGCAACAGCAACGGGTCACGGATCTGGGACGGATCGGTCTGCGGACCGGCCCCGTATCCCGAGTAGACGATGACCGCGTAGCCGTTGTCGATGGGACGGCCGGAACTGGCGTTCCAATCGGCTGGCTCCCATTGCTGAGTCTCCCTGTCCGAGCCCGCAATTACGGCTCGAACGAAGCCATCCTCCTCGGCATCTGCGGCTCTCCCACTCGCCGGAACCGGGCGAGCATCAACACCAGACTCTGCCAGACAGGTCACTCCCTGGGACTCAACGACGTAGGCGCGAACCATGGTCGCCCCCACTACGTCTGAAGCCCAGCTCAGGGCTACAGCCAGGGCGGTTTCGGGGAATCGCAGGGCGGCCATCGCTGTCGGCAACACGTCGAAGAACGCAGTGGAGCGAGCCATAGGAGCGAAATGCGGCGTGGTCATCACCTGACCATTGGTATCGGTTTGCGGCGACCTCAGGTTGAACGAGCCGTTTGGCCAGGGCGGTCGAACTAGTCCTGGGAACCTACGTCTGACTCGGCTTTGGGAGCAGTCACCGAGCGGCCGTACCTCAAATCGATGACCCGTTCGCCGGGAGTGTCGTATTCGGCGATCCAAGCGGCTCGCTGGGTGTCCAAATCCCACACCACCCACCAGGCGTCGGCTGGCAAATGATCGGGTTCAAATTTGGCCCGCGCTTGCCGGGCCGCGTCGATAGCGGGTTCGAGCTCGCTGCACGTCGCGACGCTCTGGGAGCGCACCTCCGACCCTCGCAGCGTTCCCCCGGTCCGATACTCGATCGCTTGGAAACCCTTCGAATTAGAGACTGGTGCGGCGGTGGGCATGGACGCCGCGGCGAGCGCTGCCGGTAATTTCGAAACGGTCACTGCATCCCGTCGGGTTGGGCGGTCGCGGTACAGACTGAAGCCCCCCAACGCGATCAAGGCTCCGGCCACCGCGATCCGCCAGATCCAGTCTGGCCCAAGTGCGCTGTCCGTTTCGATCGAACTCTCGGTTTCGGTTGTGGTCGGCCCAGGAGTCTGCTCTGCGACCGAGGTCGTGACCGGTGAGGTGTCAGTTGTCGTCGGAGAAGTAGTCGCGGGCGCCGTCGTCGCGGTGTCGGGCGTCGTTGTGGTTGCCACCGGGATCTCGATGATCGTCACCGGCGGCGATTCCAAATCGCGGGAATAGAGCCACCCCGCACCCAACAGAACCGTCGCGAGCAGCCCGGACAAGACGCTTTTCAGGGCGACTCCGGCTGGGCGGTGACGACCACGTTGTCGTCATAGGTTCGACTGGAATAGTTAAAGGCACCGCCACAGGTGATGAGCGTCAGGACGGGCTGGCCGTCTTGAGCGAAAATCGACTCGACTGCCAGCCCGCCTTTAGGCACCCGCTCCGACGAAGTAACAACGAAAGTGGTCGTCTCGCCGCCCTCGAAGAGGACGTTGATGCTGTCGCCGGGCAAGAGCCGGTCGAGGTTGTAGAAGACCCCTGGACCTTCGCCGTAGAGGTCGACGTGTGCCGCCAGGACCGATGACCCCGGTTGCCCGGGCGAGGGTCCGAACCGATACCAACCCACCTCATCGACGTTGTCCGGCACTTCCATCTGTCCGGTTTCAGCCACGACACCGAGCGGGATGACTGGCGCCGTCACTCCGATGGCCTCGATCTGCAGAGCGGTCGGAGCAGGCTCTTCGCCTACCACGTCGTTGTCGATGCTCAGTGATGACCACTCCAACGTGGTCACCGTGGAGCGTCGGCGACACGGGATACGTTTCAGGGGTCGTGGTTTCAGTTAATGGAGTCGCCTGAGCCGAAGTTTCTGGGCGCACCTCCATGCGGTCAGGCAATGGAGGTCTCGACGCAGTCCCGGCCCCCGTTCCCGCACACGCCATCAATAGCGTGGCCAGGATGAGGGCCGGGCCGAGTCGCGTCACAGCCTTGCGGAACCCCTGATACGAAGCCCAGCCACCAAGAGCACCAATGCACTGACTCCGAAATAGAGGGGCATCCAAGCCTGCTCCGCCTTGAGTCCGCCGCTTCCGGTCGGAACCCCACCCGGCGCTGTCGTCTGTGCGACGACTCGCTGGGCGAGAAGGCCGAACGAATCGTTATCAGGCGAGCCGACGGCATAGAGCACAAGCAATGCGCCCTCGTCAAGCTGAAGGG
Source organism: uncultured Acidimicrobiia bacterium (assembly GCA_963761985.1). GTDB lineage: Bacteria > Actinomycetota > Acidimicrobiia > Spongiisociales > ZC4RG35 > JACCTH01. The sequence continues at coordinate 134,433 of CAVXIT010000002.1, forward strand.
ACCGCTCTTCGAGCACTTCGCCCGCAGCTAGGAAAGACACATCGTGTGCGCCCGCTGTTACGTCCGCCGTCGCGTCGGTCGCCTGCATCAGCGCTCCGAAAAGGTCGTTCCCGTCGAGGACAACGTCGACGTCGGCGAGCAGGGAAGCCTGGCGAACCGTCAAACGAGCTTGGCCTGCGGCCAGCTGGCTGGTGTCGTTGACAAACACGGACAGGACCGGGGCTTCATTGACGATTTGGGCAACAACGGAGTAGTCCGTTCCCGCCTCAAAGGTGACCGTGTCAGAGACGGCCGGGTCTTCGGTGTCCGGATCAGCGCCCTCGGCAAAGATTTCGAGCTCAGCGGCACCGGCCGGAATCGTAAACAGCTCACTCGCTGCCTCGAATATGAAGCCATCGATGATCAAATCGCCATTCAGATAGACATCGGCCGGGAACCCATCTTCCGCCGGGACGGCATGAATGACGGTCACGGTGGCAACCGCCTCCTGGGCGATGGCAGATCCCACACCCATACCAAATACCAAAATCGTGGCGAGAACTCCCGCCCGGGCCAAACTCTTCACTTAGCCTCCCTAATTGCCCTAACCCGCTACCTACCCACTCTATTCGCAGTTATCCACAGTTGGGATTGGTCCAGAGGACCTTTTGACCTGCCAAATTGGGGGAATGCCAAAGAATCTGTCGAGAAATCCTCTGGTTGATGCCTGGTTCGAGAAGAAACAGCCTGCGCTCGAAGCAGCCATGCAGGAAGTCCGCGAGCTGACATTGGAGGCAGACCCACGCATCACCGAATCCATCAAATGGAGTACTCCGACCTTCGAGTACAACGGCAACATCTTCAGCTTCAACCCAGCGAAGCGGTTCGTCAGCCTTTTGTTCCACACCGGAGCGAAGATTCCAGGCGATTTTGCGGGATTGGAGGGCGAAGGGGACACCGGTCGGGTGATGCGCTTCTCCGACCTCGAAGATGTGAGGTCTCGTGCTGAAGAGCTGAAGAAGGTCCTGAAAGCGTGGTGCGACTGGAAAGACGGGAAGCTTTGACCGGACAAGCACCCGATCCTGACACCGAGCTCGACCGGCTCTATACGTCCCCACTCGAAACCTTCGTCTCGACGCGCAATGAGATCGTTCAGCGATTCCGCGAGCTCGGGCATACGGAGTTGGCCGACGAGATTGCGAAGTTCAAAAAGCCAAGCCTTTCGGCCTGGGTGGTTAACCAGCTCGCCCGGACTCGAGAGTTGGACATTCAGAGGCTGATAAAGGCCGGCGAAGCACTCGAACAGGCACAAAAGGACCTCCTGAAGGGCAAGTCGACCGACTTCGAATTGTCTCGAAAAGAGCACGCGGCATCAGTTCGTATCTTGCAAAAGGCCGCGAAGGAAACAATCCCCGGCATAAGTCAAGCCATCATCGACCGGGTGGTGCGGACGCTGGGCTCTGCGAGCTCAGCCGAGAACCGGGACCTGATCAAGAGCGGGCGCCTCACGAGTGATTTGGAACCGACGGGGTTCGAAGTCTTCGTCGGCGCTCCCTCGAAGGTCGGGGCCAAAAGCCGAGACAACCAGGACAAAGCGCAGACTGCCGACGTAACGGCCAGAAAAAAAGCCGCCAACAAGGCGGCGACGCAGTTGGCTAGCGAAGCCTTGGAGCTCGAGCGGATCGCCAAAGCGCTCGAATTGGACGCCCAAAAAGCCCGGCGCCGAGCCGACGCCGCCCGGGCGAAGTCGGACACCGCGGCCGACGAGTTGTCCCGGATCACGGCGGAGTTGGAGGCTTTCACCCGGAAGGATTAACGCAGCCGCGCACGCGATCCTTGCGCGATCAGCGACCAGGTGGCAGAATCCCCGCCTTCATGACCGCCCCATCCACCCAACCATTCGTGTCGCACTGCTGCTGTATGCATCACTCCTGCCGACCGGCAGGGAAAGTGGTCATGTGCTGATAGTTCGATTCAATTAGCCCTCTGCCACCAGACCCCTGCCAACACACCGGCAGGGGTTTTTTGTTTTTGGATGACCGAGCCAACGCCCGAAAGGACACCAACATGACAATTGCCATCGAACAACTAGCCGAAGAAGCTTCCGAACAAACAATCTCAACCGCCGAGCTCGCCGGGCGGCTTTCCGAGGTGGGCCTCACCGTGGTCGACACCCGATCGCTCGCCGCATACAACGGGTGGCGTCTTGGCGGGGCGGTACGCGGTGGGCACATTCCGGGAGCCGTGGCGTTTCCCCGCGACTGGCTCTTCCGGGTTAGCAACGACGATGTCGATGAGCTCCTCGAACAGAAGGGGATCAGCTCGGCCACCACCGTGGTCCTCTATGGAGAGGAAACGAGCGATCTCAGGGCACTATTGCTCGAGCGCGGCCTGGAAGTCCTCGTCTATCAGCCGGGATGGTCGGAGTGGGCGGCCGACGACAGCCTGCCCGTCGAAAGCATCCCCAACTACGAGAAGCTCGTCTACCCCGAATGGCTCTTCGAGCTGATAAACGGACAAAACCCTGACACCTATCGGGGCGATTCGTACGTCGTGTTGCATGTCAACTTCGGCGTACCCGAGGAGTACGAAGAAGGGCACTTGCCCGGGGCGATTTACCTCGACACGAACCAAGTCGAAGACCCGTTAAACCTGTGGCAGAGACGCACCGCAGCCGAGCTCGAAGCAACGTTGTTGTCGCTCGGAATCGCCTCAGACACCACAGTCGTGCTGTACGGACGCGACACCGTGGGGGACCCAAATGAAAAGTGGCCGGGTCGGCGTGCGGGTCAGATTGCTGCGACTCGGGCAGCCGCCATCCTCAGCTACGCCGGTGTCGAAGACGTGCGATTGCTCGACGGAGGGTACGACTGGTGGGTGACTGCCGGCTACCCGCTCGAAACGGTCATTCGTGAGGCAGTTCCGATCGAGAGTTTCGGGGTGGCGATTCCTCAGCACCCCGAGTACATCATCGATCTCCCCGAGGCGAAGGCGATCCTGGCCGACCGGGCCGGCGCCGCCCTCGTCAGCGTCCGCACCTGGAAAGAACACACCGGCAAGGTGAGCGGGTACAACTACATCGAACCCCGGGGCCGAATCGCGGGCGACGTGTGGGGCAACTGCGGTACGGATGCCTATCACATGCAGCACTACCGAAACGTGGACAACACGATGCGCCCCTACCCGGAGATCGTGGCGAACTGGGCAGAGGCCGGGATCACGCCTGACAAATGGGTGGCGTTTTACTGCGGGACTGGGTGGCGAGCGAGTGAGACGTGGTTCTACGCCTACTTGATGGGATGGGACCGGATCGCGGTCTACGACGGCGGGTGGTACGAGTGGAGCAAGGACCCCGTCAACAACCCGATCGAGGAGGGCGTTCCAGACGAAGCCTCCTCTGCTTAGCTCTCGTCTTCGCACCAAAGAAAACGCCCCCCTCCCCTTCGCTTCGCTCCGGGACTCCCCCCTCCGGGGGGAGAAACAAGAACGGGTCTAATAGAGGAACATCGGCTTGCCGAGGACGTGGCGGAGCTTGGGCCGGTAGGCGTCCTCGTCGTAGAGCTCGTCTACATCGACCCTCTTGGCGCCTTCCCTCGTGACCGAGATCGGCACATGGGTGTATGTGCCGCTGCGGAGCGCGACCATCCGACCGGTTCCTCCTTCCACGGCGAGGTCGGCGGCCATGACCGCGTAGTTGGTGGCGACCATCAGATCGAGTGAATCGGGAACTCCCGAGCGCATCAGGTAGCCGATCTGCTGGTAGACGATCTCCTCCCCGGTGGCTTCCTTGAGCAGCTCGCCGGTTTGGGCCCCGATCCCGCCGAGTTTGCGATGGCCGTAGGCGTCGGCTTCGCCCGCCAGGTGCATTTCGCCCTCCAGCAACCGGGCCCCTTCCGAGATCGTCATCATCGAGTAGTTGGAGGGGTTGCGTTTCTTGTCCGCCACCAACATCTCGCCCAGCTTTTCGACGTCGAAAGGGACTTCGGAAATGATCACCCGGTCGACGCCGGCCAGGTAGCCGGTGATCAAAGAAGTTTCGCCGCTGTACCGACCGAACAACTCGACAACGGCGATCCGCTCATGGGATCCGGTGGCGGTTCGCAGGCTGTGGATGAACTGCACGCCCCGGGTGACCGCCGTCGAGAAACCGATGCAGTAGTCGGTGCCGTGGACGTCGTTGTCCATCGTCTTTGGGATGGCGATCACCGGCACCCCTTCGTCGTGCATCCGTAGACCAAAAGAAAGGGTGTCGTCGCCACCAATCGGAATCAGCACATCGATCCCCTGCGCGTCGAGAACCGACATCACATGGGAAGTGATGTCGTGGGGGCCATCGCCTGTGAACCGATCAGCCAGAAAGGATGGCACCGATCCGGTCTTCACCTTGGCCGGATTTGTGCGCGAAGTGTGGAGGAAAGTGCCCCCGGTCCGGTCGACCGTGCGAACGGTATTGGGGTCGAGCGGAATGAGGTTCGCGTCAATGGTCGTCTGGTCATCGGGGTTGGTCTCGGCGAGGCCACCCCAACCCCGTCTGATCCCGACCACCTTGTGGCCCTCATCTGCGACACGATTGACCACCGCTTTGATGCACGCGTTCAGCCCGGGGACGTCTCCCCCACCCGTCAAGATTCCGATCCTCATTCACCCTCCGCGATCAGTGGCAATAATCCCTCATGGCGGTCTACCCGGAGCGGATTGTTTGACGGAGGAGCCTACGGAAATGCTCATGCCTTGACTGAGGGCGGCCGAAGAGTCGGGACCTCCAGCTTCACGTTTCGTCCATACCAGCCCAACGAGAAGCTGGCCAGACGAGACAAGGCGCGGATTCGAACTTTCAAGTGCCGGGTAGGCGGTTACGGTGAGGGCATGGCCACGAAGAAAGCCGCCAAGCCCAAAGCACAGCCAAAGCCTGACGAGAAGTTGACGAGCGACGAAGACTTCAAGGAGCAGTACCCGAAACAAGCCGGGAAAATCGCCAAGCCCAAGGACCCGCCGCCCGAACCCCGGTCGACCGACCCCCGGCGCAAACAGCGCTAGGCAGATCTCTCTCAGACTCTCAGCCTCGAACCCCTTTGTAGAATGCGGGACTGAGCGCCCGTAGCTCAATGGATCAGAGCGTCTGACTTCGGATCAGAAGGTTGGGGGTTCGAGTCCCTCCGGGCGTGCTAGGCAAACTCCTACTCCTATGGCCGTTTTGACCTCATATTCCGGCGGGTGATTCTGTCCGTTATCACTTTGGGGGGAATCGTGGGGGGACTTATTGGGCTCCTTGGTCGAGCGAGATGAAATCATGAGTGGACGTCGCCTGTTCATTTTCGGGGATGAAGCAGGAGGCCTTCCTTTGACTCCCGATCGCCGCCAAAAGAGACATGACGTGATGGAGGAACTCAGGTCCCATTTAGGTCAGAGCGACTTTGCGCTGGCCTGGAGCCAGGGGAAGGTTATGACCTTGAACGACGCCACGGCTTTGGTCAGTGGGTGAAGCTCTAATCAAACCGCGGGCTAGATGCCGCGGATGCTGCGTCTCCAGCCCGGTACGCGGGGCCGCCGGCCATGGCATCGACCTCGATTGGAGGGCTCACGATGATGACGTACCAGCGGCCGTGAACCTTCAATTGGGTCTTGACACTCTGTCCCTGCTGATGTGTAATATATCACATGCCACTACCGTGGAACCAGCAGATCGAGCGGCTCCTGCTCAGCGACCAGGCCTACGCGGTCCTTCGGATCGCGATCATCGATGGCACCCTCGCACCCGGTGAGCGGCTGCGCGACGCCGAGCTGGTCCTCCGCCTGGGCCTCAGCCGGACGCCGATCCGTGAGGCGCTCGCACGCCTCCAGGAAGACGGCCTGGTCGAGTCGGAGCCGAACCGATACACCCGCGTCGCGCCCCTCGACCGGAGGGATGCGCGCGACGCCTACCCGATCGTGGCCGCGCTCCACGCCCTCGCCGCCGAACTCGGCGTGCGCCATCTCACGGCAGCGGACATGCGCACGATGCGATCCCAGAACCAGCGCTTCGCAAAGGCGATCGCTGCCGCTGACGTGGACGCCGCGATGACGACGGACGACGCCTTCCATGGCGTCCTGATCGACGCGTCAGGCAATCCGGCCATTCGCGCCACGCTCGAGCGACTGATGCCGCGCCTTCACCGATTGGAACGCGTCCAGTTCGGATCCCTGCTGGGGCGACGATCGGTCAGCCAACACGAGGCGATCATCGCCGCCTCAGCGAAGGGCGACGCCCAGGGCGCCGCCGATGCCGTGCGCGAGAACTGGCTCTCCCTGGGAGCCCTCATCGAGAAGACCTTCAGGAGCGAGGAGATCTGACATGTCCACCGCGGCAATGTCCCGAGTCGAGATCCACGATCCGGCGGTGCTCGACCAGGCGCGCCAGCTCATCGAGTCACTCACTGGAGCGGAGATGCAGCAGGCGGTCGTCGACGCCGTCGACCGGAACGCCCGATGGCGCGGAACCGAGTGCATCAACCTCCTGGCGCCCGAGGCGCTGGTCAGTCCGACGGTGCAGCGGCTCCTCTCGAGCGAGGTCGGGCAGCGAGCCGCGGAAGGGCACATCGGCTCCGTCAACCGATGGTTTGCAGGGACGAAGCACATCGACGAGATCGAGTCGCTCTGTGTCGAGCTGCTCAAGAAGCTCTTCCGGTCCAACTACGCCGAGCACCGGCTGGTCGCCAGCATGATCGGCAACCTGGCGGTCTACGCCGCGCTCACCGAGCCGGGCGACACGATCATGTCGATCCCCCAGCCGGTCGGCGGGCATTCGAGCAACCGGACCGATGGGCCGGCGGGGATCCGCGGCCTGCGAATCGTCGACATTCCGTTCGATCCCATGGAGCTGGAGGTCGACCTCGACGGGTTCGCGACCGTGGCCCGTGAGCATCGGCCCAAGGTCGTGGCCCTGGGAGCGTCGATGACGCTCTTCCCGCTCCCGGTCCGGGAGATGAGCCAGATCGTCGCCGAGTGGGGCGGGCGGGTCTTCTTCGACGGCGCCCACCAACTGGGCCTCATCGCCGGCGGTCAGTTCCAGGATCCACTCGGCGAGGGCGCCGCCGTCCTGACGGGTTCGGCCGGCAAGACGTTCAGCGGTCCGCAGAGCGGGGTCATGGTCTGGAACGATCCCGAGCTCACCGAACGGCTCGGTTCGGCGGTCTTTCCGCAGCTGGCGGCAACGCACCAGGTCAACCGGGTCGCGGCGCTCGCCGCGGCGGCGGCCGAGATGTTCGAGTTCGGGCAGGAGTACATGGCGCAGATCGTGGCCAACGCCCAGGCGCTGGGCGCCGCGCTTGATGGCCGCGGCATCCCGATGCTCGGCGCACACAAGGGATTCACTCGAACGCACCAGGTGATCGCCGATGTCCGCGGGTTCGGCGGCGGGCTGGTCGCGGCTCAGAAGCTGGCCGAGGCCAACATCATCACCAACAAGAACCTGATCCCCTCGGATCGCGCCCGAGGACTGGGATCGACCAGGCGGCCTGCGCATCGGCACGACGGAGGTGACGCGGCTGGGGATGGGGACTGTCGAGATCGGGCGGATTGCCGACCTCATGGCGTCAGTGCTCGTGGACGGGCGCGATCCGGCGGAGGTCAAGCGGCAAGCAATCGACCTGCGCGCGGGCTTCCAGGAGGTCCGTTATTGCTTCACGCCGGCGCAGCGCGGGGCGTGAGCGCGGTACGAACGATCCCGAACGCGAGGTAACCGAGGAGCGCGCCTGCGACGTTGACGATCACGTCGTCGATATCGGGCGGAGCGGGCGGGGACAAAGCGCTGGACCGTGAGCGCGGTTGCCTATGCCAGGGCAGCTCGGGCAATGGAAAGCTGCGACACAGGAGATCGCTGTTCTATCGCCCTGGGGGTAGTCGTGGGGGGTATCAGTGGAGTACGAGGGCGAACCTCTGTCACCCGGCGTCACTTGATCGGGCGATTTTCGGACGAGCAAGGACAAGCACGATAGTCTGTGAACCCACCGACGGCAACTTCGGATCAGAAGGTTGGGGGTTCGAGTCCCTCCGGGCGTGCCGCTGAAACCTCGCTACTGCTCGGCTGAGAGTTCCCCGACCGCTCCGAGCCTCTCGAAAGCCGCCTTGGGCCAGTGGCGATTCCCGAAACCGACGTTCACCAACAGCTCCCCTAGGGGTCACACGCAACTCGAAGGCTAGCGATGGCTCGTAGTCCAAGGACAGACCGATGAACCCGCAGGCAGCGATAGTGAGACCGACACGGGTCCCTGACGCGATCAAGGACTGAGTGCAAACAAGAAGCCCCCGGTTGGGGGCTTCTTGATTTGTATGGCTGGTGAGCTAGGCGATGAGCGCCTTCCGCAAGCTGAGGAAGGTGACGCCGGACAGGGCGAGGGTGATGCCGATGACCATTGCGAAGGCGGCTAGGGCATATGCCATCAGACCTTGGTTGAGGGCGGTGGTGAGGGCCGTGGCGTTGAGCCAGGAGGCGCGGGCGGCGTTCGGGATCATGACCTGCTCGCCGGCATCATCCAGAATGGGGGTGCCTGCATCATCCAGTTGGGCGACCTCGCGGTCCATCTCTGCATAACGGAGACCCCCGGTCGAATCGAGCTGATGATGGGTGATGATCGCCGACTGGGCATACATGGAAAACGGTCCTCGAACTGGTACTTCAGGGAAAACGGCGTCGTCGGGGGTGGTGATGTTCTCGGCGGCCGCCTGATTCCAGGTATACGCCGCACCGAATACGCCACCGGCCAAGGCGCCAATCCCCACAACGAGTGAGAGGATGCCGACCATTGCTAACAAGCGGCGCCGGGCTACACCCGTTCGCTCAGTAACTGCGGGCTTGATGATCGTTCGATCGATAACTGCTGTCATTGCACTTCTTTCTTTCCTTCCCGACCTTAGTCGCTTTACTTTCAACAAGCAAGTAACATCCACTAGAGTAAGCAAGTAACTTATGGAAAGTAAATGACAGAATTAACACATGCTGTCGAGCTCGTCGGGCGCAAGTGGGCGCTGCTCATAATCGAAGATCTGTTAGGAGGGCCGCGGCGGTTCAGCCAGATAGAGCGCGCTCTTGGCGATGCGAATCCCAAGATGGTCGCTGCTCGCCTCCGCGAGCTCGAAGCCGTCGGTCTTGTGTCACGGAAGGTTTTTGCCGAGGTTCCCGCACGCGTCGAGTACTCGCTCACCGCGCGTGGCCGGGAGCTTCGCCCAACTATCGAGGCGCTCCGCCGGTTCGGCACAGTCGGCTCTCGCAGACGTTCGGGCACGCCTCCCGCCTGAGCAAGGTCCAGTCGTCGGCGTAGCTGGAGCCGTCGTATGTGGCCCCTGGACGCGTGCGGGAATGACCCCCCAAGACCGAGCCCGCCGAGGCGTCAGTGCGGGGATAATCGTTGGAAGCTCACGGAGGTTCCCCATGCAGACCCGCTCGTTCCCCTCCACCCCGGATGGCCGCTCCCCTGCCGGGGCCGAGATCCGGTACCTGATGGAAGGCGAGATCGGCAACATGATCCACTCCACCGTTCCGCCAGGTCAGGTGAATCGCGCGACCGTCCACGCCACGGTGAGCGAGTTCTGGCATGTTCTCTCGGGCGAGGGGCAGATCTGGCGACGAGACGGCACTGGTGAGGAGACGACTGTTCTGGAAAGAGGCGTTTCCATCGACATTCCAGTCGGGACGGCATTCCAGTATCGCTGCACCGGTGTCGACCCGCTCCAGTTCCTCTGCATCACAATGCCGCGCTGGCCCGGCAACAAGGAAGCGACGGTCATCGAGGGGCCATGGAAACCGAATGCTCCCGAAGGTTGACGACAGTGTCTCACCGCGGATGGATCGTCCCGCTCAGCCGGCGTGGTGATGTCACCCGATGACGAGACACAAGGCCGTCATCGCCGGGCTAGAAACGCAGCGAATACAGCACTATTTGGAATAAGCAGCACCAGGCATGAAGACTGAGATCTGACTGGATCACAAGGTTGGGGGTTCGAGTCCCTCCGGGCATGCTGGGACGCCCGTCAGGGTGCGGATCTCGGTCACCGCGGCAGCGGATTCGGCCCGGTTGCGGTGACGAGCCCCTGCGGGACCCAGTCGTCGACGTGGCTGAAACCCTCGAAGCGCCCTTCCTCGTCCTCGACGACGTCGAAGAAGGAACGACGGTAGAACTTCACGTGGGTGAAATCCTCGAACAACACATACACCGGCTCGACGTTGGGACTCTGGAATTGCTGCCCTGTCAGCACGGCTCGATGCACTCGCGAGAAGTCGTCGAACTCCCCACCGACGACGACGCCGAGGTGCTCGAGGCCCATCCGGTAGACGCGCTGGTGAACGGGCGGGATTAGCTCGATGCGCGAGACCGGAGTCCCATCGAGGACCTCGAGCGGCTCGGCGAGCACAATCAAGGAGATCGGACGCCCGTTCCAGACCTTCTCGCGGTTCGCTCTCGCATGGCGCTCGAGAAGCGTGCGCTGGTGGACGTAGAGGTCCCAATCGGCGACACGGTAGGCGAGGTGGCTCAGGGCGTATGGCGCAATGTCGATACCGCGAGCGGCAAGCCGGTCACGCTGCATCGTCGCGAACGCCCGGTAGTCCCCGATGATGTCGCCGACCGGATTATCCATTCACAGTCGATTCCTTTTCAGTACTTCTCGGGGACGAAGTTTTGATCGGAGATCGGAGGACGGACGTACCCGGACTCTTCCTGGCGCGGCGGGAGCTTGATCACCTCAGGGGTCAAGTCCTCATATGGAATCATGCTCAAGAGATGATTCATCACATTCAGCCGCGCCTTCCTCTTGTCGTCGGCGTTGACGACGTACCAGGGCGCCTGCTTGATGTCGGTGTGGCGGAACATCTCGTCTTTAGCTTTCGAATACTCGACCCAGCGCGACCGCGACTCCAGGTCCATCGGCGATAGCTTCCACCGGCGGGTGGGATCGTTGATGCGATCCTGAAACCGCTTCTCCTGGACTGGGTCGGAGACGGAAAACCAATATTTGATCAAGGTGATCCCCGACCTCACCAACATGCGCTCGAACTCGGGGCATGACCGCATGAACTCCTCATATTCCTCGTCGGTGCAAAAGCCCATCACCCTCTCCACGCCCGCGCGGTTGTACCAACTGCGATCGAACAGGACCATCTCGCCAGCAGCGGGGAGATAGGCGACGTAGCGCTGGAAGTACCACTGCGTCCGTTCGCGATCGGTTGGAGCTGGAAGCGCTTCGATGCGGCACACCCGCGGGCTGAGGCTCGCAGTGATGGTCTTGATCGTGCCGCCCTTGCCGGCTGCGTCCCTGCCTTCGAAAATAACTACCACCTTCAAGCCTTTGTACCGGATCCACTCCTGGAGCTTGACCAACTCGATCTGCAGGCGAGCAAGTTCGGTCTCGTAGTCCTTCTTTGAGAGCCGGTCACTATCGCTACTGCCGTCGGCCTTCTTGTCCTTTTTCTTCTTTCCGGCTTTGGCGGGCTTCTTCGTGGTCTTCGCAGGCTTCTTGACGTCGGTCATGACAGTTGTTTTAGTTCCTCGAACTTGGGGCAGCGCCTGATTCGGGTCGTAGATGTGAGGAAATGTTCTAGATGGGCCTAGTCGCGGGAGTCGACTGCTCGACTCAGGCCACCAAGGTCCTGCTGGTCGACCCCGATAACGGGTCCGTAGTTGCCTCTGGCAGGGCAAGTCACGACGTCTCCGGAGCAGGCGGGGATAGGGAAACCGATCCCAACCAATGGTGGAATGCGCTGGCAGACGCCTTGAGCCAAACCGGGCGCGCCGGCGACGTGGATGCCATCGCCATCGGGGGTCAACAGCACGGCTTGGTCGTGCTCGACGACCAGGGAGAGCCGCTCCGCCATGCGCTGCTCTGGAACGATGTGCGATCCGCCGACGAAGCCAGGAGTCTGACCCTCGCCTGGGGACCAGAGGCTTGGGCCGAACGGATCGGCTTGGTGCCGGTGGCGTCCTACACCGTGAGCAAGTGGGCATGGCTCCGCCGCCACGAACCAGAGACGGCCGCAGCAACGGCTGCCGTGCTGCTCCCGCACGACTTCATCAATCTGCGGCTCACCGGTCAACGCACCACCGACCGGGGAGATGCCTCGGGTACGGGCTGGTGGTCGGCGGCCTCCGACGACTACTCGACCCAGGTTCTGGAAATGACCGGAGTGAATCTGGACATCGGCCTACTGCCCAAGGTTCTGGGGCCCGGCGAGCAAGCAGGGCGAGTGACCGCGGACGCGTCGACCCACACGGGGTTGCGTGTCGGAACGCAGGTTGCGGCCGGGACCGGCGACAACATGGCCGCGGCGCTCGGCCTCGGGCTTGAAGCCGGTACGGCGGTCATGAGTCTGGGGACCTCGGGCACCGTCTACTTGACCTCGACTGTGCCCGCCGCCGATTCGAGCGGCACCGTTGCCGGATTCGCCGACGCGACCGGAAACTTTCTTCCACTCGCAGCAACCCTTAACTGCACCCTCGCGGTTGATCGCTTTGCGGCCTGGCTAGGACTCGACCGTGACGATGTCGCGGAACAAACCGACGTCATCGTGTTTCCCTATTTCGACGGCGAGCGGACCCCGAATCTTCCCCAGGCGAGCGGCCTCATCACCGGTTTGCGACATGGCACCGATCCGCGCGAGATTCTCCTGGCTGCGTACCAGGGAGCCACACTCGGCCTGCTTCAGGCCTTATACCTGGTCATAAGCAACTCTTCCGGCATCGATTTCGAGCAGCCACTATTCCTGATCGGGGGCGGCGCCAAAGGAAGCACCTGGCGCAGGGTCGTCAGCCAACTCTCTGGTCTCGCGGTGCAGATCCCCGATGCGGAGGAATTGGTTGCGATCGGCGCGGCCGCTCAAGCGGCAGGCGTGCTTAACAACGAGCCGGCGGCGCAGGTGGCGAGAGAGTGGGACACACGTAAGGGCGTCATGGTTGATCGGGTGGACGCGGATCCGGCAAAGATGATTCGGTGGATGGAGGCGCGCGTTGCGCATTTCGGCGCGTAGCTAGCTACTTCGGAAGTTTTGTCGCGGGAAGCCGCCTTTTTCGGTTCCTTACCTGACTCCCAGGGGCACAATGTCGGGAGGGAAAAGTAAGGGAGTCGGCGTGGAGAGTGGAGTCGGCGGTCGCGGGTTCTTGGAGGCGGCTACGGAGGCCAAGACTCGAATGGAGTCTGCCCTCTACGAAATCAAACGAGTCATCGCCGGCCAGGACGCGATGCTCGAACGGGTGCTGGTCTCACTTCTCGCCGGTGGTCACCTTCTTATAGAGGGGGTGCCGGGTCTGGCCAAGACCCTCACCATCAAGACGGTGGCGAAGGTGCTCGGCGGAACTTTCCGCCGGATCCAATTCACGCCCGACCTTGTCCCGTCCGATCTTGTCGGCACGAGAATCTACAAACCGGGAGTCGAGGGGTTCGACACCGAGCTCGGACCGGTGTTCTGCAACTTCCTGCTCGCCGACGAGATAAACCGCGCTCCTGCCAAGGTGCAATCCGCGCTGCTCGAGGTGATGCAGGAGCGACAAGTCACCATCGGTGAGGAGACCCATCGGGTTCCGGCGCCATTCCTGGTGATGGCGACGCAAAACCCCATCGAGTCCGACGGCACCTATCCGTTGCCCGAAGCCCAGATCGACCGGTTCATGCTCAAGATCCTCGTTGGCTATCCCGAGTTCGGCGAAGAAGTCTCCGTCGTGGAAAGGGCCTTGGTCCCCGAAGTCGAAGTTCGCCAAATCCTCACCCCTGACGAGCTCCTGTGGCTGCAGAGCCTGACCGCGGAGGTCTACGTCGATCCTGCTCTTGCCCGCTTTGCGGTTGATCTGGCCACCGCGACCCGTGACCTGGCCGGGGTCGGGCTACCCGAATTGGCTCCCTATGTGGCTTTTGGCGCCAGCCCCCGCGGACCCATCAACCTCGTTTATGGCGCGAGGGCTTTGGCGCTTTTGCGGGGAAGGGGTTACGCGCTGCCGCAAGATCTCAAAGACCTGGCCCTCGATGTGCTGCGTCACCGGTTGGTGCTCACTTATCAAGCGCTAGCGGAGGAGATCAAGCCCGACGAGATCATCGGGGCAGTGCTCGACGCGGTACCGGCTCCGAAGATCGAGCTGGCTCGAGACAGCGCGTGACCATCCTCGCCTTCCGGCGTGGACGCAGCCCGGCTCGGCCGGGCCCGGGACCCGTTCCCGAAGCCGTCCTGCGGGCGCTCGAGTTCAAGGTGTCTCGCAAGATCGAGGGGCTGCTGCCTGGTGAGCATCGTTCCGCATCCCACGGGATCGGCACGGAGCTCACCACGATCCGCCCCTACGTTCCCGGTGACGATGTGCGTCGCATCGACTGGAAGGTGACAGCGCGCACCAATCAGGCCCACGTGCGCGTCGATATGGCCGAAAGAAGTCTCACCAGCTGGCTCTTGCTCGATTCATCGCCTTCGATGGGGTTTGGCACGGCCGACCGCCGCAAATGGGACGTCGCCGAAGGTGTGGCGCTGGCGCTAGGGCACCTCGCCTCTCGCCGCGGGGGCCGGCTCGGGGTCTTGACTTATGGCGGCAGCCATCCGCTTACCCACCTCCCCCGCCCGGGTCGAGCCGGTCTGCGTGGACTGCTCCTGGCGACCCAACATGAAGTAAGTGAGGAACCGAATGGTTCGACTTCTTTGGGTGCCGCTTTGAAGCGTCTCCAGGCGATCACGCGTCAAAGGGGATTGGTATTGATCGTGGGAGACTTCCGCGGCCCGTTCGACTGGCAACGTCCACTCACCGAGCTTTCCTATCGCCACCAGGTGATTGCGGTTGAGATCGTCGATCCCCGCGAATCGGAGATTCCGAACATCGGTGATCTGATCGTGATGGATCCCGAGACAGGTCGTCAGCTGCGCGTAGACACGACCTCGGAAAGATTGCGGAGCAAGTTTGCCGCTGCCGCGGAAGCGGAACGGGCTCAGGCCGCGAGGGCGCTCTCCGCGGCAGGCGCACGGCATGTGCGGCTGTCGACGGCCGGAGATTGGTTGCGCACGCTGGCCGAGTTTCTGCGTCGGCAGAAGCTGGCGCCGTGAGCTTTCAGAACCCGGTGGCCCTATTCGCGCTTCTGCTCATCCCCTTGTTGGTTCTCGCCTATCTCTACTTGCAGCGGCGACGCCACCGCTTCACGGTGCGATTCACCAACCTTGACCTCCTCGCCAACCTCGTTGACGAGGAGCCCGGCTGGCGACGCCATGTGCCCCCGGTCCTCTTCATGATCGCGCTCGCCTCCGCCATCGTTGGCCTGGCCCGACCCGAAGCCCGGGTCGTCACTGCGCTCGAGGAGGCAACGATCGTCCTCACCACGGACACCTCCGGATCGATGGGAGCCTTTGACGTCCAACCGAGCCGGCTCACCGCAGCCCAGGACGCCGCGAATCTGCTTTTGGATCAGCTTCCACCGGAGGTGCGGGTCGCCCTCGTCCAGTTTTCCACCGAGGCGCGAGTCCTCGCCCCTGCCACCCGCGACCGTGAACTGTTGCGCGCGGGCCTTGATTCTCTTCGCGCCGAAGGCAGAACAGCCCTCGGTGATGCCCTGGCCTTCTCGGTTGAGGTCGGCGTGAACGCCACCCGTGATGATTTTGGCCGCGATGATGCCGAAGCAGAAGAGACTGCCGGAGCGATCCCGGTTTCGATCCTGTTGCTCTCCGACGGCGCCAACACCGCCGGAGTTCATGAGCCTCTCGCCGCAGCCCGGATGGCAGCCGATCTCGGCATCCCGATCTTTGCGGTGGCCCTCGGCACGCCGGAAGGGACCGTTCGCATTGTCGACGTCTTGGGCAATGTCGAGGTGATCTCCGTTCCTCCCGATCGCGAAACGCTCATGCAAATCGCGGAACAAACCGGAGGGCAGTTCTTCGATGCACCAACCGCTGAGGATCTGAAGAACGTCTATCAGGAAATCGGCTCCCGGGTGGGCTACGAGACTGAGGTACGCGACCTCAGCTACTTGTTCGCCGGCCAAGCGGGTCTGCTGATGTTGGCCGGCGCAGCATTCTCCGCCTTCTGGTTCAACCGCTTCCCATAGCCGGTCCCAGCAGTTCGCGACAAGTGCGGACAAGCACGTCCGTGACCATGCGAACTTGACTGATCGAAACCCACTCGTCTGGAGCATGCGCCTGGCGGATGTCGCCGGGACCAAATACGAGAGGGGTCGACCCGCCGACTCGCTGCCACAGGGCCATGTCACAGCCGTAGGGAACGCCGATGTTTGCCGGCCGGTGTCCGGTGAGGTCTTCTGCCGCTCTCGCCAGCGTTGTCACCAGCAGATGGTCGGAGTCGATCGCGGCCGAGCCGAACGCACCACCAGTCCGGGTCACTAACGGAGGATGCTCGGATAACCACGAGTCCTGCGCAGCCGCGGTGAGGACACCTTCGATCACTCTGCTCTCTGCCTCGGCGATGGTTTCATCAAGAGCCACCCCCATGCGCACCTCCGCGCGGAGGTTCTCCATCACGCTGGCGGACCACACACCGCCATTGATCTTGCCGACGTTCGTTGCGTAAGGCGTGCCGAGCGCGCGCATCATCTCGTTCTGTTCTTGATCATTGATGCGCCGCTCGATGTCGAACAGGGCCCGATGAAGGAGCCAAAAGTGTGCGAGCGCGTTCTCGCCTTCGGGTGCGATCGAAGCATGAGCCGACTTACCGGTGACCTCAATAGTGAAGGTGAGTGCACCACCGTGGGCGATCACGATCTGCGGATTCCCGTCGCGCGAGGTGGGCTCGGTGATGATGACCAGATCGCCGCCCCAGCCGCGACGGATCGCAGCCAACGTTCCCACCCCGCCATCCTCCTCGCCGGGAACAAGCACTACCTGTAGTTCGCCCGCAAAGTCGCGACCAGCGGCGGCAACCTCACCGAACGCTGCGATGGCTGCGACGACGCCGCCTTTCATGTCGCAAGCGCCGAGACCAAAAATTCGATCGCCGTGACGTAGCGGCACGAAAGGATCGAAGCTCCACTTGGTGCCCGGCGGGACCGTATCGACGTGGCCGTTGAGGGTCACGGTGGGTCCGGGACGAGAGCCGACCAATTTGGCCGCAACGACGGGGACGACGTCGCGTTCGACCTCTCGCCCGGGGAAGTCGGGATCATCGGCCAGCGTTGACATGTCGTCGTCCCAACGGTCGATCTCATCGGCTCCGGTTTCCTCGAGCCAATCCCGGCACCAGTCGATCGCGGCCGACTCGTTTCCGGTCACCGAAGGAATCGCAACCAACTCCTCCAAGCGCGCGACCAGGGTTGTTGTCGGATCGACTGTCACGAGTGGGGCTGGCCGAATTGGTCAAAGGTGCATTCCTCGGGCCTTTTGTCGTCTCGAAGACCTTTGAACGAGGGGACTCGGAGTCGACCAGCGGCGGTGACCTGGCGGTATTCCACCGCGGCGACCAGGGAGGGCGGCAGCCAGTGGGCCGCCCGGAGCTCCGGTCGCTCCTTGAGGAGAGCGGGCGGGAACGGACTCTTGGTTTCCTGCAACGCCTGGACCCTCGTCAGCAGTTCAGCCAGTGTCTTACTGGTGAAACCGGTCCCGACGTTGCCGACATATCGCAGATCGTCACCGTCGTAGACCGCCATGGCCAGAGAGCCAAGTGTCCCCTTTCGATTCCCCCCGCCTTCGGTCCATCCGATGATGATCACATCGGCGTCGAAAACAGTCTTGATCTTGAGCCAGGAAGACGAGCGGCCGCCGGGTTCATAGGTAGAGGACATCTTCTTGGCGACGATGCCTTCGAGGTTCTGCGCTTCGGCAGCCTCGAAAAGCGCGATTCCTTCCTCCGGGATGGAAGGCGAAACCTGTAATTGGTCTGAAATCACGAGGCTCTCTTCCAGCAACGCCCTCCGCTCGGTGAAGGGGAGATCGATCAAGCTCCGGCCGTCGAGGTAGATCAGGTCAAAGGCGATAAACGCCACTGGATTCGTTTTGACGGCGCGTTCGACCTGGGCGGGATCCCGCAGGTGCATTCGGGCTTGCAGCTTCTGGAACGAGGGCACACCTTCCTCGAAGGCGACGATCTCACCATCGAGCATCGCCTCTAGCCCGACCACTCGCTCATGCAGCTTCGACAGCTCCGGATACCCGGCGGTGATGTCTTTTTCGTTCCGGGAGATGAGTTGAGTCGAGTCGTTGCAATTCGCAATCGCTCTGATGCCGTCCCATTTCGGCTCGAACGCCCAATCCGGATCGTCGAATGCCTTCCCGGTGAGGGTGGCCAGCATCGGGCGTGCCGGAGGAGGGTCGTCTCGTTCAGGTCGCAGGTCTTCGCCCAGCAAACCCAGCCACTCTTCCTTGCCATCCCGTTCGCGGGTCTTGATCAGGTGGTAGATGCCTTGTAGGCGACTTCCCTCGAGGCGAAACGAGATCTTCTTCGTCTCGCGGTCGGTCATCTCGTAGGTGCCCTCGTCAAAGATCCTGACCTCTCCGGCTCCGTAGTTTCCCCCCGGGATCGATCCGGTGAAGTCGATGTATTCGATCGGATGGTCCTCCGTTCGCACCGCGAGGTGGCGTTCGCCCCGCCGGCGAGGGAGTCCTTTGGGAACCGCCCACGACACCAGCACCGGCGTGTCTCCGTTGAACATCTCGAGCCGCAGGTCGTGGTGGAGGCGGGTGGCGTAATGCTGGTGGATGACGAATCGGTCGCCGGGCGGAGCCAGAGCCGGGTCGACATCTCCCTCGACCACGGTTGCGGCCGGCTCGGGGGTCTCATCCAGACGCCGCTTGCGGTTGTAGACGGACTCGCTCATCAACCCTCGTATTCTTGCGTAAATCTGCGCCCTTTTGCCCAGGCGCGGATACGCCAGAATCAATCGGTGTGTGTGATGGCGGCCGCTCGCGAGCTGCTCGGCAGTTAGTCAAGGTAGATGTTGTCGTGGGCGACGAAGAAGGCGGTTCGCTCTTCATCGCTCATATCGGCGAGCCGGTCGAGTCCTTCGAAGTAAGGCTCGCGGGGAGCGCCGGGTGCGAAGTGGATCAGCATCGAGGCGGGGGCGCCTGACTCATTGCTGAAAGCATGAATCCCCCCGGGCGGCACGTGCAGGAAGTCGCCCACCTGTGCCTCGGTCCATTCCTCGCCGTTGTAGACCTTGACCGTTCCGCTGAGGATGTAGAAGGACTCCGACATGGTGCGATGGAAATGCGGCCCTGCGCCGCCTTTCGTCGGGCCCATCGACCATCTGTAGAGGCCAAACCGGCCTCCGGTGCTGTCTCCCGTTGCGAGGTAATGAACTTCGGTTCCAGTTGCGCGAACCAGGTCTGGCTCGCTTGAGCCGGCTCTGAACCAGGCCGAGACTTCGCCGTCGTCACCCAGATAGAGAGCTTGGGGATAGGTCAGAAAGCGTCCTTAGGTTGGCGTTTTCCGGAGCCAGATTGCACTCGTCACCGGCTGCACCGTCTGACCCACCACGGCAATCACCTCACGGGAAAGGGCGGCGAGATCGAATTCTTGGGCAAATGACAGGCGGCGGTTCAGCGCCTCGAGCGTCATTTCGGCATCGAAGCGAGCGCGATTGAAACGACGGTCTACCCAGCGCTGCACACGGATCCGCACCGGGTTGAAGAGCGCAGCCGCAGAGCAGAGTCGACCCGGCCACCGCGAAATCGCCTTGTTGAGGGAGGATCTCAGACAGGACGAAAACAGTTCCCAAGTACACCGAAAGCAACGCCGCGGTGAGGAGGCCATACGAAACGGTGCGCGAGATGATCCGGTCGATCGAGTAGAGCCGGTAGCGGAGGATCGCGACTCCAAAGCTGAGCGGGAGAAGCAACAGAGTGACGTAGACCGGCGTCCAGACCGCATCGCCGGGATCGGGCCGTCCCGTCGCAAGATTCCAGAAGACGTAAGCGGCGGTGGAGAACACGGCGCCGCCAAACAAGGCAAGAGGCAAGACGACCCAGCCAAGCTGGGCACGCTCTACTCCCACAGCCTTTCGGCGGCGGACCACTAGGGAAATCCCGGAAGCCAGTTGAGACAAGACGATGACGAACCAGGCGATCAGCCAGACCGGTCCCGGCCCGAAGTCGGAACCGGGGCCCCCGCCGGGCCCTGTGGAAATGCTGAGAAGGCCGAGCAAGACCAACAACGCTGGAAGTCCCCATTTCCCATAGAAACGCCCGGCCTGGCTCCACCGCGAAGTCCCGTCGGGAAGGTGGCCACTAGGGAACACGAGAGTGAGCCAGGTGAACAAAGCGAACACCAAAGGCCAGCCAAAGCTGGCTACGAAATTGCTCACGGCCGCTGGAATGGCCAGTGATTCGGAAAACGATACGGAGATCGCCGTCAGCCCGGCGAGCGCAAGCAACCAGCCAACTATGTGGCCATTCTTTCGAAAGATGACTAACCCGCCCAGGCCCCCATAGAGCAGGAGGCTGATTACATCGACCCACAACTCATCTGGAAGATTGCCATCCATGGATCCGGCTATGACCATCCAGGCTGGAATCGCCATCATGACGACAAACGCGACGATCCGGAGCACGCGTTTACGCATCTTCACACTCTCGCACACTCACGTGCCGAAATCGTTACGGCCAGCCTTACGCTGTGCCCAGTGACGACACCAAAGCGGGTAGCAACCGGAGGGCTGCTGGCCTGGGCTCAGCGCCGGCGATTCCCCACGTTGCTATTGATCACGGGCGGTCTCTTTGTGGTGGATCTTCTCGTTCCGGACTTGGTCCCTTTCGTCGATGAAATCTTGCTTGGTTTGGGGACTCTGATTCTGTCCCGGCTCAAGGACCGTCGACCGGGGGCTCAAGCCAGCTAGACGTGGGAGTTACGCAGCCAAGTCAGCCGGCGCGACGGATCGACGGACTGGCTCCGCGCTCGCGAACCGCGACGCGATCGGATCATCGGTGTCGGGCTTCCGAGTTGACCACCCGGAAAGCTAATTGCGGTCGAGAAAACCGAAGAAGAGTTCGTTCCACTTCGCGGCGCAGTCGAAGTGCGGGCCATGTGCGCAACCCTCGAGCATGTGGACCTCGACCTCTCCCCCACCGGCTCTGTAAGCGTCGAGCACCGCGCGGATCTGACCGACCATCGGTTGGGGCGGAGCGATTTCCTCACCCGGCCAGCCCGGGACCACACCAAGCTTTCCAAGATTGCCCATGTCCCACGCGGACGCATCGCCGACGACGATGTCTGCCGATCCGTGGGTCCACAGGACCGGTGGCTTGGGATCAACGTCGCTGATTCCCGACCAGTTGCAGTACTTCCCCGACAAAGCGTTGAGGATTCCGCGGGTCCCGGGAGCGAACCCGGGCCAGTTGTCGGACGCGGTGAAGTCGCCTGGGTAGAAATCGTCGCCGATCTGGGACTTGAAGACCTCTTCGAGAAGTACCTCTTCGCGGTCGGGCGATTCTCGATGGTTGGCTGACCAATAGGAGGAGTTGATGACGTTGCGGGGAGAGAGCGGCGAATCCTCCGAACGATCCTTGGTCGAGAGCCGTTGGACGAACTCCGGGACCACCCCAGCGCCTCCAGTCCCGGCGAAGTCGTCGGTGGCTGGCGTGCCCTGGACGTCCTTGGTGCCACCGAAGCCGTAGGGCGAGACCGGATCAATGAACGTGAGCGAAGAGACCTGGTCGGGACGGTCCATCGTGTAGTTGGCAATTGCGGCCCCGCCGGTTGACCAACCAGCCAGATGAACTGGTGATTCAATGCCAAGGGCAGCTACCAATGAATAGGTGTCGTCCGCCCAATCGCGCATGCCGCGGGTGGCGTCGATGCCTTTGGCCTCGGTATCGCCAAATCCCCTCATGTCGGGAGCGATGATTCGGTACTTTTCAGGCGCTTTCGCCATGACATGCTCGAAGAAGCGCCCGGTGGCGAGATTGCCGTGGACAATGACCACCGGCACCCCGTCAGGCGGGCCCGACTCCAGGTAGTGCATCCGCAATCGCTCGGTCTCGGCCGTTTGTGACCGGATCCCTTTCATCAGCTCCAAAACACCACCTCCACATCTGACCCTAGGCAACTAAGCGGGAGGAGGGACCCGGTGGCGCACGGCTTCCTCTAGGAGCGCTCGCAACTCAGGGCGTTTGACGCCTTCGAGGGATGCGATCTTCAGGCTTCGCATGGCCAGCTTGCCCGAGACCTGCCGGCCACCCGAGGCTGGGAGGAGCCCCGCGGGATCCGCTAGCTCGCCGCCGTAATAGAAGCCAAGGGTGACGTGCTTCTTGAACGGCAGGAGATAGGCGAACTGCTCACTGAATTTCTTCGGACCGGTGCCCCACCCGACCGAACCCTGCTTGGTCCAGACGACTTCCACCGTCTGCGGGAGCACGTCATAAACGAGGTCGCGGACCGCTCTCGCCAATTCGGCCACCGTCTCCGGGGCTCCGGAAAGGATCTCGCCAAAAGCCTGGTCCCCCTTGCGGCCCGCCCGGTTGACGATCCCGGCTGCCTCAGCCACGCGCTGTACCCCCTGCAAGAACGAGTGGATAGATGGTCAGCGGTGAGCCCGTCACGGCGGGGAGCCAGACTCGAAGTTTCTAGCTGCCACACGAGCCAGCACGTCGTCGCCGAGCTTTAAAGCCTCCTCGAGGTCGGTCGGCGAAGGAATCATCCTTCGGGCGTCCGTTATCAGGATTTGCACCTCCCGACGTACGGCTTCGGCTCGCGTGCGGGTCGGCGCTTCGTCGGCGAGGGTGCCGAGCATCCGCAACAATTCGAGCATCACTCGAGGGTGCCGCTCAAGCCCGCCCTGTCTGATCTGCCCACAGACGACCTTGAGATGCGTCGGGAAACTCATGATCGGGACGATCACCCGGGCGACGCCGCTCGCATCGTGAAAAACTCGAGTGGCAAAAGAGCGGCCGATGGCATCGACGAGGGCAGTCGTCAGGTGGTGGACGGCTTGAGTGGCGGTGTAGGGATCGTTTTGGCCCGTCGACATCGCCCGGTTGACAATGTCGACCAGCTGCCGCAGCCCGAGACCAACGTCTCGCTCGACTCGGCGCTCGGGATCTATCTCGATCATGTTGCGGATTGCGGACCGGGTCGTCGCCAAGCAGTTCGCTGCCATCGTCGGTCCAGACCTGAGCCAGTGGGCGTCCGACCATCGTGTAATACCCGATCAGCGGAAGCATCTGCACCGTCACCTGCTTGCGAACTGCAAGCTCGGCCAAACGGGGGTCGACGCCCTGGACGTAACCGTCCAGAGGTGAAGTGACCATCACGGCGTGTGCGGGTGAAGAAGCGATTTCCTCCCTATCCGCGTCCGAACTCTCAGGCCCCAGGCGGGGATGCTCGAGGTCGATGACTGCTCGGGTGTCGCTCTCGACGTGGCGCATGATCGTGTCGATCCGCACGGCGTTGGTGATATGCCCGAAGTAGTAGATGAGCAGCCCGAGGCAACCGAGAGCCAGGGCGAGAGCCAATGAAATCGCCAGCCGGGGCACTTCATCTGTCGCCGTGACGCCCGTGTTGACCGTGAACAGACCGGCGACGCTGTAGGCAACCGTGCCCATCAGACCACTCAGCACCAGCTGGGTCCGGTTGTCACGCAGGAAAGTTCGCAGGAGGCGCGGGGAGAATTGCGTCGAGGCAATCTGGAGGGTCACCACGGTGAGTGCGAAGGTGAGGCTCGTGACCGGGATCAGCGCCCCGATGATCACCGTCAAAACCTGCCGGGAATCCTCGGAGGTCCCGTGAAATGCCAAAGGCCACAACGGAGAGCCGGGGGCCGCGTGGACCCGGGAGAAAATCAAGCCCAGCGTGAGAGCAGCGAACACAGCCAGCGTCGGCTTGAACCACAAGGTATTGCTGGCGTCGGCGAGCCGACGGCGCTGTGAGACAACGAGGGCGGCGCGAGCGCTCTTGCTGGTGGCGATCGCGCCCACCCGATCAAGGAGTCTTTCCACCGCGCTCAATCTCTTCCATCCTTAGGCGATTTTGGGTAGCCATACCGCGCGGAAAACTTAGGTTTGGTGGGCCTCGCCTGGGTCGAACCACTCGAGGACCCGCATAGCCCGGAGGGTATTCCATCGGCTCGGCTGGCCGTCACCCTCCTCCATGTCGAAGTGGACTCGACCGGAGTGGGTGTTCTCCAAAGGCCATCTTCCATCCGGCCCCCGCTTGCTTTTCACCAGCTCGATCGCCTCAGCGCATCTCACGTCGGGATCGGCGCCGGCACTGCGGAGATAGTCGAGGCCGCGCAGAACGTCGTAGTGCCAGCGCGGAGGGAATGAGAACTGCGTCCAGGCGGGGTCGATGACTTCGCCGGTCGACAGGCGGCGAAACATCTTTCGCTCGAGCAGATATTCCTGACCCCTCATGCGAGTGTCGGTGACCTCCGCGGGAGCTCCGACCGCCCGCTCGTACTCCGACAGGCCTTCGAGCACCGAGATGGTCGAGTTGAACGACGAACGGATCGATCCCCTCTCCGCCTCACAGTTCCACCCCCCGTCGGAGAGCTGTTCTCCAAGAAGTCGATCGACGATGCCGTCGACCTTCTGGCCGAAGTAAGCCCCGAGGGCGAGGGCGTTGCCGTTGATGCATGGCTCTACTTCGCCGTCGAAGTAGTCCTGGCCGTCGTGGTCCCATTTGCTGTAGTCCCGAACCAGCTCCACTGCTCGGCGTGCCTCATCACTCTCAGGGTCGAGACCCATATCGCGCAGGAGCGATAGAGACCAGGTCGTCGAGGTCCATTCGGGTTTCAAAGTGCCGATGGAGTTTTTCATCCAGTGCAAAGCGGAGATGTACTTGTTGAGGTGCTCGCCCTGCGGGTCTGGTTCGTCCTCCCAATTGGACAGAGTCGCCAGGTCGAGCTCGAGGAAGCCGGCGATATCTTCGAGGGGAATGCTGTGCAGCTCTCGCAGAAGCTTTCGTGTCGCGACATCGGGCAGACCCTCGCCGGCAGTCTTGACCGCGGCGGGGAGGGCGTCCTTGCCCCATTGGCCGTCGGCGTCCTGTAGGGCGAGCAGCCTTGCCCCCCACCCCTCCGTGGCGACCCTATCTCGCTCGGCCGCGATTGCTTCGGCAGGTGCCCTGGTGAGATCCCTCATAACCTGCCACCGGATGGCTGGGTCGGAATCGAGCAACCAATCGATGACCATCGACGGTTCCCTACGGGTCAATCGGCGAGTAACACTCTCAGGCACCTGAGAACCCGTTGAGCAAGACGAAGAAGATCAGGATCCCGATCAAGGCCATAACCACGCCCATGAGGGGGCCGAACCACATTGCTCGGTGCGGCGTCGGGTTCGGACCGGCGATGCCCGGCAGCAAACGACCGACAACTGCGCCGATGATGGCCATGACGAGCAGCTGGACAGGAATGATCCAGTTCTCAGTTCCCTGGCTGTCGAGAAAGTAAGCCGCGACCGGAAGGCTGAAGATCCCGGCCACAAGCAGGATCAATAACCCGAGGATCCTTTGAGAGTTCATGGCTCCAGAACCACAATTGCCGTCTCACCCGACCGGAGGGCGGCGTACCCGTCCAGCTTCGGATCAATTTCGCGCCATCGGCTCCAGAGGCGGGACCGCTCATCCCCCACTGCCGCCCGTCCCCTCACCGACCGGGCCCCATCGGTGAGGCTGACCTGCGCGACAGGATGCGCCTGGAGGTTGAGCCACCAGGCAGGCTCGCCGTCGGCCCACCCGTTCATGGCCATCGTGACCAGATTCGGGCCATCCTCGACGTAGCCGAGGATCACACTCCGGGGTTCGCCGGTGCGCCGCCCGGTGGTCGTCAAGCGCATCGTCCCCCAACGTTTGCCTTTGGGACGCCACAACCCGAGGCGGCCAGCGCTGACGCGGTACAGGGCGCGGTGGGCGTACCAAGCAAGGCGAACGAACCATCGAGGTGGCACCCGCACCTGTCCCTGCCGAGCGTCAGACATCTATCACCAAAGGTAGCGCCGGCGCCGAAGCTTGTCCCGGACAGCCTTCTTTATCCGACGGCGACCACCACTTTGCCAAGAGCGCGGCCCTCACCGACATGGGCGAGCGCCTGGGGGACCTCGTCGAGTCCAAAGGTCCGATCGATGTGGATGTCAATGTCGCCGGAAACGCACCGAGCGGCGAGAGGCTCGAAGTGCGTCGGGCCCGGCTTCACGATTAGGAGCCCCAGCCGGCGACCTGTGAGCCGACCGACGATGGCCCCGACTGTCACCACCCGCAGCAGCGCCCGCACCGACCCGCCGACGCAGAGATATCTACCGCCGCGAGCCAACGCCCTTCTGTAAGCGAAGACCGATCGGTGGGCGACAAGGTCGAGCACGAGGTCGGACGGTTCGTGGTGCGTGAAGTCCTGGGTCTGATAGTCGATCACCTCGTCGGCGCCTAGAGACCTCATGAATTCGAGCTTGCCGGCGTTGTCGACGCCGATCACGTGCGCTCCGGCGCGCTTTGCTAGCTGTATCGCAAACGACCCCGAGCCGCCGCCCGCCCCGTTGATCAGGATCCGCTGGCCAGGGCCCGCTCCTGCAGTTCCCTGCTGCGCGATCACACCGGCCTGCGGCAGAGTTGACGCCTCGGCGAACGATAGGGACTCAGGCTTAAAGGCGAGAGCTGACTCGGGTGCCACCGCGTATTCGGCGAAGCCGCCCATCAGAGCGAGGTTGTCGCCGTACACCTCGTCACCGGGAAGGAACCGGGTCACGCCCGAGCCGATGGCTGCGACGCGGCCGGCTATGTCGGAGCCGAGCGTCCGGTGCCGCGGGCCGCGGAGCCCGCCGATCCGCGCGTACATCGGCGACCCTCGCAGTCCCTCCCAATCCGAGAGGTTGACCGACGTTGCCACAACCTCGACGAGCACCTGTTTCGCACCCGGCGAGGGAACCGGCACGTCTTCGACCCGAAGCACCTCGGGCGAGCCATATCGGTCGCGGACGACTGCCCTCATGAAGATCCACTGAACATGGGCATCGGAGGTCGCGCTGGATGCACCAAACCTAAAGTTCCCATTGAGGACAAGAATTGGTCGTAGGACACCACCGGGACCAGCTTCGACGCTGCCTTCCGAAGCCCGACATCGTTTGTGACAAGGGCGTCTGCTTGCAGCTTGGTTAGAGCGACATACTCGGCGTCGAGCGTGTCGGGCCAGTCGAGCTCTGCGGCCATCTTCCAGGCCACGGATTGCAGAACCCGGTCGCCGAGGAGCCGGATGCGAAGCCCGCGGATGTAGTCGAGATGCGCCTCCGCCTCCGACTTCTCAAGCTGACCATCGCGAACACGTTGATACAGGATGGAGAGCACTTGTGACCGGAGCAGCGTCGGCGCCACCAGCTGCGTCGCGGTCACAACCGCTTTTTGCTCAGCGAGCTGGATGGCGACATCGGGGGTGATGACGTAGCGGGTCACTCGACGAAGCGGCTCACGTATGCTCGACGAGGTCGGCGAAGAGCTCCCAAGTCGAGCCATCGTGCTCTCGGATTCACGTCGGGACCATAGGTTCGGGAGCCATCAGTCGCATCAAAGTCTCTTTCTCGTATCTTTGGGTCAGAATCGACGAGGAGAAGCCCGCGAGCGACTTTCGTTCACAGATCGAAAAGGTGTTGTCGAAGGCGCCGTTCATCGTGGATCTGGGTGTGGCCCTGGTTGGGGCTGGCCCGGGCTGGGTTGAAACCGAGCTAGCGGTTGTGCCTCGCCTCCGACAGCAGCATGGATATGTCCATGCCGGCGTCGTGACCACGCTTGCCGACCACACTGCGGGCGCAGCCGCCTCTACCAGGGTTGTTAGGGGTCAGTCGGTGCTCACCGCGGACTTCACTGTCCACCTCCTCCGACCCGCTTCGGGACAACTGCTTCGCTGCCGGGGAGAGGTGGTTAAGGCAGGGAAGCGGCTGATTGTCACCCAGGCGGATGTGTGGGACGGGGATAGCCACTGCGCCCGCTACCTGGGAACTATGGCCGTGGTCGACCAGTCGTTGTGACCGATCAAGACCGCTTGCCTCAGCGGTGCTTTAGTGAAGCTGTTGCCAGTTGATCAGGATGAGCGCGGTCCACACCGTGGCAAGAATCGGGGGAATCGGCAGGGCGAAACCCCACCAGAACACCACCGCGATCGGCAGGAGCGCGAGGGCAAAGATGGCCCCGGACCGGGTCCCGCTCCACAGCATCCATCCGGCCACGCACTCGAGCAGACAGACGAGCACGAACAAGA
The DNA here is from genome assembly GCA_963761985.1 of uncultured Acidimicrobiia bacterium. Lineage (GTDB taxonomy): Bacteria > Actinomycetota > Acidimicrobiia > Spongiisociales > ZC4RG35 > JACCTH01. Next base: position 162,519 of record CAVXIT010000002.1, read on the forward strand.
GGAGCAGCGGCACCGTGGATTGCACGCCAACTCGCTCGAAGGGTCCCCTTCCGTAGGTGGGAAAGCCCATGAAGACGAGGATTCCGCGCCCCGCCGCGAGCTCGCGGATCCCGAAAACGCCCGGAATTCCAAAACCCAAACCAACGATCCAATGCAAGATCGAGGCCGTTCGTAGTGCACCCATCACGATCCCCGTCCGATTGCGAAAGGCGAAACCTGCTCGGTCCATCGCCTCATCGCGGTAGGGCGGTCCTCGCCACGAGCGCCTCCCGGATGCGGGTCATGTTTTCCCGCTCCTCCTTGCGTATCCGGCGAAGAAACAGCGGGAAGATCAGCTTGAACCAACCGTGAGGCATTTGCCTCGAAGTCGGCGAACAGCTTGGTGCCCTCGGAAACCGGTTCGAGCCGGCAACGGACAGTGACCTCGAGCGGTCCGGCGTTGTGCCCTGCCCACCTGTGCGGGCGTTCGTACTCGATGATCTCGACCACGACATGCGGGCTGCTCTTCCACTTCGCCTTGAACCGAATGCTTTGCCAAATTCGTGAACGGACCAACTTAACCATGTGGTTGCCCCGCATCTTTCAACCGTAGGCTGCAACAGTTGACCACTGGAAACGACGCGCGAGGTCGCATCCGGAACGGCCTGAAGCTCTGGTTTCGGACGCCGCCGCGGCGTCACGGCGAGGTCGTGTACACCCGCGAGGTCAGCTTCCTCGAGCTGTTCTACGACCTGGTCTACGTTGTTGTTATCGGGCGTGCTGCACATCACCTCGCCGAACACGTTGATTGGGGAGGTGTAAGGGACTTCGCCATCGTGTTCGGGTTGATCTGGGGAGCCTGGTTCAACGGAACCTTCTGGCATGAGCTCCACGCGCGCGAAGACGGCCGGAGTCGTCTTTACATCTTCATGCAGATGGGTTTGCTCGCCCTACTTGCAGTCTTCGCAGGCGAGGCCGTCGGAGAGAGCGGGTCTGGCTTCGCAATCACCTACGCGATCCTCTTCACCCTGTTCACGTACCAGTGGTACCTCGTTCATCGCATCGACGATCCGCAGTATCGACCAACCACCACCCGCTACCTCGCCGGCATGGTGATCACAGTGAGCGCCGTCTTGGTGAGCGCCTTTGTCGGGGAAATGGCCCGGGCCTGGATCTGGGCGCTGATCGTCATTTTGTGGCTGGTCGGAGGTCTGGTACTGATGGCGACATCTCGAACCGCCGGGTTTGGTGAAGGCGTCACCCGATCGCTCGTCGAGCGGGTGGGTCTTTTCACGATCATCGTTTTGGGCGAGGTCGTGGTAGGCGTTGTGACCGGCATCAGCGAGTCCGAGGCTCAGACCGCGAAGACGATTGCGACCGGATTGCTCGGACTCGGGATCGGCATGGGCATGTGGTGGTGCTACTTCGACATGCTCGGTCGGCGCGTACCTGCCGAGCACGGCCGCCGCCTTGCCGGTTGGCTCTTCTCCCACCTGCCGCTGACGATGGCCATCGCCGGAGGAGGTGCTGCGATGGTGAGCCTGGTCGAGCATGCGGCCGAGATCACAACTCCGAAAGCCACGGCATGGCTGCTGGCAGGGTCGGTGGCGCTGATGCTGGCCGGTGTGACTCTTGCCGCTCGGGCGCTCGCAGTCGATGAGTTCCCCGAAGGCATGGCGCGACAGATCGCTCCGACCTTCGGTCTGGCCGCCGCGGTGATCCTCATCCTCGGCGCCGCTCGACCGGCACCCATCGCGTTTGTTGTCGCGATTGGGGTGGTTCTCTCGTTGACCTGGCTCCGGCTGTTCTCCGTTTTCCTCGCACTCGGTGGCGTGCCGCCGAGCATGGGTGAGCAGAGCGAGATGCGCGATGGCTGAACCGCGGCGGACCGTGGTGCAACGTCCAATGAGGAGGTAAGCGAAACCAGCTACCGGTCGATCGACCACCGCCGCGTCGAGGGCAACTGCACGTCGCCGTACCCGTGACAGCGAGCCTCGCTCAGACAGAACTCGAACAGGATGTATCGATCAAGCGGCGTATAGCTCGAGGCGGCAGCCACTTGGGACCACATCTCTCGGTCGTCTATTTCAAGGCCACGGCCCTCAATGCCGAACTCGCCGCCAGTGCCGGCGTCGTCGGGAACACCGTTGTGCATGGAGAACCATCCTTGTCCGCGGAGATCCCTCGCTTTGGGCGAGGTTGGCTCCATATATAGGAACAGTCCATCAGTGGTAAAGATCGGTGTCACCGGACGCACTCGGGGTGCTCCCGACCGGCGGATCGTCGCCAGATAGGCCGGTGCTTTGGTCAATAGATCCGCGCCGAACCGGGCTAACTCCGGCTCGCGTTGTGCGAATTCACCCCAGCTGACTGTCAGATTCTTTCCTATCCCTGTTCGACGCGGATCATGTTGCCCGCCGGGTCACGTACGGCAGCGTCGCGGGCACCCCAGAACTGGTCGGCGGGCTCGGAAAGCACCTCGACCCCGGGAGCAACGGCCATCTTGTCGAAGGTCGCGGTCAGATCGTCCGAGCGGAAGAATGGCCCGGGCAACTCACCTTTGGCGAGCAATGCTGCGAGGGCGTCACCGTCCTCCTGGGAACGGCCTGCCTGTGGCTGCGACAACACGATGTTGATCTCGGGCTGACTCTCGGTGTTGAGGGTGATCCAGCGGAAGCCCTCGTTTTCGACCTCGTTGCTCACTTTCAAACCGAGGGTGTCGCGGTAAAAAGCGAGGGCGGCATCGGGATCGTCGACATAGATGTGCACGGTGCTGAGTGAAATGGACATGGACCCAACCTACGCGGGTGACGCGACAGTTGCTTCTTCAAAACTGCTCTCTTCGCGCCCCCGACGATCGGCCTTGCGCGGCCGCGTCAAAACCATCGTCACACACCCGGGCAAGGCACGCAGCTCGTCATGGTTTCGGGCGCGGTAGGCGCTCGGCGTTTCGCCGACAAGCTCGGTGAACCGGGCGGAGAAGGAGCCGAGGCTCGTACAGCCGACGGCGAAGCAGACCTCGGTCACATTCAGGTCGCCGCGGCGCAACAGTGCCTTGGCTCGCTCGATGCGCCGGGTCATGAGGTAGGAGTAGGGCGTCTCCGAGTACGCCTCACGGAAGCGGCGGCTGAAGTGCGCGGGCGACATCATCGCCGTGCGGGCCAGCGCGGGAATATCGAGCGGCTCCGCGTACTCGCGGTCCATCCGGTCCCGCGCCAGGCGCAGCCAGCGCAGCTCGTCCACCTGGGTGCTCATCCCCCCAGGTTATCGGCCCACGTACTTGGCAGAGATGCTGGCCGGTGATTGCTAATAATCGTCCGATGCATTCAGTTGTCACCCGCATGGAGGTGGGCGGGTTTCTCGCCCCAGAGTCATACGCGCCGGGCGAACGGGTCGTGGTGAATTCTTGGTTGGTCCGCCACCCCGAGGCGACCATCCTCGTCGACACCGGCATCGCCGAAAATTTGCCCCCCAACGACGTTCAAGAGTTGAAGTTTCTGCGCACGCCGATCGTCGACGCCCTCTCCGGCCTTGGCGTACAACCCGATGAAATTGACGTTGTCATCAATTGCCATCTTCATGCTGATCACGCAGGTGGCAACGTTTGTTTCCCTGGGTCGAAGATCTTGATCCAGCCAGCGGAGGTCGTCGCGGCGTCGGAGCCGGAATATTCGGTGCCGGAGGCTCTCAATCTTGCCGGCGGAAACTACCGCGAGCGCGCTGGTGAATACGAGCCCTTTCCCGGTGTGCGGATCGTGCCGACCCCGGGCCACTCTCCCGGTCATCAGAGTGTCGCTATCGAGACGTCTGCCGGGCTCTTGCTGCTCGCGGGCCAGTGCTATCGAGATGCGTCGTCGTTCGCCCGGGCGGTCACTGCCTATCGGCTCGCCCAGTCGGGCTATGCCGAAGCTCCGCCCACTCCTGAATGGCTGCCGAAACTCCTGGCCATGGAGCCCTATCGGGTCGTGTTCGGCCACGACCATGCGATCTGGCAGCCAAGCGAAACCTGAAGAAAGGAATCGAACGAGGTCTCTCGCAAGGCGTTTGATTCGCGAGAACTGTGCCGCTAGTCGTGTCGGACGTACTTGGCCAGGTGCTGGCCGGTGAGGGTCGAACGGGCGGCCACTAAGTCGGCCGGAGTGCCCTCGAACACCAGCCTGCCACCGTCGTGCCCGGCACCAGGACCAAGGTCGATGATCCAGTCGGCATGGGCCATCACGCTCTGGTGGTGCTCGATGACGATGACCGACTTGCCGGAGTCGACGAGGCGGTCGAGCAGGCCGAGCAGGTGGTCGACATCGGCGAGATGAAGCCCGCTGGTCGGCTCGTCGAGCACATAGGTGCCTCCTTTCTCGGCCATCTGGATCGCCAGTTTCAACCGCTGGCGTTCACCGCCCGAGAGAGTCGTCAGCGGCTGGCCCAGGCTCAGGTAACCGAGCCCGACGTCGGCGAGCCGCTCGAGGATGGCATGCGCCGCCGGCGTCTTCAGCTTCGCCATCGGCGAAGAATTCTTTCGCCTCGGTCACTGGCATCGCCAGCACCTCGCTGATGTCCTTGTCGCCGAGCTTGTAATCGAGGACCTCCGCCTGGAAACGCTTTCCCCCGCACTCCTCGCAAGTGGTGGTGACGGTGTCCATGAAGCCCAGCTCGGTAAAGATGACCCCGGCGCCGTTGCAGGTGGGGCAAGCGCCCTCGGAGTTGGCGCTGAACAATGCCGGTTTGACGCCGTTGGCCTTGGCAAACGCTTTGCGGATCGGCTCGAGCAGTCCTGTGTAAGTCGCCGGATTACTCCGACGCGAGCCGCGGATCGGGCTCTGGTCGAACGCCACCACATCCGCGCCAGCGGGTATTGATCCATGGATGAGCGAACTCTTGCCGGAGCCGGCGACGCCGGTGACGACGACGAGAACCCCGAGCGGGATGTCAACGTCGACGTTCTGCAGGTTGTGCTGCGTGGCTCCGCGGATCTTCAAGGCGCCGGTGGAGGTCCGCACGCTCTGCTTCAGAGCAGCGCGGTCGTCGAGGTGACGGCCAGTGAGCGTGCCGCTCGTTCGCAACCCCTCCACTGTGCCCTCAAAGGTGACGTTGCCGCCTGCCGTGCCGGCGCCGGGCCCGAGATCGACGACGTGATCGGCGATGGTGATCGTGTCCGGTTCGTGCTCGACGACAAGCACGGTGTTGCCTTTGTCCCTCAGCCGCAGCAACAGGTCGTTCATCCGCTCGACGTCATGAGGATGCAGGCCCACGGTGGGTTCGTCGAAGACATAGGTCACATCGGTGAGGGACGATCCGAGGTGACGGATCATCTTGGTGCGCTGCGCCTCGCCTCCAGACAACGTCCCGGCCGGCCGGTCCAGGCTGAGGTAGCCGAGCCCGATTTCCACGAAAGAGTCAAGGGTCTCCCCCAGTGAGTCGAGCAACGGTGCCATCGACGGCTCGTCGAGCCCGCGGACCCACTCGGCCAGGTCGCTGATCTGCATCGCGCAAGCGTCGGCGATGCTGATCCCTCCGATCTTCGACGACCGCGCCCCGCGCTGAGCCGGGTCCCGCCGCACTCGGGACAGGCGGAAAAAGTCACTGCCCGGTCGACGAACGCCCGAATATGCGGCTGCAGCGCATCCGGGTCCTTGGACAGAAACGACTTCTGCACCTTGGGTACGAGTCCCTCGTAGGTGAGATTGATCTTGTCGAGCTTGACCTTGCGCGGCTCGCCGTACAGGAAGTCCTGTCGCTGCTTTTTGGTGAATTTGGCAATCGGAACGTCGATGGGGACGACCTCACCAAAAATGCGCAGGTACCAGCCGTCGGCGGTGTAGCCCGGGACCGTGATCGCTCCCTCGGAGATCGACTTCGTGTCGTCGAAGAGCTGGGTGAGGTCGATATCGCTCACGTTGCCCATGCCCTCGCAGCGCGGACACATCCCGCCTACGAGCGAATACGTCTCAACCCGGGGCCTGTCCTTGCCCTCGCCCCTTTCGACGGTGATCGTGCCCCGTCCCGACACCGAAGGAATGTTGAAGGCGAACGCGCTTGGTGAGCCGATATGCGGCTGGCCGAGCCGGCTGAAAAGGATCCGCAGCATCGCGTTGGCGTCGGTGGCGGTGCCGACCGTGGAGCGGACATTCGCGCCCATCCGCTCCTGGTCAACGATGATCGCCGTCGTCAGCCCATCGAGCAGATCGACCTCGGGCCGGGCCAACGTCGGCATGAAACCCTGCACGAAGGCGCTGTAGGTCTCGTTGATCATCCGCTGTGACTCCGCGGCGATGGTGTCGAAAACCAGCGAGCTCTTGCCCGAGCCGGAGACACCGGTGAACACCGTCAGCCGGCGCTTTGGGATCTCAATGCTCACGTTTTTGAGGTTGTTCTCGCGGGCCCCCTGCACGCGGATTAGATCGTGGCTGTCGGCCACCGCCTGCGCAGTTGACCGAGTCTTGGTTTTGCTGGCAGCGCTCAGCTCACTGCCTTCTTTACGAGTGATGCGATCTTCTTCTCGTCGGCGGTGGTCAGTTTGGACAACCCCCACGAGGTGGGCCACATATTGCCGTCGTCGAGGTTGGCGTCTTCGTTGAAGCCGAAGGTCGCGTACCTCGTTTTGAACTTCGCCGCGGGCGTGAAAAAGCAGATGACCTTGCCGTCCTTGGCATAAGCCGGCATTCCGTAGTACGTCTTCGGTGCGAGCTCGGGCGCGCTGGCCAGGACGATTTCGTGGATCTTCTTGGCCAGGACGCGGTCCGATTGCGGCATCTCGGCAATCTTGGCGAGCACCTCGCGGGCCGCTTCCTCTGCACTCAAGGCGGCCTTGGCCTCTTTGGCCCGCTCCTTCATGGCAGCCCGTTCCTCGGCCGAAAATCCTGCCTTGGTGCCCGTGGCCTTCTTACTGGTAGTCATTGCCGGTTTCCTCTCTACGCGATCTATCGGCTACCGCAGCCTAAAAGCGCTCCCGCGGCAACTGCTTCTCCAGAACTGCTCGATCCGGGTTCACCAGACAGTCGTGTGGCTAGGGTCCGAAGGTGGCAGCCAAGACCAAGGTCCCCGAGCAAGAACTCTGACAAAGTTACGGAACGGATCAATGCCACCGCTCTTGCCTTGCTCGGAAGGAATCCGGACGGCCTGCGATGGACTGAGCTGCGAAGGAAGATTGAAGCAGCGGATCCCAGCTTCCATCCGAAAACGGTCAACGGATGCGTCTGGAAACTTGTCGAGAACTTTCCCGACAAGGTCTACAAACCGTCCAAAGGCTTGTTCCGCTTGAGAAAATACAAGTGACTCCGACTCGAAACAGGCGCTGGATCAAGACCCGTCTGGCCGCAGCTAACTAACTCCCCGAGCCAGCTAACATGATGCACACACGAATCATCGTGTAACACGCCTTGCTCCGCCTCTTTCGGTCCGTCGGATGCTGCAGGGCAGCCACCTCACCACTGGTTTGATGGTTGCTCGGCCTGCTCGGTGTTCATAGACGGTCCAGCTCAAAGGAGCAACGCAAATGTCAACCAATCTCTATGTCGGCAACCTGACCTTTCAGGTCGACAAGTCGGAGCTCGAGAAGCTCTTCGCTCAATTCGGCGAAGTCTCCGATGCTCAACTCATCATGGATCGCGAAACGGGCCGTCCCCGTGGCTTCGCATTCGTTGAAATGGCCTCAGCTGACGCTGCCCAGAAAGCCATCTCATCGTTGAACGGCAAAGACCACAACGGCCGCCAGCTGACGGTAAATCTCGCCAAGCCTCGTTCGCGCTGAACCACAACTCCAGCCGGTGACCTCGGTCACCGGCTGGGCTCTTCTCACACTCCATCAGTTGCTGGCCACAAGGTGCTGGTAATCTGACCGCAGCCGCTCCGGGTCGAGGTCAGCGTTAACACGCTTCCCCGGAGACGACACGGCTGATACTCACCCGGCAGGACCGCCTCTTCGGCCGAATCTCGATCCCAAATGGTCGAGCGAGATTTGTCCACCTTCTAAAGCGTCCCGCTCGGGACAGGAGCACCATGAAAAACACCTTTGCCCAACTCGGACTCCCCGACCGTCTGGTGGCCACACTCACCGCAGCCGGGTTGAACGAGCCTTTTCCAATTCAATCAGCCGCCATCCCCGACGCTCTGGCCGGACACGACGTTTCCGGCGAAGCGCCCACGGGGTCGGGTAAGACTCTGGCTTTTGGCCTTCCCCTCCTCGCTCGAGTCGGGAGGGCAAATCCGCGGCGCCCACGGGCGCTGATCCTGGCTCCCACCCGGGAACTGGCCGAACAGATCAAGGCGGAGCTAGCCCCCCTGGCAACGGCAGTCGCGCGCAATGTAGGCGTGGTCTATGGCGGAGTCGGCTACGGCCCCCAAAAGAACGCCTTGCGCCGCGGGGTTGATGTGCTGGTGGCCACCCCGGGACGTCTTGAAGACCTCATCGCTCAAGGCACTCTTGCCCTCGACGAGGTCGAGATTCTCGTGATCGACGAGGCTGACCGCATGGCCGACATGGGATTCCTTCCTGCCGTCCGGCGCATCGCCGGAGCGACCGGCACCCGCCGACAGACGATGCTTTTCTCGGCGACTCTCGACGGCGAGGTTGGCGAGTTGAGTCGGCAATTCCAGCGCAACCCGGTTCTCCATGATCTGCCGGCCGAAGGGGCCGGGACGGGTCGAACAGAGCATCTCTTCTGGCGGGTCGAGCAACCTGATCGGGCAGAACTCGTCGCCGGACTGATCGGGCGACACGGGAGCGCGATTGCCTTCACACGCACTCGTCATCGGGCTGATCGCCTAGCCAAGCAACTCACCGGGCTCGGAATCTCCAGCGTTGCCCTCCACGGAGGCCGGACACAGGCCCAGAGAAACAAGGCCCTCGACGCGTTCGCCACCGGCCGGGTTCAGGCGATGGTCGCCACCGACGTCGCCGCCCGCGGAATCCACATCGAGGCGGTCGCCACGGTGATCCAGGTCGATATCCCGGCCGATGCCAAGACTTACCTGCATCGGTCAGGACGGACCGCTCGGGCGGGGGCAGATGGAAGGGTCGTGACCTTCGTGGCGGGGAGCGAGGAACGAGAAGTGATGCGCATGCAGAAACAACTGCAGATGCGAACGCCGATCGTGGCCCCCGCGCAGAAGAATCCGTCCCGATCTGAGTCGTCGTCACGGCCGAAGACCGCGGACCACAGGGGCGATCCGCGCCCGAGATCGCAGCCCGCTGAGAAGCAGTCGCTCTATGTCGCCAACCTCTCCTGGGCGGTGACCGCCGACGAGCTCGGCGAACTATTCGGCCGCTACGGAGAGGTCAGCCAGAGCACGATCGTGACCCATCGCAACGGTCGATCCAGAGGCTTCGGGTTCGTCGACATGCATGCCGGAGCCCAGAACGCGGTCGAAGAATTGCATGGGGCAGATCTCGACGGTCGCCTCCTGACGGTCCAGCTCGCCCGTCAACCCGCCTGACGGTTACTAGGGCGAGGTAGTTCGGGCGGTTACCAGCTCTGCGCCACCAGCTCGTACGAGTCGGCGCTGACGACCTTGCCGTTCATCGCTTCCGCTACGTCGGTTCGCATTGGCTTGACTGCTTCGACGCTGCCCTCCAAAGCGGCCTCGTCTTCGTAGAAGGCAACCACAACCAGCTTTCCGGCTGCCCGGTCGACCATGAAGTTGGCAGCGGTGAAGCCTTTCAGTTCCTTAAGGGAAGGCAAGATCTTTTCGTTGATGACCTTGACGGCGTCATCGAGTTTGCCTGCGTCTCCCTCGATCGTGCTGATTCGCGCCTGCATCGCCATAGCCGTTCCTTTCCTTGGGTGCGCAATTCAATGTAGCGACGTTCT
>CAVXIT010000003.1:0-359234 GCA_963761985.1 uncultured Acidimicrobiia bacterium
CCACCCCGCAGCCAGGTAGATCTGGTTTTCATTCCCGCTACCAGCGATGAAACCGGCGGCGTCGTCAAGAACTGTCCCGAAGAGAAGGGCAGCAGGGATCGATGTGAGGAAGGTGACGATGAACAGAACCCCGAAGATCCGGGCTCCCCGCTGATCGGTATCCGTCATGCCTCCCACTGCAGACATGTGACTCCGGGATGTGAGGCCGCGTCCTTCGCAGCCTATTGCTACTGCATCACGATTGGCTCGGTCTCAGTCTCTCTGTCGAATCATGATCTCGGCCATGGAGAATGGTCGTGCCCGCGTCCAGTTCAGTTCCGGCTCAGCTTCTACGCCGGGCTGCTCATCTGCGCTGCCCAAGGCTGACTCAGCCCTGAGAGATGATCCAAACGCGCAAGAAGCTTCTCGAGTAGTGCCTCCAAGTTCTTGACCTCGGTGGGGCTGAGCTCGTGAAGAATGGATTGGTGCACCGCGAGGTTGATCGTGAAGGCTTCGTCGATCAATTCGCGGCCAGCATCCGTGACGCCGAGTCTGATTGCCCGGCGATCATCGGGGTCTGGGGCGCGTTCGATGAGCCCTTGCCGCTCGAGTCGATCGAGTTTGCCTGTCATTCCTGATTGTGAAGTCAGGAGCTGTTGAGCAACCTGGAGCGGGGTGAGGAGTGTCGGCTCCGATCGCCGCAACAGGGCCAGTACCTCGTAGTCGCCCCTTCGTCGCAATCCCGAGGCGATCGCGGTCTTTTCCAGCAGCTCCTCCGAAAGTTTTCCGCTCCAAATCAAGTCGAGAACGACTCCCAGACCAAACAAGTCCTCATCGGGGCGGAGCCGGCTCCAGCCGTCCACGGTGTCTCGAGAAAAATTCAATCGCGGCATGTACAGATACTAGTTGACGTATATCGTTCAAATACATATAGTACGAGAACGAATCATAGATCGCCAGGGCCGACCCTCCCGGTCTCGAACCGACCAGGGAGGACGAACACCATGGCAACTACGGTCACACCGCCCAGAGCTACGGCACCCAAACGCGCTCCGATGGACTCATTGAGGAAGACCGCCTTCTGGGCGGGCGTGTTTTACCTGATCTCCTTTGTCTCTATCCCGACTCTCATCCTGTATGGCCCGGTGAAAGAGGCGGGCTACATCGCCGGTGCTGGCCCGGACACGGGCGTGCTCATCGGCGGCGTCCTGGAACTGATCGTCGGCCTCGCCGGCATCGGCACCGCCGTCGTCCTGTACAAGGTGTTGAAGAGGCAGAACCAAGCAGCCGCGCTGGGCTTCGTCGGCTCTCGAGTCCTCGAAGGCACCCTCCTCTTCGCCGGCGTCGCCAGCATCCTTACTGTCGTAGCCCTGCGGCAGGCCGGAGTCGGAGCAGACGGGTTGATCATCGGTCAGGCGTTGGTCGGGCTCTATGACAAGACGTTCCTCGTCTCAGGAAGCCTCATCCCCGCCGTGAACGCCCTGTTGCTCGGTTCGCTGCTGTACAAGTCACGCCTAGTGTCACGAGTCCTTCCTGTGCTCGGACTCATCGGAGCGCCCCTACTCCTCGTCGGCACCATCGGCACGATGTTCGGGGCCTGGGAACCAGCGTCCACGCCGACCCTGATCCTCGCACTTCCCATCGCGACCTGGGAGTTTTCGCTCGGCGTCTACTTGATCGTGAAGGGCTTCCGGCCCTTGGGCTTGGCCAGACTCGACTTGGCCCCGCCAATGGCCGGCGCCTAAGCAAGTAGCCGTACAGCTCCCTTCGCCCCCGAGTTTCCGGCGACGGGAGCTCACCAAACGAGCCGAACTGGCGGATGGACGAAAGCCTCGACAACTCGAGGACGGGCAAGAGGAGAAAAGACATGGCAACAACAGCTGCGGTGAATAGACCTCGCGATGCGGGCCTGCCGAAGCTCAACTTCCCCACCGTCCTGGTCACCCTCCAAGCCCGTATTCACCCCATCAACTCACGACCAAAGGAGATGTCGACTTGGTGACACAATCTCAGTCCTACCCCGCCCGCCTGAGCAATCGACTATCCCGAGCAGACTGACAGGGTCTCGACACTTGTTCCGGCTCATCTGGGCAATCCCGATATTCGTCATTCTCGGCCTGCTCACATCGACTGCCAGCGACACATTCACCGTGGTCACCGACAGGGGCGAGGTGGTATCCAGGATCACCACGACGGGGTTGGGGATCGTCGGTGGGCTCTTCGTGGCCACGATGCTGATGATCGTGTTCCGTCAGCGATACCCCCGCTGGTGGTTCGACTTCTCACTAGCCCTAAGTCGGTTCTCGAACCGCGTCGGTGCCTATCTCGGCCTCCTTACCGATAAATATCCGTCGACCGAGGCCGAGCAATCGGTCCATCTCGACCTCGACTACCCCGAACGTGGAAGGCAAGACTGAGCCGCTGGATGCCGCTCGTGAAGTGGCTGCTTGGCGATTCCCCACTATGTCGTCCTTGCCGTGCTTGGAGTGGGAGCGGTCTTCGCGATTCTCATCGCCTGGTTCGCCATCCTCATCACGGGCCGTTATCCACGAGCCCTATTCAACTATGTGGTTGGGGTGGGGAGATGGGCCTTGCGAGTACAGGCTTACGCCACTCTTCTGATCACTGACCGATACCCACCTTTCAGCCTGCACTGAGCCAACTGAGAAACGAGACGAACTCAAACTGAACCCGACTATCACCCCGATGACCGAGGGAGCCGTCGAGAGCCCGGCAGCGCAATTCTCCCCACCGCGAAATGACAAGATGCGAGCCATTGTCCAGGACGCATATGGCTCGAGCGAGGTCTTGCGTCTGGCCGAGGTCGATCGGCCCCATATCGCGGCCAACGAAGTGCTTATCGACGTCGCCGCGGCCGGGATGGATCGGGGCACCTGGCATCTCATGGCGGGCAAGCCCTACCTCATGCGGATCATCGGATACGGCTTCCGCCGCCCGAAGAACCGAGTGCCCGGAATAGACGTGGCCGGCACGGTGGTGATCGTCGGCACCGAGGTGACCAGGTTCCAACCCGGCGATGAAGTATTCGGCATGAGTCGAGGCGCCTTCGCCGAGCAAGCAGCCGTGCGGGAGGACAAGCTTGCCCTCAAGCCAGCTGGCCTCAGCTTTGAGCAGTCGGCTGTCGTCCCCATCTCTGGGGGAACCGCCCTTCAGGCCCTTCGCGACGCCGGGCAGGTCCAATACGGACAAGAGGGTGCTCATCATCGGCGCTTCAGGCGGAGTTGGCACGTTCGCCGTGCAACTAGCCAAAGCTTTCGGAGCCGAAGTCACCGGTGTACTGCAGCACAGCGAAGGTCGATCTGGTCCGCTCGATCGGCGCCGACCACGTACTTGACTACACCCGAGACGATTACCTCGATGGATCCAAGAAGTACGACCTGATCGTCGACATCGGCGGAAACAACAGCCTGCCCAAACTTCGCAAGGCCATGACTCGTCGGGGAACGCTGGTCATCGTCGGTGGCGAGGAGGGCGGCAACATCACGGGAGGATTCGGTCGACAGCTCCCGCGCCAAGGCGCTGTCCATGTTCGTGAGTCAGCGCCTGACGATGCTCGCCTCCAAGGAGCGTCATACGGACCTCGAGGCCCTGCGGCCATACCTTGAGGATGGCCAGGTCACGCCGGTCATCGATCGGACTTACCCCCTCGAACAAATACCTGTCGCGATGAGGCATCTCAAGGCCGGAGAGGCTCGAGGAAAGATCGCGGTCACGATCTGATGGTCATGACGCGATCGGAAACAAGTGAAATAAACAAGGGATTAGGCGACTTCTGCGCCGTATTTTCCGCCAGTTCGAACGTCTGCCACCGTATGTGGCCGCTCGCTAGCCGCGGCCTCTGCGTGGAATCGAGTTCTTCGTGACTACCACGCCCACGGCACCGCGCATGGACCAGGGCCACGAGCATCCGATCAGTCCTGATCCCGGGCCAAGGCGACACATTGGGTGGATCGTGGCCGGTTCCTTGATTTTTGGACTAGTCGTCGGACTGCTTCTTGTTGCCGCTCCCTTCGTTCCAGCAGCGGAGAGCGAAGTTACCGGGGCGCTTTTGTTTGGATTTGCTCTGGGCTGGGCGATGTTGGCCGTGCTCTCGGTTCGCTTTAGCGATCAGCCGCAGCGATGGGCAGTAGCTCCAGCGTTGTTCATGGGATTGGGCGGGCTTCTTTTGTTGGGGTTCGGCTCCTATGTGCAGGGTGTGCTCAGCTGGATGTGGCCGCCGGCGCTCCTGGTGTTGGTGGTCTGGATGATCATCCGCTCCCGTCAGCAGCTGAAAAGCGGAAGTCGGTGGTTGCTCTATCCGGTGTTCGCCGTGCTGCTCCTAGCGTCGGTCGGGGGCGCCTACGAGACCGTGAGTGGAGCTTTGGACGCGCGCCCTTACCCGATGCCCGGCGAGCTCATCGACGTTGGCGACTATCGCCTGCATCTCAGTTGCACTGGCTCGGGCAGCCCAACCGTGGTACTTCAAGCGGGTGGAGGCGAAATGTCCTCGGCTTTCGGATGGATAGCCCCGGCCGTCGCTGGTGAAACCCAGGTTTGTGTATATGACCGCGCTGGTCGCGGTTGGAGCGAACCGGCGGAAAGCCCCCAGGATGCAGCGCAGATATCGTCCGACCTGCACACCTTGCTGGACCGCGGAAACATCCCAGGCCCATATTTGCTAGCGGGCCATTCCTTCGGTGGCCTCTATGTGCTCACTTTTGCTGCTCTTTATCCCGACGACGTCTCTGGCCTCGTTCTGATCGACTCCACAGCACCCGCATCAGAGGCCCTAGCGGAGGCGAAAACGGGGGACAACGGCGGCTCTTACGACCTTCCAGGCCGGATCTCCGCGCTGCTTTCTTCCTCGGTCCGTCTTGGTCTTGGTCGCCTTATCGCCCAGGCCGACTACGGCTTGCTCCCGCCGCAGTCCCGTGACGAGATAAGAGCCAGCGCGGCCACGACCAGTTACGCCAAGAGCACAATCGACGAGTACATCCAGGCAGGCAAGTCGAGCAGGCAAGCCGCAGCCCTCACCGACTTCTCAGGCAAGCCTCTTGTGGTGCTTACCGCGGGTGTCGGGAGTAGTGCTACCTGGATGACGGCACAGGACCACTTGGCCACCCTGTCCACCAATAGCGCCCACCGTGTCATCGACGGCGCAATCCACGCAGGGCTGGTCCATGACGAGCGGTACGCAGCAGCGACGACCCAGGCAATCCTCGACGTCCTCACTTCGATCCGTAACGAAGAGCCACTCGTCGGATGATTGGCCCACCAACAGGATTGAATGACGCAGAGCGGTCCATCGATGACTGGCAACTTTCAGCTAAGAAGCCCCGCCATGAATTTCAGTGCAAGAAGACAACCTCGCGGCACCAACGTGACGCATAGACGGAACGGACCAAAGTGACATCTACCAGAGCCGCGACCCACAAAATCAACGATCCCACGCGGGCGACTGGCGCCTTCAGCACGACCCGGCGCAAGGTGGGGTTCATAGCGGGCATCAGCCTGCTGCTCATGGCGATACTCGCCCCGCTCGCACATTTCGGTGTGCTCCAGAACCTCGTCGTGTCGGGGGACGCGGCCGCGACGATTGGAAACATCGTGGCTGACGAAGGGCTATTTCGTCTTGCCATCGCGACTCTTTTGGTCGTGACCTTCCTCGACATAGTTGTTGCCTGGGCGCTCTATGTCCTATTGAAGCCAGTGAACGAAACCCTCGCCGTTCTAGTCGGTTGGCTGCGGTTGGCCGCTCCTGCGGTGTTCGCCGTGGCGTTAGCGAACCTCCTCGATGTAGCGAACCTCCTTGGCAACGTTGGGCCTTCAACGTTGCAACCTGATCAGCTCGGTGCGCAAGTAATGGCTTCAATTGCGGCGTTCGACAACGGTTGGGCAATGAGCTTGGCGATCTTCGGTCTCCATTTAGTGGGTCTCGGGTACTTGCTTTTCAAGTCGGTCGACTTCCCCAAGTTCCTCGGAGTGCTCGTGGTCGTCGCTGGTGGCGGATACTTGGCAGATACATTCGCAAGAATCCTTTTCCCCGACTTCGACTTCACCTTCAGCCTCATCACCTTCGTAGGCGAGGCATTGCTGATCTTCTGGCTGCTGTGGAGAGCCATCAAAGGGTTTTCGATGGAACCTGAATCCCTCGGCGGAAAGTTGACGGATCCGCTGCCGGTTCCAACGAGCACGGTGACGCCATGAAGTCCATGAGCGGCAAGACTGTTTTGATCACCGGTGGGACCGGCGGGATCGGCAAGGCAGCTGCGGTCGGTCTCGCCTCGATGGGCGCCCGGGTGGGCATCACTGGCAGGGATCGAGTTCGGGCCGAGAGGGCCGCTAGAGAGATCGAGGCCGAGTCGGGCAATAGCACGGTGGACGTTTTCGTCGCCGATTTGTCTTCACAGGCCGAGGTTCGACGGATGGCCGACGAGGTTCTCTCCGCCTACCCGCGGCTCGATGTTTTGCTGAACAATGCCGGTGGGTTCTGGGCGCACCGACATGTGACCGCCGACGGGCTGGAGCACACTTTTGCGCTCAACCACCTTGCCCCGTTTCTGCTGACCATCCTCCTGCGGGAACGCCTCATCGCCAGCGCACCGGCTCGTGTCGTCACCGTGTCGTCCGGGGCGCAGTCCATGGGCACGATCGACTTCGAAGACCTGATGGGCGAACAGGAATACTCGGGACAGCGGGCGTACAACCAATCCAAGCTGGCCAATGTGATGTTCACCTACGAACTCGCCAGACGACTGGACGGAAAGGGCGTCACCGCCACGGTTCTCCATCCGGGCATGACCAACACCGCTTTTAGCGCCGAGGATCCTGCTCGCAAGATGGCCCCCGTAGTCGCAGTCCTGCGACCTTTCATGAAAAGCCCCAAGAAGGGCGCCGAAACCGCCGTCTATTTGGCCAGTTCTCTCGAAGCAGAGGGGATTACGGGTCGCTACTTCGCCAATCGCAAGGCTAAGGAGTCAAACAAGTCGTCTTACGACACCGCGATAACTGCCCGGCTGTGGCAGGCGAGCGCCGACCTCGTCGGGATCCCGACCGAAGCGCGGGAAACAAGTACCCCCGTCGGAGCCTTGATCGAACCGAAAGGAAACGTATGACCGCCATCGGAAACACCCCACCATCGATAGGCGTTGGCGGGGTAACGAAACCCGCCGGACTGAAGAGGATCAGGCTCTGGCCGCTAGCGATTCTGATCGGCTTCCCAATCGCGGGGTACGTCGCAGACCTGGTGGTGGACGGAGTCGATTCTGTAGGAGCGGCGATCGTTGCTGGTCTTATCGCGGGTGTCATCTTCGGAGCGGCGGAATGGTTTGTCTTGCGCCGGTGGGTCTCGTGGCTTTGGATCCCGGCGACGGCTGCCGGGACAGCCGTGGGCCTGGCCGTCGGCGCGTGGCTGGTCGACTACGGGATCGGCCGAGGAGATGTTGCTCTCATAGGCGCTGTGACTGGCGTCGGTGTTGGGGTTATACAGGCCGTTGTGCTCGCTCGACACCGGATCCCTGGCGCATTGTGGTGGGCGCTCGCGAACCCGCCGGCCTGGGCACTTGGCTGGTTCGTGACCTCGTATGTGATCGCGAGGAACATCGCTGAGCGATTCCCGATCTTCGGCGCCAGCGGCGCGGTCGTATTCGGATTGCTGACCTGGCTGCTACTCGCGATGTTGCTCCGAAAAGCCACATCCGGGGGACCGGCGGACCGGGGCACCAGTGTCGTCGTGACCGTGGACGCGTAGGCGCCCTTCCTCATCAATGGGGCTCGTGGTTCAACTCGTGCTTGTTGCAAGGTCGATGGTCATGCCGCACTCGTTCGAGGCAAGGTGACGCTCAAGAATCTGGCTGGCGGTCTCCTGATCGCCTTGCCAGTGGCATACAACGCTCTTTACACGTTGCTGGCTCGGTCCTTTGACTACCCCGACATCCTCCGGCGACCGACTGCGGAGGTGCTGGAGCGGTTCGCTGCGGGAGGAAGTCGCCTGATCCTGACGTGGTGGGGGTTCGCGATGAGCGCCGTACTCCTGGCCCCCACCGCGGTCTTGGTTTCGGCAACCTTGGCCGACGCGAACTCGACCGTTCTGGCCCTAGCGACCACGATCGGTGTTCTAGCCGCCCTCGTCCAGTTCCTAGGGCTCATCCGCTGGCCGTTCGCCGTACCTCATCTCGCTCGCGCAAATGCCGATCCAAGTGCCAGCCCCGCGACAAGAGACGCCATCGAAGTCGTCTTTCAAACGATCAATCGCTATCTCGGCGTAGCAGTTGGCGAGCACCTCGGATACCTCTTTACCGGGGTTTGGACCGGACTCGTTGGCGTAGCAGCTATTCAGTCGGGGCTGCTACATCCCGCTTTCGGAATCGTCGGTCTGATCCTTTCTCCTCTCTTCGTTATCTCCTCAATGGAGTTCGTTGGATCAAACGAAGCGCGGGGCTGGACGCTCGCCGGCACGCTCGTTCCATCCACCTATATCGGGTGGTCGCTCTGGATGGCGGCTATCGGAATCGCCCTAATCGCGAGCTAGCGAGGGCATGGGTGGTGGCGTGCTTGTATCGACCGAGCTGTCGCACGAGCCCGTGAACTCGAGGCGGAGGGACGGCGTGCCCTCGAGCGCTTCCCAGCCTTCCATGGTGCTAGATGCGTTCGTAGACGACGTTGTCGTCAGCATTGAGGGATTGGTACAAGGTAGGCCGCGATTCGCCACTGCCTTGATCAAGCAATGAACGCAACGAATATCGAAAGCAATCTGAAGCCCCGTAACCTGCCTACATGACGGGAACGGCCCCGGACGGAACGTCCGCGAATGATGACGCCATCGCAACCAGCATCACCTCGGATGAGGAAAGGGAGCGGATCAAAGACGTCCTCATGGCGGAATACTCGCTGCTCACCACGTTGCTCAGCACTGCGTGGTCTGCGTCGCTAACACGCACCTCGATCTTCCTGATCACGCTCTCTTCTACCGGGATCGCCCTCGGATTCGCTGCCCAGCCGGGCATCGATCGTCGGGCCTTGGCAGTCGTCGTTTTACCTCTCATCCTCTTCCTCGGTGTCGGGACGTTCGTGAGGGTCGTCCAGCTCCAGCGCGAAGCCATCGTCTACATCACCGGGCTCAACCGAATTCGGTGGTTTTTCCAGGAAGCTGCCCCGGGCAGCCGTCCGTACTTCGTGCTGCCGCCGTACGACGACGAGGTAGCAATCTTCCGCAGCCCGGGAACCGGCATGATTCGTCGGCCGCCCGGGCGCAACTTCCTCCGTCTCATCGTTCAGATGCAGGGCATCGTGAGCGTCGTGGCGGCGGCCGTCGCCGCCGCATTCGGTGGGCTGGCGACGGCGCCCGCTGGTCGCACCGTGATGTTGCTGGTCGCCACTGCCTTCTTCGTCGTGACCTTGGCTTCTTTGCTCATGTGGTGGCAGCGGTCGATCGCCGAACTCTTTAGATCGATCCGGCCCCTGCACCCCACGCCGCCGGACCAATTCGACGCCCCGTTCTAGCTGCGGGCTTGGAGGCCGCCTGTCCCGGTCCTTGCAGGCGTAGCACTCCGAGCTTCATTCGGTCGCTGCGACCAGTCGGTACAGCTGGCGGGCGCCGGGCAGCCCTTTCATTTCGTGTGTGCCTGCCTCTTCGAGATTCAATCCCGAACCCTCAAGGAGGGCGTACGTCGTCGATGACACGATGACTTCGTCGGGACCGCCAACCGACATGACTCGTGCGGCCGCGTGAACCGCGAGCCCTCGGGCGTCATCACCAACCAACTCGACCTCGCCAGTGTGGACTCCTACCCGAATCGGGAGATCCATCTTGCTTGCGGAGCGCGCCATCGCCGCGCCGCAACGGACGGCCCGCTGTGGCGCTGTCAAAAAGCGCGAGGAACCCGTCGCCGGTCGTTTTCACTTCGCGCCCTCGAAAGATATTGAGTTCGTCGCGGAGACGGGTGTTGTGGATCAGGAGGATGTCGCGCCAAGCCGTGTCGCCTATCCGCTGCAAAATCGCCGTTGAGTCGACGATGTCCGTGAACAACACAGTGACAAGGACTCCCTCGCCAGGTCCTTCGGGAGCGACTGCAAAGATGCGGGCGCTGGTCCATTCGACGGTCACCCACGGATCGTCGCCAACTACCCAGGCGTCGTGCCCAGACGGGATCTCATAGACGGAAGCAGGTGGAATATCCATTGAACGGCCATCGTCCGTGACTACATGCATCACACCGGAGATCGGAGTAGCCAAGGTGATGCAGCTGGCAACTGCCAGTACCCGCGATGGCCGGCATGGCGGTCGACCAACGCCAACCGGGTTCGTAGACGGCGCGACCGACGACCGACTCCTCCAGGTTGACGATGTCGGCCCTTCCGTTGGGAAAGGTCCGAACCTCATCCGGACTCGCGAAGGATTTGTATTGGAGCCGAGGCATGGAGGACCTCCTTATGGGTGAGCCAGCGGCGTCCCCGGTTCGAACCGACTCGACAACATCCAGAATCGCTTGGGTGGAGATGGCGGCATGGGTCTCATCGGTGATAAGCGAGGTGGGCGTCGCATCAGGCAGCATCCCGTGGACGCTATTTGTGGAGAGAGTCGCCATTTCCTCCTCAGCTATGCGGCGACGATGCCTCCGTCGATCACAAGGGCG
Source organism: uncultured Acidimicrobiia bacterium (assembly GCA_963761985.1). GTDB lineage: Bacteria > Actinomycetota > Acidimicrobiia > Spongiisociales > ZC4RG35 > JACCTH01. The sequence continues at coordinate 10,614 of CAVXIT010000003.1, forward strand.
GTTCCCGTGCAAAAGGCTGCCTCTGGTGAGGCAAGATAGAGCGCTGCCGCAGCTACCTCTGCCGGGTCGCCGAGTCTGCCTAACGGTTGGCGAGCCACGAGTGCCGCCCGAGCCTCGGCTGGGTCTGCGGCCTGATCAAGCAAACGACCCACCCACGGTGAGTCGATCGTGCCGGGACAGATGCAATTGCATCTGATCCCTTGTGATGCGTGCTGGACGGCCACTTGTTTAGTCAGAGAAATGACGGCTCCCTTGCTTGCGCAATAAGCCGCTCGATCGCGAAGCCCAATTAGGCCTGCCGCCGATGCGGTGTTGATGATTACACCGCTGCCTTTCTCAAGCATCGATGGGAGGGTGTACTTGATGCCGAGGAATACGCCTCTGACGTTCACCGCGAAGACACGATCCCATTCGTCCACAGAACACTCGAGAACATCGGCGGTCGAGCCAATTCCGGCATTGTTGCAGAGCACATCGATGGCACCCATCTTGCTGATAGCGGCTCGGACCAAAGCCTCAACGTCCCTTGGTGCTGAAACATCTGCAGCAAAACCACTGCATCCTGGTGGGAGCCCTTCGGTCGTGAGGTCAGCTGCCATCACGTGAGCCCCTTCGGCCAGGAATTGGCGCGCCATCTCGAAACCGATCCCTGAGGCAGCGCCAGTCACTATGACACTCGCCCCCTCAAAACGACTCGTTTCCACACTCGTCTCCTTTCGTTGAGCAGCCGACAACCAACCTGGTTCCCGGCAATGCCTATGGATGGACGGCGGGGGCCACCTTCCTTGTCATGCCCGGACAACCTTTGGATTGGATCCGGCCGAGACCTCCATGTAGTCGGGGATCGTCTTGAGGACGTCCTCCGCACCGGCCGGGGCGTAGATGGCGAGGATGACCATCGGCTCGTAACTGGTGTTCAGCGTCGAATGGAAGATCCCCTTCGGGATCCACACCACATCTCCGGCAACGACCGGAAACGGCTCACCGTCGTCGACCATCTGGTCACCCCTGCCGGCGAGGATGTACAGGATCTCGTCGGACAGGGGGTGGTTGTGGCGGTCGTGGCCCTTGCCCGGGAACAGGATGACGTGCATGAGGCTGCAATCACCATCGTCCGTGTTGTCGGTTGCGATGAGCGGCTTGATGATTCCCCAGTCGAATGTCCAGGTGGGGATCGAAGTTGGGTCTACGAGCTTGGCGGGCATGTGTTCCTCGCTATCTAGATGGTCAGAGACTTGAAGCGTCGCATGTTCTCCGTCATCGCGACCTCTGTGGGTAAGCGTTCCATTGAGGAGGCGCCGAAGAAACCAACGATCCCCTCGGTCCGGTCGAGGACATATTGGGCGTCCTCAGGCTCGGCCAATGGGCCGCCATGGCAGAGGACAGCGATGTCGGGGCTCACCTTCACCGCCGCATCGCGCATCGCCTGGATCTCGACAACGCAATCATCGAGCGTTTTGGCGGTGTGGGCGCCGATGGTGCCTTTCGTCGTCAGGCCCATATGGGGTACGAGAATGTCTGCGCCAGCTTCGGTCATCGCAACCGCGTCGCCGGGGTCGAAGACATAGGGTGCCGTCATCAGGCCAAGGTGGGCGGCTTCCCTGATCATGTCGACCTCGAGCCCGTAGCTCATTCCCGTCTCTTCGAGGTTGGCGCGAAACGTCCCGTCGATTAGTCCCACCGTCGGAAAGTTCTGCACCCCAGCGAACCCGGCGTCCATCACCTGACGGAGGAAGCGGGGCATCATCCGGAATGGGTCGGTCCCGCAAACCCCAGCGAGCACCGGCGTGCTTTTGACAATCGGCAGCACCTCTTGACCCATCTCCATCACGATGGCGTTGGCGTCTCCGTAGGGGAGGAGACCTGCGAGCGAGCCGCGTCCTGCCATCCGGTAGCGGCCTGAGTTGTAGATGATGATGAGGTCGGCTCCGCCTGCCTCAGCGCACTTCGCCGATAGGCCGGTGCCTGCCCCGGCCCCGATTATCGGCCCGCCTCCCTTGACGGTCTCTCGTAGTTTGGCGCGGGCTTCGTCACCGGTCATCGCGTGTCTTTCATGTAACCGTCCAACTTGTCGGCCATGGCTTTGGCGAAGGAGGGGTCGTTGATGTCGCAATCCATCTCGACCAGATCGACACTATCGGCCAAGTTGTCTCGGATCGCTTGAAACAGCGCGGAGTCGGCGTCGGGGTCGTGGAACGGCTGGCCCTCCACGGCGATCATCGAAACGCCCTTGAGCGGGATGAACAGCGTGGTGGGTCCGGTGGCGACCGAAAGCTTTTCGGCGATCTGGCGACCTAGCTCCGCCGTTTCCGCAGGCGTGGTTCGCATCAAGGTCACGGAGGGGTTGTGGTGATACATCGTGCGACCCTCGAACCTGGCCGGCACCGTGTCGGGCGCTGCGAAGTTGACCATGTCGAGTGCACCCAAAGAAACCACCTGAGGGACGCCGGTCCGGGCCGCCGCGCCCAGCCGGTCAGGCCCAGCCGAGAGAATGCCGCCGACTAGCTCATCGCAGAGCTCGGTGGTGGTCAGGTCGAGCACACCATCGAAGAATCCCGCATCGATCAAGTTCTCCATGGCTTTCCCGCCGGTGCCGGTGCAATGGAAGACGAGTACCTCGTAACCACGGCTCTCGAGATCCTGGCGGGCCGCGGTGACCGCGGGGGTGGTGACACCGAACATCGTTGCCGCGACCAGCGGGCGCTCGTGTTTGATGTCTACCGGCGGGGCCTTGACCATGCCTGCCATGGCTGCCGCAGCGTTGGCGAGAATCTGGGCAGAGATCGAGTTGATCCCGGCGATGTCGGTGATCGACGCCATCATCGTGATATCGGTGCTCCCCACGTAGGCCGACGTGTCTCCCGAGGCCATTGTCGAAAGCATCAGTTTGGGAACACCGACTGGCAGGGACCGCATCGCGCTGGTGGCGATGGCGGTTCCTCCCGACCCACCCGCCGCCAGAATGCCGTCAAAGCGACCCTCGTGATGGAGCTTCGACACGAAGGCTGAAGCTGCTTCGGTCATCGCGGCCACCGCCCGTCCCCGGTCGGCCCCGGCGGCGAGAGAATCTATGTCGACAGCCGCGGAACCCGCGACGTCGTGGCGGGTGAGATCCGGCGTGATGCCGGTGGGATCATTCACGCCAGCGTCGACGACTAATACGTCGACACCATCTGCCAATAGGCGATCCCGGAGATATGCATACTCGAAGCCCTTGGTGTCGAGGGTGCCAAGGAGCAAGACGGTGGGCTTGGCGGGCACAGTTCTCCTCTCGTGGTGGGATCGATCGTGGCGGGCGAATTGTCGAGGGTTATCGTGGCGAAATGTCCCCGCTCACCTCGATCTTCTGGTGAGCGACCCTTTCCGTCTTGACGGACGCACCGCGATTGTGACCGGCGCCAGTCGCGGCCTGGGCAAGGCCATGGCCAGTGCCCTCGGGAGCGCCGGGGCGCGAGTGGTGCTGGTCAGCAGGCAGGCCGATGAGCTTGCCGTGGTGGCGGCGGAGTTGGCCGACTCGTGCGACGCAGTCGTCAAGCCACTTGACCTGTCGGAGGTCGCTTCCATCGAACCATGGGTTGCCAACACCTGGTCCGAGTTCGGACCTGTGCATGTCGTGCTCCATTCGGCGGGTTTGCAACGTCGGGCCCCAGCCATCGAAGTGGAGACGGCCGACTGGGACCGAATCGGGGCCGTCAATCTCAAGGCACCTTTCTTCCTGTCGCGCGAGGTGGGAAAACGACAGATGGAGATCGGTTCGGGTGGATCGCACATTTTTGTGGGGTCGTTGACGACGAGCATTGGGATCGCCGGAACGACGTCCTACGCCGTTTCGAAGGCGGGTGTTGCCGCTGTGGTGCGGACCCTGGCGGTCGAATGGGCGCAATCCGGCATCCGAGTCAATGCCCTGGCCCCGGGATACTTTCGGACCCAGCTCACCGAGGGGGTTTTCCAGGATCCTGAACGAAGCGCGTGGATCCACTCCCGGATACCAATGGGCCGGCCCGGGCTCCCTGATGAGCTCGGTGGGGCGGCGGTGTTCCTGGCTTCGGATGCCTCGTCGTATGTAACTGGCGCGATCCTCAACGTCGACGGTGGGTGGCTTGCCGGCTGAAGCTCGGAACACGTTCATCGGGGCGGGCCAAAACCGAGTTTGCCGGGATTGAGGATCCCGTCCGGGTCGATTGCATGTTTGATCGCCTGAAGGTATGGCCACCAGTCCTCGTACTGCTCGCGCATAAATCGGCCCAGCTTCACCCCAACCCCGTGGTGCTCATTGATCACGCCCCCCTGGGCGAGCGAGGTGCGGACCGCCGAATCCCAGAGGCGGTCGTGAAGTTCGAGGGCTTCTAGCGGGTCCTTGGGCGAGTCGTGGATGTAGAAACGGTCATAGACCATCACTCCCCATGGGAACCAATGGGAAAAGTGGGCCGTGTACTGAGCCCCGTACTCGGCGAAGCCCTCCTCGATGTTTTTTCGCTTCGCCCGGTACAGGTCTGGCATGTCATCGAAGGTGCAAACCGTGTCGGTGGTCCCGAAGATTGTCGGCGGCGCGGGTGCCTTGCCTTCGGCGTAGGGCTCATACTTGCCGTCCCACCAGGTCTTGGCCCCGCTCGGACCCAGAGATGACCCGCCGACCTCGTTGCATATTGCAGTGATGGCTTCTGACTCGAGGTCAACCAGGCGCCGGTCCCCATCACAGACGACGACAAGCAGGGCTCCCGTGAGCTCGAGTCCCAGAATGCGATTGAGTTTCTCCCGGTCGGCTTCGTCGTACAGTCGCATGACCGCCGGTCGCCAGCGCCGGGTCATGATGCGCCGACCTGCTTCGAGGCCGTCGAAGACGGTTTCGAACTCAAACGTGAGGAAACTTTGGGCTTCAGGGAGCGGGTCCATGCGGATGGCCGCCGAAGTGAGGATCCCCATCGTGCCCTCCGAGCCAACGATGAGTTGGAGCAAACCAGGGCCAGCCGCGTGATTGGGGACGGGTGGTGTCGATGCCAACTGACCAGGGGGGAGGGCAACCTCCGCTTGAAGAACCATGTCCTCGGGTTTGCCGTACTTTGTGGATCGGACACCGGACCCCCGTGCCGCCAGCCACCCGCCCACTGTGGCACCGAAGTGGAATGAGCCTGGCTCGTGGGCCACCGCAACGCCCAGCGGGGTGAGCGCCTCCTCGAGTTGGGGACCCGTCACGCCGGCTTCGACGTTCACAACCAGGCTGGTCTCATCGATTTCCAAGATGCGGTCCATCCGGGTCAAGTCGAGGGCGATGCCGCCAAAAAGAGCGAACGTCCCACCTTGGGTGCCGGACCCACCGCCTCGCGGCACGACCGGGACCCGATGGTCACTCGCGATCCGAACGATCTTTGCTACCTCGTGGGCGCTTCCAGGCCGGACCATCACATCGGCCGTCGGCAACTCGATGCCATGGAGCTTGTAGAGCTGGGACATCCAGGACCAGTCGGCGGCCTGAGCGTTGAGTTCATCTCGGTCGACCGACGTGTGCTTGGCGCCGACGACATCCGACAACTCATGTTGAAGCATCCGGATCCGGTAGTCGGCTCGAGGCTCAGACATGGTCGAGAGCGGATCCGTTCGTGGAGATGAAGGGACGAGCCATCTCGAGATATCGAGTCATGCTGGCTTCCAGGTGGTCGATGTGCTCGTTCACCAGTCGATGTATCCCGTGACTGTCCGAGGTAGCGATCGATTTGGCTATCGACGCGTGCTCCTCGGCGCAATTGACCAGACGTTCGAGCCGGCCTGCTCCCGCCATCCAAAACCTATGGAGCCGGCGCCGCTGCTTTTCGGCGATGTCGGAGAAGAGGGTATGGCCCGACGCCCCCTGGAGAAGCTCGTGGAACTCGGCGTCGCTCGCAGACCAGAGTTCGAGATCCAATCGGGCACCGGCCATTGCCATTTTTTCGACGCAGTCCTGAAGGTTCGCGCTCTGCTCGGCTGTGAGGTTCTCGGACGCCCGGATGAACAAAGCCGTATCCAGCAGTCGGAGGACATCGCAGATCTCGCGGATATCGGCAGAGGTGAGCCCGGCCACCGAGTAGCCACCGTTGTGGTTGCGTCGTACGAGGTGATCGAGTTCCAGGCGCTGCAAAGCGGCCCGCACCGGGGTACGGCTGACGCCGAGCCAAGCGGCAACGGCCACCTCTCCTAGATGGTCGCCCGGCCGGACGTTCTCGCTCGTGAGGAGCTCACGTAGCTTGACGTAGGCCCGGTCGGCGACAGTGGTTGGGTCCGGCTCTGCCATCACAAGACTCGATCGGTGAACTCTCGGTTCTCGACCTTGACAGGGACCTGCATCAACTCGAGCACACCCCGGGCTACATGTTCGGAATATCGCCGAAACGACTCCTCTCCCTTTTCTTTCGTAGCGCGCATGGGGTTGCCGATGACGCCGGTTTCCGTGAATTCGTGATGGTCCATCGGGAAGTTGAAGTAGGTGTAGCCCTCGAACTCGACGTCCGGGGCGCCGTCGTACTTTCTGAAGGACTCGGGCAGGAAGTCGGGGATCGAGGTGGGCGTGTGCTTGGCCCTTTCCATGCGAACGAGCTTTTCGTTCCAGGCCAGGCATTGGGAAGTCTCCCATTCGCTCGAATGCCATCCTGGGGTTTCCTCAGGAGGATTCTCGAAGACGCCCTTGACCACGCCTACGTAGCGCTCCATGTACGGATTCACGAACCCGATCAGCGCCCCGGTTTCGTAGCGAAGCTTGCGCAGCACCGGGTCGACCACCTTGGTGTTCGACCCATGTCCATTGATGAAGATGATCCGGTTGAAGCCGTGGTGAATGAGACTTCGGGCCACGTCCTCCATCAGAGCCAGGAGCGTCGACGAGCGGACGGTGATCGTGCCTCGTCCCTCTCCTGGGCGATGCATGTGTTGGGGCGAATAGCCGGTCCAAATAGGGGGCGTGTGGAGGACCCCGATCAGGCGGGCCACTCGGGATGAGATCTCAATAGCAGTGATTGTGTCGCAGTACAGGGGGAGGTGAGGCCCGTGCTGTTCGGTGCTCGCCATCGGCACCAGCACAATGTCTTTCTCCTCCAGGTAGGCCCGGATGTCGACGTATGACAATTCAGCCAGGTTCCACGAAACGAACTGCTCTCGGAACGCTCGCTCGGCTTCCGTGATCTGCAAAGTGTCTGTCGTCATGTCGCTCTCTCCAGTCGGGTCGTGATGCTGGCCTCCTCAAGGAGGTTGGCAAACAGGTCGGCAACGATCTCGCCGAAGCGGGGATCGTTGACATGATGGTCAAAGGTCAGGACCGGGATGTCGGGCCGAAGCCCACTCCTCAGGCTCGTTGCAAACGCTTGGTCGGCGGCGGGATCCCAAAACACCCCCCCCGGCACGTTGGGGATCGACAGTCCGTGCGTCGGGATGGCGATGGTTAGTGGGCCTGTTGCCCGGTTGAGCCGTTCGGCGAAGAGGTCTCCGATCTGAGACATCTGGTCCTCCGGGGTGCGAACGAGGGTGTATTCGGGGTTGTGGTCGTAGGTCGGTCGATCGGCGAGTTGGGGCGGGATCTGGCCACTGGCGAACACGCTGAAATCGATGCAGCCCGGGACCACAATTTGCGGCAGCCCGAGCTCTCCCACGCGGGAGAGGCGGTCAGGCCCGCCGTCATGGATCCCTCCCACCATTGGGTCGGTGACTTCGTTGGTAGTGAAGTCGATGACCCCCACGAACAGGCCGGCCTCGGCCAGTTCCTCCATCGCCGGCCCACCGACACCGTTGGAATGAAAAACGACGGCCTCATAACCATGCTCAGCCAAGCGGTCACGCAGGGCCATGACCGCGACCGTGGTATTGCCCAACATGGTCACGCCGACCAGGCGACTCTCGGAGCCCTTTCGTTCAAGCCGGCTCTTGTTGGCGGCCATTCCCGCTACCGCCGCCGCAACATTGTCAAACACGATGGTGGCGACGGGGTTGAGGCCCAGGATATCAACCACCGTGTGAACCACCATCATGTCTGAAGTCCCAACTAGCGGCCCGAACTCATGCCGACCCGAGGCGATCGGACTTAGCACTACTTTGGGAACGCCGGTAGGCAACACCATGAGAGCGGCTGCCCCCATTACCGCGCCTTCGGCGCCGCCGAGACCGATGGCGGCGTCGACCATTCCTCGCTCGTCGAGGTCGGCCATCAGGGCACGCACCGCTTGACGCATCAATGCGACGGCACGTCCCCGGGTTCCCGCCTGTCGCATTGCCTCGATGGTGACGCTGGCGTATGCCGCAACTTCGCCGTGATCGATATCCGGTTGTATGCCGAGGGGTTCTCCCAGAATTCCCACGTCCACCACCGTCGTCGTACAACCCCGCTCGATGATGCGGTCGCGGAGGTACGCCACCTCGGGACCCTTGGTGTCGAGGGTGGCGACGATGACGACGTTGGGGGCCATCCTCAGTCTTGGATCAGCGGCAGCACATGGGCGCTGGCCTTCTCGACCATCCAGTCGTAGAACTCCTCACTGAGGGTCGAGCTCCCGTGATCTTGGATGAACTTGAGTTGCTCGGCGGAGATGCCTTGGGGGTTGTGGTCGATGGCGTTGGGGTAATGGTTGGCTGGAGTCCGATCGATTGGCGCCACGAACTCCATCGTCATCGCACCGTCGTATCCGACCTCCCTCAGAATCGAAACCACTTCAGCCCAGTCGTAGTCGCCCATGCCGGGAGGCATACGATTGTTCTCGGCCACATGAAAGTCTGTGAGGCGATCTCCGACATCTCGGATCGCCTGGCGCCAGTCTGCTTCCTCGATGTTGATGTGGAAGGCATCGAGGCACACGCCACAGTCGGGGCCAGTCGCTTCGGCAAGCGCCATAGCCTGCTCACCGCGGTTGATGAAGTAGGTCTCGAAACGGTTCAGGGGCTCGATGGCAGGACGGATGCCCTCGACGAGGGCGTGAGCCATGATCTCGGCCATCCCGTCCACCGCCCACTTCCACTCCTCGTCGGGCGAGGCGTCAGGGATTATCTTGCCGACGGTGCCCGGCACGATGGTGATCTCGTAGCCATCGAGCTCCTTGACCATCGTGATGCAATCCTTCACATACTTCACCGATGCGGCTCGTTGGGACTCGTTCTTGGCCACCAGATTCCGCTCGCCGAGCATGAGCGTGACTGCGCCCCAGCACTTGAGACCGGCGTCTTTGAGCAGCCCACTGACGTGCTTGGTGTCGTAGATATCGGGCTCTCCGCTGATCTCGATACTGGAGTATCCAAACTTCGCAAGCCGGGCGATAGTCACCTCGATGGGTTCGGCTCGCATCCAGTTGTGCATCGACAGGTGCATCAGCGATCCTCCTCGGATTGGGAGCAGACTGTGTTCCGCTCGGCCGGGAAAATTGTATACAGGTTTGTACACACGCCTCCCTCGTGCGTGGTACTTTCCTCGCCGGTGACTAGATGAGTCTGGCGAATGTTGCCGGATCCGACACATTGACCCCGGTGCGCAATCGGCCAGAGCTGAGGCGTCGCTTGTTGGTGGGCGTCATGCTCGTGCCGGCTTTACTGGTGCTCGCCTGGGTTCTCTTCCTAGCCAACGGAACCTCGGCCGGCCCTGCCGTTGAGGAGCCCGGCGAGTTCCTGGTAACCCTTCTCGATGGGATAACAGTGGCCGGGTTGTTCTTCGTGGTCGCCTCTGGGTTCACCCTCATCTTCGGGTTGATGCGCACTGTGAACATGGCCCACGGCTCACTCTTCGCGATCGCCGCTTACCTCGGGATCACGCTCCAACAGACGATGGTCGGCAAGACCCGCAACATCGAAGCCGCCGATGTCAGTCTGGCTTCCTGGTTTGTGCCACTGCTGGTTGGTGCCGGGGTCGCTGCTCTGATCGGCATCGTCATGCAACAGGTGCTGCTGCGTTGGAACGAAGGTCAGGAACTCCGCCAGGCTCTAATCACCTTGGCCGTCGCCGTGATCCTGGGCGACCAGATGCTGGCCTGGTTCGGCGGGCTGGCCACCAGGATGGTCTGGCCGGGAGCAGTGACCCATTTCTTCGACATCTACGGCGAGAGGTATGCCACCTCGCGCCTTTTCATGCTTGCGGTGGCGATCGTGGTAGGTGTGGCTTTGTGGCTCTGGCTCGACCGTACCCGTGTGGGCATGGTCATCCGTGCGGGCGTCGACGACCGGGAGATGGTTCGGGCTCTCGGCATCAACATCGGGGTGGTGTTTGCCATAACCTTCTTTGTCGGGGCGTTCTTGGCCGGGATCGGAGGAGTGATGGGCGCTTCTTTCGCCGGAGTTGCTCCGGGCGCAGATGGACAGTGGCTTCTCAACTCCCTCGTGGTGGTGATCATCGGAGGTTTGGGCTCCTTGAAAGGGGCGGTGGCAGGTTCCCTCCTGTTCGGGTTGGTGGTGTCGTTCTCGCCCGCCTACCTGCCCGTAGAGCTCACCTTCTACAGCATCATCCTTACTTTCGTGCTGCTTGCCGTAGTGCTGGCCGTCCGGCCATACGGCCTGTTCGGGAGGCCGGGAGCATGATCAAATCCCGGATCGCGCTGGTGGCTGTGATCGCTGGCGTGACGGCGTTGCCGATCATCGCCTCTGACTTCTTCATCTCGTTCTTGATGACGAGGGTCTTGATCCTCGCAATCGCCGCTTCGTCGATCGTATTCCTGTTCCGCTATGGCGGGATGACCTCGCTGGCCCAGTTCCTGATATTCGGTGTAGCCGGGTTCATGGTCGGCAACGCAGTGGGTGATTCCGGGTCGAAGGGTCTCCAGCTGGGCTGGGGGCCGTGGGTGGCCGTGATCTTTGCCCTCGGAATCTGTCTGGTCGTCTCTTTGCTATTGGGAGCGCTGGCGAGCCGTACCAGCGGCATCTATTTCCTGATGTTGACTCTGACTTATGCGGTGATCGGTTACTACTTCTTCGGGCAAGTGACGACTTTCTCCGGCTTCGGGGGCATCACCGGCATCAGACCTCCTCCCTTGTTCGAAAACCATCCCTGGCGTCTCTACTACGCAGCAGTCGGCTTGTCGATCCTGGTCTACGTTGGGTTCAAGGCGGTCGCCCGAACTCCGTTCGGGCTGGCACTGCAGGGGACGCGGGACGACCCGGTGAGAATGGCCTCGCTCGGGTTCAACGTGCCATTGCATCGGACTCTCGCTTTCGTAATCGCCGGATTCGTCGCAGCCTGCGCTGGGATTCTCTACATCTGGTGGAACGGTCAGATCGACCCGACGTCGATTTCGATTGGGCCCACGCTCGATCTTCTGATCATCGCTGTTATCGGTGGCATCTCCTACCTGGAAGGTGCCTGGCTGGGTGCACTGGTATATGTGGCGGCCAACATCTATTTGCGAAACGTCCCGCTGGTCGATCTGATTGGCATCACGGAAGCTCGATTCAACACGGTGATTGGCTTCCTGGTGCTCCTGATCATGGTTCTCTCGCCTGAGGGGATCATGGGCATCATCGACCGGCTTCGTCGTGGTGGCCGAGGAGCCGCACCCTCAGTGCCCGCCGTAGCGAATGTCGAGGCTGAAGTTTGAACTGGTGGACGAAAACCGAAAGAAGGCGAGGAGCCCAGCTGCTCGCCGTTACGAGGAGGAAAAATGAGAGCTACTAATACGGGACGGATGAGGCCAGCTTCGTGGCTGGTCATTCTCACCGTCTTTGCGTTGACGCTTGCGGCGTGTGGCGGTGGTGCCACAACCGAGACCACCGCGTCAGCGGGAACAACTCCAACGACGGTGGCCCCTGCCACCACAGCCGGTTCCGCCACGTCGGCGGCCGCTACGACGGCTGCGGCGGGCGGGGAAGCGATCAAACTCGGCATCCTCGCCGAGTGTGAAGGAGCCTTCGGTGGCTTCAACGAAGATGTGGTCGCCGGGGTGGTGCTGGCCCTCATCAACCATGCTGGAGCCACGAGCAACTCGCCGACGACGGCCCTCGATGGGTTCAGCGGTGCTGTCGCCGGTGGCCGAGACATAGAACTGGTTGGCATCGGCTGCGGTGACGACACCGCAGACAAGATCATCCAGGAAGTTCGCGTGCTCGTCGAACAGAACGGTGCCGAGGTCGTGATCGGCCCGCTCTCAGGTGACGAATCGATCGCCATCGCCAACTATGCCAAGGACCACCCCGAGGTGACCTTCTTGAGCGGTATTGGTGGCGCACAAGAGACCACGCTGGCCGTGCAAGCTCCCAACTTCTTCCGGTTCCACGGCGATGGCGCCCAATGGAATGCTGGATTGGGAGACCTCTTGCACAACGAGGCCGGTTGGGAGACGGCAGCAGTCATCGCCGACGACTACAGCTTCGGCTGGACGTCATCGGCCGGGTTCATCGCCGACTTCTGCGGGGTTGGTGGTCAGATCACGAGCCGCGTCTATCCACCCCTAGGGACAACGGACTACTCGTCGTTCATCCAGCAGCTTCCCGACCCCGACGAGGTAGACGGTTACTTCTGGGTCGTCGGCGGGACTGGCACCCAGGCCGCGCTCGAGGCGTTCGTCAATGCCAAAGGTGAGCTGACAGGTTCCCAGCATGCTGGGAACCTGTTCTTCAACCCTGGTCTGGCAGCAGCTCTAGGCCCCAATATCGCCGGTGCCTATGTGGGTGGGTTTGCCACTCCTCCCGGCGACGTCGTGACGCCTGAGATCACCGAGTACCTGGCCAGTGCCGATGCAGCCTGGGAGACCTTGGCCGGAGCCTTGACCGGCAACGAGCCAGGCCCCCCGTCCGTGGCTGCCTCCTTCGGGTTCTTCTACGGGTACTACAGCGGCACCACTGCGCTGGTCAATGCGCTCAATGCCGTCGGTGGTGACCTGTCGAACAATCATGAGGCGCTCCGCGCGGAGTTGTCCGGCATGACACTCGACCTGCCCTATGGCTCGGTGAGCCTTGACGAGAACCGTCATGGGATTGTTGATGTCTACCTATCCCAGCTGGTCCTCGAGGGTGAGGAGGTTGTCCAACAGACCGTCGCCCTGATCCCCGGTGTCGACCAGACATTCGGAGGGACCTTCAGCGCTGACACTCCGGGACCGTCGCGAGACTTTCCCGGATGCGAAACGGCGGATCTGCCGTGGGCCGGGAATGCAATTCCCGTCGTCGACGGCACTCCCCAGGGGTAGGTAAAGGCGCCCTTCGTGGGAGCAAATCCCGACGAGTCGACTGAAGGGTCTCAGGGCATAGCCCTGAGACTTCGGTCGGTTACGAAGGCATTCGGGGGCCTTGTGGCCGTGGACGGCATCGATCTCGATGTCGTCCACGGCCAACGTCTTGGCCTTCTCGGCCCCAATGGCGCCGGGAAAACGACCCTGTTCAATCTGATTGCAGGAGACATGCGACCCACTTCGGGGACGATCCAAATCGAGGGCATGGACTGCACCATGCTGGCATCGCGGCACCGGGCGTCCATGGGCGTCTCCCGCACCTATCAGCGGACCCGTCTGTTTGGTGGTTTGAGCATCGTTGACAATCTTTATCTGGCGCAGACCGGAAAGGTCGGGCGTCATCGGTCGTTGTGGCGGTCGGCGGTGGATGCGAGCCTCGAGGAGAAAGCTGTCGCAGCCGCGGCCCAGGTATGGCTCGGCAAAAGGACGGCCGACAAGGTGGATGACCTGTCTCACGGTGAGCGGCGTCAGCTGGAGGTGGCCATGGCTCTCGTCACCGACCCGGCCATCCTCCTTCTCGACGAGCCCGCTTCGGGCTTGTCGCAGGGAGAACGGGAGAATCTCACCGGGCTCCTGCTCAGCTTGCCCCGCGAACTGACCCTCGTCCTCATCGAGCACGATATGGATGTGGCGCTCAAAGCAGCCGAGCGAATCGTCGTCATGGCCGATGGCAAACTGGTGGCGTCGGGCACCACCGAAGAGATCCGCCACGACCCGGCCGTTCATGAGATCTATCTGGGCGAAGCGGAGCGCCGTCGATGACTGGCCAACTCCTCGAAGTCGATGGATTGGAGGCCGGGTACGGCTTGTCCCGTGTCCTCGATGGGCTCTCGTTCTCAATGGGCACCGAGTCGGTGGCAATCATCGGGCGTAACGGGATGGGGAAAACTACGCTGTGCAAGACCCTGATGGGCATGATCAGACCCAGCCGTGGGTCGGTGATCTTTGCCGGGATGGATCTGACCGGTTGGACTCCAGAGAAGATCTCACGGGCAGGAATCGCCTACGTCCCCCAGGGCCGACGCTTGTTTCCATCGCTCACTGTCGACGAGCATCTCCGTATGTTGGCGAAAGGAACCAAGGGGAAGAGGTGGACAGCCGACGCCGTCTACGAGTTGTTTCCGCGACTCGCCCAGAGACGGCAGAACCGAGGTGGCGAGCTCTCCGGCGGAGAGCAACAAATGCTCGCTGTTGGCCGGGCGCTGATGTTGAACAGCAGACTGCTTCTCATGGACGAGCCTTCGGAAGGCCTTGCTCCGAATATCGTCGAAACCCTCATCGTTGCTGTGCTCGCTTTGGTAAAGGAAGGGGTAGCCGTGCTCGCCGTCGAACAGAACATCCACGCCGCCACTGCCATGGCCGGTCGGCAGTTGGCGATGGTTTCGGGGCGAATCGAAGCTGAGTTCAGCGCCGAGGAGATTCGAAACAGCCCAGCCCTGCAACGTCAGTACCTGGGTGTTGATGCGTAGTCGAAAGGTCGAGGGGAGGCAGCGGTTTTTATGACAATCACCAATGTCGCGTTACTGGGCTCCAAATTCATGGGACGGGCCCACTCCAACGCGTGGATGAGTGTTGGGAAGTTCTTCCCCGACGCTGGCCCGGCTGCCCTCCATACGGTCGCGGCCCGCAACGCCGAGGACCTCGAGAAGTTCGCAGCTACCTGGGGTTGGTCATCGTGGACCACCGATTGGCACGCCGCGGTCACCAATCCCGAGGTCGACCTGGTCGACGTGGCCACACCTAACGACCTCCATGCCGAGCAGGCGATCGCCGCCCTGGAAGCGGGCAAGCATGTCGCCTGTGAGAAACCACTCGCGGCCACCCTCGAAGGCGCAAAGCAAATGGCTGACGCGGCGGCAAGGTCCAAAGGCAAGGCTTTCGCCTGGTACATGTACCGGCGAGTGCCGGCGCTGGCATTGGCCCATCGCATTGTGCGTGACGGCGCCCTCGGTCGGATCTACCAAACCCGGGCCGCGTATCTCCAAAGCTGGGGAGGGCCCGAGACCCCGCTCCTGTGGCGGTTTCAGGGTGAGGTGGCCGGATCGGGTGCACATGGGGATCTCAATGCCCACATCATCGACGCGGTTCGATTCGTGACCGGCGAGGAGATCGTCACGGTCGAAGGTGCCATCGAGCACACCTTCATCGAGGAGCGAGCAATCCTCGAAGGTGATCGGGGAGGGGAGATCGCCGGAGCAGGGGCAGCAACATCAGGGGCTACCGGGAAGAGCACCGTTGATGATGCCGTGCTCTTCATTGGCCGGCTGTCCGGAGGCGGGCTGGCCAGCTTCGAAGCGACCAGGCTGGCGACTGGTTATCACAACGCCAACCGAATCGAGATCCACGGCGAAGGAGGCGCTCTCCGGTTCGACTTCGAGCGGATGAACGAGCTCGGTTTCTACGACCTCAGGGGCGAGTCCGCCACCCAGGGTTGGACGACCATCGATGTAACTAGGGGTGGCGACGGCCACCCCTACGCCGATGCATGGTGGCCAGCCAGCCACGGACTCGGCTACGAGAACACCTTCGTCAACCAGGCCGCCGACATGCTCAGGGCGATAGGAGGAGGCGAGCCTGTGGTTCCCTTACCCGACTTTGCCGATGCCCTCGAGACCCAAAAGGTCCTGGCTGCGGCGATCATGTCTGCACGCGAACACGCTCCTGTCGACGTCACGAAACTCTGAACTCGCAATGGAGGAGACCCAATGAGCACCGCCGCACCCTTCGAACCAACCTTCATGCCCGTAGGCGTACTCACCGCGGCTCTCCAAGAGCTCACACCTCGCGAGAAGCGGGACCCCGATCCTGACCTGGCCATCGAGGAGTGGCTCCAGTTCGCATCAGAGTTGGGCGCCGACTGTATTGAGCTTTCAGCCGCGGTTCATCCCGATCTTGCCGACATCCCACCGGAAGCGATGCTGGATCCCGTCGCCAACACCCTCGACCTGCGCCAGCCTTTCGATAAGAACCGGGCTCGTCGGGTCCAAGCTGGGATCGACGCCACGGGAGTACAGATCGTCGACGTCGCATATTTTGACAACCTTCTGCATCAGGATCCTGATATTCGTCGCCAGAAGCACGACTTCATGTTGCGGGTCATGGACACCGCAGTTCTGTTGGGGGCACCGGCGGTGGCCGGGTTCGTGGGCCGCGATCAGACGAAATCGATGGATCAGAACCTGCTCGAGTACGAGGAGAGCTTCATCCCATTGTTGAAGGCGGCCAAGGACCGGGGCCTCAAGTATCGAGTGGAGCAGTGCCCGATGCCTGGTTGGACCCCGAGCGACAATTACCACAACAACATCGGCTACACACCCGCGATGTGGATTGCCCTCCACAAGATTGCGGAGAAACACGGCGTCGGTGATCAGTTCAGAGTCCACTACGACCCGTCCCACTCGATCCTGATGGGCCAGGACACCCGGTCGATGTTTCAGTATCTCGCGGACGAGGGCTATGGATTCTTGATTGGTGGCCTCCATGTCAAGGGTCAGGTAATCGACAGCCGCGGGGTATCGGCCTGGGGCTACGGAGGGCAAACAGTTCAGCGTGGCGACTGGGTCGACGGCGAGATCTCCCCGAATCCTGCCGATCACGCCAATGCTTGGCTCATCCAGACAGTGTTGGCCGAGCATGAACTGCCGGGCACTGCAAAGCACGATCCGCTCGCGTATCTCCAGAACCGTACTGTCGACTGGCTCGACCATCAGCTTGCACTCCGCGAGCTGCTGGACCTCGACGTAGCTACAACCCCCCTAATCGTTGAGCACGAGTACCCGCGCGCCCGTGTTCAGGAGAAGGCCGACCTACAGCCGATCCTTAAAGGCTCGATTGCGTTCACCCGCTATATCGATCAGGCGGCTGCAGCCATGTACTCCTTGCAGAACGAGGTGCTCGCGGCTCAGGGCATTCCCGTCCAGGGGGTTGGCCGGGAGGCGTATCGAAGTTGACCGATCGCGTTGATGCGTGGACGGCTTCAGTGCGAGTCACGGCTGACCTTGTCCCCGCTGGCGCCCACCAGGAAGTCGAGGTCGGCGCCAGTGTCGGCCTGCATGACGTGATCGATATAAAGCTTTTCCCAGCCGCGAGTGGGAGCGGCGTAGGCGACACCGCTGGCGAGGCTTTGTGTTCGCGACTGCAGCTCTCCATCAGTGACGTCGAAAGTCAGCGAACGGTTCTCCACATCGAGCCGGATGATGTCGCCGGTACGCACCAAGGCGAGAGGTCCACCGGCAGCTGCTTCCGGGGCCACATGCAAGATGACGGTGCCGTACGCCGTCCCACTCATGCGAGCGTCGCTGATCCGGACCATGTCCCGCACGCCTTGCTCGAGGAGTTTGCGAGGCAAGGGCATGTTGCCAACCTCGGGCATGCCCGGATATCCCTTCGGGCCACATCCACGAAGTACGAGCACTGATTCAGCGGTCACGTCGAGGTCCGGTTCGTCGATGCGCGCCCTCAAGTCTTCGATGCTCTCGAAGACGACCGCCGGGCCGACGTGCTGAAGGAGCTCAGGAGTCGCCGCTCCAGGTTTGATGATCGCCCCCCGGGGCGCGAGGTTCCCGCGAAGGACGGCGATGCCTGCGTCGGGCACAAGCGGGGTTTCCCTGGGGAGGATCACCGTCTCGTCGTACACGGGACAGTCATCGAGATAGTCGACGAGCGGAATGCCCGTCACCGTGATCGGCTCAGGGTGGAGGAGATCTTTGATTTGGGCGAGCAGTGCGAGCACGCCCCCGGCTCGATACAAATCATCCATCAGGAACTGCCCCGTAGGCTGCAAATTCGCCATCACAGGGACTTCGCGCCCCTCGGCGTCGAAATCTTCCAGCGTGAGGTCGACTCCCAGCCGCCCAGCAATCGCTAGGAGGTGAACGACGGAGTTCGTCGAGCCCCCGACCGCGGCGACAGCGACGATTGCGTTGAGGAGCGCCTCCTTGGTGATGATGTCGCTGGGCCTGCGATCCTGGGCCACCATGTCGACGATGAGGCGGCCAGTCTCGTGGGCAAGAACGAGCAACCTCGAGTCTGCCGCCGGGGTGCCTGCGAAACCGGGGATCGTCATTCCCAGAGCCTCTGCAACGACTGCCATCGTCGAAGCCGTGCCCATGGTGTTGCAATGGCCCTTGCTTCGGATCATCGACCCCTCGGACTGGATGAAGTGTTCGTTGGTGACCTTTCCGGCTTTGGCTTCCTCGCTCAAGCGCCATACGTCAGTTCCACAGCCGAGCGCTTTTCCCCGGAAGTGCCCGGTCAGCATCGGCCCACCCGGAATGACCACCGCGGGCAGGTTCACCGATGCGGCCGCCATCAAGAGCGCCGGGATGGTCTTGTCACACCCGCCCAGCAGGACCAGCCCGTCGATCGGATTGGCACGGAACATTTCCTCCATAGCCATCGCGGCCAGGTTCCTCCACAGCATGGCGGTCGGCTTGACTTGAGTCTCGCCGAGAGAGACCACGGGAAGGTTGTAGGGAACGCCACCCGCCTCCCAGACGCCGAGCTTGACGGAATCGGCGACTTCGTTCAGGTGCATGTTGCACGGTGTCAGGTCCGACGCGGTGTTCGCGATCGCGATCTGCGGTTTGGTGGCATCAAGCGCATTGTCGGGCAATCCGCGCCGCATCCACGCCCGATGGATGTATGCGTTCCTGTCCTGTCCCTCATACCAGTCCGCGTCTTCGAAGGTGACCCACCATGATTCCCTCGCGTTCCATTAGTCTGAATCACTGTCTATTAGCACGTCCGGTCTCTGGCGACTAAGCACGAGGAAGATGAAGACCTTTACGGCTTCCGCCGCCACTCCACCGGGATACGAATTGGCCGAAGGCGTCATCTGGGACGATGCAGACCGGCTCGTGCGTGGGGTCAACGTTTGGGCAGGTGAGATCCTGTCCGCAGCCTTTGAAGCCGGCTTATTGACGCCACCCAAGCATCTTGTCCGGGATTCGTCGGTCCGGAGTTGGACACTCTGGCCATCACGACCGCGACCGAGGGCCTCAGCCATGACACCGGGGACGCATCAGGCGCCATCTTCCTCGCCGATGTCGGCGTGCGGGGAGTTCCCGAGAGCCGATGGCGCGAAGGTACCAGCAGTCCCAGCTGGACCCCTACTCGCGTTTAAGGCGTAACTGGAACGAGAAATCACACCATGAGACTCGTCAGAGTTGGGCCGATCGGCGCGGAGACTCCTGGAGCCCTCATCGACGAGGACATGTTCATCGACTTGTCCGACGTCGTCGATGACTACAACGAGGCATTCTTCGCGTCCGGGGCCATCAGCACCCTCGCCGCCGTCATTGGCGAACGGCAGGCAGCCGGGCAAGCGAGGCCGCTCGGCAACCGCCGCTTCGGAGCACCCTTCGCACGCCCCCATCAGCTGCTCGCCATCGGGCTCAACTACAGCGACCACGCCGCCGAGACCGGACAGGCGGTTCCAGCCGAGCCGATCATTTTCAACAAGGCCCCGAACACAGTTGTCGGGCCGGATGACGACGTGATAATTCCCCGCGGTAGCACCAAGACAGATTGGGAGGTCGAGCTCGGGGTCGTCATTGGCTCCCACGTTTCCTACCTGGCCGACGAATCCGAGGCTAAAGCCGCAATCGCAGGGTTCGTTTTGGTGAACGATGTGAGCGAACGGGAATGGCAAATGGAGCGAGGCGGCCAGTGGGTCAAGGGTAAATCGGCGCCCACGTTTAACCCCGCAGGTCCCTACCTCGTGACAGCCGATGAGGTCCCCGACATCCTCGCGTTAGACATGTGGCTCGACGTCGACGGGGTGCGGCGTCAGACCGGCTCAACCTCGAGGATGATCTTCAGCCCGACCTACATCGTCCATTATCTCAGCCAGTTCCTTGCCCTCGAGCCGGGCGACCTGATCAACACCGGCACCCCTCCAGGTGTGGGGCTCGGAATGAACCCGCCGGTGTTCCTCCGCGGTGGCGAGACGATGACATTGGGTATCACACACTTGGGCACCCAGACGCAGCGGGTCATTGCCCATCCCGACGCCGCACTTTGATGCGGGCTCTCGTCGTCACCGGCCCCAGGTCTGCGTCCGTTCAGGACGTGCCGGCGCCTGTTCCCAGTCCAGGTGAACTTCTCGTCGACGTCGAGCGGGTCGGCATCTGCGGGACGGACGTAGAGCTGTACACGGGCGAGATGGCGTATTTCGGGCAAGGTGTAACGCATTTCCCCCTTCGACTTGGCCACGAGTGGACCGGGCGCGTGGTGGCAACCGGTTCGCTCCATGATGAGGCCTGGCTGGGCCGACGCGTCACGGGAGACACGATGCTCGGCTGCGGGCGTTGCGAATATTGCCTCGCCGGCACCCACCACGTCTGTCCCAATCGATACGAGGTCGGCATTCGGGACGGTTGGGCGGGTGCCCTCGCCGAACAGATGGTCGTACCGGCGAAGTTTGCCCACGCTATCCCCGAGAACGTCACGGTCACATCTGCTGCTCTCGTCGAGCCCGCGGCCAACTCGCTCCGGGCTGTGCGGGCTGCGAACTACCGGCCGGGGCAGGACCTGCTGATCCTCGGATCGGGAACCATCGGGCTGCTTGCCGCCCAGTTTGCGGTCGCAGAGGGGTTCGATGTGCATGTCGCTGGAGTGAGACCCAAGTCCCTGGAGTTGGCTCGGGAGCTTGGCGTGCCTCAAACGATTCAGATCGATGCTCTCCACAAGGCCCCGGATGACCGGTTCGATGCGGTGATCGACTGCACCAGCAGTGACTTCAGCCCGGGGCTAGCCGTTCGGCTCGTGAAGCCGGCAGGTCGAGTCGTCTTCATCGGACTTTCTCCAACGCCGAGTCTCATCGACACGCGAGCAGTCGCCTTGAAGGACGTCACAGCGGTCGGGATCCTCTCCGGGTCTTCTGGTCTCGACGGTGCAATCGCCTCGTTCGCCGACGGCTCTGTGCGTCCTGATGCCATCGTCAGTGAGGTGGTGCGGTTGGAAGACGTGCCAGCCCGGCTAGATGGACTACGCGGGTCGGACGCGGGACCTGGACCGAAGGTTCACGTCGACCCACGACTGTGATATGCACGAGAGGAGGGCCACACGAGGATCGATCCGACCCCTGACGGCGCCGTCGCAGATGGCGGCCGACTCGTCGGGGCCGACCGGCGGCACGCTCGGCGGGACGATGGACACACCGAGTTCCCCAAAGTACATGTACGTCGATTACGTCAGGGTCTATCAGCGCGGTTGACCGGGCTCAATGACTCTCGTCACCCATGCATCCGGGACCTCCGAGGCGCACGCCGAGTTGCTGAATGATCCCGATTCGGAAACTTGCGCCACGATCGTCCAGCCTGGACTGTTGTGTTGTTTACCCTTGGTGGAACGAATGAGTTCATCTTCCGTTAAAAGGAAGAAGTCCGCGGTGCAGCCCATCAAAGACCACGCAAATTGCCTCACCAGGGAAGGTTTCGGCGATGCTGGACGATCATCTCAATCTGCTCGCCCTGCTTCCTCTTTTTGCTGACCTGCCGACGCACGAGTTGGAGCGGATTGCGGCTGACCTGGAGGAAGCGGTGTTCCCGGCCGGTCAGAAAGTGCTTCGCGAAGGGATCGGGGGACCCCATCTTTACGTGATCCTCGACGGCGAAGTAGCCGTGCTGATCAACGGTGTTGAGCGGGCTCGCCTGGGTCGGGGCGACTTCTTTGGTGAAATTGCCGCTCTCCTCGGGGGACTGCCCAGCGCCGAGGTCGTCGCCGTCGACAAACCGGTCCGCTGTCTTTCGCTGCCAGTCGATCGCATCGAAGAGTTCTTGCTCGACCACCCACGGGTCATGTTTCGGATGCTTCAGGCCGAGGCGCGAAGGTTGCAAGCAACCAATCAATGGCGGACCTAAGCGCTGCCCGCCCCCATCCACCCGGCGAGTATCCAATCTCGATCATCGGAAGTGGACCCGGGGGGCTGCAGATGGCGTACCTACTCCGCAAGCTCGGACTCGGCTTCGCCCACATTTCTCGCGACCCGGAGCCGGGAGGGATGTTTCGGACCTTGCCGGTCTTCGATCGGTGTCTGTCATGGTCCAAGCCGACCCCTCCGGCCGGGCCTGGCGTTCGGGAGAACGAGTGGTACGACTGGAACCTCCTGCTGGCCGACCCTGCCGATCAGGTGTTGGTGACTGACTTGATGGACTCGCCCGGTATCTACCCGAGTCGCCAGCAACTCCGCCAGGCCCTCGTCGCATTCACGGAGCGAGCCAGGCTGGAGATTCGTCATGAATGCCAGTGGATCGGAACTCGCCGCGAAGAGAACGGCTTCGTTCTCGAAACGACCGAAGGGGAGTATCGGAGCAAGGTGGTGATCCTCGCCACCGGGATGTCGCTCCCGTGGCGTCCAAAGGTACGCGGTATTGACCATGCCATCGGGTATGCGGATGTGGGCGATCCCGCCGCCTACGCGAATCGCCGAGTCCTGATAGTCGGCAAAGAAAATTCAGGCTTCGAGATCGCCGACCAACTTTTGCCCCATGCAAGTCAGGTGATCGTCACAGGACCCGGACCAACCCGTTTCACTATCACCACCAGGTCGTTTGCCGGATCCCGGGTTCGCTTGGGCCAGGCATACGAGGACCACGTGGTCGGGGGAGGTTCGGCTGTTCTCGACGCCTCCCTCGACTCGATCCAGCTGCGATTCCGGCCAGCTGATCGCCGAACTGCGGGTGGGCGAAGAAGGTCGGCCGCTTCGGTTATTCGTGGACGACATCGTGGCCGCCACCGGATTCACCGCCGAGCTGGGTGATCTGCGAGATCTCGGCCTCCAAACCTTCGCCCGCGATCGCCTGCCCGCCCAGACTCCTTTCTGGGAGAGCACGAGCATGCCCGGGATCTACTTCGCGGGCACCCTCACCCAGGGAGCCCGGGGCCTGCGCAAGCATGGGTTGCCCAGCACTTCGGTTTCGATCCAAGGTTTCCGCTACAACGCGGCGGTCCTCGCCCGGCACATCGCCGAGCGCCACTTCGGCATCGAACCGCCGAGAACCACGATCGACTCAGCGCAACTTGGAGCTTTCGTCCTTCGCGTCGCCAGCCGGTCGGCCGGCCTCATGAGCCAGAAGGGATACCTGGCGCAGGTGATCGCGAGGGAGGACGGCGACCTGATCGACCTGGGTTTGCAACCTCTCGCGGCGTTTCTCGACGGCGAAGGAACGGCACTGGCCGTCACGATCGAAGCGGGGCCGGACCGAACGATCCAACCGGTGGTATATCTCCGCCAGGGCGCAAAAGTCAGCGAGCACCTCATCGACGCCCACCCCCTCAATAACTACGAATCGGACGATCACGCCCGCCAGCTTGATTCGATCCTGGCCGACTGGGTGCCTACCTAGGACTCGATAAGCCCAGCACCTCTCTCGCCATGCGCAGGCCGTGCTCGTCGAACCCCTCTTTGAAGGTGGCGTAGAGCGACACGAGTTCGTCGCTGCCATCTGGTGATTGTCCGACCTCCCGGCGCAGGCTGACCGATCTGGTCAATGCCTGGAGTTCGATGAAGTGGAGTCCGGTGGTCCGCGCTCCCCGCATCCCGGCCTGGTACGCCTCGTCGGCGGCTACAAGGTCGGGCTCGGGGAGCATGCGGAGGAAGTCACCTTTGAAGACTTGAAAATCGGGAGCGGCGGCTTCCAGAGGTCCGCCCAGCTCGATGGCCTGGTCGATCAACTCGATTGCCTGCTGAGGTTGGCCGGCCATGGCGTGGACGAGAGCGCGGAGGCTGAGGATCCCTGGCCAGAAAACAGGTGGCGTCGTCAGCCCCTGGTAGAGGTCGATGGCGGCCTCGGTCATCTCTAAGCCCTCCTCGACCCGACCAAGTGCAGTCAGGGAGACCCCCTCCAGCACGGTGGCCAGGGTCCTCCACACCAGGTAATCGTTCTCTTCAGCCACTCCGGCAAGCTCGCGGGCCCGGGTCCCGCACTCCTCGAAGCGCATCCGGTTGAGAGCATGTAAAGCGTTGTGATAAAGGGCGTATGCGAGGCTAAAGGGATGGTCCAGCTCTCGAGCCAAGGACAGCGCCTCCACCACCCGGGCGGTGGCTTTATCTAGGGCTCCGCATTGCCAGAGGAGCAGCCCGGAGGCAACTCGGGCTACCACTCCCGTGTTCGGTCCTAACCGGAATCTGTTGTAACCGTGAATCCGGGGGTTGTGGAGCTCGATAACACGGTCGAGATGGGCGAGACCGGTGACGAGGTCTCCCCCGAAGGCCACCGAGGCTCCGATGACGTAGTGACCCTCGATCCGAATTGATTCGTCGTCCTCTCGCTCGCCTATCTCGAGGAGCTCTCGCCCGATCGCGGTTGCCTGGCCGAATTCGCAGATGGACGTGTAATACGTGGCGAGGGCGCGGAGCACCGGGAAGCGTTGAGCAGTGGTACCCGCGGCTTCCGACATGCTGAGGACCCGCTTGAAGGCCTCTTCTACCTCGACGCCGTAGCCACGCACCGCCATCAGGGCCCGGGCCAGGCTGGTGCGAATGGTCAACTCCTCGGCCGCGTTCTCCGGCGAGGGATCAGCGGTCGCCAAGACGTCCAGGGTGTCAGTCGCCAGCTCGATCGCTGCCTGGTACCACCCTTTGGCCTCGTGCAGCGCCCAGAGTCCATCGATCAATTGAAAGAGCTGCTGCAGATCCTTCTGTGCCACCCAGAAACGCCAGGCGGTTCTCAGGTTCCCGATCTCCGATGCGAGATCGCTAAGGGCGGAATCACGCTCCGGGCCCCGCAGGCGATCCTCCAATTGGTGGGCGAAGTTGGAGAAGTAGAGAGCGTGTGCTCGGCGCACGGCTTCGTCACGATCGGCCGACAGGGCAAGCCGCTCTTCGGCGTACTCCTTGATCATCAACAACATCGAGAATCGCTGAGAGGCGTCGGTCTGTTCGCTGCGAATGAGACTCTTGTCCACCAGCGAGGCAAGGGCATCGACCACGTACCGGCTATCGAGGGTTGAGGCGGCCACCGCCTCAACCGCATCCAAGCGGGCGGTAGTAAATACCGACATCAATTCAAAAAGCTCACGCTCGCCTGCGTCGAGCAATTCATAGCTCCATCCAATCGCCCCCCATAACGTGCGCTGTCGATCAGGGAGATCGCGGCCACCGGCGCCGAGCACGTCGAGTCGCTCCCGCAAGCGATCGATGAGGTCGGCCGGTGTGAACACATTGAGCCGCGCCGCCGCCAGCTCTATCGCCAGGGGAAGACCGTCGAGGCGAAGGCAGATCTCGGCGATGGTCGGGGCGTTCTGGTCGGTGATGGCAAATCCAGGCCGCACCGCCTGAGCCCGCTCCACAAAGAGCTGGACTGCCTCTGAGTCGGTGATCGAAGTCGTGGCGTCTTTAGGATTTGGGAGGGAGAGCGGAGGAACAGGGAAGACACGCTCGGCTCGGATCCGAAGCGTTTCCCGGCTAGTGACGATGATCTTCAGCTCGGGTGCGTGCTGAAGGAGCTCGGAGATGCCGGCGGCCGCTGCAGTCACCTGCTCGAAATTGTCGAGTACCAGCAACATTTGGCGGTCGCGCAGCCGGGTCTTGAGAATCCGAAGCGGATCTCCCCCTCCCGAGGTTGGCAGGTCAAGCTCGCGAACGATCGCCTCGAAGGCGGCTCCCGGATCGCGCTCGGCCGAGAGGTCGACAAAGAACACTCCGTTGCGAAACATGTGGGATTGCTCTGCTGCGGCCTGGAGGCCCAGACGTGTCTTTCCGGCACCACCGGGACCGGCGATGGTCAGCAGCCTGGTATTCGCGGATTCCAACATGATCTGGATCGCCGCTAGCTCATTGCGACGCCCCAGGAACGCGGTGGTCTGCAGGGGAAGGTTGTGTGGCCTCGAGTCGAGGGTGACCGGCGGCGGAAACTCGCTCTCGATGTCCTCGTGGATGAGTTGATAAAGATGTTCGGGAGCGGTCAGGTCTTTGAGCCGATGGGTCGACAAGTCTCGCAAGGCCGCCCCTGGCGGGAGGTGCCCCTGGGCCAGTCCGGCCGCAACCGCGGAGAGCAACACCTGCCCGCCGTGCCCGGCCGCCATGATCCGTGCGGTCCGATTCACGACCGGGCCGAAGTAGTCGCCGTCTCGACTCTCCACTTCACCCGCATGGACACCCATGCGTACCCGCAGCGCCCCGGTTTGGCCCCAGGGCTCTGCAGCCAAAGCCTGTTGGGCTGTCAAGGTCGCTGCTACTGCGCTTGTCACCGAGTCGAACACCGCAATGAGGCCGTCACCTGTCGTCTTCAACACGGCGCCGCCGGCAGTTTCGACAGACTCGGTCAGGATCGCATCATGGCGCGCCAGCGAGGTGGCCATCTGGTCGGCGTTCTCTTCCCATAGACGCGTGCTGGCCTCGATGTCGGTGAAGAGAAACGCCTGCATGGCTTCCGGATGCTAGGAAGGGTATGGGCGACGGCCTTGCGGCCCGCCGGGGCTAGTGCGATGAACCGAGAGCCAGGATGTTTCCTTCGGAATCCTTAAACCAGCAGGTTCTCTCGCCATCGGGAGAAGTCAGAACGCCATCGATTGTGCGGAACTCGTCACCGAAGTCGTAGTCCTCGAACAAGACACCGCGTTCGCCTAGTTCGGCGAAGGCTGCGTCGAAATCGGAAGTAACGAGGCGGGCGGCAGTCGCCCGATTCTTACCGGCGTGGTCCGACTCGTACACACCGAAAGTGGCGGTCCCCGTCTCATAGAGGAGTTGTGAGTCGAAGACCGCAGGCATGGCACCCGGGGCGATTCGCTCGCCTCCATGCATGACCGGATCCAGGCCGAGCTTGTCCCGGTACCAGGCGGCGGCTCGATTGATGTCGGATGCGGTTAGCTCGGGGTACATGATGAAGTCCATCGGCCACAACGTAACCAGTGAGGCTTGCTCGACGTCGGCCATTAATTGGTTAGGGCTTGGACGCTTTCACCCGCAGGCGAACGTAGTCCGCAAACCAGGTGTCGTTTCGGTAGAGCCGGGATCGGGCCGCTTCTTCAATCGCATCCAAGGTTGTCTCGAGCTCTGCAGGTGGAATCGCCGAGAGCAACTCGCCCCGAAACATGCGAAGCCACGAACGCAAACCACCCGGCAGCGGAGTAAGGCGGGGTACCAACTCGATTCGGCGGACCTCAAAACCGGCTGCTTTCAGCACGTCCGAGTATTCCTCCGGCGTTGGGTAGTACTGATTTGGCCAGCTGAACAGATCGCGAGGTTCGAGCACCGATCTGGTCGCGGCCATGATTTCGGTGACATTGCCGGAGCCTCCGAACTCCGCAACAAACCGTCCTCCCGAGCGAAGGGCCGAGAAGACCCGCGTCGCCACCTGATCCGCTTCCCTCACCCAGTGCAAGGTGGCGTTGGAGAAGACTGCGTCGACTTCACGATCCAATGCGAAGGTGCGAGCATCGCCCACTCGAAAGTCAAGGTTCGGATAGGTGCTGGTGGCGGAGCCGACCATCTCGGGGGAACTGTCGATACCCACCACAGAGGCTCCTAGGTCAGCGATTCGCGCGGTGAGGTGTCCGGTGCCAGAGCCCAGGTCGAGAATCCTCTCCCCGGGCTTTGGATCGAGCCAGGAAAGAATCTCCCCGGCCAGCTCCCACACAAAGGAGTGCTGTTGGTCATAGAGGTTGGGATCCCAGGAGCGTGTGGGATTTGTCATCGCCCTGGTGATTGCTCCTTGGTGTCCCAAAAGTCGAGGAACGTGATGGAGCCCACAGGCTGTCCCGCTCGGCTCAAAAGCACGGCGGCGTCGCTCAATTCGGTGAGACCATGCTCCATCACGTGGGTGAGGTATACCCAGAGTGGAGGACCATCCGCGCGCTCGATCGAGACCTGGGAAGAAACGTCGTCGTCCGTGAGATTGGAGAGCCAATCGCGCATTTCGGCTTCGTCGCGTTCCCAATGGTCGACCAGGCCCTGGAGTGTCGGATAGTCGTCGGGTTTTAGCTCGGTTTCATCGCCTGAATCGATACCTGGGGTTGGGTGGAGGCGTTCACGCCAGCTCCATTCGACGTCGAGCTCGTGGACCAGAGTTGCGCGGAGATCCCTCGACGTGACAGATTCAGATGACCGAAAGGCCTCGTCGGAAAGCTTGGCGGCGGCCGCTAGCACCCGGTCGCGTGCCCAGTACAGATAATCGAACATGGTCCGGACATCTCCAATACGCATGACTTCCAATTCTCGCATTGAGCGCCCTCGCTTCCGACGTGTCGCGTGGCGGGTGGTGCCATCGACCATTTGGCTCGTGAGCCGGATCGTCTGGCGTTTGAGGATCAAGCGCGGTGACGGTTTTCCGGAGCCGCCATTTGTGATTGCCGCCAATCACTACTCGTTCTTGGATCCGCCCATGGTGAGCGCAGCTTGGAGGGGTCGGGTCCGGTTTCTGACGCTGGATGATCTCTTCGGCAACTTCCGATGGTTGGACTTCACCCTTGACACGTTCGAGGTAATCAGAGTGAAGAGAGGCGCGCGGGCTTTAGGTCCGGTTCGGAAGGCGCTTGATTACCTGCGCCAGGGAGGCGTGGTGGCGGTGTTTCCCGAAGGAACGAGGGCCGAACGGTTTGGTGATAAACCGTTCGCGGCGGGAGCGGCCTGGCTCGCCGTCAAAGCGGGGGTACCGCTGGTGCCCGTCGCAATCAGCGGCACCGAAAAGGTGCTCGGCATCGACAACCGCCTACGACGAGGCCGGGTCAGGGTTGCAATTGGACCGGCGCTAAACCCGGTGGGATCGGGGAGAACTGCTGTCAACGACCTCACCAAACGTTGGTCGGACTGGATTACTAGCGAGCTCAACAGGGCGCGTTAGCCGGTTCGTCGCCGTAACCAGCCGCCGCGCGGTGGTGGCGGGAGATCTTCTCCCATGGCTCGAGCCGAGGCCAGGACATCCTGTGAGGTCAGTTGAATCAGCTCGGTTGAGGTCAGGCGTTCGAGGTCTCCGCCCGATTCCTGCTGCAAGCGAAGCGCCTGAGAATTGAGCGCCAATTCGAACAAAGTACGTGCAAAACGGGCGTTGCCAAAACCCTCACCACGACGAGCGCCGTTCAGCACGTCAGCCAAAGCTCCATGCGCTCCTTCGTCCAAGAAGTACTCGCTCTCGGCGGCGAAGCGCTCGGTGATGGCGATCAGCTCGTTGGTCGAATAGTCGGGAAAGACGATCTCACGCTGAAAGCGGGAGCGGAGACCCGGATTGGATTCGAGGAATCGTTCCATTGGTCTCGGATAGCCGGCCGCGACGACGACGAACCGGTGGCGAAAGTCTTCCATTCGCTTGAGCAACGTCTCGATTGCTTCCGGTCCGAAGTCTCGTTCGCTGTCAAGCGGAGCAAGGGCATAGGCCTCGTCGACGAAGAGCATGCCGCCGAGTGCTCGGCGAATCGCCCGATCGGTCTTGATCGCGGTCGTGCCGATGAACTGGCCGACGAGCCCCATGCGGTCGACCTCCACGAGGTGTCCCCGACGAAGGAGGCCAATCGACCCGTACGCCTCGGCCAGCAGCCGCGCCACGGTCGTCTTGCCCGTTCCCGGGTTGCCCAGGAACACGAGGTGCTGTCCGGTGGCGACTTCGGTTAAACCCTGCGTGCGGCGCTGGCCCTGAATTTGGAGAAACGCAACAAGAGAGCTCAGCTGCTCTTTGACCACTTCGAGTCCGACCAGTGCATCCAGGTCCTTCTGAACCTCAGACAATGGCCTCGGCGGGGGAGGACGCAGCCCTTCGATCCGCTCCAAGCCTTCGGCGAGCCAGGGCTGAGCCTTGCTAAGAGCGCGCAGACGCTGATTGATTCGCTCGAGCGGGTTGGGCATGCCCAGGGCTTACCCAATTGGCGAGATTTGCACTCCTACTTGGAAGCATCCTGACGGGAGACTACGAAATGCGCGGCGAGGTCCGAGGACTCGAACTCGGTAACTCGATAGCCAAGTCCAGCGAGGTCAACGCCGTGCAGGAGGCTCTCACCGCCTCCGAGGAGAACCGGCGCGACGGCAACGTGGAGCTCGTCGACTAGTCCGGCTTCTAGATACTGCCGAATCGTCGAGGAACCGCCGCCGATCCTCACGTCCTGTCCCTCCGCCGCGTCGATGGCTTGCTCACGGGCCGCGCGGATCCCGTCGGTGACAAAGTGAAAAGTGGTGCCACCTTCCATCTCGATCGGTTCGTGGGCATGGTGGGTCAAAACAAAGACGGGATGGTGATAGGGAGGGTTGTCTCCCCACCACCCACGCCAGTCGCCCTTCCACTCTCCTCGGATGGGGCCGAACATGTTCCTGCCCATGATCGTGGCGCCAACCCCCTGCACGCCTCGAGCGGCGAAGGTCTCGTCGACCCCTTCTTGGCCGCCTTCCATGTCCTGCATGGCGCGGAAGGTCGGGGTGCGAATCACCCAATCGTGCAGCTGTTCGCCGCCCACGCCCAAGGGTTCGTCGCGACTCTGCTCAGGTCCCGCTCCATAGCCATCAAGCGAAATAGAAAAGTTATGGACTCTTAGCTTGGGCACGATGACTCGGCTCTAAGCGAGTCCGAGATCAGTCCGCAGCCGAGCTAGCTCTTCGATGCGCCGGGAGTAGCGGGCGTCCCGGGCAAAGCGTTTCCCGATCTCCTCGTGGCTCAGGCCTTGGGACCTCAGATCCAATACGCGGCGTTCGACAGCACGATGGCCTTCCATTCGCGGCCCACGGGGCTCTCGAGGAATTTCGATCCAGGCGAGGACCCTGCCCACGAACTCGGGGCTCTTGCGGAACCGGGCGCCGATCTCGCCGTGGTCGACGCCCTGACGATGAAGCTCAAGGATGCGCCGTTCGATCGGACGGAGGCGATCGTTCATCGCCTTACGGTAGCCGGGACCCTCGTCAACACCGCCTGCCTGGTCAGGATCGTTCGGACAACGGCCCATCCGAGAGCGATGACGGTGGCAACGACAGCGGCCAGGAAGATGTCAGGAACGACCTCATCAGCGGTGCAACCATTAGCGGTGCATTAGGGCTTCGGTGGAGTCTGATCGGATTTCGCCTTCGCCGAGACGGCGAGACTGGGTGAGTCGATAAAGCCACCCGAGCGCAGGGATGGCGAGAACGGCAGCTCCGACAAAGGCGATCACGAGCGCCCAGAGAACGGGCTCGGAAGCAGCAGCCTCATCGATCGTGACTTGCTGCTCGAGCACCCAGGGATATTGGCCGGCACCCCAGCCCCACAGCACCGAAACCGTCGCCAGGGCTGCCGTCGGGCGAGCAGCGAAATAGTGACCCCGGGCAAGGAGCAAGAGCGAGACCACTCCCGCGATCGCCGAGATGGCGAGAAGGACGATCCCGCGTGCCGAAGTAAGCCCGCTGAAAAGTCCGGGAGCGTCGTTGGCCAAAACGAAAACGCCGATTGCGGCGAGGATGCCTGCCAGGACTCCGGTGATTAGCGCGCGCTTGCGGAAATAGACGCGTCATCAAGTGATCGCCATCGAGATCGGCCTCGCGGGTGATCAGGACGGCCGCGACATAGGAGGTGGCGACCACCGCCATCACGCCGCCGAAGATCGAAGTGGGGTTGAGCCAGGAGCGAATGGTGTCACCGGCAGCATTTCCGAGCGGGACCCGGCCGGAAGCAACCCCTCCGGCCACGGTGCCCAGGAAGAAGGGGGTAAGGACCGAAGCACCGGCGAAGGCAGCACCGTAGAAGCGCTGTCTGCCGACAGTGTCGGCCCACTTCCGAAAAGCGAACCCCGAGCCGCGGAAGATGATGCCGAGCGCGGCCAGGGTCAAAGGGATCCACATCGTCGTTCCGATCGAGACGAACGCTTCCGGGAAGGCGGTCCAGAGGTACACGAGGACAAAGATCAGCCAAACGTGGTTCGCTTCCCAGACCGGGCCGATGGCCTGTTCGATCAATGCCCGCGCCCGGCGACCTTTCTCGGGGCCACCCGCGACGAGATCCCAGGCGCCGGCGCCGAAGTCGGCTCCGCCAAAGACGGCATAGGCAGAGATGCCGATCCAGATGATGGCGATGACCGTGTTAGGCAGCACTGTGTTAGTCAGCATCGGGTGGGGGAGGACCGTAGGGGGTGGGCACGTATCGCCCGCGTCTCAGACCGATCGCGATGCGGCGGAGCGAGATGATGGTTCCCGCCGTCAAGCCGAGATAGACGATGGTCGTCCCGATCAGACTCCAAATGAGACCATCGGCGTTGGTGACGGCATCGGCGGTGCGCACCAGGCCATACACGATCCAGGGCTGGCGTCCGACCTCGGTCGTGATCCAGCCCGCCTCCATGGCAACCACCGCTCCTGCTCCCGCAAAAGCAGCGGACCACCAGAACCAACGTCCGATCGGCGGACGACGGTGTCGCCACCATGCCACGGCAAAGGAAAGCGAAAGGGCGAGCAAGAGAATCCCAAGCCCGACCATCACCTGGAAGGAGAAGTGGACGACGTTGACGGGCGGCACTTCGTCGGCCGGAATCTGATCGAGTCCCGGGAGCTCGCCGTTGAAGTCGCGAGTCCCGAGGAACGAGGCGAGACCGGGAACTTCGATGGCGCCGACGACTTCGCCATCCCGGTAGATCCCACCGATGGTCAGGGCTACGTTGCTCCCTCCTTCGGGGATCAATTCCATCGCCGCGAACTTGGCCGGCTGGGCATCGATCAACCGCCTGGCCGCCACATCGCCAACGAGGATTTGGATGGGGCTGGCCAGGGCGGCGACGGTGAAGGCGATCATGAACCCGAGGTAGTGGTGCGGGTCTCTACGTCCCTGGATCCATCCCCATGCGTAAACGCCCGCGACGAGGAACCCGGAGACCATGTAGGCGGCGAGCAGCATGTGCGTGTACTGCACCCAGACTCCGGAGTTGAACATCGCCGCCCAGGGGTCGACGCCCGTCACCTCTCCGTCGATGAGGCGAAAGCCCGCAGGATTGTTCATCCAGGCGTTGGCCGAGAGGATGAAGAAGCTTCCGGCGATGCCGGAGAGAACGATGGGGAAAAGAGAGAGAAAATGGAGGCGAGCCGACAGTCGTCGCCACCCGTAGAAATAGATCCCGATGAAAATCGCCTCGAGGAAGAAGGACACCGCTTCGAGGGTGAACGGCAAGCCGATGACATCGCCGTAGGGACCCATCAATCCCGGCCAAAGAATCCCCATCTCGAAACTGAGGATCGTCCCCGACACCGCTCCTACGGCGAAGAGCACGGCCATGGTCTTCGACCACCGGCGGGCCAGCTCGAGGTAGTGAACATCCCTGGTGCGGAGACCCCGCCAATGGGCAATCAGGGTAATGAGGGGAAACCCGATCCCAAGAGCCGCGAAAATGATGTGAAACCCGAGGCTGATCGCCATCTGGTTGCGGGCCGCGAGCAGGTTGAGGTCGGCGAAGAAGGAGCCGTCCATTGACGGCTCAAGTTACCCACGATCATCACCAAGTCAATCTGGCCAGGCTGAGCAGCTAGGCGCTCGCGATTGGAGGCACCGGGTGGAGCATCCGCCAAGCGAGGAGGGCAATTCCCATGGCGAGCACTGCGGCGATGGCGGAGGTAATGCGCATCCCGTCGGTGAAGGACTCCCGTGCGGCTGCGAGAAGCAATGCCCCTTGTTCACCTGGCAGCGATGCGGCCACCTCGACCGCCCCGCCGAGGGTGTCGAGGGCCTGATCTCGCGATGGTCCGGTGAGATCGAGTTGGGGACTGAGCAGCACGCGGTAGACCGCGGTGCCGATGCTGCCGAGGAGGGCGATGCCCAGCGCCCCGCCGAACTCGCCGCTGGTCTCCGAGATCCCCGAAGCCGCGCCCGCTTTTTCCTGGGGCGCCGAACTGACGATTAGCTCGGTGGCCATCGTGATCACCGGGCTTAATCCCAGCGCGAATGATCACAGAAGCCACCGCAATGAGAACCAAGTCGTTGGAGCTGCCGACGAAGAGCAACGCCGGAAAGAGCCAATCCCGCTAGACCCAGGCCGGCACCCATAACGATCGCCGGCCGCCTTCGATTGAGCAGGCGCGGGCCGATCTGGGAGCCGGCCACGAAGGCCAGCGCCGCCGGGAGCCCCCAAAGCGCGGCTTCAAGCGGGGAGAGGCCTAGTACCAGCTGCATGAACTGAGCGACGAACAAGAAGTAGCCGCCAAGCACGAACACTGCCAGGAGGTAGGTGAGCAGGGATGCCTTGAAGGCTCTATTGCTGAACAACGAGACGTCAAACAAGGGATCGGCGAGTCGGCGCTGGCGCCGCACGTAGATCCAGGCGAAAACCAGCCCGCTGCCGATGCCAACCACGGCCAGGCTTACGGATCCTTGTTGAGCGAGTTCCTTTAGACCAAAGATGATGGCGAGAACTGCCAGCAGGGCGAGGGCGGCGCTCGTCACATCGAGCCGGCCGGCGGTCGGATCTCGATACTCGGGCAAGAGACGGGGACCAAGGATTAACAAGAGCGCCATCACCGGGACCGCGAGCAGAAACACCGATCCCCACCAGAACC
Source organism: uncultured Acidimicrobiia bacterium (assembly GCA_963761985.1). GTDB lineage: Bacteria > Actinomycetota > Acidimicrobiia > Spongiisociales > ZC4RG35 > JACCTH01. Next base: position 45,195 of record CAVXIT010000003.1, read on the forward strand.
TCTCGAGCAAAATGCCACCGGCCACCGGACCGATCGCAGCACCGGCCGAAAAGGCCGCGGCCCACCATCCGATCGCGATCGATCGTTCCTTGGGATCTTCGAACATGTTGAAGATGAGCGACAGCGTCGAAGGCGCAACTGTGGCGCCCGCCAAGCCCATCAATGCCCGGGCACAAATCAGCATTCGCGCATTGGGAGCAAAGGCAGCCAGGACGGAGATCACCGCAAAGGCTGCTGCTCCGATCATCAGTACCCGGCGCCGGCCGATCCGGTCTCCCAACGTGCCCATCGTGATCAACGAACCGGCCACTACAAATCCGTAGATGTCGATGATCCACAGCAGCTCGGCGCTGGTCGGCTGGAGCTGGCTACTGATCTGGGGAATGGCGAGGTTGAGGACGGTCAGGTCCATCACATAGACGAGACACGCCAGCGAAAGGACGCCAAGACCGATCCATTCTTTGCGTCCGGCCCGCCCGACGATCATCTGCTTTCGCGGGAGACACGCCAGGCACCGTATTCATCGGCTAGCCCTACCAGGATGGCGGGAAGCACGGCCCCGGTGAAGACTCCTGCGGGCGTGGCGATGAGCAACAGCACGAACGTGTAAGCGACCGCAAACAGCACCGCGAGGATCCGCCGTCGCAGAACGTTGTTGACGTCGGGCTGCGCCAGGACCAGGGCGATGCCGACGCCGAAGCCGGCGCTGGCGCCGAGGATCGGCGCCAGCAAGCCGACGGGGAGAGCGATCAGCACCAAGAGCAGCATTGCCCACAGGACGAGCTTGGGCCGGGGGTTACGGGAGACGAGCGCGACGACGACGAATACGAATGGAGCGATCAAGACCGCGATCCCGACCAGCTGGGCGTCGATCGTTGGCTGGCCCTCGACTGAGCGAAATGCAGCGGCATAGGCGAAATAGCTGAACATCAACACGACCGTGCCCAGTGTCAACGCCAGCCAGTTGCGCCCTCTGAGGGACATTGGTCCCCAATTTTTCGGCGGATCGGCCGGAAGTTATCCCTTCACCCCACCGGCCGTCAGCCCGCGAACGAAGAAGCGCTGCAATCCGAAGAAGACGACGAGCGGCAGGAGCATGGTCACAAAAGCCGCGGCCGGGAGTAAGTTCAAAGCACCCTCCCCGCGGCCCGCCAGGTCGCTCAACTCCACCGTCAGCACGCGGTTGGTTGGGTCGAAGCCGAGAAACACCAGCGCGACCAGGAAGTCGTTCCACACCCAGAGGAACTGGAAGATCGCGAGCGAGGCGATCACCGGTGTCGACAGCGGGATGATCAGCCGGGTGAAGGTCGTGAAGTGATTGGCACCATCGATCCGTGCCGATTCGATCAATGAGCTCGGCAAGGATCCCATGTAGTTCCGCAATAGGTAGACCGCCAGCGGCAGCCCGAATCCGGCGTGGGCCAGCCACACCGCCGGATAGGTCCCGTTCAGATCGAGTCCGGTGTATACCCGGAGAATCGGAATCAAGGCCATCTGCAGTGGCACCACCATCAACCCGACGATCGAGACGAAGATCAGGTTGCGGCCCGGAAACTCCATCCAGGCAAAGGCGTACGCGGCGAACGCGGCAACTGTGACCGGAATCGCCACCGCTGGGATTGTCACCGCCACCGTGTTGGCGAACGCGTTGGCAAACCCCTCTTCTAACACCGTGGAGTAGTTCTCGAGCGTCCACGCCCCCTCAGCAAACAGGTTGCCGAAGATCGTCCACCAGCCGCTGCCGCGGATGTCGGTCGGGGCTCGAAATGAGTTGATCAGCAGGCCGATCGAGGGCACCGTCCAAATAGCCGCAACAAAGGCAACCACGAGGGCAGCCGGAACCCGGGATCCTCGAGGTCCACTATCACGACTCGAGGCATGGACTGCCGCTGGCTTTTGGGCGGTCGCGGTCATCGGGTCGCCTCCTGCTCGCGGAACCGTTTGATATTGATGACGAGGATCGGGATCACGGCCAAGAACAGGACCACCGCCAGCGCAGCTCCGACCCCATCATTGCCGAAGGTAAAGAACTCAGTGACCATCCGTTCGGCCACGACCGAAGTGTCGAACCCGCCCCCGGTCATCACGAAGACGATGTCGAATACCTTCCAGGTAGTGATGATGATCGTGGTCCACACGACCACCAGCGTTGAGGCAATGGTCGGGATGACGATCCTTCGAAAAACGTTCCATTCATTGGCGCCGTCGAGACGAGCCGCTTCGAGCATGTCGTCGGGCACGGCTTTGATCGCTGACGAAAGGATGACCATCGCGAATCCGGTTTGGAGCCAGACCAAGATGATCATCAAAAACAGGTTGTTCCACAGCGGAACCTGCAGCCAGTTGACCGGGTTCCCACCGAATGCCGTCCAAACTGCATTGAGCAGGCCAATTTGCTCGCCGAATCCTTCGGGGCGAAAGGTGTAGATAAAGCGCCAAACCACGGACGCGCCAACGAAGGAGATGGCCATGGGGAGAAAGATGAGCGACTTGGCGGCCGACTCCGACTTCGAGCCGAGTTTGTCGGCCAGGGTGGCAAAGCCCAGGCCGATGCCGACGGCCAGCAGGGGAACGACGAGCACCCAGATGATGCTGTTGCGCATCGAGATCAGATAGACGCTGTCGGTAAAGATCGTCGCAAAGTTCGAGAGCCCGACGAACTCGGTGCCCGACGAGTTCTGGAAGCTGAGGATGAAGGTGCGGACCGCCGGATAGACGAGATAGAAGCCGAGCAAGACCATGGCTGGGCCCGCATAAGCGAAGGGCCGAACTGCCGTTCCCACGCGGTCGGGCATCGCCGATGATGGCTCGGTCCATGCCCCAGTAGAGCGCCCAGACTCCGGCTACGCCCACAATCAGCGCGACAGCGACCTGTATGAGCTTGTTCGTGTCTTCGCGCTGCAGGAACTCGAAGGTGATAAAGAAGACTGCGAGTACCGCAGGGATGATGAGGGCGCTCGCCAGCCGGAGCAACCAGACCTGCAGCGAATTCGACTGTGCCCCGGGCTCACTCAGCGGCCGGCGTACCTCTGACGGCGGTTCCGCCAAAACGGGAGGGGTTGTCATGGCGTCTCCTTGTTGGCTGGATCTATCAGGGACTCGACCTTACTAATCGCGATACGTGGGCGTCGCCCCAACGCGCAGATACCGCTCGGCGGTCGTGATCGGTCCCTGGGCGCCAACGAGCGCTTCGCGGCTTCGTCACGCTCCCCAGCCATTCATGAAAACGTCCGTCTAATTTCTCGGATATCGACGAGCGTACGAATGATTCGGTGACCGTATTCACTGCAGCCGTCGCCTCGGTCGACTCCTACGAGCTCGCCGAAGGCCCGGTGTGGGACGCCGCGCGACAACGTGTGCTCTGGGTGGACATCAATGCCGGCCACGTCTATTCCGGACTCTTGCGGGCAGGACGGCTCGACGTTGTCGATCGAATCGCCTTTCCTGGCACCGTTGGCGCCGCTGCCTCCTCCGCCGCTGGCGATCTAATCGTCGCCGGCCAGCGGCACATTCATTATCTCGACTCTCGAGGCCATAGGCGCATCGGCCCCCAGCTCATCCCCGACCGCAAATCCAGCCGGCTCAATGATGGCGGATGTGATCCGGCCGGCCGGTTTCTGGCTGGCAGCCTTGCGTTGGATGGAAGGCAATGCGAAGAGGCTCTAGTGCGGATCGAGAACGACTCCGTCACGGTCATCGACAAGGACCTGACTCTGTCCAACGGACTTGCCTGGTCCCCGGATGCAAGCCTGATGTACAACATCGACACGACACCCGGGATCATCTGGGCCCGATCGTACGATTCCAACGGAGCAGTGGGGCCGCGGACAGAATTTCTCAGGATCACCGATGGCGGCCTGCCCGATGGGCTTTGCACAGATGTAGACGGCAACCTTTGGGTTGCCGTCTGGGGAGCAGGGCAGGTCCGTTGCTTTTCGCCGACTGGGTCCCGGCTTGCCACCGTCGAGGTCCCCGCCCCCAACACCTCGAGCGCCGCATTCGTGGGTCCCAACCTCGACACGCTCCTCATCACCACGGCACGTGAAAACCTCTCGGCTGATCAACTTGCCGAATTCCCAGACTCTGGCCGGCTCTTCGTTGCTCAAGTCGGGACTTCGGGTTCACCGGTGGCGGCCTGGTGCGGCCATTGACCGTCCCGCTTATGCGATGACGTCCATGGTCAATGAAGAAGGGATGGCCTATCGGCCATCCCTTCTCCTGGTTTCGATTGGACTCGGCTTGTTAACTCGGCCAGCTGCTCTCGATCGAGCTGACTACGTCTGCGGATGGGGTGCCCTGAGACCAGTCGATCATCCCGGTCCAGAACGTTTCCTGTCCAACTTCGGGTGGCATCAGGTCTGAGCCGTCGAACGCAAATGTGTTCGCAGCCAACGCCTGCGTCACCGCCTCGGCAAACGTACGCGAGGTTTCGGTGTCGTAGCAACCAAGGTCCACGTCCTTGTGACCCGGGAGACGTTCGACGCCCTCGACTCCATGTCCACCGTTCGGGGCGATGCCCCCACCGGTGGCCGAAGCCAGGGTGCACTGCCACTCGGGAGTGATCCAATCCTGGATCGCCTGAGCGGCGCCAGTGGAATTGTCGAACACGATCAGGGTATCGCCCCCGCCCATCGCGCCGACGTTGCCATCGATGCTGGGGAAGTTGAACACGCCGATCTCCGACTCTTCACCCGCCTCGAAGCCAGGAGCCTGCTCGAAGAAGTTCGAGATGAACGAGCCCTGCTTCATCATCGCGCACCCGGCCGGGTCGTCGAACATCGGACCCGGTGTGTCCTCGAAGTTGATCCCGGCCACGTTCTCGGGACCGCCGAGCACGAAGCCCTCTCCGAAGAAGATCTCGCCGAAGGTGTCAAACGCCTGCACCACGGCCGGGTCGTCGAAGGGGATCTCATGGTTGTACCACTGGGCGTACACATCCGCGCCCTGCTGGCGGAGGAGGATGTCTTCGATCCAGTCGGTGCCTGGCCACCCGGTGGCATCGCCGCTCTCGAAGGCGAAGCACCAAGGGGTCTGCCCATCAGCCACCATCTGGCTGGAGAGAGCCACCAGGTCCTCGTAGGTCTCGGGGATCTCGTAGCCGCCGGCCTCAAATGTCGGCATGTGATAGAAGACGATCGACTTGTAGTTCGGGAACCAGGGGATCCCGTAGTGATTGCCGTCGTCGCACAGGCCGAGGTTCATCCAGTAGGCGGAGTGGTTCGCTTCCATCGCGGCGATATCAAAGCCCATCTCCTCGAGGGAGACCAGGGCACCTTCGTCGGCGAATGAGCAGATCGACGAAGGCTGGGGCGTGAACGCCACCGCCGGGGGATCGCCGCCATCTACCTGAATCCGGAGCTGCTGTTCGAACTCCGACACACCGGTGTAGGTGATGTTCGATCCTGTAGCCCCGTTGTAAGCGGCCAGGAACCCGTCGATCGCGTCGCCTTCGGCACCGGTTGGGGCGCCGAAGAGGTCGAACTCGACCGCGCCGCCAGTGCCTCCGGCGGCTGTAGTACCGGTGCCTCCGTCGGCTGTAGTTGCCGTACCACCGTCCGCCGTGGTGGCGGTGCCACCGTCGGCGGTGGTTGCGGCGCCATCACCGCCTCCACAAGCGGCGATCACCAGCACCAGCACAGCGAGCAACACAAATAACTTGCTCGATCGATGCATGTTTCTCCTTCGTTTTGATGAACCCGGATCTCAAATCATCCGGGTTCGCGAAGCCCACCATATCGGACTCGCTCGAGCAGCGTGCCGTGGTTCCTAGCCCGTAATCTCCCCTGATGACTTCTGACTTTTTCTCCGCCGTGAAAGAGCCGATCGGGTTCGGCGGGCCCGAGGCCGGCGACTTGGCCTTCCGGGTGTATGAGCCGAAACGAGTCGTGCTCGGCAAAACCATGGAAGACCACCTGCGGATGGCCGTTTGCTATTGGCATTCGTTCAACTGGGCCGGCAGCGACATCTTCGGAGCGGGCACCTTCGACCGGCCCTGGCTCGAGCCCACCATTGATCCGTTGGGCGCCGCTCACCAGAAGATGGACGCCGCGTTCGAATTCTTTCAGAAGCTCGGCGTGCCTTTCTTCTGTTTCCACGACGTCGACATCAGCCCGCCGGGGGACTCGTTCGCCGAATCGGCACGAAACCTAGAAACAATGGTCGACTACGCCGAGAAGAAGATGGCTGAGACCGGTGTCCGGCTTCTGTGGGGAACCGCCAATCTTTTCTCCCATCCGCGCTATGCGGCCGGGGCCGCAACGAACCCCGATCCCGAGGTCTTCGCCTACGCCGCCGCGCAGGTCAAGTATGCGCTTGAGGCGACGCATCGGTTGGGTGGGGCGAACTATGTGCTGTGGGGAGGCCGCGAGGGATACGAGTCGCTGCTCAACACCGATCTCAAGCGTGAAGGCGAACAGCTCGCCCGTTTCCTCACGCTGGTGCTCGAGCACAAACGCAAGATTGGCTTCGATGGAACCCTATTGCTCGAACCGAAGCCGGCCGAGCCGACCAAGCATCAGTACGACTACGACTGCCAATCGGTGCACGGATTCCTCGAGCGCTTCGATCTCGCCGACGAGTACCGGGTGAACATCGAGGCGAACCACGCGACCCTGGCTGGTCACAGCTTTCATCATGAAGTTGCTTACTCGGTGGCCCACGGCATCTTTGGATCGGTCGACGCCAACCGCGGCGACTATCAGAACGGCTGGGATACCGACCAGTTCCCGAACTCGGTGGACGAGCTCACGCTGGCCATTTACGAAATCCTGAAGGGGGGCGGCTTCACCACCGGGGGGTTCAACTTCGACTCCAAGCTCCGCCGGCAGTCGATCGATCGCGTCGATCTCTTCTGGGGCCACGTCGGGGGCATGGACACGCTGGCCCGAGCGCTTCTCGCCGCAGCAGATCTGCTCGAGGGCCGCAACCTCCAAAAAGCGGTCGAGGCGCGTTATGCCGGTTGGTCTATGACCTTGGGCGAGGGAATCCTCGGCGGCAGCGAAAGTCTTGACTCCCTGGCGGCGAAGGCGATGGCAGAGGAGGTCGACCCGAGCCCCGTCTCCGGGCAACAAGAGCAGTTGGAAAACGTCGTCAACCGCTCGATCTGGTTCCCCCGCACCTGAGCTACAGCGCCGGATCCGCGGCCTTCGAGGTCGAACTTGGCTCCTATGTCGTCTCGATCCCGGACTCATTCGGTCCCCGCATCCTCGGCTTCCGGCACACCTCTGGCCCCGATCTCTTCGCTGCTCTCGACGACAAGGTTGTGATCGAGCATCCTGGCGGGACCTATCGCTTCCGGGGAGGACACCGGCTTTGGGTCGCACCGGAGGTTCCTGAGATCACCTACGTCCCCGATGACGACGAATGCGAGGTGACTTACGGGCGTGGATCCGTTTCGGTCGACGGTCCGGTGGATCGCGCCGGAGTGAGCAAGCGGCTGGTGGTCACCTCGGACGGGTCACAACTGGTTGTCGATCACACGCTGACCAACCACGGAACCGATTCTCGCGAGCTGGCACCCTGGGCCATCACGCAGTTCCGGATGGGAGGCCTTGCGCTGATGCCTCTGGGCAGGTCAGGCGGCAGCCTGCAAGGCGACCGCAGTTTGACGGTGTGGCCCTACACCGATCTCTCCGATCCCCGGCTCGAGATGGATCAGTCGTCTCTCACAGTGGCCGCGCACGCCGGTCCTCGTTTCAAGATCGGGGTCGGTCCCAACCCCGGACGCCTCGGCTATTTCCTCGACGGTTGGTTGTTTCAGAAGGAAATCGCTCTGGCCGTCGACCGTCCTTACGCCGACCGGGGAGCGACCGGCCAGATCTTTGTCGAGGCGCATTTCTGCGAACTGGAAAGCCTGGGCGCATTGATCATGCTCGAGCCGGGACAGCGAGTGTCCCACCGGGAGCTGTGGTCGCTCAGCGAGTGCGACGACATCGAGGTTGCGCGTCAGCGACTAGTAGCGGTCTAGCCCCACGAAGTCTCGGTAACCGGTCGCATCGCCACTTCGAGGATGCGATGGTTGCGCGGCCGGGTGAGCACGAAAATCACGGTTTCTGCCACGTCGTCGGCGTCCATCATTCCCTTTAGAGCCGGCATCTCCGGAGTGCGACCGGTGCCCATGGCAAAGTCAGTGGCGACTCCACCGGGCGCGACGTTCGTGCAACGGACACCTCGCTCGCGCAGTTCGTGGTCGAGCGAGCGAATCAAACCGATTTGAGCGAATTTTGATGCGCAGTACACGGCTTCGAGCGGAAGTCCGCGACGGCCGGCCTCGCTGGCTATGGCGACGATGTCGGCCTCGCCGCTTTTGAGCAAATGAGGCAGCGCGGCCCGGATGGCGTAGATCGTGCCTTTGACATTCACGTCGATCATGTCCTCGAGCTCTTCTGGCGGTAAATCGAGGAACGGCCCGTATGAGCCGACTCCGGCATTGGCGATGAGAATGTCGAGACGACCGAACTTGCTGATCGTGTCGGCGACGAGCTCGGTCGAGCGAGTCCGGATCGCGCACATCAGTCTTGCGTGCGACAGAATTGGCAATGCCTAGGTCGTCGCCGCTCCGGGAGCCGAGCGCCAGCTGAACGCCTTCGTGATCGAGTCGTTCGGCGATAGCCGCGCCGATGCCGCGGCTGGCGCCGGTGATGAGCGCGACTTTGCCCTGGAGGCTGACAGCCATCTCAGCCGTGGAGGTCGGCGAGCTCGGCTTTTGTGATCTCGCCGGGCAGCTTGCCGATGATGATCATCGCCAGGACCTCATCCATGCTGGCCTCGCCCCTGCTCACGGTCCCCACCAGCTTGCCCTGGAGCATCACGCTGATGCGATCAGAGAGGTCAAACACGTCATGGATGTCGTGGCTGATGAGAATGATCCCGAGTCCCTCCCGATTTGAGCTGGCGGATCAACTCGCGCACCTGTTCGGTCTCGGCGGGGCCGAGCGCAGCAGTCGGCTCGTCCATGATCAGGATCCGGGCATTGAAGTGCACGGCGCGGGCAATCGCCACCGACTGGCGCTGACCACCGGACAGCGAGCTCACCGGCGATCTTGAAATTCCTGAACTTCGGGTTGAGCCGCCCCATGATTCGCCGGGTGGCGGCCTCCATCGCGGAATCGTCGAGCGTCCTCCAATTTGGTGAGCAGCTCGCGGCCAAGAAACATGTTGCCGGGGGCGTCGATGTTGTCGGCCAATGCCAGCGTTTGGTAGATGGTTTCGATCCCGTAGGGCTTTGGCGTCACGTGGGGTGTTGATGCTGACCGGCCGGCCATCGACATAGATCTGGCCGGAGTCGGCTTTCTGGGCCCCGAGAGCGTTTTGATCAGAGTCGACTTGCCGGCGCCATTGCCACCGACCAGGCCCAGGATCTCGCCCCGCGGAGGTCGATAGTGACGTCATTGACGGCGTGGACGCCCCCGAAGGAAACACGCATATCTCTGCATCTCGACAAGAGGCGGCCTGACGCTGACGGGTCTGGGTTGTCATCGATGAGCCGTCCTCCTCCGATAGATCGTGTCGATCGCGACCGCGACCACCAGGACAACCCCGAGTACAACGTCCTGTACGGGGGCATCGACACCGACCAGAACCATGCCGGACTGGAGCGACTGCATGACCAGCGCGCCCAAGACGGCTCCTGAGACGGTCCCGATGCCCCCAGAGAGCGACGTGCCGCCAATGACTGCTGCGGCAATCACATATAGCTCGTTCAACGTGCCGAGACCGCTGACCGCCTGCATTGAGGCGAGCGATGGACACGCCGCGGAGATCGCGAGCAGGATCCCCATGGTCATGAAGGTCTTGACGATGGTGCGCTTGGTCTTGATGCCGGCCAGGTTTGCGGCCTCGGGGTTGCCTCCAATCGAGAAGATATAGCGACCGAAGCGGAGCCGGTTGGCGACGAAGCACATGACCAAGGTGACGCCGATGAGTATCAGGACCGGATAGGGGATGCCAAGGGGGATCAGAAGCCCGCCTTCGGGCCAGGGGATGCCTCGTTCTTCTGCGACTGCTCGAGCAAGATTCTCGGGCAGGTAATAGCTGTTGGTGACCCAAACCGCGGCGAGCACCACAGCGCACCCGAGCACCCCAAGGAGTGCGTCGAGCCACAGTCGGACGCAGCCGGAAGCCAAATTTCCGTCGCCGACGGCGGCCGAACACGAGGAGAGCGATGATTCCGACGCAGGCGATCCACCGACGACCCAGCTCCCGGTCTCTCCGAGCGAACCCCTTGATCCGCCCCCGATGAGTTGGAATGTTGTGTCCATGGGAGCAATGGTGCGACCGCTGGCGGTGAGCCAGGCAAAGCCACGCCAGACCAGCAATCCGACCAGGGTGACGATGAAAGAGGGAACGCCGACATAGGCGACGATCGACCCTGGAAGGCCCCGATGAGGGCACGCCGAGCGACATAGGCCGACGGCGAGGATGATGACCCAGATCCAAGGGTTGCCGCAACCCCATCATGTCGGGGAGCGATACTCTGTCTGAAGCATGGCCATGACCATGCCGACGACGCCCACCATTGAGCCAACCGAGAGGTCGATGTTGCGGGAGACGATGACGAGCACCATCCCGGTAGCCATGATCCCCACCGAGGAGGTCTGCACCGAGAGGTTCCACAAGGTTCCGGGGAGTGAGGAACGTTCCACCCGAGATGAGGTGAAAGCTGATCCAAATCACGACCAGGACACCAGCATGCCGACCATCCGGGTGTCGATCTCGCTTGTCCCGCAGGAAGGATCCAAGTGACCTGCCGGGGCTCGGTTTCGAGTTGTCTAACTGGGTGCGGGGAGCCTCTACCACGCTCATGGGATCACCACCTACGGGAGAGGGGTCGCATTGCGCCCCCGAAAGATCCGGGGGCGCACTGCATGAATCAATTCGCTTCAGTCGTTGGCGACCATGGGCAGGCAGCAACGCTTCCTGCAGTCGACGCCAGCACAAAGCGCCTCCGACCGTGATCCAGTTCCGCGTCCACGCACCATTGGAGGTTCTCCTGGGTGATCGGGATCGGAGTCAGCAGGATGCTGGTCAGAACCGTCTCTGCTCCGGACTCCTTGTTCGGTAAGTCGAACTCGGACCGTTCCCTCGACGTCGGCAAGGGAGGCACCCTGAGCCAAGTGCCACGGCGGCCTCTCCGGCAGCGGTAGCCAAGTGCCGGGCGTCCTTCCACACCGAAACCGACTGTGTTCCGAGCCGCTACCCGGTTGAGGGCGGCGAGGTCTCGTCCTGTCCCGAGACCGGCAACCGTGCCGAGCGAGACCCTGGGCCTCGAGAGCGGCGGCTACGCCGCTGGCCATTCCGTCGTTCTCGGACACCACGGCCTGCACGTCGTTGTTGTGCCTGGGTCAGCCACTGTTCGACCGTTTGGTTTGGGCCAGAGCCGGGATCCCAGTTGTCGGTGTAGGTCCTCACCAAGGATGGTGATGTCGCCGGCCGTGACTGCGTCCCCGATCACCACTTCGATTCCCTCGCGAAGGAAGTCGGAGTTGGCGTCGCAGCCATTGCCCTTGACGATGAAGTAGTTCCCGGTCGGCACCAGCTCGAAGATCACTTCGGCCATCAGCTGGCCCACGAGGACGTTGTCGAAGCTGACGTAAAGGGTCCGGGATCCGCAATCAGGCGGTCATAGCCAATTACCGGGATGCCCTGCTCGAGAGCAGCAAGCCACCGCCGGGCAGGATCGCTTCGGTGTTCTGAGCCAGGATGATCAAGGCGTCCGCGCCCTCGGCGATCAGGTTCTCCACGTCAGCGATTTGCTGCTCTTCCGATGAGCCGGCATCTGCCGAGATGTACGTGCCACCGCCGGCCTCGATGGCGGCATTGATCGCGGGCTCATCGCACATGGCCCAGCGCTCTTCGTTGTAGTTGTTCCAGGAAACTCCGACGACGATTTCGTCATCCGTGGCACCGGTGGTGGCCGTTGCTCCGGTAGTGTCGGTAGCAGCGGTGGTGTTCCGTTGCCCCGGTGGTCGCTGGGGTGTCATCGGCCGTTGTCGTGGCCGCATCGCCGCCTCCGCAGGCAGCGAGGATCAGCACGAGAACAGCCAGTAACGCCAATAGGCGTCGATTCATCTGTTTTCTCTCCTTGTTGGACGAAAGGCCCCAAACCTTTGATTGCGGACCTATTTGTCAGGCCCGGCAGGCGAGAACGCTCGCTGGGTTACCCGAGCATACCGATGAGCAGGGCCTGGGTCGGCCCGAATCGGGCGGTTACCTTTCCTCCGCGAATATGCGTTCGAGCACCTCCAGGTTGGCTATCGCGTCTTCGGGCGGCGTCGGGACTTCAGTGCCATGACGGATCGCCCGGGCAAAGGCATCTGCCTGGACTTGATACTGATCCGCGGCCGGGATCTCATGGATCGTCAGGCCCGGATCGGTCGGAGGCGATCCGCCCGCAAATTGGAGGATCCGGGTCGGCCGGTCGGGGGGAATGTTGAAGGGGATCTCGATCAGCAGCCTGCCGTTGGTCCCCTGGATATGGACTCGTTGATCGTCCTCGAGCTGGGTCGAGCAGGTAAAGGTGGCGTGACGGCCGTCGAAGTCGAGCAGCACCGAAGTGAGGACGTCGGTCTGGAACGACGGGTCGCGTCCGATCGCAGCTCGAACAGTCGTGGGCTCTTGACCGAACAACATCCTGGCGACGTTCACCGGATAACAACCGATGTCGTACAAGGACCCGCCACCGACAGCCGCGATATTGCGAATGTTTCCGGGATCCAGATTCCTATACGAGAAAAACGATTGGATCGCGCGGAGCTCGCCGATGGCTCCTTCCTCGATCAGTCGTCTTGTCTCGACCCAAAGCGGATGAAGCCGATACATGAAGCGCTTCCATCAGCTTGACGTTGGCGGTCCGGGCGGCGGCGACCATCGACTTCGCTTCATCACTGGTCATCGCCAGAGGCTTCTCGCAGAGAATGTGCTTTCCCGCTGCGGCGGCGGCGTACGTCCACCGGGCGTGCAGGTGATTGGGAAGCGGGATGTAGACCGCTTCGATCTCGGGGTCGGCCAGGAGGGCTTCATAAGAGCCGTACGGCTTCTCGATGTCGAGCTCCCGGGCGCAGCTTTGGCAGCGACGTCCATCGAACGAGAGGCGATCGCCCTTCACGCGGCCCGAGTTGCGACCGCTGGATCGCCGGAATGACCTTCTTGCGGGCGATGTTGGCGGCTCCCAACACTCCCCACGCCAACGGCGTCTTCGCTCACTGGTCTATCGATCACTGGCCGCATTGTTGTCGCGGCACCCGGATAGAGCAACTCGTCAAGCAAACAAGCTCGCGTGATGTCGGATTGCTCGGTTGGAGCCGGCTCTGGTTGGAGCAGCCCGGCGGCAGGGGATGGTGGGCGTTGGCCGCTATCTCGATTCGGGCGTGCCCGAGTCGGCCTTGGCGCCTCCCCGGTATCGTCGCCGAAGACGTCGGCATAGAGCACACATATGACGGCGAATTCCAATATTTCGTCGGCGGGGGAGTGGCCGTCGCCGATTGCAATGCCGACCTCAAACCGGATGTTTTTCTGGCAGGAGGCGAGAACCCGAGTGCGGTCTATCCGAAACGAGAGCGTCGTGGCAGGAGCGATCCGGTTCGAAGAAGGTTGACGTACCTGCGGCCGAGCTCGATGGAGTGACAGGCGCGTATCCACTCGATATAGACAGTGACGGCCTGGTCGATCTCGCCGTCCTGCGGGCGGGAGAGAACCTGATGCTCCGAGGTATGGGAGATTGTCGATTCGAACCCGCCAACGAACTGTGGGGTATCGATGGCGGGGACGACTGGACGGTCGCGTTCAGCGCAACCTGGGAGGAAGGGGAGTCGCTCCCGACCCTTGCGTTTGGCAACTATGTCGATCTGGGTCCCAATGGCGAGCGAAACGGGTGTTCTCCTCATCAACTTTTCCGTCCGTCAGGTGACCGCTACGGCAATGCCGAAGTTCTTAGCCCTGGCTGGTGCACGCTGTCGATTCTCTTCAGCGATTGGGACCGGACCGGAAGGCATGATCTGAGGATGACGAACGATCGTCATTACTACCGCGGCGGGGAGGAGCAGCTCTGGCGGGTGGAGGCCGGCGAGCCGGCGCGGCTTTACACCCGGGAGGAAGGCTGGCAGCCGATGAAGATCTGGGGGATGGGAATTGCCAGCTACGACCTCACCGGCGATGGACTGCCCGAAGTTTTTCTTACGAGCCAAAGCGACAACAAGCTGCAAACTCTCGCTGCTGATCCGAGCTCCCCTCATTATGAAGACATCGCCTTCCGCCTTGGGCGCCACCGCGCACCGTCCCTACACCGGCGACGTCAATCGGCCGTCGACCGCCTGGCATCCTCAGTTCGAAGACGTGAACAACGATGGTCTCATCGATTTGTTCGTTTCCAAAGGAAACGTCGAAGCCATGCCGGACTATGCCGCGCAGGACCCCAACAATCTCTTGCTGCAGAACGCTGATGGCACCTTTAGCGAAGCGGCCGAATCGGCCGGCATAGTCGACTTTGGGCGCAGTCGGGGCGCGTCGTTGGCCGATTTCAACCATGACGGCATGCTCGATCTCTTGGTGGTGATGCGGCGCGAGAACGTGGCTGTCTGGCGGAACACCGGCTGGGGCGAGGCAACCGATCCGCAGCCGATGGGCAACTGGGTCGCCCTCCGTTTGGAACAAACCGGTGCGAATCGAGACGCAATCGGCGCCTGGATCGAGGTCAAGGTCGGCCGGCGGGTGCAGGAACGCGAGTTGACCATCGGTGGCGGCCACGCCAGCGGCAGCCTCGGCTGGACTCACTTCGGTCTCGCCGATGCAAATTCGGCCGAAGTCAGAGTGCGCTGGCCCGACGGCGAGGTTGGGCCGTGGATGAATGCTGCGGCCAACCATTTCTTCTTCGCCGCCCGCGGAGAAGCGGACCTGCGCGTCTGGGACGGAGACGATTGACCAACGCGATGCTGCCCAAAGCCATCTTGCAACGTGTTGAGCTCCCCGATTTTGGTCCGCCCGGGCCAATGCCCGAGATTCCGGCTCACATCTATCGAGACCGCGTCGCACGTCTCCGCGAGATGGCCGACTCTCGCGGGTACGACGCCGTGGTCGTATATGCCGACCGCGAACACAGCGCCAACGTGTCCTACCTATCTGGTTTCGACCCGCGCTTCGAAGAGGCTTTGTTGATTATCGGGCGAGAGCCCGAGCCGGCAATCCTGGTGGGCAACGAGTGCTGGGGAATGGCCGGGGCGGCGCCGCTGGAAATGCGGAGGCACCGATTCCAAGACTTCAGCCTGCCGAATCAGCCGCGCGACCTGTCGCGACCTCTCTCGGCGATCCTCACCGGGGAAGGAATCGGTCCGGGGACGCGGGTGGGCGTCGTGGGGTGGAAGACATTTGCCGAGAGATCCCTTACCGACGTTCCCGCCTATCTCGCGGACGCCATCCGCAACCTGACCGCAGGCGAGATCGAGAACGCGACCGACCTTCTCATCGATCCCGGCTTTGGTCTGCGGGTAGTCAACGAGATCGAGCAGCTGGTGATGTTCGAGTACGCCGCATGTGCAACCTCGAGCGGACTCCGTCGCCTGCTCTTTGGTCTCCAACCCGGGATGACGGAGCAAGAGGCAGTGCGTTTGCTCGAATGGAACGGGATGCCGCTGTCATGTCATCTGATGTTGACCGCCGGCCCGCGAGCCAGCCTTGGTTTGCTCAGTCCCTCCGATCGCCCGATCGCGCGTGGCGATCCTTTTACGGTGGCGTTCGGGATTTGGGGTGCCCTCAATTGCCGAGCCGGATTCGTGGCGGAGAATCGCGAAGAACTCCCTTCCGGCATCAGGGACTATGTCGAGCGTCTGGTCGCTCCCTATTTTGAGGCGGTTGTCGAGTGGTACCACGCCTTGCACGTCGGGCAGGAGGGGGCCGTTCTTCAACAGATCATCGACCGGAGACTCCACGACCCTTTCTTTGGAATCTTTCTCAACCCCGGCCATCAACTGCATCTCGACGAATGGGTCAACTCGCCAATATGGCCGGGTTCGCCGGTCAAGTTGGCCTCGGGCATGGCTATGCAAGTCGACATCATCCCGGCCACAGGAACCGAGTACTTCACGACGAATATCGAAGACGGGATCGTCCTGGCGGACGAGGATCTCAGGAAGCGGTGGGCGGCCGACTATCCGGACTCATGGCTGCGAATCGAGAGTCGTCGGGGGTTCATGCGGGAACAACTCGGCATCGAGCTTCATGACGATGTCCTCCCGCTCTCGAACATCCCTGCGTATCTACCACCGTTCTTGTTGAGCCCCGATCACGTCATGACCATGGCCGGCTAGCCGGCGTCGATGGCGTCCGCGATCAGCCAGCGACCTCCCTCACCGGGTGTGAGTACGAAGACCGAGTCGAATGGAAGCGGCGTACGAGCGAGCTCAGCGCCCGAGACGTCGTATTCGATCATGGTCTTGGTGCCGGACGCCTCCATCGCCAGGCTGGCTCCACCCTGGGGGCCGTCGGTAAAAGCGACATCCAACTCCAACCTCTCGAATTCGTAGTCGGTCACTACCAATCGGCCGTTGGTCGCCGCCGCTTCGATGTTGCGTTCCATGGCCAGCAGTCGGGCTCCCACAGAGGCGGCGCGAAGGAGACTTGTGTCCGCCGTGAGCATTGCTTGGTTTTCGATCAAGAGCGCCTCGGCAAAACCGGCGGCCACGTCGACGGGATCGGCGGAGGATGCGTGATTCAGGGCAGCCGCGTCTGAAGAGACCGACACAGGGGGCAGCGATGATCGATCGACTTGAGCGCTGATGGTTGCCGGGACCGACGGGCGCACGACAGGGGCTCCACGCGCCGGCGCTCCCGCAGCCACGATTCCGGTTGCCAGCAACACCGCAATTGCTCCCACCGCGGCACCTGAAACGAAGGCGGGACGAACCGAAGTGAGGCGCCCCAGGCGCAAATCGGAAAACCGGGCCGAATAACGATCGATGGCGAATCGAAGCGGGGTGAGAAGTACGAGTCCTGCGAGCAGGCCAACCTTGGCTCCGAACTCAGTGCTTTGCGATGCCATCAGCAAGGTGCAGGTGATTCCGAGAATCGACGAGAACCAAATCCGGCCAGCGCGCCCCGAGGGAATCGTCTTCGGATCGGTGATCATGAAAAAGAGGAAGATCAAGAGCTCCGGGGACGTCATCACGGCCCCCCAGAAGTTGAAACCGCACACCGGGTTCAGCGACCAGGCAGCAGTGATGCAATGTCCCGAGGCTGAGAGCACGCCGAGCCCCGCCGCCAGGGACATCCAGAACGTTGCGGCCAACACCAAAAGCTTGAGGCGCGCGGTGATGAGCAGCCCGCCGGTCAGGATGATCAGGTATGCGACAACCATGCCGGCGGTGAGCGGCGCCCACCAGAAGTCGAGCGGTTCGATGATGTTCGAGCCGAGGACGAGAAAGGCGACGACCAGCCCCAGGTTCGAGGGGTTGAACAGATGCGACCCCCGATAACGGATCACGTATTTGGACACGAGCGAAAGGCCGGCGACCAGCGCGAACAAATGCCAGCCCCGCCAGGACCAGTGGTCCCCGCGTTCCTGCCCCACGATCCGCAGAATGAGGGCCACACCGCTCCCGGTCAGCATCGCGCTGGCCGGCCAGACGATCTCTTTACGGGTGACAAATACCCAGGCGACTTCGATCAGGGCTGAAGTCAGAATCGCGGCGAGAATCTGGGGAATTGAAACCCGAAACCCGAGCGCGACCTGGCCAAGAATGTGAACGGAGATGATGACTGCCGCAAGATGGAGGCGTGGATCTCGGATGTTCGGCAGGACGACCGGATAGGTCGCCGCTCCGAGACGCATCGTCCTCGCCGTCATCAATCCATTCTGGCGTATCGTGGCGCCCCCAAATTGATCAAATTGGCGTAGGCGATGACACCAAGAATGGATTGTTCAGGATGAATTACAACTACGAGCGGTTTGACGAGTACGTCGAGTCGGGCGAGGACGAGAAGGAGTTCTCGACGTTTTTCGATCAGCTCCATGCCGGTGATCCTGCGCCAAATGCCACTCTGACCTCACTTGCCGGCGGTGCCAAGGTCCGTCTGGCGGACTTCTGGGCAAACCGAAACCTCGTGATCGAATTCGGCTCCTATACCTGACCGTACTGCTCGGTAGAGGGTCCTCTACTTTGCGATATCGCTGAGAAGTTCGAAGACACCAATTGGGTCTTCATCTACACCCGGGAAGCTCATCCAGGCGAAAAAATTGGAGCGCAACAGAGTTTCCAGGAAAAGGTGGCCAACGCCACACGGCTCCGAGATGAGATCGGAATCCGGCGGCCGATATTGGTCGACGATCTCGAGGGCTCGGCGCATCATGCGTACGGGTTGCTGCCCAACATGACCTGGGTCATCGGACGTGGTGGCCGGATCATCTACAAGGCAGACTGGACGAGCGCGGCCAACGTCGAGGCTTTCCTGGAGAGGCATGAATCGGGCCGATCACGCCGACCCACGGCAGGGATTGTTGCGCCCCTATCTCACCGAGCAAGTCGAATTTCGTGACCTGGACCGCCCGAAGTTCTATTCGCTCCTTGAGCGCAACGGGCCGCGGGCGCGGAGCGAGTTCCATCGGGCTGAGGAGATTTGGCGACTTCGGGAGAGTTCCTAGATCCGTACCATCGCTTCCCGATCATGATCGTCGCCGAAATTCTGCGCGGCCTCGTTGGGGACAAGGCCGCCAATTGGGACCCAGTCGGCCTTCAGTTAGGCGACGCCGACGCTGAAGCGAGCTCCGTCGGCGTGTGTCATGAGGTAACGAATCGCGTCGTCGAGGAGGCTGGAGACCTCGACCTTCTGATCACCTATCACCCTCTTCTGTTCCGGCCCACTCAGCGATTGCGAGCCGGTCACGGCGCCGAAGGTCGCGCCCTGCAGCTGATCAAGCGTGGCGTGAACCTGGCCGTCGTACACACCGGATGGGACGCAGCACCGGGCGGAACCGCCGACGCACTGGCCGCCACGATCGGCCTCACCGACGTCAGGAGCTTCGGTTTGATCGAGCCGGCGCTTCGCAAAAAGCTGGTCACGTTCGTTCCTGCCGAGGCGGTAGACGCGGTTACTAACGCTCTAGTCGATGCGGGAGCAGGAACAATTGGCAACTATCGAGGCTGCTCGTTCCGCTCCGAGGGTGTCGGCACCTTTCGGCCCGAGATCGGAGCGTCACCGACCATCGGAAAGGTGGGAGAAGAAGAAAAGGTGGGCGAAGTCCGCCTCGAAATGCTCCTCGCCCCTGGCGGAGCGGGTGCGGCGGTGGCCGCCCTGATTCGGTCTCACCCTTACGAGGAGCCGGCATTTGACCTCATCGACACGGTTTCAAACGCTGGTCTCATCGGTCGAGTCGGAACGTTCGAGGGGAATCTTGCGGACTTGAGCGCAACGCTCCGCTCGCGCTTGAGAAGCGATCCGCGCATTTCCATCCCCGCCCAGGAAAACGTGCAAAGAGTCGCGGTGCTCCCCGGATCCGGGGGATCATTCATTGCCGACGCCGCTGCGAGCGGGGCTGACGTCTATGTGACCGGCGACATCAGCCACCACCAGTTTGTCGAGGCGGCGGATCGCGGATTGAGCGCAATAGACGTCGGCCATGCCGCGAGCGAACAGCCCGGGGTGAAGGCGCTGTTTGACCTCGTCGCCAAAATGATCCCCGACGTGATGGATCTTTCCTACGACCCGACCCCGTGGCACCAATGACTCTGGACTCCGGTCTCTCAGATCTGCTCGACCTCCAAGACGTCGATCTGGCGATCGATCGGCTCCTCCATCAGCGTCAAACCCTGCCCGTACTCGCCGAGTATCAGGCAACCGGGGGAGTGCGGGACGGAGTTGCCGCCCGGCTGGCCGAGCGGAACGACGCCCTCCGCCAAGCTGAACGGGACCTTGACAAGGCCGAAGGGGAACTAGAGATCCTGGAGGCCAAGCTCAAGGAAAGCGAGACGCGCCTTTTCGCCGGCGGAATGAGCGGGCGGGAGACCGAACAAAAGCGTCTCGAGGTCCAATCGTTGCGCGGCCAGCAGGCGACGATGGAGTCAAGAGTGCTCGGGCTCATCGAGGTCGTCGATCCGATGCGCGAAGAGTCGAACCTTCTCGAGAGAGAGCTAGCTCGCCATAACGAGAAGCTTGCGGGCCACGAAGCCGAGATCGCCGCGGCCTGGGCGGAGATCGATGCCCAAATTGCCCGCCGGGAGGAGACCAAGGCCGAGCTGGCCAAACCGATCTCCGCCGATCTCATGATCCTCTACGAACAGCTGCGTCGCTCGAAGCAAGGGGTGGCAGTCGGACGGCTCACCGCTGGGGTTTGTGGCGGCTGTCATCTCAGCCTTTCTTTACCCGAGCAAGCCGAGGCTGCCGACTGGGACCCGCCCCGCTGCATCCACTGCATGCGGATCCTGGTGCTTTGAGTGCCAGGAACCTGGGTCCTATATACCGACGGCGCTTCGCGCGGTAACCCGGGCCCGGCATCGATCGGAGCCGTTCTCTACAGCTGGGTCGAGGGCGAACCTTTGGTCGAAGTCGATCGCGTCAGCGAGGCCATCGGGGAGGCCACCAACAACGTGGCCGAATACCGCGCCGTAATCGCGGGGCTCAAGATTGCTCAGGCCCAGGAGCCGGATTTGCTCTGGTTGCGAGCGGACAGCTTGCTCTTGATCCGACAACTCGAAGGTCGGTTCAAAGTCAAGAATCCTGCTCTGATCGAACTCCATCGCCAGGCTCGCGCCTCCCTCGAGAACTTTCCTTATCGCCTGGAGCACGTGCCTCGCGAGCAGAACACCGTGGCCGATCGCCTGGCGAATCTCGCGCTCGACCTCAGGTAGACCTTGCTCCTCTGGCACGTCGCTGGCGCCATCTTCTTGTTCGGATGGATCTTTCGCGATCCCAAAGTCGACGTCCGCCTGTTGGCTTTGGGCGCCTTGACCCCTGACGTTGTCGACTTCGTCGTCGGGCTTTTTGTGGGTGGTGTCACAGTGTCCCGGATCGGCCACTCGCTCCTCCTTCCGACTCTGACCGCTGTGGCAATTCTCCTGACGACCCGGCGCGGACGTCGCCGGCGGAATTTGATGACCCTGGTGGTCGCCTGGCTTTTTCACCTCGTGCTGCAAGGGACTTGGTTCGATGGCGAGGTCTTCCTTTGGCCGTTCCTCGGCGCGGAGCTGGCGCCATCCCTGCCGGGCACCATCTGGACGCGCGCCGCTGAACCCTGGCGCTGGGTGAAGGAAGCGGCCGGCTTTGTCTACCTGTGGACCCGGCTACGGTCGCCCTGATGGAGCTTGCCGTCAGCGCGACCAGCCCGGGATGGTCCGTCGCTCAGCTGGCTGAGCTGTGCGAGTTCGCTGAAGGGCTCGGATTTCGACAGGCTTGGGAAGCCGAAGTGGCGGGACCCGATCCGTTCGTTCTCGCCACGGCCATCGCGGCACGCACCAAAACAATGGAGATAGGTGTAGCCGCGGTTCCCGTCTACACGCGCAGCGCTACCACGTTGGCGACATCGGCTCTCTCGGTTAGCAACGTGCTCGGTGGGCGGACCTTTCGTCTAGGCCTGGGCAGCTCGAGCGAGGTGATCGTCTCGGGATGGCACGGCCTGGATTTCACGGACCATCTCCGCCGGGTGCGGGAAACGGTCGAAAGCATCCGGGCGATTCTCAATGGGGACGCTGAGTACGTCGGAAAGACCATTTCGATGAGGAAGTTTCGACCAGCTGTGTCTCCCGCGGGTCCAGTTGAGGTCTGGGTGGCAGGCCTGCGACCGCGCATGCTGGCGCTGGCCGGAGCTGTCGCAGATGGCGTGTGTCTCAATCTGATGCCGCCTCGTGTCGTCTACGACCAACTCGCTGCGGTAGCGGGCGGGGCTGAATCCGCAGGCAGAGAGACTCCGAAAGGGGTAATGGCGCGCCTTCAGGTGCTGGTGACCGATAACGCTCGATCAGCGCGCGCAATGCTCCGCTCCGAGTTTCTCGGTCCGTATCTGGCTCAACCGGTATACAACCGCTTCCTCGATTGGATGGGATATCCCGAGGAGGCCCAAGCCATCGCAGAGGCGTGGGGCCGGCGCGATCGGTCGGCGTTGGCCGCCTCGATTCCCGATCGCCTGGTTGATGAGCTTGCTCTGATCGGCAATCGTTCCGAGGTCAGGGCACGCCTCGACGACTTCGCGGAGGCGGGGGTGACCGTGGCCGCCATATCCGTTCTGGTTCCGGACCGTCAGGTCGTCGAAGAAACTCTGCGATCCCTAGTTTGACTACCAGCCCTGACTACCAGACCGGCCAGGGAATCGCCGGACGATCGGTCGGCGGGGCGGGATGGGTCCCCGCGGACAACAGGTCGGCCACGCGCCGTTGCAGGGCCGTGAGCGCACTCGCATCGAGAAGTCTGGCCATGATCCTCCCAAGGTCATCGGAGAGCGCGACCTTGACGGTCGCGAGCGCCTGCAAGTGCTCTGTCGGGATTTGGCGGCCGGCCAATCCCCACAGCACCGTCCGCAATTTCGGTTCAGGGTGGAAGGTGAGGCCGTTGTCGATGGCCCAGAGGTGACCGTTTTCGGATAACAGATGGCCGAGCTTGCGGTCGGCGTTGTTGGAGATGACGTCGAGTATTGCCAGCGGCCAAAGCGCCTCGTTGACCAACGGAACAAAGAGAGGGCGCGGGTCGAAGTCTTCGTCAGCCTCGACGAATCGTTGAGCGGAGCCCGGACCAAGGGGACCATCGGCCAGCGCGGTATAGGGGATGAGGCTGAAACCGAGCGCTTCGGATAGCAGGTAGGTCGCCACCTCCCGACGCGGCAATGTCGTGGCGTCGAAGTCCCAAAGCTCGGTCATCGCCCGCTCCGCTTTGTACACCCATTTGTCCCCGGCCGCGTCTTTGGCGAGCAAGGTGAGGTTGGACGCTGAAACGAACTCACCGATGATCTCGGTCAGTTCGACGCGCGGCTGATCAGATGTGATGACCATTGCTCGAAGGGCAGCGGTGACCTTCTGGATTCATCGGTAGCTGACAACGCGGACAAATCGGTCGTCCTGCTGCGACGACTTTTGCGGCGACCAGGGCCATGGCCCGGAATTGCTCGGCGGTGACAATGAAGCGGACCTCGTCTTCCGCCTCTTCTGACCCGAACACCAAGGTGATGAACTCGTTCGCCACGATGGCGATCGCGATCGTTGAAACGCGAAACGACAGCGATTCGGGTTGGGTGATCTCGAGGCCGCTCGCCACCAGATGTTCGACCGCTCCTTCGTCGATGTTCAAACCGGCGGCAGACAAGAGTTGTAGCCCCCGCTCGGCGAGGTCGGCGACCTGGGTCTTCTCGCAAGGAAATGTGTGGACCTCGGCATTGGCCGTCACCTCGAGGAAGAAGAATCGGGAACCTGGCTCGCCGATGGCGCCGGCGACAAATCGTTCTGCCGGTCCGAGGTCTTTCAATGCCATGTCGAGGGATCTCCGTTGCTATTGAGCGCAAGCAACCGCGGCCAGGTTCCCAGATCGAGAACGGTCACCGAGGCAGGCGCAACCGCAATGCGGTTGAAAAGGTCGAGCGGCTGTCCCAGATAGTGGGAAGCAATGGCCTTGATCGGGTCACCGTGGCTGACGAGGGCGATGGTGGCTTGGCGATGACGCGCGGCTAATTCTTCGCACGTTGCGACTGCCCTCTGCTGAGCCGCGAGAATCGTTTCACCGCCCGGAAACCCGGCGCGGGAGGGGGTTTTGATCACCGTCTGCCAGTTTCGCAGCGGACGCAATGACTTCATGGTCCGCCCCGACCATTTTCCATAGTCCACTTCGAGCAGGCCGGGATGGGGTATGACCTTCCGCTTCTGCCGGGCCGCGATGGGTGCGGCCGTCTCCATGGCGCGTTCGAGCGGCGATGAGTAGATGGCGCTAATTCGGATGCTCGAGAGGCGCTCGCCCAGTTTCTCGGCCATCTGCTGGCCCTGTTCGTTCAACGAGTAACCGGCGAGGCGGCCGCTCAACGAACGACCGGTCTCCCTCGTCGGAGCATGCCTGATCAGCAGAAGTCGGGCCACAGAACGAGGGTAATTCAGTGGGCGGTTGCTTATCAGACCAGGCGCAATTGGCCCGAGTCCTCTAGCGGGTCCTGGAGTCGCGAGTCGTTGTTGCGCACGCTGTTGACGCGGCTTGACACCGTCTTTTCCATCCAGAGCTCGGGATCGATCGGCTCGAGCAAAGCCCGCGCGGCTTCACGATCGGTCTGCTCCCGATCGAGCCACTCATCCCAATTGGCGGGATTGAGCGCAATCGGCATCCGGTTGTGGATCGGTTCGATGACTCCAGTTGATTGCGCAGTGAGAATGGCGCACGTCCGAACCCATTCGCCGTCGGGGTCTTTTCGGCTCGCCCACACGCCGGCGAACCCAACCGGGTAACCATCGGCGCGAAACACCCAATGCGGGGTCTTGGTTCCTGGCTCCCATTCGTAGAACCCATCGGCGGGGATGATGCAGCGCTTCCGCGCGAATGAGTCCCGAAAAGCGGGTGCTGTGGCCACCGTTTCAGAACGGGCGTTGATCTGGATCGACTTGGTGTCTTTCGCCCAATGCGGGACGAGACCCCACTGCATCGTTCCGAGACTTCGCTCGCCGTCGCGTTCTGCCACCACGTACACCGCGTCTGTCGGCGCGACGTTCCACGACGGCGCCAACGCAGGCGAGGCTGGGTCGGCGCCGAAATACTCGGCGTAGAAGTCGATGTCGCCTGACAAGGAGAATCGCCCGCACATTTCTAGATTTCAGACATCAGACATCAGATTTCAGATCGGTACCAGTCTGATGTCTGAAGTCTGATTTGCGTCTTTAGGGTGGCCGGCGCCGACCTTGCGATCGGCGCCGGAGCCACGGCTCGAGTTCGCCTGTAAGCCGGATTCTGTCTAGGACGACCATCCATCTGCGACGACAGTTGCCTGTCGCCTGTCGCGGCCTACCCGGGACTTGTCCGACGGGCCGTCGTTGTCCCTGCTTGGCCTTGCTCCCGGTGGGGTTTGCCTAGCCGGCCGGTCACCCGGCTCGCTGGTGGGCTCTTACCCCACCGTTTCACCCTTGCCTGTGCCTCCCAAAAAGGGGGGCCATCGGCGGTTTGTTCTCTGTGGCACTGTCCGTCGGGTCGCCCCGCCTGGGAGTTACCCAGCACCGTGCCCTGTGGAGTCCGGACTTTCCTCGGGATTTCTCCCGCGGCCGTCCGGCGAACTCGAGGCACCATTGTACCGGCGCCGGTATCCGATCGTCCCCGCTACGCCGCCGATGACGGTGGCGGTAACCGCGAGCAGGAGGACGGCAGAGATCGGCGTCGAGCTGCCGCCGAGACCGGAAACGACAACGACAACTGCGGCCAGAACCAAAGCCGTGATCGACCCGTGGAAGCGTCCGTTGACCCGAGCCATCTGGCCGGCGACAAAGCCGGCCACCGCCATGCCCAGCAGGACGGCGATGGTCAGAGCGAGGCCCGCCAATGTCTCGGATCGAGCGGCCCGGGCAGCGAAAACCAAGGCAAGAAAGATCAGGCCGCTTCCCAAGGCGCCCGCCGCCAACCCGAGTAGTACCGCCTCGACTCGCAGAACGCCCAGCATCAATCAACCAGCACTAGTCAGCTCAATCCCGGCCCGGCGTCGACTGGGTCAATATCCTGAATCGGCGAGTTGCCTGCAAAGGAGGTGTCGGTGTCGATCAATAAGTACCTGGCCGAGGCGGTGGGCACCTTCATATTGGTGTTTGTCGGCTCGATGTCGGTACTCGCCGCCGCAGCGACTCCGGAGTGCCGGTAATGGTGGCCGTGCCTCTTGGCTTTGGATTGGGGCTGATGGCCGCGATTTTCGCCGTAGGCCATGTCTCCGGGGGACACTTCAACCCCGCGGTCACTTTGGCGATGTGGCTGGATAGGCGGACCTCTTCGTCCGACCTCATTGGCTACTGGATCGGCCAGTTTGTGGGCGGGATCCTCGCCTCGCGCGTCGTCCTCGCGGCAACAAGCCGAGATGGTGTTGAGGCGACGGTAAACCGTCCGCTCGAGGGCAGCCGAGTACGGGTTGCTGATGGAGTTCGTGCTTACCCTGATCTTCGTTCTGGTGATCCTCGCATCGACCGAAAAGGCGCCGGCTGTCGCGGGACTTGGTGATCCCTTTCACACTTGCGGCGGTGCACCTCGCCGGGATCCCGTTCTCGGGCGCCTCGGTCAATCCGGCCCGTTCGTTCGGGCCCGCCCTGGTCAGCGGCTCCTTCAACCAGGTATGGATCTACCTGGTCGCGCCCCTTGGCCGGGGCCGCGGTGGCATGGGTGTTTTGGCGCATGTTTGGCGGCGACGAACCCGAGGCTTGATCCGCAGCGGCGCTGAAACCTCGTTCTGTGGGCTGATGACGGCGTACAACGCCGCCAACAACCCTGGGTTCGGCTAAAGGTCGTCTTCCGAGAGGTCCTCGAGGCCGGCGACCCAG
This sequence comes from uncultured Acidimicrobiia bacterium, assembly GCA_963761985.1. Classification (GTDB taxonomy): domain Bacteria; phylum Actinomycetota; class Acidimicrobiia; order Spongiisociales; family ZC4RG35; genus JACCTH01. Next base: position 71,645 of record CAVXIT010000003.1, read on the forward strand.
CCGGTGGGGAGTTGCCAGTGGCGGGCGCCGGCCACGACCCGGCGCATCAAATCGGCCGACGGGCGGTTGCGCTCGCTGTTGGAGGGGTGCGCGAACACTGCCACCGGATACTTGTTGCCAGACCGGTCGACGGCCTTGACGTCCTTCATCGGTTTCTGGCCGAAGGTCGCCTCGTGGGCCGTTATCGCTTTCAGCTCGGCGTTTGTGATCTCGAAAACCGCACCCCAAACGGTGTTGCCCGCGGCGAGTTCGATCGAGGGCCGTCCGTCCGCGGTGGGAAAAGTCAACTTGGTTTCCGGGAGATGGGCGATGAACTGGAAGTTGGCCTTGGGGGCAAGGGCTTGCAGCTGCTCGGGGTCCATCAGCCCGCTGTAGGAAAAAAAGAGCATCGGTGAGGCCGGAATTGTACCGGGGGCGGGATTCGGGCCGGGGATACACTCGCCCGCCCATGGACTGGCCGTCCGTCCTCTCCCAGCTGACTTCTCGCCTTGACCTCGATCGGGTCAACGCTCGCGAGGCGATGGCGGAGGTGATGGCGGGGAGCGCTACCCCGGCCCAGGTCGCGGCTCTCATTGTCGCCTGGCGCATGAAGGGCGAGACCACCGAGGAGATGACCGGGATGGTCGAGGCCATTCGGGAAGCCGCGGTACCAGTTCCGGTCGCTGGCGACGATTTGGTTGACCTCGTCGGGACCGGCGGTGATCGAACCGGCACCTTCAATATCTCAACCGCCGCCGCCCTCGTGGCGGCCGGAGCGGGAGCGAAAATGGCCAAACACGGCAACCGTTCCATTTCTTCTCAATGCGGTTCCGCCGACGTGCTCGAGGAACTGGGACTGGTGATCGAACTGTCTGTGGAGGCCAACCTGAAACTCCTGGCCGAAACCAACTTCGCTTTCTTCTTTGCCCCGCTTTATCACCCCTCCTTTCGCCACGCTGGCCCGGTGCGCCGCGAGCTCGGGATTCGGACGATTTTCAATTTTCTCGGGCCGCTGGCCAACCCGGCTGGGGCGCGCCGGCAGGCGGTCGGGGTCTCCGACCCCCAGATGGCGGAACGGATGATCGGCGTGCTCGAAAATCTCGGTTCGATCTCATCCTTCGTCTTCAGCGGGGACGGGGGAGTCGACGAGATCGTGCCTACCGGGCCGACCCTCATCTATCGATTGGCCGAGGGCGAAGTAACCCATGCCGAGTTCACCCCCGAGGATTTCGGTGTCAGACGCATCGAGCTTTCCGAGGTGGCCGGGGGGAAAGCACCGGAAAACGCCCGGATCCTTCGCTCGGTTCTCGAAGGAGAGGGCGGTGCCCGTCGCGACGCCGTGCTGATCAACGCGGCGCCGGCGCTGGTGGTCGCCGGCCTCGCCCCGGGTTTTGCCGAAGGGATTGAACTGGCTCGACAATCGATCGACAGCGGAGCAGCCGCCGGGGTGCTTGACCGCACCGTGTCGAGAAGCCGGGAGCTCGCCGTAACCTGAGGCTGCCGTAATCTCAAACGGTGCATGTCGAGGCGGAGGAAATGGTCAGAGCTCTCCGCCGTTCGGGCCTGCGCATCACCGCTTCCCGCCAAGCCATCTGCGAGGTGCTGGCCACCGATCACCACGACCACTTGACCGCCAGCGACCTCCTCGCCAAGGTCAATGGGCGCCTTGGCTCCCACGTCGCTCCTTCGACTATTTACCGAACGATCGACGCTTTGGAGACCGAGGGATTGCTGCAGCACGTGCATCTCGGCCATGGACCTGCCGTCCTCCATCTGAGCGACGACTCCTCCCACCATCATCTGGTGTGCGAGATCTGTGGACGGACTGTTGACATCGACACCGGCGCATTTGACGCTGCTATCGGGCTTCTGGCTAAACGAAACGGGTTCGCACCGAGCTCGGTTCACTACGCCTTGATCGGGCACTGCACGGCGTGTGCCGCTACCATTGCAACTCAGTTGCAATAAGCCCATATTCTCACTACTGGCAAGCAAGAGATCTCTTATGCACATGCCCGACGGTTATATCAATCTCGCCACTTCGGCCGGAGCCGCAGTTGTGGCTGCGGGTGGGGTAGCAACTTCGCTGCGGAATAGCGCCAAAGAGCTCGCTGAACGTCAGGTTCCGTTGGCGGGGTTGACCGCGGCCTACGTGTTCGCAGTACAAATGCTCAACTTTCCCGTGGCCGCAGGCACCTCGGGCCATCTGCTCGGCGGCGCCCTCGCCGCGATCCTCCTCGGTCCAACGTTGGGCGCCTTGGTGGTCACGGTGGTGGTGGTGATCCAGGCCCTCCTCTTCGCCGACGGGGGAGTGAGCGCGCTGGGCCTCAACGTGCTCAACATGGCGCTGGTGACCGCCGTCGTCGGATGGCTGGTGTTTCGCTGGCTGATGAAGGTCCTGCCGGCCAGGACTTCCTCAGCTCTGGTCGCATCGATGGTGGCGGCGGCCGTTTCGGTTGTGGGGTCGTCGATCGCGTTCGTTATCGAATACACCCTCGGCGGCCAAGGTGGAGTTGCAGTGGGCACCGTGCTCCGGGCCATGGTCGGGGTACATGCCTTGATTGGCGTCGGGGAGGGATTGATCACCGCGTTGACAGTGGGCACCGTCCTGGCCGTGCGTCCTGATCTCGTCAAAGGAGTAGCCGATCGACCCCTCGTGGCCGACCGCACCGCGCCGAGCGGGGCGACTATGACCGCCTTCGTAGTCGGCGGCTTGATCGCCGCTCTGGTCCTGGTGTTTGTGCTTGCCCCAATTGCCTCCTCATCCCCTGACGGACTTGAGAAGGTGGCGCTCGACACCGGGTTTAGCGAGACCGCGACGGACCATCCGGTGGGAGGCCCGCTGGCCGACTACGGAGTGAGCGGGGTTCAAAGCGAGCGGGCCGGCACGGTCCTCGCCGGCACGATCGGAGTCGTGGCCACCTTTGCGGTGGGCCTGGGGATCGCGGCCTTGCTCAGGCGACGCCGCCAGCTGAGCGGATAACGCCTTGAGCGGATCGCACGCGCACGCCCTCCATTTCCACGGGCACAGCGCGGTGCATCACCTACCCGCCGAGACCAAGCTCATTGGACTCTTGCTCTTCGTGCTGAGCGTGGTCTCTACTCCACCCTCGGTGATGTGGGCCTTCAGCGGCTACGCCTTGATACTGATGATCGTTCTCGGGCTTTCCGAGGTGCCGGCCAAGTTCTTCATCACGCGTATGGCGATCGACCTGCCCTTCGTCCTCTTTGCCTTGTTGATCCCGTTCGTCGGTCTGCCTCCCAAGATCAGTTTGGGCCCACTCTCGGTTTCAGAACCCGGTCTCTTGAGCGCGTGGAACATCCTGGTCAAAGCCACTCTCGGCACAGGTGCGTCCGTGCTGCTGGCCGCCACGACCGAGATCCCCGACCTGCTGAGAGGCCTGCAGCGGTTGAAGGTGCCAACCATCCTGGTCGCCATTGCCTCATTCATGATTCGGTATCTCGATGTCGTCGCCGGCGAGTTCCGGCGCACACGGGTTGCGATGGCGGCTCGCGGGCACAACCCACGGACCCTTTTCGACGCCAAGCCTTTAGCCGTCGCGAGTGGGGCGCTCTTTATCCGGTCCTACGAGCGAGGGGAGCGAGTCCATCAAGCAATGCTGGCCCGCGGCTACACCGGCACCTGGCCCCTCACGGGTCAAGCGACCATCCCATGGCAAACCTGGGCCAGAGGACTCGCACCTGCTGTTGGCGCTATGACCATCGCGATCGTGGCCAGATTGCTTTGATCGGCCTCAAGGTCAAGGACCTCTCCTTCCAATACCCCGACCGCACTCAGGTACTTAATGGGGTTAACTTTCAGATCGAGCCCGGTGAGCGAGTCGGCCTGCTAGGACCCAACGGAGCCGGGAAGACGACACTCTTGCTGCATCTCAACGGATTGCTCCGGGGTACGGCGGGCACGATTCAGGTAGGCGACCTGACATTGAGCGACGAGGTGCTCGGCGAGGTGCGTCGTCTCGTTGGGTTCGTGTTTCAAGACTCTGATGACCAGTTATTCATGGCGACTGTGCGTGAAGATGTGGCCTTTGGGCCATTGAATTTCGGCTTCGACCGCGCCGAGGTCGAGCGACGGGTCGATGCAGCGCTAGAAGCGGTGGGTGAAACCGAGCTCGGCCCTCGGGCCCCACACCACCTCTCGGGAGGAGAAAGACGGAAGGTGGCGATAGCGACGGTGCTCTCCACCGACTCGGAGCTGCTCGTCTTGGACGAGCCGACCTCGAACCTTGACCCCTCCGGCAGGCGCGAACTCGTCAATCTTCTCTTATCGATCCCGGCCACCCAGTTGGTGGTGACCCATGACCTTCCATTTGCGCTTGAGCTCTGTCCTCGTTCTCTAATCATCGACCAAGGGAGGATCGTCGCCGACGGCGAAACGCGTCAGCTCCTCGCTGACCGAACGCTGTTGGCCCGGCACCGGCTCGAACTGCCCTACGGGTTCGACCCTGCCAACATCGCGCATCGGTGAGACCTCTCGAAACCGTGCTGGTGCTCGTCGCTGCCGCGGCGGTGGTGTTGCCAGCGGCCCTTGGCTCCCGGTCGCGCCGGGGGATCGTCTTCGGGATAGCGATAGCCGCCATCACTGCCCAGTTCATCCTGGAGGGACTCCGCTGGCAGCTGGTTCCCCTATATCTGGTCGTCATCGCAGTCGGCGTGGGCGATCTTCTCTCGATGGAGCGAGAGCTGCCGTGGTGGCGAAGAATCTCACGGGCGGCACTAGGACTAATCGGAGTTGGGATGATGACGATCCCACTCATTGCCCTCCCGGTCCCTGAGCTTCCGATTCCCGCCGGCGACCTCCCGATCGGAACCGCCACTCTCACTTTGGTCTTTCCGGATCGACCGGAGCCCTTTGGGCCGCAGCCCGATCTTCTCCCGCGCCGAATCGCGGTGCAGGTCTGGTATCCGGCCCTGGCTGATGGGGCGGATCCGTCAACCTGGACGGCGGATCTCGATCTGATCGGGCCACGCTTGTCGCGCCGTCTTGGCTATCCGGGCTTCTTTCTCTCACATACCCGTCACACCTTGGGCCATGCCCGGGCCGGAGCAACCCCTTTGGAGGGGACTTTCCCGGTGATCCTCTACTCCCACGAGCACGGCGACTTTCGCGAGGTGGCCGTGAACCAAGTTGAGTCACTCGCCAGCCGGGGCTATTTCGTGATCGCCCCTGACCATTCCTACGCCGCGCTGGTTTCACGCCTGGTCGATGGTTCCGTTTTCGAGCTCGACCCCGAAATCATCCCCGCCACCGCCGACGAGGAGGTGCAGGCGATTCGCGCACGTCTGCTCATCGAGACGATGAGTGCCGACCTCGTCGGGATCCTCGACGCGCTCGCCGAGCCCGATGGCCCATTCGGCGACATGGCCGAGCACGCAGACCTCGGAAGCGTCGGCGCTTATGGACGCGGTGCCGGTGGCGGCGCGGCGGTCTCTTTCTGCCTGACTGATCTGCGCTGCAAAGGAGTCCTCGGATTCAATCCCTGGGTCGAGCCGATTCCGGACCGGGTGGTTGCCGCGACGACCAACCTGCCGATGCTCTTCATGCGCTCGCCTGATGCCGACGGCACCGAGAACGATGGCCGTTTGCGGGGCATCGCCGAGCGAAACGAAGGCGTCTCCTATTGGCTCGGGGTTTCTGGAGCGGAGCCCAACGACTTCGTCGCGGCGCCTGTTTTCTCACCGCTTGGGGAACGTCTCGGGATCAAAGGTCCGATCCCCTCAGAGCGGATCCTGAGCATCGTCGACCGTTTCCTCGCCGGCTTCTTCAATCACGCCCTGTTGGGCAGCGGTGCTGCCGCGATCGAACGCAACCCATTCTCCGAAGTAAGCCTCGAGGTCCTGGGGTAGAGCCCTCGATGTCACATCTGTGTGCAGGAATGAACCGCCAGGGTTCACTGGTGCACACAGGTCGCGCGACTACTCGGGGCCGTCGAAGGTTTCGCCCAGCACTGTCTGCCCTGGTCGTTCGCCGGCCAGGACGGCGTCGATGGTGGTGCCGAGCACCAAGGCATCAGTCGGGCCAATCGCCTTGCCCACGATGATGCCGTCAGCGGCGACAAAGAAGGTCTCGGGGATGCCGAAGACGCCGTAAGCAATTGCCGCCCGGCCGTCGGGGTCGGCGAGGTAGACCGCATCGGTTGAGAAGCCGGTTTCGTTGAGAAAGGCGAGAGCGTTGTCGGCCGTGTCTTGATACACGATCTCGACGACCGTCACCCCACTGTTCGAGAAAGCATCGGCCGTTGCAGTCAAGTCCACCTGCTCTTCGCGACAGGGGATGCACCAGGAGGCGAAGAAGTTCACAATCACCACGCGACCTTCGAGCTGGGCGGCGTCGAAGACACCCGAACCGTCGAGCAGAGGGAGGGCGAGGGAGGGAGCAGGTTGGCCGAGCAACGGCGAAGGAACGAGGTTCGGATCGCTGCCGAACCGGTTAGAGAAGATCACGGCCAACACGACCGCACCTGCTGCAAGAAGAATCGCGCCAAGTCGGGCGAGCCTCATGGGCAGGCTTCGCCGGCTTCGACCGCGGCAAGGTCCGTCTCCACGCGGTTACGCACTTCGTCGTCGATTCCGTCCGACGAAAGAACGGATGCAAACAAGGTCGTAGCACCGTCGGAGTCGTCTTTCCCACACCAAAGGATGCGCCCCTTGAGATAGATCGCGAAGGCGTCCTCGGGGACCAGTTCGAGACCGCGATCGATTAGCTCAATCCCGAGGTCAGCCTCCCCATTGCCGTCATAGACCATCCAGCCCAAACGGGTAAAAGCGTTGGCTGCCTCATTGGGGGCAGGCTCGTTATCGAGGACCGTCTGAAAGTGACCGAATGCCTGCTGATAGGCGCCTTCCTCGAAGTAGCGGTTAGCGAGAGCCAGTCGCATGCCGTTGATCGCAGGGTTGTCAGCGTTGGCTGCCACCACTGCCTCGAGGGTCTCGTTGGAGACGGAGTCGGGGTCGAAATCCGTCCCGGCCACGCCGGTCAGTGTCTGATCTTCGGGTCGAGCTTGTTGGAACTGACCAATGGTGGCGATGGCGATCGCACCCCCCATGACCAACACTCCCGCTCCCCAGATCCAGCGTTTTGACACAAGGGACGAAGGCCCCGGTTTCGATTCGATCGTTGCTGTCCGAAAGCGCCGAGCCACCATTGCCGTGCCGACACCAAGTGCGAACAGGGGAGCCAGCCAGAGCCACAGGGTTGCGCCACGCGCCGGCGGGTCGAGAAGCAGAGAACCGCCGTAGGAGGCGATCAACTCGTCGATGATCTGCTGATCCGACTCGCCTTCGCCGATTCGCAGGCGAACGAGGTCCATCATGTTGCGAGCCGTCTCCGATGGCGAGTCGATGATCGCTTCGCCCTGGCAAACCGGACAGCGGATCTGGCTTCCGATCGCTTCCGCCCGATCTTCGGGCGCCGCCGGAGCCAATGCCACGAGCAAGGCAACTCCGAGCGCTAGCGCGGTCAGCGCCAGCCATGAGCCAACCCGCCCAAAGCGATGCACACGGGTGCGTGCGTTCTCAGGCAACGAGCACCGGCTCCCGCGCGACGCGGTGAGCCGTGAGCGACCAGATGCCTCCCGCGGCCACCGTCAGGCCACCCATCCAGAGCAACCAGATTCCTGGCGAGGTGTTGAGGCGGAGAAGGATCCCTTCGGCGTCGATGTTGAGCAGGGTGAGGTAGAGGTCGCCGCGCCAGGTTGAATGAACCGCCGGGGTGGTGATACCCGAGGTGTCGGTACCGAAATAGTTGGCGCGGGGAGCGAGTTCGGTGACGGGATTGCCGGCTCGATCGGCGACTGAAATGGTCGCCCCCTGGACGCGGCGGTTTGGCTCCGTCAGCAAGAAGGGGGACCGGTAGGTGAGCTCGTAGCCGCCGAAGTCGACGGTGTCGCCGGGATTCATCGTCACATCGGTTTGCAGCCCGAGGTTGGCGGCGAGTGCCAATCCGATGGCCGCCACTGCAACCCCACAGTGGGAGAGCTGCCCGGCCCAAAACGAGGGCTCGCTGCGGAGCTGGCGGCGGAGGCCAGCAGTGACACTTTCGCCTGTGACTCCCGACCGACTCGCCGAGCGCTCGAATAAGTGAGTGATCGCCACCGAGATGACGTAGACACCGATCACGATCGCGAGAACCACATAACCGATCCGGCTGATGGTGATTGTGGCGATCAAACCTGAGAGCAATGCGATGCCCACGGGTATCCGCAGGCGGTCTGCGACGGCGGCCGGATCGGCTTTCCTCCAAGGAAGCAGCGGTCCGACCCCCATGGCCAATAGCAAACCAAAGCTGAGCGGGACCGCCAGCCGGTTGAAGAAAGGTTCTCCCACCGAGACGCGAGCACCGGTCACTGCTTCGATGACGATCGGATAAAGGGTCCCGGCTACGACCACGAAGGCGTAAACGGTGAGGAGAAGGTTGTTGATAAGGAAGCCGCCTTCCCGGCTGACGAGAGTCTCGAGCCGTGCGGCGTGTTCCAGCATCGGCAATCTTGCTGCGAAGAGCGCCAGCGACCCAACGAGGACCAAAAACAGAAAGCCCAGGAGGACGGGACCGATCGCGGATTGGGTGAAGGAATGCACGGAAGCGACAGTTCCGGACCGGGTCAGAAACGTCCCCAGGATTGTCAGCGCGAATGCAGTGATAACGAGGACGAAGTTCCACGATTGCAACGCTCGACGGCGCAATTGGACGAGCGAGGAGTGAAGAAACGCCGTCGCAATCAGCCACGGCATGAAGGAGGCGTTCTCCACCGGGTCCCAGGCCCAATAGCCCCCCCATGACAAAACCTCATATGCCCACCACCCGCCGAGCACGATGCCAACGGTGAGAAAGGTCCAGGCCACCAAACTCGATCGCCGGCTGAGACGCAGCCAATCGTTGCCTGATTGGCCGAGGGCAAGGGCGCTGATCGCATAGGCAAAAGGAACCGTCAGTCCCACATAGCCCAGATAAAGCATTGGTGGGTGGATGGCCATCAGGATGTGGTTTTGCAGCAACGGGTTTGGTCCGGGCCCATCGGGGGGAGCGATCGCCGCCGCCCAGGGAAAAGGACTCGCCGCGGTGCAGCCGTTGGCCACGGCCTCGACGCAGATACGAAATGGATCAGCCACGGTCAACTGCAATCCGAAGAAGAAGATGCCCACCACACCCATGACTGCGAGCGCTCCCGCCCCAAGCCGATTGAATTCGGGCCGATCAGGTTCTGAACGAAAACGACGGAAAACAAACCAGGTGTAGACGGCGAGCACCAAACCCCAGAGGACGATCGAGCCCTCGAGCGCCGCCCATCCCGTCGCGAGATTGAACGGGAACGGCGTCTGGCGCGAATGATGATTGGCGACGTATTCGAGCGTGAAGTCGTTGGCTGCCAACGCGCCCTCCAACGCGAGAAACGCGAGTCCGCCCCCAATCAGCACGCTACGAGCCGACCGCTGCAACAAAGAGGTTTCCGCTCTGGATCGTGTCCCGAACCAAAGAAGTCCGGCGGAACCAGCCAGGCCCACCAAGATTCCGATAACGCCGACGAAGGCAAACATCTAGCTCATCACCCGCCTAATCGTCATTGGCCTAGTCGTTTCATTGCGTGGTGTCGGGTGGCTGGTAGTTCTCGTCGTGGCGGACGAGAGCGAGGTCAGCGTCGAACCGCCAACTGCCATCGGCACCCGGTTGCCACTGTCCTTCGACCACGACGCCAATGCCCTCGGCAAAAAGAGGCGGGGTAGGTCCTGTCAGGACCACCTCCACGGTTTCGGCTCCATCGGTCACACTGAAATGTTTGACGTTTTCGTCGCTGGTCAGAGATCCCGCAACGACCTGCCCCCCCAGACGGAAACGCGATTGTTCCTCGGTGGCCGATCGTTGGGCGACTGCTTCGGAAGGAGTGAGGTAATAGGTGAGGTTCTCGCCGATGGTCGTGGCGACCAGGGCAATGACAGTTGCCGCCAGTAACCCGAGGGCGGGCCAGAGGAACTTGCGGTAGGGCATGGGTCAGCCGCGTCGACGGAGGCGAAACACCAGGCGCCCGAGGTACCAGACGAGCAAGCCATAAGTGAGCGCGTAAGCGATGCCCACTACCGCGGCTTCAGGCATCTTTCAGACCTCCGTCGGCGAGTCGTGGGGGAATGACCGCTTTGCCAGCGACCGGGCTCACCGCAGCCAACTCGGATTCCGCCTTGGCCAGGATGAGACGGGTCACCAGCAAGCTGAGGTAGATGAGGTTGAAGGCGACGAGGTTCACGAGCAAGGCCCGCAGCATCGGGGGAGCCATGGTCGAGCCGTCGGGTCGGATGCTCTGGGTTTGGTGGAGGCTTCGAAAGAGGTTCACCGAGAAGTAGACGAGGGGAACCTGAATCACGGCGACGATCCCGAGGATCGAAGCGCGATTCGCTGCGACTACTGGGTCATCGTTGAGCCGGCGCAACGCGAGATAGCCGCAATAGACGAGGAACATCACCGCAGTCGAGGCCATCCGCGGATCGGCCCAATCGAAGAAGACGCCCCAAACCGGTCTTCCCCAAATCGCACCGGTCAAAAGCGCCAGGCCGGTGAATAGCACCCCGATCTCAGCCGAGGAAGCCGCGAGGCGATCCCACCGGAGTTGGCGGCTGAGCCGCCAGCCGATCGAACCGATCGCAGTCACTCCGAAAGCGAGGAACGCAAGCCAGGCGGTCGGCACATGGATGTAGAGGATGCGGGCGTAGGTCCGTTGGATCGCCTCCGGTGGCGCGGTGAGAGCCAGGTAGAGACCAATCGCGACTGCAAAGGCAGTGAGGCCGAAGAGCAGTTTGTGCCCAACTTTGAACCTGTTCATCCGAGGGTTTCCTCGAGGGGTCTCGCGATCAGAACGCCGGCGATGATTCCGATCAGGTCTATCAGGACCAGAACCAACACCCAGGTGAGGATACCGCCCGGCCGCACTTGAATCGCTGTGGCCAACTGGCTGACCTGCCCTCCCGCCAGGACGAGTGGAACAGCGAGTGGTGCAGTAAGCAGAGCGGCGATGGCTCCGCGGGCTCGCAGCCCGGCGGTCAGGTCTGCCATCACGGTCGCGATAACCGACAGGCCCACTGCGAAGAGGATCGCACCCAAAGCGAACCAGAGTCCGGCCGAGATCGGTGGGGGAGAGAACAAAGCGACGGTCCCCAGAAATGTTGCCGTCATCAGACCGAGGAGCAGGGCGAGATTGGCGAAGAACCGACCAACAAAAGCCGAGGCGGGATCGATGCCGGCCAGGCGAACCTGGTCGGACATCGAACTCACTTCGCCTGCTGCCTGACGCCAAGCGACCTGCATCCCAAAGAGGAGCGAGATCATCCAGAAGGCGGGAAACCCCACCCGCGAGGTGGTTGCCTGATCGATTCCGAGCGCAATCGGCAGCATGAGCAGAGCCGCCAGCGCAAATGGGAGGACAAGGCCGGCAACCTCTGCCGCGCGACGTTCTACCTGCAGTTGCTGGCGGAAGATCAGGAGAATGTGTGCGAGCTTCAACGAAGCACGCCTTCTTCGAGGGTGAGAACCCGTGTCGCCAGGTCGGCGAAGGTGGAGGCATCGTGGGAGACGAAAACGGCTGCCCCCTCGCGGTCCAAGCACCTTCGCACAGCTGCCCTCACTAGCGGTCGAGCTTCATGATCGAGGCCATCGGTCGGCTCGTCGAGCAGCAGCAACTCCGGCTCGAGCATCAGGATTCGTCCGAGGTCGGCGCGCCGCAACATGCCGGTTGAGCAATCGGCCGCCCTCCGATCCCTGGCCCCGTTCAATCCCACGGTGTTTAGGGCGGATTCAGCCGATTCGGGCGACCGCCTGTGCAGCGAAGCATGGAAGCGGAGGTTGTCGACCAAGGTCAGTTCGGGGGCGAGTGCCGGTTGATGACCGAGGAGGCCGATCCGCGGCCTAACCACGCGGACCTGTGAGCTTCCTAACTCAGCTCCGAGCACCTTCCCCTCGCCTCCGTCTGGTCGTCGTAGCGTTGCCAGCACCCGGAGCAAGGTGGTCTTACCCGAACCATTGGGACCAGAGATGCCCACGCATTCGCCCGCGGCCACCTCCAGGGTGGCCAATGACAGGATTGGAGTGGAGCCCGACCGGATAGCGACGTCGCGCAGTTCGATCAATGCCCGGCCAATAAAAGTCTGGGGCGCCACGGGACCAAAGCTACATTCGAGGGGTGGAGCGCTACACAAAGATCGTCGCGACCATGGGCCCGGCCGTTTCCAGCCCCGAAGCGGTCAAGAGTCTCATCGAGGCCGGAGTCGACGTCGCCCGTCTCAACTTCTCCCACGGCGACCACGAAGTTCATAAACAGTTCGCCGAATGGGTCCGTTCCGCAGCCGCGGCGACCGGGCGGAACGTGGCGATATTGCAGGATGTGCAGGGCCCCAAACTGCGGGTAGGGACATTTCCGGAGGGGAGCATCGTGCTCGAGCAGGGTTCGACCGTGCGGTGTTATCCGGGTCGGATGCTGGCGGAGAACCGTGACCAGATCTTCATCGATTATCCGTATCTGCTCGAAGACGTTGAGGTCGGAGAGGATCTCTTGCTTGCCGACGGGCTCATCCATCTCATCGCTACTGCCAAGAAGGAGGATCATCTCGAGGCGAGGGTCATCGTCGGTGGGCCATTGGGCAACGGCAAGGGAGTGGCCTTCCCCCGCACCAACTTGCGCATGGCGGCAATCACCGAGAAGGACGAGCTCGACCTGAAATTCGGGGTCGAGCTGGGGGTCGACTGGGTGGCCGCTTCCTTCGTGCGCAACGCCAGTGACGTTCGCCGGGTGAAGGAGTTAGCCGGATCGGCTCCGGTCATCGCCAAGATCGAACTCGCCGCGGCTTATGAGAATCTCGACGAGATCCTCAATGAAGCAGACGGCGTGATGGTGGCACGCGGGGACCTCGGGGTTCAGCTTCCGCTCGAGCGCATTCCCCTGATTCAGGCTGACATTCTCCGGCGGGCAAACGAAGCCGGAGCAGTGACGATCACTGCCACCGAGATGCTCGAATCGATGACGCGTTCCTCGCGGCCCACGCGTGCCGAGGTGACCGACGTCGCCACCGCCGTGCTCGCCGGCACCGATGCAGTCATGCTGTCGGCCGAGACCGCAGCCGGAGCTCATCCGCGGGAGGCGGTGGAGGCGATGGCCCGTATATGTGCCACGGTTGAGAGCGAAACGTCTCAAAACACCGTCGTCCAGTCTTACCTCAGCCAGCAAGCGGCGGTGGCCTCGGCGGTGGCCCAGGCAGCAGTCGAAGTAGCCGCCAATCTGTCCTGTGACACGATCGTGGCCTTCACCGAGTCCGGGTCAACGGCGCGTCTGCTCTCGAAATACCGGCCCAATGCTCGCATCGTCGGGTTCACTCCTGTCGAGACCACCCGTCGCCGAATGGCCCTGTACCGGGGAGTCGCCGCCTACCCGTTCGAGCGTCGGGACTACACCGATCACATGATTGCCGCGGCGGAGAAGTTTCTCGAGAAAGAGAAGCTCTCCAAACGCGGCGACATGGTGGTGATGGTCGCAGGGATACCGCCCAACCGGCAGGCGGCGACCAACCTGCTCAAGATCCACGTGATCGGCGAACGAGACGGGGGAGTGGTCTCGCAGAAGTCCGGCCGAATGTCCCCGGAGAAATAGACGATCAGAGTCAGATGTCAGATGTCAGAACGGAGATCGAGCGTCGGGGTAGAAGCGGAAGAAGCTTGAGATGGTGTGGGTCGCCTTAGATGTGGACGAATCGTCCCACCCGCCCTTGCGTCGCAAAGCGACCGTGTTCGACATCACATAAATGTGATTGATCTCCGGATCGACTTCGAACAGGCGGACGGCGAGCTGGCCGGGGAACGTAGCTGGGTTCTCAGGCGCCGCCGAATACGTCTCGCCGTCTTGTCCGGAAAATGACCTGTCCGCGTTGACCATGAGCACGTCATCGACCCGCGAATAGTCGACTATGCCGATCGTTTGACCCATGGAACGATCGTATCTGATATCTGACGTCTGATGTCTGACATCTATCCGGCTGCCGTCGTGGGGACCGTATCGCCGGGAATGGTGGTTGGTGGCGCGAGAGTTGTCGTCGGGGGGCACGACACTCCGGAGTCCTGGATTTGGCAGGGATGGACCAGGATGATCTGTTGGCGTGGCGAGTAGACCACTGTCCATTGTTGCTCTGTGGTCTCGTCTCCAACCGTGATGAACCGGGTCACGTCGACCTTGTATCCCTGGGCGGGGGACTGGTCTTCGTCCTGATCCGGCGGAACAATTGCCGGATCTCCGATGTATCGGGGCGGTGGAGGCTCCCGGAAGTCATAGCGGTCAGAGACTTCCGCCCGCACATGACGTGCATTCGGCCCTCCTTCGGCGGTTGGAGAAACTCGCAGCGCCCCACCGCTCTGTTCGCCGACGAGGATGCGGCCATCGTTGTCGCTGTAAAAGACGACGGTGATAGAGGTGTTGGAGGCGAAGGTCCTGATGAGGATCGCGCTGTCGGTGTTGTTGCGAAAGCGGACGTCGGGCAGCGGCCATGAGATCGTCGCCTCGATTCCCAGCGGATAGCGGCTGAAGTAGAAGCTGTGCGGCTTGTGGGCAATGTCTTCATAGCCACCCCAGAAAACTGCGTTATAGAAGGTGGTGGCGAACTGACTGACCCCGCCGCCGATCTCCTTCTCGAGCCGGCCCGCAACGATGGCACCGTCTTCCAGGTAACCCTTCTCGACGGTCCGCTCGCCGACGTGGTCGTTGACCGAGAAGGTCGCACCCGCAGGAACAATGACGCCGTCGATCGCAGCAGCGATCAACCCGATGTTCGTCACGCGGTTCTGACAGCAATCGTGGTACGTGGTGAATTGACTGACCTTGTGATTGATGTTGAGCGCCTCGAGCTCTTCGGTGGTGACTTCGGGTTCCACCGACTCATCGATGGGGAGCAGACCTGAACGCGCCGCTGACCGAGCCGCCACCAGTGCGTTCTCGGCCGTGGTTTCCGGATTGAGATCAGTTCCTTTCCGGCCAGGTATCACCTGCGCAAAGTCGCCTTCGACCACGAGCTCGGCGTTGACCGGTTCTTCTTCGAGGTCAGCGCGTAATGGCTCGAGATATTCGGAGAACGCCTCGGGGTCAAAGCGGAACTCGATCGTGTTTTCTCCAACGACCGGTTCTAAGGCTGCCGCCAGTTGCTCGACGGAAAAGGTGACTTCCTTATCGCGGTCGGGATTGCGCAAAGTGATCGGCCCCGCCAGCAGCAACTCACCGGTTCGAACTCCGGCTTCGATATCGGCGATGGTAAGGGTCGGCAGCTGATCGATCACTGGGAGATCAGTGGGAGAGCGAAGGCTGGTCGACGATTGCGCCAGAACGATGTTGGGGGCCTGGTTGCGATCGATTTGGCGACCCGAGCGGGGGGGTTCCCCGAGGACCTGGGTGCCTTCGATCGTGATTGCACCAGCGAAGGGTGGGCTACCGATCGCCTCGACGTCCCAGTTACTCAGGACCTCTTCGAGCGCGGCCGGGTCGATTCGCGCCTGGACCGGGATCTCGGTCGATCCAAAGAGATGGCTGATCCACCAAGCGAATTCTCCCAAGGGATTACCGCTCCGGCCTATCAACATGGCTGCCTGAACCATGGCCCGCTCGTTGATGTCGAAGCCAACACTCAAAGGTTCGAGCTGGAGTTCCGTACCTTCCACCCGAAAAGTGGCGGGGCTCGACCCGAGGTCGGACTCCAGTTCGGCGAGCGCGGATTCGGCTTCGGCAGGTGCCAACCCGCCGAGTTGAGCCCGATCAGCAGTGACCGTCCCGAGGATCTGGCCCGCTGAGGCGGCCCGTGAGATGGCGTACACGACCAACACCAGAGCCACCAAGCCCAAAACGACGAGACCCCAGCGATTCCGGATGAACACGTTCGGGCTCGAGGTTGGGGTCTTTTCGGTAGTGGGCGCGGTCAATTCGGAAGTCATAGTGGATTCCCCCCAAACTCAATTATTTGGGCTCAATTATTTGGACTCCAAATGATCGGGGCAGGCAAGTCTAGAAGCGCCCAAACCGATCAAATTTGGGCTGATCAAATTAGGCAGCCCTGGCGGTTCGAAGAGGACTAGAACTGTCGGCGGGTCAACGTACGATTTGACTCGTGATCGCCTTTCCGACGATGCGGGCTGGTCCTGCGCTCAAAGTCTCAGCCACGACTTACGTTGCGTTCTCGCGGTGCCCTGCTCAGGCTCAGGCTCGCTTCGATGAGAAGGCTTATCCGAACGAATCGAGGGATTCGTTCCGCGGCGCTCTGGTACATCGTTTGATCGCCCGGCACATGCGCTCTGGGCCCATCGAGGATGTCGAGCAGGCGGCCCGCATGGAGATCGGAGCCGCACTCAACGGAAAGATGGTGGGCCTTGGTGTCAATCGCCCTTCGCTGCTCGATCCGATCATCGCCGAAGCATCCGACCTCTATCGGAGGTTTTGCCTGTATCCGATGGATGGCTTCGAAGACGCCGAGTTCGCAGTGGATCATGAGCTCGAGGGCGCGGTGACGCTGGTTGGCAAGATCGACGGGGTCTTCACCGAAGGTCGAACAAAGGTGCTGCGCGATTGGAAGACCGGTGTGTTGGGTCAGCCCTTCGACCAACTCCTCTTCTACGCACTGCTCTGGCTGCTCGCCCGGGGTGAGTTGGCTCGTGTCGAGGCGATCTCGTTGCAAACGGGGGAGCGAGACATCCTGGAACCGACAGCGGCAGATTTGCAGGCAGTGGCTAACCGCCTGGGCTTGCTGGTGAACGAGATTCGATCGGTTTGGGTAGGGGAGACAACTTCACAGAAAGTTGCCGGGCCCTGGTGTCAGTATTGCCCGATTCTCGCGGGCTGCGCAGAAGGGCAAGCAACTTCGACGATGTTGGCGGCGGGGTACCGTGCTCGACAGTGAGCCGGCGGCGATCACGTCTACATAGCGCACTCTCCCGGTTGGCAGGTGAGCTGGACTTTCTTGGCTCGTTCACCGCACAATCCGCGCACCTCGAAGAGCTGCGGACAGAGGCACTGGGGACGATTCGCGATTACCTGTTGCCCCGTCTTGCACTGGCCAACCCGCCCATGCTGATTGCCTTGATCGGATCCACCGGAGCAGGGAAATCGACCTTGCTCAACTCATTGGCAGGTCAAGTGATCTCCCCGGCCGGAGCTTTGCGGCCCACCACCAAGGCGTCCCGCTATTGGACCTCCAGCGAGCATGTCGCTTGGTTAGCGCCCGAAAGCAGCCACATCGAGATTGGGACCCATCCCTTGCTCGAGAGAATTGTGCTGATCGACACCCCTGATCTCGACTCGGATCTCATCGAACATCGCAAGGAAGCGCTGGCCGTCGCCGACCAGGCTGATGTGATTCTCTTCGTCACTACTGCCACCCGCTACGGCGACGCGGTCGTCTGGGAGACGCTGACCAGGCTCGCCGCCGATCGTCGCGTCGTTGTGGTTCTCAATCGCACCCCCAGCCGGGCCACCGGGGCTCGGAACGATCTCCAGGCGAGGTTGCGCCGGGCCGGGCTGGATGACGTTGCGCTTTTCACGATCAGCGAGCAAAGAATTGCCTCCGGGCGCAACCGGCTTTCACCCCAGGCCGTTCAGCGGGTGGCGGCATACCTGCGCTCAGTCCCGCGCACTTTGTCCAGGGTGGAGGTGATGGCCGACCGAACTGCTGCGGTCCTGGGCGATCTCCTGGAGGGAATCTCCGAGAGCAATCGACGGGAGGAGCAAAAGCAGGCAGCGATCGATGAAGAAAGGAGCCGCATCGAGGAGGAGGTTCAAAAGCATTCGCGCCGCCGGTGGCGGCGCAGTCGATCGCTCCCATCCGAAGTTCTGGCAGCGTTCCGGCGACTCGACGGGTTGCGGGCAACGATTGAACCGCCGGTTCCCCTCGACGCTTTGCGCGCCGGTCGCGAGGTCCTGACGGACGCGGACTTTGAGGGAATCTGGGGTGAGTGATCAAATTCGGTTGCTCGACCTGCTCGATCGGCTGGCGGCCAACGCACGCCTGCATCTCCCTCCGTCAGCGCTTGAGACTGTCGAGCATGCCGCGCGCCGGATGCGGAGACGCCGGCACTTCAGCGGATTCACCAGCCTGGTGGGAATCGCCGGGGGCACAGGATCCGGCAAGTCGAGCCTTTTCAACGCGATGTCCGAAACCGAACTGGCCGAACCAGGTGCTCAGCGGCCAACCACCTCTACCCCCCTGGTCTTGGTTCCCGACGTGCACGATTCCCGGCTGACAAACCTGTGGGTAGAGCTCGGCATCTCCGAGGTCGAGGTCAGCGAGGGCGACCTGGGATTTGTCCTCATCGACCTTCCCGACATCGATTCGCTCGATCCGTCTCATCGCCAGGAGGTCGAACTACTCCTGTTGGACCTCGACGTCGTCATGTGGGTGACCGATCCGGAGAAGTATCGCGACCGGGTTTTGCACGATCAGTTCCTTCGCCCGCTTCGCAGCCACGCCGGAAGGTTTGTTTTCGTGCTCAACCAGATCGATCGCTTGAGCGACTCCGAGTTGGAGGAAGTGCGAAATGATTTGGTCTGGTCGCTCCGTCAGGACGGTTTCGAGGATCCAGAGGTTTGGACAGTTGCTGCCGACCCTCCTCTCGGCCCACCCGAAGGGATCGAAGAACTGACGGAGGCGATCCGCGTTGCGGCCATGGCCCAGGCTCCCAAGACTCAGGATGGATCGGAGGGCCGGGCGCGAGTTGAGATCGCCCGGATACTCCAAGTCATCGAACCCCACATCGCCCCGCTCGATTTCAACTCGCGCTGGGAATCTCTGCTCAGCCAGGTCTCTGCATCGTGGCCGCAGAGCAGCGGAGAGCTCAGCGAGTTCGTCGATCAACTTCGAGTTGAAGCGCACGAGTTGAGCTCCGTCGACACACTGACGTTGCTCGACGACGTGCCTACTGCTGGAGCCGAAGCTATCTCCCGTCATCTCGATCGAACAATCGGTGCGGCTTTGCGAGCAGCGTTGCGACCTCGCGCCATGAGTCGCGCCATTGCCGCCGAGCTTCAACTAGCCCTGGCCGAAGGCATCTAGTTTGCCCAGTTAGCCTCGCGCGGTGCAGCAGTGGCTCGATGAGATCGTCGCCAGCGCCTTTGTCGCGGGGATGTTCGTGATTGGCTATCTCCTCATCGCCCGGCTCGGCTTGAGATATGTCCAGCGGCAGGGTCAAAGCGAAAGTCGGGCCGCAACTCTGTGGGCGATGTTGCGGCGTGCGCTCCTGTTAGCGATTCTCGTCACCGCACTTCTCACCATCCTGTCTGGAGTTTGGCGCCTGCCGATCACCCCGTTCCTGGCGGTGGCTTCGGCTCTCGGGGTGGCACTGGGGTTTGGCGCCCAAAAGCTGGTGCAGGATGTGATCGCCGGGTTCTTCATCCTCCTCGAAGATCAATTCCGGATTGGAAACCTGGTCTCAATCGCCGGAGTGACGGGCGAGGTGGCCGATATCAGGCTGAGAATCACGGTTCTCAAAGCTGACGACGGCACCACCCACTATGTCCCCAACGGAGAAGTCAAGGTGGCGACCAACCTGACTAAGTCCCGAGCGGCACCACCAGCTGGATCGCCTCAGCCGTAGAGACGGCAGTCGCCTCTTTCCAGCTGCCCGTCAACTCGCCGTCGGCCTGTCCTTCCACGGGGGGATCGGCCTCGATGGTGAAGGACTCGACGTTCTCCCAGACCGTGAGGCCCGGAACCGAATTGAGGTTCCGTCGAGCGAGGACGGCCGCGGCAATGCGCGGTAATCGTCGGCCGGGAAGACCCTCGGCGATCAGGAGGGTCATTGGAGCGGGTTCCAGTTTGGAAAGAGTCAGCGGGAGCCGACCGAAGTAGGTGTAAACCGGATGAAACTGCACCAGCACGGCGACGGCATCCGCAGTCCGTTCTGACGTAGCGATCCTGATGTTGGGCTGGCGATCACGGAAACCGCGGAGGAGGGTGGTGATTGCATTTCGGGCATAGTGCAGACCGCCAAACCAGTACTTGCGGTATGGCTCGCCTTCGGCAGCCTTGACGACTTCGGCATCGAAGCCGAAGCCTGCTGCGAACAGGGCGTGACGTCGCGCCGGACCGGAATCGTTCACTCCGTCGAGAGTCAGCACCGGCACTCGCACACGTCGGTGCTCACCTTCGAGGAGTCGGGCGGCGGAGGTCGCCTTGTGCGGGATGTGGTAGAGGCGCGACAAGACGTTGGTAGTGCCGGTGGGTATGACTGCGAGGGCGGTTTCGGTGCCAACAAGGGCTTGACCGACGTGGTGCGCGACTCCATCTCCGCCCATTGCAGCGACGACGTCGACTCCATCTTCAACGGCTTGCGAAGTCAGCTGGCGGGCGTGCAGCGCCGTTTGCGGCCACACGGCCTCGACCTCGAACTTGCGGGAAAGAATACGACCGACGGTGCGATGAATACCGCCGGTAAATTGGCTCGAGGCCGGATTCGCAATCAAGAGCAGACGTTGCATGGCTAGGGCGAAAAGGGTAACGGACTAGGCTCTCGCCGGTTGTCCGACCCGATCGTTCCCCTGTTTTCGCTCGTCAATGGGGAAGGAGCAGGTGCGCTCCTGGCCGCCGCGGCGGGCGATGTTGCCGGTGGCGCGAGCCCGATCGGATACTCAGCCCTTATCCAGCAGGCGACGGTGGTCGCATATCACCTTCTAAATCGAAACGAGATCTCGGGCCCGGATCTCGCGGCTGAGTGGGCGGAGCTCGGAGCCGATGGGTCCAATCCGTCGGTCTACCGGATGGCTAGCGAAGACTTCGATCAGTGGTTGGAGAACGTCAACACCTCGGCACAGATCAGAGTTCGCCGACCCGATTGCGAGCCAGCTGTTCGGGCTTTCCCAGCCGGCATCTGGTTTCGACGCGACCCTTCCCAGCTCGTCACCGCGGCCCTCGAGATTTCGCGCCTGACTCACATGGATGCGACCACGGCAGTGGCGTCGGCCTCTCTGGCCGGGGCGGCGGCGGCCGCTGCGTTCGGTCAGGTCGGACGGGACTTCCTCGCCGCTGTGCGGGAGATCACTTCCGTCGCCGCCGCCCGAGTGGCGGGCGAGACCGAGGGATTCATCGATGCCGCGGCGGCACCCGCCTTCGTCGCACAGGTGCGCGAGCTGACCTCCTTCAGCTCGACCTCCGAAAGCCAAATCTCGGAAACCTTGAATGGCGAAGCCGATCTGGGCCCGACAGGCCCTGCCTGGGTAATCGCCGCGATCAAGCTCGCCGCCGATGGAAACCGAGATCCAGCCGAGCAGATTGGGCATGCGGCACACGTCGGGGGGAGCCTCCTCGGCGGGATGGTCGGAGCCCTCTTGGGGGCGCGGGCGGGCCTGCGAGCGTGGCCATGGAAAGTGCCGAATTCGACCTGGTTCGCCGAGCTCGGGGTGCGGCTGGTGAGTGGCAACCGGGAAACTCGCGACCTTCCAGTTCCGTACTACGTCGAGGAGACGCTGACCCACGGGATCGAGCGCGACCACCGGAGGCCTTTTGGATAGTTGCTTAGGAGATGCAACCTTCTACTAGTTGTTTATATAGAACAACTATGGTAAAGTTGCAACATGAAGGCAACACAGCTAGCGAGTCGGGCAGCGGTCATCGGAGATCTGGTCAGCTCCCGCCGGGTGGGGGTTCGCCGGGAGATTCAGAAGCAAATGGAAGCTGCCCTGGAACGGGTCAATGTTCGCCTGCAGCCCGAGCAGCCTTTCCGTTTCACTATCGGCGACGAGTTTCAGGGCGTGTTGACCTCGATGCACGCGGCAATCGTGGCTTCGGTTTGGATCCGCCTGGAAACCGTCGACATCATCGGCGTGCGGATGGGAATCGGCTGGGGTGAGCTCGAGATCCTCGATGACAGTCGCAGCCCGATCCTCCAGGACGGGCCATGCTGGTGGAGGGCGCGCGACGCAATCAAAATGGTGACCGAATGGGAGAGCGCGAATCAGCGACCCAACTCCACTGCAACTTTGACGGTCACCGGGGATGAACAGGCCGGCCTCTTCAACGCGGGACTGATCTTGTCTGACCATCTCCTCAGCGGTTTCGATCAATTCGATGCGGTGATCGCGACGATGCTGCTCGACGGTCACACCCAGGAGGACGCAGCCTCCGCGCTCGGGGTGAACAAGAGTTCAATTAGTCGGCGCATGCAGAGCCATGGCGTTGCCGCCCTCATCGACTCGCTGCGACTGTTCTCGTGAACGAGGCCTTGATCGTTCTGGGGGGCGCCCTGCTGTTGACGTTTCCAACCAACTACGCCGTTCGCTTCGTTCTGACCCGGGCACGGGGCGTGCGGATTCCTGCCGAGTTCGGAGCCGGGCGCTGGATCGGATCGATGGAAAGGCTTCTGATTTACATTCTCGTCTTGATGGGAGAACCCGGCGCAGCCGGTCTGGTTGTTGCTGCCAAGAGTCTCCTGCGCTTTCCCGAGATCACCGGACGCGACAGTCGGCTCTCCCCCGAGTACGTGCTGGTGGGGTCGCTCGCATCCTGGTTGGGCGCCTTCGCCATCGCTGCCGGTGCCAGCCTCTTGCTTTAGCGACGAAGAACCCACCAACCTGCAAGCACGAATGCAGCAAGCGCGGCCATTGCCCAGCTGCGACCCAGGCCCAAAACATCGACGATCAAGGCCCACAACAGAGGCCCGACGATGGTGGCGAATCGACCCATGATTGCGTACAGGCCGTAGAACTCGCCGATGCGATCGTGGGGGCTGAGTTCGAGCATGAGAACGCGATCGCTTGCCCAGGTTGCGCCGAGCGCGAGCCCCCCGACCACGCCCACAGTCCAAACCAGATCAGGTTGATCGAAGGCCGCGGCGAGGATTCCGGAAACGATCGCCAGGGCCCAGGTGAGGAGGACGAGTCGGAGGGTGCGCCGGGCGCCCAGGCGTTCGACCACGCGACCACCGAGAAGTCCCCCGCCGATCGCTGCCACGATGGCAATCGCCAGGAGGGTGTTGACCGCGCTCGTGGGCAGGCCTAGCTCCGTGATGACGAATATGGCCAGGAACCCGCCGATGAGGGTGTTGATCGCATCGGTGTACAGGAAACGGCCGACTAAGAACCGCACCATGCCCGGCACCTGCCGAGCAGCCCGCCACGCGGCCGGCAATCCGATCGGTCTCGATTTGCCTAATGGATTGGTTTCCTTGACCCAGAAAAATATCGGGATCGCGAAGACGACGAACGCCGCGGCCAGAAGCACGAACACCGTGTCATAGCCACGATCGAAGACGTCGAAAGTGAGACGACCGAGCCCGAGGCCGACAAATGATCCGATGTAGCCGATGCCGACTCCGAGGCCGGATACACGCGCCCTCGTCCCGGTGGTGCTCACCGTCGGCAGGAGTGCGTCGTAGAGGGCGGAGCCCAGATTGAAACCGATGAGCCCCAAGCTCAGAAGAACCAACGATCCGGCTAACGATGGGAAACCAAGCAACGCAGTGGCCGACACTGCGACCGCGGTTGTCGCGGCGAGCCAGGGCAACCGGCGACCGCTGCGATCGGTTATTCCTCCGAGAAGTGGAGCGAGAAAGATGACCGCGATCCCGGCTCCAGCTTCAGCCAGGGCGAGGGCGCTGTCCCGTCCGCCCGACTCAGTGAGATACGCCGGAAAGTAGAGGCCAATGACTCCGAGAGCGAAGACAGTGTTGGCGAGGTCGTAGAGGACCCAGCCGGTCGTTGCTCGGGAGTCCGGACGCTGAAGGGAGCCGCTCGTTTCCGTCAGAAAGTGACTGCCACCGACAAGAGCTCGTCGTGTCCGAGCATCCCGGCTGCGGCCTGAAGAGCGCGGTTGCTCTCCGCGAGCGGAAACTGATGCGAGACCAGTTGGTCCATGGAGGCATCTGACGCGATTTGAGCCGAGGCCCAGCGATAGCTCTCGGTCGTGGCACCCAACGCTCCCCGCAGGGTCAGCTGCTTCGTGACCAACAGGTCGGAGAAAAACTGGACAGGACGGTTGCCTTTCATCGAAGCAAGAACGACGGTGCCGCCTGAACGAACCAGATCGAGTGCCGTGAACATGGCTTCAGGGTCATCGGAGGTGACATCGACGACGATGTCGGGGCGCGTGCCGAGATGATCCGCCACGGCAGCGGGCACGTCTTCGGTGGTGGCGTCGACCGTTAGATGGGCTCCGAGCTTTTGGGCGACGGCCAGTCTGTCATGATCGGTGTCGAGACCGCTGATGCCCACCCATGAGGCTCCCGCGGCGAGAGCCGCGATGACACACGCAAGGCCGCGCGGGCCCGGGCCGAGCACCATGACGGTTTGGCCGGGCTGTAGCGATGGCAGTTCTACCGACCAGGTGTAACCCGCGGCGAGGGGGTGGACAAATGTGGCCAGTTCGGCGGAGACGTCATCTGACACCGGGTGCAAACGCGAGCTTGGATCGAGATAGAGAAATTCGGCTAGACCTCCCCACAAACCCGGAGGCTCGGTGGAAGGAAGCCGGCCGTAACTGTTCACCGGCGTACGTTGCCTGCAGCCGCCAATTCCGCTTTGACATCGCCGGCAGACTCCGCAACGCAGATCAGGCTCAACGACGACCCGGGTCCCCACTTCATAAGGGAGCGACTCGTCGGCAACGGCAATCCTGCCGACGACCTGGTGCCCGAGGACGAGTGGGTAGACGACATCGTTGCGGTCGCCTTTCCAGATCTGGACATCAGCACCGGAGATCCCGGTCGCCTCGATCGCCAACCATCCACCCTGGTTCATCGATTTGATCGGCAACCGATGGCAGGTCAACTGCCTTGGTTCGACCAGCAACATCGCCTTGGCGAACGAAGGTGTTTCCACTGCCTGTCGAGTGTATAGGTGCCTTTGAGAGGCTCCAGCTAGGGTCGACTGGCCAGCGCTTTCGACATGCGTTCCATCGCAATTTCAAGGTCTTCGTCGGCCAGGGCATAGGAAAGACGGGCGTAACCGTCCAGTCCGAACGCTTCGCCCGGAACGATCGCTACGTCCGCCTCCTCCAGTAGGAAGGAGGCAGCCGCCATCGAAGATTCGAAGCCATCTACCTGTGGGAAGGTGTAAAACGCCCCCTCCGGTTCGAGGCACTCGACCCCGTTCATCTGGTTGAGCCAGCCCACCATCGCTTGTCGTCTCTTGTCGAAGGCATTGCGCATTTCTTCGATCGGCTCGCGAGGACCGGTGAGCGCGGCAAGGGCCGCTTGCTGGGCGATGTTGTTGACGTTTGAAGTGAGGTGGGACTGGTGATTGGAAGCGGCCTTAATCACGTCGTTCGGGCCAACCAGCCATCCCACCCGCCACCCGGTCATGGCGAAAGTCTTCGCGACTCCGTTGACGATCAAGCACCGATCAACGAGCTCAGGAACGGCCGCGATCGAGGGAGCAGAGGCCAGGCCGTTGTAGATCAAGCGCTGATAGATGTCGTCGGTGAGCACCCACACTCCTCGTTCAGCTGCCCAGCGCCCGATTGCCCCGACCTCGGCGGCGGTGTAGACCGCCCCGGTCGGGTTGGACGGAGAGACGAAGATGAGCGCTTTGGTGCGTTCGTTGGTTGCCCGGTCCAGTTGCTCGATCGAAACCTTGAATCCTCCGGCGGCATCGGTTTTGATCGCGACCGGGGTGGCACCGGCTAACTGACTCGCCTCGGGATAAGTGACCCAGTAGGGGGCAGGAACGAGCACTTCGTCGCCGGCGTCGAGGATCGCCGCCAAGCCGAGATAGACGGCTTGTTTGGCGCCGTTGGTGATCAACGTTTGAGTGGCGTCGACGGACGAGCCCGAAAATTCGTTGGTGTACTGAGCCACCGCCTCGCGCAACGGAGGCAGCCCGTTGTTGGGGGTGTAGTGGTGGTTGGCGGGGTCGAGCGCCGCCTGGCGCGCAGCCTCGACGATGTGTGGCGGCGTGGGGAAGTCGGGTTCACCTGCTCCCAGACTGATCGTGGGACGGCCGGCGGCTTTCAGCTGACGGGCGCGTTCGGTGATTGCCATCGTCGACGACTCGGCGATGCTTCCGACCCTCTTCGAAACGCGTTCGGAAACGGGCACCTAGGTACCTTAAGAGACGAGGGGTCAGGTGTCAGGTGTCAGGTGTCAGATCTGACCCCTGATCTCTGATCTCTAGGTCCCCTTGACCTCGTCGATGCCTTCTTGAGCCACTTCCTTCACGTCGGAGGCGGCTTCTTTGGCCGCTCCTTTGACGTCGGAGGCTGCTTCCTTGGCAGTGTCCTTGACGTCGCTCGCGCCTTCCTTGGCCGCATCGGCTACGTCAGCCGCTGCTTCGCCGGGAGTGGAGGAGCGCATGTCGCTTACCTTTTCCTTGCCCTTCTCCCAGGCGTCCTCGGCTGCGTCCTTGACCTTCTCCATCACCGGCCCAGCCTTTTCGACGCCTTCCTTGGCAACGTCCTTCGCCTTCTCGACGAGCGGCCCGGCTTTCTCGACTGCGTCTTCGGCTAGCTCTTTGCCCTTCTCGACCATCCCTTTCAAAGTGTCTTTGATCGACACGGCACCCTCCTTTGGTGAACGTATTGCTGAACCTAGCGAGATCCGTGGCTACGGGTAGCGGTAGCGGGACAGGATGCGGCCGAAGGGATCGAGGAGCAACGCCGTATCACCATCGTTGTTCCAGACGGGGCCGTCGTTACACCAGGTCAGTCGATCGTCCGGCGCATCGGAACATCCACTTGTCACTGTTATCGATGCTCTACTCGCGATCTCTTGGGAGGAAAAGGTGAAACGGTTGACCGACGACTCGTCGCGTATCTGGAAGCCACTCAATTCAATGGGCTCCGCGCCGGTGTTGGTAATAACGATGATTTCCTGGTCATCAGATCCAGCAGGGTTGTAGACGACATCGGTGATCACCAACCTCGCCAGCGGACCGTCTGCGCCGCATATATCCGTTCCCCACAAACCTTGCTTGTTTTCTCTCGCGTCATTCTCGGCTTCTTGGATCTCGGGCGGACTAGCGCTCAGGGCAAGGGCGTGACCGCTTCTGACCAGGTCGAGGTTGATGAAGCGGCCGTCGTGGAAGACGTCGGCGACGCTGCGATCGAATTGATCGAGGCCGACGATTTCGAATCGAATCTCTTCACCCTCAATTTCGTTTGCCAACCAATCGCGGCTTTCGGCTCCAAAGCACTCGTCCTGCTCCGGGGCATTCACGCCCGCCAGTCGCACCTCAAAGACATCCGCTCGAAAGCTGTCACCGTCAGCAATGGAATCGACTGTGGCAATAAAACCGACAACCGGAGCAGCAGTCGTAGTGACGGATGGCGCCGAAGCGCAGGCGCACAACACCAGCCATACGACACTGCGTCGATTCATGGCAAGGCTTGGGCAGCGCGCCGGGCGGCGATGTGGATGAGGTCCCATACTCCGGAGAAGGGCGGGGCATATGCGAAATCGATCCAGGCCAGTTCCTCTACTCCGATCTCTGCCCAGAGAGCCATCGCCAGCGCATCGATCTTCTTGCCCGAACCAGGGCCTCCGATGATTTGGGCGCCGAGCAAGCGACCGCTGGTGGCATCGGCGATGACCTTGAGCTCGACCGGGGCCGCATTGGGCCAATAGCCGGCGGTGTTGGTCCCGGCGACCTTTCCAGATACAACTTCAAAACCAGCTGCTTCGGCTTGGAGCGAAGTGAGGCCAGTCCGAGCCAGCTCGACCTCACCGACCTTGGTGATCGCCGTGCCGAGGACACCGGCGAACTTCGCCTTCTCTTTCCCATTGATGATTGCGCCGATGTTGGTCCCGGCGATACGACCGGCTTTGTTGGCAACCGTGCCGAGAGCGACATTGACCTGACGCCCGCTCACCCGATGCGTAGCCTCGGCGCAATCTCCAGCCGACCAAACCCCTTCGATATTCGTTTCCTGGAATTCGTTGACCGCCACCGCGCCGGATTCGCCAAGAGCGATTCCAGCTTCATCGGCGAGGGCGCACTCGGGGCGAGTGCCGAGCCCAAGGACGATTAGCTCGGCCGGAATCATGTCATGTTCGGTGGAGACTCCTTCGGACGACACCGCAACGACCGGAGCGGACACGCGCAGGTCAATCCCGAGCCGCCGAACAGCCTCGTTGGCCTGCTCGCCCATGTCGGGGTCGATGGTCCGTGACAGGACATGCGTGCCACGGGTAACCAAAGACACGTTGATGCCGCGATGAACGAGAGCCTCGGCAGCCTCCAAACCGATGTAGCCGCCACCAACGACGGCCGCGCGCTTGACCCCGTCGTCCACCACATCGCGCAGATGAGCGGCGTCGTCCAACGAACGCAAACCGTATGCCCCGGCAACTCCGGCGATCGTGTCGGGACGCGCCGGGTTGGCGCCGGTCGAATACATGAGGTAGTCGAAGCCGATCCGCGTCCGCTCGTCATCTTTCTCAACAACAACTGATCGCCGTTCGAAGTCGATGGCGCGTACGGTCGTCTGCAGTTGCACCTCGATGTCCCTTGCGGCGAACTCGGCGGGAGTGCGCGCCACCAACCTGTCGATCGAGGAGACCTCGCCTCCGACGAGGTAGGGCTCACCACACGCCGAGTAGCTGACGTGGTTCCCGCGTTCGAAAGCGATCACCTCTAAGCCGGGGGCCAAACGCTTGGCCTGGCTGGCGGCGGACATGCCGGCGGCATCTCCGCCAACGATCACCAGGCGTTCGGTCATCCGCCGTTCGGCAATCCGCCTGAGTCAGCGCCGGCCTGGGCAAATGGGCCTTCGAACCTCCAGTTGTTCTTGGCCTGGCGAGCCTTCTCGACGTCGACGAAAGCGAGGAGGATGAATCCGAGGACAAAGAGGACGATCAAAGAGAGGATCGCCTTTCGGCTACTGCCTGTGACCTGGTTGACGATTCCGAAGAGGAGCGGTCCCCAGATGGCGGCGAATTTCGAGAACACCGAGTAGAAGCCATAGAACTCGGCCGAGGCCTCCTCGGGAATCATTGATCCATAGAGGCTGCGCGACAGCGCCTGGGTCGCACCAAGCACCAGCCCAACCGACGCGGCGAGACCAAGGAACGGCAGGAACTGGCCGTCCGGGAGGCGATAGCCGAGCACCGACACCCCGATCCAGAGCACGAGCGAGATGAGAATCGCCCGCTTGGGACCAATCCTTCCGGCGATCCAACCGAAAGTCAAAGCCCCGACGAAAGCCACGGCCTGGACCACCAGGAATGCAATGGCGACATCGGCCGTCTCCAGACCGAGGGTCTCGGTGGCAAAGGCCGAAGAGATGGCGATGACCGTTTGGACGCCGTCGTTGTAGAGCAAGAAGGCGAGGAGAAATAGGAGCAAATGGGGAAATTTGCGCAAGCGTCGGATCGTGTTGATGGTGCGGCCGAATCCGATACGAACGTACTTGGAGATCCGGCTGCCTCCCTGGAAAGGAAGACTCTGCGGCTCTCCCGGTTCGCTCAGGCGACGAAACGAGAAAATCGCGAACCCGAGCCACCAAAGCCCGGCGAACACGATGGCGATGCGAGCCGCGGTGGCGGCGAAGCTGTCCGGACTGAACTGAATCAGGATTAATGAAAGAAGGAACTGCAGACCGCCGCCGAGATAGCCGAACGCAAAACCCTTCGACGAGACCCGGTCGATAGTGTCGTCGGTGGTCAAGTGCGGGAGCAGGCTGTCGTAGAAGACGGCCGCGATGGCCCAGCAGGTTTCGACGACCAGGAAGAGAATCACGGTCGGCCAAACCGCACCCGGGCCGACGAACGCAAAACCGATCGAGAGGACCGCGCCGCTGTAGGCGAAGACCCGCAGGAAGCGAAGCTTCGACGCGGCGAAGTCACCGATCGCACCCATCACGGGGGAAAGAACAAACGCGATGATCGCCGCGGCGCTCACCATGAAGCTGAACATCGACTCTCCGTCGACCAATCGGCCGAAAAGCGGGACGCCACCCTCGGGCATGATCTCGCCGGTGAAGATCGCAGGGAGCAAAACCGCGAGCGTGGTGGTCGTGTATGCCGAATTTGCCCAGTCATACATCGCCCAGCCGAAGATCGAACGGCGGTCGTTTCGCATGCGGCCGCCGACTTTACGGTGGATACCTATCGGGCCGGGGTAGGTTGAGCCGATGCCCAGGTCCAGATGGTTGTTCGGCGCGCTCCTATTGCTCACCGCGTGCTCGGGCGGAGGGGAGCTGGCGACCTCCACGCTGGCCGATTCGACGACGTCGACGTCGGCGGTCGCTCATTCGACGACCTCGACTGCCGCGACGACGACCGCATCGACTGCCGCGGCCACCACCAGCGTCGCGTTGCCAACGTTGCAGGCCCTCACCTACACCGAGCTTGCGTCTGGTCTCCCCTTCCCAACGATGATCAGCGCCCGCCCCTCCGATGGCGAGCTGTTCTTCTCCACGAAGGATGGACAGGTGTGGATGTTCGAGGGCACCGAGCCGCGACCGGTGCTCGACATCAGCGACCTGGTGACCAACAGCGGTGAACAGGGGCTCTTGGGGATGGCCTGGCACCCAAGCGATGCCTCGCGGCTCTTTCTCCATTACTCCGACGACAACGGCGACACAACGATCGTCGAGTACACCGATCTCGATCCGAATAGCGCACGCTTGTTGCTCAGCGTTTCCCAGCCGGCGGCCAATCACAACGGCGGAACGATCGAGTTTGGCCCCGACGGCTATCTCTGGATCGCCCTCGGTGACGGTGGTGGCGGCGGCGACACCTTTCGGACCGGGCAAACGACCGATGATCTGCTGGCGAGCCTCCTTCGCATCGATGTCGATGCGGGAGACCCGTACGGCATTCCGCCCGATAACCCCTACGTCGACGGGGGCGGATCGCCCGAAGTCTGGGCCATTGGTCTGCGCAACCCTTGGCGGATCGCTTTCGACGAGGGCCTCGTTTATATCGGCGACGTCGGCCAGAACGCCTTCGAGGAAATCAATGTGGCCCCGGCGACGGCTCCGGGGCTCAACTATGGCTGGAATATCACCGAAGGATTTCACTGCTTCGAGCCGGCCGAAGGCTGCGACACGGGTGGTCAAACGCTGCCTGTGGTCGAGGTTTCACACTCCGATGCCGGTACCTGTTCGATCACGGGAGGTGTCGTCTATCGAGGCACCGCGATCCCCGAACTGACCGGTCATTACTTTTACTCCGACTACTGCGGCGGATGGTTGCGGAGCTTTCGCTGGGATGGGGCCGCGGCCACCGAGCCCCAGGACTGGACGGAACAAGTGGGCACGCCTGGTGGGGTCGTCTCGTTTGGCCTTGACGCTGCCGGCGAGGTCTTCGTCCTCACCGACGAGGCGATCTTCCGCATCGACGCGATCCGTTAGGGCTACCCGTGTTTCTCCCCCGAAGGGGGAGTGGATGCCGACGAAGGAGGCAGACGAGGTGGGGCCGCGTCCGACGGGCAAGAAAACGCTCCCCACCCCTCGCTGCGCTCGGGTACTCCCCCCTCCGGGGAAAACCTCTGTCAGGTTTCTGTCGACCCTACCTTTAACCTCGGTGGGGTGGATGCAGATGGGATTCTCGGGTCCCCGGTCGGGCGCGTAATAGGGACCGAAGATGCCACCCCGCTCGAATTCTGGGTAGGGGTGGCTCCCGATCGTTTCCTCCAACTCGACGATGTCGTCGCCCTAAGCCGCCCCCTCCCGGGCGGCGAAGTGGTCCATATCTACGGCATCGTGGCCCAGGTGAGGGCTCGCTATGAAGGAGCCAATTTCGATTCCGACGTCTTCCTCATCGAAGCAGGCCTCCTGCCGGCCGAGGTTTTCGAAACCGCCCAGGTGACGACGACTCGTTTCGAACCGGAAGTCTTCGTACCCCCGCGCCCGGGTCAAGAAGTGGTCGTCGCCAGTGGCCCGGATCGTGATCGCGCCCTTTTCTTCGACCGGATGACCGAACGTCTGCCGGTCGGTCTCTCGCGCAACGGCGAGCCTCTTTTTGTAAACCTGGAATTTCTCGATGGGCGCCGGGGAGCCCACGTCAACATCTCCGGGATCAGCGGCGTCGCCACCAAGACCACCTACGCCACGTTCCTCCTTCATTCGTTATACAACTCCGGCGTCCTCGGCAACCGCAGCGTCAACACCAAGGCGCTGATCTTCAATGTCAAGGGCGAGGACCTGCTCTTTCTGGACAAGCCCAACATGGAGCTGGTCGACGAGCAGGCGGCGTTGTACGGCCGGCTCGGCCTGCCAGCCGAACCCTTCCGCTCGTTTCAGATCTTTGCCCCGCCGCGCCGGACCGGGGGTGTGGTGACACCTGACGTGGCGAGCCGGGTCAAGGGCGTGACTCCGTTCTTTTGGACGATCGAGGAGTTCTGCCTCGAGGACCTCTTGCCCTTCCTGTTCGTCGAGTCGGAGGACGAGCGGGCGCAGTACACGATGGTCGTCTACAACGTGATGGCCCAGCTGCGGAAGGCCAAGCCCATAGGCGAGGGTGCGGTCAGGATTGCCGAAAGGGACATCCGCACCTTCCGCGAATTGGTCGATCTCATCACCGCCAAGGTCCAGAGCGAGGACGAGCGCTACGAGTGGGCCGGGCCCGCGATCGGCGCCGGCACGATCAATGCCTTCGTTCGTCGACTGTTTGGGGCCATCCGTCACGTAGAGCCATTGATCCGCGGCGATCAGAGCACACCAGAAAAGAACCGCATCGAGCTCGATCATCAAGTAACTGTGGTCGACATCCACAATCTCCACGACCGGGCCAAGCGATTCGTCGTTGGGGTCACGATCCGTAAGGCCTTCGACGAAAAGGAACGCGCCGGGCAGTCGAACGAGCTTCTGTTTCTCGTGCTCGACGAGCTCAACAAATATGCCCCGCGCGAAGGTACGAGCCCGATCAAGGAGATTCTGCTCGACGTTGCCGAACGCGGCCGCAGCCTCGGAGTCATCCTGATCGGCGCGCAGCAAACCGCGAGCGAAGTGGAGCGCCGGATCATCGCCAACAGTGCAATCCGCGTCGTGGGCCGCCTCGATCCCGCGGAAGCCGCCCGCGAGGAGTACGGCTTCTTGCCGGGCGTGCACCGCCAGCGAGCGACGATCATCAAACCGGGGACAATGCTGCTGAGCCAGCCTGAGTTGCCGATTCCGCTTGTGCTCGAGTTCCCGTTCCCGGCCTGGGCGACGAGAGCCTCCGAAGCGGGCAAGGCCGCCGACGATCCCGACCTGGCCGATCCCTTCGCGGGCCTGGACTGAGCCCAATGGTCAAAATTCTCCACACAGCCGACTGGCACGTCGGGCGCACCATCCGTGGCCGCTCCCGGGAGGACGAGCACCGCGCGGTTCTGGCCGAGATCGCGTCGATTGCCGCGGATGAGCAAGTCGACCTGGTCTTGCTCGCCGGCGATGTCTTCGATGGGCCGGCGCCCAGTCCGACCACCGAAGAGATCGTCTATCAAGGTTTACTCGCCTTGGCCAACGTCGCTCCGGTCGTACTGGTGGCCGGTAACCATGACAGTCCGAGTCGGCTCAGTGCGGTAGAACCGCTGCTCCGGCTTGGGCGGGTGCAGGTTGGTGCCCGCGTCGCTCGCGAGGGGACCGTCGACTTCGAAGATCTGGCCACGAGGATCGCCCTCGTTCCTTTCATCAGCAAGAAAGGAATCATCCGCGCCGAGCAGATCCTTTCTCTCGACAGCACCGAGTTACGGACCGAGTTCGCCGACCGGATCAAGGAGATCATCGCCGCCCTCTGTGCCGGGATGACGATCGACACCGTCAACATCGTCCTCGGTCATCTCATGGTTCACGGCGGCCAAACCGGGGGAGGTGAACGGTCAGCGCATCTTTTCGAGTACGCGATCCCCACGGCGAGCTTTCCGAGTCATTTCAACTATGTGGCCCTCGGGCATCTTCATCGCCCCCAGCGAATTCCTGCCGCGGTGCCGACCTGGTACGCGGGCTCACCGCTCCAACTCGACTTCGGCGAGGAGAAGGATCGCAACGCGGTGCTGCTCGTGACTGCCGAGCCGAGCCTGCCTGCCGTGGTTGAACCCCGTTATCTCGAAGCCGGGCGACGGTTGGCGACATTGCGGGGCACGCTCGAGGAGATCCGGGGGGCCGACGTAGGCGACGCGTATCTGCGCATCGAGCTTGACGATCCCCTCCGGATCGGGCTGCTCGAAGAAACCCGTCAGCTCTTTCCAAACGCGGTAGAGGTACGGCTGCGATCACCTTCGCCGGGGGATGCGAGCCGCGGTCCGGGGAGGATCGGACGTCCGCCAGCCGAGTTGTTCGCCGACTATCTCGAAGGCAGGTCGATTGCCGATCGCCGTCTCAACGAGCTTTTTGCAGAGCTTCTCGCCGAGGCGCAGGAGGCAAGCGTATGAGACCGCTGCGGCTTCACCTCCACGGATTTGGGATCTTCTCCGGGCCGACGGAGATCGACTTCACCGACGTCGAATTGTTCGCCTTGACGGGTCCCACCGGCTCAGGGAAGACCACGATCCTCGACGGCATTTGTTTTGCGCTCTACGGCGCGGTCCCCCGACACGGTGAGGGGTCGGTTGCGCCAATTGTCAACCAGCAGATGAACGAGGCGACGGTCATGCTCAAGTTCTCTCTTGATGGGGCGACCTATTCGGTGGCGCGACGCGTCCGCCGATCAGGCACGGGAGCGACCACCGGCGAGGCCAGCCTCGAACGCGACGGGGAAGTGCTCGCGGCCTCGGCGGGCAGTGTCACGGCTGCGCTCGAAAATCTCCTCGGGCTCGACTTTCGCCAGTTCACGACTTGTGTTCTCTTGCCTCAAGGCGAGTTCGCCCGCTTCCTCAACGAGCGCCCCGCCAAACGACAGGAGCTGCTTGGCGCCCTGCTCGATCTCGGGCTTTACGACATCATTGCCGGCCTTGCTAGCGGGCGTGGCAAGGAAGCGGAGGGAAAGCAGACGATCCTCACTCAACGATTGGCCGAACTTTCCCGCATCACCGAGACAGACCTCGAGTCGCTTCGCACCCGCCAAAAGGAATTGGAAGCGCTCAGCACGCGTCTCGGCAAATCCCTCGCCAATCTCGACCAGCTACGCGCTGCGGCTACTTTCGAACGGCAATCCCTGGAAGCAGTCGTTTCATCGCACGCTCTGTTGACCAGCGTCGAGCCCCCGAAGGGCTGGAAGGAAATTGGCCGGCTCGTTGCGCTGTTCACGGCGAAAAAGCTCGAGTCAGGCACCGAACAGGAGGCGGCCGCGCGGCTCTACACCGACTTGTCCGAGGTCGAACATCCCGCCCGCACCCAGATCGAGCGTTTTCTCCAGGCGCGCGCAGATCATTCGACGCTGGCCGAAAACTTGCCGGCGCTCTCGGCCGAGCTCGCGCAGCGACAAGCGGTGATGGTTGCTACGACGGAAACGCTGGTAGCTGCGGAGCGAGCCCACGAGGACGAGATCAACGCAGATCGGGCGGCTCACATCCGCGCTGGGCTCAAGGTGGGGGACCCCTGTCCGGTCTGCGGTGAGAAAATCACCAAATTGGCCCGCGGCAAGGCCAGCAGCCGGCTCGTTACGCAAACGAAGGCTCTGGAGAAAGCCAAGTCAGCCGCGACGGCGGCCGAGGTCCATCTGAAAGAATTCGCCACACAACTCGCCTTGGCCGAAGGGCGCCTCGGCGAGCTCGAGACTGAATTGGTCGACGTCGACTCAGTCGAGGTCCTCAGCCAGCAGCTCAAGGACATAGCCGACCACGAGGTCGCGCTTGGAGCGGCCCGGGCGAGATTGGCTGCAGCCCGCGTCGAGGTCGACCGAGTGGGCCAAGAAGCCGTCGAGATGGAGGCACGTCTCGGCCAGGTGCGCGAAGCGCTGAACTCGGTTTGGCCCCAGCTGTCATCGCTCGAGCCACCGCTCCTCGACCGGGCCCAGCCGGTTGAGGCGTGGGAGGAGATCATCGCCTGGCGGGACCAACGCATCCCTGTCCTTCAGGCCAGACGAGCCGAGGCCGAGAAGCGCGTCGCAGCCGCCGAGGCTGAGACGCGTGAGGCCGAAGAAGGTCTTCGGGCAGATCTGGCGGTGGCTGGTCTCGTATCTGACGTCACCGGCGCACGCGAGGCCGTCGCAGTGGCGCAAACGGACATCGCCACGGCCATTGCCCGGGTGGAGGAAGCGCACGAGGAAGCCGGACGGGTCACCCAAGAACGCGACACGGCACTAGCGCAGCGGGACGTCGCGAAGAAGCTCGCGTCCGAGCTCGCGGCCAACAAGTTCAAGAAGTGGATCTTCGACGAGATCTTTGCCGCGCTGGTGGCCGGCGCCAACCTTCGCCTTTCCGACCTCACCTCGGGCCAGTACGCGCTTGCCGTCACCAACAACGATTTCGAGGTGATCGATCATTTCGCCGCCGACCACCGCCGGGGGATCAAGTCGCTCTCCGGAGGGGAAACTTTTCTGGTTTCACTGGCCCTGGCGGTGGCGCTTGCCGACGAGGTGGCAGCGACCGCCGGCAACCACGTTGCCCTCGACTCACTCTTCCTCGACGAAGGATTCGGAACGCTCGACAACGAATCGCTCGATGTCGTCGCGCGGGTTATCGCCGAACTTGGAGCAGCCGGGAAGACCGTTGGGATCGTGACTCATGTCGAAGAGCTCGCCGAGCAAATGCCGGTCAGATACGAGGTTCGACGAAGTGACAACTCCGCCACGGTGACTCAGGTAGGGATGGCATGAAATTCTCGGTGCAGGCGTGGGCCGCCGAGTACGGACCGACCGCAGGTCTCGAACTAGCTGAGGGCGAGAGCATCGATGCCTCGGTCGAACTCGCAGAAGGCGAGTGGCGTCCGCTTGGGGTAAGGGCCGAGCCGGCGCCCGAAGCCCTGTTCGTCGATGGGGTCAGACGCGTCGACGCCAACCTGTGGATCGAAGGTCCTGATGGTGTTGCTGTCCTCGCGCTGGCCGCGAGCTATGCCGCGGGCGCGGTCTTGAGTAATCACAAGGCGGTGGTAGTCGGCGAGGAGGTGCGGAGAGGGATTTTCACCTCCGCGGCTAACGCGGAATCGGTGGCGACGCCCTATGGCCCTTATCAGGTCCATCTATCGGAAGGAGAGCTGGCGGAGACCCTGTGGCTCAGTCTCCAGGGTCAGATGTCCGTGCTTGAGGGATTGGTGGCAGCCGCTCATGCCGATGCCCCTCTGATAATCGTCGACGGACCTCTTTCGCATCGACGTCATGTTCCGGGAGCAGTCGGCTATATCAAGACCCAACACGTTCACTATCTCCCCGAGAAACTGCGACCGATCCTGGGCGCCCTCGGGGCAGGCGAGCGCACTCCGATTTTTCTTATCGGTGGGGGAGCCTGGAATCGGCTCTCGTGGTACGCCAAGCTTCCCCTCAAGTCGTCGGGCGGCGTCGATGGGCTGATACGCGCCGAGGTGGCCGCGGGTGACGTCGTGTCCGCTCGCCGCGT
The DNA here is from genome assembly GCA_963761985.1 of uncultured Acidimicrobiia bacterium. Lineage (GTDB taxonomy): Bacteria > Actinomycetota > Acidimicrobiia > Spongiisociales > ZC4RG35 > JACCTH01. The sequence continues at coordinate 108,979 of CAVXIT010000003.1, forward strand.
TGCCGACGTCATGACAGCCACGATCGTTCGCTTCGCCTCAGCGGCGCACAAAGACCCGCGCGCTCCGCAAAACCTCTATCCGATCGGTGGGCTCGAACGGCGCCTTCGCCATCGACTCGGGAATCGGGATCTGCTGGTGCGGGGCCTGCGCCGGCTCGCTGCTAGTTAAGGTCGCCGCATGTTTGGGTCGATTTCGGAACTCGACGATGCCGTCGGGACTCACCTCGGCTACTCGGATTGGATCGAGATCACTCAGGAGCGCATCAACCTGTTTGCCGAGGCGACGAGTGATCACCAGTGGATCCACGTCGACCCCGAAAGAGCGGCCTCGGGGCCATTCGGCACCACGATCGCTCATGGCTATCTAACTCTGTCTTTGGCGGTTCCGGCGACCGAGCAACTGCTCAAGGTCGAAGGATCGCAAATGGGGATCAACTACGGAGCCAACAAGGTGCGATTCATCTCGCCGGTGCCGGTCGGTTCTCGGGTGAGGGCGGGAGCAGCCGTCGCCGCCGTGGAGGACTTTGGCGGCGGAAGGGCAGTCACCCTTGATGTCATTTTCGAAATCGACGGAACCGAAAAGCCGGCTTGCGTTGCCCAGGTGATATTCCGGATCTACGGCTAGCTCTCAGCTTTCGAGGCGCGAGTCATCAAACTCATCACGGCTTGACGCGGGTGATGACCCTCATAGAGGACTTTTCCAACCTGCTCGGCAATCGGCATTTCGACTGCAGCTCTTGCGGCGAGTTCGAGGACTGCCTTGGTGGTTTTGATCCCCTCGGCGACCATGTTCATCTCGCCCGTTATCTCGTTTAGTTTCCTGCCGGCGGCCAGACCGACTCCGACCCGGTGGTTGCGGCTCTGCGTTGACGTGCAGGTGGCGATGAGATCGCCCATCCCGGCGAGCCCGGCGAAGGTCGCCGGAGTGCCACCGAGTGCTACGCCGAGCCGGGTCAATTCCGCCAGGGCGCGGGTGATGAGAGCGGCGCGGGTGTTGTCACCGAAGCCGAGCCCCGTTGACATGCCGGCGGCGATCGCCATGACGTTCTTCAGGCTGCCTGCCAGCTCACAACCAACCACGTCGTCGTTGGTGTAGATCCGAAAGGTGGGGCCGCTGAACGTGGCCTGAACGAGGGTCGCCGCGGTTTCGTCCTTCATCGCCACCACTGCCGCGGTAGGGCTCCCGGCCATGACTTCTGCAGCAAGGTTGGGACCGGTGAGAACCCCAACTCGATCGGGGTCGTGATCGGAGAACCCGGTCGCAATCAACTCCGTCATCCGCTGGAGCGAGTCGACCTCGATGCCTTTGGTGAGCGAAATCACCGGGACGTCTGGGCGAATTGCTCCGATTTCCTCGATGACTTGACGGAATCCATGTGAGGGAACCGCCACCGCCAGAATCGTCGCACCCGCGACAGCCTCGGCAAGATCCGAAGTAGAACGCAATCCAAACGGGAGACGCACTCCTGGTAGATAGTCCGGATTCTCGGCCCGGGTGTTGATCGCCTCGGCGAGTTCAGGCCGGCGGGCCCACAATGTCACGGCGTGCTGTCGGGCTGCGAGCGCCGCGACCGAGGTGCCCCATGACCCGGCTCCGATTACCGCGACTTGTTCCATGGAGGGCCAAGGTAATTGACACTGCCCGGACCGGGTTGTCTCGATGTCAGCCACAATGCCCGGCTCTATGGCACGCCTCGGAATCGTCGGCTTCACGAACTCGGGCAAAACGACACTCTTCAACGCTCTGACCGGCCTCGACATGCCTACTGCCGCTCATCCTTACAGCACGCTTGAGCCGAATGTCGGCGTGGCCCGGGTCCCCGACGCGCAGCTCGCGCGGGTTGCTGAATTGGAGGGATCGGCCAAGGTCGTGGAGGCGACTCTCGAATTGATCGACCTCCCGGCCATGACCAAGTCCGGTTCTGGAACCTCAGGCCATCACCTGGCTCGATTGCGCGACGTCGAAGCCGTAGCTGTGACGCTGCGTGCATTTGGTGACCCATCCGTTCCCGATGACGGAGTCGGAACCGATCCCGTCGCTCAAGCGGAGGAGCTGTTGTTGGAACTGGCTGTGGCCGACCACGACGTTTTCTCGCGGAAGCGAGAACGGCTGGCTAAAGAAGCCAGCGCTGACAAGACGAAACTCGGCGCTGCCGCCGCAGTTGCCGAGGCCACAGAGGTGCTCGCCGGAGGGGAAGCGCTCCGTTTGCGGGATTGGACCGAGGAGGCTCTGGCTGCGTTTCGAGATCTGGTTCCACTCACACTCAAGCCGATGGTGTGGGTGATCAACGTCGACGAGGACACAACCGAAACCGAGTCTTTGACGACGGCTTTGCGATCGGTCGTCCCGGCAGGGGACGAAGTTGTTGTCATTAGCGCCAAGCTCGAAGCTGAAGGAGCACAGTTGTCGGCGATTGAGCGTGCCGAGCTTTTCGAGGGGCTCGGCCTCGGTGAGGGTGCGCTCGCTCTGATGGTCAGGGCGACCTACCTGAGCTTGGGGCTGATCTCCTTTTATACCGTCGGTCCCAAGGAGTCGCGCGCCTGGACGGTGCGAGCCGGGGCTCTAGCTCCGGAGGCAGCCGGAAAGATTCACTCGGATCTCGAACGCGGGTTCATTCGTGCCGAGGTTGCGTCGATCGAAACGGTTATTGCGGCCGGTGGTTGGGACGAGGCAAAACGCGCCGGTGAGGTCAGAGTTGAGGGAAAGAACTATCAGGTCATTCCCGGCGATGTGCTGCTGATCCGCTTCTCGGTATGAGTCCTGCCTTGCCAGCAAGTTGCCAAGCAAATTGCCGGGTGAATTGCCGAATGAATTGCCAAGTGAATTGATTGTCAAGACAGCCGCCGCGTATGATCCGAGCTGGCCGCATGGTGCCCCCACACCGAGCGGCGTAACCCCACGACAGGGTTTTGAGCGGGAACCCCCCTGGCGCCCGCCCGATGGAGTCCCTGTCGAGCCCTTCGCGAGAAGGGCGGGCGGGGCTCCGGTTCCCCCCTTGCCGGAGCCCCGCACACCTTTCGGACGCGTGTGTCCACAAGATCAGTTTGTTTGCGCCTCCCTCGGTTAGCCTTGTGGTGCTTTAGATCCGAATGGGAGAGACCTCCCAAATTGAATCGATTGATTCTTGACTTGGGGAGGTCGCCGAAGGGGCAACTGCTCCCCGCAATCTCTCAGGCCGAAGGACCATTCGGTGAGGCGAGGCTGAAGGCATGAGGCCGACAGTCGGGGAAAGAAGGGATGAGCGAATGGAGTTGCTCACCGAGTTTTCCCGACGACACATCGGTCCTCGACCGGCCGACGTGCAAAAAATGCTGGCCGAGATCGGTGCCGCCTCGCTGGACGATCTCATCGCCCAGACCGTGCCCGGTTCGATTCGCTCGAGCGACGATCTCTTGCTCGACCCACCGCTTACCGAGCCCGAGGCGCTCGATGAACTCCGGCGGCTTGCGCGTGAGAACCAGGTGCTCACGTCGATGATCGGTCTCGGCTATTACGACACCTACACCCCGGCGGTCATCCGACGCAATGTTCTCGAAAACCCTGCCTGGTACACCGCCTATACGCCCTATCAACCCGAGATCTCTCAGGGCCGGCTCGAGGTGCTACTGACCTATCAAACGATGGTGTCGGACCTCACCGGATTGGATCTCGCCAACGCCTCCTTGCTCGACGAGGGGACCGCGGCAGCCGAAGCGATGACCATGTGCCGCCGTCTGGCCGGGGCCGCATCCGAGTCCACAGTCTTTTGGGTAGACAGCGATTGCAACCCTCAGACCATCGCGGTCTTGACCACGAGGGCGGAGCCGGTTGGCGTGGAGGTCCGGGTTGCCCATCCCCACGAATTCGACCTGTCCGATGCATTTGGCATCCTTCTCGCCTACCCGGGCTCGTCCGGCGAGATTGCCGACCATCAGGCAACCGTCCAGGAGGCCCACAAGGCGGGCGCGCTGGTTGCCGTCGTCACCGATCTCCTTGCCCTCACTTTGCTTCCCCCGCCCGGATCCTGGGGCGCCGACATCGCGGTGGGTTCGTCGCAGCGCTTCGGGGTCCCGATGGGATTTGGCGGACCACACGCCGCTTTCATCTCCACCAGAGACTCGTTGGTGCGAGCGCTGCCTGGCCGATTGGTTGGTGCGGCAAAAGACCGGGCGGGGCGCACGGCCTTTCGTCTCGCCCTTCAGACCCGAGAACAGCACATTCGACGAGAACGAGCCACTTCCAACGTCTGCACTGCCCAGGTGCTGCTGGCGGTGATGGCGGCGCTATACGCGTGCTGGCATGGCCCTGAAGGCCTGGTCGCGATTGCCCGCACGATCCATCATCTTGCCGGCCGCCTGGTCGCCTCCCTGCGGAGTGCAGGTCTTGAAGTCGAGAACAGCCAATGGTTTGACACCATCACCGTCCGGGCCGAAGGGAGGGCCGATGAAATTGTGACCTCGGCTCGCGCAAGCGGAATCAACTTGCGCCGCGTCGACCCCGACCGGGTCGCCATCTCTTTCGACGAGACCCATGGCGATGACGATCTCGAGCGGTTGGCCACGATTTTCGATATTGACCTCGTCGACCGCGCCGAATCCGGAATCCATGACTTCAGGCAAGGAGAGTTTCTGACTCACGAGGTCTTTCACCGCTACCGCTCCGAGCACGAGATGCTGCGCTATCTGCGCCGTTTGGCCGAGCGTGACCTTGCGCTTGACCGGACGATGATCCCGCTGGGCTCATGCACCATGAAACTGAATGCCACCACGGAGATGCTCCCGATCACGATGGAAGGTTTTGCGCGGATGCATCCCTTCGCCCCCTCGGAGCAAACGGCCGGGTATCGCCACCTCATCTCTGAGTTGGAGTCCTATCTCGAGGAGATAACTGGCTACGCCAAAGTCTCGCTGCAACCGAACGCCGGCTCCCAGGGCGAGCTCGCCGGTCTTTTGGCCATCAAGGCCTATCACCGATCCCGCGGGGACAACGAACGCAACCTCTGTCTGATCCCCTCCTCCGCGCATGGGACCAACGCCGCTTCGGCGGTGATGGCCGGCATGCGGGTTCTGGTCGTCGCTTGCGACAAAGATGGCAACGTTGATCTCACCGATCTCGAAGAAAAAGCTGCGGCCAACGCTGAACGACTGGCGGCGGCGATGGTGACCTACCCGTCGACACATGGGGTCTTCGAGGAGGGCATCACCAGACTCTGCGAGATCGTCCATCAACACGGAGGTCAGGTCTACGTCGATGGGGCCAACCTCAATGCGCTCGTTGGGCTGGCGCGGCCCGGCCGCTTTGGCGCCGACGTCTCCCATCTCAACCTCCACAAGACTTTCACCATCCCTCACGGTGGGGGCGGTCCCGGGGTCGGACCGATCGGGGTTGGTGCCCATCTCGTCCCGTTTCTCCCCAACCATCCTTTGGTCGAAGGCGCCGGACCGGATACGGGGATCGGACCGATCTCGTCTGCCCCGTGGGGCTCGGCCGGGATACTGCCGATCCCATACACCTACATCAGGCTCATGGGGGCGGCGGGGCTCCGCCGGGCAACCGAGGTGGCGATTCTCAACGCCAACTACCTTGCCCAGAAACTGCATCCCCACTTTCCCGTGCTTTACACCGGGCGGGGGGAGCGGGTTGCCCACGAATGCATCCTCGACCTACGCCCGATCGCCAAGACCACCGGCATAACTGCCGAGGACGTGACCAAGCGTCTCGCCGACTACGGGTTTCATGCTCCGACCTTGAGCTTTCCCGTTCCTGGCACGTTGATGATCGAGCCGACCGAGAGCGAGTCGCTCGAGGAGCTGGACCGTTTCTGTGAGGCAATGATCGCAATCCGAGCAGAGATTGCAAGAGTCGAAAACGGGGAGTGGACCGAGGCTGACAACCCCTTGCGCAACGCACCCCACACGGCTGAGGACGTCGTCGACGATAAGTGGGAGAGGCCCTACTCCCGCGAGTTGGCGGCTTTCCCGGTTGAGCGACTACGTCGGGGCAAATACTGGCCGCCGGTGTCCCGAATCGATCAGGCAGGCGGGGACCGAAACCTGATCTGTGCGTGCCCGCCACTGTCGGAGTACAGCCCGGATTGAGCCGGTTTTCCCTGTTATAAGGCTCGGACCTCATTCTTGCTTGACGATCCCCTACAGCGGTGGGATCGTGATTCCGATTGAGTACTAGTCCTGACGGTTTTTCCGAGAGGATTGCTTGCAGTTCAAGGGTTCTTTGCGCTCACCCGGTGACCGTGGTCCCGGGATAAGAGTTTCTCTGGAGGTGGACGAATACCACCTTCAAATTCGACGCGGAACCGAGCTGATGGGGCGCTGGTATCTCGCCGACGTCGAGGTGGTCCGCGACATCGCCGAACGGTTCACCCTCTTCCTCGGCGACGACGAAATGGAGTTCCTGGCTGACGATGCACTCGTTTTTGCCTACGACGGCGTCACCCGGATGCAAACGGGGTGGGTGAACGCCCAAAAGAAGAAGCGCCGGCATCGACGGGCGGCCGCCGAGGCGGCAAGACGGAAGGACGAAGCTCCCGACGAAGAGGACATAGGGCCGGCCCAAATCGAGGAAGAACGCCGCCAGCCAACCCGAGCTGCGGCCAAGGCTCCGAGCTCGGAGCTCGCGAAGAAGCTCGCTGCGATCGCCGCAGCCGAGGATGCCGAGTTGAACTTTCCAGCGGCCGAGCGTTTCCCGCGTGAGAAACCGGGTGAAGCTCCGGAACCGCCCCTCGAGGTCGATTGGATTGCGGCCCGAGAAGAGATGGCGATCGGCCGCGAGGAGCCAGTTTCCACGGTCGAGCCGGCCGCGAACGACGGCCGCCTTAAGAGACGGAAACCTGAGAAACGTGAACCGGAGAAACCTGAACCCGCCCCGGCGAGCGCGTCGCCTGACCTGTGGGTCGAAGTCGAACCGGCGGTTCCGCGGCCTGAACCCGAACCGGCGAGGCCGGCGGCTCGGCTGCCAAAGCCACAAGAACCAGAGCCGCAGCTGCCAAAGCCGCAACAGCCAGAGCCCGAATTACCTGAGCCAGAGTTGCAAGAGCCGCAATGGTTTGAGGTAACCGAATCGGTGCCGTGGGCCGAGCCTGCCTGGCTGACACCAACCGAAGTGGGGGATGCCTCCGCGGCAGCTTCGGAGGAATGGGCAGAGCCGTCCTGGATCGCCCCCAATACCAGCGAAGCCCAAACCGCATCGGTCCCCCCAGCCGTGTCGGCGACTCAGACCCAAGCCCAGAGTGATCTGAGACGGCGGTTTGAAGCGCTTGAGCACGCAGCTCGCGACGAATCCTTTTCAGAAGGTCGAGACGACCCGAAGGCCAAGAAGAGACGCACGAAGACCGAGAAGGTTGAGAGGGTTGACAAGGCTGAGAAGGGAAAGCGGACCGCACGCGATGGCGCAGGCGGCCACTATCCAGATCGAAAAGCCCTCCCCACCCGAGCCCGAGCCGAACCATTTGAAGCCGGTCAAGTCGAAGCCGGCTGAAAAGCCGGTAGAGATCCGTAACGACGGGCACCACCCGATCGAGAGCAACGTCGGGCTGCTCGCCAAGCTTCGTCGAGCCCCGAAAGTGTCCGACGGCCACGTGCACGTCTACCAGGAGTCGCGCTCCACAGTTGGATTGACCCGCCGGGTCTGCCTTGAGTGTTCCCACGTCTCGATCAGCTCAGACGAGTAGCTCCAAGTCATTCACCTGGCAAAACAAAGAGGACCGGCGGTTGCCGGTCCTCTTTGTGAGTTTTTCCCTCTATCGCTTCTTGGTGGTCTTCTTCGCAGCCTTCTTGGCTGGAGCTTTCCTTACCGCGGCCTTGCGGGCTGGAGCCTTCTTCGCCGATTTCTTGGCGGTCGACTTCTTCGCAGCCTTCTTGGCTGGAGCCTTCTTAGCGGTCGACTTCTTCGCCGCCTTCTTGGCTGGCCTCTTGGCCGTTGCCTTCTTCGTAGCCATTTGTCCTCCTGTCGAGCGTGTCTTAGCGACACACGTGCACTTGGGGGAACATTCAAGCAATGTGTGCGGTGATACCTACATACTTAGTTAATGGGGTGAAGCATTGCCTCCCGGACCATGTCTTCGACGTACCTGGTGGAGTGGCCGTAACCCTTGACGACCTCGTTCGACGTGTAATGGAGGACGCGAGAGACCCAGAGGTGAAAGGCAATCGTCTCCCAATCTCGGTCTGAAATATTCGCGTCAGTCAGCAGAACCTTGAGAGCGCCGAGCCAGGCTGGCGTGTCGATTTCGTAGTGCTGCTCGTGCAGGTTGGCGGCAATCGCCGGATCGAAATGTTCCCGCAGCAGAGAGAGTTGGGGATTCGTCAGCGGGCGTTGCAAGAGCCTTGCGCTCGCGGCGAAGTCGAATGCCACCAGGCCGCCGACATGGGAGTCAGGCGGCACGTCCGGATCGGCGTGATGTGCTGCAGGCTGAGGAGGGGCCCCGCCTCGGAGTCGCTGGAGCGCTCCGAGGCACTCCCCGAACATCGTTCTGAGCTCTTCGAGGTTTCCGTAAAGCTGATGATCCTTGCCCGCGGCGACACAGTTCTCATAGATGGAAAGCCCAAGTCGAGCAGTGATCGCAGTGATTAGCGTGTCGATCCCCCAATCACTTTGATCACGGACGAGGTCGTTTTTGGCGATGGCCTCCGCGGCACGGCGGGAAAACGCAACCTCCCCTGCCAGGGGTTGCTTGATCCGAGCCAACACGCTTCGTGGCCAGAGCATGGCCAACGCCGGCCGGACCAGCATGGCGGTGACCATCCCGTCGGTCGCGGCCCGCGGATAGAAGTGCCGAACTGTGTCGTAGCCGAGGTCGAGTCCGGATTCTGCGGCTTCGATCCAGCCCGGGTCGAAAGTCTTGATGTCGGCGTCGTAGAAATGCAATCGGTCGCAGTCGGATTCCAGGAACAGGTCGAAGCCGGTGTTGATCGCATCGCCTTTCCCCGGCCGCAGGCTTCCGATACGTCGTTGGGTTTCGAGCCGGTATGTAGTGGAGAGTGCTCGAACTGACCTAACGGCTTCGTCGTCGTCGCCATGAATCCCGATGACTTCAGATACCCGCGGATGCGAGTTGGCCAGGTCCAGCGTGCGCACCACCAACGCCGGATCCTCGGAAAGGAAGGGCACGACCACCATTGTCCGCGGCGGGGTCGATGGGCTTTCTGACACTGGGCGATACGCTACCGACGATGCCTTCCATCGTTCCCGTCGTCCTTTCGGGCGGCGTCGGCACCCGCCTCTGGCCGCTCTCGCGCCAGGCGGAGCCGAAGCAGTTTCAGGCCTTGATCGGGAGCGAAAGCATGCTCGCCCAAACACTGGCGCGGCTTCCCGAGTATCTCGCCAACGCGATCGTGGTGGCCAACGTGGCCCATGTTGGCGAGCTCTCCGCTCACGCCGGAGGGATCCGCATCCTTGCCGAGCCGGAGGGGCGCAACACAGCCCCGGCAGTAGCCGCGGCCGCACTCACATCGGATGCAGACGACATCCTGGTCGTCATGCCCGCCGATCATCACATCGCTCAAGTCGATGAATTCCGCGAAGCGCTAACGCTTGCGCTCGACACAGCCCGCGCCGGCTACCTGACAACATTCGGCATTGTGCCCGGCGGGCCCGAAACGGGCTTTGGCTACATAGTCCCCGGAGAAAGCGCCCTGAATGGTGATGATCTGGGAGCGGCCCGACGCATCGAAAAATTCGTCGAAAAGCCCTCGATCGACCAGGCGAAGGAGTTGATTCAGCAGGGGGCACTGTGGAACAGCGGGATGTTCGTTTTCCCGATCTCGGTCCTGCTCGAAGAGCTCGGCCGGCTCGAACCCGAGCTCCTGCGGGCGGTGCAGTCCTCCCTGGCATCTTCGACCGAGAATTCATGGGGCCGCCTCCTCGGCCGGGAGTTTTCAGACGCCAAGAGCGTTGCCATCGACGTTGCAGTGATGGAAAGAACTCACCGGGCGGCGGTCGTGCCGCTTTCCGCCGGCTGGAGCGACATCGGCTCGTGGGCGTCGTTATGGGAACTCGGGGAGAAAGACCGCGCCGGCAACGTGGTCGTCGGCCCGGTGACCATGCATCAATCGTCGGGAAGCTACGTCCGGTCGGAAGGGCCGCGCATTGCGGTGAGCGGGGCCGATGACCTGGTGATCGTGGCGACGGCAACGTCGGTCCTCGTCACCAAACGCGAGAACGCCCAGTCGGTCAAGACCCTGTTCGAAATGCTTGCGCCCGAGGATCGCTGAGTGTGGCGGAGAGCCCGTGCGGCAACTGTCGGACTACTCCTGTTCGCCTGCGCGTGTGTCGGCCGGCCCCCCGCCGATGCCACCGGTGAGCAGGTCTACGAGCAGGTCTGCGCCCGCTGTCACGCTGCTGACCTGAGTGGGGGAGTTGGTCCAGGAATCGGCGCCGGTTCGAACGCGGCCGAGCAGAACGACGAGTTCCTGCGCCTGACCATCACCGATGGCCGGGGCCGGATGCCGTCTTTTCGCCACACGCTCACCGAGGAAGAGATCAACCGTGTGATTGAGTTCATGCGAGAAGAGCAGGACGAATGACGGTTCTCGAAGCGCTTGAGCTCTTCCCTGTATCGATTCCGATGCTTCATCGATTCCGGCGAGTCGATCGGCGGGACGCTGTCTTGATCAGAGGGCCGGCCGGGTGGGGCGAGTTCTCGCCGTTTCCCGACTACCCGGCGGAAGTCACCACCCGCTGGCTCGCCGCGGCACTGGAAGCTGCCTGCAGCACCTGGCCAGTCCCCGTTCGTAACACGGTGCCCGTGAACGTCACGGTCCCAGCGGTGGACCCGATCGTCGCCTATCGCATGGTCAAAGACTCGGGTTGTGGGACCGCCAAGGTCAAGGTGGCTGATCCGGGCCAGAAGTTCGCCGACGACTATGCCCGTCTGGAAGCAGTTCGAGATGCCCTCGGTCCTGCCGGCAAGATCCGCATCGACGTCAACGCGGCTTGGAGCCTCGAACAAGCAACCGAGAGCTTGCTGCGGCTCGCTGAGTTCGATCTTGAGTACGCCGAACAGCCGGTGCGCTCATTGGAAGACATGATCGAGTTGCGCCGCCGGGTGCCGGTTCGGATCGCGGCCGACGAGGCAATCCGACTAGCCGCCGATCCACTTGAAGTCGCGGAGCGCGGGGCCGCCGATGTGATCGTCTTGAAGGTTCAACCCCTGGGAGGGATTGGTCGGGCTCTTGACCTGGCGCGCCGATCAGGCCTGCCCGCGGTCGTTTCGTCGGCCCTGGAAACCTCGGTGGGGATTGCGGCCGGAGTCGCGGCGGCCGCGGCGCTCCCGGAACTCGAGTTCGCCTGCGGCCTGGGCACCGTGACCCTGTTGGTGGGCGACGTCGTCGTGGACTCGATGGTGCCCGTTGATGGCCAACTGGCCGTGCGGCGTCCCGAGCCTTCGCTCGAGCTCCTCGAGCGTTTCGCCCCCGACCGTGACGTGGCCGCCGGCCTCCTGCGCCGGCTGCGCTGGGCCGCCGAGGTACTGGCATGAGTTTGCCCAACCCATCGTGGGCGATGGCGACGGTCATCTTTGACGAGCTGGTCCGCAGTGGGATCGAACAAGTCGTTCTTGCCCCCGGCTCGCGCTCGGGAGCACTCGCGACGACGGCCGCGGCCGAGGACAGGCTGGCACTCACGGTGGCGATTGACGAGCGCTCGGCCGGGTTCTTCGCCGTCGGATACGGAAAGGCGTCCGGAAAACCTGCGGTGGTCATGACGACTTCCGGAACCGCGGTGGCCAACCTTTTCCCGGCCGTGATTGAAGCGAGCGAGTCGCTCACGCCACTCGTCGTCATTACCGCCGACCGCCCATTCGATCTGCGCTTCACCGGAGCGAACCAGACGATCGACCAGGCAGAGATCTTTGGCCGCTACCCGCGATTCTTCGCCGACATTCCCGAAGCAGTCGATGTGCCCGGTGAGGCTTTCGGCTGGCGCCGCCTCGTCTCCCAGGCGATCGCCGCCGCGGCCAACGGACCGGTTCACCTCAACGTCGCTTTTCGCGAGCCTCTCGTTCCTGCGAGCGACGACGGGCGAGACGTTGCCATGCCCTATCGGAACGAGGTCGCCGGGCGATCCGACGGAGCTCGCTGGGACGCCCACGAGGGCGCGGAGCCGGGCGGGGACGTCTTTCCGCTCGGGCAAAGGGACTTGGTGGTGGCAGGGGCAGGGGCGAGCAGAGAGTTGGTCGAAGAAGCGCTCGGCATTGGAGTACCGGTGGTGGCCGAGGGACACAGCAACTGCCGGTTGCCGGGCACCATCACCACAGCTCATCACTTGTTGAGCGGGGACTTCCCCCAGCTCAGGCCCGACCGAATCGTGGTCCTGGGCAGGGCCGGCCTTTCGCGTCCACTCAGCCTCCTACTTCGCCAGGTGCCCACTGTGGTTGTTCGTCCGGTTAGGGGCGACCCGACGCGCAAGGCGCTGGCCATGGTCGATGTGAGCAGGTTTGCTCCGGACGAAGTCGATTACGCGTGGAATGCAACCTGGCGCTCGCACGAGCAGATTGCGCGCCAGATCGTCGACACCGAGCTCGACCGCGATTCCGACCTGAACGAGCCCAGGGTCGCCCGCGATCTTTGGTCGGCAGTGCCTGACGGAGCGTTGCTGGTGGTGGGCTCGTCGATGCCGGTGCGGGATCTCGATTGGTTTGCCCCGGCCCGAGGCAATTTGCAGGTCGTTTCCAATCGGGGAGCGTCAGGGATCGACGGCTTCCTCTCGCTCGCGTTCGGTGCTGCAACCGTCCGCCAACCGGCCTACGGCCTGGTCGGCGATCTCTCCTTTCTCCACGACGCCAACGGCCTCTTGAGCACCCCACGCCCGGACCTAACGGTCGTTGTGGTCAACAACGGCGGCGGCGGAATCTTCTCTTTCCTCCCCCAGGCGGGGTATCCCGACCACTTCGAAAGGGTGTTCGGGACTCCGGCCCCAGTCGACCTGGCTCAGCTGATCCTCGCCTACGGGATCGAGCATCAGCTGATTGAAACCGTCTCAGGTTTCGCCGCCGCGTTGCAGGAACCACCTCAGGGCGTGAAAGTGTTGGAAGTGAGGACGAACCGCCAAGAGAACGTCGGGGTTCATCGCCGCCTCACCGCCGCGGTCATCGACGGGGTGCGCGCTACTCCAGGGCTGACAGCATCGCCGCCAGCTTGAGTCTGGTCTCCTCGAGCTCGTCTTCGGGGATCGAACCTTCGACGATTCCATTCCCGGCGAAGAGCCGGGCTCTAGCTCCCGTCAACTCGGCACAACGAAGGGCGATGGCCACTTCGCCATCACCGTTTGATCTGAAATAGCCGACCGGTCCGGCGTAGCGATTGCGATCCATCGCCTCAAGATTCCGGATCACCGTATCCGCTTCTTTGGCTGGCACTCCGCCGACGGCGGGGGTGGGATGAAGGAGAGCGACCAGGTCGATGATGTGAAGGTCACGAGCAAGGCGCCCGGCGAAAGGAGTGGCGAGATGCTGGACGTTGGCGAGGCGCATCAGCTCGGGCGCCGCAGGGCGCGATAGGTCCCCGGCCACCGATCGCAGCTTGTCGCTAACTGCATCTGCCGCGAGGCGATGCTCGGTGATCGTTTTGGGATCGGTCAGCATGTCGTGGCCCAGCTTTTCGTCCTCTTCGCTGGTGCTACCTCGAGCGGCGGTTCCTGCCAGCGTCACCGATTCGATGTCCCGGCCCGTCTTCCTGATGAGTAGTTCGGGCGAGGCGCCGACAAGCCCCTCGATGAGAAAGCGAAAGCAATCGGGGAAACGTTCGCTGAGCCGACCGAGGATCCGATGAGGATCGAATCGCTGTTTGGACCAGAGGGCGTGGTCGCGGGCGAGCACGACCTTCTCGACCTCTCCCCGTTCGATCATTTCAACAATGGTGCCAACCGCTTCGAGCCAGAGGTGATCGGGCAGCGACGACCCGGCAAACCGCGGTCGGTCCCGGTCGGATCCGTTCTCGCTTGGGGGCGGGAGGACGGACGCATCGCCGTGAAAAGTGGGCTCGCCGTTTCTCAGCTCGACCACCAACTCGGGGACAACGACGAGAGACCCGGTCGCTTCGCTGTCGAAGGTAAAGCTGGCAAAACTCACCGGAGCTGAAATAGATCGAACCTGTTCATAACGATCAGGGCCGACGCCCGGATCGATGATCTTGATCTCACCGAACCCGCCCAGGGTCACAGTCGGACTGGCCCACCACACTCGCGGCCTGCGGGCGAGAAGCTCGGCGGCTTCCATTCAACCGAATCCGTTCAATCCGGTGTCAGGCGGCGCCGGGCACCATCGAGCAAGAGTGATCGAAAGTGGTGTTCGACCATCTTTCCGGCCGCCGGCAGCATGGTGGCGAAAGCCTTGACGAGCCGGTCGGCAGCTTCTTCGTCGTTGTCGGAGGTGGCTTCGACGGAGTCGCGCACAAATCTGGCGAAGATCTCGATGGATTGCTCCGCTACGGGTCGCATCGCGGCATCCATTCTGCGGGCGAGATCGAGTAATTCCCCCAGCGGCAAACCACTTTCGACGAGAGCCATCCCCGACCGGATCGGCTCGACGTCGGCGGGATCGAAGAGGGGTTCGGGGTCGGTTCGGGCCGGTTTGAGGAATCCTTCCCGCACCACAACTTCGAGAAGTGTGGGTGGAAGGTTGGTGTGCTCGGCGAGGCTGTCGAGCGAAAGGAGGTCGGTTCCAGGTTTGAGGGCGTCGGCCAACGCGAGATCCCAGGGGTCGAGGGTCATTTCGGGTCAGGTTATTGCGGTCACCTGCTCATCCCAACCGGTGAGGCGGCGCATCGTGTCCTGCACCTGATAAGGATCACCGGTGGTGAGGATTCGGACTCGACCAGACCCTCGACTCAAGGCCAGGCGGCCGATCTGCCGGGCGACCGCCGGGGCGGGATCAACGACCACAACCTGAGGCCCGGCCCGCCGGTAAAGGGCGGGGAGAAGAAACGGATAGTGGGTGCAACCCAGCACGAGGGTGTCGGCCCCGGCGGCGAGGACGGGGTCGAGATGGTGAGCGATCGCGGTGTCGACCTCCGATCCATCGACCTTGCCTTCCTCGACCAAATCCGCCCACCCGGAACAAGCGCGGGCGACGACCTCGACACCATCGGCGAAACGGCCGACGACTGAGGCGAAAAGCTCACCCTGGAACGTGGCTTCAGTGGCGAGCACACCCACCACTCCGCTTCTCGTGTAAAACCTCGCCGGCTTGACGGCAGGCTCCATTCCGACGAAGGGCACCCCGGGATGAGCGACGCGAAGCTCGTTGAGCGCAGCGGCCGAGGCGGTGTTGCAGGCGATGGCGATGATTTCCGCGCCCTGAGAAAGCAGCCAGCCGACATTCCTATGGCTCAGCTCCGAAAGGTCTCGCAACGAACGCTGCCCATACGGAGCATGAAGCGAGTCGGCGAGGTAGAGGACGTCTAGGCGTGGATGCAGTCGGCGCAGCTCTCGCAAGACCGAGAGACCTCCAACGCCGGAGTCGAACATACCGATCATCAGGGGGTGAAGTATCGTCGCCTCCGTTCGAGCAAAGGAGATGCGCGTGGAGCTGTCGGGTGTGTCTGCTGTCGTGACGGGCGGCGCGTCTGGCCTAGGCGCAGCGACAGCTCGTCGATTGTCAGCGGCCGGTGCATTTGTGGTGGTGGCGGATTTGCAAGATGACAAAGGTGAAGCAACGGCCGGCGAAGTCGGCGGAGCTTTCGTTCATACGGACGTCACTCAAGCGGAGCAAGTACAGGAAGCCGTCGACACCGCCATGTCGGCGAATCCCCTGCGAGCGGTCGTCAACTGTGCGGGGATCGGTCCTCCGGCTCGCACGCTGAACCGTGACGGGACGCCGCATGACCTGGGTCACTTTCGCACGCTGATCGAGATCAATCTCATCGGCACGTTCAACACGATCCGGTTGGCTGCAGCAGCTATGGCGACGACCCCCGAGCTCGAGAACGGCCAGCGCGGTGCCATCGTTAATACCGCCTCGGTCGCTGCTTATGACGGCCAGATCGGACAAGCCGCCTACTCCGCGTCGAAAGGCGGGATCGTCGGGATGACCCTGCCGATCGCCCGCGATCTGGCATCGATCGGGGTACGGGTCAACACCATCGCACCTGGAATCATCGACACTCCGCTTTTGGCCGGTCTCCCTGAACCAGCGCGGCTCTCACTGGGCGAGCAGGTCCTCTTTCCCAAACGACTCGGCCAGCCGGAAGAATTCGCCGATCTCGCCATGCTCTTGCTCACCCACGACTACATGAACGCCGAAACCATCCGTATGGACGGTGGGATCCGAATGGCGCCCAAGTGAGCTCAAGCGGCGACTAGTTGCGACACCTGTCGCTTGAGATGAAAGAGGATGGCGCCCATGCCGCGGACGCGCTGGGGGGTGACGACTTCTTCCAGACCCATCGTCAGGTAGAAGTCGTTCTCAGTCTCGAGAATCGACGCCGGGTCTTCTCCGTCAAGGCCCGCTGAGAGCAACCCGGCAAAGCCGCGCACAGTGGGGGACTCGGGTGGGGCATCGAAAAACAGCCTGACCTTGCCATCGTCGAGGCGGGCCGCCAGGAAGAAAGGCGTTTGGCATTCGTGAACCTGTTCGAGCTGGTCGCGGTCGGCGGCCAGGTCTGGCGGGAGTGCGGGAAGCCGGTTGGCAAAATCCAAGAGCGCCTCGAGCCGGAACTGGCGGGGCGAGCTCGAAAAGGCTTCGACGATTTGAGCGAGTCGGGCTGGAAGCGGCATCGCTTTGAAGTCTACGAGAGGGGTTTTCCCTACGGTGATAGTGTTTATCCGAGGAGGTCATCTATGGCAGTTGCGGTTGATCCGGCGGAGAAGTTCCAGTCATACGCCCACCCTGAGCGGTTGGTTTCGACCGATTGGCTTGCGGAACATCTCAACGACCCTGCGGTCGTGATCGTTGAATCCGACGAGGATGTTCTTCTCTATCACACGGGCCATATTCCTGGAGCGATCAAGGTCGACTGGGTGGCCGACCTCAACGACCCGATTATGCGCGACTATCTCGACGCCAACGAATTTGCCGCCCTGATGTCTCGCCATGGCATCACGCCGGAATCGACGGTCGTGTTCTATGGCGACAACTTCAACTGGTGGGCTGCCTATGCCCTCTGGGTCTTCGAGCTCTTCGGTCATGCCGACACCCGGCTGCTCGACGGCGGACGGGCGAAATGGGTTGCCGAAGGACGCGAACTAACAACCGACGAGCCGGAGAGAACCTCGAGCGATTATCCGGCTCCGGTCCGTAGCGACCGGCGGATCCGAGCCTTTCTTGGCGATGTGCTCCCTCATTCGAAGGAAGGCCGTCCGCTCATTGATGTGCGCTCGCCTGAAGAGTTTCGGGGGGAGCGTTTGCACATGCCCGATTACCCCAACGAGGGCGCACTGCGCGGGGGGCACATACCGGGGGCGCGCAATGTCCCCTGGAAGAAGGCGGCCAATGACGACAACACTTTCAAGTCGTATGACGATTTGCGCGATCTCTACGAACAAGAGGTGGGGCTCGATCGCCATGACGATGTGATTGCCTACTGCCGGATCGGCGAGCGGTCCTCACACACGTGGTTCGTCCTCACCCAGCTGCTTGGCTTCGACACGGTCCGCAACTACGACGGATCCTGGACCGAATACGGCAACGCCGTGAGGGTTCCGATCGAACGGCCCTAGCGGGCCTCGAGACATCAGAGATCAGACTTCAGAGTTCAGATCGAATGGGGATCGGTCTGATGTCTGATATCTGACGTCTGATGTCTGCCAGAAGCAGCTGTTGCCTCCTGTAGCCGAGTGAGGACGGCGTCGGGCAAGGGGCCGTCCATTCTCCAGACCCAGTTGCCTTCCTCTCGGCCGGGCGTGTTCATCCTCGCCTCGGAACCGAGGCCGAGCAGGTCCTGAACCGGGATGATGGCGGTGTTGGCCTGCGAGTCCAGGACGAGTCCGATCAGATCCCAGTTGATCGACTCCCAATTGATCCGATTGGGGGTGCCGACCTTCGCAAGCAACTGGCGGCGACCCTTGGTCAGCCGGCGTCGATCATGGCGCTGGTTGTCGCCCCAGAACCAGCCGACGGTGGTGTCGTTGTCGTGGGTGCCGGTGTAAGCGACGACGTCGCTTGGGTAGTTGTCGGGATGGTGAAGCGCGGTGTTTGACTCGTCGTCGAAACCGAACTGAGCCACCCTCATCCCGGGGAACCCAAACTGTTCTCGCAACGCAGTGACTTCGGGCGTGATGACACCGAGATCTTCGGCGATGATTGGGAGAGACTTCTCGGCCGCCAGGTTTTCGAACAGATCGGCGCCGGGCCCAGGGGCCCAGCGACCTTTCACCGCCGTTTCCTCGCTGGCCGGGATCTCCCAGTAGCCGATGAAGCCGCGGAAGTGATCTACCCGAACCAGGTCGAAGCGCGCTAGCGACGCCTGCACGCGCTCCTTCCACCACGAATAGCCGTCGGCCTTGTGGGTTTGCCACCGGTAAATCGGGTTGCCCCAACGCTGGCCGGTCTTGGAGAAATAGTCGGGCGGAACACCGGCAACCACGGTTGGGTTGCCCGAATTGTCGAGTTCGAAGAGTTCGGGATTGGCCCAAACGTCAGCCGAATCATGGGCAACGAATATCGGGAGGTCGCCGATCAGCTCGACTCCGAGTCGATGGCAATGCTCCCGAAGCGCCTGCCATTGTCGGTCGAATAAATATTGAATCGCGACTTCGAGCTCCATTCGCGGGCGGACCAAGGCAAGCGCGTTCTTCAACGCGGGTTGCCGGCGGAGGGCGAGATCTTCGGACCAATCGGTCCAAGGTGCCAGCTGGTGGGAGTCCTTCAAGGCGGTGTATGCCGCATAGTTCTCGAGCCAAGGCGTCGACAGAAAGGCTTCGAGTTGGCGATCAGCCTTCATCCTTGAAGCAGCCGTAGCCAGAAGCTGCGACTTCTGCGCGATCAGCGACCCGAAGTCGACGTTTGGTTTGGGTAGTTTCTCGAGCGGTTCGACTTCTTCCCGCTTGAGCAGATCCTGATCGACCAAATCGGTGAGGTCGATTAGTAGCGGGTTACCAGCGAACGTTGACGGCGATTGATAGGGGGAATCGCGATAACCGGTAGGTCCGACCGGAAGCATCTGCCAATAACGCTGACCCGCTCCTGCCAGCGCGGTTGCGAACGCTCGCGCTTCGCTGCCGATCGTGCCGATCCCCTGGGTGGACGGGAGCGACGATATGTGGGCAAGCACCCCGGCCGCTCGATCCATTCAGCCGACCAGCGAAAAACGAACTGTCAGATTCACCGTCACGACGGTGGTGCCGGCTTCCACTGGCATAACGCCGAGATCCATTCTGGCCATCATTTTCGGTTCGATCGAACGCCCTTCCGACTCGACGATCGAACTCGCCGGCCCGAGCCCCCGTCCGGTGAGCGCGGCCAACTGAACTGCCTTGGCCATTGCCGCCTGGTAGGCGAGATCGCGCGCTTGGGCGGCGACCACCGACGGATCCCGTAGCGAGAAATCGACACCGTGCATTTCGGCGCCGTTGCCGATCGTGTCGAGGCCGACTCGGAGGATCTCACCGACCCGGGCAACGTCATCCAGCTCGATGCGGAGCGCATTGCGCGCTCGATAACCGGCCGGTTCGCCGTTGCGATCGGTCTCGGCCCACAGCGAGAGATCCGTCGTTTGCAAGGATTCCCGTCGCACCCCCATCCCGGTGAGCGTCGTGATCAGGAGGTCGATTTTCTGGCCGACCTCGTCAAGGGCTGCGCTCGCATCGGGTTGGACCGCCGATGCCCCGAGGCTGATCGAAGCTCGGTCCGGTGGCGCTGACGCTTGGCCCGAGCCAGTGACTGTGATGCCGGTCTTCACAGCGGCCAAGATAGAACTACATGGGACCCCTCACTGGCTTGCGCGTGATCGAGATGGCCGGGATCGGACCGATTCCGTGGGCGGGGATGATGTTGGCCGACCTGGGAGCAGAGGTGATCCGGATCGACCGCATCGGCCCATCTGCACTTGCTGGTGTGGTGGGCGACGACCCGACCCAACGCAGCCGCCGATCGATTGCCCTCGATCTCAAACATAGCGAGGCGACCGAGGTGGTGCTTCGTCTCGTCGACACCGCCAACATCCTGATCGAGGGCTTCCGCCCCGGAGTGATGGAGCGATTGGGCCTAGGACCCGACGTCTGCCTGGCGCGGAAGCCCGACCTGGTCTACGGACGGATGACCGGTTGGGGTCAGGATGGTCCCCGAGCAAAGACCGCCGGCCACGATCTCAACTATCTATCTCTGACCGGCGTCCTCAGCGCGATCGGAACAACCGAACGATCGATTCCCCCGCTCAATCTGATCGGGGACTACGGCGGTGGGGCGATGCTGCTCCTGGTGGGGGTGCTCGCCGCCGAGCTGGCGGTTCGAAACGGATTTCCGGGCCAGGTTGTCGATGCCGCCATGGTTGACGGCGTCTCGCTGCTCGCCTCGTTGGTCCACGGGCTACTCGCCTCTGGGCTATGGGTCGACGGGCGTGAGGCAAACCTTCTCGACGGTGGCGCACCCTTCTATCGGACCTATCGCACCGCGGATGGCGGTGAGATCGCGGTTGCCGCCCTCGAGCCCCAGTTCTTCAGTGCGCTGGTGAAAGGTTTGGGTATCGGAGGTATAGATCTGGCGGCTCAACACGATCGCAAGGCGTGGCCCGAGCTCACCAAGAGGTTCAGTCAGGTCTTTGGCGAACAGGACCGTGAACACTGGATCGAGGTCTTCGCTGGCACCGATGCCTGTGTCTCGCCGGTTTGGACCTGGGGTGAGAGTGCGGCCGATCCCCATCTCACGACGCGGGGGACAATGGTCGAGGTCGATGGTCTCCGCCAGGCGGCACCCGCCCCGCGGTTCTCGGCCACGTCGCTTGGCACGCCGAAAGCGGTCACCAGGGTCGGCGCAGACACGCGGTCGGTGCTGACCGACCTCGGTTACAGCAACGACGCCATCGTTAAGCTCCTCACGAGCAAAGTCGCAAGCCTTTCCGACCTGGAGGAATGATGGTTCCGAGAAACGTCGCCGCTGAAAGCGCGGCGATTGATGCCGCCGTCGAGGGCAAAACTCTGATCGCTCTCTTCGACCGCAACGCCGAGACGTACGGCGATAAGGCGGCCATCCACTGGAAGGAAGGCGACCTCTGGCGGCACCTGACCTGGTCGCAATATCGCAAAGTGGTTCATGAGGCCGCGGCCGGCCTGATCTCGATCGGGGTCAACCCCAACGATTTCGTGGCGATCATGGCAGGCAACCGGGCCGAGCACGTGGTCGCGGACCTGGCGGCCATCCATGCGGGCGCCGCCGGCGTCACCGTCTATTCGACGCTTGCCCAGAGTCAGATCCAGTACATC
The DNA here is from genome assembly GCA_963761985.1 of uncultured Acidimicrobiia bacterium. Classification (GTDB taxonomy): domain Bacteria; phylum Actinomycetota; class Acidimicrobiia; order Spongiisociales; family ZC4RG35; genus JACCTH01. The sequence continues at coordinate 130,328 of CAVXIT010000003.1, forward strand.
GCCTCCAACTGTGCGGCGAAAGTCGCGATCCTCGAAGACCTTTCGTTCATGAAGCGCTGGGAGGCGATCAAGAGCGAGCTGCCCGATCTCGAGCACGTGATCTTGATGGAAGGGGCGGAGAACTACGACACCATCGATTGGGTGTTGTCCTGGGACGACCTGTTAGAACGCGGCCGCCAGGCTCTCGCCTCGGATCCGGAACTGGTTGAACGGACCGCGGGCGCAGCCCGTCCCGAAGGTCTCGCCACTTTGATTTACACGTCGGGCACAACCGGTGTCCCCAAAGGCGTGATGATCAGCCATCGCAACGTGGTCTGGACCGCCGAGTGCCTGCGCCGGGGGGCGCAACTGGGCGACAACCCGCGCATGGTTTCCTATCTGCCGTTGGCGCATATCGCCGAGCGCATGTCGACTCATTACCTCGGGGTTTACCTGGCCGGTGAGGTCTGGTACTGCCCCGATATCGGGCTCGTGCTCGAGTACGTGCAAAAGGCTCGCCCCACCATCTTCGTTGCGGTTCCACGGGTGTGGGAGAAATTCCACAACCGTCTCCAGGCCCGGTTCGGCGAGGATCCCAAGCGCGAGAAGCTGATCCGCAACGCCGCGGCCCACGGCGCCGAGATGATGAAGCTGACACAGTCGGGGAAATCGATGGGCCTTCTCGACCGGGTCAAGCACGTGCTCTTCGAGCGGGTGATCTATTCCAAAGTGCGACACGGCTTGGGGATGGACGCGCTCGAAATTGCCATCACCGCGGCCGCTCCGATCAGCCCCGAGCTGATCTACTTCTTCCGCGGCATCGGAGTGCCCCTTTTTGAGCTCTACGGCATGAGCGAGTCCACCGGTCCGGCGACCAGCAACCTTCCCGGTGAGGAAAGGATCGGGAGTGTTGGAAAACCACTGCCGGGCATCGAGGTCATGTTGGGCGAGGACGGTGAGATCTTGATGCGCGGCGGCGTGGTGACCGGCGGCTACTACCAGATGCCGGAAGAGTCGGCCGAGACCTTCGACTCCGAGGGCTGGATCCACTCTGGTGACCTCGGGCGGTTCGACGAGGACGGCTTCCTCCACATCGTTGGCCGCAAGAAAGACATCATCATCAATGCCGCCGGCAAGAACATCGCTCCGGCGAAGCTCGAGACGTCGATGAAGAACCATCCGCTCGTCGCCCAGGCCTGCATGGTCGGCGATGGCCGCCCGTTCATGTCGATGCTTCTCGCGATCGATCCGGAGGAAGCACCGGGTTGGGCCGCGAAGCACGGCGTGGTCTTCACCGATCTGGTGTCGTTCAGTCAGTTGCTGGAAGTGCGATCGGAGTTGCAGACCGCGTTGGACCTGGCGAACCAGGAAGTGTCCCGAGTCGAGCAAATCAAGAAGTTCACCATCGTGTCCGATATTTGGACACCCGACAGTGGGGAAATCACCCCGTCGCTGAAGTTGAAGCGCAACGTGGTGCTCGACCGCTACAAGGGCGCGATCGAAGAGATGTATTCCTAGAGGGGGACCAGGTGAAGGGGAGGAACCTGCTGGCCATTGGGCTGGCGGTGGTGGGGGTGCTGCTGGGAGTTGTTCCGGCTTCTGCCCAAAGCGTCGATCCCTATGCGTCAGACCCGGTCGACCTGATCGCGCTCCGCGACGAAACCCGCACCTATTCGACCGGCGCTGATACCTGGGAGGTCTGGGTATGTCAGGTGCCGAACGGCATCGTTTCGCTCACCCCCGCCACCGTTACGTCCACGCTCGAGGCCACCGTTCGGCCCTACTTCGAATCAATATCGGGCGGTGCCTATTCACCCCGATTCCGCGCTGGTGGCATCATCACCGCCCCCTCACCTTCGGCCTGGCCCGATAACCCGTTCGTCTTTCAGACCGAGTGCGAAGAGGGGGCGTTCGCCGCTACGACGTCAAGCCCTGAGGGCGTGCTCGTCGTTGTCAACGTCGACTATTCGGGGGGCTACGCGACCGGCGGGTTTCCTTGCTTTCCCCGCCGGGACTGCTCGGTCACGTTTCCCGGTAATGCTCGCATCGCGGTGGTCGGCGGCGGCACTGTAGCCACGATCGGCGGGGTGCCTCCGGCCTTGTTCACGGTCGCCCATGAGATCGGCCATACCGTCTTCTGGCCGCACTCGTTCGGGGGCTTGCTCGAGTTCGAGAACGGGGTCCTCTACGAGTACGACAACCCCATGGATGTGATGAGTGGCGGCGGTCATGAGGCCCTCGACATCGGCACCATCGCGATCAACCGTTACGCCTCAGGGTGGATCGGCCCCGACAACGTGATCTTTCACCGCGGCGGCACTCTTACCTATCGGATCGGCGCTCAAAGCGGCGTGCAAATCCTGATCCTCCCCACCGAGGTCACCGGGGTTTACGAAACGATCGGAGTCCGTTTTCAATCGGGCTACGACGGCGGTCTGCCCACGGAAGGTGTAGAGGTTTACCGAATCGACCAATCCGCAGCGGCATGCGATTTCCTGCTTGCGGGCCAATGCACCGGGCCGGATCGCCGGATCAGCCAGCTGCCGGCCGTCGAGCAGCCCAACGGGACCGATCATGTTCATCCCGAAGGGGCGACTTTCTCCGTGCGCGGCGTCACCATCACCGTGGGGGCGCGAGTTGGCGACGCCTTCGACCTCATCGTGAGCGGAGCGTCGGTAACCGAGCGCTTCATCGACGACAATGGCAACCCGCACGAAGCGAACATCGAATTCATCGCCGAGCGGGGAATCACCCGTGGTTGCAACCCGCCGGTAGTCGATCGTTTTTGTCCCGCTGGAAGCGTTACCCGAGCCGAGATGGCGGCATTTCTCCTCAGTGCCATCGATCAGCCACCGGCCGCCACTTTTCAAGGAACCTTTAGCGACGTTCCCGCCGGGCTCTGGTACACGCCTTACGTCGAGGCTTTGGCCGCCCTCGGCTACACCTCCGGCTTGGGTGACGGGTCTTTCGGCCCCAATCGGGCTGTCTCGCGCGCCGAGATGGCGGCCTTTCTCACGCGTGTCTTCGCGCTTCCGTCTGCGACGGTGACGTCGGGCTTTTCCGATGTTTCGGCAAGCGCCTGGTATTCGGGGGCAGTGGATGCGATCCGCGTCGCTGGCATCACCACTGGATGCACCGCCACCTCCTACTGCCCCAACGATGCGGTCCTGCGCGAGCAGATGGCCACCTTCCTCGCCCGCGCCCTGACTGATTGATTTGGCTGGCTAGGTTTCTGCGAACCCAGGGTTCGGGTGGCGTGTTTGAGCGGTTCCGAGCCCACAGAATGGAGGAACGCACTTGATCTCATTTGAGGGACGCGTCGCGATTGTCACCGGGGCCGGAGGTGGGCTCGGCCGCAGCTATGCCCGCGAGCTCGCGCGCCGGGGCGCCAAGGTCGTGGTCAACGACCTGGGCGGCGCGGTGGATGGAAGTGGTGCCTCCACCAAGGCGGCCGACCTGGTGGTCGATGAGATCAAGGCCGCGGGTGGGGAAGCAGTTGCTAACTACGACTCGGTCGCCACTCCAGAAGGGGGCGAGGCGATTGTCGCTGCCGCGCTCGAAGAGTTCGGCCAGGTGGATATCGTCATCAACAACGCCGGCATTCTGCGCGACCGGAGTTTCGTCAACCTCAGTCGCGATGAGCTCGACGGAGTCATTTCTACTCATCTGCTCGGTGGCTTCAACGTCTCCCAACCTGCGTTTCGGGCGATGAAAGATGCCAACTACGGAAGGTTTGTCTTCACCTCGTCCAACGCGGGCATCTTCGGAAATTTTGGGCAGACGAATTACGGCGCTGCCAAAGCGGGTCTGGTGGGCCTGTCCAATGTCATCGCCATCGAGGGAAGCAAATACGGGATTCAGTCCAACGTGATCGCGCCCGTCGCTAGAACCCGGATGACCGAGCAACTGTTGGGCCCGATGGCCGAGCTCGTCGACCCCGATCAGGTGATGCCGATGGTGGTCTACCTCTGCTCGGAGCAGAATCCATACACGCACGAGATCTTCACCGCCGGCGGCGGCCGCTATGGACGAATCTTCATCGGAACCAACGAGGGCTGGTTTGCGGGTTCGAAGGTCGTTCCTTCCGTCGACGACATCGCCGGCCACATCGACGAAATACGTGACGTGTCGAGCTACGAAATCCCGATGAGCTCGAACGAAGAGATCATGATCATCGGTCGCGCCCTGGCCGGACCCCAAGTGTCAGTCAAATAGTGCCGATCGACGTCGAGCGGGTTGTCGGCAACGAGTTCGGAAAGACCAAGGTCGAATGGGGCACTGATCAAATCATCCTCTATCACCTCGGGATCGGAGCCGGCAATCCACCAACGTCGCCAAACGAGTTGGCGTACACATACGAAGGCAACCAACTGCGTGTGATCCCGAGCTTCGCCACGATTCCGGCGCTTCGGTCGATGTTCGAGGTCAGCGGTCTTCCGGGCGTGGACATCAACCTGGCGATGCTGCTCCATGGCGAGCACGAGGTCGAGCTCCACCGCCAACTGCCGGTGAGCGCAAGTGCCGAAACGGAGTCTCGCGTCTCGGCGATCTATGACAAGGGCAAGGGCGCCTTGCTGGAGATCGAAACCAAAACAAGTGACAAGGACGGACCGATCTTCACGAATCGCGCCGGCCTCTTTGTCCGCGGCGAAGGCAGATTCGGTGGTGATCCTGGTCCCAGTGTGGTTTCCACCAAACCCGCCACCGAACCGGATCTGATTGTGGAGTCGGAAACCTTGCCGCAGCAGGCATTGCTCTATCGCCTTACAGGCGATCGAAATCCGCTCCATGCCGATCCGGCGTTCGCCGCCCTTGGTGGTTTCGAACGACCGATCCTGCATGGACTTTGCTCGTTCGGGATCATCCTCAAAGCAGTCGTCGATGGCGCCCTCGACGGCGACCCCAGTCGAATCGTTAGGTATCGGGGGCGGTTTGCGGGAGTGGTCTACCCGGGTGAGACGATCGTCACGTCGATCTGGAAAACGCCTACAGGATTCTCAGTTGAGGCGACCACCAAGGACCGTGCGACGGCCGTTCTAAGCAATGGCGTTGTCACGTTGGCTGGATAGTCTCTCTCGGGTGTCGACTCCAGAACAGCAAATCGACGAGGCCGTCGACAGACTCCTGGCCGAGTCCCCACCGCGTGAAACCGATCCAATCGAGTTCTGGGGCCGCCAGTTCGACGCCGGTCTCGCCTTCGTCCATTTCCCGGTTGGCGACGGCGGCCTCGGCCTGGCACCCGGTCTGCAACGGCACATCAACACTCGATTGGCAGAAGCGGGTACCAGCTTTGACAACATCGCCCGCAACATCCTCGGTTATGGCATGGGCGCCCCGACGGTCGCGACCCACGGCACTGAGGAGCAGCGCCGTCGCTGGTTGCGGCCTCTTTTCACGGCTGAAGAGGTCTGGTGCCAGGGCTTTTCCGAACCAGGGGCGGGCTCCGACGTCGCGGGCCTGGCTACTCGCGCGGTGCGCGATGGCGACGAGTGGGTGGTCAATGGCCAGAAGGTCTGGACGACGCTGGCCCACACTTCGCGCTGGGTCATGCTCGTCACGCGCACGGATCCAGACGTTCCCAAACACCAGGGCCTCACCTATTTCGTCGTCGACATGGACCAGCCCGGGGTAGAGGTGCGTCCGCTGCGCCAGATCACCGGTGAAGCTGAGTTCAACGAGATCTACTTCACCGACGCCCGGGTACCCGACAGCGACCGGTTGGGTGACGTCGGAGACGGCTGGCGAGTGGCGCTCACCACCCTCATGAACGAGCGAGTGGCGATCGGTTTGACCGCCACTCCGCGCGGTGGCGGCGCTATCGCCGAAGCGGTCGAGGTGTGGAAGGCGCGCCGGCCCGACGAGAAAACCGATGAATACTGGCGGGACGAACTGATGAAACTGTGGGTCGAAGCCGAGGTAGCGCGACTGACATCGATGCGCGGCAGCCAGTTGCTCGAACGCGGGACCCCGGGCCCGGAAGGCTCCACTGCCAAGCTCCACTGGGCCGAGCTCAACAAAAAGGTCACAAATTTCACCGTCGACCTGATGGGCGCCGAAGGCATGTTGATGCCCGGTGGCTATCCCTTCGTTCGCCCTGACGCCGGAGTCGGAATGGGCGCCGCCCACTCACCCCAGCGCCGGTTCTTGCGGGCTCGCGCCAACTCGATCGAAGGTGGGACTTCCGAGATCATGAAGAACATCCTCGGGGAAAGGGTGCTCGGTCTTCCCGGCGAACCGCGGGTGGACAAAGACGTCGCCTGGCGCGAAGTCCCTCGCTAGAGAACCCAAACGCTGGCCGTAGCGGGGAGCGCGAGAAAACGGCCGTAGTGCCTTATTTCATCATCGAGTGCTGCCGCCTCGCGCTCGTCTAGTGGTTCGTAGAGAGCGATTTCGAAATGAACCGACTTAGCTCGTGAAGTTTGCTTCCAATGGCCGGCGACCTGTCCGTCCAAGAGAACGGCGCCGTTGAAACGAACCCGGCCCGCGGCTTCCGATTTCGCTCGCCCGGCGAGGTCGAGCAGAACTTTGCTCTGGCCGTAGCCGACGATGTATTCGTCATAGCCCTGGGCCTATTTGATCAGGACCGGAATCCCGAGTTGAACCTGGCTGGCAAGCTCGGCGATTGTCTCATTGGGTAGGCGGACACAACCGAGTGACACTGGTTCGCCGATTCGGTCGGGACGGTTGGTGCCATGGATGCCGATGATGCCGTCGCCGCCGTTGAACTCCGTGATCGTGTCCGATCGGGCGGACAAACCGATCGCAAAAGGACCCCAGGGTCCGGACGGGTCGGTCAACTTGACAATGTCGGTGACGAAGAACGATCCCGGAGGAGTGGGGTTATCCGGCGAACCGATCGCGACCTCGGTAGACAAGGCTGGCTCATCATCCACGAAGAACGTGAGGGTGGCGGCGGCGAGATCAACCTCGATCCGCTGATCAGTCGCGGCGAATGTGAATTGATCGGCTTCGACCCAACCGGTGGCCTCGTTGGGACGTCCAGGAAGCGAAACCTCGATCCATCCCGCAACCGGACCTTCGACGACGGGCAGAACGGTTGGGCTGCCCAGGATGGTTGTGGCCGGAACGACCCGCGAATGGATGGGGGCATCGGGTGCGGGATACACCAGAACGTCGCCGGCAGCATGCGCGATCTGCCCGGCGAAGCTCGGCGCCAGCGTGGTTGTTGTCGAGCTCGACTCAGGTTGTTCGATGACGATTGTCGTCGAGGCAGAAGCCGATATCGAAGGAGCGGTGTTCTCGACAACCGAAAAACTCTTGTCCTCTGTCGAGCATGCCACGACCAAAAGGATTGGCAATAACAAAGCCGACAGCCGCGACCACATCCATCTGTCCACCAAAGCCAACCTAGCCGACCCCCTTCTAGCCTCCGACAATGAACGGGCCCGCAATAGTTGTGACAGGACCACTTCCTGAAGCATCGTCGGACCGACTGCCGCCTGAAGGAGTTTGGCGGGCTCCCGGACCGGAACCCGTGCCGAGGGCTGAATTGCTGGCAAGGGTTGCCGAGGCGCGGGGGCTGCTTTGTTTTCTGACCGATCGCATTGATCGCTCGTTGCTAAGTGCGGCGCCCCACCTCGAAGTGGTCAGCCAGGTGGCCGTAGGTGTCGACAACATTGATCTCGCCGCTTGTACCGAGCTGGGTATCCCTGTGGGGCATACCCCTTACGTACTCACCGAAACCACGGCCGATACTGCTGTTGCTTTGTTGCTGGCGGCGCTCCGCCGAATCCCCGAGGGGCACTCGTTGGTCACCAACGGGCAATGGAAGAAATGGTCGCTTGATTTGCTGGTGGGAGAAGACCTCCATCACAGCATTGTCGGGATCGTTGGTCTCGGCCGGATCGGAACGGCGGTAGGTCGGCGCCTGCTCGGTTTTTCATGTTCATTGCTCTACACAGGTCCTCGTCCCAAGCCGGCCGAAGCGGAGCCGCTCGGCGCCGGTTTTCGGACCCTGCCCGAGCTGCTCGAGGAGTCAGACCACATCGTCCTCACTCTGCCCCTCAACCAATCCACCCGCGGTTTGATTGGTGCCGCCGAGCTGGCGCGGATGAAACCGAACTCCACGCTGGTAAATGTCTCACGCGGCCAGCTGGTCGACACCGATGCCCTGGTCGAAGCTTTGCGCAACGGCCCGCTGGGTCGAGCGGCGCTTGACGTCACTGATCCCGAACCGCTGCCCGCTGATCATCCGCTCGCTCAGCTCGAGAACTGCCTGGTGATTCCCCATCTCGGATCAGCGAGCAATAAGACTCGGCTCGCGATGGCCGACCTTGCGGTCGACAACCTCCTCGCCGGACTCGCGGGCGAACGACTGGCCGCTTGTGCGAATCCGGAGGTCTATAGGGGCGTGTGAATGACGAGCACTGTTCCGGTGGCGACAGTCACCCGCGCGTGGTCCTCAACTAACTCGTTAGAGAGCCCGCGCGACGTAGCAGGGGAGAGGCGGGCCGAACGCAACGCCCAGCGCAGGCCTGAGGTGGAAACTCCGGTGGCCTCACCTCCGTAAGCGAGGAGCGAAACCAGGTCGCCAATTCGTCCGTTGACCGTGGTTCGATCCCAAACCACATGCACTGCGGCACGGCCTGTCTCCCATCTGATTCGCATCGGTCGGAACTGTGGGTTGGTTAGCACGGCAGCATTGATCAGCAGATGATCGAGCCGTCCGCCTCCGCCGCCGAGAACAACCACCTCGGTGGTGCCACGCACGAGCGCTGCCTCCAGCGCGAGTTCGAGGTCGGAATGTTCCTTGTCACGAGGATGGACTTCGGTTGCCAGGTGGCTGACCTTTGCCAATCCCATTTTTGCCTGGGGGCTAATCGAATCGAAGTCCCCCACGACGAGATCGACCTTCACCTCGAGCGCCGACGCCTGGTCGAATCCGGAATCGGCTGCGATCACCAGATCGAAGCTCTCGTTCGGGCCGGTCAGGCCCTCGGCCTCGCCCCCGGTTACGATCAGCGTTCGCATCGGCCCCCCCACCCAATCCATTGGCTAAATGACAAAATCGTCTTACTCGCGTGGGCGCGGCTAAGGCTTCTACTTCAAGTAAAGGTTGAGCCAACGCTCGACCTCTTCGTACCAATGAAGGGAAGCCTGAGGGCTCAGGATCCAATGGTTCTCGCCGGGGAAGAAAACCAACCGCGCCGGGACTTCTTTAGCTTTCAACACTCCGTAAAGCTCGAGACCTTGGCTATGGGGAACTCGATAGTCCCGCTCACCGTGGATGACCAGCGTGGGGGTCGTGTATCCCGAGGAGTGGGAGGAGGGGCTGTAGAGGTCGACCTGAGCGCGGTTTTCGAAGATCTCGGCCCCAAAACTCTGGGGCCGGCCGGCGGTGACATCGCTCGCATACGTCCCGGCGAAGTTGGTGACTCCGGCATGCACGATCGCACAGGCGTACCGGTCGGTTTGGCTCGTGACGAAAGCCGAGAGATAGCCACCGTAGGACCCGCCCGCAATCCCCATCGCTGATTCGTTCACCAGTCCCGCGCCAATGAGGTGATCGGTGACGGCTTCGATATCGCGGTAAGGCTTGTCACCCCACGCTCCCAGGATCGACTCGGTGTACTTCTGACCGAAAGAGGTCGACCCGTGATAGTTGACGAGGGCGACTCGAAATCCGAAGCCGGCGAAGATCTGGGCGTGCCAGCGCCACTGCCACGAGTCGCCAAAACAGGCATGGGGGCCGCCATGGACGAGATGGAGCAGCGGCAAGCGGGCAGTGGGATCGGCGCCTGGGGGGTGAATGAGAAAGAACTGGATGGGTTCGGCATCCGCGCCCGGAATCGTGTGATCTTCGACCGCGCCCCAATCGAGCGAGCTGACGTCCGCGAAGCTGGTGACTTGGACGAGTTCACCATCTGCATCGAGTCGGACCACTTCGGGAGGCTGCTGAGAGGAATGGCGCAGCATGAAGGCCGTGCCGTTGTCGTCAATAACCGGAGACGAGAGCGTTCCACCTTTGGCAAGCTCGATCGCCCCTCGTTCGGATAGGCGATAGAGAGATGTGCGGGCCTGATCCTCGGCCAAGAAAACGACGTCGCCCCGGCCGTCGAACTCCCAGCTTTCGGCCGAGCGGTCGAGATCCTCGGTGATGATGCGATGTAGGTCCGACCCGCGGGCGTGTATCGCCAGGCGCACCCGGTCGCCATAGAAACCTGGCATCAGTTGCTGGCCGTAAAGGAGCATATCTCCCGAAGGGGAGTAGCGAGGGCGTGTTGCGTGGGCCGGCGCGTCGGGGGTCAGCTCCACCTCCGTGCCCGATTCGATCTCGATCTCAAAAATGGAATGGCGGAGCTGGCGATGCGGTGGAGTCGAGGCATCGGCAGAGAACGCGACGAAGCGCGAGTCGGGCGAGATGTCGAAACAGTCCCACGGGTCGTCGGTATTGGGCCACGCCCACCAGCGCGTTGCCTTGGGCGTGAGATCGGTCAGGTTGCGGGACTCCGGATCGAAAAGAAATAGATGGGGGACTTCACCCGTCGTCAGCCAGGTGTCCCAATAGCGATAAGTCGCGGTCTCCGTGGTGTGGACAACGAATTTGGCCGCCGCCCTTTTGCTCAGCTCCTCTCTGGTTTCCTCGACGGTCAGGTGCCCGTTGAATAGGTAAGCCAGCAACACAAGCGCACGACCATTCGTAAGCCATTTCGCGCCCAACAACCCGAGTGGAAGATCGGTGAGCACCTCGGGACTTTCCCCGTCGAATCCGACGAGATGGAGTTGCTTCCTATCGGAAACGGGGGCGAGGAACGCGATTCTCTGGCGGTCGGGCGACACGACCGGTTTGGTGGCGTCCATCTCCGCGGGGGTGAGCGGCCGCTTATGTTCTCCTTCGACCAGCCACAACCGGGTGCTGCCTTTGTTCTCGGCGACGTCGTATCTGGTCACTGGCACGATCAGCCGTCCTGCGCCGGCAATGGTGGGGGCGCCCACCCGGGGCAGCTGCCAGAGGCGATCTGCAGTCAGAGGTTGCACCCGAGCCAGTTCCACTTTGGGGAATGTACCCCCTCACCCCGGAGCGGGAAAAGCCATAGCCCCTTCAGCGACCACAGTCACCTCGCCGCCGTCGGCGGGGTAGAACACAATCTCACCGTTTTCGCGCGGTAGGTAGAACCCGCTCGAATCGGCTCGCCACAAAGTGTGGAAGCGGCTGTATTGATCCCAGAACGGCAGGTAGGACTGCAGGAACACGGTTGAAGGGAGCGCCGGCTCGAATTCGATCGACTCCTCGCCGTTCCAAATGCCGGGCAAAAGACCCTCGGGTTCGAGTGCGAGGTAATAGAGCAAATCGTTGTTCGGTGACCACTCGAAGGCGATTACCGGGAGGTCCGTGATCTCTTGTTGATCACCGGTACTGAGAGATGTCACCGCCAATGGCCCTGGCGCCATTTGCGGATTGGCGGTAAAGGCGATGCGGTCGCCGGCGACCGAGAACTCGCTGAATAATCCGACCCCGGCGAGCACCTCACGATCGTCGGAATGCTGGTCAAGCGCGACCAGTGATCCGTTTTCAACCAATAGGAGACGTCCATCGTCGAGAAACGCGGGAGCCTGGAAGACGCCTGGAGCGACATCGAGGGTCTGCTCCTCTCCTTCGAGGCTCAACAGATAGGTGTCGGCCTGGTTGGCATGGACCAGCACCTGGGAGCTGTCTGCCGCCCAGTCGAAGAAGAACGGCTGGCCGGTGGCAACGAGCCGGGCCACGCCGCTACCGACGTCGAGCAATCCGAGGGCGACTCCGTTCCCGGCGGGGTCATTCCCCAAGTAGGCCAGAGTCTGGCCGTCAGGGCTGAAGCCGTAGAAGAAAGGAAAGGTGTTCCCGTCGATTCGCCGTTGGCTTTCCCCATTACCCATGGCAATGCGGGCGACGTTCTCGGCGGGATTGAATTCGGTCCACACCGCGAAGCTCGAGTCGGGCGCCCACGTGGGCTGTGAGACGACTTCGGCCGCGTCAGAAGCCAGCAACTCCACCTGGGTTCCATCCTGATCGACCGCGCGCAAACCGTCGCCTTGCACCAGAAGCGGCGGGAGCTTGGCCGACGGCGAGCAAGAGGCGAGCCCCAGCACACCCACGAAGATCACGTAGAGGAGGAGGCGGCGAACCATGGCCCGATCCTAAGACGGGGGCGCGGGCTTGTGTCTAGCGTTTCGCCCGTGTCCAACGTCGCAGGGTCCACCATCGCAGTGCTCACCTCGGGAGGCGATGCGCCCGGCATGAACGCCGCGATTCGAGCCGTCACCAAGGTGGCGGCGTCGAGGGGCGTGGCGGTGTGGGGTGTCGAGATGGGCTACGACGGATTGATCGATGGCAAGTTCCGGCCTCTCACCCGTCAGAGTCAAAAGTCGAAGTCATTAGCACCGGTCGGAGAGGTCGAAGCGATGGGAAGCCTCGGCGGCACCGTGCTCGGCTCGTCCCGTTGTCCCCGCTTTCACAAAAGAGAAGGGCGTGCAGAGGCGATTGCCCGCCTCCAGAGCTATTCGGTCGAGGGACTGATCGTTATCGGCGGAAATGGCTCACTGGCCGGTGCGCACGCCTTGGCGCAAGAGACGTCTATTCCGATCGTAGGAATCCCCGCTTCGATCGACAACGACATCGGTTTGAGCCGCGAGGCCCTCGGAGTCGATACCGCCTTAAACACGATCATCGAGGCGTGCGACCGGATCACCGACACTGCACGCAGTCATCATCGAGCCTTCGTCGTGGAGGTGATGGGCCGCCATTCGGGATACCTGGCGATGGCCGCGGCGGTAGCGACGGCAGCCGACGGCGTCTTGCTTCCGGAGCATCGGCACAATCGTGATGAGGTGGTGGCGGCGGTGAGGGACTGCATCATCGAAAGTTTCGGCCGGGCTCGCGACAAGACCCGGGTCCTGATCATCAAAGCGGAAGGCGTTGACATCCCCACCCACGAGTTGCTGGCGGAAGTCGAGAAGCTGCTTCCTGACGAGAGCATCGAGGTGAGGGGGACTGTCCTCGGACACCTCGTCCGGGGAGGCAATTCAAGCTTTCGCGATAGGTTGCTCGCCGGGCGTTTCGGACTAGTCGCGGTCGAGGCGGTGCTGGGAGGCGTGACCGACCGGATGGTGGGGTGGAATCTCACCGATCGGGGCGAGCCGACTAGCGACAGCTGGATCCGGCTGTTTCCAATTGCAGATGTGTTGGAAGAAACGAAGTCGCTGCTCGATGGGACCAGCGCGGTGACGATGGACCGGGTGCGGCGGATGGAAATGATTCAGGGCGTGCTCAGCCTCTGATCACAAATTCAAGGCAAGCGTGTGCCTTGCGCAGTGCCTCTTCGACAACACCCGGGTCGGAGCCTTTGGCAAAGATGAATCCGAGGTAGACGTCTGCCTCGGGGACCATCCGAAGCCTTGTCCCGATTGCCGACGTGATCTCGACCTCGACCACCCCCTCGACCGCCTTCGCCTCGGCGAGACCGCCAACCTGTTTGAGAGTCCCGGCGGCAGGGATCGGGATCATCATCACGCCCGAGGCACGTCCGCGCCGGGGCGAGCTCTCACTACGTCCGAGTGCATGTCGGAGAATCAGCGCTTCGAGGGGAGTGTCGAGCAATCCAAAGGAGAGGGCTCGTCCGCAGATCCCGCCAATCGACCGGGCCGCGACTTCTATCACCTTGGCCTGGTTGGGATCTGGCAGCCGTAGCTCGGCATGGACCGGTCCTTCGGTCAGGCCGAGGGCCGTCACCGCCTCTTGGGTTACCCGGGCGATCTCCTGTTGGCTCGGAGCCGGCAGCCGGCTCGGAGTGACGTAGATGGTTTCTTCGAAGAACGGCCCGTCGAGTGGGTCGGGTTTGTCAAAAATTGCGAAGACCTCGAGCGATCCTTTTCGCACCATCCCCTCGACTGCGACCTCGGGGCCAGAAACGAACTCCTCGAGCAGCACTCGCTCTTCGCCGGAGATCGCCTCCACCCGGGCGACGGTTATAGCGAGGTCCTCCGGGCGGTCGACCTTGATGACTCCTTTGCTTCCCGCCAGGGTGAGAGGTTTGACGACCAGCGGAAACACGAGCGTCCCCGGATCGGGCTCAGAACCACTGCTTGGGGTCTCAACCACCCTCCAAGCCGGTTGGGCGACCTCGTGGTGCGAAAGCAGTTCTCGCATCAACGCCTTGTCCCGGGTGGCGCGGGCTGCCTCGGGTGGGTTGTGAGGGAGTCCAAGCTCTTTTGCGGCGAGCGCGGCAATTACCACCCCGACGTCATCGATGGGCACGATCGCGTCGATCGGCGTGCGGGTGGCCAGCTCCACGATCGATTTGGCGGCGTCCTCGGGGTGATCGCAGTCGATCGTCAGAAACAACTCCGGCTCAACCAGCGGTAGCGGCTGCTCGGCAGCTACCGCTACCTCGACGCCAAGCGACTCCGCGGCGTCAAAGAAATCGGTCGCCCGGTAGGAACCGGTTGGGACGATCAACAGGACACGGGGCATGTCGAGAGGCTACGGGCCATTCATCTACTAGCGGTTCCCCCGGATAGACTCGACTACGTGGAGAATTTGCTCTTGGTTTCGGCTGAAGCCCTAGAGATGATCATCGGGCTCCGTGATCAGGAGCCGGGGGAATCTGAGGTCGGTTTACTCATCGAAGTCACCGGCACCCGGCAGGGCCAATACGCCTACGAGCTGGCCTTTGTGCCAATCGACGAGGAAGAGGGGGGGCATCACCTCGAACGACACGGCGATCTCGCCATCTTGATCCCCACCCAGAGCGTCGAACCGTTGCGCGGGGCGTCGCTTTCAATCGGTCCCGACGGTTTGGCCATGGACAATCCCAACCGACCGCTCACGAGCCCGGCGATGGCCGCGCCGCAGGGAACCATGGAAGGGCCGCTAGCCGAACAGGTGACCCAGGTCCTGGCCGAAGCGGTCAACCCGGCCATTGCCGCGCACGGAGGCAGGGCCGAGCTTGTCTCGGTCGACGGCACCATCGCCTACCTCAAGCTGGGCGGCGGCTGCCAGGGATGTGGGATGGCGCAAGTGACCCTCAAACAAGGCATTGAGAGGATTCTCAAAGAGTCGATTCCGGAATTGAGCGAAGTGGTCGATGTAACCGATCATGCCTCCGGCTCCGACCCTTATTTCCAGAGCTCGAAAAAGTAGCTCCGCCCTGGCCGTGGAACCAGCGGCAGCCCTGGAACCGGAGGGCTCTGGCGCACGTCTGAGTTGCATGCCCGGCCGGCGCCCAAGCCTGAACTTGCGTGTCATCGCTATTGCGTCGCTCGTTTTCGGCATCAGTCTGCCGGTGGCGGCCTCGACGTTTCAGCAAGCTGACCCACCCGCACCCACCCGGCTCGAAGCCGTGGCCGGGCTAGCTGGCTTTGTCGACGGCTTCCGGCCAATGAATGTCGCGGTCACGGTCTCAACCGACGTCCTTTTCGCCGGCCACATTGAGGCGAAGCTCGGAGGAGTAACCCAGGTGCTTCCGGTCGAAGTGCCTGCCGGCGGTTCCAAGGTCTACAACCTGCGCCTGGGCATTCCGGTTGGTAATCCACAAGTGCGACTCCGGCTGATACCCGCCGAAAGCGACGACCCCGCGGCCACCTTGAATCTCTCGCTCAAGCTTGCCACGGACCATTTGATCGCGGCCGTCGTCGGCCCTGACGAGCTCGTGAAGACGATCGACGGATCGGTTTCTGCGATCACCGAAAGAGACGTGGTGGGGGTGGGGGTTTCAACCGACTCGCTGGCCAATGACATCGATCCCGCCCGCTACCTGGTACTGGCCGATGGAGCCGAACTTCCCGAGGCATCGGTCAACTGGCTCGGACGCGGCGGCCGGCTCGTGGTTGACACCTCTGATCTGAATTCACTCGGCCTCGACCTCCCAACCGGGGCCGGCAACTTTCCCTTTGGTTCAGGGTGGGTCATCAGCGTCGACAGCCTCAATCAGCTGACCGAGGAGGAATGGGGGGATGTCTTTTCGCCTGTCTCCTATCGATTTGCGGCACGTGAAATCTGGCAAAGCCCCGAAAGCCAGCTCATCCAGTCGGCAATCAGCGGCGGAGACCAGCGCGTGCCTTCACTTCCCTGGCTGCTCGGCGCCCTCGTCATCTATGCCGTTCTCGTCGGCCCGGTGAACTTTGCAATTCTCAAGCGAATCGGTCGAAGGGAACTCGCCTGGGCGACCGTTCCCGCGCTGGCGCTCGTCGGGGTGCTCGGATTCTGGACCGCCGGGCGAACCCGGCTGCAAGAACATGTGGTCAATCATGCTTCGGTAGTTATCGCCGCCGGCTCCACCGTCGAAGGACGAACCGCCGCAGTACTCGTAGTCGGAGACGAGGGAACCCGGGCCTTCAACACAGCCGAGGATTGGGACACCGTGCCGGTGGAGGCGACGGCGGACTGGAACATGCAGATGGCCGACGTTTATGCCCGGATCGACGCTGAGGGTGGATACAGCTTCGAACTCGGCGAACTCGAGGCAGCCGGGCTGTCCAGCCGCTGGCAAGGAAGTGGGACGAACATCCCTCAGGTTGAAGCGAGGGCCGACGGCGCAGAGCTTGAGGTCGAGGTCACCAACTCAACTGACCTCAACTTCTGGACCTGGGGGGTCGTCTCCCGTGGTCGAGTGGTGCTCTCCGACGAGGCCCTCGAGCCCGGGGCCAATGGATCGCGGTCAATCCGACCAGGCCAGAACGGCTTCAACGAGTTCGGCACCGTAGGTGACGCCGTGATCAATCAGTTGCAGCTCTGGGACGACCCTTTCATTTGGAATCGGCTCGGTCCCCTCAGCCAGGTGGCTGCCGCCATGACGATCGAGCGGGACACATATTTCTTTGGGTTCACCGATGAGCTCGAGGTTCCGCTGACGGTCGACGGGTCACAAGTCCGCGCCACCGGCACGAGCCTTGTCGTGGTTCCGATCGACCTGGCCGGGATTTTGGAAGAAGGCGACAATGCCCTCACTTCGACACTGCTCGACGCCGAGGATGCCAGCTTCATCGATTTTGGTCCTGGCTATGTGTACGTGCAGGGACAGAGCGCGGTGCTCGGGTGGGAAGTGCCGGCCGGGATTGCCAACCCGACCCTGGTCGTTCGCGAGGACTTCGGTCCGGTTCCCCCGGTGCTCGACCTGTACGACTGGGAGCAGAAGTCGTTCATCGCAGTGGTCAACAACGACACAATCGATCTCGGACGATTCCGCAACGACCGCGGCGAAGTGATCCTGCGAGCGGCGAATGACCCAGACGTCTTCGCCGAAACCGGTTTCTCCCCCTTCTCGTTCACGTTGGAGTGGTGAAGCGTGGGAATCGCGACGCTCCAGAATGTAGATAAGCGCTATGGCGAGGTCATGGCCATGGACGGCATCAACCTCGACGTTCCCGAAGGTTCGGTCTACGGGTTAATCGGTCCCAATGGCGCGGGGAAAACCACCTCGATGCTTGTCATCAGCAGCTTGCTCGCGCGCGACGGGGGCAAGGTGGAGGTCGCCGGGACCGACCCCCAGGTCGACCCCCGGGGGGTGCGTCGGGTCCTTGGTTACATGCCGGACGTCTTCGGGTTCTACGAGAACCTGACAACAACTGAGTACCTCGACTTCTTTGCCGCGGCCACCAAGATTCCCGCGGCCAAACGCCCGGCCCTAATTGCCGACCTGCTCGGCCTGGTCGATTTGGAAACCAAGGCAGAAGCCGACGTGAACACGCTGTCCCGGGGAATGAAACAGCGGCTCTCTTTGGCCCGCGCCCTGATTCACGACCCCCAACTGCTCGTTCTTGATGAGCCGGCCTCGGGGCTCGATCCACGCGCCAGGGTTCACCTGCGCGAGTTGATCGCCGAGCTTTCCCGCATGGGGAAGACGGTGATCATCTCGTCTCACATCCTTTCCGAGCTCGAAGGCATCTGCTCTCATCTTGCGGTGATCGACGACGGCAAGGTCAAGGCGTCAGGCAACCTCGACGAGATTCGACAAACCCTGGTGGCGACCCGCCGCATAACGATGCGCACCCCAGACGACGAAGTTGATGACGTGGCATCGATGCTTGCCGGCCAACAGGAAGTGAGCGAGGTCGAAGTCGAACGGGGGAGAGTGCGCTTCGTACTAACTGGCGAGGACGACGACTCGGCGCGCATCCTGGCGTTGCTGGTCAACGGTGGGCGTCGCATCTACGACTGGCGTCTGGAAGTCGCCGGTCTCGAGGAGCTGTTCTTGAGCATCACCCGCACCGAAGGACCCCAGTAATCAATATGGCAATGAATCCCGTCCTGCGCCGCGAGGTAATGGAGCGCTTCCGCTCCCGCCGCGCCCCGTGGTTTCTGTTTGCCTGGACAGTCGGTGTCGGGCTCATCGGCTATGTGGCCTATCTCGTCAGCCAACAGGTGGCGGACGCCCTTCTCGGCCGCCTGCTCGCCACCCAGTACATGGGACGCTTTCTATTCCAAGCGATGGCGCTTCTAATGATGACCGCGGTGATTCTGATCGTCCCTGGAGTCACCGCGCTTTCGATCGTTACCGAACGAGAACGCCAGACATTGCAGCTGCTCCAGGTCACCCAATTGACCCCGCTGCAGCTGGTCCTGGGCAAGCTCTCGTCGTCGATCGGCTACTTCCTCTTGTTGCTTGTCGCTGTTGCTCCGGTGGTGGCGATTCCTTTGCTCTTCGGGGGAATGTCAACCGGAGACGTCGCTGCCGCGTTGGGAATGATGCTGGCAACGGCCATCACCCTGGGGAGCGTCGCGATCGCGGTGTCGTCTCGAGCACGGTCAAGCCGAGGCGCCGTAGCCGGGTCGTATGCCGTCGCCTTCCTGATTGGATTTCTCAGCCTGGCAATCTTCCTCGGTGAGCTGTTCCTCGCCCGTCCCTCCGAGCAGTCGTTGATTCCGGCGCGGGGTCGCGAGTTCTACTCGTCTTGGTTCAATCCCTATGTGGGAATGGTCGATGCCATCCGTCAGCCGCTCCGGGCCCAAACCGATTTCACCTTCACCCCTTTCACACCCTTTGATGCCATCGTCTACGCCCGCCAGGGCGTTTCCACCGGAGGCATAACAGTGCCGGGTGGTGGCGGGTTTGGATTTGTCGAGGACTTCGCGGCAATGGGCGGCAATGGGGTCCTGGGCCGTGAGCTGGCCATGCCGGTCCCGATTCCCGGCGGTGAGGCCGACGTCGAGGTCAGAGTTCGACGCGGCCCGGTGTGGATGCGTACCTCGATCATCTATGCGGCGATCACCGCTCTGGCGCTGCTCCGGGCGAGCTATGTCGTCCGAGCGCCGGCACGCAAGATCCTCCTGACCAAACGGAGACGCGATGGCTAAGACGATGAGCCCCCTACGAAACCCTGTAGTTCCCGAGACGGTCCGCCTGCTGGTCAAGCGAGCCCGGGCCCGGTTGCTAGCTGCGAGCCTGATCCGCCAAGTCATGGTCGCAGTAGGAATTGCGGCTGTGGTTGCCTCGGTATTGGTAGGCGTGGCCCGCTACGTTGTGATCCCTTGGGCCGAACCGGTTGCTTTTAGTCTGATTGGACTGGCGCTCCTATTGGGCGCCGGCTGGGCGTTGTGGCGAAGAGCTTCCTGGGCTGGGGCCGCACTTTCGGTCGACCGTCGGTTGGGGGGCTTCGATCGCATGTCGACCGCGCTCGAGTTGAGCGTGCTCGAAGAGCGAGATGAATATGACGAGCGCCAGCTCGAAGCGGCCTCGGTTTGGGCAAACGGTCGCGATGTCGATGATCTGGTGAAGCTCATGCCCCGGGGATGGCTTCCCCGGCTCGTCGTTGTGGCCCTGGCCGCGACGATGGTGATGGCGTTAGTGCCCTCTTCGGCCGACGTTGCCCTGGCAGAACGCCGGGCCCAACAGCAGTTAATCGAAGCCGAGATCGAGCGGCTCACCGAGGCGGCCAACGAAGCCACGCCCGAGGTGCGAGAGACTCTGGATCGACTGTTGGCTGAATTGGCTCAAGCCGAGACGCTTGAGCAGGCCATCGCGGCTCTGGGCGAAGCCCGCCAGGAGCTTGCCAGCCAGGCCGACCCCGCCGAACTAGCGCAACGGACGGCTCTGGCCGGGCTCGAGCGGCGCTTGCAGCAGAATCCGCTTGCCTCGGGTGCTTCGGCAGCCGAGCAGCTGCGCAATCTTGCCTCGGGGCTGGCGAACGAAAGCCCGGCGGCCATGGCCGCGGCCGCCGAGGAACTGGCGGCGCGGGCCGAGGACCTCGCCGGGATCGACCAGGAGCTTTCCGATGCCCTCGCCGGAGCGGCCGGCGCCCTGGCGGAAGCGGCGGCGAATCCCAGCTCGGAAGCCGTCGCCAACGCGGCCGAGGCGTTGGAAGGCGCGGCCGATCAGCTCGATGCTTCCAACGACGCGGCCGACGCCGCGGCGAATCGGGTGGAGGCGCAGGCCGATGTCCGTGATGCCCAGGAGCGACTTAACGATGCCCAGGCTCAAGCCCAGGGCCAGGGTCAGGGTCAAGGCCAGGGTCAGGGTCAGGGTCAGGGCCAAGGTCAAGGCCAGGGTCAGGGTCAAGGTCAGGGTCAGGGTCAGGGCCAAGGTCAGGGTCAAGGTCAAGGTCAGGGCCAAGGTCAGGGTCAGGGCCAGGGTTCGGGGGGCACCGGCGGAGGAGCTGGAGCCGGTGGGCAAAGCGGCACCGGTTCGACCACGGGAGGCACCGGGTCAGGCACGGTGGGAAGTGGTTCGGGCGATCACGATCCCAGCCGGGATCCCGCCCGCAGTACGGTGTTCGATCCTCTCGAGGCCGGTTTGGGTGACGAGGTTCGGGTCGATCTCACCGGTGGAACGACACCGGGTGATCCGCTTGGAACCGCCAGCGGTCAGGGCCTCGAGAACGTCCCATTGCAGAGCTACACCGACCGGTTCGCCGATTACAGAAACACGGCTCTCGACTCGCTCGATCGTATGGTCATCCCGGCGGACTTGGCCGATCTTGTCCGCCAGTACTTCACGGAGTTGGAGCCATGACACCAGAAGAGTTTGCAAGCAACCTTGCCGCAGCCCGCGAAGAGGTGGGGAAGGTCATCGTCGGTCAGAAGGACCTGGTCGAGACCGTCCTGGTCGCCGCCATTTGCGAGGGTCACGTCCTGCTCGAAGGCGTGCCAGGGCTGGGCAAGACGAAACTCTTGGCGACCCTCGGCAAGGTGCTCGACGTCGAGTTCGGGCGGGTTCAGTTCACTCCCGACTTGATGCCGGCTGACATCCTCGGCACCAAGGTTCTCACGGGCAACGACTTCAAATTCCATCAAGGTCCGATCTTTGCCAACCTGGTCCTGGCCGACGAGATCAACCGCGCCACGCCAAAAACCCAGTCAGCGTTGCTCGAGGCGATGCAGGAGCGGCGGGTGACCCTGGGCGGCGAGACCCACTCCTTGCCCAGACCATTTCTGGTCATGGCCACCCAGAACCCGATTGAGCAAGAAGGCACCTATCCGCTGCCTGAAGCTCAGCTCGACAGGTTCTTGTTCAAGGCTCTGGTGGGATTTCCGCCTGCCGCAGACGTGGTCGAAATCCTCAAGCGAACGACTGCGGGACCGGAAACCGAGCCCAGCCCGGTCATGGATGGAGCCGCGATCGTTGGGATGTCGGAGATGGTGCGAGACCTGCCCGCAGGATCCCACCTCCTCCACTACGCCGCGACCCTCGTCGAGGCGACTCACCCCGAAAGCGATAAGGCGCCGGACCTGGTCAAGCGTTATGTTCGGAATGGAGCCAGCCCTCGCGGTGCCCAGGCACTGGTGCTCGGAGGCAAGGCGTTGGCTCTTGCGGCGGGGCGTCCCAACCTTGCCGCGGAAGACATCTGGAAAGTCGCCCCGATGTCGCTCCGTCATCGCCTGGTCCTCGGGTACGAAGCATTGGCCGACGGGGTCCGCGCCGACCAGATCGTCTCCGAAGTGCTCGAGGCTCACCCCTCGCCCCAGCCGGTTTCCTAGTGCTCCTGCCGGCCGAGTTGCGCGGCCGTCTGGAACGGCTCTCGCTCGTTACCCGTCGACGGGTGATCGCTCAATGGGCGGGTCGTCACAGCTCGCGCCACAAGGGGGAGAGCCTCGACTTCGCCGACTATCGCCAGTACGTGCCGGGCGACGATTTTCGCCGCATCGATCACAACCTCTGGGCGCGGCTCGGTGTGTTGCTCGTGCGCCAGTTCGAGGCCGAAGAAGAGTTGCCGTTGAAGGTCGTGCTCGACGTGTCGAAGTCGATGGGTTTCTATCGCAAGTCAGAGGTCGGAAAGGTATTGGCCGGGATGATCTCCTACCTCGGTTTGGCCGGCGGCGATCGAGTGCAGGTCTACGCAGTTGGCGGATCCGCCCTCCAGGTTGGCCCAGCCGGCCGGCACCTCTCTCGCTGGCCCCAGCTCGAGGCGTGGTTGGAGCAGCTCCAAACGGGAGGTGGTGGCGAGCTGGCGCCGACGCTCCGCAAGCTGGTCGGTGAAGGGACTTCGCGCGGAGCCTTGGTGCTCGTTTCGGACTTGCTGAGCCCGGACTTCGGTTCCGCTCTCGATGGTCTCGGCGTTGGCGCCGGAGGGATTGTCCTCCATGTCCTCGGCGAGGAGGAGCTCGACCCTGGCCTTGCGGGCGACCTGCGGCTGGCCGATTCCGAATCGGGCGGCGAAGTCGAGGTTTCGACTTCGGAAGACGCGATGCGCCGCTACCGACTCGCTCTCGAAAGCTTCGCCACCGAGGCGTCGGGCCGCGCTCGCCGGGCCGGCCTCGACTATGTATTGGTGCCGGCCACCGACGACGCGCCGATGCAGGTATTAGGCGCGCTCTCCCGAGCCGAGGCGCTCACATGAGTCACTCGCCATGAGCTTTCTCATCCCGACGCTGTTCGGGCTGGCTGCCCTGGCCGGTCCCCTCATCGTCTTGTACATGCTGCGCAGCAGGCGGCCCCGCGTCGAGGTCTCCAGCACCATGCTGTGGGAGAAGGCCGAGATCCCGGTGTCGTCGGCGGTGCCGTGGCAGAAACTCCGCTGGACTCCGCTGTTGCTCTTGCAGCTTGCCGTGCTCGCGGCGTTCGTTCTCACCCTGGCCCGACCCTTCTATCGCGAACAAACCTTGCTTGGCCCGCACACCGCTTTTGTCTTCGACACCTCGGGCTCGATGGGCATGTCGGGACGGTTAGAAACGGCCAAGACGCAAGCCCTCGCCCTGGTCGAAGACCTGTCCGAAACCAACCAGGTCTCCATCGTTGAAGCCGGACCTAACCCACGGGTGCTCCTCGCTTTCGGTCGCGACCCGACGTTGGTGCGCGAAGCGATCTCATCGCTCGAGGCGGGCGGCGGTGCCGCCGACCTCTCAGGGGCGGTCCGTCTCGCCCGTGGTCTCGCCACTCCCGACCGTCCGACCAATGTTCTGCTGCTGACCGACGGAGGCAATCAGCCGCTGCCGGAAGAGCCGGTGGCCGGAGCGGAAATGCTCCGTTATGACGACTTTGCCGACAACCTGGCAGTCGCGGCATGGAGCCTCGAGCCTTCGACCGAGGGAACCACCCGGGCATTCCTGAACGTCATCAACTTTGGAGCCGAGAACCGGACGGTGCAGGCTGAAGTCGCGGTGAATGGCTTGCCGGCGGGAACCCTCGATCTCGAGGTGCCGGCTCAAGATTCGGCCCGGCAGACCACACCGATCGATGCCGGGCCGGGTGATCGATTGACCGTGCGTCTCCTCGACAATGCTGACTCCCTCCCACTCGACGATTCGGCGACCCTGATCGTGGGCTCAGCGCCCGAGCAATTGGTGTCCGTCACCGGCGAGGGCTCCCCGTATCTCGAGGCTCTGGTCGATGCGGTGCCAGGTTTCACCAACCAAGGCGAGGGCACACCGGCCATCCTCGTTTCCGACGGAGGACCACTCCCCGATTTCGACCGACCCACCTGGTTGATCGCCCCCGAAGCGACCCCCGAAGGCGTGACCGCCAGCCAGTTTGCCGGCAACCTGGCCGTCACCTACCAGCGGCCGGGAGAGCCCATTCTGGATTCGGTGGACCTCTCGGGGCTGGTGGTCGGCGAAGCACAGGTGGTGGATGCGCCCCGCTGGCTGCCGCTGGTCAGGGCGGGTGACGTTCCTCTCATCCTGTTGGGCGAAATCAACGGCCAACGAGTGGCATATTTCACCTTCGACATCACCAAGTCCAACCTGCCGGTGCAGGTGGGCTTTCCGATTCTGGGCGCTCGGATACTGAGCTGGCTCGCCGGCGCGTCCTCCATCAATGCCTCAACTGATGCCGCCGGAACTCCGATCGGGCTCGCGACTCCAGCCGGGTCGGTGGCCCAGGTGACGATGCCCGATGGCGAGGTACGCGGCCTGGCGGAAGGTTCGGCCCAATTCGCCGACACCGATCTGCCCGGCGTGTACGAGATCTCGTACGTGGACGCGGAAGGAGTGGTGACGCCAGGACCGATTGCGGTGCGCACCTTTGTCGCAGACGAATCGGCTGGCGCCAGCCGTGAAATCGCCACTGTGGGCGCCGCGACCGAGACCGAAGAGGCCACCGTGCGCATCAGAGAATGGGCGCCCTGGGTCATCGCCCTGGCGTTGTTGCTGATGGCGATCGAATGGTGGGTTGGGCACCAGCGGCCCTTCCTGCCTTCGGGCTCTCGCGAAACGGCGATGACGTCATGACCTTTGCCAACCCTTGGTGGCTGGTTGCGTTGGTCCCGGCGTTGGCTCTGGTCTGGTTCATCGCTCGCCGCGGGGGGCGAACCGTTCCCCGTCCCCAGCACCGTTGGGCCGTCACCACCCGCTTGGTCGCCGTCGCTTTGCTCGTCCTCGCCGCCGCCCAACCGATCTTGACCCGTTCGGTCGATCAGCGTTCGATCCTCTTCCTTCTCGACCGCTCTGCTTCGATTTCGAGCGCCGCCGCCGCCGACCAAGAGAGTTTTCTCGATTCGGTGTTGGAGCAAGCGCGGGGAGACGAGCGCACGGCCATCGCGGTGTTTGGTCGCAACACACAGCTCGATTCGGCCTTCACGCTCGACCGGCAACCAGGCCCGATCAGGACCAATCCCGACGACTCGGCAACTGACCTTGCTTCCGCTTTGGACGCCATCGCGGCAGTGATGCCGAGTGAGGGATCACGCCGGGTTGTTCTGCTCACCGACCTGGTTCCAACCACCGGCGACGCGCGTTCCGCGGCCCGTCGGCTAGCCGAGCTGGGAATCGCGCTCGACGTCTTCGAGCTTGACACCGCCCGTAGCGCCGATGCCCTGGTGGAAAGCGTGTTGCTGCCGGCCGTGGTGCGTGAAGGGGATAGCGTCGAAGCGACGGTGGTGATCCGGACCAACCAGGCTGGGCCGGCGACTCTCCTCGTGCAGAGCGGGGGAGACGAACAACTCGTCAACGTTGAACTGGTCTCGGGACGCAACGAGGTGACGGTCGAGCTCGAAGGTTCGGGGTCGGGTTTCCTCTCGGTCGCGGCGACGATTGAAGCCGGCTTCGACACTCGCACCGAGAACAATCGAGCCGAAGGCATAACTCGGATCCTCGGTCCGGCCAAGGTGGCCGTAGTTGAAGGCGTCGAAGGTGAGGCGGACGCATTGGCCCGGGCTTTGATTGCGGGAGGGATCGACGTCGAGGAACGCCGTTCGATTCCGTCTGCGGCAGAGCTGCTCAATTACGACGCCGTTGTCCTGGTCAACGTCGACCAGCCCGAGACTGACGAAGCCGAATCACTGGCCGCTTTCGTCGAAGAGCTCGGACGGGGTTTGGTGGTGATCGGAGGAGACCGTGCGTACGGGCTCGGCGACTATCACGAGACGCCTCTCGAAGCCGTGTTGCCGGTGTCGTCGAACCCCGACGATCTCGTCCGCCGCCAGCCCGTAGCGGAGGTTCTGGTGATCGACAGCTCCGGCTCGATGGGTGCGTGTCATTGCGACATGGGGAATGCAGTCGAGACCGGGGTGGTCAAGACCGACATCGCCCGGGCCGGCGCCGAGCTCGCCATCGAGGCGCTGACCGCGTCCGATCGCGTCGGAGTTCTGACGTTCACCTCGGGGACCGACTGGGTCATCCCGTTGCAGGAGCGCTCGGGCATCTCCGATCCGGCCGGCGCTTTGAGCGGGATCACCGCCAACGGCGACACCGAGATCTCGAACGCGCTCGAAGTCGCCCTTGCCGAATTGCAGGATGCCCCCGAGCAGCTCCGTCATATCGTCCTCTTCACCGACGGGTGGGATCCGAGCGATGCCAATCTCCTCCCGATCGCGCGCGAAATTGCCGACGCCGGCGTGACGCTCTCGGTGCTGGGTACAGGCGAAGGTCCCGGCACGACCCTCGAGCGCATGGCCGAGTTGGGCGGTGGCCGCTATTACGCCGGCGACAATCTCGAACAGATCCCCGAGATCTTCGTCCAGGAGACTCTGACCGTGGCTCGCAACCTTGCCACTGAGGGAACCTTCTTCCCGGTGCTGGGCGCCCCCTCACCGGTCACGTCCGAGCTCACCGAGTCGCCGCCGCTGCTCGGGTATGTGTTGACCAAGGCGAAGGGGACCGCTTCGGTCTTGATGGAGATCGGCCAGGCCGACCCCTTGCTGGCTACCTGGCAGCGCGGGTTGGGCCGGGCGACGGCCTGGACCTCGGACTCGACGAATCGCTGGCTCAGCCAGTGGGTGGACTGGGAGGGCTACTCGGACTTCTGGGGCAAGGTCGTGCGCGATGTGCTGCCGGCCGGACGCGACAACCCACCGGTGACCTTTGTCGAGAATGGTCAGCTTCAGATTCGCTATTCGGCGGTAGGGGCCGATCTCGACAGCACGGCCACCGCTCGGGTCCGCGGTCCCGACGGCGAACTCAGCGTCGTTCCGCTCACTCGTATCTCGGAGTCGGAGTTTTCCGGAGCGGCGCCGCTTGGGGCGTCGGGCGCCTACTGGGTCGCCGTGACCCAGGCGAACCCGGATGGATCTCAGATCACCTCGGGTTCCGGAGCCGTGTCGGCCTACGAAGAAGAGTTCGCCTTCCGCGAGCCCGATCCCACTCTTGGCAACGATCTCGCCAGTTTGACCGGAGGCCGCCTCAATCCTGATCTCGCCTCAATCTTTGATCCAGCCCCCGAACAGGGTCGGGCTGAAGTGCCGATTTGGCCGTGGCTGGCCGGATTGGCTCTGGCGCTGTTCCTCGTTGACGTTGCGCTGCGTCGGCTCGTCTTCACCGCCGGCGACGCCGAACTCTGGCGCGAAGGGGTCGTGACGGCTCGCACCAGGGAGAAGAGGCGAGTCGAGGCAGTCAAGGAGGAAGCGGCGGCGACCGGCCAGAAGCCCGACGTGCTTTCCGAGTCGGAGACGTTGCAGCGGCTGATGCGACGTAAGCGTCGCTAGCTGTTGCCTCCCGAGATCAGACGGATTGGGCGGAGCGGTCTCGAAGCCGCCGTAGTTGGCATGGGAACCTGGAAGACGTTCGACGTCCGCGGCCAAAAGATCGAAGCCGACCGCGCCGGTCTTGTCGCCAGCGCGGTTTCCCAAGGTTTGACGCTGTTCGATTCTTCGCCGATGTATGGAGAAGCCGAGCGGGTGCTAGGCAAGGCCGTCGCCAACATACGCGACGACGTTCTGGTGGCCACCAAGGTCTGGAGCAACGACGATGACGTGGCGGCCCGCCAAATCGAGGACTCGTTGCGATTCTTCGGGGGCCGGGTCGACATCTTTCAGGTCCACAACCTGGTGAGCGCTCCCGCGCGGCTCGCAACTTTGTCGCAGCTCCGAGCCGAAGGAAAGGTCAGGGCAGTCGGGATCACGCACTGGTCCGAAGATCACTACGACCAGATGGGTCGCTACCTCGATCAGGTCGATGTGATCCAGATTCCCTACAACCCACACCAGTCGCAAGCCAGCGAGCGAATCCTCGACGCAGCCGCGGCGCGTGATCTGGGCGTCCTCGTCATGCGGCCGTTCGGTGAAGGGTCGCTGTTGCGGCGCGCACCTAGCTCGCGCGAGCTCGCGCCTCTCGCCGAATTCGGGGTCAAAACCTGGCCGCAGGCATTGCTCAAGTGGGTTCTGAGCGACCCACGCTGTCACGTGGCGATACCCGCAACCTCCAAAGAGAGCCACCTAATGGAGAACCTCGCAGGGGCGAGCCCGCCCTGGTTTGGCCATGGGGAGCGAGCGCTTGTCAGTCGGCTGGCCCAGTGACAACAGGGATCTCGAGCAGCCCCCGGGTAGCCTGCCGGTGAAGTGGTAGCACTGCCCAATCGGAAGAGGCCGCCTGATTGGCTGGCGCGGGCCGTCTGGATCGTGCTTGGGGTGCTGCTCCTGGCTGCGATCGCTCTTTGGGTCATATTTCAGATCCGCACGCTTCTCTATTTTGTCTTCCTGGCGTTGTTCCTCGCGGTTGCCCTCGAGCCCGCGGTACTGGCATTGGTGAAGCGCGGCTGGCGACGACGGGTGGCTTCCGCCGTCGTGTTCATCGGCGCGGCGATCCTCTTCATCGGCTTCCTCTTCCTTTTGGTGCCGTTGTTGATCGCCCAGGGAACGATCTTGATCGAGAACCTGCCGGGTTACGCCGAAGCGGTCACCGAGTGGGCCAACCGCACCTTCGGACTCGAGTTGTCGGTGTCCGGGATCGGTGCCGACTTCACCGATCTCGGATCACTTATCGAGCAATACGGATCGCAGGTCGCCGGCGGTTTGCGTGCAGTGGGCAACACCGTGTTCGGATTGATCTTCCAGCTCACCACCGTCACTCTTTTCGGCTACTACCTCCTGGCCGAGGGGCCGACCTGGAGACGATTGCTGCTTTCGACCGTCTCGGCCAAGCGACAAGAGCGAGCCCTCTCGACGTGGGACACCGCGGTGGAAAAGACCGGGCAGTACGTCTACTCGCGGGTCTTGCTGGCGATCATCTGCGCCGCCTTCACCTGGGCCGCGCTGGCCATCCTCGGGGTTCCGTCGCCGCTTCCCCTGGCGGTCTGGATGGGGGTCATTTCCCAGTTCATTCCTGTCATCGGCACCTACCTCGGATTGGTCCTTCCCGCCATCGCCGGGCTTGCAGTCAGCCCGATAAAAGGTCTCTGGGTCGTGATCATTTTGGTCGCGTATCAGCAGCTGGAGAACTGGGTGATCGCCCCCCGCATCACCAGCAGAACGATGTCAATACATCCGGCCATTTCGATCGGGGCGATCATCGCCGGCGCCAGTCTGCTGGGTGGAGTGGGAGCCATTATCGCCTTACCCATCACCGCCATCATCCAGGCCTTGATCTCGAGCGCCGTCAACCGCCACGACGTGATTGAATCGGAAAGTCTCGAGGAGCTCGAAACCGTTTGATATTCGGTCGAAACTTGTCGAAGTTTTAGGATGCCCATAGCAATCTCCGGGGATGCGATGACCACAATGGTGGAGGAGAGGGAGCGCACCTCCAGCGTTTCGCTGCTCGTTAACTCAGCTCTCGCGTCGACTGTCGGAATCGTGATCGCGGTCCTGGCTGACTCCCTGGGCCGCCTGGCCGTCGGCTGGTTCCTCGACCGGGAGCCGATCATCTATCACGACCGGGTGGTATTCACCGCCGGAGACAATCCACTTGCCCTGGCGGGAGGAGCGCTGGCCGCGCTCATCGTTGGTGCTGGATTCCTGGCGATCTATCCGGCCAGCCGGCGTCATGATGCGTCGCGTTTGGCGGTGCTATGGCTGATCCTCCACTGCTTCCGACAAGGATTCGTTCCCCTGGCGCTGGCCGGAGTCGACAACCAAAGTGATGTCGCTCTGGCGCTCGGACATTTCAACCTTCCGGCCGGCATCAACATGGTCGTCGGAGTCGCCGGGGCGATCGGTCTGCTTTTGGTGTCATTGGCTGCGGCACCCGCTTTCCTCGCTTTTGCCACCTCTCGCAGCGAGATCTCTACTCCGTCGCGTCGAGTCGGGTTCGTGGCCCGCATCGGCTTGGTCGGAGGAGTTGCCGGCGCTTTGCTTGCGGTGCTCTTTTTTGTGCCCGACTCAGGGACCGGCCTGGTCTCCGCTTTGCCTCTCTATGGTCTGTTCACCGTGGCAACCCTTTTGGCAGCACCCGGCAGCAAAGCGGTCGAAGCCGATTCCAATTCGACTGCCCGCCGCTTCAGCTGGGGTCTCGCAGCAGCCGTCGTCGTCCTGTTTGTGATTTTCCGATTCGCACTCGCTCGCGGCATCCCTATCCCGCCTGACCCCGAGACGTTCTTCGTTTCGTGAAGGCGGCGGTCGTCACCGTCTCTGATGGGGTGGCGGCCGGAACCAGGAAAGACGAGTCGGGCGAACTCCTACTGGACCTTCTCGTCAAAGCTGGTTTCGAAGGCGCCGGCCATGAAGTCGTTGCGGACGAGGTCGAATCCATCACACAAATATTGATAGATCTGTGCGACCGCGCCGACTTGATCTTGACCACCGGCGGCACCGGTCTCGGACCGCGGGATGTCACCCCGGAGGCGACCTTGGCTGTGGTTTCGCGTGTGGTTCCAGGAATGAGTCAGCTCATGATCGCGAAAGGCCTTGAGGCAACCCCAATGGCGGTTCTTTCGCGCGCGGTCGTCGGAGCGAGGGGCTCGACGTTGATCGTGAACTTGCCGGGCAGCCCGAACGGGGTGCGCGAAGGCTTCGAAGCTTTGACCCCGGTGCTGACTCACGCTCTTGCGCTGCTGGCGGGTGACACCGGTCATTAGGCGCGCCTAAGTTGAGCCACCTAGATTTGATCTGCCTAGTTTGATCTGATGGCCGAAGAGATTCTTCCCACCATTGCTGAATGGAACCGACGCGGCATTGAATTTGTCCTGGCGACGGTGGTGGGAGTGCGCGGCTCGACCTATCGAGGACTAGGAGCGCGCCAGCTCGTGGCCACAGACGGGACGATGGTCGGGACCGTCTCCGGCGGATGCCTCGACAACGAGTTAATTGCCATCGCGGGCGAGATGAGGCCCAACGGTGCGGCGAGGTTGAGCGAGTTCGACCTCACCGCCGATGACGAGGCGGTTTGGGGATGGGGCATTGGTTGCAACGGGGTGACGGAGCTTCTGCTTGAGCCCGCGGCGGCCGCGGCAGGACTTGCGAGAATTCTCGACCAGAACCCGATGGGCGTCCTGCACATCCTCTCGGGATCTGAACTAGGGCGGCACCAGGCCATCGAGGAAGATGACCCCGAGTGGGCATCGGAGTTGGCCGAAGCGTTACGGGATGGCAGGCATCGACGGATTCATCGTGCCGGTGTCGACTACCTGCTCGAAGTGATCTCTTCGCCGCCGCGGCTGGTTGTGTGCGGAGCCGGACATGACGCGGTGCCGCTCGTCCGGCTTGGCAAGGAGCTTGGATATGAGGTCACCGTGGTCGATGATCGGCGAGCATTCCTGACCCGCGAGCGCTTCCCCGAAGCCGACCGCCTGATCCAGTGTGCCCCAGCTGAGCTCTCGGAACGCATCGACGTCGACGACCGAACGGCCTTTGTCGTCATGTCGCACAACTACCTCCGGGACGTCGACTTTCTCGGCTCTTTGCTGGGCAGGGGAGCGGCCTACATCGGCTGTCTCGGCCCGGGCGAGCGTCTCGAGAGAATGCTGAAGGACCTCAGTGCGCGTGGCCAGACTCCCGACCCCTCCGATCGGATCTACGGTCCGGCAGGGCTCGACCTCGGAGCCGATGGACCAACGGAGATCGCGTGGTCGATCCTCGCCGAGATCATGTCGGTTCGCCGCCATCGGAAAGGGGGTCCTCTGGTGGAGAAAAAGGGCCC
The DNA here is from genome assembly GCA_963761985.1 of uncultured Acidimicrobiia bacterium. Taxonomy (GTDB): domain Bacteria; phylum Actinomycetota; class Acidimicrobiia; order Spongiisociales; family ZC4RG35; genus JACCTH01. The sequence continues at coordinate 161,961 of CAVXIT010000003.1, forward strand.
CGCCGGTTGGCGCCCGGTACCGTGAGCGCCAGATGCGGATAGCCAGGTGAAGATCAGCCAGGAGTTCACTGTCGAACGCCCCTTGGAGGCGGTGTGGGAGCAGTTTCAGGATGTACCGGCCGTCGCGCAATGTTTGCCCGGGGCGACTCTGACCGAGGACAAGGGAGGCGGGGTTTACGTGGGCAACATCGCGGTCAAGCTGGGTCCGATCGCGGCGACCTTCGAAGGCGAGGCCAACATCACCTCTGACCCGGGCAATCGCAGCGCGCTGATCGACGGCAAGGGGGTGGACAAAAAAGGAGGGAGTCGCGGCCAGGTCAAGGTCAACTACGCGCTGAGCGAGGCGGGAACGGGCACCACCGTCAAAATCGACGCTGACATCACTCTGGCCGGCCCCGCCGCCCAATTCGGCCGCACCGGTCTGATCAACGAGATGAGCCGGCGTCTCATCACAGACTTCTCCAGCTGCCTGGAAGCGAAGATGGCAGCACCGTCTGAGGCAATGGCTGCTGAGATCGAGGCGACTCAGGTCAAACCCTTTCTGCTCCTCCTTGCAAGCCTCGCCTCCTGGCTAAGAAACGTATTTCGCCAGCGTTCGTGATCAACCGCGTCTGCCGACGTGCGAAGTTGCTCCGTTATCCATTGTTTGTTCTCGTGTTCGCCGGCGGAGCCTGTGGCGGAGTCGGGGAGGCAGACGACCCGGGGCAGGCCACTGTCGAGATGTACGACAACACCTTCGCCTCGCGGGTTGTGAGCATCCCCGTCGGAGGTGAAGTCACGTTCGTCGGCGCGGGTCGCAATCCCCACAATGCGGTCGCTGCCAGCGGCGCATGGTCGACGGAGACAGTGTTCGGCTCGCTCAACCAACTCGAAGGCGATTCCGCCACGATCTCTTTCGACGAGCCAGGGGAGTATTTGTTCTTCTGCACCTTCCATGGGAATGCCGACGGCGAGGGAATGGCCGCCCGTCTCGTGGTGGGCGATGCCCGGGCTTCGCTAGCTGCTCAAGGCGTGCGGGAAACCTCGGCGCCGGCCGAGTGGTCGGGGGTGACTTTTCGGGTCCCCGAGGATTCGGAGACCATCCAGGGTGCCGTCGACATGGCTTCACCTGGTGATCTCGTGCTAATTGGGGAGGGGCATTACCGGGAGGCGGTGGAAGTGAGCACTCCCGGCCTCATCATCCGCGGTGTCGACCGAAACGATGTCGTGATCGACGCCGGGTTGGCTGACGAAAACGCGATCTTGATTTACGCCGATGGCGTTGCGGTCGAGAACCTGACGGTGATCAATGCGATCGCCAATGGTGTCTATTGGACGGGGGTGCGCGGCTTTCGCGCGTCCTGGGTGACGGCGGTCGACAACGGCGACTACGGCATCTATGCCTTCGACTCTTCGGACGGGTTGTTCGAGCATTCATACGCGTCTGGCTCGCCGGACTCTGGCTTCTACATCGGCCAATGCGATCCTTGCCAGGCCGTGATCAGCGACGTTGTCGCTGAGTGGAACGGCTTGGGCTACTCGGGGACCAACGCCTCGGGCGATCTCTACTTGGTCAATTCGGTGTGGCGTTTCAACGCCGCGGGAATTGTTCCCAACACACTCGATTCAGAACTGTTGCCGCCATTCCACGATGTGACGATCGCTGGCAACCTGGTCCATGACAACAACAACAGGGAGGCGCCGGCCAAAGATGCCCAATGGTCGGGACTCGGCAACGGGATCCTTCTCGCGGGCGGCAACACCTCACTGGTGACCCGCAATCGCGTCTTCAACCAGGAAGTCAACGGCATTGCCATCACTCCCAACCTTGATCGGAACTTCTGGACGAGTTCGGGGAATCGGGTCGAAGGAAACTCCGTCCATGGTTCGGGTCGAGCCGACCTTGCGCTCGCCGGTCCATCGGGTGCCGACAACTGCTTTGCCGGCAACGACTTCGATCTTTCCCTGCCCGTTGGGCTCGAAGCATTTGCCACCTGTGACGGGCTCCGGCTGCCGCTTCTCTACGAGCTTGGGGGAAGCACCGAGCAGCTCGGTCGGGTGGTTGAAAACGGGCTCGACCTTCGACCGGTCAACCCGGTGGGCTCAGCGCCCAAGCCGGGACCCCAACCGGTGATGCCGGCTGACGCTCCTATCGCGCCTGCTGTGGATGTCTTTGAGAATTATTCGATCGATCTATCCGTCATCTCGATGCCAGAGGTTCCTGCGGGACTGGTGGTCGAACCCATGAAAGGAACGACAGTGTTTGGTGTGCTCCTCGGCTCGGTGACCTCGGTTTTCTTCGGGCTCTATGCGTACTTCTTACCCTTTGTTCTTTATGCAGCCTGGGTGGCGATCGCGCTCTGGGATCTAGTACGGAGCGGACGCAGCAAAGGCGCCGTCATTGGCTGGACCGCGGTGATTCTCCTCGTGCCCTTCCTGGGAGTGATCGTCTACTTCGTGCTAGGGCGCTCGGAAATCGCGCCATGGCAGCGAGGACTCCTGGTCGGCGGAGGTTTGGCCGCCTATCTGGTCATCGTCGCCGTCGGCGCTCTCATCGGCGGAGTGGTCTGACCAGCTCGAGGTGGTGATCGGCTCGATCTATGAGCCCGAATCCGCTAAACGCGGCATACGAGCCCTGGGTTGCTAATTGCCCTGGACCGGGGTCACCGGGATACGCGGGCGGCGGCCTTTGTCCTTCTTACGGAGCGCAGGGTGGGGGAGGGGTTGGGGCCGCTTCAGTTGCTCGATCAGCAGGGCATAGACCTTTGGACCGATCATCTCGATGATCTCCGCCTTCAGACTTTCATAGACGGGTTCGCCGCCGACGAAAGCAAGCGGGCTATCGGTGCACCACCAGGCGAACTCGTCGCCACCGTCGCCCCAGTCACGTCGCTTCCATTCGCGCAGCACCGAGGTGACATGGCCATGGCCATCGGTGTCTTCCTCGAGACGCAGCGGTAGTTGCCAGCAGACATTCGGTTTCCAATCCAAAGGCCGTTCGCCGGCGTCGAGGGCTCCGAGGTGGAGCGCACAGCCTGCCCCGCGATGAAAGTCGGGACGATTCAGAAAGATGCAGGCGTCATCGACCAGACGCGACGTCTGATCGTCGCCTCGTTGGCGCCAGATCTTGTCTCCGGCTTTCTTGCGGAACTGCCAGTTGTCGTCGGTGAGGAGAGCGGCATGACGTGTCACCTTGGCTACGTCTTCTTCGTCGGTAAACCACGCTCCCATCGAGCAGCAACCCTGTGACAGCTCGGGCGTGGGAGCCGTGAGAATCCCCTGGCAGCCCCGACCGAAAATGCACAGCCAGGACGATCTCAGAAACGTGGCGTCGAATAGCCAGGTCCGGTTCTCGTCGGGGTCTCGAAATGAGATGAAGTCGTGGGAGTCCTCGGCGCGCATGGGCAGAGGATCGTAGGTGAGACAACGAAGCGGTCGAAGTTATGGCTCGGGGAGGGTGGTTGTCGTCGGCTCCGGCTCGGTCGTAGTGGTGGTGGGCGCCTCGGTCGTAGTGGTGGGCGCGGCCGTTGTTGTCGTCGTCGGCGCTGCGGTGGTCGTGGTTGTCGGTGCAGCCGTCGTCGTGTCGGCGCTGCGGTAGTGGTCGTGCCCGGCGGATTCGTGGTCGTGGTCGTGGGCGGACGAGTCGTGGTCGTTGCTGCCCCGGTGGTGGTGGTCACTGCACCTGTCGTCGTCGAGCCGGGAAGCGAAGTCGTGGTGGTGCCGGGCCGAGTGGTTGTCGTGGCGGCCCGGCTGGTCGTAGTCGTTATGTCCGGGCGCGGGAGTGCCGTCGTGGTGGTCGTCGTGGTCTCTGCGGTCAGCGTCGATGTTGATTCAGCTGTTCCTCGCGTGGTCGACGACGACGGCGAGGAAGCAGATTCTGCAGTCGTAGGCGCCGCAAGGGCAGTGCTGGTCGAAGTGGTCTCGAGGAATGCGAGCAGTTCGTCAAATCGTACTGAGTTGAATGACGCCGGGAGAAGAGCTCCGGCCATGGCGACCCCGGTGATCAGGAGGAAGGTAGCCATCAAAGCCAGGACAGGTCCTGGTCGGAGTGCGGCGAGCCGGCGAAGCCGGGGAGTCGACCGGCCAGCGATCGAACGCAGTCGACCCTCGTCGATGCGGAGCAAGGCTCGGACTATTTCCGGGTCGAAGTCCGAGGAGGCGGCACCGGCGATGTGGCGCCGAGCAGCGTGAATATCGATTGCATCGGGACCACTGATGAGGAGATCGAAAGTGACGGCCACTGCGACGACCCGGGCTGGGAGCGGGATTTCTTCCCCCATGAGTCGATCGGGGTAACCGGAGCCGTCCCAGTTCTCGGTGTGGTGGGCAACTGCTGTGGCCGAAGCACCCAGCCATTCGGACAGAGCACCAAGCATCCGGTGGCCGCGGGCCGGGTACGTTGCGAAGAGCTCGGCTTGCTCGATACTCAAATCCGGGGTCGCGAGGTCCGGAGGCAAAGCGAGCTTGCCAATCTCGTAGCTCAGCGCCCCCCAGCGCAGCCGCTCCAACTCGGCTGGTTCCAGGTGCAACTGGCGACCGATGAGGTCGGCTATGGCCGCGACCCGGTAAGGATGGCGGTTGGTGCGGGCATGGGTCCGCCGCAGCGACAACACCATGGCCATGACCTTGGTCGCCGCCTCGGCGGGAAGCTGGGGAGGGGATCGCAGCAACTCGGGTTGGCCCACCATCTTCACGACGGCGCTTCGCTCGGGCGCTCTGCCGGGGAACAGCAGCTCCATCTCGTAGGTCATCGCCAGGAGCTGCAATCGATTGCTCCAGCGCATCGTCAGGGCCGCGGCAAGGACGCCGGACCCTGCAACCGAGAGCCACCACCACCAGCCAGATGACGTCGATCGACGACCCGACGACGCTGGCGGCGACATATGCGGCTGCGAGTGGGATCAAGACGGAAGTGACACGCAGCAGCCAGGCCCACTTGGGGTGAGCGACCCATCGCTCCGACCTCACTCCAACGCTCGTAGAACCACTCCTTGTGGAAGAAGACGTTATCCGGCTAGTACTGGCGTCGGAAGAATCATTTCGCGGCCCAGGGGGCCACTCAAATGGCTGCGTTTCAGAGCTTGCGGATGATTTCCAGGGTCTCTTCGACCGTCAGTGCCGCCCCTGCGGCCAGCAAGGCTTCGCTAGGGGTCGCTCCGAGGCTTTCGATCGCTTTTCGCGACCCCCGGACCTCGTTGACCGCGATGTCGAGCAACTTGGTGTCGCTTCCCCGTTGAACGGACGCGCTCGCCCCGGCCAGAGTCACACCCAACTCGATCTCTCCCAGCTGCAGGGCGTACTCGGCATAGGAAGCGACCTGCAGCGGAAGCGCAGAGAGATCCCCAGCATCGACGAAGCGCTCCAAGGCTGAGCGAAGATGGATTATGGCTTCATCGGGTCGGCCTGCGGCAAGCAGACAAAAGGCGAGCATGTTGTCGGTCCACCCGATCTGAAAGCTCAGGTTCGTTCCCGCCAGATGACTCGATGCGCGGTTGAGAGCTTCGATGCCCGCAAGGAGTTTTTCCTGATTTGAAGGGTCGGCAGGATCAGCTTCCAGGTAGAGAAGGCTGCCTAATCCCCAGTAGACCGACCCCAGCAATTCCGGATCCCCTACTTCCTCGGCGAGGCGCACGGCCTCAGCGATGATCGCGGGAGAATCCCCTCTTTCGAGCACCGCAGCTCCCGAAGAAAGGTTGTAAAGGGCAAAGCCGAGCTGGCGCTTGTCGCCGATCTGACGAGCGATGGCAACCTGTTCGCTGTAGTGACCCTCCGACGCGAGGCCATCGGCTTGCCAGTAGGCCAATCCTCCCGCCCCTTCGAGGGCCCTGATCCTGCTCATGGGTGTGCCCGGGCCCAGGTCGAGCGCGGCTTCTGTTCTGATCCGGCCCTCACTTAGAAAGCCGCGCATCTGCCAAAAACGCCACAGGGCTCCGCACAAACGTTGAGCCTTCTCGGCATTCCCCTCGGCGGTGAGGTGGGCGAGAGCTGATCGCATGTTCTCGTGGTCTTCGGCGACCCGGTCGAGCCACCACCTTTGTTGATCGGTCGTGAAATGCGGCGCGGCCTTTTCGGCCAGTGCGAGAAAAGCATTGGCGTATCGCGTGCGCAGGTCACGTTCGCCGGGAACCGCCGCCAACTGCTCGGTGGCAAGCTCTCGGATCGTCTCCAACATGAGGAACCTTGGCGTCGATGCATCAACGACAGGTCTCAGCAAGCTTTGGTCGACCAGGGCTTCAAGTCCTTCCAACACGTCGTGCGGATACCCAGGTGCGAGGACGACTTCGGCTTCTTCCAGCGAGAAGCCACCGTTGAAGACGGCCGCCTGGCTGAACAAAGCTTGCTCGGCGGGGGCCAAGAGATCGACGCTCCATTCGATCGCGCCGCGCAGTGTCCGTTGGCGCTCTGGAAGATCCCGAGCTCCGCCCGTGAGGAGTCCGAGCCGTGAGTCCAAGCGCTCGGCGATGGCTTCGAGGGAAAGAAGTCGGAGCCGGGCGGCAGCCAGCTCGATCGCCAGGGGCAAGCCATCAAGGCGAGAGACGATCGCCTCAATCGCCGGAGTGTTGGCCTCGTCGAGCTTGAAACCGGGGCGTGCCGCCTGAGCGCGGTCGACGAACAGCGCAACCGCCTCGTTGGTCAGAGAAAGAGTCGGCACGGCGAACTCCCGCTCTCCCGAAATGTGAAGTGGTGCTCGCGAAGTGACGAGAATTTTCAAGGCGGGTGCGCTTTTCAACCAGATCGCAACGTTGTCGGCGGCTGACAAGACCTGCTCGAAGTTGTCCAGGATCAAAAGCATCTCTTTGTCGGCCAGCAGCTCGCCAAGCTGACTGTCGGGGTCTCGACCGGTGAGTTGCAGACCGAGTGTGGACCCGACCGCGGTTGTCACAAGCGTCGGATCGGTGATCGCGGCCAATGGAACGAACCACACGCCGTCGCGGTAACCGCCGATTTGTTCTGCTCCGGTTTGCAATGCAAGCCGCGTCTTCCCGGTCCCGCCCGGGCCGGTCAGAGTGACGAGGCGTGCAGCGGCGAGCAGCCCACCTATCTGTGAGAGCTCGGCTCGGTGCACGAACGAATCGAGCTGGACCGGAAGGTTGTGTGGCATCCCTTGGAGCGAAGCCAGCGGCGGAAAATCGGCGCGCAGACCGTCAACGACTAGCTGAAAGACCTCTTCGCCTTCGGTCAGGTCCTTGAACCGATGCGTGCCCAGGCTTCTGATCTTGCAATGAGGCGGTAGGTGTGGTGCGGCCAACGCCGCGGTCACGCTCGAGAGCAATACTTGGCCGCCGTGGCCGGATCCCGCAATCCTTGCCGCCCGGTGCACATCGATTCCCCAGTAATTGTCTCCTCCCAGGGTGCCTTCTCCGGTGTGCGCGCCCACTCGAACGCAGAGGTTTCGTCCGTCCATCCAAGGTTCGTTGTCGAGATCGGTCTGAAATTCCGCTATCGCCCGAATGGCCGCAACAGGGGAGGTGAAGACCACGAAGAAGGAGTCGCCCTCGGTCGAGACGACAGCACCTTTTTCTTGGGTCACGGCGGCGCGGACGATCTCGCCATGCCGTTCGAGCAGCTGTTGGTAGCTGGAAGGAGCTTCCTTCAGGAGCCGGGTCGATCCCTCGATGTCGGTGAACACGAAGGTCACGACGCCCGTGGGGAGATCGGTCACCGAGCACCCCTCTTGGGAAGACTGAGGAGAAACCGAGTCCGGCCAGGCTGGGACTCGAAGGAAATTGAGCCACCGTGATCGATGATGATTCTCTGACTTACTGCCAACCCGAGGCCGGTTCCTTTGCCTGGCGCCTTCGTGGTGAAAAACGGCTCCCAAATTCGGTCGGATTTCTCCTGCGGGATTCCGTTCCCGTCATCTTCGATTGCGAGTGCCACCTGTTCTTCGTTTTCGGAAAGCTCGACGATGATTTCGCGAGCCTGCGCGTCAATGGCGTTGTCGAGGAGGTTGGTGACAACCTGACTGAGCTCACCTCCACGACCCTCGACCAGCAAAGATTCCGGTAGCCGCGTGGTCACCAGGGCAGCTCCCGTCTTGTGGCGAAGCAGGGTGATGCTGTCTTCAATAACTGTCACAAGGTCGACGTCGTGTAGTTCGCCTTGATCGTGATACGTCCAGCGTTTGACCGTGCCAACGAGCTCAGCGAGACGGGTTGCGGCCATGACGACTTCGTTAGCCAGTTGGCGCACATGGGCAAGCGCGGCGAGTTGGGAAAGCTCCGACTCGGGCACCTCTGCGAGCAGTTCCTCATTCCAACCCAAGGCCACCAGCGATCCCGCCAGCTTGGGTTCGGCACCGGCTGCCGTCAACAACGCGGCAATTGCCCGCGTCCGATCCGAGCGTTGCAGCGCAGTCAGGGGCTCGTGGTCAAGGAGCGGAACCAACTTAGAGGTGGTATCCGCCAGGTCGGAGCCAGCACGTTGCAAGGCCGCGGCGGGGTTGTTCACTTCATGAAGCAGCCCGGCGGTCATGGTGCCCAGCGCCGCCAGCTTTTCAGCCTGGCCTAGAGCTGCTTCGCGTTCGCGAAGGCGGGGGATGACGGTGCGGAGGATCCGATTCGTCATCTCGGGAGAATTCATCAGGTTTCCGATCTCGGAACCGGGGATGCGAAGGAGCTTGCCCGAGGTTTGAGCGATGACAGTGGCCGAGGTGGGGCGGTCCTCGATCAAGGACATCTCACCGATCACTTCGCCGCTGGTCGACGTGCCCAAAGTGACCACGCCGTTGGGTCCTGCGCGCACCGCCCGAAAATTTCCTTCGAGGATGACAAAGAGGTCGCCCGGGGCCGCGCCTTCTTCGATGACCACGGTCCCGGGGGCTACTTCGAAGACATTGCAGATCGTGGCGAGCCTTTCGATCTCCGACCCAGGGAGGCCGGCGAGGTAAGGAACCTGGGTGAGAATGTTGTCGAGGTTCACAGTTTGGCGAGGTGTTGATGCACCAAACTGACCGCCATTGCACCCTCGCCGGCAGCGCTGGCGATTCGTTTGATCGAGCCGGCGCGTACGTCACCTGCCGCGAATACTCCAGCGAGGCTCGTCTCGAGCAGAAATGGGGTCCGATCAGCTGACCAGCTGGGCTCGGGCTGGCAATCCCGACCGGTGAGGATGAAACCCAGGTCGTCGCGTTGGAGTTGGCCTGCCAACCAGTCGGTTCGGGGAGCTTGTCCGATGAAGACGAACGCGGCCGAAATCGGGACTGTCAACATGCCGTCCGGTCCCGTCAGCTCGATGGCATCAATGTGATCCTCGCCAATGACCGAGCGCACCGTCGATTGGGTGAGGACCTCGATCTTCTCAGCTTCGAGTCGATCCACCAGATAGGAGGACATCGACCCAGCCAGCGACTCGCCTCTGATGATCATGATGACTTTCTCGGCATAGCCGGCCAAATAGATCGCGGCCTGACCGGCGGAATTGCCTGATCCCACTACCGCGACTACCTCGCCTTTGTGCTCGAGCGCTTCAAGCGGTGATGCCCCGTAGTAGATGCCGCGTCCCGCGAATTTGTCCGCGCCATCGGCCGGCAAGGTCCGGTAACTGACCCCAGTGGCAATGATCACAGAGCGAGCGTTGGCCTGGGTCCCATCGGCGAAGGTGATCACTCGGAAGGGGTCGTTACGAGTGATCGAGATCGCTTCGACGGGTATGACCATCTCGGCATGAAAGCGCGCGGCCTGCGCGACTGCTCGCCGGGTCAGTTCGGCTCCGGTCAAACCAGCCGGGAAGCCGAGATAATTTTCGATACGGGAGCTTTGGCCCGCCTGACCGCCCGCGGCCTGCCGTTCGACTGCGATCACCTCGAGCCCTTCCGATGCGGCGTAGACGGCGGCCGCAAGTCCCGCCGGTCCGGCCCCAACAATCACGAGGTCATAGGTTTCGAGCTCGGGTCTCGTTCGAAGCTGGACTGCCTGGGCGAGTACTTCCAGGCTCGGGTTGACGAGGGGCGGGCGGTCCTCGAACAGGACCACGGGCAGATCTGCGGCCTCAACCCCGACTGCGGCGAGGAGAGCGTTTCCCTCGGGACCACCCGCATCGATCGCCTGGTAGGGAATCTGATTCCGAGCCAAGAAGTCCTTGAGTTCATGCGTCGACGAGGCGAACCGATCGCCCAGCACGCGGATACCTGAGAAACCCGGCCGATAGCCAGCCCGCCAGGTGGCGAGATCGTCGTCGAGGGCGGGGTAGAGCCGTTCACTGGGTGGCTCCCATGGCTTGAGGAGATAGTGGCTTGCGCCCGCGATGTTTACTGCGGCAATGGCCGCCTCGGTGTCGGCGTAAGCCGTGAGGAGGACGCGCCGGGCCGATTCGTCGAGTCGGCGCGCGGCCTCGAGGAATTCGACCCCAGTCATTTCCGGCATCCGTTGATCGACGAGGAGCAGGGCAGTTGGCGAGCCGCGGGCCGTGAGCTCATTGAGAATGGACAGCCCTTCAGCGCCGGAAGAGGCCCCGACAATCTGATAGTCCTCGTAGTACTTCGCCTCGAGGTCTCGGACTACCGCGGCGAGGACAAGCGGATCATCATCTACCGCGAGAATGACGGGCAATCTCTCCACTGGGCGCCACGTTAGGTTCTCCCTCGGATGGGGGAATGGCCGCCGACGGAGGAGGCGGACGAGTAAGGCGAAGCGTTTTCGTTCTTGCGGTTACGCCCCTACCCCCTCGCTGCGCTCGGGTAGTCCCCCCTCCGGGGGAGACACGGCGGCTAGCTCAGAAGACGCGGGTCGCGGGCGTCGGGGTCGATGCCGTATCGGTCGATGGCGTCCTTGACCGCCGCGTGGTCGATCTGGCCCTCTGTGTGTAGAGCCGAAAGCACGGCAAGAACGACGTGTCCGAGGTCGGTTTCGAAATGGTGGCGCAGAGCGGCACGCCCATCAGAACGACCGAACCCGTCGGTGCCGAGGATCACAAAGCGGCGAGGGACGAACCGGCCGACCTGATCGGGGACCAGCTTCATGAAGTCAGTGACTGCAACGATCGGACCCTCGGTCTCCTCGAGGGTCGTGGTGACGAATGGAATCCGCGCCTGTTCTGAAGGATGGAGTCGATTCCACCGCTCGGCACTGTTCGCCTCGTCGCGCAACTTTTGATAGGACGTGACCGACCACAGCTCGGCTCCCACTCCGTAGTGATCAGCGAGCTCAACTTGCGCCCTCCGTGCGGCAAGGTTGGCCGTGCCGGAGAACAGGATCGTCGCCCTGTGTTCCATGCCGGCCGGAGCTGCGCCGAAGCGATAAATACCGTCCACGATCCCTTGCGCCACTCCTTCTGGACGAGGCGGCTGCGAGTAGTTCTCGTTATAGAGCGTGAGATAGAAGAACACGTCCTCAGGCTTGGCGCCGTACATCCGGTTGATGCCGTGTTCGATGATCGTGCCGACCTCATACGCGAAAGCCGGGTCGTAGCTAACACACGCTGGATTGGTTGCCGCCAGGATCAGACTGTGGCCATCCTGGTGCTGCAAGCCTTCGCCAGCGAGTGTCGTCCGACCGGCCGTCGCCCCGAGCAGAAACCCTCGGGCGCGGGCATCGCCGGCCAGCCAGGCCAGGTCGCCAACCCGTTGGAAGCCGAACATCGAATAGAAGATGAAGAAAGGCACCATCGGCACGCCCCTTACCGCGTACGAGGTGCCGGCGGCGATCCAGGAGGCGAGGGAACCCGCCTCGGTGATCCCCTCCTCGAGGATCTGGCCGCTTTGCGCTTCGGCGTATGAGAGCAGCAGCTTGGCGTCGACCGGTTCGTAGAGCTGGCCCTGGCTGGCGTAAATCTTGAGCTCGCGGAAGAGCGAATCCATCCCGAACGTGCGGGCTTCGTCGGGGACGATCGGGACGACTCGCGGTCCGAAACCTTCCGTTCGGGCGAGGTTGCGCAACAAGCGGGTGAAGGCGGTGGTCGTCGAGGCCTCGACTTTCCCCGATCCGGAATAGATCTCGGCGAACGACTCGGGAGGCGGCAGCGTTAGCGGTGACCGGACCTGCGTTTCCCGGCTCGGGAGATAGCCATTGAGCACCTTGCGTCGCTGGTGCAGATACTCGAGCTCAGCCGAGCCATCCGCGAAGCGCAGGTACAAAGGCTCCTTGTCTCCGGATAGCGATTCTTCGGAGACGTCTTCCTGCAGGGAGAGCCGCTCGCGGAGTTCGCGCAGCTGCGCGTTAGTGAGCTCTTTGATCTGGTGGGTGGCGTTGCGTCCCTCCACGTCGGGGCCGAGAGTCCAGCCCTTGATCGTCTTGGCGAGTATGACCGTCGGTGCCCCGGTGAGCTCGGTCGCCAGTTTGTAGGCCGAATACACCTTCTTGTAGTCGAGACCTCCCCGCCGCAGCGCCCAGACCTCGTCATCGGTCATGTGCTCGACGAGAGCTAGCGCCCGCGGGTCCTTGGCGAAGAATTGCTCACGCACGAACGCGCCGTTCTCGGCCTTGTACCTCTGGTATTCGCCGTCGACCGTGTCATTCATCACCTGGACGAGAGCGCCCTCGTGGTCGGCCTCGAGCAACGGATCCCAGCCGCTGCCCCAGACAACCTTGATCACGTTCCAGCCGGCGCCGCGAAAGACCGATTCGAGCTCCTGAATGATCTTGCCGTTCCCCCGCACCGGTCCATCGAGACGTTGCAGGTTGCAGTTGATCACCCAGATCAGGTTGTCGAGCTTCTCCCGGCTCGCGAGCGAGATCGACCCGAGAGTTTCCGGCTCGTCGACCTCGCCGTCGCCGATGAAGCACCAAACCTTCGACTCCGAGGTGTCGTCGAGTCCGCGGTTGTGGAGGTAACGGTTGAACCGGGCGTGGTAGATCGAATTGATCGGCCCGAGCCCCATCGAGACCGTCGGATACTCCCAAAAATCGGGCATGAGCCGGGGATGGGGATAGGAGGAAAGACCGTCACCGTTGATCTCGAAGCGAAAGTTGTCGAGGTGCTTCTCGTCGATTCGACCCTCGAGAAAGGCCCGGGCGTAAACGCCGGTCGCGGCATGTCCTTGGAAGTAGACATGGTCACCGGGGTTGTCACCGTTCTTACCCCGGAAGAAGTGGTTGAAGCCAACCTCGTAGAGAGTCGCCGAGGAGGCAAACGTCGAGAGATGTCCGCCGATTCCTTTCTCGCGATGGTTTGCTTTGATCACCATCACGGCCGCGTTCCAGCGGATGAACCTGCGGATCCTTCTTTCGAGTTCGGCATCCCCTGGATACTCGGGCTCCTCCTCGGCGGGAATCGAGTTGATGTAGGGAGTGGTGATGACCGGCGGCAACCCGATGTTGACGGAGTGCGCCCGCTCGATCAGCTTCGATAGCAGAAAGCGTGCTCGCCCGGCGCCATGAGCGCTGTTGACGGCATCGAGAGACTCGAGCCATTCCCGCGTTTCCTCGGGGTCAGGATCGTAAAGCTGGTGGAGAAAGTCGTCCGGCAGGGTGCGGGCGACCTCACCCGGATCGTTCACCGTCATCGGGTCCGAAGCCTAATCCGGTGCCAATCCTTGCTTCCCGGGGATGCTCACCGATCGCCCGTCTAACCAGTTTGGCAACCAAGCGGAAACAATCCGGGAGAACTCTTCTGGCGCTTCGAGCTGGGCGCAATGACCGACGTCGTTCATCACGATGTGCGTCCAATCGGGTCGCCACTCTGCCAGGCGTTCGACGCCGGACCCGGGAATGACCCGGTCGAATTCGCCCTGGACGAGCAACGTCGGAGTCGTGATCGATTGGACGGCCTGTCGCAGTTCCTTTCGTCGCGTGACGGTGAAGCCGGTCGATCTTCCCGACCGGACGATCGCTTCGATGGCCCAGGGTTGGTGGCGGCGGATCTCGGTCATCTCGAGGGTTTCCGGGAGGACATCGGGTGGGATCCGTTCGGGGTGTTTACAGACGACCGCAAGCGTGTCGGCGATCTGCTGGTGGGCACTGGTCGACTGCCAGTACTTCTCGATCATCGGAATCCCGACCCCGGGGATTCCCTGGAGGAGGAGACGCCTGGAAACGACCGGGTCGATTCGTGGGTCGCCCCGAGCGCGGGGCTACCGCGGGCGCGAGGAGAACCAGGCCAGTCAAGAGGTCGGGTCGTTGCGCGGCGACGAGGATCGAGACCAGTCCGCCCATCGAGTTCCCGATGACGAGAGCCGGCTCGGCGAGGTGTTCGAGATATTCGATCGTCACCTGGGCATGACGTCGCATGGAGTACGACCGCGAGGGGGGGCTGTATCCGAATCCGGGCAGGTCGAACGCTGAGACCGAACCAAGTGCGGCGAGATAGGGCGCCGGTGGGACCCAATTGAGATGCGAGCCACCAAGGCCGTGCACACCGACGACCGGAGGCCCGTTGCCGCCCAATTTTCGTGCAAAGACGACCCCGGAGGGAATATGGACGAAGGAGCCTTGCACCCGGTTGAATGTAGCCTCCCACCGTGCGAATCCTCTTGGTGTCTACGTACGAGCTCGGCCATCAGCCGCTCCACCTTGCCTCACCCGCCGCGCGCCTCCGCGGCGAAGGGCATGAGGTGCAGACCGTCGATTTAAGCGTGGAGGGGAGCGCAATCGACGCAGGCTGGCCCGACGCAATCGCCTACTCGGTGCCGATGCACACCGCGCTGCGACTTGCGATTGAGTCCGCGATCGAATTGCGCACGCTCTACCCGGGCCTCCCCATTGCGTTCTATGGGCTGTATGCCGGAATGGGTGGCGAGGGGCTCGGAATTTCCCACCTGGTGGGGGAGTACGAACCTCTTTTGGTCGAGTGGTCCACCGGGCTGACCCCTCGAACTCACACCAACATCTCCCAGCAGAAGTTTCTCGTTCCGGACCGGACTGGTCTCTTGCCGCTCTCCAGCTACGCCTATCTCGTTGGAGGTGGCATGGAGCGCCAGGTCGGCTATGTCGAGGCCAGCCACGGATGCCGGCACCGGTGCCGGCATTGTCCGATCCCCGCCGTCTATGACGGCCGCTACCGAATCACTGGTCACAGCAATGTCTTGGCCGACATCGAGCAACAGGTGCTGGCCGGCGCCGAGCACATCACGTTTGGCGATCCCGACTTTCTCAACGCTCCCCGCTATTCGATTGATGTCTTGCGGGCGGCACATCAGAAATACCCGGACCTCACCTTCGACGTCACCGTCAAGGTGTCGCACATCCTCGATCACCGTCATCTCTGGCCAGAGCTCGCATCGCTCGGAGTGGTCATGGTGGTGTCTGCATTCGAAACGACGAACGATCGGATACTCGAGATTCTCGACAAAGGGCATACCGCCGAGCACATGGGAACAGCAGTAGAGCTTGTCAGGGGGGCGGGGATCGAGCTGCGACCTTCGTGGTTGCCTTTCACCCCCTGGACGGACCCTGGCGATCTGGCCGAGATTCTGGACTTTCTCGAAATGCATGACCTGCTTGATGCGGTTGATCCGGTGCAACTCTCTGTCCGCTTGCTGGTGCCACGCGGTTCGCTGCTGGCCGACCGACCGGAGATGGGCGCTTTCGATGCCGCCCTCCTGTCTCACACCTGGCTCTCGCCCTACCCGGAGGTAGAGGAGATGCAGGGCCAGATTGCCCGCTTGGCTGAAGAGGGCATCGGCCGACCCCATCTGGAAACCGTGGGACGAATTTGGGAGAGCGTCATGACCCGACCTTTTCCAAGCGTCAGGGACCGCGGACGGTGGCGACTCTCCGAACCCTGGTTCTGTTGTTCAGAACCCACCCAGAAACAATTGGTGTCGATCCGAAGTTAGCTCCTTGACAGCAAAGTACTTTGTAGCGTAAAGTACTTTGTCATGGACGAACAGTCGTTGAACCCCTCGCCGGAACTGCTCGAGGAACTAGCCCGAATCCAGCGACGAACCAAGCTTGATGTGCGCGGCGAGTCATGGCGTTACCTGGCGGTCTGGTCGGCGGTTTTCTTGGGGGCGTTCATCTCGAGCTTCATCCCCAACGTGGCGGGGTGGTATTGGTTGCTCGGGGTGCCGCTGGGCTACTTGGGGATGTATCTCGCGTATCGAAACCTTGACGACACGGGCGTTGGCGCCAAGTCCTGGCCATATGCGGTAACCGGCCTTGGCATCGGAGTCGTCAATGGAGTGGCATCGTTTTTGCTGTCGGACGAAGCCATCGTGGTGGCCGTCTGGGTAGTGCTGGGAGTCGGCTTCGCCATCCTCTCCTGGATCGATCACCAGCCCCTGGCGGCTTCGGTGTTTGGAGCCCTCAGCGTCTTGGCGCTCTTGCTGGGGCTCACAACCGACGACACGCTCGAGCTCTACCCGGTGCTGGCGTTGATCTTCACTTTGATCACAGCTGGAACCTCGCTCGGACTATGGCTCTGGGCGAGGAGACCATGACCCATCCGAGTCGCTCGCTCGATGAGGTCATCCACCAGAAGAACCGACTCGGAATTCTGGCGGTGCTGGCCGAGGCGGACTTTGTCGATTTTGGATACTTGAAAGAGGTGCTCGATCTCACCGACGGCAACCTCAGCCGGCACTTGTCGGTCCTCGAGGAGCAAGGTTTGGTCGCGATCAAGAAGACCTTCGAAGGCAAGAAGCCACGCACGATCGTCGAAGCGACCCGGCGCGGACGGAAGGCGCTGAATGAGCACCTTCGGGCGATGCAAGAACTGATCGATCGGGTTGGACGGAAGGAGAAATAGATGGCAAACGTGACAGGTGGAGTGGTATTGGAAGCGCAGAACCTCGCCAAGAGCTTTGGCGACCTGGTTGCAGTTGACGGCGTCGGATTTTCGATCGCTCCCGGAGAGACGTACGGGTTGTTGGGACCCAACGGAGCGGGCAAGACAACGACTATCTCCATCATTGCTGGTCTGCTCGAAGCTGACGCGGGCACGGTGAGTGTCGGTGGGGAGAAGGTTTCGCCGTCGGCGATCAGCCCCAAACGGAAGATGGGATTAGTACCTCAGGACCTTGCCATCTATCCCGACATGACGGCTCGCGAGAACCTCCACTTTTTTGGGCGTCTCTACGGCATGGCGAGCGACGAGGTCAAGCAACGTGGGGCAGAAGTGCTCGAGATGATCGGTCTCAGCGACCGGGCCGACGATCTCACCAAGGAGTACTCGGGAGGCATGAAGCGGCGGCTCAATATCGGGATCGGCTTGCTGCACAAGCCAGAGCTCCTGATCCTCGACGAGCCCACGGTGGGCGTAGACCCGCAGTCACGCAACTCGATCCTCGAATCGGTCGAGGCGCTGTCCGAGCAAGGAATGGCTGTCCTCTACACGACTCACTACATGGAAGAAGCCGAGCGACTTTGCGATCGAGTTGGGATCATCGATCAAGGAAAGATCAGGGCGGAAGGTACCCGACGCGAACTTGTGAACCTCGTCGGCCAGAAGGATCGCGTGACGATCTTGGCCTCGGGCGGACAGCTGCAAGAGGCTGCTCGTCGCCTCAGCGGTCTCGAGGGAGTCGAGGAAGCCGGCGCAGACGATCAGGGGATCACTCTTCTCGCCACCGAGGCCGGCCGTCTCCTACCGGCGATACTGGGCCAGCTCGCAGAGACCGGCATCTCGGTGTCAGGGGTGAGCGTCGAGGAGCCCGACCTCGAAGCCGTGTTTCTGCATCTGACCGGAAAGGCCCTGCGCGACGTATGAGGAACTTTCTGCTCATCACGCTGAAGGACTTGCGCTTGCGGATTCGCGACAAGTCGTTCTTCATCCTGGGGCTGTTGGCTCCGCTCGTTCTGGCCTTCATCTTCAACACGGTCTTCGGGTCGGCGTTCTCGGATGAAGCCGATGCCCAACTGGGGATCGTTGCCACCGAAGCGGCCAGCAGTGCGCAAGTGCTCGAGGAGATCTCCGGGCAGGTCGGTGCCACCTGGCAAGAATTCGAGTCCCGTGACGCGGCCGAAGCCGCTTTGGAGGAGAGCGAGCTGGGAGCGGTCTTCGTTGTCCCGGACAGTTTCGATGCCGACCTGGCCAGCGGACGGATCGGCGAGATCGAGGTCATCTCGAGTATCGATTCCGACATCACCGGCCAGATCGCGGCCGGGATTGCCCGGGGTTATGCAAGCTCCCTGCAGCAAACCCAGCTCAACATCGCCACGGCCATCGCCGCGGGCGGTGACCCGGCGGACGTGGTCCCTGCGGCGATCTCGGGCTCAGGCCAATCCCTGGTGTCACTCGGAGAGATCGAAGCCGACATTCGCCAACTCGACCTCAACACCCAGACCGTGGCCGGGATGGCGATGTTTTTCCTTCTCTTCACCGCGCAAGCGGGCTTCCTCAGCCTCCTCGACGAACGCAGCGGCGGAACCCTTGCTCGCATCCTTTCCACACCCACCAACCCGGCTTCCGTACTCGGGGCGAAAGCCGCGGTTTCAGTGGTGTTGGGAATCGTGTCGTTGGTGGTTCTGATCATTGCCGGGATCTTCTTGATGGATGCGAAATGGGGTGACCCTTTCGGTGTAGCTCTCCTGGTGGTGGCCGGTGTCCTCGCGGCCGTTGGCATCGCCGCGGTCACGAGTGGCATGGCGAAGACAACCGAGCAAGCAGGAAACATTCAGGGCATCGTGGGGACGGTCCTCGGCCTCTTGGGAGGAACGTTCTTTCCGATCGGCCAGGACGGCGGGATTCTCGCTCGACTCACTGCCCTTACTCCGCATTTCTGGTTCAACCGGGGTTTGTCCGATCTCGCCGGAGATGAAGGAGTCGGAGCGGTGCTCCCCGCGGTTGGATGGCTATTGGTGATCGCGGTCCTCACCGGCGTTCTCGCCGCGTTTCTTATCAGAAAGCAGGTGTCACGATGAAGGTCTTCACGATTGCCCGGGCCAACCTCAAGCGCCTATTTCGCGATCGCTCTTCCTATTTCTTCGTGTTCATCTTTCCTCTCGCTTTGATCCTCTTGATCGGGCTCCAGTTCGGGGGCGGCTTTCTCCCGAAAGTTGGTGTGCTTGCCAACAACCAAGGAGCGACGGCGGGTGAGATAGTTTCCGGTCTCGAGGACGAGCCAGGGATCGAGGTGGTTCGGCTCGAGACCGAGACCGAGCTCGTGGATCGGGTCGAGCGAGGGACGCTCGATGCCGCACTCACGATCCCTGCTGACCTCGATCAGTCGCTAGGTGCGGGCCGGCCGGCGGAGCTCGGCTTCGTCGCCCGGCCGGGAGGAGTTGGCGCGGCCCTGGCGCCGGTCGTCAGCGAGGTCGTGCAACGTAGCTTGCTCGCCGCTAATGCGGCCTCATTTGTGACAGTCGCGGGGCTGGGAGAGTTCGAGTCGAGCGTGGCCCTGGCACAGCAAGTGGCGAACGCCGTTCCGGAACCCGAGGTCACCGAGACCACCGTGGGCGAATCGCTCTTCCCGGCGAGTCTCGGTCGTTTCGATCTCGGGGCATCGAGCCAGCTCATCCTCTTCATGTTCATCACCGCCCTTTCCGGCGGTGCGGTTCTCATTCAGACGCGCCAGCTCGGCCTTTCCCGACGAATGCTGTCCACTCCCACCTCGGTGGCAACCGTGATCGGGGGTGAGGCAATGGGACGGTTCGCGGTGGTTGCCTTGCAGGGCGTCTACATCATGCTCGGCGCGCTCTTGATCTTCGGGGTCGACTGGGGCAATCCCCTCGCCGCGGTCGCCATCGTCGTTGTCTTCTCGGCTGTGGGGGCGGGAGCGGCAATGGTCATCGGCACGCTCTTTCGCAACGCCGAGCAAGCCGGGGGCGTTGGCGTCATGGTCGGATTGGGCATGGCTGCGCTGGGCGGGTCGATGCTGCCGCTACAGCTGTTCTCGCCCGCCATGCAGAGGGTCGCTCACTTCACCCCACATGCCTGGGCTTCGGACGCGTTTGCCAAGATCAGAGATCAAGGCGGCCTCATCGACATCGTGCCCGAGCTCGGGGTGCTCGCTGCCTACGCCCTCGTGCTCATCCTCTTCGCATCGTGGCGGCTGCGGATTGCGATCACTCGACCTTGAGCACCTGGCGGATCTCGGCGGCGAAAGAAGCTCTGGCTTCGGGGGCGTAACCGTCGACTAGGTGCCGGTTCCTGGCAAGCGCGAACGCTTGTTTGAAGAGGATGGATGAAACTCCATCGGCGTCGATGAGGCCTCGCAGCCGGTAGGTGTGCCCGCGACGCATGGAGGCCTGGAGGAATGACTTCTCGTCCTCGATCGGTCCGGGCCGTGCCACTAGTTCGTCGGCCACGACCAGGTATGCCTGGAGAAATGGACGGACCACCCAGGTCGCCGTCTTCGGTTGCAGAAGTTTCAAGAGGGACTTCGGGGTTGACTTCTGCCAATCGGGATCAACCGATTCGAGGTCTCTCAAGATTTGGTCACGAAAAACCTCCTTCTCCGGGAAGAAGAACTCGAACTTCAGAAGGTCGCGGAGCTCGTCGACCCGCCGCCAGAGCCGCTTCTCGCTGAGCTTCGCGCTCTGGTCTTCGAGGCCCATTTCGAGAATTGCCCGGTGTAAGAAATGGTGCGCCACCATGTTGCGGTAGTAGCTCGCCCGAAGCGCCTGGTTTGGAGTGAGAAAGAACAAACGCTCCGATCCCTCGTGGGAGGAGACGTTGCCGTGCTCGGCGAGAAGCCGTAACACCCGGCCAACCGCGACCTCATTGTCGAAGACCAGTTCGTCGGTGGTCGGGAGGGAGAGCTCCTCGATGAGTCCTTGGATCAACCGACAGACCTCCACGAGCTCGGTCAGAGAACGAGCGCGTCCTTCGCTCATGAGGAGTGCTATCGAGACGATCGCAGCTGGAGTGATCGGCGTCACAGCGGCCACACGGTGCATGACTTCGAGGCCGAGCTTGGCCAGATCGTTGGTGTCGTCCTCGGGGTCGACGATGCTCATCGCCTTTGCCACCGAAACCGGTTCACCAAAGCGAATGTGGATGTCGCCGTATCGCCGTCGCAGCGATCTGATCATTCCCAACGCCCACCCGAGGGACTCGCGCTCCTTGCTCGCTCCTTGGGCCTCGTCGGTGTATGAGCCGAGATCCTGGATCTGGTCGTAGACGATCGATACGGGAACCAGCATGACGTCGTCGCTTTTGCCGTCCCTCCACGAATCGACGACGTAAGAGAGGAGCCCGAACTTGGGCGGAAGCAGCTTTCCCGAGCGCGAACGTCCGCCTTCCAGGTACCACTCGAGCGGGAAGCGGTTTTCGACGAGGTAATCGATATACGACTTGAGGACGAACTTGTAGAGGTCGTTCTCCTTGAAGCTGCGGCGGATGAAGAACACCCCGGTTCGGCGGACCAGCGGGCCCACCGGGAAGAAGTTCATGTTGATCCCTCCAGCCGTGTGATTGGGGGGAAGGTCGTTCTCCCACTTCACAAACTGGAGCGAAAGCCGATCGAGGTTTGATCTGTGGGCAGGGAGAAAGGCGAGGGGGAGCTCGCGACCCATCGCACTCAGTTCGGCGACCCGGTCGCGGTCGTAGACGATGGCGCCGTAACCCTGCTTGATTATCCAATGGATGGCATTGGCGACGAGGTCGATCACAAACGGGCTGTGCGACGCCGCGATCTCGCGGAGGTAGTAGCGAGCGCGAGCCTCGGCAGTCTTTGGATTGAGACCCCGTTGTGCGCCATGCCGGCGGGCCTCGGAGTCGAAGTCGGGGCTCGAGGTGATCTCTTCGTGAAGAAACTTCGGGACCTTGTAGCGGTTGCCGCGCAGAGTTCTTTCCGCCCGATCGAGCGCTCGCCAGGCGCGTCTCGTCACGAATTGCTCAAGGGATAGCGAGCTTCCTTTGTGAGCAGCCAAGAGCTGGGCGGCCGAGGCCCCGTCCCCGGCAACGACTGAGATCCGGTCGGGCCAGCGAGCGCGGATCACCCGTTGGCGCAGCGCGTCGGGGTCACGCGGGTCGCCGAGCTTGAGTACGTCCCACCACGAAACCCGCCGGTCACCCGAACGCGCCGACGGCGACCAAACCACGCGCACAGGTAGGAGAAATGGGTCATCTCCCCGGCCCATTTGCCCCACCAGACCGGGATCCGTTCGCTGACCTCGCTTGCGCCGGCGCGAAGGGGCAAGTCGCACGAGCTCGCTTCCGGCGCGAACATTTTTCTCGACCCACTCTTTGATCAGATCCAGCTCGACCCGGCTTGACGCGTCGGCAAGAACCACCACGTGGCGTTCTTGCGTATCCGCGCCTGGCCCAATCTGATTCATATGGCGGCGCGATCCTACGCAAGAATGCCAAATGGAATTGATTGTGTGAAGGCGGTTGTCCAGCGGGTGTCGAAGGCGGCGGTCGAGGTCGACGGCGAAACCATCGGTTCTATCGACGCTGGGCTTCTCCTGCTCGTGGGCGTCTCGAGAAATGACTCAGCGGTAGACGCTCAGGCGATTTCAGAGAAAGTCGCGGGGCTTCGAATTTTCAGTGACGCTGCCGGTCAGATGAATCTTTCAGTCAAAGACGTGTCTGGCTCGGTGTTGGTGGTCAGTCAATTCACGCTCTATGGACAAACGGTGCGCGGACGGCGACCGTCATTTTCCGCCGCGGCTCCTGGCGTGATGGCCGAGCCCCTGGTGGAGTCGGTGGCCGCTCTGCTCGAGCATGAGGGCATCCCGGTCGCGAGAGGAAAGTTTGGCGCGAAGATGACGGTCGTGCTCGTCAACGACGGTCCGGTCACGATCATCATTGAAACCGAAGAGGGCCGACTGGTCTAGCCGCCGACGAACCGCAGCCCCGTCGGACAGACATGCAGGAAGTCGCAGCCATGGCAGGCAAGAGACGGCGTTGGTTGTTTCTCGCCTCGGTTGATTCCATCAACGATGTCAGTGAGTCGCGTCCGGGCGGTTGCGAGCCACTGGTCGTCCACTCGATACGTCACCTCATTTGCCGGCGAACCGAAGTATGCGAAGGTGACGTCGATGTCGGGTGGCGCCGGCCTTCCCAGGTGACCGTCGCGTGCGGCGATCGAGTAGGCCTGGAGTTGGACCAGGCTGGCAGCCCGCACCGCGGGATCGAGACTTGGTGACCCGGTTTTGAAGTCGACGACCTCCCATTGCCCAGCCGATTGATTTGGCGATTCGTTGGGCGATTCATTGCGGGCATAGACGGCGTCGATCCGACCGCGAATGTCGACTCCTTCCCAGCGCATTTGAAATGGATGCTCGATCAGCTCCGCACGATGCGCCGCGAACCGGCTCTGTTGGAAATTGCTCCAGCTGGACGCGCCATGGGAATCTGAGCTGGCTGGATCTGAGCTGGCTCCGATGTCGAGCGGATCGATCTCGGAGGTTTCGAGGTCTTCGAGAGGCACCTGCCCGCGATTGTGGAGCTCTATCGCCCGGTGCACGAGGGAACCGCGACGGGCGGCAGGCGTAGAACGACGCGGGAGCCGGTCAACTTCGGACCATTGGTAGCGCAAAGGACACGAGGCGAAAGTGACCAGGCCGGTGACAGAGGTAGTGGGGAGATCTGCCACCGAGACAGCTGGTGCCTGCGGGAGATTGAAGATCAGTTGCCGAAATTGATTCTTTCGATCGGCAAACAGCGCCTGGTCGGGAGCCAGGTTCTCGGCGGTACCAGGGGTGTCGGCCTCCGCTCGGATCGCGACTTCCCAGCCGTTCGGAAACAGAGGATCGGGAGCGGGGCCATCGACCTCGAAGCGAAGGAGCGCAGGCGCGGGTGGAGTCCTAGCGGGAGGTCGGGAGTCGACGCGAGTGGCGGGATGATTGGCGATGAGGTCCCAGAGCTCGCTCGGCTGCGATGCCTTCTTGTTGGTTTCGGCGCGGCCGTACCAAGAAGCACCAGACACGAAGAGGCGCTCCTTCGCTCTCGTCACCGCCACGTAGGCAATTCTCCATTCCTGGCGTTCGTGCTGATCTCGGAGGAGGTCGTTGTTCTCAGCGTCTGACAGATGCGGAGCAATGGGCGGCAGCCACTCCCGGTCGAGCCGGTACTCATAGGGGAGAAAGCGGCCCTTGGTGTACGGGTTGTCAAAACCAAGCGAGCCGGTGGGAAAGTTCCGGTGGTACACGGCTGGCAGGAAGACGACTTCCCATTCGAGGCCTTTCGCTCGATGAACTGTCACCAAGGTGACTGCGTTCTCTCCCGAGAGTCGGGCCGTGTCGAGCTCCTCTGACTTTTCTTCCGCCATGGCTTCCAGGTGGGACAAGAACGCGGGAAGCGAAGGTGCGCCTTCGAGCGGGCTCCAGTCTTCGGCCAGATCGAGGAAGCGATAGAGGTTGAGACGAGCGCTGGTTTGGACAGATGCGGGCATTGCCGCCAGGTCGTCCCAAGCGCGGGTCAGATCGAGTATTCGCCGGGAGAGTTCAACCAGGGATACACCCTGGGCCGCCACGAGCAAGGTCCGGTACTCGTGGCGGAAAGTCTCGAGAGCCGCGTGTGCTTCAGGGCGGAGCCCGGTGAGGTCGTCAAGATGATCGGTCGCCTCGAGCAGGGTGTTGAGCGGGAGCTCGATTCCATCCTCCTCTGCCTGAGAGCGGTTCTGGGACTTCGCCCAACGCGTGAGGTGAATGACGTCACCCATGCCGAGCCGGAATCGGGCTCCAAAAAGGATGCGAAAGAGAGCAGGCGTGTCCTCCGGGTCTTGCAGGATCCGCAACCAGGCATGGAGGTCGGTGACTTCGGGCACCGCGAGGAGCCCGCCGAGGTTGGCGACCTCGACGGGGATCCCTGCCGCCCGCAACGCGTCGTGCACCAAAGCCATGTCCTTGTTTTTTCGGAAGAGCACGGCCATCTGCTTCCAGTCATAGAAAGTCGAAAGCTCTTGAATCTTGCGGGCGATGTCCTCGGCTTCGGCGACTGCGTCGGGATGCCAGGACACGGCGACCTCCCCTCCGATGCTGGCGTCGAGGGGGCGCAGGAGCAGCTGCTCTGAGCCGGTGCGAAGCCGAACGGCATTGGCGACGTTGATCACAACCGGCAGCGAGCGCCGGTTCAGAGTCAAAGGAAGGGTGGCGGCGGGCTCGCCTCCACCTGTTCGGAAGTGATCGGGAAAATGCGCAAAGTTGTGCGGCGATGCTCCTCGCCATTCGTAAATGGTTTGGTCGACATCGCCGACGGCGGTCACCGGAAACCCGTCGCCAAAGAGCCTGCGCAGCAGCTCCCGTTGCGCCGGATTGGTGTCTTGATACTCGTCGAGCATCACAGCCCGATAACGCGATCGGATCTCGTGAGCGACCTCGGGAAAATTGTCGACCAGGCGAAACGCGGCGAGGATCAGATCGGAGTAGTCGATGACGCCACGACGGGTCTTCTCCTGTTGGTAGGAAACGAGCGCGGTGAGGAGCGAGGTCCGGCTCTCCCATCCCTTGTCGGGTGGGGAGGCGGGAATCTCGATGTCCTGAGGAACGAGCAGATTGTCGCCGAGACTGGAGCCAAGGCTCCGAATGTCGTCGACATTCGCCCGGTTCGCCGGATTGAGCGCGGGCAAGTCGACCCCCGCCATCACCACCTCGATCAGCTGGCGCGAGAAAGTGGGTGTGATCAGACCAGTGCCGCGCTCGACGCCGACCAGCGCCCCGTACTCACGCAAGATCTGGTGGGCGAAACCGTGGTAGGTGTGAACCTCGACCTCGCGACCAGTTTCGACCGCCGAACCCAGTGTGGAGCGAATCCGATCACCCAGCTCGGCTGCGGCTTTGTTGGTGAAGGTGATGCCAAGGATCGCCTCCGGCTCGATTCCGAGTTCGGTGACGAGCCGCCCAATTCGCATCGCAATCGCGGCCGTCTTGCCGGTCCCGGCGCCGGCGGCCACGCGCACAGGTGCAAGCGGATAGTCGATCACGGCTTGCTGTTCGGGGGCAGGCTTTGGATTCACAGCCTTTGGGGTCATAGGCGGAATCCCTCCCGCCCTTCGGGCCAGGCCGGGCATACCAACCGGACCGTGCACCGGTCACAATGAGCACCCGGGCGGGGTTCCCAGTCCTCGCTCAGGATCGAACCGGCCACCTCTCCTAGCTTGGCGGTGACCCGGTCCAGATTCGAAGCCCTGAACGAGCGAACCGCCATCCCCTTCTCGGGGTACCAGAGCTGGGCTTCGGTGGCGTGGCCAAGAGCCGAAAGGACGGGATCGTGCTGCACCGCGAGCATGTAGAACCCGAGCTGGAGCGATTCCGCGGCTTCACTGACGGTGGGAGCGCCGGTTCCGGTCTTGTAGTCGACGATGCGCAGTTGGCCAGGGGCCTGGGCTTCGAGCCGATCGATCCGTCCGGTCCACACAACGTCGCCGATGTCAGTCATGACCCTGCATTCCGTATGAACGCCGATCGCGTCGCCTCCGGGCCAGTTCTCGTACATCTGCACAAAGAGCTTCTGGCCCTTCCGCTTCCAGGCATGGTTGAGAATTGGGGAGCCAAAGTCGGCCAGATCCGACCAGACCGAATCGAGATGTTGTAACGCAGATTCGATGGTGCCGTGTGCCAGCCCGGCTTCGATGGCCTCCTTCTCCGTGCGTTCCAGAACGAGATGCACCAGGCTTCCGTAGTGGGCGTACACCGAGGATCCTCCGGTGGCGTCGAGGTGGCTCTCGAGGACGTAGCGACGGGGGCAGACGTCGTAGGACTGTGCGCTGGTTGGGTGCATCCGTAGCGGCGTGCTGATCACGCCGGTGTCAGGGCCCGGCTCGGAGATCCCAGCGAGGCGCCGCGGGTTCTCCTCTTGTTCGACGAGCACGGAAAGCGCAGCCAGACGATCGGCCGGAGGTAGCCCGGGATCGGAGATCGTCAGACGGAGACGAGCGACTGCCTCTGTACGCGTGACCGGGGTGAGATGGCCGGCGGGAGGCCCGAGCTCTTCGAAGGAGCCGGCATCGACCGCGGCCAGAAGGAATCGGCTAGGCCGGCGCTCGCCTTCATCGATCGCGGCCGCAGTCGCGGTCCAGATGACTCTTGACTTGGCGCGTGTCATCGCCGTGTAGGCGAGGCGCATTTCTTCCTGCAGCCGAAAGCGAAGAAGAGCCTCGGGCGTGTTCTCGATCCCCAGATGCTCCGGCTGCAGCAAGCCGCGGCCTCGGGCCAGATTGGGGAATACCCCCTCGGCCGCGTCGGCAATAAAGACGACGTCGAACTCGATGCCTTTCGCTTGATGGAGCGTGGTGAGGACGAGCTGGTCGCCGGGGGTGGCTTCGAGCGATAGGAGCGGCACGGCCTCGAAATCTTCCTGCCGGGCGAGATGCTCATATGAGATGAGGTCGATGGAGGCATCGCGTTCGGCTTGTTGGTCGAGAGCCTGGGCGAAGGCGCTGAGGACCTTGCGTTCATCGACGCAGCCAGGATCGGTGGCGAAGCGAGCCAATTCAGGAAGGGTGGTCCACGCCTCCCAAAACCCCTTGATCCCCGGGTCCGTGCGGCACCAGTCAGTCCGGGCGAGCAGCCGGTGCAGTTCCGGCGAACCGATCCCGGCCTCGGCGAGGATCGAGCTCCAGGGGTTTCGAGTCCGTCGCCGGGTGCGGAGAAGGTCTCTTTCCTGCCCGAGAGAAAGTTGCAGCAGAGGTCCGAGCAAGAGACGGCGCATCGATCGGTCAGCCTCATCGATGAGGCCTGCTCCATTGACGGAATCTCGGGCCTGGTCGTCGCTCCACGCCGCAATTGCCAGATCGAAGATCACCCGTACGGCGGGATGATCGATCAGGCGGCGGTCTGGCTTGCGATGCGGGATCTGACGACGATCTAGCGCACGCGAAAGCTCGGGCAAGAGATGGCGGCTCGAGCGAACCAGAACCCCGATTCGACGGAAGGGGATGTGTTCTTCGAGATGGATCCGCTCGACCTCTGACGCGATCCAATCGGCCTCACCGCTCGCCTGGTCGAATACGTGAGCCTCGACGCGGCCGGAATGTTTCGCGGGCTCGACCGGTCCAGCTTCGCCCGGCAAGTTGCCCCCGGAAACAACTCGGACGGCTCCGTCAAGGATCTCTTTCGGGACGCGGAAGCTCGTGGTGAGGACGAGCCGCCGTGCCGGTTGGCCATCGACGCCTCGAAAACGTTCCGGGAACTCATTGATGTTGCGGAGTTCGGCGCCACGAAACGAATAAATCGACTGGTAGGGGTCACCGGTGACGGTGAGATTCCGATGATCGGCGGTGAGCAGCTCGAGCAACCGCGCCTGCGCTGGCGACGTGTCCTGATATTCATCTACGAGGACATACCGGAACTGCTGGGCCACCTGTTTTTGGATCTCAGGCGACTCGAGGATTTCGGTGGCCCGGGCGAGAAGAGCGGCGTAATCCAATCGAGTCCTGGAGAAGAGCTCGACTTGGTAACGGAGCAGGAAATTGGGGAGAGCGGCCCAGCGGGGCCGATCGCGCGCGAGCAGCCGCAGCCGGTTGTGGTCGATCAGCCGTTCCTGGCAACGAAGCAAGAAGTCCGCGACCTCTTCGGCCAGAGTGGGGGAACGGAGAACTGCCGAGAGAGGCAGGGGCCAGTCGGCGGGGTCTTCGTTAGCCAGCAGCTCACGAACCAGATTCACCTGCTCGGGCCCGGTGAGAAGGGTCGGGGTGATTCCATTGCCCCCACCCGCGTACGTCTCCAGTAATCGCCGGGCAAATGCGTGGAAGGTGGCAATGCCGGGGATCGGCACCTCTTTTTCTCCGGCGCGCCGGGTCAGATCGGCCGCGGTTCTCCTCGAGAACGAGAGCAGCAGGATCTCACCCGGATCGGCTTGCCTGGAAGTGATGAGCCGGGTTGCCCGTCGCACGAGGAACTCGGTCTTGCCGGTGCCCGGTCCGGCGACGACGATCTGCGGACCACCGGTATCGGCGATGGCTGAGTCCCAGTCATCCGGCCCGATCCGGACATCAGCCGTCATGCCGCCCGCGGATTCTCCTCCGAGAAGCAGATTGGGCAACGCTCGTTTTCACCCGCGTATACAACCTCAAACTCGATGCCAGCGTTAGCGAGAAGGGCAAGCGCCTGATTCATTTCCATGCACCCGAACTTATCGCGGGGGTGTGACAAAAAGAGATGTCCTAGCCAGCGAAAACATGGGCGGTCCAGAGACGGCCCGATGGGTCTACGTAGACCCCAACTCCGACGTTGGTGAAGCGGGATTCGACCATGTTGTTGTGGTGGGCGGGGCTGTTGGACAGGCCGTTGAACATGGCAGCGACGCTTCCTCCGTAAGCAATGTTCTCGCCGACGGCTGCCCACGGGTTCAGGAGCGAGCTGGTGTTGGAGTGAACAGGGTTGCCGGTGTCGGCCATGTGCTTGGCCCACCAGCGGGCGTAATTGTTCAGATCAGCATTGGAGGCGAGGGCGGCCACCCCGAGCGAACCTCGTAGCCCGTTGATCCGGCCAAGAAAGTCTGCTTCTGCCGCACTGCTGAAGTTTCCCGTCGGAGCGGTGGTGGCGGGTGGGGCGGTGGTCGTCGGTGGGGCTGTAGTGGCAGGCGGAACAGTTGTCGCCGGAGGTGCGGTTGTCGCAACCTCTTGGGTCGTGGAAGTTGTCGGCGGAGCCGTGGTCGTGGTGGCCAAAGTCGTGGTGCTTGGCAGGGTTGCAGTGGTCGTGATGGGCGCCTCGAACCCCGGGTTCGTCAAGTCAGTAGGAGTGAGGTTGATTTCCGGGTTTGGTGCGGTCGCTGCGCCAATGACCTGGCTCGCAGCGACCGACATCACCACGGTGATACCTAACAAAACCGCTCGCTTCACAGACCCTCCCGAGGTCCCTTTCCGGGCTCACCCCGGTGCATCCCATTCCCAGAGGGGCGGTTATCGGCAGCGGGAGATGTTTGCTCTAGGGTCTCTAGGCCTACCTAGCCGGCGAAAACATGGGCGGTCCAGAGACGGCCCGATGGGTCTACGTAGACCCCAACTCCGACGTTGGTGAAGCGGGATTCGACCATGTTGTTGTAGTGACCGGGGCTGTTGGACAGGCCGTTGAACATGGCAGCGACGCTTCCGCCGTAGGCGATGTTCTCACCGACGATCGACCAGGGGTCCAGAAGCGAACCAATGTCGGAATGTGCAAAGTTCCCCGTATCGGCCATGTGCTTGGCCCACCAGCGGGCGTAATTGTTCAGGTCGGCGTTCGAGGCGAGGCCAGCCAGTCCTTTGGAACTGCGCAGCCCGTTGATCCGGCCGAGGAAGTCGGCTTCCGCTGAGCTGTTGAAGTTGCCTGCTGGAGCCGCGGTGGTGGCGGGGGGCGCGGTGGTAGGTGGTGCTGTCGTCGGTGGCGCGGTCGTGACCGGGGGCGTCGTCGTCGGAGGGGCAGTGGTGGCCGGAGCTGCGGTGGTCGCCGGCGGAGCAGTGGTCGCAACTCTTTGGGTAGTGGTCGTTGCGGATGGAGTGCTTGTCGTGGAAGCGAGGGTCGTAGTGCTGGCTGTAGTTCCCGTGGTAGCCGCGGCGGTCGGGACAGGAATGCCAGCGATCGGAGAGCCCGCGATCGGCGTTTCGGTGACCGAGAAGGTCGAAGCGGGCGAACGGCCGAGCCGATTGAGGAAGGATTCGAGCGAGTCTTCGAGCGCGATACCGAGGCCGTTGAGGTCGGCCACGACCACGGGGTTGGCTGAGCGGGGGCTTGGGGCTGTCAGGTCGGTAGTAGTGAGGTCGATCTCACGGGTTGGTGCGGTTGCCCCACTGATGACCTGGCTCGCCGCGACCCACATCACCGTGGTGATGGCTAGCAAAACCGCTCGCTTCACAGACCCTCCCGAGGTCCCTTACCGGGCTCGCCCCGGCGCATCCCATTCCTGAGGGCGGTTATCGGCCACGGCCAGTGGTGGCTTTAGGGTCTATATACCTACCTAACCGGCGAGAGCTTCCAGGTTCTCCCAGGCAGGGCATTGGGGTTTAAAGGCACACCAGTTGCACAGCGGACCGGTCCGAGGGGGGAAGTGGTCACGTTCGATTGCCCGGTTGATTGCGAACCACAAGGCACCGAGCTGTCTTTCCATGGCGTTGAGCTGTCGATCGTCGACCGGGAACCGGTACATGGTCGGGCCGTTCAGATAGAGCAGGCGCACTTCAGCCGGCGTCTCCCCGAGATGGCGCCGGATCAGCAAGGCATAGATCTTGAGGGCGAAGAAGGCCGGGATCGAATACGTCTCCGGCGGGGCTGACCCTGTCTTGTAGTCGGTGATGACGATGCGCCCGTCGGGACGGCGGTCGACCCGGTCGAGAATGCCACGAATCATCATCCCCTCGCCGATCGGCTCGAGCAGGTCGAGTTCCCGCTCCAGAGGATCGAAGGAGTTGGGGTCTTCGAGCTGGAAGTAGTTGGCGAGGAGAGCGAGCGAGTCGATTCCCCATTGGCGTTCTTCATCCTGACTGGCAAAGAGCTCTGAGAACTCTTCTTCGGTGCGGATTTCGGTCCACGCCTGCCGGAAGAGGTCGTAGAGCCGTTCGGGGGACCGCTCGGCGCGTTCGAGTTCGTAGAAGCGTTGCAGTGCCAGATGCGAGGTCGTTCCCCGTGCTTGCTGTGGGGTTGAAGGCTCGGGCAGGTGATCGATGGCCCGGAAGCGGAACAGCTGCGGGCACGCCTTGAAATCGCCTGCCCGGCTGGGAGAAAGTGTCTCCAACGTCATTCCTCGGACTATACGGCGAGCAAATGACACATTTGGAATTTCAGACAGCAGACATCTCGGGAGAACGAGAAAACCCCGAGAGAGCTGCGAGACAAGTCTCGTACCCTCTCGGGGTCCTCTGTCGTGTGAACTCCGAGCCCGAAGGCTCGTTCTCCACCCGACTCTCCCGTTCCGCCTCTCGGCTGATCGGGGTCTTTTGGAGTCACCTCCAACCGACTTGGTGAACATACGCATCTGACCTTCTCGACGTCAAGCTCTGGGGCTACCGAGATTTCGCGACTGCCTCTTTTCTTTTCGCGCTCGGGTCTGATGTCTGACGTCTGATCTAGTCTGGAAAGCGAAAGACCCCGAGGGAGCTTCGACGAATCTCCACCCTCTCGGGGCCTTTCTCGGTGCAACCCGGAGGTCGCACCACGTTTCCCTTACGGGAAACTAGGTCAATCCTGACGACGACCCGAGGGTCCCCAGTCTGGATGACAAACGACGTTGGTCCGAAGACCCCCGCCGTGTCTGTGAACAGAAGCCTGCTCGCAGACGCCGGCAATGTAAACGGTGGCTTCGACGTTTCGCCAATTTTTCGAGCCCCCTTTTTTCGCGAGCGCGTCATTGTTTTCGCGACTGCCACAACGACGTCCGGGAAAGCCCGATTGCTAACGTCGCGCCGTGGCCTACCCACGAAAACTTCTCAGCCCCGGCGAAGAAGTGGTTGCAGAGTTCAGACCCCATTGGACCGCCATCCTGGGACCGCTCGGCATCACGCTTCTCGCTCTCCTCCTCGTCCTCTTTCTCTTTTTCTTCGTGACCCCGGCCACTTTTCTATATGTCTTGGGCGACCGTTGATCGTCGCGGTGCTTTGGATTGCGGTGACGATCCGCGGGACTGATCAACTGGCTCACAACTAACCATGTGATCACCAATGAGCGGGTAATCCACCGCACCGGTTTCATCAGCAAGGCGGGCAAAGAGATCCCACTTGAGATGATCAACAACGTTGCGTTCAACCAGTCGGTATTCGAGCGCATGGTCCGCAGCGGCGACGTGATGATCGAATCCGCTGGAGAAACTGGTCAAACCATGTACACGGACATCCCTCAGGCCGAGGAAAAGAAGAATCTCATCTACAAGGCTCGCGAAGAGCGGATGCTGACCCTCGAGCGTGGCGGCCAGGGGGTTTCCCGAGCAGAACAGCTCCAGATCCTCTCCAAGCTCCACGATGAAGGCCGGCTCACCGACGCGGAGTACGAGGCCCAGAAGAGCCAGGTCCTCAAGCAGATCAACTAGGCAGAGCTAGTAGCCCGGGTTAGGAGTCAGCAATGCAGCACATGATGGACTTCCCGCTCAATCTGTCGACCCTGTATGAGCGGACCGTCCGCATTTATCCCGACCAGGAGATCGTCTCGGTGGAATCGGATCGCAGTTTGGTTCGAACGTCCTACGGCGAAGTCGATGGGCGCGTGCGACGGCTCGCATCGGCGTTGCAGAATCGTCTGGGAATCGACCAGGGCGAGGCGATCGCGACCTTCGCCTGGAACAACCGCCGCCATCACGAGCTCTATTGGGCCACCGCGAACACGGGCCGTATCTGTCACACGATCAACCTCCGATTGTTCCCCGACCAGGTCAGCTACATCGTCAACCATGCTGCGGATGGGGCGCTGTTCGTCGACCCCGATCTCGTCCCGCTGATGGAGAAAATCGCGCCGACTCTCGAGACTGTGCGTCACTTCATCGTCATGGGGGAAAGCGTTGGCGACACGTCTCTGCCGAACGCCATCGCGTATGAGGAGCTCATCGAGGGTTCCGAGCCATGGGAGGAGTGGCCACAACTCGATGAACGTTCGCCGATGATGCTCTGCTACACGTCGGGCACCACCGGCAATCCCAAAGGCGTCGCCTACACCCAGCGATCGACCTACATCCACACCATCTCCAATCTCGCGTTGGTCTCGCTGACTGCAGAGGACAACGTCCTTCCGGTCGTGCCGATGTTCCACGCCTCGGCCTGGGGCTACCCGTTCATGGCGACTGCGGTTGGAGCCAAGCTGACCTACCCCGGCCCCGATCTCACTCCCGCCGGACTCGTCACCCTGTTCGAAAAGGAAAAGGTGACCTTCTCGGCGGGCGTCCCGACCGTTTGGCTGGGGATCATGCAATACCTGTCCGACCATCCCGAGGCAGACACCTCCTCGATAAGGGCCTTTCTCTGCGGAGGGTCGGCCGTGCCTCGCTCGATGATCGATTGGTTCTGGAGGAACCGCGGGATCCTGGTCAAGCAGGGCTGGGGGATGACGGAGACGAATCCGGTTGCTTCGGTCGCGATTTTGAAGCCGGGCATGAGCGATTGGGACTTCGAGCGACAACTCGACGTTT
Organism: uncultured Acidimicrobiia bacterium; assembly: GCA_963761985.1. Classification (GTDB taxonomy): domain Bacteria; phylum Actinomycetota; class Acidimicrobiia; order Spongiisociales; family ZC4RG35; genus JACCTH01. Next base: position 195,729 of record CAVXIT010000003.1, read on the forward strand.
TGGAAACTGCCGGTCTTCCTGCAGCCGGCCTGCAGGTGAAGATCGTCGATGACCAAGGCAACCGGCTGCCTGAGGACGGGGAGGCATTCGGCGAGTTGTTGATTCGGGGCCCCTGGATCGCCGCCGAGTACTACAAGGATGCGCGCTCCCCACAGACCTTTCAGGATGGCTGGATGCGGACCGGTGACGTCTGCAAAATCACCCCCGCGGGATACATCAAGATCACCGACCGGGCGAAGGACGTCATCAAATCCGGCGGAGAATGGATCTCCTCGCTTGACCTCGAAAACACGCTGATGGCTCACCCCGCAGTTGCGGAAGCAACGGTGGTCGGCTTGAAGCATCGCAAGTGGGATGAACGTCCCGTCGCCTTCGTGGTTTTGCGGCCGAACGCGAAGGCTGACCAAGACGAGTTGATCGGCTTCCTCTCCGACAAGGTGGCCAAGTGGTGGCTGCCCGATCAAGTTGTCTTTATCGACGCGATCCCCAAGACCGGCACCGGCAAGTTCGACAAGAAGGTGGTGCGCGACCAGTACGCCGACCTTCTCATGGACTAGTTGCCCCTTAGGGCGAGCTCGTGGGCGAACTCCATCAGGCCTGGGGGTGGGTTGTCGTCGCCATCGCCGGCCTCTCGGGACTGACGCTGCTGGTGGCTCATTGGCGAAAACTGCAGCCGGGACGGCTTCATTGGACGATCGTTACCGTCGCCATAGCCGCGTTGCTCCTCCAGGTCCTGCTTGGGCTCGGGGCGATGAACTTCGAAAACACGAATCCGGGCAACCAGCACGTCTTCTATGGCGTGGTGATCTCATTCACGCTCGCCTTCGCGTACATCTACCGCGCGCAATTCCGCAAGAAGCCAGGTCTTTACTACGGGGTGCTGTTGCTCTTTCTCATGGGTCTGGCGATCCGCGGGATCTTGACGTTCGGAGGGAACTTTTGAACCAGCTAGAAATTTCACAATGAGGTCGTCATGTTGTTAGAAGGCAAACGACTATTGATCACGGGCATCACCACCGACGATTCGATTGCGTTCTACGCCGCCCGGGTTGCCCAGGAGCAGGGCGCAGAGATTGTCGTCACCGGGTTCGGAAGGGCGATGCGCCTCACCGAGCGAGCCGTGCAACGACTCCCTTCGCCGCCACCGGTGCTGGAACTCGATATCAACGAGGCGAGCCACATCGACGCCCTGGTCGGCGATCTTTCCGCGCGCTGGGGAAGGCTCGACGGAGCCTTGCATGCCATCGCCTTCGCTCCAGCCGATGCGCTCGGAGGCAACTTCCTCAATACGCCGAGCGAATCGGCAGCCACCGCGTTTCTCACGTCGGCGTTTTCGTTGAAGACTTTGGCGGTGGGGGTGCTTCCTTTGCTTAAGAAGGCCGGAGGTGGGGCGGTCGTTGGCCTCGACTTCGACAATCGGACGGCGTGGCCCGCGTACGACTGGATGGGTGTCGCCAAGTCAGCCTTGCAATCGGTGAGTCGATATCTGGCCCGCGACCTAGGTCAGTATCAAGTGCGAGTCAACCTGGTGTCGGCCGGGCCTCTCAAAACCGTCGCGGCGAAGTCCATTCCAGGATTCGACCACCTGCACGACACGTGGTCGGAAAGGGCGCCTTTGCGATGGGACTCGTCGAATCCTGAAGCTGTCGCCAAGATGATCTGTGTCCTGCTCTCGGATTGGGCTCCGTTGACGACAGGCGAAGTCATCCATGTCGATGGTGGTTTCCACGCCATCTCGGCGGCGCCAGCCCCGTCTAGCAACGATCAGGAGTAGTTGGCGACCGCGGCGAGGTGAACGGAAGCGGTTTTCGGCAAAGTCACCACAAACGTGGCGCCCCCGCCGGGGGTGTCCCGGAACTCAACCCCGCCTCTCATCGCCTCGGCCAGTCCCTTGACGATGTTCAGCCCGAGACCGGTCCCTCCCCGGGTCCGGGTAGCGGATCCCTCCAGCTGGGTAAAGCGGTGGAAGATGCGTTCGCGTTGACCGGCGGGCACGCCATAACCGTGATCGATGATCGCAACTTCCACCCGATTGTCCACCGTTTCGGCCTTCACCTCGATGGCGCTGCCCGGCGCATATTTGACAGCGTTCTCGAGCAGGTTGAGGAAGATGCGGTTGAGATGATCGGGGTCGGAAAGGACCGTGAGATTCTCCGGTTCGACATCGATCTGGACCTGAGGTATTTGCAAGGCGCCAACGACCTCCGTGAGGAATTTCTCCAACACCACCTTTTCCAGCTGGATCGGAACTGCGTTTCGCTCGAGACGGCTGACGATCAGTAAGTCTTCGATCAGGCGCTGCAATCGCCCCGCCTGGCGGCGGGCAGTATTGAGCAGGTTGCGGGCGGCCTCGGTGCCGGGCGCGAGCTCGGGCCGGGCCACGGTGTCAAGCGAGCCGATGATTGAGGTCAGCGGAGTGCGGAGCTCATGGCTCACAACCGAGACGAAGTCGGTCTTCATCTGAGCGACCTCTTCGAGTCGGCGCGTCATTTCGGCTACTGCTTCGTACCTGCCGATCTGGCTCAAGACCAGCGCGGCAGGAGCCCCAAGCGAAGAGAGCGTCTCAGCCTGTTCCTCACCGAAGTTGCCCGATACGGGATCGCCGACCGCGATGACCCCCACTTTGAACTGTTCGACGCGCAGGGGGGCGAGGATCGCTTCGGTGAGCCCGAGTTCCCCCAGGATGCCGTGGGAGTCGGGCCGATCGGCGATGTTGTCGAGGTGGACGGGTTTGCCTGACTTAAAGACCTGAGCGAGGACGCCGCCCGCACTCACCGAGACGCTGAAGTCACCAGCGTCCAACGGGTAACCGGTCACCCAAAGCGGGTTCATCAACCGGAGCTCATGCGTGTCGGGGACATAGAGCATCACCGCTCCGACCTGAGCGTTCAGGTAGTTGCAGATCCGGCCGACCAGCTCGGGCAATACCTCGGCCAGCGATTCGGCTCCGGCCAGAGTGGTCGAAACCGCATAGAGCCGCTCGAAGTCCGCCCGTTGGCGTTGCAGGTCGGAGAGACGCCGGGCGCTCCGCACCGATTCCTGTTCGAATTCGTAGCCCATCAACGCGGTCGCCGTGGCGACCACTACCGCGGAGAAAATCTCGACAAATAACGAGGCGACCGGCTCGGCCGCCAGGAACGAAAGCAGGGCGAGACCGGACACGGCCAGAATCGTGACGATCACGTGTTTGACCCGGTCGAGGACCAGTCCGCTCAGGGCGACCAGGCCAAAGAACATTGGCGAGGCCAGGGTCTGCATCTCCTCGGGAGTGCCGATGACAGTGAGACAAATAATGATGGTGCCGATCCAAGCCAGCGTCGCCCACGGCCCCCGGTTGGTTGGCATGATCCGCTGCCAATCAAGCAACGACGAAGCAATCAGCACGATGGCCATAAGAGCGACCGACAGCGAGAGCCCGAGATAGACGAACGCTTCCTCCCGCACCGCCTGGGCGGCCAGGATCACGAGGACAACCCACGCCAGAGCCACGGACCGCCTCATGGCGGCCGCCCGGAAGCGCCACACGGGAGCTACATCAGATGTCGGGGCGGGCAAACGTTGGCCTTTTCGGATAGAGGGGCACAAGTATTCTCGACCTCTGTGGCCCCCTCATTGAGCAACTCCACGCAGGGGGCGGAACCCATCCTCGAGCGGTTGCAGTGGCTCTGAGGTCATTTGGGCCAATTTTTGCCGAGGTTGAGGGCGATCCACGAATCCTGGCTCTTCACGGCTGGGGGCGCCGGGGTGCCGACTTTGGATCTGCGTTGCGGGGCTTGGGCTACGTCGCCCCCGATCTGCCCGGGTTTGGCGCGTCTCCCGCGCCGCCAGAAGCGATTGGAGCCGAAGGCTATGCGTTGGCGCTCCAACCCATCGTGGAGTCATTGGCCCCTGAAGCAATTCTGGTGGGCCACTCGTTCGGGGGTCGCATTGCCGCGGTTCTCGCCGCCGCTCATCCCGAGCGGTTCTCCGGCGTGATCCTGACCGGGGTTCCTTTGCTCAAGCGGGCGCCGAGCTCGAGAGCCCCCTTGCTCTACCGCCTCGGCCGTTGGGCCAACCGGCATTCCCTATTGCCCGAGGCGACGATGGAACGATTGCGAAGCCGTTATGGCTCCCTCGACTATCGATCGGCCCACGGGGTCATGCGCGACGTTTTGGTTAAGGCCGTTAACGAGCAATACGCGGATTTCCTCCCTCGCCTCAAGACTCCAGTCATTCTTCTCTGGGGGGCTGAAGACTCCGAAGTGCCGGTCGCCGTGGCCGAGAAAGCTGCAATGGCGATCCCTGACGCGCGCCTCCAGGTGGTCGCAGGTGCCGGCCATCTCCTCCCGGTTACTCACCCGGGCGAACTGCGCCAGGCCGTCGAATCGTTCTGGCGATGACCTGGCCATTCCTTTTGGCCGCGGTTCTCGGGGCCGGGGTCGCCTCGGTGCGCTGGCTTCGCGTCGCCCAGCGCGAGCACTATTTGCCGCCCGCGGTCACGCGTTTTGCGTGGAGATGGTGGAACACATCGGCGTTCAACCAGCTGTTGGGGGCGGTGGCGGTGTTCGGGGTCATCGGTTCATTCTTTCTCGAAGCCAGCCTCGCCTGGCTCGGCTTGCTGGCGGTGGTTGGACCGATCGGACTCAGCTGGAGAGGTCGTTCCTCAAAGCTCGCTTGGACCCCGCGACTCATTCGACTCGCCGGTGGCACTGGAATTCTCGTCGCGGTTTTCGTCGTCTGGTCCGCATTTCTGGCTCACCCGGGTCCAGCCGTGGCGGCCGTCGTCGCCTTGCCTCGCCTGATCGACGCAGCAGCGGCGCTAGCCCTGCCGCTCGAGCGCCGCCTGGGTGACAAGTGGGTTGCGAAGGCGAGAGCCCGCCTTGCCGAGAGTCGCGCCCGGGTTGTGGCGATCACCGGGAGCTACGGCAAGACCACAACCAAGGGATACCTCGGGCATCTCCTTACCGGTGCCCTCGCCACTGTCGTCACTCCTGCTTCCTTTAACAACCGTATGGGGATAGCGCGCGCGATCAATGAGCAACTCGTCGCCGGCACCGACGTCTTCGTGGCCGAGATGGGTACCTATGGCGCTGGTGAAATCGCAGACCTTTGTTCCATGGCTCCTCCTGAGGTCGCCGTCATCACCTCGATCGGGCCGGTCCATCTCGAACGCTTCGGAAGTGAGGAAGCAATAGTTGCCGCCAAGTCGGAGATCCTCACCGGGGCGCGCGTCGCCGTTCTCAACGTCGATCACCCGCTGCTTGCCGAACTAGCGCTCAGCTTTGCGGGATCCGTGATCAGGTGCTCGGACTCAGGATCGGCCGACATCGAAGTAGTCGACGGCGAGGTGTCGATCGAAAAGCAGTCGATTGGTCATGTCGACCGTGACGTCTTTCCGATCAACCTGGCCTGCGCCATCGGCGCGGCTCGAGCGCTCGGAGTTTCGATTGATCACATCGCCCGCCGGCTTGCGGATCTGCCGGGCGCTCCGCATCGCCGGCAGGTCTCCGAGTCTGACCGAGGGGTGCTCATCATCGACGACACCTACAACTCCAACCCGGCCGGAGCGAAAGCGGCCCTCCAGACTCTGATGGAGGTGAACGGGGGTGGGCGACGAGTGGTGGTCACTCCAGGAATGGTCGAGCTCGGCGAACGTCAGCGGACCGTCAACGAGGAGTTTGCCGCGCACGCAGCGAGCCAGGCAACCGACCTAGTTGTTGTGGGAGCGACGAACCGGCAAGCGCTTGTCGATGGGGCGGGAAGGAGGCGCGCCCTCGTTACCGTGGTTGGTTCGCGACAAAAAGCTGTCGAGTGGGTTCGGGCCAACCTCGAGCCCGGCGACGCCGTCCTATATGAAAACGATTTACCCGACCATTACCCCTGACAACACATGAGCCGGCCCGCGGTCGTCTTTGGCGGACCTTCCGACGAACACGACATCTCCATCCTCACTGGTTTGCAGGCGGTGCACGCTCTCAAAGACGTCGAGGCTTTCTACTGGACCAAGGCGGGGGAGTGGTTCCAAATCGACAACGATGCAGAGGCGGCCGACTTTGTCGATGGCCCGCCACGACGATCGAAATCGATCCAGCTGATCGCCGGCCCCGGCCAGGGTTTCGTGGCCAAACGCCCGGTAGCCATCAACTCGGTAGTCAACTGCTGCCATGGCGGTCCGGGCGAGGATGGCACTCTGCAGGGCATCCTCGATCTCGCCGGACTTCGTTACACCGGTCCCGGGCAGGCGGCGTCGGCACTCTGCATGGACAAGCTCGCTTTTGGGGCAGCCATGACCGCTGCCGGCCTGCCGACGTTGCCCCGGGTCCTCGTTTCACCAGACGTGACCCCGCCGTTCATTGGACCAATGATTGCCAAGCCCCGCTTTGGCGGATCGTCGATCGGGATCGAAGTCGTGGAGGATTGGGAGACTGCCCTCGCGCTCGTCTCGGCATCTCCCTTCTTTGCAGCCGGGGGAGTGGCCGAACCATTTCTTGCCGAGAGTCGGGACCTGCAGATGGCGGTCCGCACCTGGCCGGCTACCGAGTTCTCCGCGATCGAAGAGCCGGTGCGTAGCGGCGGAGGCATCTACTCGTACAGCCAGAAGTATCTGGCGTGGGGAGGAGAGGTCAGCGGGGGACGGGAGTTGCCCGCCAGGGTTGACGAGGCCACGACCGACACTCTGCGACAGCTGGCCGCGTCGGTGACTGTGGCTGCCGGGCTGCGCGGTATCTGCCGGATCGACTTCCTCCAGCGGGACGGCGAGCTGTTTGTCAACGAGGTCAACACCATCCCTGGATCGATGGCGGCCTATCTCTGGATTGAGCCCAAGCTGAGCCGCGTTGAGCTATTCCAGGGAATGATCGACGAGGCTCTAAACCGCCCGCCCCGTCGCTTCTCGATCGCGGGCGCTGACGGAAGCGCGTTGCGCAACGCCGGCACGATTCAAAGCAAGCTGGGTTAACCCGCCAGCCAAAAAACTGATTTAGAGATGCACCACCGGGCAGGTGAGGGTGCGGGTGATTCCTTCGATCGACTGGATCTTGGCGACGACCAGCTTGCCGAGGGCGTCCACATCCGCGGCTTCGGCCTTGACGATGACGTCGTAGGGACCGGTGACGTCGTCGGCTGACTCAACCCCCTGAATGTTTCGAACCTGCTCGGCGACGTTGGCGGCTTTGCCAACTTCGGTCTGGATAAGCACGAATGCCTGAACCACAAAACCTCCTGCTGATTGATTGGGGAACCCTGGCCCGACTATACCGACGGGCTTCCTCGGAGGGGGGAGTGCCAGCCCAAGATTCAGATCGTTTGGTGGCGAGGGGGGCGTTTCTTACAGCGTTTGAAACTTCAGTAGCCGTCGGAGCCGATGCGCACCGTCTTGGCGAAGGGCTGGCCGCTCGAGTCGTCGATGTCGAAAACGATGCGCTGACCCTGGCGCAGGCTGCGGAAGATAGAGCCAGCGAGAGAACCGGCCTGGAGATAGACCTCGGAGCGATCGTCGTCTCTAACGATCACACCGGCACCAGTCACAGGGTCGTAAATCTTCACCACCCCTTGCATTATTTAGGGCCCTGCATGACACCCATTCAGCTATCAGGCCTTCTGCGCCTTCCCCGCCCGGATGCACGATGTGCAAATGCGGGCGCGGCGGGTGTTGGACCCGTGCTTCACACGAACGATTTGGATGTTCGGGAGCCAGCGCCGGTTGTTGCGCTTGTGCGAAAAGCTGACGGTGTTCCCGTAGCTCGGCTCCTTACCGCACACTTCACAGCGGTAGGACATAGAAGAAGAGAGGATAGCTACCTTTCGGCAAGTGGCATCCCTCGCCCGCCTGGCGGCGATCGGAATCGAGAACATCGCCGGCTTGTCCGGTGCGCGGGGTCGCGACCTGCGCGTGGGAGGGCTGAAGACCGTGGCCGACCTGCTCCTCCACATTCCCCGGCGTTATCTCGACCGCAGTCGGATCGAGCCAATCGCGCTCGCGTCGGTCGGCGAGGAGGTCACGCTCGTGGCCACGGTTCGGTCGGTCCAGACCCGTCGACCAAGGAAGGGTTTGTTGATCGTGGCCCTGGCCGTCAGCGACGGCTCGAGTGAGCTGAAGGTCAACTTCTTCAATCAACAGTTCCGCACCAAGCAGCTCCCGGTGGGCACCGAAGCGGCCTTTTCGGGGAAGATCGAGAGCTTCCGCGGCAGCCGTCAGATGAACAACCCGGAGGTCGATCTGCTCGAGAGCGACAACCTCCGAACCGGACGCTGGGTGCCGCTGCATCCAGTCGTCAAAGGAGTCGGGCCGGGTTACTTGCGCCGCTACGTCTTCAGCGCCCTGAACCGATCGCAACCCATTCCCGACCCGGTTCCGGAGGTCCTGCGGGCGGGCCTCGGCCTCGCCGAACGGTCCTGGGCGTTTGACAAGATCCATTTCCCTGACGATGAGTCAGACATCGCCAAGGCTCGACGCCGCCTCGTTTTCGACGAGCTCTTTCGCCTGGAGCTGGCCCTTGCCCTGCAAAAGCGCCGCCAGCTCGAGGAGTCGCGCGGCCGTTCCCATGAAGTTGGCGGAGAGCTCGTCGATCGATTTCTCCGCGGCCTTCCCTACACCCTGACCGATGCCCAGCAACGGGTACTGGATGAGATCCGGACCGACCTCAAGGCGCCCTATCCAATGCACCGGTTGTTGCAAGGAGAGGTTGGATCTGGCAAGACCGTCGTCGCCGTCGCGACGATGCTCGAAGCCGCAGCCGCTGGTCTGCAAGCAGCGGTCATGGCACCCACCGAAGTCCTGGCGATCCAGCACTTTCTCGGGATCCGCATGCTGCTCGAATCGGCCGGACTGTCCCCGGGAGAAGATGCCCCAAGTCGGGGGATGGAGAGTCTCTTTTCGGAAGGCTCCGATCTTCCCGTCCGCATTGCGCTTCTCACCTCATCGCAAGCAAGGACGAACTACGACCCCGGGGCGCGCCGGACCGAGATCACCCAGGCCATTGCGGCGGGGGACGTCGATCTCGTGATCGGCACTCACGCCCTCATTCAGGAAGGGGTTGAGTTTGCCGACCTGGCCATCGCCGTCATCGACGAACAGCATCGGTTCGGCGTTGGGCAACGAGTGATGTTGAAAGAGAAGGCGGTGGCAGCCGATCCCGACGTTTTGATCATGACGGCAACTCCGATTCCGCGCACGCTTTCGATGACGCTCTACGGCGACCTCGATGTCTCGCTCCTCGACGAGATGCCACCGGGGAGAACTCCCACCAAGACCCGGGCAATCACTCGATCCAACGAATACATCGCGTGGAACATGGTCAAGGAGGCCGTCGGGGAAGGCCAGCAAGCCTTCGTCGTATGCCCGTTGGTTGAGGACAGCCCCAAGCTCGAGCTGGCTTCGGCCACCAGCGAATTCGAACGGCTCGCATCGATTTTCGCCGACCTCCGGGTCGGGTTGATCCACGGCCAACTCTTGCCCCTGGAAAAGGAAACCGAGATGGCGGCATTCCGGGCCGGCAAGATCGATGTCCTTGTCGCCACCACCGTGATCGAAGTTGGCATCGACGTGCCCAATGCGACCCTGATGGTCATCCAGGACGCCGATCGATTTGGTTTGTCCCAGCTCCATCAACTGCGCGGCCGGGTCGGTCGAGGCGCAGATCCGGGGCTCTGCATCCTTATCGCGGATCCGACCACCGACGAAGGCGAACAACGGATAGCCGCCATGGTGGAAAGCAACGATGGGTTTCGACTCGCCGAAATCGACTTGATGCTTCGTGGTCAGGGAACCGTCTTCGGCGCCCGTCAATCGGGAATGGTCGATCTCCGGATCGCCGACATCCTGGCCGACTACGAAGAGCTCGTCGCTGCTCGACGGGAGGCATTTGCGTTGGTCGATCGCGATCCCCGCTTGAGGACCACCCTGAGCTGGCGGAGGAGGTACTGGCACTGTTGGGGGAGAGGGTCGAATGGCTGTTCAAGTCGTAGCGTCGGTGGCACTCTGCGAGCATCGACCGTGCGCCAATTCCGTAGTCCCAGACATCGATTACCGGCGGCTCGATTCCCAGGCAGTGAGAGCAGTGCAAATCTGGCTGCGGTGGTCGGTGCCATGGTGGAGCGCTTGCGCCACCCAGATCGCGGCCGGCCAATAAACGACGATCCTTCGTCGCCCTTTCCTCGATGACGGTCGCTTGTCCGGATCCGGATTGTTGGCGACGTTATCCGCCCACGGGCCGCCGGTGCCCTTCGATCACGCTCCGCAACTGGTCCATGTTCATTTCTACCGTATCGATCCGGGGGTTGGCCCCTTCGCTCAGACGATAGAGGTAGCCACGCGTCTGCCTCTACGAGATGGCGCCACGTCTCGAGAATCGAGCCATACGTTCCGGGCACCACAGTGTCGAGTTGTTCATCGGTGAGCGGGTGCATGCATCCAGCAGTTTCAACGTTGCCCAGACGTGATGGGCGAAGGCGTCGTCAAGCAGATGTTTGTTCATTCGGTGTTTCCATTTGGGCACCGTACCGCGTGCGGCCCAGGCATAGGCATCGACCGTGAAAGGAATCTGGCCAACCTGTGTCTCGGCGACTCGTCGCAGCTCTGCCTGGCCGTCCGTGTCCAGGGTCCTGTAGTAGCTGCCTGCCGGTCCCACGCCAAGGGTGAAGGGTTCCCACCAGTCGGAAAACGTCTGGTGCTCGACGCGAACGTTCAGCGCTTTTTCCTCGATCGCATCCAAACCGGCGGCTGCAAACAGTTCAACGAGGTGTCCCTGGCGGGCGCCCGGCAGGTCCGATTCGTCGTCGACGTCCGGATCGAGCTGGCGGGCGGCGTCCCAGAACGGGCTTACGGCACCGCGCCCTCCGCCAAAATCCCAGACGCATGCGGCGACGATGCCCCCCGGCTTCGTCACTCGCTTCATCTCCGTCAGGCCGGCGATCGGATCAGCCATGAAATGAACGACGAGTTGAGCGATGCTGCGGTCGAATGCTTGATCGGTGAAAGGCAACGCCTCGGCAAATGCGATCCGTGCATCGACACCCGGATATCTGTTCTCGATTGCGCTGACAAACGACGCGGTCGGATCAACCGCCCAGACCGATTCCGCCCCGAGTCGTTCGACGAGCTCGCCCGTGAGTGCTCCGGGACCACATCCGACATCGAGGGCGGTTTGCCCCGCCCGGACATCGGCGAAATCGGCGAGCAGGGGCGAAAGCCGGGACGAGTACCTGCCCATGAATCGGTCGTATGCCTCGGCGGTGACGGCAAAGCTCATGCGAGGAACGAAACTAACGACCATGCGTGTCATTGCGGGGACGGCTCGAGGTCGACATCTGGTCGCACCGGATTCGCGCGGTACTCGTCCCCTTGCGGATCGGGCCCGGGAAGGAATCTTCTCCGCGATCGGGGATTGGGTGCAAGATGCCAAGGTGCTCGATCTCTACGCCGGCTCAGGGAGCATCGGGATCGAGGCGCTCTCTCGGGGCGCCGCCCATGCCACCTTTGTCGAAAACGGTCGCAAAGCGCTCGAGGCGCTTCGCCGCAACCTCGCTGCGGTGGGTTTCGAGGGCAAGGCCACGATCGCTGCCCGTCCGGTTAAAGACTTTCTCGCCCGCGCCGCCCAAACCTTTGATATGAGCTTTGACCTGTTCTTCTTCGACCCTCCCTGGTCGTTGGCGACGGAACTGATCGCGTCCGAGATGCAAGCAGGCGCTCGCCTCGCTGGGTCCGGGGCGGAGATGGTGGTGCACCGGAGGCATCCCGGTCCGCTGCCGGTGGTTCCGGCTGGATGGCAGGAGGCGGGTGTCTACCGATATGGCGACAGTGTGCTCTTTCGGCTTGCCGCTCCTTCTTCCGGGGAGGCGGCAGAATGAGCCTGACGAAACGGAGCTTTTCTGACCACCGCACTCTGCCCAGGAAGTTTTGACCCTCCGACCAACGGACACCTCGATGTCATTCAGAGAGTGATCGACTCTTTCGACCACGTGGTCATTGGTGTGGTTACCAATCCTTCGAAGACCCCGCTGCTGTCTGCGGCGGAACGGGTCGAAGTCCTCAATGACTTGATCGAAGGCAAGGCTGAAGTCGAAGCGTTTGATGGCCTGTTGGTCGATTTTGCCCGCTCGAAGTCGGTGGACGTGGTGGTTAAGGGCTTGCGAGCCCTGAGCGATTTCGACTACGAGCTGGCGATGGCGCAAATGAACCGCACTCTGAGCGGGGTCGAAACCCTTTTCATTCCGACCAACCCGCAATGGAGCTATCTCTCGTCCTCGCTCGTCCGGGAAGTGGCGCGGCTGGGTGGGAATGTCGAGAGCCTGGTACCACCGGCGGTGCAGCGGATTCTCAAGGAGAGGTTATGACCGACCATCTCGAAGAAAGCAACGAGAACATCTTCGAGATTCTCGAGCAGCTCATCGCCGAGGTGTCCGAGGCGAAGTCAGTTCCCCTCTCGGGCAACGTCCTGATCGATCGCGACCAGGTTCTCGAACGGCTGCAGAAAATTCAGGCCGAGCTTCCGAACGAGCTGCGTGCGGCGAGATGGATGGTGCGCGAGCGCGAGGCCTTCATTGCCCGCACCAACGAGCGCGCCAAGGAGCTCACTGACAAGGCTCAGGCCGAGTCGCGCCGTTTGATCTCGGACAACCACGTCCTCGCCGAGGCGGTGGAAGAGGCGAATATCCTGGTGCGACGGGCCGAGGGTGACTCTCGCCGGATGCGTCTCGAGGCCGAGGACGAGATCGACAACCACCTCTCTCGCGTCGAGACCCTCCTGACGGAGCTCCTGGGTCGTATTCATTACAGCCGGGACGAGTTCCATCGCGCCCGTCCCAAGCCGCCCGAGGTGCCTTACGACTGATGAACGACCTTCGTTTTCAAGTGTCCGACTTGCTCGGTAATCCTGGGCTTGATCGCTGGGTCTACGGGGAGGCCAAGGTTTTCCTAGAAATAGGGGAGTCCAAAGTCTCTTCGCGGGCGGCGACCTACGCCCACCTCACCTCGACGAGCGTCGGCATCGTGGTCGATGGTTGGTCGGGTGTGATGGCCGACCACACCTGTGCCCGTTGCCTGCGCACCTGGGAGGGCCCAATCGAAACCGAATGGTCTGAAGTGTTCGTCCGCCGCCCGGCTGAGGACGAATCGCCCATCGGGGTCGACGGGATGATCGATCTGGAACCGGTGGTCCACGATGAGCTCTCGCTGGCCCTGCCGTCTGACCCGCTTTGCCGGCCGGACTGCCTCGGACTTTGTGTTGAGTGCGGGGCCTACTTGAATACTGATCCCTGTGCCGGGCACGACGACGTGTCGTCGTCTCCTTTTGCCGCGTTGAAGCAACTGTTCGGACCCGAAACCTGAAAGAAGACACCATGGCGGTGCCAAAGAAGAAAAGCTCGCGCATGCGCACGCACTCGCGACGCTCATCGTGGAAAATCCAGAAACCCTCGACGTCCGTATGTCCACGATGCAATACGGTCAAATTGCCCCATCGTGCCTGCCCGACCTGTGGCACCTATCGCGACCGCGAGGTCTTAGAGACGGAATGACGTCAATCGCCCTGGACGCTATGGGCGGCGATCGGGCTCCAGCCGAGATCGTGGCGGGAGCGGCGTTAGCTGCAGCGGACGGGGTGGATGTGGTTTTGGTGGGTGATCCCGATGCCCTCGCCCGGGAGCTTGCCGGTCACGAGGTGGAGCTGCCGATTGTTGCAGCGACCGAACAAGTCGAAATGGGCGAGGATCCGGCGCGGGCATTACGGGAGAAGCCCAACTCCTCGATCAGCGTTGCGGCCCGACTCGTCCGGGCAGGAGATGCCGGAGCTCTCGTTTCCGCTGGCTCGACTGGAGCGGCTATGGCCGCAGCGGCGATCATCATCGGTCGGAGCGATGGCGTCCATCGGCCTTCGCTCGCGTCGGTGATCCCGACTCCGGCCGGATCGATCTTGATCCTCGACTGTGGGGCGAACCTGGAAGTCAAAGCCAGTCACCTTCTCCAATTTGGAATCATGGGAGCCGTGGCGGCAGAAGTTTTCTTTGGCCTCGACTCTCCCCGGGTAGGTCTGCTCAACAATGGGGAAGAGCCAGGCAAGGGGAGGGCGCTCGAGAAGGAGGCCTACAAGTTGCTCGAGGAATCGGATCTCAACTTCGTCGGCAACGTAGAAGGCCGCGACTTCGCGACGAACAAGGCCGATGTCTTCGTCACGGACGGATTCGTCGGCAACATCGCGCTCAAGACCACCGAAGGAGTCGCCGCAATGGTGGCCGACATGGTGCTGGAGGCCGTTTCGTCGCTTCCTCGCAAGGTAGTGGAGCAAATATCCGAGGCAGTTCGACCGATTCGTGATGTGCTCGACTATGAGAACACCGGGGGAGCTCATTTGCTCGGTATCAACGGGGTGGTGGTCATCGCCCATGGATCATCCGGACGCGTGGCGACCTACAACGCTCTCCGCATGGCCCGTGCCGGGTTGGACCAGGGCCTCGTGACCCGGGTGCAGGAGCGGTTGCAAGCTGCCGAGGTGCCAACAACCCAAGAACTTGGGAATGAGCCAGTTAGATCCGCCTGACGCAGGGGCGAACGCGACCAGCCGCCTGGATGAGAGTCAGCTGGAAAAAAAACTGGGCTACCGGTTCTCGGATGCCAAAGTCCTCGAGTCCGCTCTAACTCACCGGTCGTTTCAGGCCGAGAACAATGAAGTAGCCGATAACGAGCGATTGGAGTTCCTGGGCGACGCCGTTCTCGGTCTCTCGGTGACCACCTACCTCTACTCGTCGTACCCGGCCATGAGTGAGGGAGAAATGGCCAAGGTCCGGGCCGCGTCAGTGAGCCGGGAGGAGCTCAGCGCCGTTGCGGCGGAAGTCGATCTGGCCGGCTACCTCCGATTGGGCCGAGGGGAGGAGGTCACAGGCGGACGTTCGAAGTCGTCCATCCTCGCCAACGCCATGGAGGCAGTGATCGGTGCCATTTACCTCGACTCCGATCTCGAGCAAGCGTCACAGGTGGTGTTGTCGCTCTGGGCTGAGCGGATCCAGCTGCGAGCCCAACGACCAGGGGGAGCCGACCACAAGACGCGGCTGCAGGAGGTTTTGGCTGCCACCGGGCGCACACCGATCTACGTCGTGGAAGGCAGCGGGCCGGACCACCGCAAAATGTTCCATGCCGAAGTCCATGTCGGTGGCAAGGTCAGAGGCCAGGGGAGTGGTGCTTCTAAACGTGAGGCCGAGCAAGAAGCCGCGCGGGCGGCTTTGACCTCGCTAACCGAAGCCTGAGCCGACGAAAACAGGTGCCTAGACGGGTGTCTGGGCCAGGAACAGGCGCTCGGCGATAAAGGGGCTGACTCCAACCCTCTCCCGGTCGTCCACCGCCACCGTCAGCGTTCCATCCTTGGTCTGCGTCACAACCTCGACCGTGGCCCCGGGCCGAAGCCCGGAATCGTCCAGAAAACCCATGATCTCATTGTCGAGCTCGAGCTCCTCGGAGATGCGATGGAGGACCTTTGGTTGATCCACCTCTTTCTGGGCGGTTACCTCGGACAGGGCGGTCAATACGGGCTGGCGGTAGCCGGCGCCGGGAATCGGGTTGCCGTGCGGGCAAGTGGTTGGCTTGCCGAGCTTGGCCAGCATCGCCGACTCCACGTCGTCAGAGATGGCGAGTTCCCACACCTCCGCCTCAGCGTGCACCTTCACCCACGGCAGCCCCAACACTTCGCTCAAGAACCGCTCGGCTAGGCGATGTCGGCGAACCACTACCTCGGCGAGGTGGCGCCCGGAGCCGGTGAGAGTGATCTCCCCATTGATCGTCACCAGACCATCGGACTCCATCTTGCGGATCATCTCCGATACCGAAGCCCTGCTGACGCCCAGCCACTCGGCAACTCGAGCCTGAATCACCGGAAGCCCTTCCTCACCGACCTCAAAAATGGCTGCTACGTACTCCCGATAGGTCGCGGTGTAGGCATCCTCGGACATCCCCGCAGGGTACCCGTGCTTAGCTTCCTTCGTGCCAGAGCTTCCTGAAGTCGAGACCACCCGCCGCTTGCTGGCGCCCCACCTCGAGCAGCGTCGAATCGTCGACGCCGAGCTTCGCCATCTCCGCACCGGCCGGCGCAACGTCAATCCGAACGACGTGGTCGATCGTCTGGTCGGCCAATTCGTCACCCGTCTCGACCGGCAGGGAAAGTTCATCCTGGGACGCCTCGAGTCCGAGTTCACCTGGGTGATGCACCTCGGGATGTCCGGACGATTTCTTGTCAGTCAACCGGGCGACCCCGATATCGCTCATACCCATTTCCTGGCGCGGACCGATCTGGGCGAGGAGGTTCGATTCATCGACCCGCGCACTTTTGGCTTCATCGCCGTCTTCACGCCCGAGGAGCTCGTCGATGAGTTGAACCTGGGAAGGGATGCGTTCATCGACCTGCCCCGGACGCCCCAGCTCGCCGCCCGACTCGAGGGACGAAAAGCGGCCATCAAGTCGCTGTTGCTCGACCAACGGATAATCGCCGGGTTGGGCAACATCTACGCAGATGAAGTCCTCTTTCGGGCGAGGGTCCGGCCAACTCGACCAGGAGGTCAGATCACGCCCGAGGAGATGACGCGGCTCCGGAAGGCAATCGGTCCGATCATGAAGGCGGGCGTTGCCGCCGGCGGGACATCGCTTTCGGAATTTGGATACCGCAGCCCCGAAGGCCAGCCCGGCGAGTATCGAACCAAACTCTTCGTCTACGGACGCGAAGGTGAGGGCTGCCGTCGTTGCGGCACCCCGATCGAGCGGTTGGTGATCGGGGGCCGTTCTTCGTTCTTCTGCCCCCAATGTCAGATCTGATTGGGTCAAAGCTGATGGGCCAAGTGTGACCAAGGCGGTCAGAGCGGTGGTCAGTGGGCGAGTCCAGGGAGTCGGATTTCGTCAGGCGACCCGCAGCACCGCGCGCTCGCTCGGCCTGTTCGGGTGGGTCCGCAACGTCTGGGGCGAAGGCACCCTCGAGGTGTGGCTGCAAGGTGACTCCGAAGCGGTCGATCGCATGCTCGATTGGCTGTGGATCGGTCCACCGCAAGCGGAGGTGCTCAGGCGTCGAGTCAGACGTTGTGGCGGAGGATCGTTACCTTCAGGATTTCTTGATCCGCCAGTGACCTGAATGCTCCGGCGCTAGCCTGGACACCCCAAATCACACAGGTGTAACTCCTTGTATTTAAAGACGTTGAAGGTGGTCGGGTTCAAATCGTTCGCCGATCGAACGCGCCTCGAATTCCGCCCCGGGGTGTCAGTGATCGTCGGACCCAATGGTTCGGGCAAGTCCAACCTGGTCGACGCCATCCACTGGGTTTTGGGGACGCAAGCGCCCACCACCTTGCGGACCTCGCGGATGGAGGATGTCATCTTTGCGGGCACCGCCACTCGCCCTGCTCTCAACCGAAGCGAGGTGACAGTTGTCTTCGACAACAACGCCCGTCAATTGGCGCTCGATCTCGATGAGGTAGCGATCACCCGCCGGCTGTATCGAGATGGATCGTCCGACTACGAGATCAACGGCGTTGCCTGTCGCCTGCTCGACATCACCGAACTGCTGAGCGACTCGGGCGTTGGCCGCCACCAGCACATCATCATCAACCAGGGTCAGGTGGAATCGATCCTTAGCGCCGGACCTGAGGAGCATCGCGCCGTCATCGAAGAAGCCGCGGGGATCCTCAAACACAAACTGCGGAAAGCACGGGCATTGCGGCGGTTGGAACGAACCGACGACGACCTGATCCGGCTCACTGACATTCTCTCTGAGATCAGCCGGCAGATGAAGCCCTTGAAGCGCCAGGCCGAAGCGGCAGACCATCATGGATCTCTGCAGGCCGAGGTCAGAAGCCTGACGCTCTTCCTCGCCGGCGAGGAGCTTCGCCATCTCGACCTCACTCTCGACGACGCTCGCAACCGGCACGGTCAGCTAACCGAAACGCTCGACGCTGCCCGAACCGAATCCACCAGGCTCGCTGCCGAGGTCGAGAACAACTCCGCGACGGTCGCCCAACTTCGGGAGACCCTCGATCGGGACGGCGAGGCCGCGGCGCGACTCGAAACAACAATGGAGCGTCTGCGTCGTGTCGCGCATGTGGCGGCCGAACGTCATCGCAACGGCTTGAGCCGCCGGGCCGGAGCGGACGAGCGCCGCCGAGACCTGGAAGACGAACAGACATCCCTGAATCGCGAGACGGATGACGCTCTGGTACTTCTCGAACAAGTGCAAGGTGAAACCGAGCGGCAAGAAGCAAGATTTCGGTTGCTCGAAGAACAGGAGCGATCGCTGGCCGATCAGGCTGACCTTTCCGCCGAGGGCGCGCTGGCGGTCGTCCAGGGCGAGCAGCGTTCATTGGCTGCAGCCGACGAACGTGACAGGCGCGAGGCCGCTCAGGTCGATCATCGTCTCTCGATAGTTTCGAACCAGCTAGCGGCCGAGGCTGAATCCGCGGCCGCCATCGAGTCGGAGATGCTCGGGTTCGACGCCGCGACCGTTGACGCGCAGGATCGTTACGACGAAGCCGCGGTCAACCGTCAGGGCGATCAAGCGTCCTGGGAAGAGGCTCAGGCCGAAGAGCAGAATCGCCATCTCGAGGTCGCCGCAGCGTCGGCGAGACGGGACGCGATTGCAGCGGCGGCTGCTGGCAGTGTGGAGCTTGCTTCGCGCGAACTGGCATCGAACGCGCGAGGAGCGATCGGGACGTTGACATCGCTTTGGAACGTCCCTGTCGAGTGGAAGCTGGCGGTCGACGCTGCGCTTGGAAGCTGGGCGGAAGCCATTGCGTTCAGCAACCAATCCGAGCTCGAGCTCGCGGTGATCGATCTGAAGGCGGCCGGTTTGGGAGGCTTGTCCACCGTCAGCATCGGCGCACGATCTGAGCAATTCGCCCGGCCAACCGCGGTCGACGGCTACGAACGCCTGGTCACGGTGATTGGAGCATTGGATTCCGAAATAGCGGTTGACTTGCTCGGCGACGTGGTTGTTACCGAGGACTGGGCCAAAGCCTGGGCTTTCGTGCAGGAGCACCCGGGCCTGCGGGCGGTCACGGCCGAAGGCGACCTGGTAACCGGTGCGGGCATCAGTCTCGGCCGGTCGGAAGCAGCAAGATCCACGAAGCTCGAAGAAGCGGAAGCTTTGCTGGAGCAAGCCGAAGTTGCTCTCGCCAAAGCCAAAAGCCGGGTAACCAGTCTGCGCCGGCAGTTCGATGCCAGCCGGGCGTTGGAGCGGGTGGCACTCGAATCGCTCGAGTCGATCGAAGCCCGGCTGGCCGGCACCACCGAGGCGAGGGGCCGCTCGAAACGAGTAGCGGCTGAGCTCACCGCCGAACACCGTCGGCTCGAAGAGCGCCGGGCCCAACTGTCAGCTCTGATTTCGCAGCGACAGATAGCGCTCGAGAATGCGGGACAGACGATCTCGGCTCTGGCAGGTGCGGAGGCGGAGACGCAACGAGTGATGGAAGACCTGAACGAACGGCGTCGTCAGATCGCGTCAGAAAAAGAATTGGCTCGCGCGTCGTGGCAGGACGCGGCACGTTCAGCATCGGCGACCGCCGAACGCTTGGCTCTCCTGCAAAACCGCCGCCAGGTTGTCGAAGACGAGCTCGCCGGGCGCCTCACGAGCTTGGATCAGGACACCGATTTGAACAGGCTGTCGCGGATCGAGGATCTGGCCCGGGGAGCTGTCGATGTCCTCCGGCATCAAATCGGTGTGCTTCGGGATCGTCAGGCGCACGAGCGAGAGGACTTGCGAGCCGTTGAGCTCGAGCTCAGCACGCAGCAGCGGGAGGCGGCCGGTCTTACAAGCCAGATCGACGAGCTACGAGAAACGCTCAACGAACTTGCCATCGTCGAAGCCGAATCGAGGGTCAGGCGAGAAGCGGTGGTCGAGGGGCTCAGTCGGGAGATCGACGCTGATGAGCGAGCGGCGCTCGATGCCGACCCGGTCGCGGGCGAAAACCTTTCCGCGCTCCTAGCCCGTCGACAAGCGGAGTTGCGACGCATGGGACCGGTCAACCCGCTGGCTGCCGATGAGTATCGCGAACTTGCCGAACGTCATGACTTCATGGCTGCACAACTTGAGGATCTACAGAAGTCGCGTACCGAGTTGCGCCAGGTGATGCGCGCCCTCGATGAAGAGATCCAGGTTCGCTTCAACTCCGCCTTCGAAGAAGTCGCCTCGGCCTATCAGGAATACTTCGAGGTGCTTTTCCCGGGTGGCTCTGGCCGCATGCGTCTCAGCGAGCCCGACCAACCCCTGACATCGGGCGTCGAGATCGAGGCGCAGCCGATGGGAAAGAAGATCGGCAACCTGAGCCTGCTCTCCGGTGGTGAGCGCTCATTGGCCGCATTGGCGTTTTTGTTTGGAGTCTTCAAGGCGCGACCGTCGCCTTTCTATATCCTCGACGAGGTTGAGGCCGCCCTCGACGACTCCAACCTGCGGCGCTTTCTTACGTCTGGTCGATACGTTCCGCGGCGAGAGCCAGCTCGTCCTCATCACCCATCAGCAACAAACGATGGAGGTTGCCGACGTTCTCTACGGGGTCACCATGGAACCAGGCGGATCGTCCCAGGTTCTCTCCCGCGACCTCGCGACGCTGAACTTCTAGCCCGGTAGCCTCGCTGGCGATGGACACGCTCGGAATCGTTCTCATCCTGGCCGTCGTGTTGCTTGTCATCGGCGGCGGTTACTTCTTTGCCCGCCGGCCCCGGGCTGAGACGCCTACCGCAGCAAGACCGTCCGCTCCTTCCACGGTTTCGGGCCGGTTGGGAAAGAGTCGTTCCGCCCTCGGCCAGGCGTTGCGAGCAACCTTCGCGCGCGATCGCCTCGATCAGGAGTTCTGGGAGTCGATGGAGGAAGCACTGGTTGGAGCTGATGTCGGAGTGGCGGCTTCGGCGGGTCTGGTGGAGCGGGTCCGCCGGGGCAAACCGGAAGATCTCGGGTCCGCCCGCCAGCTTCTGGTGTCAGAGCTGCGGGCCGCTTTCGACGGTGCTGATCGCACGCTCGACCTCGAGGGCGAACCTGCTGTCGTCTTGGTCGTGGGGGTGAACGGGGCCGGCAAGACGACCTCGATTGCCAAACTCGCTGGCCGCCTGCGCGGCGACGGCCATCAACCTTTGCTAGCCGCGGCTGACACCTTCCGGGCCGGAGCGGATTCCCAATTGCGTACCTGGGCTGAGCGGGTTGGGGTCGAGGTCGTGGGAGGGAAGGAAGGGTCCGATCCTGCCGCGGTCGCATTTGACGGCTTGCAGGCAGCGAGGGCTCGCAAGCGAGACGTGCTCATCGTCGATACGGCTGGCCGCCTCCAGTCGAAGCAGAACTTGATGCAGGAGCTGGCCAAGATCCGACGAGTGCTCGAGCGCGAAGGAGGACGGATCGCGGAGTCGCTTCTCGTCCTCGATGCCACCGCAGGACAGAACGGCATTTCGCAGGTGAGGGAATTCGCTCACGCCGTGGGCCTCACCGGCATTGTTCTCAGCAAGCTCGACGGCACGGCGCGCGGTGGAATCGTGGTTGCCGTGGAGCAGGAGTTTGGAGTGCCTGTGAAGTTCGTCGGCGTGGGGGAGGGGATCGAGGACCTGGTTCCCTTCGATCCCGACGAGTTCGTTTCCGAGCTTCTGGCCGACGCATGAGCCCCAAGGAATTGGTCGCACGGGCCCGGGCGGCAGCCGAGAACGCCTATGCGCCGTACTCAAACTTCCGGGTAGGAGCGGCCGTTCTGGCCGACGATGGCCGGGTCTTTGCAGGAGTCAACGTCGAAAACGCCGCTCACCCGGCCGCCAATTGCGCTGAGGCTGTCGCAGTTGGGACAGCCGTTGCCGCGGGGGTGAGAAAGATCGACGCCGTGGCAGTGGCCTGTTTGGACGCAAAGTCGATCGACCTTGCCTATCCCTGCGGCCGTTGCCGGCAGATTCTCTCGGAGTTCCATCCCGAGGCCGTCTACGTTTCTGCTGGTGGGGAAGAGTTTCGTGAGCACGCCTTCAGCGAGCTTTTGCCATATCCCTTCAATTTGTAAGCCGGCGTGCGGATTCTCTTTCTGATTCTCGATGCGTTCGATCCTGTTCGGCTTTCGCCTCATCTGACCCCCAACCTCTGGCGGTGGGCGAACGCCGACGGCGCCGCTACCGGCACGGGTCAGGCGGTAATGGCGGCGTGTACTTATCCCAATCACGCATCGTTCATCACCGGGGTTCCGCCCTCACAGCACGGGATCTTCGTCAACCACGTCATTCGCGACGGACAGGTCGCCGGCGCGTGGGAGGTCGGTCCGCAAGCTCCGACAATCTTCGACAAGTACGGGGATGAATCAATTGCGATCCTGGGCGACCACCACCTCGTCGGCGTGATGGGAGCTAGAGCCGCAGCCTCACACTGGCCACCAGACGGAGAGCTCCCGCTAGACGTCGAACTTGATCTCCTTGGATACCCGGCCGACGAAGCCTTGCTGCCGCAATTGCTCTCTGGACTCGCCGATGAGGCTCGTTTCACCCTTGGCTATCTCGGGTCAATCGACACCTACTCGCACGTCTTCGGTCCTGAGTCGGATGAGGCGCTCGATGCCTATCGACTAGTGGATGCACGCATTGCCCGGATCGAAGCCGCTCTCGATTGGGATGACATGGCGATCGTCGTCGTGAGCGATCACACCCAGAACACTGCCGAGGATCTGCCGGGAATCGACCTTCGTCCCGTGGTCGGCGAAGACACGATCCTGGCCGACGAGGGCAGCGCGATTTTGATCGGAGCCGCGATCGATCCCGCCATCGTCATGGCTGTTGATGGAGTCGTCGGCGCTCGCCAGCTCGACGATGGCAACACGCTTGGCCTGGTGTCGACCCGGTCGCTTCTTCGGCCCCTTCGATTCACCAATCCTGCGTGGCGTGCACGGCAACGAGGCAACGCGGACCCAGCTGGCCATGGTCACAGGTGGTCATCCCAATCGCCACATCGCGGCCGACATGGTCAACGCGGGACCGGTCCCGGCTACCGGGTGGGCGAAAGTCTTCCGCACGCTTCTCGACAGTTAGGGAGATCTTCCGCTGAGGAATCAAGTGTGTTGGTGGCGCTCGATCATCCGCTAGACAGCTTCAGGCTCAACAGGTCGCAAGAGACCAAGCACCACGACCAGAAGCCCGATGATTACTGGCAGCACCGTCGGGGCGCTCCACCAGTGCATCGGGAGCTCAGCCCAGCCCTCGGAGAGTTGGAGGACCGCCGACCGCATTGCCGCAAAACCGGTCAACGCCAATACGAGCCCAAACGCCACGATCAATTTGCGGGAGATCCACATCTCTTTCATCCTTTCGTGCAATCTCAGGACGATCGCCGTCTTCAACAGATCGAACCGGTCCAGGAACGGGTGACGCGATTGTCTAAGCATCTCGAGCACCTCTTGTTCGTAACGATCGCGCCATTTCTTCGGTGCTATCCGGAGCAATGCGCGACTCATGCTGGGTCACTAACAGGTTGATCGACGCGCCTCGCCTTCGCCGTTTTGACCATGGCTGACATTGCTGCGGTCTCGGCCAGAACAAGTTGTCGCCCGCGCTCGGTGATCTGGAACGGCTTGCGACGGTCGACTTCGGCTAGCTCGACCACCTGGCCGGCATCGACCAACCGGCCAATAGCTCCATAGAGGGTCCCCGGGCCGAGCCGCTTGCCGGCGAATGATTCGATGTCGGCGGCGATGGCATAACCATGTTTGGGACCGTCGAGCAGGCTGAGAAGAATCAGTAGGGGAGGCGTCATGTCTAGTACGTACAACGTAGTACGCCCGACGTACTAAGTCAAGACGCGCGGGCCTCGAGGGCTTCGATCAGCTTGGGCAGCACCTTGTGGACATCGCCCACGATGCCGAGGTCGGCGATCGTGAAGATCGGAGCGTCCGCGTCCTTGTTGATCGCGATGATCGTCTTGGCGTCCTTCATCCCGACCAGGTGCTGCATCGCCCCGGAGATGCCACAGGCGATATAGATCTCGGGCTTGACGGTCTTTCCGGTTTGGCCGACCTGCTTGGCATAAGGAACCCAGCCAGCATCGACGATGGCACGAGTCGCGCCGGTCGCTGCCTTCAAACGCTTTGCCAGACGCTCGATCAGCTCGTAATTCTCAGCCGAGCCGATTCCACGACCGCCGGAAATGATCACCGCCGCATCCTCCAGCTTGGGTCCCTCGCGTTCCTCGACATGGCTGGCGGTGACCTTGGCCCCCGCAGCTCCCACGTCGGGGAGATCGAGTTTGGTCACCGACGGCGCATTGCCTCCAGAGGGCGAGGCGACGAATGACTTCGGTCGCACCAATACGATCTTCGGTCCCGACTCGGTGATCTCGGCCTTGGCGATCTGGGTGCCGCCGAAGATCTCATGACTCGTCGAACCGGCCGCATCGACATCGACGGCGTTGGAAAGAACCGGCGCACCGATTCGAGCGGCGAGCCGACCAGCGACATCGCGATCGTCGTAGGCTTGACCAAAGAGAATGAGGTCCGGCGGATCGGACTCGATCTGTGCAGCCATCGCTCGAGCGACCGGAGCACCCACAAGGTTGTCGCCGGGGTCGACCTGCACGACTGCGCCCGCGCCATATTCGCCCAGCTTGGCCACCGCCTCGTCCGAACCGGCTCCCGCGTAAAAGGCGGTGACATCGCCGAGGTCGCGTGCTTTGGTCAGCAGCTCCAATGCCAAAGGAGATGGGCCGCCATCGGCCTCTCGCACGAAAACCCAGACTTTGGCCATCAGATCACCTTCTTCTGCGCAAGCAGCTCGACGATCTTCTGAAACGCTTCGCCATCGTCTTCGATCTTGGTTCCCCCACTCCGGGTCGGCGCGTCGCTCACGTCGGTGACCTTCTCTGCTGGGTTGGCCGTGACTCCGAGGTCCGTCGACGAGTGGTTGTCGACCGGCTTCTTTTTGGCGTCCATGATCCCTTTGAACGTGGGGTAACGAGGCTCGACCACTCCGGCAGTCACCGAAACCAAGGCAGGAAGGTTCGCTTCAACGACGTCGTACCCGGTTGCCGTCTGGCGATGGATGGTGACCTTGCCATCCGCGGCTTCGACCTGGGTCGCGTAGGTGAGGGCGGGCACATCGAGCAACTCGGCGACCATCTGCGGCACCACTCCTGAGTAACCGTCGGTCGACTCGGTGCCGGCGATCACCAGATCGAATCCTTCCTTCTTGATGGCCTCCGCCAGAACGCGCGCCGTCTGCAAAGCATCAGATCCCTTGAGCCCGGCGTCGTCGATGACGACTGCCTTCTCCGCGCCCATCGCCAAGGCCTGGCGCAAACCTTGCATCGAGCCGGCCGGACCCATCGAGACGATGGTGACCGAACCGCCCGCTTTCTGCGCGAGCTGCAACCCCATCTCGACGCCGTAGCGATCGGTGTCGTCGAGAACCTGCTCGTTGGGACGGATGAGCCAGTTGGTCTCCGGGTCTAGTCGATAGGGAGTGGCGGGATCAGGTATCTGTTTGGCGCAAACGACGACGCGCATCAAGCTCCTTGCGTGTTCAGAAGCTGATCGTAACCCTGGCCCAATCTCACTGGTTTTGGGCCTGCGATTTACCCAGGTAGGACAGCAGAGAGCGGGCGGCGGCTTCGGCCCTCGATCGATAGTTGTCGGTGACCTGCAATTTGATTTCGACCTGGCCGCGCCGGGTGAACATTCGCCAGCCACCCGGGCACGCGGTGCCGGCGATGAACGCCCCGGCGAATCCATCGTCCAGAAATGGGCCCGGAGTCTCGCCCAAGGGATTGCCGGCCAGGCGCGGGAAGTTGAGCCGCGGGTAGGTGAGCGTGACCTCGTCGAAGGTGTGCAACAGATGGTCGCGTGGTTCGTAGACCGCTTCGATCGACGGATCGTGATAGAGCTCGTGCCCGTCGACTTCGATCCGTTCGAGACTGTCACCAAGTTCGGCAATGGCGGTGCGGACCTCGGTCTTGGTCAACGCGGCCCATCTCGTCAGGTCGCCGATGTCGGCAGGACCGTGACCTGCGAAGAAGCGGTGGACGAGCCGCACCTTGGCCTCGTCGGCGTCGATCTCCTCCGGCGGAAGAAACTCGTCGACCAGGCGGTAGGTGGGTGTCGCACCTTGGAATGGTCCCGAGCACACCACAGCCCGAAGTTCGGCGACGAGCAGCAGATGTCCCATGGCCGAACCGTCGTATTGGGGAAACTCGGCTCTTATCTCTGGTCGGGTCATAGACCTGCCGGCGAGGAGCGTTGTTAGACGTTCGAGAAACGCTCCGAAGGAAACTGCGTCGAGGCCAAGGGCCCGGTGCCGGTGGGCCACCGCTCGCTCGACCTTCGGCGAAGTCGCCGCCAGGATCCATCTCAGATCATCCGCGGCAACGAAATGCCAGGTCGGGCGCAGGATGTGAGTGCGGACAAACGCGCCTGAAGTCAATTCGGCCGCGGTGGTTTCGAGGGAGGTCTGTCCCGATCGAATCCCGAGAGCATTCAACCCGAGGATCAACTCTTGTGATTGAACGCAGCCGAGACGTCGGACGGCTTCGACCGCCGAGCCAAAGCGAGACGAACCGAGACCCTGTAGGGCGAGCCGCCTTTCGAGGACCCATTGCCAGTCGGCCATCATGTCGCCTTCATGTCAGCAGTCTTTGCGTTGCTTGCTTCGCTCACCTACGGCGCCGCCGACTTCCTCGGTGGCGTGGTGGGAAAGCGAATGCAGACCCTGCAATTGGTGTTCTGGTCACAGCTGTCTGGTCTCGTGTTCACCGGCTTGGCCAGTTTGCTCTTCCCAGCCACGGCGGTGACTCTCCGAGACTTGATCTGGGGCGTCGTGGCGACCTTCGCCGGCGTAGTAGGCATCTTTGCCCTCTATCAGGGACTCGCGCGCGGTCGGATGGCAGTGGTTTCGCCGCTCGCCGGGCTATTGAGCGCGTTGATCCCTTTTGGACTCGGTCTCGGACTGGGGGAAAGACTCCGACCCCTCGAACTCGTCGGCGTGGCGCTCGCCCTGCCGGCAATCTGGATCGTGAGTGCTAGCTCCGGCGCCAAGCGCGGCACCGCGGGAGCGGGGATGGGGATTCTGGCGGGTATCGGATTCGGGCTTTTCTTCGCCGCCCTGTCTCAAACAGGCGACGGGGCCGGCTACTGGCCCTTGGTCTCCGGCCGGGCAATATCGTTCGTGCTGCTGGGAGCGTTCGTTGGCCGCAATCTGCCAATGCCCCCAAAAGGCTCCCGCCTAGCGATCGTTCTCCTTGGCATTGGTGATGCGCTGGCCAATGTCTTCTTGTTGGTCGCTTATCGCTCGGGTCTCATCAGCCTCGTTTCAGTGCTGGCCTCGCTCTATCCCGCGGTCACGGTGCTGCTGGCGGTGCAGGTCCTGAAAGAGCCGCTTGCCCGCCGACAGATCTTCGGACTGGTGCTGACGTTGGTGGCGGTGGCCCTGATCGCTCTTTAGCTGGGTCGTACTTGGGGCTCGTCGATTCGCTCGATGATGAGCGGAGGAACCTCGGGCTGATGCTCGCTGATCTCGATCGCCCCGTCGAGGACGCGCAGCGCTTCTTCCAAGCGGGCGGGGTGGCGGTAGTGGAGCGTGAGGAGCGGTTGATCTTTTGCGACCTTCGCACCGGGCTTGACGTGGAGGGTGATTCCCACCGCCGGGTCGATTGTGTCCTCCTTGCGTTCGCGGCCGGCGCCCAGTCGCATCGCGGCCACGCCTACTTTGTAGGCGTCGAGGGTGCTCAGGTAGCCGGCAGCTTCGGCCGCTACTTCGGCTTGATGCGGTGCGCGAGGGAGGACCACCTCAGGATCCTCGATGACGCGGCGATCGCCGCCTTGGGCTTCGACGACTTTTCCGAAGAGCTCCAACGCGGTGCCGTCGTCGATTGTCTTGGCTAGCAACCCGGGATCTAGCTCCGCCACCGCCAGCATCTCTTCTCCCAAGGCGATGGTGACCTCGAGCAGATCGGCGGGTCCCTCGCCGCGCAACAAGGCGACCGACTCTTTGATCTCGTTGGCGTTTCCGACTTCGTTCCCGAGCGGCGTGTCCATCCGTGTCAGCAGCGCGACGGTCTTGACGTCGTAGGACTGGCCGATCCCGACCATCGTGCGAGCGAGCTCGCGGGCGCGTTCCAAGTCCTTCATGAACGCGCCGGACCCGATCTTCACGTCAAGCACCAGACCGTCGAGATCCTCGGCCAGCTTCTTCGACATGATCGACGAAGAAATCAGTGGAATCGACTCGACCGTTCCGGTGGCGTCGCGCAGCCCGTAGAGCTTGCGATCGGCCGGCACGAGAGTTTCCGACTGCCCGGCGAGGACGATCCCGCAGTGGGTCAAGACCTCCCGAAATCGGTCGGGGTCGAGTGCGGTCGTGAACCCGGGAATCGATTCGAGCTTGTCGAGAGTGCCCCCAGTGTGACCCAGCCCGCGGCCCGACATCATCGGAATCGCGACTCCACACGCCCCGACCATCGGCGCCAGCGGGATCGAGACCTTGTCGCCCACGCCGCCAGTCGAGTGCTTGTCGACCTTCGGACGATCGATGTCGGAAAAGTCGAGAACCTCGCCCGAACGAAGCATCGCCCCCGTCCAGGCCGCCAGCTCTTCGTGGTCGAGCCCGTTCAGGAATACGGCCATGGCCATCGCCGCCATCTGGTAGTCGGTCACTTTGCCGCTGGTGTACGAGTCGATCAGCCAGGCGATCTCGTCAGGCGGCCAGCACCAGGTGGTCGCGTTTGCGCTGGATCAGCTCGACCGCGTTCATCGAACGCTCGAATAGAACGACACTCCTCGGGAGGGAGCGGGCAGATCCAGGCCTTCCGCAATGGTCGCGGCGACATCGCTGTATTGCTCCCGTGTCCCCAGGTTGACGCCGGCCGAGTTCATCCCACCGACCAGCAAGGGGACGTATTCGCGAGTGTGATCGGTGGATCCATCGGTGGGATCGTTGCCATGGTCTGCTGACAGAAAGAGAAGGTCTTCCGGCCGGAGGCCGTCGAGCAACGCCGGAATGAAAGAGTCGATCAGCTTCAAGCCGGCCGCATATCCGTCCGGGTTCTCGCGGTGGCCGTAGGTCATGTCGAGATCAACCAGGTTGGTGAAAATGATCCCCCGCTCCTGGCGGGTGAGAACTGCCTCCACCGTTTTGTTGAGCCCGTCTTCATCGCCCTCGGTGTGCACAGCTTCGGTCAAACCCTGTCCGGCGAAAAGGTCTTCGATTTTGCCGATCCCGTAAACGGATAGTCCCGCTTCCTTCGCATGGTCGAGGATGGTGGGCCCACCGGGCTTGAGGGCAAAGTCGCGCCGGTCATACGTGCGCCGAAAGCTCCCGGGCTCGCCGGTGAAAGGACGGGCGATGACCCGGCCGATCTGATACCGATCGCAGTGCTTGCGGGCGATCTCACAGAGCCGGTAGAGGTCGCCCAACGCGATGACATCGTTGTGGGCGGCGATCTGAAAAACCGAATCGGCCGAGGTGTAAAGGATGGGTTTGCCCGTCTCGAGGTGTTCTTGGCCGAGTTCGTCGAGGATGACCGTTCCAGAGGCGGCGTAGTTACCGATGAACTCGAAACCGGACTCTTGCTCGATCGGCTCGACAAGGTCATCGGGGAAGCCGGTCTCGGTGAAGGTCGCCTGGGGTTGTGTGGTGATGAGTCCGGCGATCTCCCAGTGGCCGGTCGTGGAGTCCTTTCCTGCCGAGGCTTCGGTCAGGCGGCCATAGGCCATCGACGGTTCGGCGACAGACTCCACGCCGAGGAGATCGCCATGGAGGTTTCCCAGGCCGGCTTTTTCCAGGTTGGGGAGATGGAGACCACCAACCGCCCGGCTTGTGTGGCCCAGAGTGTCCGAGCCCTCATCGCCGTACTCGCCCGCATCGGGCGCGGCCCCGACACCGACCGAATCCATCATCACCACGATTGCGCGCTTCACGGTTTGACCAGTGACATTGGGCGAGTATGGCGGCAGCTTCCGCCGTGTGCCCGGGGCGATAACCTCGCCGCTGGAGGTGTGGACATGACCAAGAAGAAGTCGATCGAGGTTTCGGGACTCGTGCAGGCAGAGCCTGCTGAGGTCTATCGGATGTTCACCAACTCGACGCATCTCCGCGAATGGCTGGCCGATACCGCCCTCGCCAAGGCCCATGAGGGTGGGCCGTTATATCTCGAGTGGAACGATGGCAATGCGGCAACCGGTTCGTTCACCATGCTGGAGCCGGACAAGAAAGTGTCTTTCACGTGGCGGGGATCGGGGGAAGACGACTACACCGATGTCGAGGTCGAGCTGACTCCCAGCGGCGCCGGCACCGAGGTGGTCGTGCGGCATTTCGGGTTCGGCAAGGGCAAGAAGTGGAAGCGGGCCCGGAAGGTTGCGCATAAGGCGTGGACGTCGTCTCTCGAGAATCTTGCCTCGGTGATCAGCACGGGGGAAGACCTTCGTTTTACCCGCAGGCCGATGCTGGGGGTGATGGTCGAGCGCGAAGTCGATGACGAGCGTGCGGCCGAGCTCGGGATTCCAATTCCTCATGGTGTCGAGCTCTCAGGAGTGGTCCCAGCGATGGGCGCGGAGGCGGTCGGACTCAAGGCGCACGACGTCATCGTCGCCCTGGCGGGGACCGATGTCCTTGGATGGACTTCTCTTACCGCGGCACTCCAACCTCACCAGGCAGGTGACAAGGTGCCGGTGGTCTTCTACCGGGACGGTGCCGAGGAAAAAGTCGAAATGGAGCTCTCGGCGCGGCCCATGCCGGACATCCCAACGACGGCATCGGAGCTGGCCGGTTTCTTGCGGAAGATGTACGCCGAGTTCGATGCCGAACTGGCCGCCTGTTTCGAAGGAATCTCAGAGGACGTAGCAGGACGCAAGCCGGCCGCCGATGAATGGAGCGCCAAGGAAGTCGTGGCCCATCTGCTCGATGAAGAAGGCGACAGCCATGCGGAGATAATCGATTTGGTCAAGGGTGGGGAGCGGTTCTCGGACGCATCTTTCAGCAACTCCGATTTACGTGTCGCGGTGACCGCGTGGTCATACCCGACGGTTGCAGAGATGCTCGAAGCGCTCCGACACACAGAAGAGCAGACGGTATCGATCGTCGAACAGCTTCCCCCCGAGTTCGTTGCGCGCAAGAGCAGTTTTTGGCGGCTGGCCTACAACTTCACCCAAACGCCTGACCACAACAACGAGCACCTCGAGCAGATCCGGGCGGCGCTGGCGGTTACGTAAGCACTATTCCTTCTGCTCGTAACCGAGCGGCCTGCTCGTCGGCATGGGGTGAGACGAGCTTTCCACCATGGCCGACCACTCGCCACCACGGCACGTCCTCGCCAGTGATACTCAGTATGCGTCCGACCCCGCGCGCTCTGCCCGGAAAGCCCGCCATCTCCGCCACTTCGCCATAGGTGTGGATCTCGCCCCAGCGGAGTGAGCGCAGGACCGAAAGCACCGACTCTTCGAACTCGCTCACCCTAAGTTCATCAGGCGGTGCCGAAGAGGCGGTCTCCCATATCGCCGAGACCAGGTTGGATATAGAACGCATCGCTCAGGCTGCGATCGAGCGCCGCGGTGACGACCCGAACATCGGGATGGCGCTCCTCCATCACTTCGATGCCGGCCGGTGCCGAGACCACGCAAACCGCGGTGATGTCGGTCGCGCCTTTGGCCTTGACCTGGTCGCACGCCCAGGCGAGCGAACCCCCGGTCGCCAGCATCGGCTCGAGGATGAGCACGCGCGCGTCGGCCATGGGCGGGAACTTCGTGTAGTACTCCATCGGCTCGGCGGTTTCCTCGTTGCGCTGGACACCGGCGTAACCGATGCGCGCGTCGGGAATGAGATCGAGGGCGGCATCGATCAGCCCCAAACCGGCGCGAAAAACAGCGACGACGACGATGGGCCGCCCGAGCGCGGAGCCTGTGGTCGGCTCGAGCGGAGTCTCGATCCGCTTTTCGATCTCCGGAAGATCTGAAGTCGCTTCCGCCACGAGCAGATAGGCGAGGCGGCGCGCCGTCTCCCGAAAATTCGGGGTGTTGGTCGACCGATCACGGAGAATCGTGAGGTAGTGGCGGCTGAGCGGATGGTCGAGGACGGTCAGCGGCATGGCCGACGAGCGTAGTTCGAGCGAATAGTCTGGGGCCTATGGTCACCCAGGTCCTCGGAACGTGTCATCACGACTGCCCGGACAGCTGTGGCTGGGTGGCGACCGTCGAGGACGGGGTCGCTATCAAGCTGCGCGGCAATCCTGATCATCCTTACAGCCGCGGAGAGCTCTGCCCGAAGGTCAATCGCTTTCTGGACCGGGTCTATCACCCCGACCGGTTGCTTTACCCGCTGATCAGAACGGGGCGCAAGGGCAGCGGCGAGTTCCGCCGGGCTTCTTGGGACGAGGCCCTGAACCTGGTGGCCGATCGGGTCGGCCAGATCGTGGCTGAGCACGGCGGCGAGGCCGTCTTCCCGTGGTGGGATGCGGGCACTCAGGGGTTGATCCAAATGAGCTCGCTCGATCGGCGCTTTTTCGCCAATCTCGGAGCCAGTCGATTGACCGGTTCGCTTTGCGGAGGAACGGCCAAAGCAGGTATGGCCTCAACCTATGGGTCAGGCCTAGGTGCCGACCCGACCGAGATTCGACATGCCCGTTACATCATTTTGTGGGCGACGAACACCCGCCTCACCAACCGACACCTCTGGCCTTTCGTCGAAGAGGCGCGTAAGAACGGTGCCAAGGTCGTGGTGATCGACCCGATCAGGACCATGACCGCTGGCTCGGCCGATTGGTTCCTCCAGCCGCTCCCCGGAACCGACATTGCGTTGATGCTGGCGATCATGAACGTGCTCATCCGCGACGACCTCATCGATCACGACTATGTGTCGAACCACGCGTCGGGTTTCGAAGAGCTAAAAGCGCATGTCGCCGATCGCACCCCGGCGTGGGCGTCGGAGATCTGTGGCCTCCCGGTCGAGGACATCGAGACGCTGGCCCGCGAGTACGGAACGACGACGCCGAGCTTCATCCGAACCTTGATCGGTGCCGAGCATCGCGAACAAGGCGCAATGTTCTTCCGCACCCTGGCGATTCTGCCGGTGCTCACGGGTTCGTGGCGGCACCGGGGCGGAGGCCTGGCCCGTTCGGTTGGCTCCTGGGCGGACCCCCAGGTCAACGACTCAGCTTTCGACGTTGCCAGTGACAGCCGGGAAATCTCGATGAATCATCTCGGTCGATCTTTGCTGGAAGATGGCATCAAAGCGTTGTTTGTCTGGAACGGGAACCCGCTGGTGTCGGTACCGAGCGCTGACCTGACCCGGCGCGGCCTCGAGCGCGAGGATTTGTTCACCGTCGTAAGCGAGCAATTTCTCACCGACACTGCCCGCTATGCCGACGTCGTCTTTCCGGCCACCACCGAACTCGAACATGTCGATGTGATCCCTTCTTGGGGTCATCTCTATCTCGGTTGGAACGAACCGGCCATCGCTCCATTGGGAGAGACGGTTCCCAACACCGAACTCTGGCGACGGCTGGCGAAGGCCATGGGCATGACCGACCCCGAGTTCGACATCGAAGACGAAGCGCTGATTCGCATGGCTCTGGTCGACACCGACATCGAGGAGATGCGCACCAAGGGTTACGTCCGGCTCAACCTGCCTGAGGTCTTGATGCCATATGCCGAGGGCGGGTTCCGAACCGACGACGGCAAGGCGGCGCTCTACTCGGGGCAATTGGAGGCGGAAGGTCATGGCGGGCTTCCGGTGTTCCGCCCCTCAAAAGAAGGCGCGACCAGCGAGGCGCGTGCGCAGTTCCCGCTGATGTTGATGACACCCAAGAACCATGTCCGTTTCCTCAACTCGTCCTACTCCCACCATCACGGAGAAAAGGAGGATGGCCCCTATTTCGAGATCGATCCCGCCGATGCTTCCACTCGCGGGATCGACGAGGGGGATTACGTCCGGGTTTGGAACGAGCGGGCGGAGTTGACATTGCGGGCCAAACTCAGCGACCGGTTGCGACCGGGTTTGGCGCTTATCCCCTGGGGTTGGTGGATGGACGCCGCCCACGCCAACGCCCTCACCAACGACACTTTGACCGACTGGGGCGGGGGAGTCGCTTACTCCGACACTCTGGTCGAGGCGGCCAAGGCGGACTAGTCCCTCGTTCTGTGGGCTGGTAGCGGTGTACAACACCCTTACCAACCCTGGGTTCGCAATCAGCCGGTGTTGCGCATGCCGGCGGCGATCCCGTTGACGGTCAAGAAGCAGGGCACGTTGGAGCGTGTCATTGGGATCCTGCTTGCGGCTTCTCTCCAGCAGCGAGATCTGGAGATAGTTGATCGGGTCGAGATAGATGTTGCGCACATCGAGGGTGCGGGCCAGCAACGGATTCGAACCGAGGACTTCGCGGCCGGTGAGCTTGGTCACCTCAGTCACAGTCAATTCGTACTCAGCCTTGATGACGTCGAAGAGATGTCGGTGCTCGGCCGCCACCAGACGGTTGACATAGCGCTCGGCGATCGAGAGATCGGTCTTGGCCAGGGTCATCTCGACGTTGGCCAGAAACGTCTGCAGATAAAGGAAACGGTCGGCCATATCGGCCAAGGTGTCGCCATGCTTGGCGGCGGCCGCCGCCAAGCCGGTGCCAACCCCAAACCAGCCGGGGATGATCTGACGAGATTGGGTCCAGCCAAACACCCAGGGGATGGCGCGCAAATCGCTCAGACCGCCGCCGCCACCCGGACGGCGGGACGGACGGGAACCGAAGTTCATGGCTCCCAGCTCTTCGACCGGGGTCGAGCTCAGGTAGTAGGGGATGAGATCGGGGTGATCAACCAACGACCGATAGCTTTGATAGGCCGCGTCGGAGAACGCTTCCATCGCCTCTGTCCAACGCTCGAGCACGTCTTTGGGTTGACGCGAAGTTCGATGCAGGAGGGACGCTTCGAGCACCGAGGCCAGGACGAGCTCGAGGTTGCGCGCCGCGAGTCGGGGGAGCCCGTATTTGTCAGAGATCACTTCCCCTTGCTCTGTGACCTTGATGGTGCCATCGACGGTTCCATAGGGTTGGGCGAGCACCGCAGTGTGCGACGGCCCACCGCCGCGCCCGATCGTGCCACCTCTGCCATGAAACAATCGAAGATGGACGCCGTGCTTTTCGGCCGCATTGCGCAAGAGACGCTGGGCCTTGTAGATCTCCCACTGCGAGGTGGTGATCCCACCTTCCTTGTTGGAATCGGAGTAGCCGAGCATCACTTCCTGGAGGTTCCCGCGTAGCTGGATGATCCGGCGGTAAGGACCGACACTCAGCAGCCGGTCGAGGAGTTCGCCCGCCTGTCGTAGCTCAGCGATCGTCTCGAACAGAGGGACGAAACTGATCCGGGCCAGGTCCTGGTCGAGGTCGACGAGCCCCGCTTCGCGCGCCAATACCGCGGCAGCGAGAACGTCGTCGACTCCCTGGGCCATGCTGATGATGTAGGACTCGATCACCGGTCCAAACCGGTCGAGCGCTTCGCGAATGGTGACGAAGGTTTGCAAGGTGATAGCCGACTCGCCCTCGAGCGTGCTCACCGGAGCCGACAATGGTCGCGGGTTGGTCAACTCGGCCGCGAGCATCGTCTCGCGGGTGTCGCGGTCGGCCGAATAGGTGAGTCCGATGCGGGCGTAGAGGTCGGCAACGCATTCATGAAGTCGAGCGGAGTGCTGGCGGATGTCCAGCGTGGCGAGATGGAAACCGAAGGTCGACACCCGCCGGCGCAAACGGGCGAGAGCACCTTCGGCCATGAGCTCCCCGTCGTTGTCCCGCAACGACCTATCCATAAGCTCGAGCTCGTTCATTAGGTCGACAGGCAGCCGGTAGATCGGACCGGGCCGACCTCCTTGCAGGATCGCCTGCCGGGTGTTGATCAGACGTTGATGAATAAAGGCGCACTTGAGCCGGTAGGGCTCGTTCGCATTCAGATCGCGAAATCGTTGCCAAACCGACGGAAGCTCTTGTTGGTCAACTCGGAGCGATTCTTCGAGTTCGCCGCCGATGGATTTGATCCGGGTCGAAACCGAGATCTCTTCGGCCAGCGCCTCCACTGCGATGATCAGGTTGCGCAGGCCATGATCGTGGGCGAGCTCGAGGGTCGCCATGGTCACTTCCGGCGTCACCGCGGGGTTCCCGTCACGATCCCCGCCGACCCATGTGCCGAACCGGATCGCCGGGCGATCCGACTGTGAATCCTTTTTGGCGCCGAGACGTTTGAGATTGAGTGCAATGTCCTCCCCGAGCTCGGGTAACACGCTCGTGAACAACTGGTCGAGATAGAAGATCACCGACTTGACCTCGTCATCGGGACTGGGTCGGGTCGCCCGCAGCTCGTCGGTCTGCCAAATCTGGTCGATCAGCTCGGCGACGCGCCGATCGATCCTGGCGCGAGCGAGTTCGGAGGTGGTCGGTTCTAGTCGCTCGCCCAACAAGTCGGCGATGTAACGAAGCTTGGTGAGGATCGACCGGCGAGCGGCCTCGGTGGGGTGCGCGGTGAACACCGGGCGAACCTCGAGTCGGTCGACCATCGACTCGATCTCGCTGGGGTCGAGGTTGGCCTCGAGGATGCGATCGACGGTCGAGCCCAGGATGCGTTCGCTTTCGGCTAGTTCCTCAACTCGATGAGTCTGTTCGGCGACGTTGGCCAGGTAAAAGTAGGCGGAGAAAGCCCGGACGGCTTCGATCGTCGTGTCGAGATCGAGCCGGTCAAGCAAGACAGTGAGACGATCGTCGGCGGTGTCGTCGCCCGCCATACGGTTCGCCTTGGTCAACGCTCGAATCTCTTCGATCAGCTGGAGCAGGTCGGAGCCATGCTGGCGGGTCAGCGCTTGCCCTAGTTCGTTGCCGAGACGGCGTATGTCGCTACGCAGCGCGTCGTCGCGAGTTTGCGGGCCAGAGCTCGACATTGTCGAAGGGTAGGTACCCTCGTCCCGACCATGTTCGAGGCGATCTCCGAGCGATTTGAAGGCATCTTCAACCGGCTGCGTGGTCGCGGGCGCCTTTCTGAAGCCGACGTCGATGCTGCGCTCCGGGAGGTTCGACTGGCGCTGCTCGAGGCGGACGTCAATGTCGGGGTTGTGCGCGACTTTCTGGAGCGGGTGCGGGCGCGCGCTGTCGGTTCGGAGGTCCATCAGAGCCTGACTCCGGGTCAGCAGGTGGTGAAGATCGTCCATGAGGAGCTCATCGCCACGCTCGGCCAGGCCAACGCTCCGCTGAAGTCGGCCGCGCCTCCGCTGACCATCCTCGTCGTCGGACTCCAGGGCTCCGGTAAAACCACGACCGCCGCCAAGCTCGCCAAGCATCTCAAGGCCAACGGCCGCCGGCCGCTCTTGGTCGCCGCCGACCTGCAGCGGCCCGCGGCCATCGAGCAGCTGCAGACCCTCGGGGAACGTATCGAGGTTCCGGTCTTTACCGAGCGCACCAGCCGTCCCCCCCGTCTGGTCAAGGCGGCGCTCAAAGAAGCGACTCGCCTGTCGCTCGACACCGTGATCATCGACACGGCCGGCCGCCTGCAAATCGACCGCGAGCTGATGCGAGAGCTCTCTGACATCAGTAAGGAAGCGAAGCCGCACGAGACCCTGTTGGTAGTCGACGCCATGACCGGCCAGGAAGCCGTCAACGTCGCCCAAGGTTTCAAGGACCAGGTCGACCTAACCGGGCTGATCCTCACCAAACTCGATGGCGACGCCCGCGGCGGAGCGGCAATCTCGGCCCGATCGGTCACCGGAGTGCCGATCAAATTCGCCGGTGTCGGTGAAGGTCTCGACGGACTCGAACCATTTCATCCCGAGCGGATGGCTGATCGCATCTTGGGCATGGGCGACGTCCTCACCCTCATTGAAAAGGCCGAGCAGAACTTCGATCAGGTCGAGGCGGAAAAGGCTGCCGTCAAGATGCAGAAGGGCCAATTCACCCTGGAAGACTTCCTCGAGCAGTTCCAGGCGCTCAAGCGGATGGGGTCGCTAAAGGACGTGCTTGCTATGCTTCCCGGCGCCGGTTCCCTGCTCAAACAGGTCAACATCGAAGATCGCGACCTCGCCCGGGTGGAGGGAATTATCCGCTCGATGACTCCCGAGGAACGCCGGAACCCAAAGCTGATTAGTGGCAGCCGCAAGCGTCGGATCGCGGCCGGTTCGGGGCGAACCCCGACCGACATCAATCAGCTTCTAAAGCAATTCGGTGACGCGCAGCGAATGATGAAGATGATGGCCGGGGGGAAGGGAATGCCCAGCCTGGCCGGCCAAATGGGTGGACTCGCAGGGCTTCCGACCGGCCGACCTGGCCCCGGACGGGGCGGTGGGGCGAGACCAAAGGCCAAGAAGAAGGCAAAGAGAAGGTGACTTGATGGCAGTAAAGATGAGGCTGATTCGGATCGGGAAGAAGAAGCAGCCCGTCTATCGCGTCGTGGTGATTGACGGACGGTCCCCTCGAGATGGGAGATATCTCGATCAGATCGGACGCTACGACCCTCGCCAGGAGCCGTCGTTGATCGAGATCGACAACGACAAAGCGGTTCAATGGATGCAGAACGGCGCCCAACCCACGGATCGGGTCAGAAAGCTGCTCGAGGTCTCTGGCGCCATGTCGAGGCTCAAGGCAGCGACGGGTCAGGCGCACACTGTCGGGCAGAAAGCCGAGCAGTAACACATGGCCAAAGGCGACATTGTCAAGAACGTTCTTACCTACGTCGTGGAACAGATCGTCGACGATCCTTCCCAGGTGCAGGTGAGCATCATCGAGCAAGGTCCCGACGATGTTCTCGCCGAGGTCCGGACCGGGCCGGGCGACATGGGCCGGGTGATCGGTCGCCGCGGCAGAACCGCTCGCTCGATCAGGACCGTGGCGCAAGCCGCGGCCGACGAGGAAGGCATCAACGCCTCCGTCGAGTTCGAAGACTGAGCGACACAGTTTTGGTGGGGACGGTTGTCCGCCCCCACGGGCTTCAGGGCGAGGTTCTGGTCTACTCGCACAGCGATTCAGCCGATCGCTTTCGCCGCGGTCAGGTTCTTTTCGCCGACACCGGCCAGGAGTTCACCGTTGCCACCTGCCGGGCAACCGCGAATGGACTCATTGTCCGCTTCGAAGAGATCTCGGATCGAAACGCCTCCGAAGCCCTGGGCAAGATTGATCTATTCATCGATGCGACCGCGCGCCGCTCGCTCGGCGACGACGAGTACTGGCCGGATGAACTAATCGGCCTCGAAGTTCGGAGTGAGACCGGGGACCGCCTCGGAACTGTCACCAATGTTGATGATTCGACTCCGCAAACGCGCTTGGTTGTCGCCACTACCTCCGGCGAGCGTCTCATACCGCTCGTCAATGACCTGGTACCGGAAATCCAGGTCAGAGAAGGATTTCTGGTGTTGCGGAAAGTCCCCGGCCTGCTCGACGACGACCTTTGAGAATCAGACTGCTAGTACTCGATGTCGAGGACCAGGCCGCGATCGGAGCCATCCTGGGCCGATTGCTCGCCGACGAAGAGCTCAGCCGGACCCGAACCCTCGGGTGAGATCTCGACTTCGAACTGGCCCCAGGTTTCGACCCAGTCCGCCGCCGTGGTGAAGTCTTCGACGACCACCGTTCCATCCTGGGTGAGCCGCACGATCGTGTTCGCTTCGAAGTTGCGGGAATAGCCCGACACGATGATCGGCCCGTCGACCTCACCCGGTGCCGGGGTGACGACGACAACGTTGTCGGCGAACGACGCAACCGCCTCGTACTCCGGCCCGCCCGGCTCGAAAGTGACCTCGAGTTCACCCGACCCTTCGGTTGTCCCGATGGCCGCAACCGCGGGGGCAGAAAGGTGAAAGTCGACGAAGAGCGTTCGATCGGCCTCGCGCACTACGTAGATGCGGTCGACCAAGCCACTCTGCACCAGTTGGTCGGTCACGGCGGTCACCTCGACGTCAAGAGAAATCCGCAAAATCGCGTTCGAACGGATGAATTCTCCCGATGCGCCCGGCGCAGACGTGGCCGGGGCACCTTCGGCGCTGGTGAAGGCGAGCGTGAACCGCTCACAGTCCGGGTTGGTGTCCCAGGTGATAGAGGCGAGCTGCTCGGCGTCTGTTTCTGCGTTGGCGAGGGTGCCAACCGATCCTTCTTCGGTCCCTTCGACACCACAACCGCCCGAAGCGGCAGTCGTCGAAGGCGATGCCTCGGTGGTCGTCGCGGCGAGCGTCGTGGTCGATGCAATGGTCGTCGGAGGTGAAGCAGTGGTGGTCGTCGCGCCGCTCTGGGTGCAGGCCGCGACCAGGGCCACGAAAAGGACTAGGAGGCGTTTCATGCTGTGGGTGAGACGCAGGTTACCGTTGAGGGGTTCCGAGCCCCCGAATGGAATAGCTGGAGGCACATGGGTACTCCTGTCATAGTCGAAACCGCGCGGACACCGATCGGCCGCGCCTATAAGGGATCGCTGATCGACGTCCGGGCCGACGATCTCGGCGGCATGGCCATTGCGGGGCTCCTCGAGCGGGTCCCGGGCCTGGATGCGGCGACGGTCGAGGATGTGATGGTGGGCTGCGGTCTGACCCACCACGAACAGGGGTTCAACGTTGGACGCATCGTCAGCCTGTTGGGTGGTCTGCCCGAAACTGTCCCTGGCACCACCGTCAATCGTTTCTGTGCCTCGAGCCTGCAAACGATCCGGATGGCTGCGCACGCTATTTGGGTGGGCGAAGGGTCGACGTTCGTCGCCGCAGGTGTCGAGTCGATCACCCGTTGCTATGGCAAAGGATTCGACTCCGACGACCTGAACCCGCGATTCATCGACGAGTCGCGCGCCGATTTCATCAACCAGGTGTATATCCCGATGGGCATGACCGCCGAGAACGTGGCCGAGAAGTATGGGATCACTCGTGAACGCATGGACGAGTTCGCCAAACGATCCCAGGACCGCGCGGTCGAAGCACAGAAGAACGGATTCTTCGACCGGGAGATCGTTGGGGTGACGATTCCCGACGGCAGGCTCATCACCCAGGACGACGGCCCGCGACCAAACACGACGATCGAAAAGCTGTCTTCACTCGAGCCGGCCTTCGTTCCCGGGGGAAAGGTGACCGCCGGAAATTCCTGCCCGCTCAACGATGGAGCCGCCGCGGTGCTGGTCATGGATGAGGAAACCGCACGAGCAGCCGGGCTCACGCCGCGCGCCCGCATTCTGGCCTCGTCGGTTTCGGGGATTGCTCCCGAATACATGGGAGTGGGACCCATCGACGCAATCGGCAAAGTCCTCGAGCGAGCGGGGATGAAGATCGGCGACGTAGACCTGGTCGAGTTGAACGAAGCATTCGCCGCTCAGGTATTGGCCGTGGTCGACACGGTCGGCATCGATGAGGACAGGCTCAACGTTCATGGGGGAGCGATTGCACTCGGACATCCGTTTGGCATGACCGGGGCTCGCATCATGGGAACGCTTCTCAACGGCCTCGAGACGCTCGACAGGAGCGTTGGGCTCGAGACTATGTGCGTGGGCGGCGGGCAGGGCATGGCGATGCTCGTTGAACGAATCTGAAACCTCTCTAACCGTCCGTCGGATCGCCGGCGGTGCCCGCCTAATCGGACTGGGCTGGATGCTGACGCTCGTACTGGTGGCACTGGCGCGCGCAGGGCTTGAGCGACCCGCGGTGGGCTGGCTGCTGGTCGGGTGCGCGTCTTTGTGGCTTTTGATCACTGCGCTTGACCAAATCCGTCCGCGTGAGATCGATCCACTCTGGATCACAGTCGGCGACACTGCGCTGGCGGCGTTTGCGCTGCTGGCACCCGAACTTGCCGGGACTGACGACCTTTTCTATGGAGGCTTCCCGGGTATTGCCGTCGCGGCCGCGGCGGCTGGACGCCGCATGAGAGGCTGGGTGGTGGCGGCTGCACTTTCGGCCGTCACGGTGGCCCGGTTCGAAATCGCCGATCTGGGCGGTGTGCTCGCACGGCTTTCGGCCCTGGTGACCTACGGCATGCTCGCCGCAATCGTCGGCTGGGCAGTTCATGTGCTTTATCGCACCGACGACGCTCGACGCCGGGCGGAAGAGGCGCGGGCCCGTGCGGAGGAAAGAGCCGAGATGGCTACGCACGTGCATGACTCGGTGTTGCAAACACTGGCTCTCATGCAACGGGAGGCAAACGATCGTGGCCGCGTGATCAGTCTCGCTCGCAGACAGGAAGCAGAGCTGAGGGAGTGGCTCTATGGCGCTACTTCGCACGAAACCGAACAGCTCTCGCGCAGCGTGGCGGAAGCCGCATCCGAGGTCGAAGAGTCATATGGCATCAAAGTCGAGGTCGTGAGTGTCGGCGAAGCACCGGTGACCGACAACGGGAGGGCATTGGTAGGCGCCGGGCGCGAGGCGATGATTAATGCCGCGAAACATTCGGGTGCCGATCAGATAGACGTGTTTCTGGAAGTTGGCAGCACTTTGAAGCTGTTCGTGCGCGACAGGGGGGTTGGCTTCGACCGGTCTCTGGTCGGACCCGATCGAGCCGGCATCCGGGAT
This sequence comes from uncultured Acidimicrobiia bacterium, assembly GCA_963761985.1. Classification (GTDB taxonomy): domain Bacteria; phylum Actinomycetota; class Acidimicrobiia; order Spongiisociales; family ZC4RG35; genus JACCTH01. The sequence continues at coordinate 238,132 of CAVXIT010000003.1, forward strand.
TCGATCGAGCGCCGACTGACCCAGCTCGGAGGGACGGTGGCTTGGGCCAACACTGGCGGCACCGAAGTGCGGATGGAGATCGCTCCTTAGGAATGGGCAATTTGAGCAAGATCAGGGTATTTGTTGTCGACGACCACGACCTCTTTCGCGTCGGTGTCCGGCATGGACTCGGTGAGGCGATCGAGGTTGTGGGAGAGGCTTCGGAAGTCGGACCGGCGGTGGAACTCATCAATGAACGGTTGCCCGACGTCGTTTTGCTGGACGTGCATCTGCCCGGTGGCGGCGGAAGGTTCGTGATCACCGGTGTCCATAAGAAGCACCCGGAGGTCGCATTCCTCGCCCTATCTGCATCGGATGCTTCCGATGACGTCATCGGCGTGGTGCGTGCCGGGGCGAGCGGATACGTGACCAAGGCCATCAGCCCGGAGGAACTGACCGACGCCATCACCCGGGTTGCAGCTGGCGAACCGGTTTTCAGTCCCCGGTTGGCCGGCTTTGTGCTCGATGCCTTCTCGTCCATTCCCGTGGGCGCGGTCGACGCCGAGCTCGACCTGCTTTCGGATCGGGAGCGAGAGGTCTTGCAACTGATCGCACGGGGCTACACCTATCGCGAGGTCGGCGATGAGCTGTTCATCTCGATCAAGACGGTCGAGAGCCACGTGTCCTCGGTGTTGCGAAAACTGCAACTGAGCAATCGGAACGAGCTCACCCGTTGGGCAGTCGAACGCAAGCTCATCTGAGCCTTTTTCTTTGTTGTGCACGGGCAATCCATTCGTCGGGGTTCTCCGAATAGCTTCGCTATTAGTGCAATGAAGCCTGTTCGAGTCTTTCTTGTCGTCGTCGTGCTCATGCTGGCGATGAGTTCGGCGGCGGCTCACCCACTTGGCAATTTCACTACCAACGTGCATCTCGGGCTTGTTGTGGGCCAGGAGGAGCTCTTGGTCCATTTGGTCATCGACCTGGCGGAGATTCCGACCTTTCGAGAGGAGGTCGGAGACGACTACGAAGCGACCCGATGCGCCGGACACGCAGAGGAAATAGACCTCTCACATGACGGGGCGGCGCTGGACTTGCGCCTCACCGACACGGCCCTCAGCCTCCCACCTGGTGAAGCGGGCTTGGACACGCTTCGCCTGGAGTGCGACTACGTCGCTCCCTTGAGCTCTCTTTTTGGCGAACTTTCGATTCACAACCAGGTCTATGAGGATCGCCTGGGCTGGGCCGAGATCGTGGTCGTCGGAGCCGACAGCGACTTGCCTGCTGAAAGCTCATCGGGGGTTCTGACCAACTACCCGACCGGCGAAGTTTCGGAGGTGAGAACCGGCGTCGCCCAACTGACAGGCGAGGCCGCGGTTGTCGGCTCGAGCGAATCACCAACGATCGTCGAGCGAGTTGGCAGCGGACTCAGGGAGGGACCCTGGTTTTTGGCTCTGCTGGCCGCGCTCGGACTCGGGACTGGACACGCCCTCGCCCCAGGCCACGGGAAGACTCTGATGGCGGCCTATCTGGTTGGAAAGCGCGGGGGAGTGCCGCAGGCGGTGCTGCTCGGACTTACCGTTGCCATTGCCCACACCATCGGAGTGGGAGTGCTGGGACTGGTGACTGCTGTCGCGACCTCTCAGTTTCAACCCGAATCGGTTTATCCCTGGCTCTCGGGTCTAGCCGCCGCGATTGTCACGGTTATCGGGCTCAGCATGCTGTACCGCGCGCTAAGGGACAAGAGGTCAGGGGTGAGGGATCAGGGGTCAGATCACGATCATGGGCACGAGCACAGTCATGACCACGGACGCTCGCATGATCTGATCATGAGCACGGGCACTCGCATGGTCATGAGCCGGCCACCCTTGGATGGCGGTCGCTGGCGACGCTCGGGCTAGCAGGAGGGCTCGTTCCTTCGGCCTCGGCCGTGGTCTTGCTGCTCGGGGCCATCAGCCGCGGGGAACCGTGGTGGGGACTGATCTTGGTCCTCGTCTTCGGGCTGGGCATGGCCGCGACCCTCGTGGCGGCAGGCCTGGCGGTGATATTCGCGACCCGCTTTGGCCTCAAACTCGGCTTTGCCTCCCGTTGGCGTCTCGAGCGGTACGTTCCCCTGATCGGCGGCGTCGTGGTGACCTTGATCGGCTTCGGACTGCTTCTTCAGGCCGCCCTGACAAGTACCTGATTAGGTACTTGACAACCTGACAGCGATATGACATCATGATGGTGTCAAGACGTAGTCAGACAGGAAAAAGGAGAGAATCGTGATGCTCATAGATCTAAGGATGGTCGAGGCGATTCGCCTACGGCGCTATCCGATCAGACGGCGCGGCGAGCGGCGTACCCCAGTCCGTTAAGCACTGATGCAAACCACAGCCGTGTTGCACAATTTGGAGTCGAGTATTCAGAACCAGCTGGCCCTGGTGACCGATCCGGCCATCGAGGCGGGAGGGCGAGCGGTTCTGAGCTCACTCCATCCCGCATTGAAAGAGGCGGCCATGGAAATCGTCACTCAGGCCGCTGACGAGGTTCGAGCTCAGTTGCCAAGCCACACGGTTGAAGTCGTTCTCGCCGATGGCGAGCCCAGCTTGCGCATCACCTCAGACGAGGAAAGCGCCCCCCCAGTTGAGGGAGAGTTCGGCGCTCGGATCACTTTGCGACTTCCCGACTCGATCAAAGACATTGTCGAGCGAGCAGCCTCAGATTCGGGGGACTCGGTCAACGCCTGGGTTGTAAAGACCCTGGCCGGACGCGCCTCAGGCTCCAAGTCGGGCCGGCGCCGGGTAACGGAGACATTTGATATATGAAAGTTTTTGAGATCGAGCCGGGGATCGCCCCCAACATCGAGCTAGGAGTGGCGTCGGGCCGGGCCGACTTCTACCCGGGCCCGGACGGCAAGGTCGAGGTTGAGGTCACGGGCTCGGGTGCCGAGTTCGTTGTGGTCGAACAAGTCGGCCGGGTCATCAGCATCCGCGAAGAACGCCGCCTCTTCGGGGGTCGTGCGGTCAACATCCGCATCAGCGCGCCCGCCGGAACCAATCTCGACGCCTCAGTCGCCTCGATGGACCTCTGCTCTCGAGGCGCGGATCTGGGTCGCGTCACCCTTCATACGGCGTCGGGGAATATCGAACTCGGTTCGGTCGACAGCCTGGTCGCCCGCAGCGCTTCTGGCGATATCAAGATCGAAAGTTGCAAGAACAATTGCGAGGTGAGCTCGGCTTCGGGTGATGTCCGCGCTCTCAACGTCGAGGGTGATCTTCTGGTTTCGACGGCGTCAGGCGACATCACCGCCGATAGGGTTGAGGGACGCTCCGAGGTCAAATCGGCTTCCGGCGACGTGCGTCTCGATTGCTGCCGCGGCGGACAGATCGAGCTCAACTCGATGTCAGGCGACGTGACCATCGGCATACCGGCCGGCACGAGGGTCGAAGCTCAAATCGATTCGCTCGCCGGCAGTGTGAGATTTCCCCCCAAACAAAGCGGACCGGAACCCACCCGCTCTGCCCGACTCAGGGCACGGACCGTTTCCGGAGATATCGAGGTTCGCAGGGTCGACTGAAGAGTTGACTGATCGGGGGTCGGCCATACTCCCGGTGTGGAGCCGTTCGACTCGCCTGCAGAAGCAGCCTTCCGGGCCAAAGCGCTCGATTGGTTGGAAGCAAACGCCAAGAGGCATGAGAGCCCTCCGATTGCAGCTTCGGCGATCGTGGCCGAATGGTCGGCCGAAGAAGAGGACCGAAAACTTGCCGAGGCACGTGCCTGGCAGCGGCGCAAGTTCGACGCCGGTTGGGCTGGCATCGCCTGGCCGAAGGAATACGGTGGTAGAGGCGGCAGCCTGGTCGAGCACGCCATCTTCATTTCAGAGGAACCGAGCTTCGATGTGCCCTTCGATGCGCTCGCGGTCGGGACCGGGTGGTGCGGGCCGGCGATTCTGATCCTGGGCACCGACGAGCAGAAGCGGCGCTATCTGCCACCGCTCCTCTCGGGTGAAGAGATATGGTGCCAGTTGTTCTCCGAGCCAGCGGCTGGCTCGGATCTCGCTGCGCTCGGAACCCGGGCCGTCCGCGACGGCGACGAATGGGTTCTCAACGGGCAGAAGGTGTGGACCACATTCGCCCACAAGTCTGACTTTGGCCTGTGCATTGCCCGGACCGACCCAGCCGCACCGCAACATCGAGGTCTGAGCGCGTTTGTCGTCGACATGCGCACCGACGGAGTCGAGGCACGTCCACTCCGCCAGATGACGGGCGCGGCGAATTTCAATGAGGTCTTCCTCAGCGATGTGCGGGTGCCCGACGATGCCCGCATCGGCGAGGTAGGAGACGGCTGGCGCGTGGTGATCACCACCTTCATGTTCGAGCGCACGTCGGTAGTGGCGGTTGGGTCCACCGTGGCGGACGCCTTTATGGAGTTGCTGGCGGAACGCGCCCCGGCAGATCAGCGCCAGCGTGACCGTTTCCTCAAATCATGGGTCGCGGGGAAGGCACTCGGCTACACCCAGCTGCGGATGCTGACCGCGCTGGCACAAGGCCGCATTCCCGGGCCCGAAGGATCGCTGGGGAAGCTCGTCGGGACGCTCCTGCTGACCGACATCTATGACCAGGCGATTGAACTGCTCGGACCCGAGGGCCTCCTTGCCGGAAAAGACGCACCGGCCGACGGCGATTGGCAGGACGCTTTTCTGGGGACGCCGGGGCTGCGGATCGGAGGCGGGACCGATCAGATCCAGCGCAACATAATTGCCGAACGGATTCTGGGGCTGCCCAAAGATGCGCGGGGGACATGAGTGCGAATACGGGTCATCACGATCTTCCCGGAGTTCTTCGCTAGTCCGTTTTCGATTTCGATCGTTGCCCGCGCGATCGAATCAGGCGCCCTCACCGTCGAGCTGGTCGACCTGCGCGAGTACGCGAAGGGGGCGCACCGCCAGGTCGATGACGCCCCGTTCGGCGGCGGCCCCGGCATGGTCATGATGATCGAGCCTCTCGACCGTGCCCTCGCCGATCGGACGGGACATCGCGTCCTGCTGGCTCCGGCCGGCAAACCCCTGCTGCACTCGATCCTCGAGCGTTGGGCGGCGCTTGACGAATTGACGTTGATCTGTGGTCGTTACGAAGGAGTGGACGAGCGCGTGGCCGAGCACCTCGTCGACGAGGAGGTGTCGTTGGGAGACTTCGTCCTCGCCGGCGGTGAAGTAGCGGCCGCGGCAATCATCGAAGGGATTGCCCGTCTGCTTCCGGGAGTGCTGGGAAACTCGGAGTCAATCGTGTCCGAGTCTTTTCGTTCTGGCCTCCTCGAGGAGCCGCAATACACGAGGCCCGCGTCATACAAAGGGTGGGATGTGCCGGAGGTTCTCCTGTCCGGTGACCATGGCCGGATCGCCGCGTGGCGAGCAGAGCAACGTCAGGATCGAACCGCCGCCCGCCGCCCCGACCTGTTGGGCGAGAACTTTCTAACCACCGACCCTGATAACATTCCTCCCTCCGCCCGATCGGTTTCCAAGGACTCTCGATGAACAAGCTCGACACGATCAGAAGCGCCTACGCGCGCGACGACATCCCCCAGTTTCGGCCGGGTGACACCGTCAAAGTCCACGTGCGGGTGGTCGAGGGGAACCGCGAGCGGACCCAGGTCTTCGAAGGCGTGGTGATCGCTCGCAACGGCAGCGGGCTCGACGCCACGTTCACCGTTCGCAAGCTGAGCTTCGGGGTGGGAGTCGAGCGAGTTTTCCCGGTCAACGCCCCCATCATTCAAAAGGTGGAGGTGACTCGCCGCGGCGACGTCCGACGATCCAAGCTCTATTACCTCCGGGACCGAGTCGGGAAGTCCGCCCGGATCAAGGAGAAGCGGGACTGAGCTCCGGAACCGGGATTGAGGTGACCGAACGCCGGGCAGCCTCGTCCCGACCTAAGCCCAAGCGTCCGCTCTGGGCCGAGCTGACGATGTTGATCATCGTCGCGGTCTCGATCGCGGTTCTCATCAAGACGTTCCTGGTCCAGCCTTTCTACATCCCGAGCGACTCCATGGTCCCGACCATCCTTCCCAACGACCGGGTGATGGTTTCGAAGTTGAATTACCGTTTCAGTGAGCCACAGCGCGGGGATCTGGTCGTGTTCGTTTCCCCGTTCAACGACGAGTTCGATCAGGAGACTTTTTTCAATAGCGTGCTGCGCCACATCGTCGAAGCGGTCGGGATTCGGACCGCTTCAGCCGATGATCTCATCAAGCGGATCGTTGGCCTTCCAGGAGACGAGATCGTGATTCGCGAAGGAAAGCTTTTCGTCAACGGCGGTGAGGTGAGCGAGCCCTATCTGCTGGAGCCCGGAGTCATGCCGGACTTTGGACCCGTGATCGTGGCAGAGGACTCGGTATTCGTCATGGGGGACAACCGGGCCATCAGCTATGACAGCACCCGGTTTGGGGCGATCCCCATGGATCACATTCTCGGCGAGGCTGTCCTCCGCATTTGGCCGGTAGCTCGTTTCGGCGCGGTCGACGTCCAGAAGTAGGCAGTCGATCTGTCCCTCGCAGCTGGTAGGCAGGATCCATGGATTGGCCAGTGAATTGGCTTGGTTGCTCGCACCTGTCGACTGCCGAGCTCGGCAGACTCGGTGAGGATGAAGCCGCTCGTTTTCTGTCCCGCCGCCACGTCGAGATCATTGCCCGCAACGTATTGGTAGAGAAGGGCGAGCTCGACCTGATTGCCCGCGTCGATGGAAAGCGAACGGCGGTCGAGGTGCGTTCCGTTCGGCGAAATGGGGCCAGTTCGGTCGTTCCTCTCGACGCATTCGACTCTGTCAAAGCCATGCAGGTTCGGAAACTTGCGGCCGCAGCGCGTTGTCGCCGGGTGGATCTGATCTGCGTTTCCTTTCATCCGGGTGGCATGGACCTGCACTGGGTGCCGGAGATCTCCTAGCTCCGCCGGTAGCCTGCCCGACTCGATGGATGCAATCGTCGTGGAAGGTCTCCACAAGCGTTACCGAAGAACTGTCGCACTCGATGGGCTTTCCTTTGCAATCCCGGCTGGACAGGTCACTGGCTTTCTCGGCCCCAACGGCGCCGGTAAGACAACGACCTTCCGCTCCATCCTCGGTTTGACCCGACCCGACTCCGGGACAATGCAGGTACTCGGCATGTCAGTGGCGACCAGCCTTCCCCGGATCGTCAAACGACTGGGTGTGATCGTCGAGGAACCAGGTCTCATCAAAGGATTGAGCGGACGTAACAACCTTCGCGTCGCGGCCCGCACCCTGGGGAAAGGACGAGACAAGGTCGACGAGCTCTTGCGCTATGTAGGGCTTGAAGCCGACGGGCGACGCCGGATCGACGGCTATTCCAAGGGGATGCGCCAGCGCTTGGCTTTGGCCGCAGCTCTCCTGGGTGAGCCTGAACTTCTGATCCTGGATGAACCCCTCGACGGACTCGACCCCGCCGGCCAGGCGCAAATCAAAGCCAACCTGCGACACATCGCCAGAGAAGGAAGGACCGTCGTCGTTTCGTCTCACAACCTGGCTGATGTCGAGGCGATGGCCGATCACGTGCTCATGATCAACAAAGGCAAGCTGGTCACGAGCGGCCCCATGAACGAGCTCCTCGCGCGCACGGGTTACCTGCTCGAGGTAAGCGATCAAACCGCGGCGCTCGCCGTGCTGACCGATGCCGGCATCTCCGCGGAGATCGCGGGCGACCGCATCGAAGTTGCCTCCGATGACGGGCAGGCCATCTCCCGCTCGTTGGCGGCCGCAGGCATCTATCCAATTGAGCTCGCCCGCAAGACCGGCCGGCTGGAAGAACTATTCCTCGACCTCACCACGCGGCAATGATCTGATGCTCGGGCTCATCGCGGCCGAAGTCATCAAGACTTTCCGACGCCGGACCTTTTGGGTTCTCACCGTCGTGCTCACCCTGCTCACTGCCTTCCTCGTAGGAATCTTCTTCTTCCTGCCGCGAGTGATCGAAGAGGGTTTCCCGGCAATTACGAAGCCCGACGCGTACATCTTCGGCGCTTCTCAGGTCATCGGGCAGACCTGGTTTCCTCTGATCCTGGCATCGATGGGGCTGGCTGGTGAGCTGTCGACTTCGGCCTGGGCTACGGCTTTGACGAGGAACAGCCGACGAGGCCAGCACCTGTTCGCGCGGCTCTTCACTGCGACGTTTTCGGCCTGGTTCTCGATGTTGCTGGCGATTGTCTTGTTTTCGGTGGCGGCTTTCTTCTTCGCCACAGGGAGCGGCGAGCCCACCCTCGAGGAGTGGCTGGGCATTGCCTGGAAGGCGCTGTTGATCCAATTCACCTGGGTGGCGATTGGCCTCGCCTTCTCTGCCTGGCTTCGTTCGGTAGGACCGGCGATCGGAGCCGCCATCGCCTTCAGCTTCATCGAAGGGCTCCTGATCCTCTGGTCGGGCTGGCGCAAGGTGTCGTTGTCGCTGGCCAGCTCGGCCATCCTTGGCGAGCTCGACGTCAGCGGGTTTGGCCAGGTGCTGGGCGACCTGCCCGAGTTTCGGACGGCGCTAGTGACGGTGATTGCCTGGGCGGTGGGTGCCGCGCTACTCGCCTGGCTCGGCCTGCGCCTGCGCGATGCTTAGTGCTTCTTGGGCCTAGCTCTTGCCGAGGAGGCGCCGGGTTTCCTTGTACCAACAGCCCTGATGCCAATGCCGGCGAAGGTCGGGCTCGTCGTCCGGAACGACCACCAGGTGGAACATGCCGGGAGGAATGACCCCATTACATCCCGGGCACGTGTAGGGCTTGCGGGCGGCGTAGGACTGAACCGCGGTGACCGTTACCCCCAGATCGCCCATGCCAGAAGCCCCACGATGACGGCGATGGTTGCCGCGACCACGACCAGGTCGAGGGCGTCCTTGCGAGCCGGGCGGAAGGGGTTGAAGCCCACGAAGTGGACGTTAACGGTCGACAGCTAGCGTCCCCGCGATGACCTGGTTCCTCACCGAAGACCGTGACATGGTCAGGACGATCACCCTCAATCGCCCCGAGCGAAGGAATGCGATTCCGCCTGAGGGCTGGCCCGAGTTGCGGCAAGCGTTTCTGGATTTCGAGACATCCGCACAGCGGGTGCTGGTAGTGACCGGAGCAGGCGGCGCTTTCTCCTCGGGTGCCGATCTCGACCCTGAAAGAGCTGACCGGAATGTTGTCGCCGCCCGCCGGCGGATGAAAGTCGTCGGAGACGCAGCTTCTGCCCTGCATCGGTTGAGCAAACCGACCCTGGCGGTCGTTGACGGCGTGGCCGCCGGCGCCGGGATGAACCTGGCCCTCGGCTGCGACCTGGTGATTGCGACCCCGCGGGCGAGGTTCAGTGAAATCTTTGTGAAGCGCGGTCTTACTGTCGATTTTGGAGGCAGCTGGCTCCTGCCCCGGATTGTCGGTTTGCAACGAGCCAAAGAACTGGCGCTCACCGGCCGGATGGTCGAGGCCGAGGAGGCTCTCTCGCTTGGCCTTGTACTCGAAGTTGTCGACCCCGAGAGGCTCGCCGATCGGATCGCCGAACTGACAGCTGCGCTGGCCGCCGGTGCCCCCGTTGCACAAATGTTCGCCAAACAAAGCCTCAATCGCGCCTTCCAGGTCAGCTTTGCCCAGGCTCTCAACGACGAAGGCCAATCGCAGGCGATCTGTCTGACCAGCGATGATGCCGTCGAGGGCGTGACTGCTTTCCTCGAGAAACGTCCGGCGCGTTTTACCGGCCGATAGCGCGGGCGACCCTCTAGAAGTCGTCGGCGCGGCCCCGTACAACGGGAGGCGTGTTTTCACAGACGGTGTCGGTGGCCATGGTCGGGGCCGAGCCGCGCGCGGTGCGGATCGAAGCGCATGTGGGAGCGGCGCTGGAGAAGTTCACCCTGGTCGGGCTTCCCGACACTTCAATCCGCGAGGCAAAGCAGCGGGTCAAGGCTGCGATCACCTCCAGTGGTCACAAGTTCCCGAGCCGCAACATCACTGTCAATCTCTCGCCGGCCGATCTGCCGAAAGCCGGAGCTGACTACGACCTCCCCATAGCGCTTGGCGTCCTCGCGGCGGCGAGGGCGATTCCACCTTTCACTCGTGTGATAGTGGCGGGCGAGCTTGCCCTCGACGGCACCGTGCGACGCAGTCGCTGGGCAATCGGAGCCGGATTGCTCGCGGCCAAGCGCGGCTGGCCCTGCCTGGTGGCCAAAGCCGACGCGCCCAATGCCGCCCGCGTCCCGGGTGCCCGGGTGTTTGGCATCTCGAGCCTGGCGGAGGCGGTCGCGTTCGCAACCAGCCCTCCCGAGCCGACATCGCCCGCGCCCCGGGAAGCGCCGGGGGACGACGGAATCGACATGGCAGAGGTGCGGGGCCAGCCATTTGCGCGACGCGCGCTCGAGATCGCGGCGGCGGGCGGTCATCACGTCCTGATGGTGGGCTCGCCGGGTTGTGGGAAGACGATGCTGGCCAAGCGATTTCCCGCCTTGCTTCCCCTGCTGACCGATCAGGAAGCAGTCGAAGTCGCCTGCCTGTGGGCGGCCGCGGACCGACCGCGCCGGTTTTCTTCCCAACCTCCTTTCCGCTCTCCACATCACTCGGCCTCGATGGCCGCGATCCTCGGAGGGGGTAGCCCGCACCCGACCCCGGGCGAGGTCTCGTTAGCTCATCACGGAGTTCTATTCCTGGATGAGCTAGGGGAGTTTCCTCCGCACCTGCTCAACGCCTTGCGCCAGCCCCTGGAGGATGGAAAGGTCACCATTGCCCGGCGGGGTTCGAGCCTGACGTTTCCAGCGAGGTCGCAGGTAATTGCCGCTTCCAATCCATGTCCGTGCGGATTCAGCGGCGATCGGGTGGTCTCGTGTAAATGCTCGGCGGCGGAGATCGCCCGATACCGGAAACGATTGGCTGAACCATTTCTCGATCGTTTCGATTTGCGTCTGGCGATGACCGCGCCCGAACCCGAAGCGCTTTTGGGTCCACCGGGAGAAAGCTCGACGGGGATCAGGCAACGGGTTGAAGGTGCCCGACGGCGGCAGCTAGATCGGGCCAATTGCACCAACTCCCAGCTGGGACGGGCGGCCCTCGACTCCCTCGTCTACACCGATGACGCACTCGACTTGATCAGGGTTGCTTTGCGCAAGGGCTTTCTGACCGGCCGCGGCGCTGACCGGGTTCGGCGGGTCGCGCGCACCATTGCAGACATGGAAGCTGGCGAAGTAGTCGCCGAGCCGCAGGTCGCTGAGGCAATTGCCTACCGGGGGAGCTTTTGAAACAGGAGACCTTGCCCGTTTACGCGGCCGGCCCGCCGGACTTGCCGACTCGACTGTGGGTCGAAGGGACGCTCCCTCCCACACCCGGTGTGGCCATCGTGGGCAGTCGCCGCTCGACTTCCTATGGAGATCGAATCGCACGCTCGTTCGCAGCAGCGGTTGTCCAGTGCGGCTGGCCGGTGATATCCGGACTCGCCCGAGGGATTGACGGGGTAGCGCATCGCGCCTGCCTCGACGCCAGCGGCACGGGGTGGGCAGTGCTTGGCTCCGGGCTCGACACGGTGTATCCCAAACAGCACGAGGCCCTCGCCCGGAATTTGGTCGAGACCGGTGGCGGCCTACTGAGCGAGTATCCACCCGGTACTCCTCCGGCTCCCTTCAGATTTCCGGCCCGCAATCGGATCATCGCCGCCTTGTCGGCTGTGACCGTCGTTGTCGAGGCGGCCGTCGATGGAGGAGCATTGATCACGGCCCGGCTCGCCCTCGAGATGGGAAGAGAGGTCCTGGTGGTGCCCGGCGATATCGATCGTTTGGTTTCCCAGGGCTGCAATCTCTTGATTCGGGACGGGGCTCACCCGGTCCTGGGGGCAGCGGACCTTATCGAGTTGCTGAGCTTTGTCATGGGCCCGCCTCCAAAACTCCCAGACGTGCGCCTCGACGTAAGTGACAAGTCGATCGAAGCCGTGCTGGCCGGCAGCCAGGCGCCAGTGGGGGACACTCTGGCGGGCCTGATCCGCAATCAATTGCTCGACTAGGCAATTGCGCGAATAGTCAGGACTCCCTCGCCAACCGCCTTAGCCTTGATGGGTGACCGCGGGAGAAACAGAACTCGCTGAATATCTCGATCGCCTCGTCACCCAGCGTCGGCTGAGTGCACACACGGTGGCCGCCTACCGGCGGGACCTTGCTCAATTTCTGGAGTTCTGCGTTGGGAAGGGAATTGAGCGGTTGACCGAGCTCGATCGGAACGGGATCCGCCGCTACCTCGCCTACCTGCAGCGAAAGGGTCTCAGCAAGCGTTCCGTCGCCCGCAAGTCCTCGGCGGTTCGAGGGTTTCTTGGCGATCTCGCCAAACGTGGTCAGCTACCCGCCAATCCTGCCAGCCAGCTCGCTCGCCCGCGCCTGCCCGAGCGTCTTCCCCGGGCTCTCCCCAGTCGCCAGCTCGGCTCGCTTCTTGACGAACTGCCAGCGAGCACGCCGGTCGAATTGCGGGATCGAGCGATCCTCGAAGTCCTTTACGGAACCGGGCTGCGGGTGTCCGAGCTCGCCCAGCTCCGAGTCGACGACCTCAAAGGCGACTTTGTCACCGTAACCGGCAAGGGCGGCAAGGTCCGGGCGGTTCCGATTGGCAAACCGGCGCGTCGGGCCGTAGTGGCCTACCTCGAAAATGGCCGGGGAAGGCTGGCCAAAACTCTGGCTGCGGAGGCCCTGTGGGTGGGGAGCCGAGGGGGCAGCCTCGACGAACGCGGTATCCGGCGCGTGGTCCGCAATCGGGCCGCGACCTTTCCCCACGCCCTTCGTCACTCCTTCGCCACCCACTTGCTCGAAGGGGGAGCAGATCTCCGTTCGGTGCAGGAGCTTTTGGGGCACCGCGACCTGGCGACAACCCAGATTTACACTGCCATCTCCCGCCAACACCTGCAAAGAACCTATGACCTCAGCCATCCAAGGGCATGACGACGCCGCCTCGGCCGTAGCTTCGCTGTGGCAGCGGCTTAAAGAAGACCTCGATGGCCAGGCGCGAGAAGCCCTCATCTTGCAGTACTCGCCGCTGGTCAAGTTCGTGGCCGGGAGAGTTGGAGCTGGCCTTCCCCGCAACGTTGATCAGGCCGATCTCGTCTCTTACGGGGTCTTTGGACTGATCGATGCCATCGACAAGTTCGAGCCAGAGCGGGGCTTCAAGTTCGAGACCTACGCGATCAACCGGATCAAGGGCTCCATCCTCGACGGACTCCGCTCGCTCGACTGGGTCCCGCGTTCGGTGCGCTCACGGGCGCGCGAGGTGGAGCGGTCGATGTCAGAGCTCGAGCACCGTTTGCAGCGAACTCCTTCGGACGACGAGCTCGCCCGCCACATGGATCAGGACATCGAGGCCGTGCGGGGGACGCTGGCAGAGATGTCAAACCTCGGATTGGTCGCTCTCGACGAGCTCATCGGGCCGGACGCCGGCTCCTCGTTGGGCGACTTCATCCCCGATCAAGCCGGGATCGGGCCCGAAGCGGCATTTCAGGCCGAAGAGACCAGGCACATTTTGGGCGACGCGATCAACCGGCTGCCTGATCGTGAACGCCTCGTGATAACGCTCTACTACTTCGAAGGTCTGACCCTGGCCGAGATCGGAGACGTCCTCGGGGTAACTGAGTCGCGGGTTTGTCAGATCCACGCCAAGAGCGTTCTGTCTTTGCGGAACCGGATGTCCTGACCACTACAATCGGTCATAACGACACACGTCGGCAATTCCTCCTGGTCGGTCCTCCGCCCCAATCATTCGTTGCTTGGACGCTGGGCCGGGTGAGGAAGCCCGGAGATTTCTCAGGCGAGATTTCTCAGGATTAGGGCCGGCGGAGGAATAACCAGAAAGTAAGGAGAGATCGTGGCTGCAGTCACTATCAAGCAGCTGCTCGAAGCCGGTGTGCATTTCGGGCATCAGACCAGACGGTGGAATCCCAAGATGAAGCCGTATATCTACGGCGAACGCAACGGGATCCACATCATCGATCTTCGCCAGACCCTTACACAGGTGGAGGCGGCGGTGGAGTATCTGAAAGAGCTCACCTCGCAGGGCGGGACCGTCCTTTTCGTGGGAACGAAGAAGCAGGCCCAAGCCCCGATCGCCGAGGCCGCCAACTCAGCGGGCATGCCCTATGTCAACTTCCGCTGGCTCGGCGGCATGCTCACCAACTTCACCACTATTCAAAAGCGGATCTTCTATATGAAGGAGCTCGAGCGCATGGAGGCCTCGACCGACATCGCCGCGCTGTCCAAGCGAGAGCGGCTCTCCATCAGGCGGGAGCTAACCAAACTGCAACAGACACTTGGCGGAGTCCGCGAGATGACCAAGGCCCCCGACGCCATTTTCATTGTCGACGTGAACACCGAGCACACGGCCGTGAAGGAAGCGACCCGCCTCGGAATCACAACGTTGGCCCTGGTCGATTCGAACTGCGATCCCGACAACATCGACTATGTCATTGCCGGCAACGACGACGCGATTCGAGCCGCCGCGGTAGTGGCCGGTGCCCTCGCCGAGGCCTGTCGTGCGGGCAAGGGTGCTGATACGAAGGAGTCCGACTTCACAAGCGAGGACGTCGATGCCTGAGATCACGGCGAAGGACGTGCAAAAGCTGCGCCAGATCGCCGGGGTCGGGATGATGGATGCCAAAAAGGCATTGGTCGAGACCGATGGAGACATGGACAAGGCTGCCGACATCTTGCGGGTGCGCGGTCTGGCCAAAGTGGCCAAGCGGGCGGGCGAGCGCGAGGCGCACGAGGGTTCGATCGGCACATACGTCCACCATCAAGCAGAGCGCCCTGTGATCGGCGTCCTGGTCGATCTCGCCTCGGAAACCGATTTCGTTGCCAAGAACCCCGAATTCCGTCAGGTAGCGGACGACATCGCCTTGCACATTGCATGGGGCCGCCCCCGCTGGATCCGCCGCGATGATGTCGACCCCGTCGAACTGGGATCGGAGAAGGACTTCTTCGCCGCTCAGGCACACGAAGAAGGAAAGCCCGAGAACATCATCCCCAAGATCGTCGAAGGGAAAGTCAGGGCTTTTTACGAGGAGCACGTCCTGTACGAGCAGAAATTCGCCAATGCCGAGAAGTTCGAGGGCACTGTCGAGGCCTATGTGAACCAATTGGCGGCCAAGATGGGGGAGAACATCTCGGTGCGTCGAATGGCCAGACTGGAGATCGGAGACTGATGGGGAGAAGGGTCCTGCTGAAGCTCTCAGGTGAGGTCTTCGCCGATCCCGCCATCGGTTATGGCATCGACCCGACCACTGTTGCTCGCGTCGCTCAGGAAGTGGCGGAGGCGACGATCATGGGACACGAAGTCGCGATCGTGGTTGGAGGCGGGAACATCTTTCGCGGCGTCTCCCAACAAGCTCGGGGCATGGATCCAGCCAACGCTGACTACATGGGAATGCTGGCCACAGTCATCAATGCTCTGGCCCTGCGCGACGCGCTGGAACACAACGGCGTCGAGGCTCGCGTTCTCAGCGCCATCGCCATGCAGCAGCTGGCGGAGCCCTACATCCGGTTGCGGGCGATGCGCCATCTCGAGAAAGGTCGCGTCGTCGTATTCGCAGCCGGCACCGGCAACCCCTTCTTCACGACGGATACGGCGGCGGCCCTGCGAGCCGTCGAGATGGGGGCCGAAGCGCTGCTCAAAGCGAGCAAGGTCGACGGCATCTACACGGCCGATCCGCGGACGAATCCTGATGCGATCAAACACTCGGAATTGACCTATATGGAGTTTCTCACCGGGGGGCTCCAGGTCATGGATGCAACGGCGATCACGATGTGCCGCGAGCACGACATACCAATCGTGGTCTTCGACATGACCGAGGCGGGAAACATTGTCCTCGCCATCTCGGGTGAAGAACCGATCGGCACGGTCGTTCACTAAGGAGTCGAGATGATCACAGAGGTTTTGGACGAGGCGCGAAGAAAGATGGAACAAGCGGCCGAGCACGTCGGCTCTGAGTTCGCCACCGTCCGCACCGGGCGGGCCAACCCTCAAATTCTCCACCGCATCAGCATCGACTACTACGGCACCACCACTCCCTTGCAACAACTGGCGTCGTTCTCGGTCCCCGAACCGCGTCTCCTGGTTGTTCAGCCCTTTGATAAGTCATCTCTGCCGGCGATCGAGAAGGCCATCCGGGCTTCGGACCTCGGTCTCAATCCCAGCAACGACGGCAACCTGATCCGACTGGCTTTTCCGCCCCCGACCGAGGAGCGCCGAAAGGAACTGACGAAGGTGGTTCGTCACATGGCGGAAGAAGGACGCGTGGCCGTCCGAAACGTCCGCCGGCACAGCAAAGATGACATCGAGGTGCTGAAGCACGAAGTTTCCGACGACGAGATCAGGCGCGGTGAGAAGGAGCTACAAGATCTCACCGACAAGTTCATCCACAAGATCGATGAGCTGCTCACTGGTAAAGAGCACGAGCTGGCCGAGGTCTGAGTGACGTCCCCGATGGACCCCCCAACAGCCGATCCGCCAAATAATGGGCTTGGTGAAACCGAATCTGACTCGACCGAATCGGAGAAAACCACCAAGGCCAGGGAGTTCTCGCGTCCGTGGGAAGAGCCGCTCGACATCGTCGAGGACGAAGCCGGAGCCCCAATCAAATTCAACTCAGGCAGTTCAATCAGGCATTCGAGAGAGCATCGGAGATCTACTGCCCGGCGACGAGGACATTCCGCTCTCCGAGCAGCTCTATCTCGCGGCTACCACGGCCGAATACCGCGACCTCGCCGAAGAGATCTCTCGCAGCGGAAAGGAATCAACGCCTGGCCCCGTCGCTGCGTCCATGGCCGGGATCGGCACGGGACTGATCGACTTCGGCGATGTCACCGGCCAGACCGGACCGAGTGAGGAGGACCTCGAACACATAGAGCAAGCCGCCGCCAGCGACCTGACTTTGCGGATCATCTCGGCCGTTGTGCTGGTAGGAGTTTTCGGTCTCACCCTTTTTCTGCGGGGAGGACCGTTCACCGCCTTCATCGGCTTCTTGATGGTCGTCGCTCTCGCCGAGTTTTATACGACTTTGCGCCGCCAGGGCTTCGTGCCGATTGCCCTCTTTGGTCTTATTGGTGTGATCGGCGTAGCGATCGCCGCTCACTTCGGGGGGCCGGGGCCAATGCTGGTCACGATCGTCGTAGCTGCCCTGGCGGTGGTCGCCTTCTACACGATCGTGCCTCGTCGGCGACCGCTCGACAACGCCGCGCTCACCATCTTTGGGGCAGCGTGGGTGTCGCTGCTCGGCTTTGCGGCGATCATCGGGCGCGCGCCCAATGCGATTCCCTTGATCCTCTTCCTTGTGTTGGTCGTCGCCATCTTCGACATGGGCAGCTACTTCGCCGGGAGAGCTATCGGGCGGCACCCTTTCGCGCCCGAACTGTCGCCCAAAAAGACCTGGGAGGGCTATATCGGCGGCGTGGTCCTGGCCACGGCGGCCGCCTCCTTCATGTCCACTGTCGACTACTTTCCCGTCTCGCTCAGCCAGGCCATGGTCCTCACGCTGCTCGTCGTGGTGCTATCGCCAGTTGGCGATGCTGCGGAGTCGTTGGTAAAGCGAAGCCTCGGCGTCAAAGACATGGGTGCGGTCATGCCCGGGCATGGCGGTTTGCTCGACCGACTCGATGGCCTGCTCTTTGTGGTACCGGCCGCTTACGTCTTCTTTCGCTCCGCCGGCCTCATCTGACGGAGTGAAATCCCTCGCGGTGCTCGGAGTGACCGGCTCGATCGGTCGCCAGACCCTGGAGGTTGCCGATCACCTACGAATCCCTGTCGTGGCGATCGGGGCACGCACGCCGAGCGAGGACCTGCTCGAGATTGCCCGCAGATATCCGGAGGCTCGCGTCGCAGTGGCAACCGAGGATCACGAAAGCGCGGCGTTTGTCGAAGCCGTCGGCAAAAGGCGCGTCGAGTTCGGTCCTGCCGCATTGACCGCGATGGCGGCCGAGAAGGGCCAGGTGGTCATGAACGGCATCGTTGGTGTGGCCGGTTTGCCGGTGACGCTGGCCGCGGCCCATGCGGGAAACCGGGTCGCCCTGGCCAACAAGGAATCGATGGTCGCGGCCGGCGCACTCGTCAACGAAGCTCTAGCGCGCGGCGGAGGCGAGCTCATCCCTGTCGACTCCGAGCACTCGGCCATCTTTCAGTGCCTGGTGGGTGAAGAAGCTCCGTCCAGGATCGTGCTCACTGCTTCCGGCGGACCGTTTCGTGGCAAGAACCGCGCCCAGCTTGCAAAGGTGACCCCTGCCGAGGCTCTGGCTCATCCCACATGGAACATGGGGAAACGAATAACCGTCGATTCGGCGACGCTCGCCAACAAAGCGCTCGAGGTCCTTGAGGCTGTTGCTCTGTTTGGCGTGGCACTCGATCAGATAGAGGTGGTGATCCATCCGGAGAGCATCGTGCACTCGATGGTCGTCTTCCCGGACGGTTCGATCAAAGCTCAGCTCGGTCCGCCCGATATGCGGCTTCCGATTGCCTATGCCCTCACCTTTCCCGCCCGCGGCCAGGAGATCATCCCGGCATACGACTTTTCGGGGGTGACGATTCATTTCGAAGAGCCCGACCTCGAGACCTTCCCGGCCTTGGGGCTGGGTTATGCCGCCGGCCGGGCCGGGGGAACGGCTCCGGCTGTTTTCAACGCGGCGGACGAGGTCGCCGTGGCAGCATTTCTGGACGGCCACCTTGGCTTTCTGGAAATTGCCGCTGTGATCGAGCGGACCCTGGAGGGTGCCGAACAGCGAACGATCGAGTCGCTAGACGACGTGCTGGCCGCTGATTCCGAGGGCCGGCAGTTGGCCCTTAGCTGCATTCACAACGACCTCCGGTAGCCTGAAAGCACTTTGGCTGGTGCTGTCGGCGGGGTTCTCGCCATCGTCTTTTTCGTAACCGCCCACGAGTTCGGCCATTTCCTCGCCGCCAAGCTGGTCGGGGTCAAGGCCACCGAGTTCTTCTTTGGCTTCGGTCCGAGAATTTGGTCCTTCAAGCGGGGCGAGACCGAATACGGCATCAAGGCGATTCCCCTCGGTGGATACGTCCGGGTGGTCGGTATGAACCCGCTGGAGGAAGTGCCCGAATCGGACCTCGGTCGCACTTATCGCGAGCAACCGTTTTGGAAAAAGACGGTGGTGGTCTTGGCCGGCGTCGGAATGAACTTCCTCATCGCCTATCTGATGTTCGTCGGACTTCTGATGATCAATGGAGTGGGAGAGGTCACCACGACACTGGTCGAAGTCATCCCCACGCTCGAGGACGGAACCGAGAGCCCCGCCGCAGCCGCGGGACTGGAGGTGGGGGACAAACTGATCGCGATCAATGGGACGCCTACCCCGGATTGGACCGCGGTCGGGGAGGAGCTCTCGACTCGCCCCGGTGAAGAGATCGCCCTGACTGTCGAGCGAGACGGCGAGCTGATCGAACTAACTCCGACTTTGGCCACGCTGGAAGACGCCGAGACGGGCGGGGAGCGAGGGTTCCTCGGCGTGGCGCCGTCGCTAATTGTGCGGAAGCTTGGGCTGTGGGAAGCCTCTGGATCAGCGGGCCGCCAGCTCGGGGAATCGGTGGCTGTGACCTTCGAAGTTCTCGGTCGAATCGTTCAGCCGGGGACCTTGGGGCGGCTGGCGGGAGTGCTGGTCGGTAACACTGACGTGCCGCCCGAAATCAGGCCGGTGAGCCCAATCGGCGTTGGCAATATCGGGAGCCAGGTCGAGGAAATCGGTTGGGCGTCGTTCTTGTTTCTGCTCGCCTCGGTCAACGTCATGCTCGGCGCGCTCAACGTGCTCCCTTTGTATCCACTCGACGGTGGCCATTTCGCCGTTGCCCTGTACGAAAAGATCACCCGGCGCGCGGTGAATGTCCGGGTGCTCATTCCGGTCGCGGCGATCGTCATCACGTTGGTCGGCTTTCTGGGATTGATCGCGATCATCCTCGACATCGTCAATCCCATTGATCTCTAGGCCGATTGATCTCCAGCCCCATCGACCTCTAGGCGGCTTTAGTGCGTGGCAACGATCCACTTCGTTCCTCAAACGGCATCTATCCATACCTTCCTAACCTGGCGTCCCCATGATTGAACGCCGTCCGTCACGTCAGTTGCACGTCGGCGACGTTGCAGTTGGCGGGGGAGCCCCGATATCGGTGCAGTCGATGTGCACCACTAAGACCGCCGACGTGGACGGCACCCTTGCCCAGGTCTATGCCCTCAAGGGGGCGGGCGCCGACATCGTCCGCATTACCTGCAATGACGTCGAAGCGGCAGAAGGCCTGGCTGAGATGATGCCCCGGATGCCGGTGCCGATCATTGCCGACATCCACTACCAGTACCGGCTGGCGCTCGCCGCGATGGAAGCGGGCGTGCAAGGTCTCCGGCTCAACCCCGGCAACATCAAGAACGAGGAGCAGATCAAGACCGTCGCCCGGGAAGCCGGGGATCGCAAGCTTCCCATCAGGGTTGGCGTCAACGCCGGGTCCCTCGACCGCGACCTCCTCCAGAAGTACGGCGGCCCGGTCCCCGAGGCCCTCGTCGAATCGGCGCAGAAGGAGATCCGCTATCTCGAGGAGGTCGACTTCTTCGACATCAAGATTTCGGTCAAGCACTCCAACGTGCCCACCATGGTCGAGTGCTATCGGTTGCTGGCCGAGGCGGTTTCGTATCCGCTTCATCTCGGGGTGACGGAGGCAGGACCACTGCCGGGCGGCTTGATCAAGTCCGTGGCGGGGATCTCAACTCTCCTCATGGAGGGCATAGGTGACACCATTCGATTCTCGCTCACGGCCGATCCGGTCGAAGAAGCAAAAGCCGGTCGCCAGCTCCTCGAGTATCTCGGTTTGCGAGAGCGCAAAGGCCTCGACCTCATCGCCTGTCCATCCTGTGGGCGCGCCGAGGTCGATGTGATCAAAGTGGCCAATGAAGCCCAACAAGCGCTCGAAGCCGAAGGGTTGGCGATCCAGGTCGCGGTCATGGGCTGCGTCGTCAATGGACCCGGTGAAGCTAGAGAGGCCGACCTCGGCATTGCCGCCGGGAGAGGGCGCGGTCATCTCTTTGTGAAGGGCCAGGTCGTGCGTGTCGTTCCCGAAGCCCAGATGGTCGAAGCCCTGGTGGAGGAAGCGAGACGTCTCGTCGAGGAAGGTGTTGAAGCCAGGCTGGCTGCGGCTGATGAAGGTGCCGCAGAGATCGCCGAGGCGATGCGAGACGAGCTGCTTCAGATCCAGGGAGACGTCAATCGGGTCGAGATCAAGCGGCGGGCCGTGGCCGAAAAAGCCCGGGGCGAGGAATAGTTGATGCGCTGGAACCGGGCGTTCATCCCCACCCTGCGCGACGATCCGGCTGAAGCTGAAGCGGTCTCCCATCGCCTCCTGGTGAGGGGCGGTTTCGTTCGCCAGTTGAGCGCCGGCCACTACTCGATGCTGCCTTTGGGGCAGCGGGTGCGGGCCAAGATCGACGCCATCATCCGCTCGGAGATGGACGCCATCGGCGGACAGCAGTTTCACCTGCCGGCGCTTCATCCCGGCGAGATCTGGAAACGGTCGGGCCGTTGGGAGATCATGGGGGAGGAGCTCTTTCGACTCGTAGACCGAAAGGGAGTCGACAACGCCCTCGGGATGACGCATGAGGAGGTGTTTGCGATTCTCGCCTCCGAACTGCGCTCCTACCGCCAGCTCCCGCAGATCTGGTACCAGATCCAGACGAAGTTCCGCGACGAACCCCGGCCGAAGTCCGGCGTCCTCCGGGTGCGCGAGTTCACGATGAAGGATTCCTACTCCCTCGACCTCGATTACGACGGTCTGGACCATGCCTTCGATCTTCATCACGGTGCGTACCGACGCATCTTTGGACGGATGGGACTCGACGCCGTCGACGTCGAGGCGTCGTCGGGGGCGATGGGTGGGACGAGGTCGGTGGAGTTCATGATCGCCAGCCCGGCCGGCGAAGACTGGATCGTCACCTGCACGAGCTGCGACTACCGCTCCAATCTGGAGCGGGCGGTATCCGCCTTGCCGGCGATCGACGACCCGGCCGAGTCGACTTTGGAACGGCTGGCGACTCCGGGCATTCGGACCATCGCCGCCCTGGCGAAAGGCTTTCCCGATGTCGCGGCGCCTGACCGCCAGATCAAGACGCTGGTCTACATGCTGGGAGACGAGCTCACCCTGGTGTTGGTGCGTGGCGACCACGAGCTGCTCGAACAGAAGCTCATCGACGCCACCGGCGTAGCCAACATCCGTCCGGCCGAGCCCGAGGAGATCAAGGCAGCCCTAGGGGCGATGCCCGGAAGCCTGGGGGCGGTGGGTGTAAGCGATCTTTCCATCATCGCCGATTCCGAGCTCGAGGACCGCAAAGGAATGGTGACCGGCGCGAACGAAGACGACTGGCACTACTCGGGGGTAGACGTTTCCCGCGACGTCAAGGTCGGGCGCTGGGCAAGCCTTCGCACCGTGCGGGCGGGTGAGGCCTGCGTGCGTTGCGGCTCGCCGCTAGAGATCTGGAAAGGCATCGAGGTCGGGCACATCTTCAAACTCGGCACCAAGTATTCCGAAGTGATGGAAGCGCTGGTCCAAGACGAAGCCGGGGTCTCGCACCCGATCGTGATGGGCTCTTATGGGATCGGGCTCGAGCGAGGGATGGCGGCCGTGGTCGAGGCCAACCACGACGAGAAGGGAATCATCTGGCCGCAGTCAGTTGCCCCTTACGTTGTCGTGGTAACTGTTTTACGGACCGACGATCCCGACACCATGGCTGCCGGTGAGGCCCTCTATGAGGAGCTGCGCAACCTCGGAATCGACGTGCTCCTCGACGACCGTCTCGAACGGCCAGGGGTGAAATTTGCCGACGCCGAGCTGATCGGAATTCCGTTCCGACTAACCGTTGGCCCCAAAGGCGTCGCCGCCGAAACCATCGAGCTAACCAGCCGGCGCGACCTGCAAACCGAGGAAGTCAAACGCTCCGAGATTGTCGAGCGCCTGCGCGAGCTAGTCGATTAGCCGTCCGGTGTCGTTGTAGACCACCAGGCTCTCGTCGCGAACGAAACCACAGAGGGTCATGCCCAAGTCGGTGGCGAGATCGACTGCGAGCGACGTTGCTGCCGAGACCCCGAGCACGACAGGGATGCCAACCACCGCCGCTTTCTGGGTGATCTCGAAGGAGATTCGCCCAGAGACCATGAGGATCACTTCGCCCAGCGGCCAGCGCTGGGTCGCCAGGAGACCGATCGCCTTGTCCACTGCGTTGTGCCTTCCGACGTCCTCGGCAGTAGCCAGAAGGTCACCATTCGGGTTGAAGATCGCGGCTCCATGCAACCCGCCGGTGGCGTCGAACACGGTTTGTGCCTCTCGCAGTTTGCCCGGCAATTGGCCGACCAAACTTCGCGTGATCGAGGGGCCGGCAGGCAAAACGCGTGCGGTGATGCGGACTGCGTCGATCGAGGCTTTGCCACAAACCCCACAGCTAGAGGTCGTATAGGAGTTGCGGCGGAATTGCTCGGGGTCGATAGTGACCCCTTCGGCTGGAATCAAGAGATAGCGGTCACCATCGCCGAGGTCCTCAACCCGGTCGATTTCCTCAGGGCCGAAGACGATCCCCTCAGTGAGGGCAAAGCCGACGACGAGCTCGGGCTCCAATCCAGGAGTTCGCATCAACACTGCCAGGGGGACTGTTCCGAGCCGTATCTCCATGGGCTCTTCCACGGCGAGTACGTCTGTGGTCGTGACGCCGCCGGGCCATCTCACGACGGAGCGCTCGGCCTCAGACTTCATAACAACATGTATACCGCCTACCGTTGCCGGCATGCGAGCTCACAACTTCGGCGCGGGCCCTTGCACGCTGCCGCTGTCTGTCCTTGAGGAGGTACAAGCCGAGTTTGTCGACTTCGCCGGAACTGGCATGTCGCTCATCGAGCTCTCGCATCGCAGCGCGGAATACGAAGCGGTCCACAACGAGGCTTTGACTCTTGCCCGCGAGGTCGGGGAAGCCCCTGAGGACTTCGAGGTGCTCTTCATCCAGGGTGGCGCCACGCTCCAGTTCGCGATGGTCGCGATGAATCTTCTCCACCCGGAAGAAGAAGCCGGCTACGTCGTTTCTGGCTCGTGGGGAGCAAGAGCTCTTGAGGACGCGACTCCGCATGGTCGGGTGTATTCCGCTTGGGATGGCAGGGAGTCGGAATACACGACGATGCCGCAGCCGGATGAGATCGCGCTCAAGCCGAATAGTCGGTATCTCCACGTCACCTCGAACGAGACGATCGGCGGCATCCGCATGATCGACTTTCCTGACCTGGG
This sequence comes from uncultured Acidimicrobiia bacterium, assembly GCA_963761985.1. GTDB lineage: Bacteria > Actinomycetota > Acidimicrobiia > Spongiisociales > ZC4RG35 > JACCTH01. Next base: position 262,352 of record CAVXIT010000003.1, read on the forward strand.
CCTTCCCCTGGTGGGTGATATGTCGAGCGATTATCTGTCCCGCCCGATTGATTGGCGACTCTTTGATCTCGTCTACGGCGGAGTCCAAAAGAACCTCGCACCCGCGGGTATGGCGGTGGTCTATGTGCGCAGATCGGCGCTTGAGAATGCTCGTACCGACGTGGGCTCGTTCCTGCGCTACGCCTGGCACGCCGAAACCAAGTCGCTCGGTCACACCCCACCCATGTTTCCGATCTATCTCATGGGCAAGGTGTTGCGGATGATGAAAGCTGGGGGAGGCGTCGAACAGCTCGAGCGCCAATCCGCCGCCAAAGCTGCAGCGTTATACAACGTCATCGATGTTTCCGACGGTTTCTATACGAACCCCGTCGAGCCAACCGTACGTTCCCAAATGAACGTCGTATTTCGACTTCCGGATGAGAACCTGGAAGCGCAATTCGTGAAAGAGGCCACCGCCCTGGACATGATTGGTCTCAAGGGGCATCGGAGCGTCGGTGGCTGCCGGGCGAGCCTCTACGCCGCCCTTCCGTTCGAGTCGGTGGAGATGCTGGCGGAATTTATGGTCGACTTCGCCGATCGGAACCGAAGCCGGTAGATGGCACCGGCGGCTATAATTCCGCCGCCAAGTTAAGGACGCTGTCAGGAAGGTGGGCGCCCTGCCCACCTTTTTCTTGTCACGTTTGAAGCACGTTTTGAGGACCTTTTGCAGGAGATGACGACAATTAATCAAGGGTTTGGCGATCAACGTCTCGCGTCGATCTGGGATGTCATCGAGACATATCTCGGCGCCGAGCAAATCGAGCTCGATGACCTCGAACTCGTCGGTCGCGGGCGCGCCCAGACCTTGAGGATCCAGGTCGACGGCGAGAAGTTGGACCTTGACCGGATCTCGGAGCTGTCGAGAGGGCTGTCCCGGCTACTCGACTCGCTGGAAGGTGCGCCTTTGGACGGCCCTTATCAGCTGGAGGTGAGTTCACCCGGTCTCGAGCGCAAACTGACTCGCCCGCGCCACTATCAAAAGTCGATCGGTCGAGAAGTTGTGATCAAGACCAGCGATGGTCAACGACGCGGGCTGATCGAATCGGCTGATGACGACAGCTTCAACCTGATCGAAGGGGAAAGCACGTCAGCCGTGCCTTACCGCCAGGTGGTTTCAGCCCGGACCGTGTTCACCTGGGAGAAACCGCCCAAGCCCGGTCAGAGGAGCAATTGAATGATGAAAATCGATGCCACGGTCATGGAGGCCCTGGAGATGCTGGGCCGCGAGCGTGGGGTGTCTGTCGACGCCATTCTTGATGCCCTCGCCAATGCGCTGGTATCCGCCTACAAGCGCAGCCCGGGAGCGGCCGAAGAGGCCAGGGTCACCATCGATCCCGATACCGGCGATATCACCGTGTACGCCCAAGATCTCGACGACGACGGGAATGTGACCAAAGAGTGGGAAGACACTCCGGACGACTTCGGGCGCATCGCGGCCCAAACAGCCAAGCAAGTGATACAGCAGCGTCTCCGCGATGCCAAGCGCGAGCAAGTTTTCGATGTTTACGCGGGTCGTGAAGGCGATCTCGTCACCGCGATCGTGCAGCAGGTCGACGGCCGGTTCACGATCCTCGATCTGGGTGATGCCGAAGCCATCCTCCCGGGGTCAGAGCGAATTCCGTACGAGCGGCTTGATCGGGGCAACCGGGTCAAGGCGTTGATTCTCGAGGTTCGGAACGAGACCAAAGGCCCTCAGATCGTTGTCAGCCGGAGCCACCCCGACCTGGTTCGCCGCCTGCTCGAGCTAGAGGTACCGGAGTTAGCCGATGGCACCGTCGAACTCGTCGCCATTGCTCGCGAACCCGGGCACCGGACCAAAATTGCAGTCGTATCCCACGATCCCAACGTCGACCCCAAGGGTGCATGTGTGGGTGCTCGCGGGTCGCGTGTAAGGCAAGTCGTCAACGAGTTGCGAGGCGAGAAGGTCGACGTCGTTCAGTGGCGTGAGAACACCGCCCAATTCATCGCCGAGGCTCTCGGCCCAGCCAAGGTCAAAGAGGTAAAGGTCGACGAGGAAGCGAAGGTGGCCGAGGTCATTGTCAGCGATCATCAGCTATCGCTGGCCATCGGCAAAGAGGGCCAGAACGCCCGCCTCGCCGCCCGTCTGTCGGGATACAAAGTTGATATCCGCTCCGATCATGTTCCAGAACCCGCGCCCGTCGTGGCGCCCGAGGTGAAGGAACCAGAGGTCGAGGAGCCCACTCCTGAACCTGACCGAGCCTGAATCTGGCGAGCTTGCGTTGGAAAACGCCCAAGCAGAGGCTGTCGATCCCATCGGCGACGAGCCCGTAGGCGATGAGCTGGCCGCAGTTGCGGCCGAGGCGACTGGAGACGGTCAGCCAGAGGAGCGTTCCACCGCGGAGGCCGAATAGATGGCCAAGATGCGCGTTTACGAGCTCGCGCGTGAGCTTGCGCTCGAATCCAAGGATCTGATCGAGCAGGCTCACAATCTGGGCATCGAGGTGAAGACCGCCTCATCGAGCATCGAGGAGAGCGATGCCGACCTGATCCGCCTGGCCATCACGGAAGCCACGGCCCCTGTCACCGAGCCCGAGCCGGAGCCGGTAGCCCGTGCCGGAACCCGAGGCCGAGCGCGAAGTCAGGTTGGTCTCGGTCCCGGCCAATCCTTCCGTGGCCGAGGTCGCTGAGGCCCTGGGTCAGACGCCGGGCGCAATCGTGCGGGCTCTCGTCGGGCGGGGCGTCCTGGCCGGTGTTGGTGGTCCAATGCCGCTCGACCACCTGGACGGCATCGCCGAACAGTTCGGAGCGATAGTCGAGGTGGAAGCACCGCCGCCCCCACCCCCCAAGACCGCACCGCGTCTTTCATTTGATGACGCTCCCGAGAACCTTGCCCCCAGGCCCCCGGTGGTCACGATCATGGGGCATGTCGACCACGGGAAGACCACGTTGCTTGACACCATTCGCAAGTCAAACGTCGTCGCTGGAGAACAGGGTGGGATCACCCAGCACATCGGCGCCTATCAGGTGACGGTCGGCGGACGCCTGATCACCTTTATCGACACGCCTGGCCACGAGGCCTTCACCGCGCTTCGTGCTCGTGGCGCCAACATCACCGACATTGTCGTTCTGGTGGTCGCCGCTAACGATGGAGTCATGCCACAAACCATCGAAGCGATCAGCCACGCTCGAGCAGCCGGGGTAAAGCTGGTCGTCGCCATCAATAAGGTCGACCTGCCCGGGGCCGACCCGATCCGGGTGCGCACCATGCTTACCGAGCATGAGGTCATTACCGAGGATCTGGGCGGTGACATCCCCGCCGTTGAGGTTTCCGCCCTCACCGGGCAAGGAGTCGACAACCTGCTCGAGCTGATCGACCTCATCGCGCAGCTCGAGGACTTTCGCGCCAATCCCCAACCCGCAGCTTCGGGAGTTGTCATTGAGGCTCAACTCGATCCGGGCATGGGCCCAACTGCGACGGTGATCGTCCAGCGCGGGACTTTGCGAACGGGAGACGCCTTTGTCGCCGGCCAGACCTCGGGGCGGGTGCGCGCCATGATGGATTGGGCGGGGAACCGTGAGAAGGTGGCCCCGCCTTCGACGCCCGCCCTGATCATGGGTTGGGACGAGATTCCGGTCGCCGGAGACAATTTCGAGGTATTGACCACCGAACGCGAAGCTCGGGCACGGGCACAGGATCGGGCAGATGAATTTCGCGACGCCTCGTTCAGCACTCCGGCCACCGCTCGGGAGCGTCTTGCCAACCTGCTGGAGCAGCTGCGGGCCGAAGAAGCCGAGCTCCGCATAGTCCTCAAAGCAGATGCCCACGGTTCGCTCGAGGCCCTTCGTGAATCCCTTGCGAAGATCAAGCGCGAGGGTGGGCGAATCGAGATCATGCACGGGGCGATCGGCGGCATCAACGAAAACGACGTCAAGCTGGCCGAGGTCACCGAGGCGGTCGTGATCGGTTTCAACGTCCGCCCCGACGGCAAGACCCGGCGGCTCGCCGAGTCCAAGGGAATCGAGATTCGTACCTACGGGATTATCTACGAGTTGCTCGAAGAGATCGAGGCGATGCTCGTTGGCCGGCTGGCACCCGACGAGGTCGAGGCCGTCCTCGGAACTGCCGAGGTGCGGGCGCTGTTCAAGGTGCCGCGACTCGGAAACATCGCGGGTTGCTACGTCACCGAAGGCGAGATCGTGCGCAATGCCAAGGCACGTTTGCTTCGAGACGGAGTTGTGGTCTTCGACGGGGTGATTGGTTCATTGCGGCGCTTCAAGGACGATGTCCGCAGCGTTGCCGCCGGCTTCGAGTGCGGGATCGGCCTGGCTGGCTACAACGACGTCAAAGAAGGCGACAGCATCGAGGCCTATCAGGTCAACGAAGTCGCCCGCGTTTGACCCGTCGTTAGTAAGCGAGAATGCCGGGATGGGAAAGCCGTCTTATCCCCGAACCAGACGCATCAATGCCATCATCCGAGAGGTGCTCGCCGATGAGGTCGAGGCGCTGAGCGACCCCCGGCTGGGGATGGTCACGATCACCGGGGTCGAAACCGCTCCTGACATGCGCCGGGCAACGGTCTTCGTCAGTGCGCTCGATCCCGGCCACCTCGAGGAGGCGATCAAGGGTCTGACCGCCGCGGCGCCGCGCCTGCGGGTTCTCCTCGGCAAACAGGTGCGGATCAAGTTCACCCCCCAGCTCACATTCAAGGCGGACGCAGGCGTGCTCCAGGGCGAACGCATCGAGGCGGTTCTGCGCGAACTGCCTTCCTCCGGAGAAGGATGAACAATCTCACGGACCTGGCCGCGGCGGCCGAGGCGCTGCGCGCAGCCGGCACGATTGCGATGGCGTGTCATGTCAACCCTGACGGCGATGCCCTCGGCAGCATGTTGGCCGTTGCCCTCGCCGCCGCGAGCGAGGGGAAGCAGGTGCAGCCGAGCTACGGCCCTCCCTTCGAACCGGTCCGGGCCTATCGCTTTCTTCCCACAGAACTCCTGGTAGCCCCTTCCGAAGTTGAGGAGGAGCCCGAGCTAATGCTGACCTTCGATAGCGGCAACCTCGATCGCCTGGGCGACCTGGCCGCGAACGTCAAACGGGCCAAAAAGGTGATAGTCGTTGATCATCATGTCGCGGGGTCGGAGGAATTCGGTGATCTGCACTTGATCGATCCGGCGGTCTCTTCCACTGCCGAACTGACTTTTCATTTGTTGCAAGAAACTCGATGGAATCTCGACCAAAGGATCGCCACCTGCTTGCTTACCGGATTGGTCACCGACACCGGTCGCTTCCAATACTCGAATACATCGCCCGCGACCCTTCGCGTCGCCGCGCAACTCGTTGAACTGGGGGCTCGACCCGAGGTGGTCGGCCAACATGTGTACGAGGAGGAGGCATTTGGATACCTCGGCGCGTCCGGGGCGGTAATGCAGCGTGCCGTGCTAGTCCCAGATCGCAATCTGGTCTGGTCGGTTCTCTATCAGGCCGACCTGGTGGCGAATGAACTGACTCTTGCTGAGACGGATTCGTTGATTGATCTCATCCGCCTTCCGATCGAGGCAGGAGCCGCCCTGCTCCTCAAGGAACATTCTCCCGGACTGTTCAAAGGGAGCCTGCGGAGTCGTGGCCAGATCGACGTAGGTTCGGTTGCTGCGGCACTGGGTGGCGGTGGGCATCACAACGCAGCTGGTTTCACCTTCAACGGAACCCCGGAAGCGGCGGTTGAATCCGTTGTTGCGCTCTTGCCGTGACGGCCGGTCTCCTCGTGATCGACAAGCCCGAAGGCATCACTTCCTCGGGCGTGGTGACTGCGGTCCGGCGCGCGACCGGGATCAAGAAAGCCGGGCATGCCGGCACGCTCGACCCGATGGCGACCGGAGTGCTAGTGGTGGCGTTGGGTCCGGCGACCAGGCTCGTCCGCTACGTCCAGGACGGTGCCAAGGAGTACGTTGCCACCGTCCAATTCGGCGTTGCGACGGATTCGCTCGACGCTGACGGCGACGAAACCGAACGGGTCCCGATGAACTTTTCCGAATCCGGGCTGCGGCAAGCGCTAGAAGGCTTCAAAGGTCAGTCGAGTCAAATCCCCCCGATGGTTTCGGCGGTCAAGGTCGGCGGAAAGCGTCTCTACGAACTTGCCCGGGCAGGCAAAGAAGTCGCTCGCGACCCTCGCCTGATCTACGTGACCGAGCTCGAGTTGGTCGAATTCGAAGAAGAGCCCGACTTTCCGGTGGCCACGCTGCGAGTGGTCTCCTCGAAAGGAACCTATATCCGAACGCTCGCCGACGATATTGCCCGAGCACTCGGCGGCCGGGCGCATCTCAAGGGACTGAGGAGAACGAGGGTCGGTCCTTTCGATCTGGATGGTGCACTGTTGCTCGACGATCTCGAAGAGTGGACAAGCCGGCTATTCCCACCCGCTGACGCCGTCTCAGAGCTGGCTCCATGGTTTGTCACAAGCGAAGAGGCGACTGAGATCGGCTACGGCCGCGCGCTCGCAGCCGCCGACGGGGCGGGACCGTGGGCGATGATGGACGCGGGAAACGAACTGCTGGCGGTTTACCGACGAGAGGGCGATCGGGCTGTCGCCGAAGTTGTCCTCGCATGATCGTGCCCAAATGATCGTGCCCAAGTGATCGTGCCCAAATGATCGTGCTTAGGGGTCACCCCTATGAATGGGAAGTGGGGGATCCGACTGCCGCGACCGTCGGGGTATTCGATGGAGTTCACCTCGGTCACCGGAAGGTGATCGGCGATTTGGTGGCTGAGGCTGGCGACCTGGTGCCAGCGGCCATTACGTTCGATCCCCATCCTCTGTCCGTCCTATCGCCCGAGCGGGCGCCGTTGATGCTTACCGATGTCGATCAGCGAATCGAACAATTCCGGTCGCTGGGACTCGGGATCGCAGGAGTCCTCAACTTTCCTGACATTCGCGACCTCTCCGCCAAAGAATTTTCCGAACGAGTTCTGTTTGAGGCTCTACAGGCACGACGCGTCGTAGTCGGTGCCGATTTTCGCTTCGGACGCGGGCGCGAAGGCGACTCCGATTTTCTCACCCGCGAGGGAGAGCGCCTGGGGTTCGAAGTCGACATCGTGGACATGTTCGGAGCCATGGATGGGGTGGTGTCGTCGACTCGAATTCGTCAGGCACTGCTCGAGGGAGACGTGGAAACGGCGACCCGGATGCTTGATCGCCCCTATCAGCTAAATGGTGAAGTGGTGGAAGGAGACCGCAGGGGGCACGAGTTGGGGTTTCCCACGGCCAATTTGGCGCCCGATCCGGCCAGACTCGTCCCGGCCAACGGCGTCTACGCCGGTTGGGCGCTATTGACGGAGCAGCCCAAATCAAATCGGAATTGGCCGGCCGTGATCAACATCGGGTTCCGTCCCACGTTTGCTGGTTCCGAACGACGGATCGAGGCACATCTGCTCGACTTTGGCGGGGATCTATACGGTCAACAACTGGCAGTCGACTTCGTAGCTCGTATCCGAGCCGAGCAAAAGTTCGACGGAATCGACGCGTTGCGTAAGCAGATAGCGAAAGACGTCCAGTCGGCGCGCAAGCACCTCCGGACCTGAAAGACCACTCAGCTGCTACAATTTGACCCGTTCCCCACAACTCGCAGGTATTCAGCGCGTTATGAAGACCACCCAAGAGATCGTTACCGAATTCGGCCATCACGAGGGCGACACAGGGTCGCCCGAGGTGCAGGTTGCCCTGCTGACCGAGCGGATCAACCACCTCACCGAGCATCTTCGCACCCACAAAGGCGATCATCACGGCCGACGTGGTCTCTTGATGATGGTTGGACGCCGCCGGCGATTGCTCGACTATCTCAAAGATCGAGATGTCGAGCGCTATCGCAAGATCGTTGCCCAACTCGGTCTTCGCCGCTAACTCGACTTTTGGGGTCCACTGGCCGAGCCTGGTCGGTTGCTAGTTGTGAGCGTTTGCGCTCCCGTCTGAACGTTCACAACTGGTAACGGGCCGGTTCCTTACAAGAAGGAGCACATCGAAGTGCCCGAAATAACTGTCAATGGTCTGGTCGGGGGTAAGCAACTCTCGTTCTCGACCGGCAAGCTGGCCGGACAGGCCGACGGCGCCGTCGTCGCCCGTCTCGGAGAGACCGAGATGCTCGTCACCGCCACTGCCAACAAGACTCAGCGGGAAGGAATCGATTTCTTCCCCCTCACCGTGGACATCGAGGAGCGGATGTACGCGGTGGGACGCATCCCGGGTTCGTTCTTCCGTCGGGAAGGACGACCGACCGAGGACGCCACTCTCACCGCCCGATTGATCGACCGTCCGCTGCGACCGTCGTTTCGCGACGGCTTTCGTTGCGAGACCCACGTGGTTGCCACCACTCTTGCCGTTGACGGCGAGAACCTCTATGACATCGTCGCCCTCAACGGCGCCTCAGCGGCGCTGACGATCAGCGGCATCCCCTTCGAGGGGCCGATCGGTGGAGTCCGTCTCGGGTTGAAGAAGGGCGAATGGATCGCTTTCCCGACCTACGAGGATCTCACCGAGTCGGTCTTCGAAATGGTCGTCGCCGGCGGACGCAACTCCGAAGGCGGGGTCGACATCATCATGGTGGAAGCGAGCTCCACCCCGCACGGGCTTCGGCTCATTGCTGAGGGCGATGCGGCTTCTGATGAGGCGACCGTGGCCAACGGGCTCGAAGTGGCGAAGGCCGCGATCGCCGAATCCGTCGAACTGCAATTGCAATTGCTCGAGCGGGTCGGCAAGAAGGACGCCGAGTGGCCGATCTCAATCGACTACACCGCTGAGCTCCACGAGCAGGTGACCAATGCGGCTCGTCCCCGCCTGGCTGAAGTAATTCGCATCGCCGGGAAGACCGAGCGCAACCAGGCCGTCGATGAGACGGAGGCAAGTGTTCTCGCCGAACTCGGCGTCGGCGCAGAGGCGAGCGAGCAATTCAAACGAGCCTTCAAGTCGGTGCTGAAGGACATGATGCGAGCCCAGGTGGTCGACGAAGGGATTCGTCTCGATGGCCGCGGAGCTACCGACGTTCGACCGTTGTCGATTGAGGTAGGAGTCGTCGGGCGAGCCCATGGTTCGGGCTTGTTCCAGCGCGGCGAGACCCAGGTGCTCAACTTCACCACGCTGGGGATGCTGAAGATGGAGCAGATGCTCGACACCCTTTCTCCGGATGAGGGCAAGCGTTACATGCACCACTACAACATGCCGCCCTACTCGACCGGTGAAGCCGGGCCGATGCGTGGCCCCCGCCGCCGGGAAATCGGTCACGGCGCCCTCGCCGAGCGCGCTCTCCTTCCAGTCATTCCGACCGAAGAGGAGTTCCCTTACGCGTTGCGACTCGTATCTGAGGTCATCTCGTCCAACGGCTCGACGTCGATGGGATCGGTCTGTGCCTCGTCGCTTTCGCTGATGGACGCCGGTGTTCCTATCTCCGCGGCTGTCGCCGGCATCGCGATGGGGTTGATCGAACGTGATGGGAAGTACGTCACGTTGACCGACATCCTCGGCGCCGAAGACGCTTTAGGCGACATGGACTTCAAGGTGGCCGGCACAGCGGATGTCATCACAGCTCTCCAGCTCGACACCAAGCTCCAGGGCTTGCCGTCAGAGGTCCTGATCGAAGCGCTCGATCAAGCTCGCGATGCCCGCCTCTTCATCCTCGAAGGGATGAACAAGGTCATCGCCAGCCCGCGCACCGAGCTCAATAAGTGGGCGCCGCGGATCGAGACCATCCAGATCCCCAAGGACAAGATCGGTGAGGTCATCGGTCCCAAGGGCAAGGTCATCCGCGAGCTCGAGGAAAAGACCGGTGCCACGATCGAGATCGAGGAAGAAGGTGGATACGGCCTCGTCCGGATCGCCTCAACCGACAGCGAAGCGCTGAAAGCCGCCAAAGAACGGGTCAATGCGATTGTCTTCCCGCCGGAGCCCGAGTTGGGGAAGGTGTACGACGGCGAGGTCGTCAACATCACCAAGTTCGGTGCCTTCGTCAACATCATGCCTGGCCGGGACGGCTTGCTCCATATCTCGAAGCTCGACGACACGAGGCGTGTCGAACGAGTCGAGGACTACCTCGAACTCGGCCAGCTGGTGCCCGTGCTGCTCGAAGACATCGATCGGCAGGGAAAGTTGGCTTTGAAGCTGGTCAACCCGCTCGAGCGCAAGGAAGGCGCCGGCTCCTCGGAGTCCAGCGATGACCGTCCCCCGCGCAACGACCGTGATCGGGGCGATCGGGGCGACCGCGGAGACAGAGGTGATCGCGGCGGCGACCGCGGCGATCGGAACCGGCCCCGCGAAAGCGGCAACCGCGACCGGGGCCCGCGCCCCGAGCGCCGTCCGGCTGAGCCCGTCCAAACCGGCGATAGCCGGCGCAAGGCGGTCTCCTTCGAGGACGTCTTCGACAACCTCCCCAAGCCCTAAGGACCAAACGAAACCTAAGGCTCTGGGCCGTGGATTTCACGGCACAAGCAGTCAATTTGGGCCCGCGGTTTAGGAGCGGTTCGCCGAGGCAAGCCTGCCCAACGCGAGGGCGCCGAGCAGCAACCCGAAGTCGCGCAAGGCGACGTCGTAGAACCCTGGAATCAAGAGCAGGTTCACGATGATGAGGCCTAGCCAGGCGGCCACCACATAGGCGCCGATGCGCGGTCGAACTGCCACGAGGAGAGCGGCCACCAGCTCGATGACTCCGACGACTCGCATGAGGTTCGAGGCCGAGAGTGGGCTCAACTCGATGACCGTGTCGGAGAGATAGCGCTCCCAGTCGGCCAGCCGATTGAAGAACTTGTCGATTCCCACGACCAGTGGCAGGACCACAAATCCGAAGCGAAGGATGTTGAACGCTTGGGTCACGGCAGTGTCGTCGTGGTGCGCGTGAGAGTGCACAGTATCGGTGGCCATTGAAACCTCCTGTTTGGCCCGGTTTCTATACGTTACGACTCACCAAAGCGATCTCGCTCTCAGGGGAGATACTGCTGGGCGACCTGGACCACGGTTCCATCGACGATCGTCAGCCAGTACGGAAGCTGCCCTTGCCCGTACCATTCGACCGAGTTTGCCCTGAGGTCGTTCCAACGCTCGAGCGAGACCGCCCGATTTGTGATGCAAGGTCCGTCTCGCAGGCACAGAATCAGGATTGGTTCGACGTCAGAAGCGAGCGGCAACGTCTCCAGGGACGGATCGAGATTTCGAATGTAGAAGTCGGTGTCGACCTCGACTCCATCCTCGGCGCCTGCGGCGATCGCTTCTTCGCCGGTGAACATCTCAGCGAAATCGACGGTGATCGTCCGAGCCTCGGCGTCAAGATCGTCCAGGTAGGCAAATTGGCGAGTTAGTCCCTGATCGAAGATCACTTCGACGACTTTCGTCGCCACGGCCCCGTTCTCAGCGATTGCCGAGATTTCTAGCGAGGTGGAGCCTTCATCGATAGGTACTTCGGCGGCAAAGGAGACGATGTCGGGAGTTGTCGTGCCAATCAGATCGCCGTTCACCGAGATCTCGGCCGGCAGGCTGGTCGTACCTTCGAGATAGGCCGGAGAGGTTTCCGGATAGAAGACCGCAGGAAACGAGACTTGAAGGTCGAGCGGCTGAACTGCCGAGGTGCTGGTCGTCGCCGGAGCGGCGGTCATGCTCGTGGCTGTGGTCGTCGGTTCCGTCGTTGGTGAACACGCGAGGATCAACCCGCCTAGAACGGCAAGCAAACGGCGCATCAGCGGGCGATCGGTTTGTATCGGACCCGATGCGGCTCCAAGGCATCGGGACCGACGTTCGACTTCATCCACTCCTCGTACTCGGTCCAATTGCCTTCGAAGAAGCGGACCTGTGAGTCCCCTTCGAACGAGAGAATGTGAGTGCAGACTCGGTCGAGGAACCAACGATCGTGGCTGATCACGACTGCGCAACCCGGAAAGGCCAGCAACGCCTCCTCCAAAGCGCGGAGAGTGTCGACGTCGAGGTCGTTGGTCGGTTCATCGAGCAGGATGACGTTGCCGCCAGTGCGGAGCATCTTCCCGAGATGGACCCGGTTTCTCTCCCCTCCCGAGAGCGTGGCCACCTTCTTTTGTTGGTCCGAGCCTTTGAAGTTGAGTGAAGCGACATAGGCCCTGCTGTTGACCTCACGATTCCCGACCTTGAGAAAGTCAGAACCGCCGCTGATTTCGGCAAACACAGTCTTGACCGGGTCGAGGGCGTCACGGCTTTGGTCAACGTAGGCGAGCTCCACCGACGGCCCGACTTCGAACGATCCTGAGTCAGGCTCCTCGCCTCCGGTGATCATCCGGAACAGAGTCGTCTTGCCGGCACCGTTGGGGCCGACCACTCCGATGATCCCGGCCGGCGGGAGCGAGAACGAGAGGTCGTCGATCAGCAGTCGATCGCCGTAACCCTTTTCCACATCGTGGGCGATGATCACCTTGTCGCCGAGCCGCCTGGTGAAGGGGATCTCGATCTCGAGGCGGTCGGCACGCTTCTCGGCCGACGCGGCCTCGGCCACCAGTTCTTCATAGCGGGTCAGACGAGCTTTACCCTTCGCCTGCCTCGCCCGGGGTGACATACGCACCCACTCCAACTCTCGTTGCAGCGTTCTCTGCCGCGCTGAGGATTCCTTTTCTTCCTGAGCCAGCCGCGCCTGTTTCTGCTCCAACCAGCTCGAATAGTTGCCTTCGAATGGAAAACCGCGGCCCTGATCAAGCTCGAGGATCCAACCGGCGACATTGTCGAGGAAATAGCGGTCATGGGTGATCGCAATGACCGTTCCCGAGTACTCGTGGAGGAATCGCTCGAGCCAGGCGACTGATTCGGCGTCGAGATGGTTGGTCGGTTCGTCCAAGAGCAAGAGATCGGGGTGAGAGAGGAGCAAACGACACAGCGCCACCCGGCGGCGTTCTCCACCAGACAGCTTGGATACGTCGGCGTCACCTGGCGGCAACCGCAATGCGTCCATCGCGATCTCAACCTGGCGATCGAGCTCCCAAGCCCCCGCCGCCTCGATCTTCTTCTCGAGGATCTCCTGGCGCGCTCCGAGCTTTTCGTAGTCAGCGTCGGGATCGGCCCAGCCTGCGAGCACATCCTGGTACTCGTCGAGCAGCGCCTTGGTCGGGGCTACGCCGTCGAGAACATTCCCGAGGACGTCTTTCGATTCATCTAGCTGGGGCTCCTGCTCGAGCATCCCAACTGAGTAACCCTCTTCCAGCCGGGCTTCGCCCGTAAAACCTTCATCTCGACCCGCCATGACACTGAGCAGCGACGACTTCCCGGCACCGTTGGGTCCGATAACGCCGATCTTGGCGCCGTAGAAGAAACTGAGGCTGATGTCGCGCAAGACGTCGCGATCGGGCGGGTAGTGACGTCCGACCTTGTACATGGAGTAGATGTAGTCAGGCATGTCTTTCGCTCTAGAGTTGTGAGCTCGGGCAGAAGGAAGCTATGAAGAGTACCGACCTCTTAGGCACCGTCCGGATGGCGGGGGAAGCCGAAACAGGTATCCGAGTCGAGATCCACCTCGACGACGAAACCATGCGTCTCGTGTCTCCTTACGGCGAATTGGGACGCTGGCCCCTCGAGGGTATGGGAATCTCGGCGCGCATCGATGGATTCCACATCAAGGTCGAAGGTGAGGAGTTGGTCCTCTCCACAAACGACGATGCGCGTTTCGCTGTTGCTGTCGGCCTGCGCTCTGCGAACTCACCTCGGCTGGCGCGCCAGCTGGCCCACGCTCGCGACGATGGCCTCGACGTCGGCGAGCATCTCATGCCACGGGCACCCGAGATACGCCGCCTCGAGCCCCAAACGGCTTCCGAGCCCAACCGGGCGCCAGTCGCCATTGCGATCATGGCGGCCGCCGGCGCGTTGTTCCTGGCTGCGATCCAGGCGTACGGAAGCCCATTGCGAGTGTTCGGGTCGATTCCGCTGTGGCCCTTTTGGTTCCTGGGCGCGATCGCCCTCGGCATCGGGAGCTTTGCCTTGTTCAATCAGATGGCGCCCGGCCGCCGGCTCGTAGCGGGAGGCGCATTTGTCGGTTTGCTAGCTCTGATCGGATCAATCAGCTCCATTGGCTCGGCGACTTTTTCCTGGCTGGGCGACGGCGTTTTCCTCGGCGGAACCGGAACCGTCCTCGCTCTTCTGCTCTGGGGAGTGGACCTCCTTAACCGAGCCGACTAAAAACAAGCCGTTCTGTGGGCTGGTATCCGCGTAAACGCGGCATACGAACCCTGGGTTCGCAGATTCCATAACGAAAGAGGTTTAATGACGACTGTTCTGGCTGCCGAGGGTGGCTATCAGGAGTTCACGCTGGGGGGCGCGGAGTGGACGTGGCTGATCATCTCGGGCATCACAGCCTTGATCGCGCTCGCAGTTGGCTACGTCCTGTCCCGGGGAGTCATCGCGGCAGATCAGGGCACCCCGAAAATGCGTGAGATCGCCGCGGCGATCCAGGAAGGGGCGATGGCCTATCTCCGGCGGCAGTTCCGGACGATCCTCTTAATCCTGATCCCGCTGGTAGTGGTGGTTTTTGTCACCTCCACCGCCGTGTTGCGCCCTGATGGTTCCGAAGCGCTCAGTTTCACCGAATCGGGAGCTGCTCGTACCGCCGCCTTCGTGGTCGGCTGTTTCATGTCGGGCCTCACCGGGTTCATCGGGATGGGCCTGGCCGTTCGAGGAAATGTCCGCACCGCGGCGGCTGCTCGCAACGGAACGTTGGCCGATGCGTTGAAGATCGCCTTCCGCACAGGCGGGGTGGCGGGGATGTTCACCGTGGGTCTCGGTCTGTTAGGCGCGACGTTGATCATCATGATCTTCCAGAACACTTCGTCGGCGATCCTGGTCGGGTTTGGCTTCGGTGGTTCGCTCCTCGCTCTCTTTCTGCGAGTCGGCGGCGGAATCTTCACCAAAGCCGCTGACGTCGGCGCCGACCTGGTGGGGAAGGTCGAGCAGGGAATTCCAGAAGACGACCCGCGCAACCCGGCAACCATCGCAGACAACGTCGGCGACAACGTGGGCGACTGTGCCGGCATGGCGTCGGATCTATTCGAGTCCTATGAGGTCACCCTCGTAGCGTCCATCATTCTTGGCGTCGCTGCCTTTGCGTCCATTGGCGCCAACCCCGCACTCGGGCTCGTCTTTCCGGTGATCGCCCGCGCCATCGGGGTGCTGGCTTCAATCGCCGGCGTATTCATGGTGCGCGCTACTCCGAAGGACCGTACCGCCATGGCCCCGATCAACCGCGGCTTCCTCACCGCCGGTGTGTTGACCGTGATCGGCACCTTCTTCGTCTCGATTTTCTACGTTGGAAACGAGAACGGGAACGAAGGCTGGAAAGTGTTTGCCGCCGTGGTAATTGGGTTGGTCCTCGCCCAGGTTGCGTCGCGTTTGACGGAGTACTTCACCTCAACCGAGGAAAAGCCGGTCCAGGACATCGCCAACAGCACGCGCACCGGTCCGGCGACCACGGTGCTCTCCGGGATATCGGTTGGTTTGGAATCGACGGTGTGGGCCGTCCTGGCAATTGCGGGGGCGATCGGCGTGGCGGTGTTGCTGGGCGGGGGCAACCTGCAGTTCGCGCTTTACCTCGTTGCCCTCTGCGGCATGGGCATGCTCGCCACTACCGGCGTCGTGGTCTCCGAGGACACTTTTGGCCCAGTGGCCGACAACGCCGCAGGAATCGCCGAAATGTCGGGTGAGTTCCACGGCGAAGCGCAAAAGACAATGGTGAGTCTCGATGCCGTCGGCAACACCACCAAAGCTGTGACCAAGGGTTTTGCCATCGGATCGGCCGTGATCGCCGCGGTGGCGCTGTTCGCTTCGTTCATCGAGACGATTGCTGGAGAACTGGGCCTCGAGCTCGAAGGCTCTGCGATGTTCACCGATCCGAGCACATCGATCAACGTCGCCAATCCGACGATCTTCATCGGGCTTCTGATTGGTGGCTCGATCCCCTTCATGTTCTCGGCCCTGGCTATCAGTGCGGTAAGTCGGACCGCAGGGGTCGTCGTCGAAGAAGTCCGCCGGCAGTTCGCCGACGGGAAGATCATGCGAGGCGAGAAGCGGCCGGATTACGGCCCGGTGATCGACATTTGCACTGCCGCATCGCTGCGCGAGCTGGCGACACCGGCGCTGTTGGCGGTGCTCACCCCGGTGATCGTTGGCTTCGGTCTGGGCTATCTGGCGCTGGGAGGCTTTCTCGCCGCGGTGATCCTGACCGGCCAGCTCATGGCGAACTTCCTCTCCAACGCCGGCGGCGCCTGGGACAACGCCAAGAAGTTCATCGAGGAAGGCCACCACGGGGGCAAGGGCTCGGATGCCCACAAAGCAGCTGTGATCGGCGATACCGTCGGCGACCCTTTCAAAGACACAGCCGGCCCGGCACTCAACCCCTTGATCAAGGTGATGAACCTCGTTTCGCTCCTGGTTCTGCCGGCCGTGATCGGTTTCCGCGACAACGGCGCTGTCCGCCTTTCGGTGGTGATTCTCGGGTTGCTGGTGCTCGGCGGGGCGATCATCTTTGCCAAACGAGGTGGCTTTAGAAAGCCAGTCACGGCATGAACCGTTTACCTTGGCCGGATGACACTTCGCATCCACGCAGATCTCCTGATCCCCGGGAGGGGAGAGCCGGTTGAAAATGGGGTGATGGTCGCCGAGGGGGCGACCATCACCTTCACCGGCCCGGCTTCCGAAGCCCCCAAACGCGAAGGCGACCCCGTTGAGGTGTCGGTGCTCATGCCCGGCCTCTGGGACTGTCATGCCCATCTCATGGGTACGACGCAGTGGAATCTGGAGATGGCCTCGCTGGTTCCCCCCGCGACAAGCGGCGCCCGTGTCACAGCCGACCTAGCCAACTATCTGGCCGGTGGAGTCACCTCGGTGCGAGAGGTCGGAGGGTATGGCGTCGAGATTGCGCCGGTGGTGGACGAAGGTTCGCTGGACGGGCCGACGATCTACGGCTCGGGGGCGGTGATTTCCACTACGGGCGGCCACGGCGACGTCCATGCCATTCCGCTCGATTTCTATAACGCCCTGGGCGAGCACGGTCGCATCCTCGGCCGGTTGGCTGACGGTCCGGATGAGTGCGTGAAAGCGGTGCGTGAGCAGCTACGCAAGAACGCCAGGGTGATCAAGATTTGCGCCTCCGGGGGAGTCATGTCAGAGGTGGACCATCCCATACACCAGCAGTTCTCCGACGAGGAGCTGGCCGCAATAGTTGCCGAAGCCGCTCGGGCCGAGAGAGTGGTCGCGGCTCACTGCCACGGGAAGCCTGGGATCATGGCCGCGCTCCGCGCCGGCGCTAAGACCATCGAGCACGGAACGTATCTCGACGAAGAAGCCGCCGACCTGATGAAGCAGAAGGATGCGATCCTCGTCGCCACGCGCTTTGTCGTCGAGGAGTTGATGGGACTCGAGTCCCAACTCCCGCCTTATGCCTGGCGCAAGATGTCGGCCATGGCCGACCAGCATGCACAGGCCTTGAAGATCGCCGTGGCCAGTGGCGTCAAGATTGCGATGGGTACCGACATCTTCACCAGCGGTCCCGTGCATGGTTTGCGTTACCGGCAGGCCAGCCGGGAAATTCGGCATCTCACCGAGGCCGGCATGTCTTCTCTCGACGCGATCGAGGCGGCCACGGCCCGCGGTCCGGAAACGCTCGGTCCCCAGGGACCGGCCTCCGGTCAACTCGCCGATGGGTTCGCCGCTGATTTGATCGCGCTAGACCGCAACCCGCTCGACGATGTTTCGGTCTGGGGCGATGCCGACCGGGTGGTCGGAGTGTGGAAGGCCGGCACGAGAGTCAAGTGACCGATCGCGACCGGGTGCTCTCTTATCTCCAGAGTCAGGCGGCGAAGCTATCGGTGCCCGAGCTGGTCGCCAAGGTTCGTAACGATGCGGAGCAGATGCGAGAAGCGATGACCGCGATCGACCCCGACCGATTCAGCGAGGCGCCAATGGCGGCGGAGTGGAGTGGCAATCAGATCGCAGCCCACATAGTCACCACAGGAGACGACTTCGCCCGGGCGATTGAAGAAATCGTTGCTGGACGCGCTCCCTCGGAGACGCCGATTGACGCGCTCGCCGACGACATTGAGGTCTTGAGCGCCGACGAATGGTGGGCTCGGCACGTGGCCAATCGGGAACGATTGTTCAAGACGCTGCAGACCGCTGATCCCGAGGCTTACCTCGATAAGACGATCTACCACCCGCTCTTTGGTGATCTGAACTGGCGGGAGGCATTGCTTTTCTTGCGCGTCCACGACCTCGACCATGCCCGCCAATTCGCCGCTCTCGCTTGAAGGTCTCGATCGGCTTCGGAGCTCCCTACGCCGGACCGAATGCTTGGCTGGAGACGGTCGATTTCGTTACCGAAGCGGAACGGCTCGGCGTCGACTCTGCCTGGAGCGCCGAGGCATGGGGATCGGATGCCGTCACGCCACTCGCCTATCTGGCAGCGCGCACCGAGCGGATCAAACTCGGCACCGGAATTATCCAGACCGGAACCCGGACTCCGGCGTTGGTCGCCATGACCGCGGCGACCCTGCAAAATCTGACCGGGGGGCGATTTCTCTTGGGCCTGGGAACGAGCGGACCGCAGGTGATCGAAGGCTGGCATGGGGTGTCCTTCGACAAGCCACTCACGCGCCTGAGGGAGATTGTCGACGTCGTTCGCCTGGCATTGGCCGGAGAGAAGGTCGTCTACGAGGGCGAGTTCTATCAGTTGCCGCGACCTGGCGGCGAGGGCAAGGCGTTGCGTCTGGGCCTGGCACGTGTTCCCCCGTGCCGATCTATCTCGCCACGCTGGGCCCTCGCAGCCTGGAGTACACCGGCGAAGTCGCCGACGGCTGGCTCGGCACGTCGTTTCTTCCCGAGCAGGCCGAGACAGTATTGATGCACCTTCGCCACGGCGCCGAAAACGCCGGTCGTTCCCTTGACGAGATCGATCTGCAGGCCGGGGGAGTGGTCGAGTTTGGAGATGATCTGGAGAAACTGGTGGCACCGAGGCGTCCGGGAGTCGCGTTCACCTTGGGGGCAATGGGATCGAAGAAGAACAACTTCTACAACGACGCCATCTCGCGAGCGGGATTCGCTGAGGTCGCGACTCGAGTTCAGGACCTTTGGTTAGAAGGGAAGCGGGACGAAGCCGCGGCGATGATCCCCGATCAGCTCATTACGCAGAGCAATCTGTTGGGCACCGACGAGATGGTGCTCGATCGGATTCGCGCGTATCGCGACTGTGGGATCACGACGATCCGAGTTGCGCCCGAAGGTCAGACGCTTGAAGAACGGCTCAACACGCTCGGTCGTTTCATGAACCTGATTGCTGAGCTCTGAATGCTGTTGCTCTTCGGGATTACGACCCGCACCAAGACCGTGGGTTCCGGCACGTTTCAATGCCGCAACGAGGGCGGCGATCGGAACTACCTGTTGCTGGAAGCCAGGCGATGGTTCACGCTGTTCTTCATCCCGGTGATACCGCTCAAAGTTCTGGGCGAGCTGGTTCAGTGTTCCTCTTGCGGAGTGCAGTACGACACGGCAGTACTCCAACAAGCGCCGCTTCATCCCTCGGCCGTGGGCAATGACGTGACAACGGCCGAGGTAGAAGCGATCGTTCGCATTGGAACCAACCTCGGAATGTCACCGGAGAAGATGCGGAGAATTCTTGTCGAGCGAGTTCCGGCGGAGGTTGTCGACGAGGCAATTCGCCGGGTTTAGCCAGGCGGTCCACGCTCGGGCCAGGTGAGTCGGCGTCGATGGGTGGGTGATTCGGGGTCGATGATCATGCCCCGTTGGTGGATGGCGACGTGGTGGTGGTACCAGCAAAGCGAAATCAGGTTGTCGGGATGATGGTCACCACCGTGTTGCTTTTCTTGGATGTGGTGCGGTTGGACCCGGTAGCGGCTTCGGCACCCTTCGATCGAACATGAACCCTGGTCCCGCCACCGGATAAAGCTGCGCACCGCTGGGGGGATGGTGTCGGAGAGATCCGAATAAGAAATCGGGTGGGTTTCGGCACAGTTGACCACCCGGACTTTGCCGCCGCAGAGGAGTTCGCCCAAAGTATTCGGCCCCACCTTGATCCCCGAGATAGTGGCCGCGCCGGCTTCTCCGTTGGTTTCGGCGGCGAGGGTGGCGTCGACAAAGATTTCGGCCACGGTCACCGCCCGTCCCGTCTCCCCTTCGGCGTCGGTGGCGGTGAGCGAGTCGAGACAGATCGAAGTCAAGGCGTCGGCCCGCCTTTGTCCTGCCGTTTGGTCTTCGAGGACGGGCAGTTCGGTCTCCCGGGCGGAAAGAGCGTTCAAAACCACCTGGCCGTCGGTGCCGGGGAGCTGTCCCCACAGTTTGAACACCGATTCGTCCAAGGAGGGTTGGCAGACCAGAAAGCGCCAGTCGTAGTCAAAAGACTCCGAATCGGAATCGAGACGGCGGGTCCGCTCCAACAACCCGTAAAGACGACCCAAGGAGAAGGTGTCGGCGGTTTCGAGGAGCTGATCGGAGGGAATACCGGCGGCGGCCAGTTTGGCGACCACCGAAGCCCGGTCGATTCCCCACAGCCCAGCCAACATATTCTGGCGGATAAGGGGCTGGTCGGTCCGGGCCACAGTCATCAACCGTGACGCCGCCTGCGGAGACAAATCGAGACTGGCGGAAACCCAGTCGGCCATTGTCCGGGCCCCGTCGGCGTGGGCGATCTGATGGGAATCCAGCTCGGCCAGCAGTTCTGCTTGACGCCCCCTGATCCGCCGGATCAGAACTTCGAGTCGCCGTACTTCCGACTCGGCGAAACTGACTAAATCCAGCTCGGCTGAATCGAGCTCGGTCAATTCTTTGATCCCCATCTCCAACGTCCCACTCACCATGCCAAGAACTATGACGGGAGGGTGTGACAAATCCGTTCGCAAGGAGACAATTTCCCAGAAAGAATTTTGGGAATTTCGAAGGTTGACTTATATGTCTGTCAGGCCGTCAATTGCTTGGCGAGGACTCCACAGCCTGGTCAGTTCTCAAACAAGCAAAACGGGTGACCGGCAGGGTCGATCATGACCCGGTTGTCGAGTTGCGGTTGGAAGTCGGCCAGAGTTGCACCGGCCTCTAGCGCCCACTTCACAGCTTCGTTGAGGTCCTCGACCCTGATGTCGAGGTGCATCATCATCTGCTGGTCGCCCTCGTCGGCAGGCCATACCGGCGGGACGTGCTTCTCCTCCAGCTGGAAGGAAAGTGCGGTTCCCCCTGCGGACGGCTCGATCTTCACCCAATCGGGCTCGTCTGCCACCCGGTTCCAGCCCAGGAGCTTTTGATAGAAGTCGGCCAACGCACTCGGGTCGGGAGCTCCGAGGACGGTCGAGAGCACGTTCATCTGTGGGCGGTCCATGGCCCCACCCTATTCTCGGCGAGGTGACTCCGGAGGAACTGCTCGAGTACTGCCTCGCCAAGCCCGGCGCCTGGCAGGACGAGCCCTGGGAAGGCGACATCGTGGCCAAGGTCGGTGACAAGATCTTCGCGTTCCTCGGCTCCGGAGAAGCGGGCGTCGGGGTTAAGGCCGGAAACAACAGGGATGAGGCCGACGAATGGCTCCTGCGCTATCCGGGCGACGCCGAAGTGATGGCTTACATCGGGCGATCTGGTTGGAACTCACTGCGAACCGATGGCGCGATCCCCGAGGATGACATTCGCGCCGCGATCGATGATTCATATGACCGGGTCGTAGCGAAGCTCCCGAAGCGATTGCGACCTGTCTCACCCTGAGGGTCAAATTGAAGGCTGGATCGTCCCCGAGCAGATGCCGAATTCGGCTAACTCGGTGGCGAGAACGACCGTGTCGCCATCCTCGAGATAGCGCGCGTTGGACGTGAGTTCGAGCATCGATCCCCGGCTCTCATCGCCCGGCCCGGAGATGGTCCCAGAAGCAAAGAGGTCACCGGCGCGGATATGGGCGCCGTTGCTGGTGGCATGGGCGAGCTGCTGACTCATCGTCCAGTAGAGGTGCGAAGTGTTAGATCGGGTGACAACTTCGCCGTTGATCGAAACGGTCAGATCGAGATCAATGCCACGGCCGGCCGGCGAAAGATAGGGAAGAGGCGCCGGATCCTGTGCAGGCGGCGGAATCCGCCGGTCTTCAAGTTCAGAAAGAGGTACCACCCAGGCGCCGACTGTGGTTGCAAAGGATTTGCCCAAGAACGGACCCAACGGCTGGTACTCCCATGCCTGAATGTCTCGGGCCGACCAATCGTTGACCAGCACCAGGCCAAAGATGTATCGCTCGGCTTCCTCTACCGGGATGCGTTCCGGCCCCGAACCTGTTAGGAACCCCAACTCCAACTCAAAGTCGAGACGACGGGTGGGGCCAAACTCACCCTGGCCAATTTGTCCGGCAGGCCTCGTGACCGGGGTGCCATCGACGACGATCGTGCCAGAGCGCCCGTGATAGCCAATGGGGAGGTGGAGCCAGTTGGGCGGCAGGGCCTCGGCGTCGGGCCGGAAAATCCGGCCGACACTCGAGGCATGGAAGCGTGACGAATAGAAATCGACGTAGTCGCCGATGGGGCAGGGGAGCCGCGTGAGTACTCCTCCTTCGACCGGGGGCAGGTCGGCTTCACGCAGGCGACCAAGAACGTCGAGCCACGCGTCCTGTCCGGCTTCGAGCAAAGCAAGCAACGAGGACCCGGCGAGAAGGGGAGAGACCGCTGAAGGGTCGAACAGCCGGTCACCAATCCTCACCCCGACCCGATCGACCGCTTCGGCGGAGTAGACCCCGAGGGCGATTACCACAGGCTTCCCATCGCGACTAGATCGGCCACCGGCTCGTCGAAGGAGCAGCTGCCGTAGGAGCGCAGGAAGGTTCGAGCCGATCGCAGCTCCGACACGCTGAACTCTCTGTTGCCCACCTGCAGGCCACCCCTTCCCAAACGCCCTTCGCTGCATTCGAGCATCTCGGTTGCGTCGTCGCGATCGCCGTTGAGTACCAGTGCCGTCGCGGCGGCAACAAGATTCAGGAAACCATGTCTCCAAACACCCAGTTCGGGCCAAAAGTGCCGCCAGGGATGATGAAGACCGGCCGTTGCCTTGAGCGGAAGCCCGCAGGCAAAAGTCGCGTGCATGGCTTCGGCCAGGATCTGCGTAGAGGGAAAGTCCGATTGCTTTGGTCCGCCACAACGAACCTTCACTCCGATGCGCCGGCCCGGAGACTCGGCAGCGATGTCGAGGACGACTTTGGCATCGGCTTCGAGCCAGAGAGCCTGGGCAGGGTCAATTCGATCGAAACTGCCAGCAATGGATGTGTCCCGAGTTTCAAGCTGGCGGATCTCAAGTCCCGAGATGGAGATTGCATCGATGGCTTCAGCGAGGTGCTGGTCGATCACGACTCCAACCGGCACCGGCTCCCCCCCAAGCATCCATTCCAGATCGTGGAGCTTGGAGCTGGGGCAGAGGAAGACACCGAGCATCCACTGGTGCCGTGTGTGGCGATGGCGCAGATACATAGCCAAAGCATCCTCGAGACCCAATGACTCTGGGGGGTACATGCCGGCATAGTCGATGAGGCCGGAGAGGACGACCTCGGAGGCGTTAGCGGGTTGAGCCACGGCCGTATCGTACGAAGGATGACGAAGTGGATTCGGATCGAGAGGGAGGGCTCTGTCCTCATTGTCACGATCGCGCGGCCTCCACTGAATGCGATCGACGCTGAGCTCCACCACCAGCTCTGCGACCTCTTCCGCGACCTTCGCCAGGAACGAGAGGCTCGCGCGATCCTTCTCACTGGCGAGGGGAGAATGTTCTCCGCGGGAGGCGACTTCGACTGGTTTCCGACCCTCCGAGACCCCGGCCGGCTGGCAGATCTAAGGCGCGACGCCAAGCAACTGATCTGGGACCTGGTAGATATCGAGCTGCCTCTGGTCGTAGCGATCAACGGTCCCGCGGTGGGACTGGGGGCAACGATTGCCTTGCTCGGCGACGTGATCTTCATCGCCGAAACCGCTCACATCGCCGATCCCCACGTTCGCGTCGGCATTGTCGCTGGAGATGGCGGGGCCGCGATTTGGCCGTTCTTGGTCGGTCCGGCGCGGGCCAAGGAATATCTGCTCACCGGCGATCCGGTATCGGCTGTCGAGGCCGAGCGCATCGGATTGGTCAACCACGTGGTGCAAGCAGCTGAGCTCTTTTCCACCTCCCTGGCAATGGCGCAGCGCTTGGCCGCCGGAGCCCCGTTGGCGTTGCAGTACACGAAGGCCGCGGTCAACCAGCAAGTGAAGGCAGCGCTGCAGCTCTCGTTCGACTACTCGCTTGCCCACGAGATCGTGACCTTTACGAGCGCAGATCACCAGGAGGCGCTGCAGGCGATTTCAGAGCAGCGATCACCTCGGTTTGAAGGGCGCTGACGCCTCCGTAACCTGCCCGGCTCATGGTTCGCCAGTTCCTGGCCACTAAGTGGTTCGCGCTCATCTTTCTCTCGTCGCTCGCCTCTGAGTTGACGAACAGCCTGCTGGTCCACTTCCCAGGGTTTCTGCTCGACCTCGGTGCCGACGAAGTACGTATCGGAACCATCGTCGGCATCTCCGGTCTGGCCTCGATCGCGGTTCGTCCGTGGATCGGCCGCGTGATGGACCAGAAGAGCCGGCGACTCATGATTCGAATCGGCACAGGGATCGTGGTTGTTTCCACATTCTCGTACGCGTTCGTCGACCAACTCGGTCCCGCCGTAGTCGGGGCGCGGCTCCTGCAAGGTGTTGGACAGGCGATGTCGGCGACGGCTTTCTGGACGTACATAGCCGACCGGATTCCCACTCAATACCGGAGCCAGGGAATCGCTCTCTTTGGGATCTCCGGACTCGCCCCCCTCGGCATCGCTCCTGCCATTGGGGACCGCATCCTGTTGGGCCAATGGGGTTACCGAGGAATCTTCTTTGTCGCCGCCGCGTGTTCGCTGGTGGCTTTGGTCCTGGCGTTCTTTCTCGAGCGCAGCGGCAAGAACACGGGCGCTACCACCACCGGGTTTCGCGAGGTGTTGTTTCGGCCCGAGCTCCGTCCGATCTGGTTCGTTACTCTCGTGCTTTCGCTTGGGTTCACTGCGGCCTTCGTGTTCGTCAAAACATATGTCACGACCTCGGGCCTTGGCTCGATCGGCCCGTTCTTCGCCACCTATGCGCTCGTAGCGGTCATCTGGAGACTGACCCTGGCGTGGGTCCCCGATCGCGTTGGTCCGGTGCGAATGCTGGGACCGGGCCTGGTCGCCTATGCGCTCGGCGTCGGGCTCGTGGGTCTCTTGCCATTGCCAATTGGCCTGATCATCGGTGGCGCCATCACCGGTCTCGGCCACGGCATTTCCTTCCCGGTCGTCGTCACTTTGGCCACCAGTCGGGCCGCGCCAGGCGAAAGAGGAACCACGACAGCAATCTTCACCGCCCTTTTCGATCTCGCCCTCTTCGGTGCTTCACCGCTATTGGGTCTCTTGATTCGCGAGTTCGGCTATCAGGCGATGTTCGTGGGAACGGCGGTCGCGATTCTCGTCGGAACCGCTCTAGTGCTGTCAGCCGAGAAGCGACTTGCCGTTGATCTCAGAGACGAACCAGCGACCGCCCCAGTCCCGCATGTTTGAAGAGATCGCAGAACAAGCTCGGAGCTGACTCGAAGCCGTCGACCATGTTCTCGGTGTAGACGAGCTTGCCCTCTTTGATCCAGTCGGCCATCGTCGTCATCGCGGCGCGAAAGTCGGCGAGGTAGTCCCAGACGATCATCCCTTCGATGCGTACCCGGCGCTCGACGACTTCGCGCAGGTTGCGGATGCCGCGCGGCTCGGCCAGGTTGTACTCGGACACCTGACCAGCCACGACAATCCGGCCACCCTGATTCATGGCGAGGAGCGCCAGGTCCGCGAGCTCTCCACCGACGTTGTCGAAGTACACGTCAACGCCTTCAAGCGCGGCATCGGCGATTGAAAGATTCGGCATGTGCCGATCAAGGCAGGCATCAAAGCCGAGGACGTCAGTTACGTACTGGCAACGTTCCGGACCACCCGCGATGCCAATGACCCGGCATCCAATGATGCGAGCGATCTGGCCGGCGGTGGCACCGACGGTGCCCGCAGCCGACGAGACCAGCACCGTCTCCCCGGGCCAGATGCGGGCAACCCTGGTGAGCCCGAAGTAGGCCGTAAGGCCCGAGACGCCAAGCACCCCGATGGCGGTGCTCTCAGAAATCGGCGGGGCGAACAATTCGGGATCGAGACGAAGCACGCCTTTGCCATTCGTGACGTAATGAGTTCGCCAGCCGCCTCCCGAGGTAACCCGGTCGCCCACCGCAAACCGGGGATTGTTTGACGAAAGCACCTCGCCAACGGTGAAACCATCGATCACGTCACCGAGTGCGGTACGGGGCCCGTAGCTGTCGCGGCTGAGCCTGTCCCGTACCCCGGCATCGACAGAGATGAACCGGTTAGCCACCAACAGTTCGCCTTCAGCAAGATCGGGGATTTTCCACTCGCGAAGCATGAAATCGGATGGCTCCGGTAGTCCCTCCGGATTGCGCGCGAGAACCCACTCTTTGGCCAGCACGGATGGAAAGGTACCGTTTTGCCGTGCCCGAACTGCCCGACATCGTTGTCTATCTCGAAGCCTTGGAGCGTCGGATCCTCGGCCACAAACTCGAGAAGCTTCGCCTGGCTTCACCCGCCGTGCTTCGGACCTATCAACCGCCATTCGATGCGCCCGAGGGAAAGACCGTCGCCGGGCTCCGTCGCATCGGCAAACGTCTCGTGCTCGATTTCGGTGACGATCTCTTCGTGGTGATCCATCTGATGATCGCCGGTCGTTTGCAGTGGAAAGAGGGGAAGGCCGCTATTCCCAAGAAGGTGGGTCTGGCCGGGTTCGAGTTCGACAACGGAACCTTGATTCTCACCGAGCAGGGAACGAAGCGACGCGCAGGCATCTGGGTCATCTCCGGCGAGGAGGATCTGGCAGCCGAGAACCGGGGAGGCGTCGAACCGCTCGAGGCAAGCGCAGACGAGTTTGCTGCGGCGATTACCTCAGAGAATCGAACGCTGAAACGGGTCCTAACCGATCCGCGGTTGTTCTCGGGGATCGGAAACTCATACTCGGATGAAATCCTCTGGGCGGCTCAGCTTTCCCCCGTCACCCGGACGCGCCAGCTCAGCTCGGAACAGATCAAGCGTTTGCACGATGCGACCGTATCCCAGCTCGACTATTGGACCGAAGTACAAAGGCAGAGCGTCGGGGATGGATGGCCAACCAAAGTCACTGCTTTTCGCCCGGAGATGGCCGTCCACGGAAAGTTTGGTGAGCCATGCCCGCGTTGTGGCACCAAAGTGCAACGAATCGTCTACGCCTCCAACGAGACCAATTACTGCCCGACCTGTCAAACCGGTGGAAAATTGCTCGCTGATCGATCGCTCTCGCGCCTTCTCAAGGAAGACTGGCCGCGGAGCCTGGAGGAGCTAGAGGAGATGAAGCGCCCCAAAATCTAAGGCAATCAGGTCCAGAAAAGAACCGTGACGAGCCAGATTCCCGCGACCAGAAGTGCCGCGGTCAGTTCGATCAAGATCGAAAGGCCCGTGGCCTTCATCGCCGATTTGGTCGATGGCCAGGCTCGCTGATGTTGGCCGAGTCGCTGTCGCTCCGATAGGTAGACCCCGAGAGGGAATCCAATAAAGAGCCCGATCACCGGGATGACGAAGAATCCGACAATTGCGGCGAGGCCGCCGATGAGGAGCGAGCGCTTGGGAACTCCCGCCTCGCGTAGCCGGCGGCCGGGCAAAATGTATTTGCCGGTTTCGCCCGCAATGAGCAGGACCGTGGCGATACCCACCACGACCCAGGCGGCTGTTCCGCCTTCGACGAGCGCCCACACCAGCACGGCTCCATAGACCAGGATCAGACCGGGCACCGCCGCGACCACGACACCGACCAGCCCGGCGGCGATCACCAGACCCACGACGATGAGTCCGGGCGTGTCCATTGGCGCACCTTACGGGCCCTGCTCGGGCCGGGTTGTGTCGAACATGTGTTCGACTAAACTGCCATGCTTCATGCTGGCGGAACATGCGGTCGAACAGCTTCCCTCGTTGGCTCTTATGCCGGGAAAGATCGTCGGGTTGGAGGGGCCGGCTGGTTGGGGTTTGACCCGGGTGGGCATGACGCTCTTGGCCGCTCCCTCCCAAGTCGGAACGGTGGTGATGATCGATGCTCGAGGAGGGTGGCTGTCGCCGCTGGCAGCCTGGGAGGTAGGGGTGAAACCCGGACGGCTGGTGGTGGTTCGGTGTGGCGACCGCAGACTTTGGGGCCAGGTGACTGCCGCGATCCTCGAGGGAGTAGCTGCGGTTTATGCCGAAGTACCTCAAGGGGTGGGGGAGAACGAGTTGCGGCGATTGGCCGCGCTCACCCGGGCGCGCAAGGCCGGGCTCGCGCTCGCGACCGTTGCGTGGTCAATTGCCCGCGGGCATCACCCATCTCCGGATCAATGGAGCGGGAGTGAGTTGGGAAGGAGTCGACCATGGTCATGGTCGTCTGCGCGAACGTCGTCTGGCGCTGGAGGTGAGCGGCAAGTCGTTCCCCCAGCAAAGGATCAGCCTGCAGAGCTTCGAAGTTGGTGCCTAGGTGCGCACAACCTAAATGCGCACAATCTGTGTCTGGTTTCCGGAATGGCCGCTCATGGTGTTGGAAGGAAACGGTCCGGGGTTCGTTTACGAGGAAGGAAGCGCAGCAACCAAAAAAGGCACAGGCAGTGAAGCTCAGCGGGTAGCGGCGGTCAACGCGGAAGCTTCAGCACTCGGGGTGACAACGGGAATGGGAAGGAGAGCCGCCGAGGCTTTGTGTCCGATCGCGGAAAGTAAACCGCGTGACCTCGGTGCTGAAACCCGGCTCTTCGAGCCGATGCTGATGGAGCTGGAAACACTGATCCCGCGCGTTGAGGTGGTCGAACCGGGTTTGGTGCTCATCGCTGTGGAAGGAGCCATTCGCTACTACGGGGGCGAGGACGTGCTGGTAGCCAAGGTCGAAAGCCTGGTCGGCTCCCAGGCACGGGTCGGGCTGGCCAGCGGTCCTTTTGCCGCACGTTGGGCAGCGATCACCGCGACCAAGGGCGCGCAGGTGATCGACGATGACATTGGTTTTCTCGCCTCCCTCGACATCGCCGCGGTAGGGCGAGAAGAGATGATCGATACCTTCCGCTGGTTAGGTCTCAGCACTCTGGGGGCTTTGGCCAGCCTGCCCCGCGCCGCAGTCGCGTCTCGTTTCGGAGACGAAGGTCTTTGGGCGCACCGCCTGGCCAGCGGAGAGGATCGTTCCGTCAGCCCCCGGACCATTCCCCCGCATTTGGCTGTCGAAGCCCACTACGACGATCCGCTCGAAACTCTCGATCAGGTCGCCTTCTCCGCCCGGGCCCTCTCCGCTCGACTGATGAACGGCTTGCGAAAAGAAGGCCTGGCTCCATATCGAGTGGAGATCGAAGCTGAGTCTGCTCGGGGCAAGATTCGCAGCCGGGTTTGGCGGTCAGCCGATCCTTTCTTGGAATCGACGCTGACCGATCGGGTCTGGTGGCAGTTACGGGCTTGGATCGACCAGGAAGGGGTGGAGGGAGGCCTCCACCGGCTGCGTCTCGATCCTTCCGACCTTTCCGGGGCGGGCCGGCAACTGGCTTTGCTCGAAGCAGTCGGCGATGGTTGGGAGGGATATGACTCCACCCGGCCGGAAGCCGAGCGCGCTCTCGCCCGCGCTCAAGCCTTGGTCGGGCCTGACGCGGTGCTCCAGGCCGGGCGGCAAGGGGGACGGATGCCCGCAGAACAGGTCCATTGGTTTCGGCTTGGTGAGGATCCCGGACCACTCGAGCGTGATCTTGAAGCTCCCTGGCCCGGAGCAACGCCGGGTCCTGCTCCCAGCCTGGTGCCGCCGCAGCTGACCGCGATCGACATCGAATGGGACGACGGTTTGCCCACGCGGATCCGTCTCGGTTCGCGCTGGGAACCGGTGCTCAACTGGGCCGGTCCCTGGCGGGTGCTGGGCCGATGGTGGCGGGGAGAAGGTGGGGGTGATCGATACCAAATCGTGACTTCCGCCGGTGCGTTTCTCATCGTCACAGAAGGAACCAGAAGCTTTCTGGCTGGAATCTACGATTGAGATATTGAGACGGTCGCACCGTGCTGCTCGTCGTCGCTTCTCAACCAATCCCCGGCGACTCGCAGAAACGTTCACCGATTCGACTGACTAAACGCCGACTCGCCTAATGCCCGATTCGATCGTTCGGCGGGCCTGTTCAGCGAGACTGGCAGTGTCATCCCGATTCAGGTCGGCGGTCTCGATCGGTGGATGGATTTCGGCCTTGAGCTCTCCTCCCCGGACCCACATCCTCCCCGGAGGCCAGGCCTCATAGGTCCCGACAATCGTCATCGGCAGCACCGGGATCCCGCCTGCGATGGCCATGGTGAAGGCACCCTTCTTGAACGGTCGCAGCGTCCCATTGCGACTTCGGGTTCCTTCGGGATAAATGATGAGCGACCGGCCTGACGCGACTAGCTCTTTGGCCTGGCGATTCACCTTTTCGTGGATCGCTGAACGCGCCGCCCGATCAACTTCGACAATCCCGTACGACCGCATCGCGGGGGCGAGGATCGGAACCGAAAACAACTCCTTCTTGGCCAGGAAGCGAATCGGCAGCGGCACGGCCAGAAAGCAAACCATGATGTCGAGCACCGAGAGGTGGTTGGCAACGACGATATGGCTTCGATTGCGATCGACATGTTCGACGCCGGTGATTTCGAGCGAGCAGCCGGCGGCCCACAACCAGGACCGGCTCCAAGCCCGGGCACACGCCTCGATCAGGGGCGTCTTGGGCCGAAACCGGGCCAGCACCATCACCACTGGTGCGAAAAAGAGGGTGACGCTCACTCCCACCACCACTGTCAACACGGTGCGCAAAGGAGCGAGCAGGCTTCGCATGACGCCGACGTTAGGGCGGTAGCGTGAATCGAGTGGAGTCCAAGGCGGAGTTGAGAACCTGGGCGAAGACGCTGGCTCCGGCGACCAGTGACGAATCGAGGGCTGTGGCCCGACATGTCTCCACCTTCATTGCTGCAAATCGATGGCGCAGAGTTCTCACGTTTCTGGCGATGCCCGGTGAGGTCGACCTCGCAACCATCGAAGGTGACCTCGAATTGGCAGTCACCAGGACTCCTGCACGAGGCCCGCTCACCATCCACCGACTCGATGAGGACTTAGAGACACATCCCTTCGGATACCGACAACCCCGGGAAGGAGCCGAACCAGTCATCCCGGAAGAGATTGAATGCGTTCTGGTCCCTGGCGTTCTATTTGCTGCCGACGGATCACGGCTCGGTCACGGCCGCGGCTACTACGACACCCTCCTTCGCAGTTTGACCCATCGGCCGTTCTTTCTCGGCGTCACCCTTGCTCGGCGGGTCATCGCGAACCTTCCGATGACGGACAACGACGTCTACATGGATGCGATCGCGACCGAGAACGGAGTCATGCTGACCAGCTCGTCGACCCGGTGACTTCGATCGAGATCACGGGGCCGGTCAGCTCCACTGAGTCATACTGCGGATAGCGCGCTCGCAAGGCCGATTGGGCGTCGTCGTCGGCGGTTACCACGGTCGCTCGGCCGTCGATTCGCACCCACCACAGCCTGTTCCAATCCTCTTCGTAGTGATGGACCAGAAGGCTGACCGACGGGTTCGATCGAATATTGGCCAGCCGGCGGAGGCGGGCGGTCGTCTTGGACTTCCCGTCGACTGCCGTAACGATTCGCCCCTCGCTCAGGGCGAACACCACCGGGACGAGATGGGGACTGCCGTCGGGATTGACGGTGGCCAGGATGGCTACTCGAGCGCTGTCTAGTTTCTCCGGGTCGATTCCGTTTGGGACCTGCATGGACTCTTGCCCAAATAGGCTAAAAGGCCTAGCCTCAAAGGCAGGAAGGGAGGTGGGGGAATTGTCGGTGTTTGCCGGGCAATTAAATCGCAGCGACGAAGCCCCGATCAGGGGCAACATCCAGATCGAGGACGGTCGGGTTCGTATCTGGACCGACCGCCGTCGCCTCGTCTCGTGGGATCAAGCCCAGGTCCGTTGCGAACGAAGCAGCCCCTTCCGCTTCGATCTCACCGACGGTGAGGCAACCTATGAGTTCCATCCTGTCGACCCGGCCGCCTTCTCCGAGGCGATCGGCGCCGTGGTCGATCTCCGGCCCCCGAAGACCCGCTTCGGTCTCGCGGACCGGATCCGACAGGCGCAAACGCCAAAGTAATTGGCCCCAAGTAGCCGGATCTTGACGCGCCGGCCGCTTTAATTAGGCAGTGCCCACCCCCCATATCGCCGCCGAGCCTGGCGACTTCGCTGAATGCATCCTTCTCCCCGGCGATCCCTTGCGGGCCAAGCACATCGCCGACACCTTTCTGTCCGACGCGAAGCAGGTGACGGGAGTTCGCAACATGCTGGGGTTCACCGGCGCCTACCAGGGAATGCCGGTGTCGGTGATGGGGACCGGAATGGGCATCCCGAGCGCTTCGATCTATGCCACCGAATTGATCACCCAATACGGCTGCCAGCGACTGGTGCGGGTCGGTTCGGCGGGTGGGATCTCCAGTGCCGTGCAGCTCCGTGACGTCGTTGTGGCCACCGGGGCGTGCACTGACTCGGCGGTCAACCGGGCGCGCTATCACGGCTGGGATTACTCGGCCGTCGCTGACTTCTACCTCGCCCGAACGGCAGTTGCGGCCGCGGAGGCGCTCGACGTTCAGGTCAAGGTTGGCAACGTGCACTCGGCCGATCTGTTCTACAACCCGGTCGCAGAGGTGTGGGACGTGTTGGAGGGAATGAATGTTTTGGCCGTCGAGATGGAGGCGGCCGGGCTTTATGGGGTCGCGGCAGAGAAGGGAGCGAGGGCCCTAGCCATCGTCACCGTCTCCGACCACATCCGCACCGGCGAGGCAACTACGGCGCTCGAAAGGGAACAGACTTTCAATTCCATGGTCGAGATCGCACTGCAAGGGTTGTTGCTGGATCAGGAATCAGCTCAGCCCGGCTGACATCTTCGCCGTACAGATAGACCGGCATCCCGATCTTGAGTTTCGTTCGCAGGAAGTCCATGTCCTCGATGCCGACCCGAACGCAACCATGCGACGCCGGGAATGGCGGGACCGATCCTGAGCCATGCACCGCGTAGCCGCCGTAGAAGTAGAACGGGGAGTAGAGAAATCCGAGATAGGACTTCCACCAACCGTTTCGCTGACGGCCAAACTCGAATCGCCCTTCGGGAGTCACGGCGTTGATGAGCCTTCCCCTGGAGTTGCGGTAGGTCTCGCCGTTGGCCGACGAAATCGGGAACACGCCGGTCACTGCTTCCGCTTCGATCAGATAGAGCACCTGACGGCGTAGGTCGATCTCGATCCGGTCGGCCTCCGGTGCCGGTCCCGGCCCGAGGATCTCACGATCGAGCAGCTCCCAGTCCTCGGTCCGAAAAACACCGGTGCGCTCGAGGTCGTAGAGCTTCTGCATGGCGTAAACCGCGGCTCGTGTCTGGCGACCGAAGACACCATCTTTGCGACCCGGAAAGAAGCCGGCGTCCTCCAGCCGATGCTGGAGTTCCACGACAGTAGGTCCGCTCGAACCTGGCCTCAGATCGGGAGGAAGCGGGTTCGTGATCTCCTCACCCGGCACGCCAGTGAGGACTGCGCTGAGGACGATGGCGACCAGAGGCACAGGCAGCATCATGAATTAAATCGGCATCCCTGACGGAGACTCAACGGTAGGTTCAACGGCTCCCATCTGACTATTTGGGCCCTCTGCTCATGACCGCACCCTCCTATCGCGCCACGCTAACTACATATCTCCGCCCTCTGCGCGGAAAGGTCGCCACGCTCGCGGTCACCCTTCTGGCGTCGATCGGTTTGCAGCTCTACGTGCCTCAGCTCCTCGCCCGTTTCATCGATGAGGCGATAACTGAATCAGCGGCCGTGTCAGCGCTGATTGCGATTGGGATCGCCTATCTGATCGCGGGCCTCATCAACCAGGTGCTCGATGCCATCTCCTCCTACCTCGGCACGGACGTCGGCTGGATCGCGACCAATCGTTTGCGCGAGGACCTCAGCCGGCATCTGCTCGCCCTCGACATGGGATATCACAACGACACCACTCCGGGCGAGATGATCGAGCGGGTCGACGGAGACGTGACGGCCGTCTCGGATTTCATCTCCCGGTTTCTCGTGCGCCTGCTGGGCGCAGCCGTTCTCCTCGGTGGCGTGCTGGTCGTTTCCTGGTTGACCGACTTTCGGATGGGTTTGGCCCTGACCCTGTATGTCATCGGCGTGCTGGCGTTGCTGTGGAGCTTGCGCAACCTCCCGATCAAAGCCGCCGAGGAGGAGCGGGAGGTTTCCGCCAACCTGTACGGATTCATCGAGGAGCGTCTGGCGGGGATCGAAGACATACGCTCGCTTGGGGCGGGGCGATTCACGATGGCGCGCTTTGTCCCGGTCATGGAGAACTACTTCCGTCGCACCACTCATGCCTGGCGCAAGCGGGTCATTGTCTGGGTCACAGCCAACACCGTGTTCTGGGCTGGTGACGCCCTCGCGCTCGCGGTCGGCACCTGGCTAGTTCTGCGCGGCGCGGTCACCGTCGGTGCCGCCTTTCTGCTCCTGCAGTATGTCCAGCTCGTCCGCCGCCCTATCGAACAGGTGACCCAGGAGCTTCAGCAGCTGCAGAAAGCCGCCGGCGGCCTGATCCGGATCGACCAGCTGCGAAAACTGGAGAGCAGCCTCCAGCATGGCAACCAACCCGCCGGTTCCGGCCCCTTGTCCGTCGAGTTCGATGATGTCTCGTTTGCCTACGAAGACCGGTTGGTCCTCGACCGGGTGAGCTTCCGCCTCGAAGCGGGAACCGTCCTCGGACTGCTCGGCCGCACCGGTGGGGGCAAGACCACGATCACGAGACTGATTTCTCATCTCTATGAACCGACCAGCGGGGTCGTGCGACTCGGAGGAAAGGATCTGCAGGCTCTTGACCCGCTGTCCCTGAGGGGCGCCCTGGGCGTGGTGACTCAGGACGTGCAGTTGTTTCGAGCGACGGTGAGAGACAACCTCACCCTCTTCGGCTCAGCCGGCAACGATGAGATCCTGGCCACGCTCGACCGGGCCGGCTTGGGGGAGTGGGTGAGATCGATCGAGCTCGACACAGAGCTCGGCGCCGGGGGTCAGGGGCTGTCGGCGGGTGAGCAGCAGCTTCTCGCCTTCGCCCGGGTCTTTTTGCAGAACCCGGGCGTCGTCATCCTCGATGAACCGTCGTCGCGACTCGACCCCGCCACCGAGTCGTTGCTCGCGACGGCTACGCAGCGGCTCTTTGCCGGGCGCACGGTGATCATCGTTGCCCATCGCCTCGAGACGGTTCGCACCGCGGATCAAATCATGGTCGTGGACGCGGGGCAGGTTGTTGAGCACGGCCGGCGCGAGGAGCTCGCCCTCGACCCGTTGAGCCGTTATAGCCAGCTGCTCGCGCTGGGCGGTTCTCCGGCCGAGGACCTCTTGGAGGACATCCGATGACGGCTCTCACCACGCAACTAACCACTCTGGGGGTGATCCGCGAGCTGATCCGCTATCGGCCGGGGCGGTTCTTCTTCTCTTTCTTGATGTGGACGGTCACCCACGGTTCCCCCTTGCTCTTCGGGATTCTCATCGGTGCGGTCTTCGATCGCCTGGCCGGCGACGCCGACCTGGCCGCCACGGCCTGGACTCCGGTGGCGATCTTCTCTGCATTGGCGATTGGGCGCAACGGGATTATCTGGCTGGGCGATGTTGCCTGGGTCAAACATTGGAATGAGGTCACCCTGTTGGTCCAGCGAAACCTCCTGCGCTGGTTGCTCGAAGCCCCGCGCAGCCGGGTACTGCCGTTGTCGCCCGGGGAGGCAGTGAGCACTTTCCGCGATGACGTCGAGGATTTGTTGGAGTACCTGGAGAACTGGGTCGACATGGGGGGCCTGGTTCTGTTCGGGGTCGGATCGCTCGTGATCATGGCCGCGATCGATTTGCAGCTGACCTTGCTCTTGCTGATCCCCATCCTGCTGACGACTGTGATCACCCAGGCATTGGGTCCGCAAATCCGCAAGCGCCGGCGGGCGATGCGGGAAGCCACCGACGACGTCACCGGATTTGTCGGCGAGACGTTTGGTGCTGTCCAGGCCATCAAGCTCTTCCGGGCCGAGGAACCGGTGCTCTCGCGGTTTGCCGGCCTCAACCGGATTCGGCATCGGGCGGCACTGTCGGACACTTTCCTCACGGAGTTGCTCCGCGGCGTCAATCGCAACATGGCAACGATCGCTATCGCGGTCGTATTGATTGTCGCGGCGTCGGAACTCAACACCGGCTCGATGTCTTTGGGCGACCTAACCGTGTTTCTCACGTACCTGCCGCGCTTGACCGACTACATGGCCTTCATTGGCGACATCATCGCTCAGCACCGTCGCACCGGGGTTGCCTTCGAGCGCATCCGCCAGCTCGCCGTCGACGCTACTGACGCCGACCTGCTCGAGAAGACCCGGGTGCCGCTATCGGGTGCGCCTGTTGTCATCGACGAGGTCCTGGTGGACCCCACCCTGATCAACTTTGGGCCCCTACGAGTGCTGTCGGTCCGAGACCTGGGTAGGGAAGGGGTCAACTTCGAAGTTGAGCGCGGAAGCTTCACGGTCGTCACGGGCAAGATCGGTTCGGGAAAGAGCATGTTGGTGCGCGGGCTCTTGGGACTCATCCCAGCCCCCGGAGAGGTCCGCTGGAACGGCGAGCTGGTCGAAGACCGCGCATCGTTCTTCGTTCCACCTCGCTCCGCCTACACCGCCCAGGTTCCACGCCTCTTTTCCGAGTCGTTGGCCGACAACATTGCGCTGGGCCACAGGGCCGCCCGCGAGCGGCTCCGACAAGCGGTGCAGTTGGCTGTCCTCGACCCGGATCTAGAGCGTTTGGAACAGGGCCTCGAAACCATGGTCGGTGCCCGCGGAGTCAAGCTCTCCGGCGGACAGGTGCAGCGGTCGGCTGCCGCCCGGATGCTGGCTACCGAAGCCGAGCTGTTGGTATTCGACGATCTGAGCTCAGCGCTTGACCTTCAGACCGAAGCCGAGCTTTGGCGGCGGCTCTTCGAACAGCGGGAGGCGACCTGCCTGGTGGTGTCGCACCGGCGAGCTGCGCTCGAACGAGCCGACCAGATCGTCCTGCTCGACCGCGGCTTGCTCGTCGGCAAAGGCACATTGGATGAGCTCCTGGCCCGGTCACTTCTCATGCGCGACCTCTGGGCGACC
Source organism: uncultured Acidimicrobiia bacterium (assembly GCA_963761985.1). Lineage (GTDB taxonomy): Bacteria > Actinomycetota > Acidimicrobiia > Spongiisociales > ZC4RG35 > JACCTH01. The sequence goes on from CAVXIT010000003.1 coordinate 299,626, forward strand.
GGCGAGCGCTAGACCCACCCGAAACCTAAGGCCCAAATTGATTACTTGAGCCGTGGTTTTCACGGCCTACGGCCCTAAGTTTCGTTCACCTAGGGGAGGTAGGTCACCTGCGGGCCGGCTTCCTGGCGAAGCCGTCCGACGACCACTAAGTGTTCGAGGTGGGCGATCGTTTCCCGCAACGCCAGGCGTTGATCCATCGGGCTCAGGTTGGGACGGAAGACCTGCTCCATCACCTCCCAGGCAGTCGTACCGAGGGGTTTTACGACTTCGCGCATATTGGCCAGCCGCCGTTGATGGTGAAGGAGGATCTGCTCGGCTCGCGCTGACCCGTGTTCGAGCACATCGCCGTGAGCGGGATAGGTGGTGGTCACGCCGAGCTTTTCGATCTTGCGCAGCGAGTCGAGGAACTCGCCCAGGACGTCGGGAAACAGCTCGTCGTACGCGACGAGAGGGGTGATGCGGGGGAGGATGTGGTCGCCGGCGAAGAGGCGGCCGGTGCGTGAGTCGCGCAGACAGATGTGCGCGGCTTCGTGGCCCGGAGTGAAGATCACCTCAAGGCTGCGATCACTGCCCACCGGGACGAGGTCGCCCTCCTCGACGGTCTGATCCGGCTGGTCGATGTGCGGCATCCACCCGGGCCGGGGGCCGACATCGACGAAGGCGTCGAAGAATGGCGAAGCAACGCCGTGATTCATCGCCAGCTCGCGTGTTCTCCGGGCGAAACCCTCGCTGTCGTTGTAGCGGTCGATGAGCTTCGACGCTCGCTGGTGCATGACCAGCCGCCAGCCGTATGTTGACGTGAGATGGGGCGCCATCCCGACGTGATCAGGGTGCAGGTGGGAAACCACAAGAGTGTCGATCGACTCGAGGTTGTAGCCGAGCTGGTCCAATCCGCCGATCAGAGCGTGGCGGCACTCGGGCGAGTCGACTCCGCAATCGATCAGCACCAATCCGTCGCTGCTTTCGATCACATAGGCGTTGACTGTTCTCGGACTGTGGAAGGGGAGGGGGAGAGTGATGAGCGAGATCCCCTGGCCGAGGGAAACGGCCGGGGGAACTTCACTCACGACTCATCGACTCCCGCACCTTGAAGGTGATGTCGAGAACAACCTCAAAATCGGTCGGCACTCCGGAGCTGTCAACCTGGCCGGAGACGTGCGCCACATCAAACCGGGTGATGTCGCGTATGGTCACCGAGGCGCGGGCGAGCACAGTGCGGATGGCGTCTTCGATCGAATCCGACGAGCCCCCGGAGAGGCGAACAGTCTTGGAAATAGTCATGGCATCCATTCTGGCGTACGATCCGGCCGCCAAACACGAGGGCAAATCCGCAAGAATGGGTGGAAGACCTATAAGCGAGGATTTCCGGTGACCAGCGACCCCGATCATCATGAAGTAGACGCCCAGACCACCCGCGACCGTGTGGTGGTCGATCGGAAAACATGGAGCCCCGCTCAGATCGTCGCCGGCGGAATCGGGCTCTTTCTGACAGTGCTCGGGGCGATTGCGGCGCTACGGGTGGGGTTCGACTTCGACTCGACCGCCTCAGTGCTCGGACTTTCGCACACCTTGCTGATGGCAGTCATCCACCTAATCGTGGGAATCATCTACCTGGTCACGGCCGGCAACGCCCTGGGAAGCCGAGCGGACACTCACCACGATGGGTCTTGTCCTATGGCTTTCGGCCTCGTCTACGGCATCGAGAGTGAGTCTCTGGCCGGGCCCCTCGGCGGTGACAACCGAATCGGTTGGATCTACGCCATCATCGGGGTCATCAGCCTGATTACGGCGTGGACCTCGCCAACGATCCATGTCCGGCGCGAAGCGACGGCCCGCCTTACCGATACGGTCCACGAGCAGGAACCACCGGTCTAAGAGAGCGGCGCTGGTGGCGGCCGAAATTTGGTGGTCGGAAAGCGAGCGATATAGTTAGTCGAACATATGTTCGCCTATGCCGAGCTGCATTGCCATACCAATTTTTCGTTTCTCGACGGGGCTTCGCATGCCGAGGACCTGGTGGCCAGGGCAGTCGAGCTTTCCTACCGGGCTCTGGCCGTCACAGATCACAACGGCTTCTACGGCGCGGTGCGTTTCTCCACCGCGGCTCGCGATGCTGGCTTACCTGCGGTGTACGGAACCGAAATCGGCTTGAGCCGTAACTGGAAGCCGCCAGCGGTGCGCCCCAAGCCACCGCCGATTCAACCTGGAATCCGCCGGCGCGGACGCAACAAGCGGATGCATGGACAGAAGCCGACCAACAAGGAGCCGACCGATCATTTGCTGCTGCTCGCCGGTTCACCTGCCGGCTACCGCGCCCTCTCACGCTTTGTCACCAATGCTCAGTTCCGAGGCGAGAAAGACCGACCGATCTATCTGCAGAGCGATCTGGAAGATCTGGCCAAGGTCGCGGACCTGGCCGTATTGAGCGGATGCCGCCAGGGAGTCATTGGCGAAGCTGCCAACCGGGGTGATCTGGCGGCAACGATGAGCGCGGCAATTGGGCTCCGTGAAGTTTTTGGCGATCGCTTCTACCTCGAGATGTGGCATCACGGCATGCCCGAAGACGATCCCCGCAACGACCTCATCTGGGAGGTGGCCGGGCGTCTCAACCTCGGGGTGGTCGCAACCAACAACGTCCACTATCACCGCCGCGAGGACGCCGACCTTTCCGAGGTTCTCGCGGCAGTGGGTGGCCGGCGTTCTTTGGAAACCGCGGACGGTTTCCGTCCGGCGACCGATGAGCGATATCTCAAATCTCCCGCCGAGATGCATCGGCGATTCGAGCGCTACCCGGGCGCGATCCGAAATGCCCTCGCCCTCGCTGAGGAGCTCACCTTCGACTTGAGGTTGGTGGCACCCCGCCTTCCTGACTTCCCGATGCCGGGACATTTTCGTTCCGAGATGGAGTATCTCCGTTCTCTCACTTGGGAAGGGGCTCGCGACGTCTATCCCGGCAACGGCGAGGGGCTGGTCGATCCGATGGCGCGAACCCGGCTCCAACACGAGCTCGACATCATCGACCGGCTCGGATTCGCTGGCTATTTCCTCGTGGTTTGGGACATCGTCGCCTTCGCCCGTAGTCAGGACATCTATTGCCAGATCCGGGGCTCAGGAGCCGACTCGGCGGTTTGTCGCTGTCTCGGCTTGACCCGAGTCGACCCGATCCGGCTCGGTCTTCCCTTCGAGCGTTTCCTCTCCGAGGAAAGGGGTCGTCCGCCCGACATCGATCTCGATCTCGAAGCCGACCGTCGCGAAGAGGTGATCCAGTATTGCTATCGCCGCTACGGACGAGAGCGAGCGGCGATGGTGGCCAACGTCATCACCTACCGGGCCAGGTCGGTGCTGCGCGATGTTGGCAAGGCTTTGGGCTTTACCCAGGCTCAAGTCGACGGGCTTTCCCGCTATGTCGACAGCCACGACCCCGCCGCGATCCGACTCGATGCTCCGTTACCTCCGGGTCTGACCGCCGAGTTGCTCTATGACGTCTGCTGGCGGCTCGATGGGTTCCCCCGGCATTTGGGGATCCACTCGGGCGGAATGGTGATCGCCGATCGCCCCCTCGCTCAGGTGGTTCCCCTCGAGTGGGGGAGGATGGAGGATCGTTCGGTTCTCCAATGGGACAAGGACGATTGCGCGGCGATCGGGATCGTCAAATTCGATCTGCTCGGGTTGGGGATGCTTAATGCCCTGCATCTCACCGCCGACCTCGTCGAGGAGGCGCACGGGTTCGAGATCGACCTCGCCACGATTCCGCAAGAGCCGGCGATCTATCGAATGCTGACGCAGTCCGACACCGTTGGCATGTTCCAGGTTGAGTCACGCGCGCAGATGGCCACTTTGCCGCGGATGAAGCCTGTCACCTTCTATGACCTGGCCGTAGAGGTTGCCCTGATCCGCCCCGGACCGATCCAGGGACAATCGGTTCATCCCTATTTGCGCCGGCGAAATGGGGACGAGCCGATTCGTTTTCCGCATCCGCTCACGATTCCCATTCTCGAGAAGACGATGGGGGTTCCGATTTTCCAGGAGCAGCTGATGGAACTGGCCCGGGTTTGCGCCGGTTTCGATGGAGGCCAATCCGATCGCCTGCGTCAAGCGATGACCCATAAACGCTCGGAGGAGGCAATGGGCCGGCTGGCCGAGGAAGTCTTTGCCGGGATGGCGGCCAAGGGAGTAACCGGCGCGGCGGCCGACGAGATCTGGGAAAAGCTCCAGGGCTTCGCCCACTTCGGCTTTCCCGAGAGCCATTCGGTGAGCTTCGCCTACATCGTTTACATGTCGGCCTGGTTGAAATACCACTGGCCCACCGAGACCCTGGCCGGGCTGCTCAACGCCCAACCGATGGGGTTCTACAGCCCCAACAGTCTTGTCCAGGACGCGCGCCGGCACGGGGTGGAGACACTCTCTCCCTGCATCAACCGCTCATTTCACGACTGCACAATCGAAGGATGGTCGGTCGATCCAGACGACACGGTCAGCTACTACGGGGCGAGCTGGCGGCGGGGGAGAGGGCCTATCGAAGATCCCTTGCGACCGGCAATGGCGGTTCGACTCGGGCTTCGCTATGTCCGCAACCTCGGGGAGAAAGACATCGATCGGATCGAAGCCGCCCGTCAGATCGGGGGCGAGTTCACGAGCCCCGAAGACGTCGCGTTTCGCACCGGGTTGTCGGTGCAAGCTCTCGAAGGTCTGGCTGGCAGTGGAGCTTTGGAATCGCTTGGCATCGAAAGACGGGCCGGGATGTGGGCGGCCGGACCGCTATCTGAAATCGACCCGGAGCGGCTTCCGCTTTCTCCCGGGACCGAGGCACCCCCGCTGCCGGGAATGACTGCGGAGGAAGAGCATCGCGCCGACCTGTGGTCGACCGGGGTGTCCAACACACATCCGATTCAGTTCATCCGCGACGAGTTGGTTGCAGCGGGATGTCTGACCGTGATGGAAGCGCTCAATTTGCGCCGCAATGGGGTGATGGCCGAGGTTGGCGGCGTGGTGACCCATCGTCAGCATCCGGGCACGGCCGCAGGCGTGGTCTTCTTCAACCTCGAAGACGAGACCGGCATGCTGAATATCGTGGTGTTGCCACCAGTTTGGTCAGCGAATCGCGAAGTTGCTCGCAAGACCGCGGCAATGGTGATTGGGGGAAGACTCGAGTATCGGGACGGAGTCACCAACCTGGTGGCGCATCGTTTCATACCGCTGCATGTGGCAACGCTTAAGTCCCGCGATTTTCGTTAACCGCAGCTCCAGTAACCCCAGCCCGGACCGGCGTACACGATGTGAGCGGCGACAGAGACATTCAGTGCCGGATCAAAAGGATCTGCTTCCGCCGGCAGACCCATCTCGGCGACTGCCAGCGCCCAATCGGTGGGATCGATCTGGAATAAACCCACGGCGCCGGTGGCGGGATCGATCGAATCGACATCGAAGCGGGACAAGCACCAGGCCACGCGCACTGCCTGATTCACATCCCCGGACGCAAAGTGCGCGTTCACCAGGTCCCGAAAAACGACCGAGTCGAGCCAACCGGTGTCGAGCTCGACCGAAGACGCCGTGCTGGATGAATTGACGGCAGCGGAAGTCGACGGTTCCTCGGTCAAGGGCTCGATTGCCGGCAAGGGCGCGACCCGAGGAAGCGCTTCGTTGGTGTTAAAAGCGGCGAAACCCACAATTGTGAGCAGGATCACCGCTGACCACCCAGCCATGTGCAAAAACCTGTGGAAACTCATGACTCCGACCCGTGCAAAAAGGTATTCCGCCGCCCTTCCGGCGGCAAACCGCTAGAGGGTTACTTTTCGCGCTTGCAGCCAGTCCACAACCAACCCCCAAGCAGAACTTGAAGGTTCCAAAAAGGAGCCGTGGCTCCCTTCGCATAAGACGAAATCCACGGTCGAAAATGCTTCGGCATACGCAGAGACAGCATCCGGCGGACTTACGGAGTCCTCGCGTGCGGCCGCGACCACCGTGGGACCAATTGGAGGGGACCGATGCTGGGGTGAGTAAAGCTCAGGGGAAGGCTGATCGCCCGCGAGAAGACGGCTCACAGGACCCGACCACACCGGGTCCTGGGCCGCTCTTACGAGGTCAGGGAACGGGGCCAGGGCCGCAATCGGACCCGGATGGAACGAGGCGGCCCAGAGGACCATCGTTGCCCCGGCCGAGTGACCGATGAGGGCAGTGTTCTCAGGCTCAATTCCGGTCGTTTCCGGCAGATGCTCGAGCGCTCGAGCGAGGTCCTCGAACGTCTCCGGCCACCCGCCCCCGAGCCCGAGCCGCCGATATTCGAGGTTGACCGTTGCCCAGCCGCGTCGCGTCAGATCGATCGCGATTCCTTCGGTGGTGTCTGCAGTCCACTCGTGTCGCCAGAGGCCACCATGAACCAGCACGGCCAGGCGGCTGGCAGTGCCATTCGGCTGGCGCCAATCGCCATATTGATCGGGCAGAGGGCCGTACACGACCTTTTCCACCTTCCAAGCCAGGCCATTTGCTATATGGCGAATTGCGGAGCTGTAGCCGCCCGTCCCCCGCCCGTATATCTGCGAGTTCGCCGCCATAGCGGAGCGGCGCCGGAACGGTTCGCGCTCGAGGATGTTGGAGATATGGACCTCAACTACAGGCTGAGACAATGCCGAGAGTGCGTCGCCCAAGGCCCGCGAGTAGTGGGTGAGGGCCCCGGGGTTGATGACCACTGCATCGACGGCCGGCTCCTCGCCGGAGATGGTGTGGACCCTGTCGACGAGAGCAGCCTCATCATTGGCTTGAAAGAATGCGACCTCGATTCCCAAGCGGTCACCGAGATCCTTCAGTTCGGCCTCGAGCTCGGCCAGCGTGGTTCGTCCGTAGATCTCTGGTTCGCGAGTACCGAGCTGGTCGAGGTTCGGACCATTGATGACTAGTACCCGGGACATCTCGCCGATGATGGCAAAATTGACTCGTTGAAGCGATCTTCTCCGTTTCTGATGCGGTTCTTGCCCGGGGCGATTTTCGCCATGCTTTTGCTTGGCGCCTGTGGTGACGCGCCACTAAGCGACGTCGGCGGTGGCGCCTCCGATTGGATTGGAGAGCCAACCCTGGTGAGCACCGCGACGACCGAGAACTCGGGACCGGCCCTGGTCGCCACCCGCCGGGTCGAGTGGTTCAACGGGGATCTCGCCCCGGTCGCAGGTACGACCTCAGCCGAGATCATTTCCGGTGTTTACGCCCGAGCGCGATCGAGCGACCCGTTCGTCCAGGCCACTCCGGAAGAGATTGCCCTAGCTCTGCCTGGCATCGAGTTTCCGAGCCAGGTTCCCCCCGAGGTCAGGTACGTCACGAGCCAACTCGTCTACGACCTTGCCCAGGTGACCCTCTCCACCGAGCAGGTCGCGGCCTTCGGCCTCTGGTCGGTGGAGCCGTACACCCGGTCGCGCTCGGTGGGTCAGCAAGCGGTGTTGACGGTGGTCAACGACCCGGAGGGATTGGCCGCGCTTGCATCCGGGACGGCCGACACCAGCTGCGCTCGCTACATCGACCGACAAGCGCAGTGCTCGGTCACCACTGTCGAAGGAGGTCCGGCCTGGGAGCTGACAGACCGCTTGGGAACGTCGCTCATTTGGTACACGACCACCTATCGCTATGAGCTCTTCCTCCGCTCCGGGGTCAACCCCGGGTGGGCGGTGCCAATGGCTGACTCAGCCCGCTCCCTCGACTCGGTTAGTGGATGACCCACTTCGGTTGGAACTACATCCGGTATGACCCGGAGGAAGCCAAGTCCGATCTAAACCGCGAGTTGCTCGGCCGAGTCTGGCGTTATGGCCGGCAATACCGCCGCCAGCTGGTCGGGGTCATCTTCACCGTGGTGACCACTTCGATCCTCAGCGTCGTCCCTCCGCAACTGACCAGGCGGCTGATAGATGAGGCCCTACCGCAGCGGAACCTAAGGCTTCTGACGATCCTCGGGCTTGGGATGGTGCTCTTGCCACTCGTCAATTCGGCGATCGGCGTTCTGCAGCGCTGGTGGTCGGCCCGAGCCGGCGAGGGGATCATCTTCGATCTTCGGCGCCAGCTCTACGAGCACCTGCAAAAGATGTCGCTGCGCTTTTTCACGTCCACCCGGACCGGAGAGCTCATCTCGCGGCTCAATACCGATGTAGTCGGCGCCCAACAGGCAATCACCGGCACCTTCATCACCGTGTTCTCGAACCTTGTTTCGGTGGTGGTGATCTTGGTGGTGATGCTCCGCGCCGAGTGGCGACTGACTCTGCTCGCGTTGATGGCGCTGCCGCTCTTTGCGCTTCCGGCGAGACGTGTCGCCCGAATTCTCCGGCGCTACACCGACCAGCAAATGCAACGAAACGCGGAGATGTCGGTGATTCTCCAGGAGACGTTCAATATCTCCGGTGCGTTACTGGTCAAGCTCTTTGGGCGCGAGAGAGCTGAGTCCGGGCGTTACGCGGCCGAGGCTGCGGGGGCGCGTGATCTCGGGGTGAAGCAAGCCATGGTTGGGCGATGGTTCTTTGCCACGCTCGGTCTGGTGGGAGCTTTCGGCTCCGCCGTCGTGTTCTGGGTCGGCGGTTGGATGGTCATTCGCGAGGAGCTCACCATCGGCACCGTTGTGATGTTCACGGCCCTGATCGGACAGCTCTACGGCCCGCTGAGCTCCCTCACGACGAGCCGGGTGGAATTGGCGACGTCGCTCGTTTCTTTTGAGCGCGTCTTCGAAGTGCTCGATATGAGACCCGATGTCAGCGAAGGAACCGAGGATCTCCGCGAGATGAAAGGCGACGTCGAGTTCGACCACGTCTCTTTCCGCTATCAGAGCGGCGAGCTGATCGGCCTCGAGGCGGTGAAGCGACGGGGTCGCCGCGCCAACCTCGACGAAGGCCTTGTCCCCCAACAAGTGTCGACTCGCCAATGGGCCATCGAAGACGTCGATTTCAAGATCAACGCCGGTCAGCTCGTGGCGTTGGTAGGCCCGAGCGGCGCCGGCAAGACGACGGTGTCATATTTGATCCCCCGTCTCTATGACGTCACCCAGGGAGCGATCCGCATCGATGGATTTGATGTGCGGTCGTTGACCTTTGAGTCCATTGCCCGCGGCATCGGAGTTGTGACCCAGGAGACCTATCTCTTCCACGACACGATTGCCGCCAACCTCCGCTACGCCCGCGCTGACGCCACGACCGACGAACTATGGGCGGCCGCTCGAGCCGCCAACATCGCCGACTTCATCGAAGCCTTGCCTGAAAAGTTCGAAACCATTGTCGGTGAGCGTGGCTACCGCCTCTCTGGGGGCGAAAGGCAACGACTGGCGATCGCGCGCGTCATTCTCAAGGACCCGGCCGTGCTCATCCTCGACGAGGCGACCTCTTCGCTCGACTCGCGCTCGGAGGCGCTGATCCAGGAGGCTTTGGAACGGTTGATGCAAGGACGTACTTCAGTGGTCATTGCCCACCGCCTGTCGACGATCCTGGCCGCCGATCAAATCCTGGTCCTCGATCAGGGCCGGCTGGTCGAGCAAGGCTCTCACGAAGTTCTCCTCAGCCAGGGAGGTTTGTATCGCGAGTTGTTCGAAACCCAGTTCCGGGCGGTGACTGTTTCTCCCCCTTCCTCCCTCCCGCCAAATAATCAGCTTGGGCCGGCTCTCCCCCCCTCGGAGGGAGAAACGGGGGGAGTGGCCCGTAGGGCCGAGGGGGGCTAGGGGTAAAACTCGCCGGTGTCCTCGATCCGGCTCCCGGGGACGAGCAACAAAGGGATCTGGCATCGATCCATCACGCGGACGGAGACGCTTTTCCAGGCCTGCTCGGTGAAGAGCCTACGAGTGGCGCCCATGACGATGGCGTCCGCTCCGACGTCCTGAGCAGTGTTGATGATGGCCTCGGCAGGGTCGTCGCCCTCGACGAGACGGATCGAGGCAGTCCGGGACTTGGCAGCCAGGGCCGCTATCAGCGGATCGACGATGCGGCGCCCGCGCTCTTCGAGGTAGCGAGCGGCTTTGACCTCAGCCTGCTCGTTGCGCCGGGCATCGTCGTCGAGGAGCGAACGGCGTTCTTCGTCATCGAGGGTGGCGAGAAAGGTGCGGGGCACCTGGATGACGGTCATCACCGTGATCGAGCCCAGGTCATTGCCGACGAGGAGGTCGCAGAAGTCGGCTACCGAGTTCGGCGGCAGGACCCCGGTGGTAGCGACGAGCACATGCACGGACCGGGAGGTTAGGGCGGATCGCTTGCTTAACTCCTCCGACATGGATGTACGCCTCGACGGAAAAGTCGCCATCGTCACCGGGGCCAGCCGGGGAATTGGCGAAGCCACTGCCCGGTTGATGCTCGAGTCGGGTGCCGAGGGCGTGACCATCACCAGTCGCAAGCCGGACAACCTCGACCAGGCGGTCAAGGAACTCGTCGGCGCCGGCGTCGCCGAAGATCGGCTGTATGCGATCGCGGCGCGGGCGGACGATCCCGAGGATGCCAAACGAGCGGTTGCCGCGACGATCGAGCGCTTCGGCTCTTGCGACATCCTCGTCAACAACGCCGGTACCAACCCCGCTCCGGGACCGCTCGTCACCGTCGATCTCGGCGCGGTCGACAAGACCTGGGCCGTAAATCAACGGGGACCGCTGATTTGGTGCCAGCAAGTGGTGACGCAATGGATGGCTGATCACGGTGGCGCCATCATCAACGTTGCTTCGGTTGGCGGCCTGCGGCCTGCTCCCATCCTGGGGGCATACAACATTTCCAAAGCCGCCCTGGCCTACATGACCCAGCAGCTCGCATTCGAACTCGCACCGGTGGTTCGGGTCAACGCAGTTGCTCCCGGAGTGGTCAAGACTCGACTGGCCGGATCGCTCTGGGAGGGTCGAGAAGCGGAGGCCGGTCAGGCGCATCCGTTGGGGCGAATCGGCGTTCCAGATGACATCGCCCGGGCGATTGTTTTTCTTGCCTCCGATGCCGCCAGCTGGATTACCGGGGTCGTGCTGCCGGTTGATGGTGGAGTGATCGGCGCCGGCGCTACCTCGATTTCATGACGCATCCCGCCCCTGATCGCGAGCTGGCGCTGGCCTATCTCGACAGTCGCCTCGACCCTGCCCCTCTTTTCGCACACGCGACCGCGCTGCGCGACGCCGGTAAGGGCCGGACGATCACCTACAGCCGGAAAGTGTTTCTTCCGCTCACCACCCTTTGTCGCGACCGCTGCACGTACTGCACCTTTGCGCAGCCGCCGGGAGGCGGGGGGATGTATCTCACTCCTGAGGAAGTACTGGCGGTGGCAACGGCAGGAGCCGAGCATGGATGCACGGAGGCACTCTTCACGCTGGGTGACCGGCCCGAGGATCGCTGGAGGCAGGCTCGCGAGTTTCTTGATGAGGCCGGCTACGAGTCGACGATCGACTACGTCGTGGCGATGAGCCAGATGGTGCTCGAACAAACCGGTTTGTTTCCTCACGCAAATCCCGGGCTCATGTCAATCGAGGAGATGGCGGCGCTGCGTCCATACAACCCGTCGATGGGGTTGATGCTCGAGAACGTTTCACCGCGATTGCTTGAACCGGGAATGCCGCATTTCAACTGTCCCGACAAAGATCCTGCGCTCCGGCTCGCGACGATCGCCAATGCGGGGCAGCTCCGGGTTCCTTTCACGAGCGGGATCCTCGTCGGGATCGGAGAGACCAACGCGGAGATTGTCGATTCATTGCTCGCACTCTCGGGTGTCGAGCTGCAGGAGGTGATTGTTCAGAACTTTCGGGCGAAGGCGAACACCCCCATGCGCAGGCAAGCCGAACCGCTTCCGAGCTGGTTCGCTCGGGTCGTGGCGGTTGCGCGCTGGTTGCTCGGCCCTGAGGCAAATCTGCAGGTTCCGCCGAATCTCACTGAAAATTTCGAGCTTTACCTGGACGCAGGTATCAACGATTGGGGTGGCGTCAGTCCGCTCACTATCGACTGGGTCAATCCCGACCAGCCCTGGCCCCACCTTGATGAGCTGGCGGGGCGCACCGCTGCGGCTGGCTTCGAGCTCGTTCCCCGCCTGCCGGTCTATCCCGAGTTCATTACTCCGGAATGGATCGATGTCGATCTGCTCGAGCGCGTCGAGAGCGCGGTCGACGAGCGGGGTTACGCTGCCATCGGAACCCCGGCATGAAGATCACCTTTGTTCAACTGCGTCTCGCCGACACGATGACGGCGACTCTGGCCGACACCCGCCGCCATGAAGGCACGACGGTCATTGAGCTCGGCGAGGAAGCAGCGATCGTTCCAACCCTCGAGGGCGGTCTCCTCCCGATTGGAAAGTCCCCGGCCATGGCCGCAATGGTCGTCGCCGTGGGGGAGCCGGCCGCAGTGCCGAGCTGGCGCCTGACAATCGACGCCGGGCAGGAAACGTTCGAAACGATCCTCGACGACGTTGCCCGGCGTCAGCCGGCGTTCCTGCGCAGTGGACGAAAGCGGGTCGCCGAACTGAGTCGAATTGTCAGGCTTCCCGCGATCACAACGCGCCTGTCGGTGTTCGTGGACAGCATCGAAGCCGCGCTCGAGGCTGTGGCGCAAGGAGCAGACGACCTCATTCTTCGAGATTGGGATTTCGACTTGGTCGGAGAGCTCCGCCAAACACTCGCACCTCACAATCTGGTCGAGCGGGGACCATTTCCGTTGGAGCTTTCGATCGACGTGTTGCGAGAGGAGCTGCCGGACCGCATCTTCACGACCTGGCTTCACCAGACCGATGGGACTGGAGCCATTCGGCCGCGCACGGGTTGGGCGCCGGGTAAAGAGGAGACGCCTCCGGTGCCTCCTCGCCGGCTTTCGGCGCAATGGCTGGATTCACTCTGGGTGGACTCAGCCGGGCCGGCCGAAATCTCGGGTGCAGGTGATCTGGCCCCGGTGCTCGAACGGTCACTGGGAGGTGAGCCACCGACGAGAAATGAAATCGAGGCGCTCTTTGCCGCACGCGGGGAACAGGTCGAGGCGATCGCCTGGACCGCCGACCAGCTAAGGCAGCGAGCGGTGGGCGACACCGTCACGTACGTGATCAATCGAAATATCAACTACACGAACCAGTGCTACTTCCGCTGTGGGTTCTGTGCATTCTCGAAAGGGCCGCGCAGCCTCAACCTGCGAGAGGATCCGTATTTGATTCCGCTCGAGGGCATCGTCGGATTGGCGGAGGAAGCCTGGGAGCGGGGAGCAAGCGAAGTCACACTCCAGGGTGGGATCCATCCTCAATTCACCGGCGACTTCTATGCAGAAGTGGTTGAAGGCATCAAAGCCCGGCTGCCAGAGATGCACATCCACGGGTTCACTCCACTCGAGATCTGGCAAGGAGCTGAGACACTTGGAGTTTCGGTCCGCTCGTTCCTCACCCGTCTGCGGGACGCGGGCCTCGGCAGCTTGCCCGGCACCGCGGCCGAGGTGCTTGACGACGATGTCCGCGTGCACCTCTGCCCGGACAAGATTCGCAGCTCGCAATGGGCCGAAGTGATGATTACTGCCCACGAGCTCGGCCTGCGGGCGACCGCGACATTGATGTTTGGACATATCGACTATCCGGCGGCCTGGGCGAATCATCTCGAGGTGATCCGGGAGATCCAACGGCGCACTGGAGGATTCACCGAGTTTGTCCCTCTGCCGTTCGTCCACATGGGCGCCCCGATCTATTTGCGAGGCCAGAGCCGTCCGGGTCCGACCTGGGACGAGGTAGTGCTTGTCCATTCGGTGGCGCGTATCGCTTTCGATGGTTTGATCCCCAACATCCAGGCCTCGTGGGTGAAGCTGGGACTCGACGGCGGGGCGCGGCTTCTGGATGCCGGCTGTAACGACCTCGGTGGAACCTTGATGGGAGAGATCATCACCCGCTCAGCGGGAGCGGCTCATGGCCAGGAGGTCACGCCCGCGGAGTTCATCGCCACCATCGAGGGAGCGGACCGAATGCCCGCTCTTCGCAACACGACGTATCAGTTGATCACTTCAGCAATCAGGTGATCACGGCCGAGTTCAGCGGATATCCGGGACGGCCGGCGGTCAACCAATCCTCATAGGCCTCCTCGGTTGTGACGTCTCGCTTCTGAACCGAGGCCAGTACGTAGCGGTGATGAAGGATGTCGGTATAAGCCTGAATTGGATCAGCGAGATCCTTCTGGGCCGTGAGCTTGGCCATCATCGGCTCGAAGCGGTTGGCGCGCCAGCGGATCGCATTGGTGGCCTTGGTCGTAGCATCGGCTTCACCGCTGAAGAAATGAACGTCAGCCAGAATGGCTCGGGCCTGATTCTCGAGGGCATCGATGCCGGTCAGGGACTTGAGCCGGTTGCGATGGAAGTTACGACCCCCAACTCGAACCTTGATCAACATCTCGGAGGTGTCGTCGTTGGACGGCAGGAGGTCAACTTCTTCAACGTCGAAGCCCAGCCGATTGATTCTCTCGACTCGTTCGGTGATCAGATACCGCTCGTCGGAATTGATCGTCACTGTTTCTCCGAGCTCCGCCCAAAGGTTGTGATAGCGATCGGCGATGTCGAAGCCGAGGTCGAAGTCGGCCAGATCGACATCGACTCCAGCCTCCGCGGCGATGTCGGCCATTCCTCCGGCGACGTTTTCGATCATGAGCTCGATGTCTTCCTGGCGCTTGCCATCGGTGAGCCCGTCCTCGTAGATGCGGGCCGTTTCGGCGTCCACCATGATCGTTTCAATCGCCTCGGCGTCGAACCGGTAGAGCACGTTGGAAAGACTGCAGTCTCCCCAAAAGCAGCCGGCGACATGCAACTCGACCAACAGGCCGGCGAAAGCGTCGAGCATCTGGTTGCGACGCAGGCCGAATCCCGGAGCGCGATCACCAGCCGTGACTTCGTTGGCGTCGTTGACCGCGGCCATGCCTCCGGCCAACAACTCGCGGTAAGAGAAGGAGAAAGGCTCGTAGGCCGTGATGAGCGCAGCCGACATCTCTTCCCCGGGGTCGTTGGTCCGTCGCTCGACGAGACCCACCGCCTCGACCGCCGGCGCCCCCACGGCCTCGAGCCCACGGAGAATCGTGTAATCGTTCTCAGCCAGCTGTGCGCTCAACTCTTTGACGACGTAGACCCCCTGCGGATAGGAGAGAAAGCGAACCTCGTGCCGGCTGATCCCCTTCGGAAGGTCGAGCATGTTGGGCAGCGTCCAATTCGGCAGCGGTCGCGACCAGGGCAGATCGAGGAAGTCAGGGTGTCCGGGACGAATCGTTAGCTGCGGCGGCACCTTGTCACGAGCCCCGGAACGCAAGACCCTTCAGGGCGGGGACAAAGCCCCACTCGGTCAGGGTCGCCCCGAATGACGATTGCGAAGCGGGGACGTTGTCGATCTCCTCGATGAGGAGTCGTCGCCTTCTGAGAGCGATTGCGGCCAGCTCGCGCGCGATCTCGCCTTCGGGTTCGGCGAAGAGATACAGCCTCCTCCCGCCGCGGTCGAGGTAGGCCAGAAGCTCACCGTTGCCCATGATGATGTAAGCGCCAGCGGTCCGCAGCAGTCGGGTCGCGGTCTCGGGCCAGGGGAGGATGGTGCCGAAGGGGTTGGCCGGGTCGGTTGCAGCCAACCCGACAACGTCTTGTTTCAGCTGACCTCGCAAACGATCGACAGCGCCGGCGAGAGCGAATTGGGCTCCCCCCAATCCTTCGACGAAGTACCCGCGGCGAACCCGTCCGACCTCTTCCATCCGGGTGAACACGGGATAGAGCGCCGTCCAGCCACCCGGGATACCTTCGGCGGCGACGTGGGATCTCGTCACGACTCCATAGCGGTCGAGCAGCTGTGAGGCCCAGGCGGTGGCGAACGTGGTCGGGTCGGTGGGAGTGACGCGGATCGCAGACCAGCGACCCGAGGCGTGGGCCGGGAAGGAAGAGGTAAGCGGACGGCGGCCACCGGGGCGGCGCCCGCCACGGCTCGAGACGTAGGCGCGAAGCGGCACCAGCGTGTCGTTGGTGACAAGTCCCGCCCAGACAAGATCCCACAACGTTTCGAGCGCGGGCTCGGGATCGCCTCCGCCAGCGGCCTCGTACAGGTCGTGAAAGAAAGCGGCCCCGCCCGATCCGAGCGCGTCCAGCAGCTGTGTGTGTTGAGCCGAAAGCTCAAAGGCTGGGGTGACCGGCGAGTAGAGGGCGCCGAGCTGGGACCGTCGATAGAGGGCGACCTTGCCATCCCTGCCACCGAGCGATCCCCGTCCGACCCAGACGAGCTCACCATTGAGCATTAGGCGATCCAGCCACGGACTGGGCTCGGCGCTTCGTTGTGAGAGGAGGTCGCGCTCGAGTACCGAAGCTGCGACCTCGTAGCCCTGGAGACGCGAGACGGCGTCGGCCAGCGAATCAACGCTGCGCGGGGGTTGTGAGCTGACCCCCTGCCACTGTGGGACGAACCGGGCAAGGGCTTTCGTCTCAACCGGCTCGATCTCTTCGCGCAGGACAGCGAGGCTGCGACGTTTGATCCGGCGGAGGACTTCGGCATCAATCCACTGATGGGCTCCGAAGCCCCCGGCCAGGACTCGTTCCTGGGAGGCCAGACGCTCGAGGACCATCGTCACTACGGCCAGCGGAAGGCCGAGCGCCCCCGCGACCGACTCCGCCGTGAACGGCCCATGGGTGCGGGCATAGCGCCCGACCAGGTCGGCCAGGGGGTCGGGCACCGGCTGTAAGAACGAGCCTGGGACGTTGAGCGGAGCCGGCACCCCGAGGCCGTCTCGCAAACGGGCCACATCCTCGATCGCCGCCAAACAATCACGACCCCCCATTCGGACCTCGATCACACGCCTCTCAGCCAGGAGTTGGGCAATGGTGTCGGGAAACGAGACGAGGTCGCAGCGAACCTCGAGATCTTGCAGGGTCAGCGGTCCAAGATCTCGCAAAAGGTCGTGGACCCCATCGATTGTCGTCGCGCGCCGTTCGGGCGTGAGATGTTGGAGCTCAACTTCGATCATGGCCAGGATCTCAGGTGAGATCAGCTCGCGCAGGTCACCTTCCCCTAGGAGGCTGCGCAACAAGTCGCGATCGAGTGTCAGCGCCGATGCCCGGCGTTCGGCCGCAGGCAGATCGGCCTCGTAGAGAAACGCGGCGACGAAGGCGAAGAGAAGGGACGAGGCGAAAGGCGAGGCCGAGGAGGTTTCAACCTCGACGAGTCGAATCTTGCGGGAGCGGATGTCGGTCAGCACCTCGGTGAGCGAGGGCAGGTCGAAGTCTTCGGTCAGGATCTCTCGATACGTCTCGAGGATGATCGGGAAAGAGCCGAATTGGCGGGCGACCGCCAACAGGTCGGCCGCACGCCGTCGCTGCTGCCAGAGCGGAGTGCGGCTGCCGGGGCGGCGTCGGGGGAGGAGCAGAGCCCGCCCGGCAGCTTCGCGGAATCTCGCTGCAAAGAGCGCGGTGTCGGCGAGGTGCTCCTCCAACAGGGAACGCACTTCCTCCGGCTCGAGATTGAGTTCCTCGGATCCGGGAACCTCATCGGCATCAGGAAAACGGAACGCGATCCCGTCATCGGCCCATATCACGTCGACGTCCCGGCCGTAGGTCGATCGCAGTTTCTGAGTGAGTGCCATCGCCCAGGGCGCATGCACCTTGGCCCCGAGTGGCGACAACAGCACCACTCGCCAGTCCCCGATTTCGTCGCGGAAGCGCTCGATGACAAGGGTGGTGTCACTGGGCAGGACGCCGGTCGCCTCTTTTTCCTCGGTGATGTAGCTGCTGAGGTTTTGCGCGGCCAGCTCGTCGAGTTGATATTCGGTCTGGAGCATCCGCACTGGGTCGTTATGTTCTGCGAGCTCTGTCAGAAACTGTCCGATCTTGCGGCCGGTGGCGATCGGGCGGCCCGGGGCATCGCCCTTCCAGAAGGGGACCTTGGCGGCCGGGACTCCGGGAGCAGGAACTACCTGGACCTTCTCGGGTCCAATTTCGGTCACCCGCCAGGTGGAGGTTCCGAGAACGAACACGTCCCCCACTCTCGATTCGTACACCATTTCTTCGTCGAGCTCACCCACGCGGCTCCCGTCCGGGAGGACGACCCGAAAGAGCCCCCTGTCGGGAATAGTGCCGGCATTGGCGATCGCCAGCTGGCGCGCTCCCGGTCTCGCCGTCACGGTTCCCTCGAGGCGGTCCCAATTGACCCGCGGCCGCAAGTCCGCCAGCAAGTCAGAGGGGTAAAGCCCGGCGAGCATGTCGAGGGTGGCGTCGAAAACGGCCCGGGTCAGCTCCGAGTAGGGGCGGGCGCGCCGGACGAGATCGTAAAGATCGTCGGCCTGGCGAGGCGCCATGGCCACGGCCGCCACGAGCTGTTGGGACATGACGTCAAGAGGATTGCGGGGGATGATCGTCGTCTCGATTTCGCCGTCGACCATTTGCTTGCCCACCACGGTCGCAACCAGCAAATCCCCGCGGAACTTCGGAAAGATCCTCGCCCGGCTCTCGCCTCCCACCTGATGGCCGGAACGTCCCACACGTTGGAGTCCGGAAGCCACCGACACGGGGGCCTCGACCTGTATGACCAGATCGACTGAACCCATGTCGATGCCGAGCTCCAGACTTGACGTGGCGACGACGGCTTTGAGCTCGCCCCGTTTGAGAGACTCCTCGATCAAGACCCGTTGCTCGCGGGACACCGAGCCGTGATGAGCGCGAGCGAGCTCGGTACCCGCGAGCTCATTGAGCTGGGCGCAGATCCGTTCAGCGAGCCGGCGGGAGTTGGCAAAAACGATGGTCGAGCGGTGGTTCTCGATCAATTCGAGAATCTCGGGATAAATGGCCGGCCAGATCGAAGGAACCCGTTGGACTTCGGGGTCGAGAGGGTCAGGAGCAGGGCCGGTGGGCTCGGTCATATCCTCGACGGGCACCACCACCTCGAGATCGAGTGGCCGATGGCCAGGAGCGTCCGCCACCACCACCGGCCGAGGCCGGTAGGTCCCATCGACTATGACCCCTCCCCCGAGAAACTCGGCGATGGTGGAAAGCGGCCGTTGCGTGGCTGAAAGGCCGATGCGCTGAGGCGCCACCCGGGCAATTTCCTCAAGACGTTCGAGGGAAATCGCCAGGTGGGCGCCGCGCTTTTGTCCCGCCACCGCATGGATTTCGTCGAGGATCACCCATTCGACGCTGGCCAGGACCTTGCGGGCCTCTGACGTCAGGAGGAGAAAGAGCGACTCGGGGGTGGTGATGAGGATGTCAGGCGGGTTCCGCTGCATCTTCTGTCGTTCCTGGGAGGGGGTGTCGCCTGTGCGGAGAAAGGTGGCGAGGTTGGGCAGCTCGGGTTGACCGAGGCGCAGCGCAGCGTGCCGGATCCCAGCTAGAGGTGCGCGCAGGTTCCGGTCGACGTCATAGGCGAGCGCCTTCATCGGCGATACATAAAGCACCCGGCAGCGTTCATCCTTAGGAGGACGTGGCTCGTGCAATAGGCGGTCGAGCACCCAGAGGAAAGCCGCCAGCGTCTTGCCCGATCCCGTGGGGGCATGGATCAGGGTGTGGTGCCCGTCGGCGATCGCTTTCCATCCGGATTCTTGCGCCGCAGTGGGCGCTGGAAAGGACGCCCGAAACCACGCCGTCGTGGCGGGTTGAAAGATTTGATCCACGCCCGAACCCTAGGTCGGGGCTAGGACTTCTTTCATCGGGGCAGGCTTCGGCGGCAGATCGCCGCGTTCAGTGATGGCCAGGAACGCCTCCACCACAATCGGGTCGAACTGGGTCCCGGAGTTGACGACGATTTCGTTGATGGCGTACTCAACCGGCAACGCCGCCTGGTAGGCGCGGTTGCTGGTGATGGCATCGAAAGCGTCGGCGACGAGGACGATCCGGCTGAGGAGAGGGATCTTTTCGCCGGCGAGGCCGAACGGGTACCCGAAGCCGTCGTAACGCTCATGGTGATAGAGGATGGCCTCGGCGATCCGGCGGTCGAACTTTTGGGCGATCATGGCGTAACCGATTTCGGGATGGCGGCGCATATGATCCCGTTCCATGTCGTCTAGCGGTCCGGGCTTGGCGAGCACGGCAGGGTCGATGTGAATCTTGCCGACATCGTGGAGGATGCCAACGAGGGAAAGCCGCTTGACGTCTTCCGTTTCGAGATTCATCTCTTTGCCGATAGCCAAGGAAAGATCGGCGACGCGATGAACATGCCCGTAGAGGTCGTCGACCACCCCCTTCATGGCTTTGATCAAACTGTCGTCCAAGACATCTCCCACTGGATAAATCCGAGAATCGAAAGGTTGCCCTAGCTAGCCAGCGCGGGCTATGGGTCTACGGTATCACCACCCTAGGTGACTAGACACCACCCTGGGTTGCCGGTCAAGGTGAAACCGCGGGCAAAATACCGTGAAATCCACGGTGCAGAGCCTTAGGTTTCGCTCTTGCCGAGCCGTTCGACGTAGTGGGCGACGGCCTCCTGATGGGCGTCGGTGTGATGGCTGATCGCCTGCAAAGCCGCTGAATACTCGAGAAATCCGTCGAGGTCCATGCTCCGGGCTTGCCGCAGCAGGCGTTTGGTGAGCCGGACCGAATGGCTGGGCTTCTGGGCAATCGAGGTAGCAAGCTCCTGGGCCCGGGCCACGACATCGTCGGTCACCTCAAGCAGGATGCCAAGCCGGACCGCTTCCTCGGCGGCTACGGCCCGGCCAGTGAAGGAAAGCTCGGCGGCTCGTTGCCAGCCGAGCTGGCGGGCGAGGAGCCAGGCTCCGCCGTCTCCCGGAATGATGCCGAGATCAACGAATGAGTGGGAGAAGCGGGCGGCCGGCGAGCCCAGCCGCAGGTCGCAGCCGAGCACCAAATCGAACCCGGCGCCGACGGCCGGCCCGTTGACCGCAGCGATCGTGACCAGGTCAGTGTCAGCCAGGGTTCTGGTAAGCCGCTGGATGCTCGCCCGATAGCCCTCGAGGATCTCTTCGGGAGTTCCGGCAAAGAGCCCTTTCCTCGCGGCCATGTCCTTGATGTTGCCGCCTGCGGAGAATGCGGTGCCGGCGCCGGTTATCACGAGTGCCTGTGCCTCGGTGGCGGCCATTTCGATACTGCTGACGATGGCGTCGAGCATCTCGACCCCGGTCAACGCGTTGCGAGTCTCCGGCTCGTTGAGGACCAACAGCCCGACTCTGCTGTCGAGGGTGAGATCGGCTGCGCTCACCAACCAACTCTCGCCGCGGCCTCGCGAAAGGCTCGGGCCGCGGAGGGGTCGACGGGATTGGCGGCGATGCCCTGGTGTTTCAAGGCCGAGCCGACAACGACGCCATTGGCGAACGTGGCGAGTTCGCGGAGATTTTCGATCCTGGCCCCCGACCCGACGTAAATGGGTGCGTCCCCAACTGCTTTGCGCAGTCGGCGTCCATCGTCGGGGTCGGCGGGCAGACCGGTTCCGCTTCCCGACACGATCAGTACATCGGCGCCGCCTCGCTCCCACGTGTCGAGCCCCGCCTGTTCGAGCCCCAGACCTGGGGGTGGGGTGGCGTGCTTCACCAGCACGTCGGCCATGATCTTGACGTCCGGGCACCACTCCTTGCGACGCCGGGCGAGCTCGTTCGCCTGACCAACAATCGGACCTTGGTCGGTGTACATCAGGCCGGAGAGGACATTGACCCGGATGAAAGAGGCGCCGGTTGCCGCGGCGATCGCCAAAGCTCCAATCCCGTCATTGCGAAGGACGTTGACTCCAACCTGGCCGCTCGTTGCATCGAGCACCGAGCTCATGACCCGGGTGAGCGCAGCAATGGTGATGGGAGGCACGGTCGAAGCATGAAAGGGGACGTCGCCGAAGTTCTCGATCATCAGCGCTCCGAACCCTGCTTCCTCGAGCGCGGTGGCGTCCGCCAGGGCCTGTTCGACCAGCCGATCAAAATTGTTGTTGAAACGAGGGGAGCCGGGGAGCGGGCCGAGATGCACCATCCCTATCAGGGATGGCAGGGTCATAGGTAGGCGCGTACTACTTCGAGCGCGGTCTCGGCAACTTCACCGGTGGCCTTCAGGTTCTTGGCGTCCTTGCGCTTGATGCGATGAACCGCCAATCGAGCCCACTCGCCAGCCGGACCTTTGATCACCTGATCGGTATCGGCGGGACCGTAAACCCATTTGGAATATCCAGGACCCATGACTTCGACCCGGACCGGCGAGTAATCCATGTCAGCGCTCTTGAACGCATAGGGCAGCGTCTTCCAACCGAGAAAACAAATGTGCCTGATACGGGGAGTGTCTTCGGGCTGAAATTTCATCGCCGCATATATGTCAAGGCCGTGAGCCCAGTTCTCCATCATCCCCATGGTCGCAAAGGTCCGAGCCGACATCGATCCTGCAATCCACTCGATCCGCTCCTCGCCGTTCATCTGAGACAGAGGCTCGACCACTTTGGCCCGGCCGCCCCGCCACCATTCGATCACGTCCTGGTAACGCATCTTGCGGCCCTTTTTCACTGCCGCCTGGCGGAGGGCATCGAGGTCGGGAGCGACCCGGTACGCCTCGATTCTGCTGCCCCCGTTCAGCGCATCCGCAGAGAGTTCGGCCGAGTCGGCCAGGTGGCTGATGGTGTCCCGGATCGACCAACCCTTGGCCGGAGTCGGCTTCTCCCAGTCCTTGGCCCCAATTTTCTGGAGGAACTGGTCGAGAAACTGCTGCTCAGCGACGAGGTCCGAGAGGAGGTCACGCACAAACCGAATTGTAGTCCCAGTCGCGAAATTGAAATTCGGCCCAATTCCAGCGGCTCGCTACCAGGGCCGTTCGGCTTGTTCCTCCACAAAGGGGTCGGGGGGCTTGACGGTTGAGGGAGTGATCACGAGCGAATTGAGCCGATCGATCAGCTGGCGCAGCCGACCGTAGCTCCTGCGGTCGAAATTCAACGACAAGCGCTCGCATTCGAGGGCGTCCTTGTCTTTGGTCTCCGCCGGGGAGGGCTCGGTCCGGTTGATCGATCCTGAGGCGAGGAGATCTGCGAATTCCTCGTTCAACTCGGCCAGTGTCTTGTCATCAGGGCCGGTGTGGATGCGCAAGACCAGCCGGCCTCCGACATAACGCTGCGAGTGATAGTTGGAGTAGAAATTGAGAATGTGCTCGACCGCGTCGTCAGCGTCGCTGGTCAGCATGAAGAGGGACATGTCTTCGGGTGCGATCATCCCTTTTTCGATCAAGACGTTGGCGCAGAACTCGAGCAATGGCGGCCAGTAGCCGGTCCCTGGCGCTTCAAGCAGGACGATCGGATGAAGGTCGCTCTTTCCGGTTTGGACCAGGGTGAAGAGCTCGAAAGACTCATCGAGGGTTCCGAAGCCGCCGGGGCAAAGGACAAATGCCGCCGACTCCTTGATAAAGGTCAGTTTGCGCGTGAAGAAGTACTTGAAGTTGACCATTCGCTTGGGATCGATTGCCCCGACTGGATCCGGTTCGAACGGCAAGCGAATGTTGACTCCGTACGCGTGGTCGAGACCGGCTCCGAGGGCACCGGCTTCCATGATCCCGGGCCCGGCCCCGGTGATCACCCCCCAACCCTTGTCCGCCATCTTCGCGGCGAGCGATTCGGCCAAGACATAGTTGGGATCATCGGCGCGCAGGCGTGCGGAGCCGAAGATCGTGACCTTGGGTTCGTCGTGAGGGGCGAACAGCCGCATCGAGTAGCGCATCTCTTTAAGGGCGGTGTTGACCAATTTGAGGTCACCCCGTTCGGCGCGATCGCGATGAAGCTTCAGGATCGTCGTGACCATTTCGGCGATCAGATCGTGGTTCTCACCCGCGACGGCTGAGGGTGCCGCGTCGACGATCAACTGCCGAACCTGTTCGTTCAGTTCGGGTCGCCCCAGGTCGTATTGCTTGGTCGTGTCGTGCCTTCCCGGGCGAACCGTAGTCTTTCGACGTGGTCAGCCAGGCACTGGAATCATTGGCGGAGAGCCTCGAAAGACGGGCCGCCAACGCTCCCTCCCCGCCCAAATCCGAAAAGGCCACGAGACTCGCTCGACACATCCGCGATTTCCTCTTGCCGCGTGCCGCCGACCTGAGCTCTCCATTGATCGTCGTCCTGCTCGGTTCGACGGGGGCTGGGAAGTCGAGCCTGTTCAATGCCATCGCCGGCCGACGGGTCAGCGAGTCGGGGCTGCTTCGACCAACGACCCGGCAGGCGGTTGCCCTGGTCAATCCGGCCGACGATGGGGGCCTCCGGCTCCCGGAGGTGCGTGTGGTGTCTGATCCGCTGACACCGCCAGGCCTGGTGTTGGTCGATTCACCCGACTTCGACTCGGTCGAGCTGGCCAATCGCAAGCTCGCCCTGGACTTGCTGGAAGCAGCCGATCTCATCATCTTCGTCACGACCGTCACCCGCTATGCGGACTTTGTGCCGTGGACCGTGCTCGCCCGCGCCAACGAGCGCGGCGTTCCGATGCTCGCAGTGATCAATCGGATGCCGGCAGAGGTCGAGGACGCGCGGGCCGTCATGGATGACTACCGGCGGTTGCTGGTCGGTGGCGACATCGAAAAGTTGGGTGCGTTTGGGAATCTCGAGGTGGTCGCGGTCGAAGAAGGGGCTCTGGATCGAAATATCGACGGCCTGGCCCGCGCGGCGATCAGTCCGATCCTGGGGGCGATCGAAAGGCTGCAAAGCGACACCGAGGCACGCAAGGAAATCGCGCGCCGGGCGCTCAAGGCTGCCCTCGACAGCTTGCCGGAGAGTGTGGAACAGATTGCACACGAAGTTGCGGCCGAGGAGGAGGCGGCGGCGACGATGGTCAGGAAAGCGGAGGAAAATTACCGGCGCGGGCTCGCAGAGCTGGAAGGCGAGATTGCCAGTGGCACCCTTCTGCGAGGTGAAGTCTTGCGTCAGTGGCTGGACTTCGTCCGGGCCGGTCCCACCGCACGCTTTCTCTCGGAAGGTATTGGCCGCATCGCCACCAGTCTCCGCAACCTCTTCCGACCTCAGCCGGCGGTGCCGGCGCCCGACGTTCGTGAAGCGGCCTTCGCCGATCTGATTGCATCGGCGATCCGCCAGGCCGACGAGGCGGCACGCAGAACGGCGAACTCCTGGGCGGAGGACGAATACGGGTCCGCTGCTCTGGCCCGTCAGCCTGACCTGTGGGGAAGCCGATCGAATCTTGGAACGGTCTTGCAGGAAAGCCTGAATCGGTGGGTCGATCGGATCGCCGACGAGATCGCCGTCGTTGGTCAACAACGCAAGGGCTGGGCCCAGGCCGCAACGATCGGTCTCAACGTTCTCGGAACCAGCGTGATGCTCGCCGTTTTCGTCCATACCGGTGGCCTGACCGGAGCCGAAATCGGGATCGGAGCAGGGACAGCGGTCGTAAATCAAAAGCTCTTGGAAGCGATCTTCGGCGAGGCCAATGTCGCCGCCTTCGTCAAGCAAGCCCGCGACCGGCTTCATGAAGAACTGCGGCGGGCTTTCGAAGGCGAGAAGGATCGCTTCGTGGCTGCGCTCGGTCGGGTTGGCAGCGGCGGGCTCGCGGCAACCCTCCGTGCGGAGGCAAAGGCTGCCAAAGCTGCGTTCTCGTGAAGGATTTCTTACAGCTCAGGCAAGCGGCCGACGCTGCTCTCGACCTCGGATTGGAAGACGATGCTCGCCGGGCCGAGCATGTCCTCAGTGAGGTCGAAGGCCGAATGGGTTTCGAGGGCACTGCCTATGTCCTTGCGCTCGCCGGAGGCACGGGGGTCGGCAAGTCATCGCTGCTCAACGCGCTGGCCGGCAGCCCCGTGAGTGAAGTAAGCCCGCTCCGTCCCACGACCTCGCGACCTCTCGCCTGGGTGGCGGCGAGCCAACGCGTGGAAGTAGCGCCTTTGCTCGAATGGCTGGGGGTCGAAGCAGTGATCACGCACGATCGCGAGGAGCTTTCGGGCATGGTGATCCTCGATCTCCCGGATTTCGACAGTGTCGCAGTCGACCATCGCGCCACGGTTGATCGCCTGCTCCCGCGCATCGACTCGATGTTGTGGGTGGTCGATACCGAGAAATACGACGACGAGCTGCTCCACGCTTATCTCCGGGATCTGACTCCGCACGCCGAGCGAATTGGCTTTGTCTTCAACAAGTCGGACCGCCTCGACACCGACGGTCAAAAGCTCGTTGGGGAAGACTTTCGCCGTCGACTCCGCTCGGCCGGATATCCCCGGCCCGACCTGTTCATCGTGTCGGCGAAGACGGGCGATGGTGTAGAGCCGCTGGTCAATGCATTGCGCCGACGGGCCGACGACAAGGAGCTCGTCGTGAAGAAACTGGAAGCGGACCTCGGTTCAAGCCTGGTCGAGCTGGCTGCGGCGGCGGGCGTCGACAAGAGCTATGCCCCACTGGTCGATGACCGCGAACGAGAATCGGCGACAGCGGACGCGGTGCGAGGAGCGCTGGCAATAGTCGACCCCGAAGGCGTGGCGGCTCAAGTGAGGGCGGCTGTGCTCTACCGGGCCCGCCGCCAGGGCGGCTCGTTACTCGCTCGAGTCCTGGCGTTGTTAAGCAATTTGACTGGCACCCGCCGCAAGTCGGCCGATCCAGCGGGATTTTTGTTGGCGTGGAATCAACGCGGATCGCTGGGCCACGTTCTCAATCCCGTCCGCCGCCTTTTGGTCGACTCGGTTTCGAGGCTGCCCGGGCGAGCCCGACCGGGAGTCATGAGAAAACTTGACCTCCCCGACCTCGAAGCTCGGCTAACTAAATCGATCGACGGGGCCGTTCGATCGGCCCGGAACGACCTCGAAGTGGCCCGCTCGATGCTCTGGGTTCTCGTGGGAGTGCTGCAACTGATCCTCGGTGCCGCGTTCCTTTTTGCTGTCGCCTGGTACCTCACCTTGATCTTCGGCCCGGGGAGCTTGCCGGTGGGCACGGTCGAGATTCCTTACCTGGGCCCTGTTCCGATCCCTCTCGCTCTCATCGTCGGTTCCCTGGTCGCCAGCCTGCTGCTCGGGCTATTGCTCAATCTTCATGCCAGCTGGATCGGCCGGCGGCGGGGTGCCAGGGTCGCTTCGGCGGTTCGAACTGCGATCGAGTCGACGATCGGGGAAACGGCCTTCCGACCGCTCGATCAGATCGAAGCGGCGCGCCGCCGGATCTCCGAAGCTAGTTCTGGAACGGGGCTCCGGTAGGGCCGCGGCGGACGACGGCGTTCCAAACCGTCTCGTAGTGGTCGCGGTCGAAGGCGTCGACATGGGGCAGCACGAACGCTTCCCAGGCACGCCGCAGCGGATCGGTCTCGTCCCGGTAGACGCGCAAGCCAGTGGGGATCCGATCAAGGACGGAGCGGAGAGAAAGCGGCGACTCGACTCGTGTGGAGGCGTCGGGCACAACGAAGGAGGCGTTGACTTCCACTGCGAGCCGTGAGATAGCTTCGACCAAGTCCTCGCGCAGAGACGGGTAGCGGCGTTTCAACATTGCCTGGACCTGCTCGCCGCCGGGGAAGTCCTTTTCCCAAATCACCCAGCGGTCGGCAAAGGCCTTGTTTAACGTTTGCGTCCCGGCGTAATCGCGGATGTCGGTCGGGTTCATCGTTCCGAAGACGCGAACGTCCGGACGTAAACGCACCGTTTCCCCGTTGGGGAGATCGAGAGCCCCGTAGCGGTCGAGAAGCCCATGCAAGGCAAAGAGAGTCTCTGCTCCTGCCGCGTTCAACTCGGAGAGATTGAGCAGCGCCGGTCCGCGCAGTGCCCGGGTGATGTCGCCATCCTCCCAACGGCTCTCCGTTCCCCCCTTGCCATCCCCATGAAGTCTGGTCGAACCGATCAAGGTGACATCGCGGACCTCACCGGTCAGCGGAATCCGGTAGTAGGGGAGTCCGAGCTGGGCGGCGAACTGCTCGATGTCATGGTCTTTGCCGGTCCCCATGTGACCGCGCACGGCCAAGTGGAGCGGAGCAAAACCCTCGGGATCCGAGCGGCGCACTGCTTCTACCTGGGCAAAGCGGTAGAGCATGCCGAGGTCCACGTAGTGCGGGTCGGGCACCGGGATCTTGCCGTTTCTCTGTTTGGAGTCGGCCACCTTTTGGTCGACGGCGAACTTATCCAAGGTGATGGAAGGTCCCGACCCCGTGGGATCCTCGAAGGTCACTTTCTCAGGCACTGATTAACTCCCTAGGTGTTGCAGATTTCTGTGGACGGAGCCACCAGGTGTCCATGCCCCACAGCGAAAGACCGCGCCGCAAGGCGCCACGGGTGCCGTCGATCATGGCTCTGGTCAACGCCTCG
Organism: uncultured Acidimicrobiia bacterium; assembly: GCA_963761985.1. Classification (GTDB taxonomy): domain Bacteria; phylum Actinomycetota; class Acidimicrobiia; order Spongiisociales; family ZC4RG35; genus JACCTH01. The sequence continues at coordinate 327,723 of CAVXIT010000003.1, forward strand.
GGCCGGTTGACGGTTTCGAAGCGGTGATAGGCCCCGGTGGCGGTGTCGTCGCCGATTCCAATTCCAAGCACCGTGGTGCCGGAGCGTTCGACTGCGGTGACTGCCGAGCTGAGCGCCTCGACCGAGCCGCGAGTCATGCCGTCGGCGAGGACGACGAGCACCCGGACCTGGGCGCCGAGCTTGGCCATGCGCTCGGCGGCATGAATGACGTTGAACTCGTCGACGTTGGCCGCTCGCTCGAACAGTGACACAGGCGGGCAGGTTCGTGGATCGCGCCGCGCGGCCAGAGCTGCTTTGGCCGGCTCCGACGCGGTCCAGAACATTCCGGCGAGGACCGGCTCGGCTTCGCGCCATCGCCGGTCAAACGACTTGACCAGGTAATGATTGACGGTCGTTGTAAGTCGTGCCGACGCCGAGCCGTGGGTCTGGCGGAGACCTGCCGCGGCCTGACTGGCCGAGCGGGTGTAGGTCCATTCGGTGTCGTTGGGCCGGGTGGCAAAGCCACGGTTGAAGAGCGCCACTTCGAAATCGACCTGGAGCTCATGACAGAGGCGGGCGAGAGTCGTGGCGCCGAGCAGGGCCGCGGCCATGCCCCACGGCCGGCGATCGGGATTGCGAGGCTGCAGCATCGACGCGGAGGCATCGACGAGAAGGCTCACCGCGTACGAACGTCGGGTCCGTGAGGCGCGTCGTTCATACATGCGGTCATAGAGACCGGCACCGATGAAGAGGGCGGCATGAGGGGAAACGTCGCCCTGGTCGTAGCCGGACCGCAATCCCCGCCGCTGGTTCGCAGCGAAGAGAGGGTAGAGCTCACCCGAAACCTGGCGTTGGGCGACACCCCACTTTCGGGCCGCCGCGTCCATCGCCGCCAGGCCATCGGCGGCAAATCGTGCGAACGTTGTCGGCGCGGCAGTGACCACGAGCTTTCCGCCCATGCCAGTAGGCAAGTAGACGGTGGGAGCCTCGCTGACTCTCAGCAGTTGGTCCGTCGAGGCCTCGCCGGCCAGCTCGGAGGCGCCCTTCTTGTCTGAGTCACCGGCGCGAGCCTCGGCCACGCGCTGGACGTCGTGGTAACTGTCGGTGTTCCTCAACACGGGACTCGGCAGGCGGACCAGGTCAGCCCCGTCGGCCGCGGCCTCAGCATCCACCTTCTGCACCATTCGTTTTTGGGCCTGGGTGCCTTCCTCCCTAACCGAGGTCAAGAGACCGTGTGCCCGGGCAATCTCATGGAGGGCTAGAGCATGCTTGGCGACCTCGCGAGGATCCGTTTCGTTGCCCGCCTTGACACAAATCGGATAGGCGTCGGCCAGCGCTTGCTGCGCGCGGGAATTGAGGCGGCGCTCAAGCGCTTCGCGTTCGATGTAGCTACCGCAGTAGAGAAAGCAACCGAGGGTGAACTGACCGAGCGGGCCCGACTTCGAGATCGCGAACGAGAGCGCAGATAAGTAGAGGTCGATGAGAACCGACCGCACCCCGGGATAGTTGACCAGGCCCTGCACCTCCTGGCGCGCGTCTTCGAGATTGAAGAACAGGATCTCGGCGACCGGTCCACCCTCGCGGGCAAGAAAGTCGAGGAGGTCCTCCTCACCGTTTAGCGCTCCATTCGTCTCATCGGGGCCGAACGGCTCATCAAAGTTCGTGGAGAGAAGGTGGACCACCTCGTGCATGGCGGAGGCGAGCGCCATCTCCGGGGCCGTGACGGGAGCTTCGCGGTTGGTGGCAGCCTGGAAGAGTCGAGGATCGCAGACCACCTCATCGTTTGTGACCGCTGCTGCGGGCCCCAAGACAACGCGGAGCTTGGGATTGTCGGCCAGCGAACGAGCGAAGCGAGTGACGGCCGGGGCAACGGCCTGGTAGCGCGATACCACCGCTTCGATGGCTTGCTCCTCGGGCGGGAGCATCTCGCGGAGGAATGACGATCTCACCCCGGGCTGCTGACGGACGCGCATAAGCCTTCATTGTCTCACCCGAGTCAACTCGGGCGAGACAACTTGAGCTCGTTACCTTGGATTCGAGGGTCCTTACACTCCCCGGCGATGTCTGAGACGATTCGCGGGTCCCACTATCAGCTCACGACACTGCCCAACGGGTTGCGAGTCATAACCGAGGAGATGCCCTGGGTCCGCTCGGTCGCCGTCGGGTGCTGGGTCGACACCGGGTCGAGGGACGAGGTCGGACAGGAGGCAGGCGCGTCTCACTTTCTCGAACACCTCTTGTTCAAGGGCTCTGAGCGCTACTCGGCGAGAATGATCGCCGAGACATTCGACGCGATCGGTGCAGAGTCGAACGCTTTCACCTCCAAGGACAACACTTGTTTCTGGGCCAGGCTCCTCGATGCCGACCTCGTTACCGGTGTCGACTTGCTGGCCGAAATGCTCCAGCGTCCCGCTTTCCGTCCAAACGAGATCGACAGCGAACGTCAGGTCGTTATCGAAGAAATCAACATGAACGACGACGACCCTTCCGACGTCGCTTTCGAAGAGTTCACGCAAGTGTTGTTTGCGGGGCACCCGCTCGAAGGTCCCGTATTAGGGACCCGCAACTCGATCAAAGCGATGACAGGCGACGACCTCTCCCGATATTGGGAGCGTCGCTATGGGTCAAGATCGACGGTCATCGCGATGGCCGGATCGGTGCAGCATGATGCCGCGGTGGATCTCGTGAGCAAGCACTTTGGTGATTGGTCGGGCGAGAAGGTAAGTCACGAATTTGCCGAGCCGGTGATCGACCCACGGGTCCGGCTGGTGCGGCGGGACACCGAACAGGCTCATCTGGTGCTCGGCGGGCGCGGGCTCACCCGGGGCGACGAACGACGGTTCGCCCTCGACGTGCTCAACCACATCCTCGGCGGCGGAATGTCGTCGCGACTCTTTCTCAAGATCCGCGAGGAGAGAGGTTTGGCTTATTCGGTGTACTCCTTCCGGCTCGCGCATAGCGACACTGGCGGGTGGGGCGTCTATGTCGGGACCACTCCCGACTTCTCTGAGACGTGCATGCAACTGATCGAAGAAGAACTGGCCGCAGTCGTGGCCGAGGGCATCACCGCCGACGAGCTCGAACGCGCCAAGGGCTCGCTGAGAGGTGGACTGGCTCTGTCGACTGAGGATCCCAACAGCCGGATGGTTCGCCTCGGTCGCGACGAGCTCACCGGTGGCCCTCATCTGTCGATCGATGATCGAATCGCCCGGCTCGAGGACGTCGATCTCGAGGCAGTCAAGGAGGTCGCGGGTGTCGTTTACACCGGACCAAGAGTCATGGGGGCAGTAGGCCCGTTCGAGATGGGCGAACTCGACCGCTGGGTTCAATGAGAGCCATTGATCTATGAGGGCCAAAGTTTGAAAGTCGGCGTTTCTGGTGCCGCCGGGAGGATGGGTCTCATCACATCCGAGGCGGTTGCGGCGTCGCAGGATCTCGAGCTGGGGGGACGCTTCGCGCCGGGTCATGGCGCCGACGACCCGGCCGCGCTGGCTGGCTGCGATGTCGTCGTGGAGTTCGGGCCAGCCACTTCCGCACTCGAGAACATTGCTCGTTGGCACTCCCAGGAGAGCGATGTAGTGGTCGGAAGTTCGGGATTCGATCGACGGCGGCTGGAGGAGCTGGCGGAAATGTGGGGCGAGGGGCCGGGCCATTGCCTGGTCGTTCCCAACTTCTCGTTGGGAGCTGCCTTGATGATGTGGCTAGCCGAGAAGGCCTCATCCTATTTCACGGCTGCCGAGTTGATCGAGCTGCATCACGATCGCAAGAACGACGCGCCCTCGGGCACCGCCCTCGCTACAGCCGAGCGAATGAAACCGAGCGGCCAGCGAGCGGTCGAATCAAAGGAGTCGATCCCCGGAGCACGCGGCGCCGAGGTCGGCCAGGTTTGGATTCATTCCATCCGCCTTCCCGGCTTGCTCGCCCACCAGGAAGTTCTGCTGGGCAACCCCGGGGAGATGCTTTCGATCCGCCATGACCAGAGCGATCGCAGCGCTTTTGTGCCGGGCATCCTCCTCGCCATCCGGTCGGTGTCGACTCAAACCGAGCCGGTGACTATCGGGCTGGAAGGACTGCTCGGGCTCTAGCGCTCGGAAATGGTTACCGAGCGGATGACGGCATCCTGGGTTGGCTTCTCGGACTTGGTGGGCAACGCGGCGATCGAGTCGACCGCCTCCATGCCCTCGGTGACTTCGCCGAAGATGGTGTAGGCGTGTGGTAGCCCGACCTTCTCCAGGCAGATGAAGAACTGGGAGCCGTTGGTGTTTGGTCCGGCGTTGGCCATGGCCACGACTCCCCGGCTGTAGGTTCCCTGGCCTTCGAGCTCATCGCGAAACTCATAGCCAGGGCCGCCACGACCAGTGCCGGTGGGGTCGCCCCCCTGGATCACGAACCCGGGCACGACCCGGTGAAAGATGACGCCGTCGTAATAGCCCTCGCGCGCGAGGAAAACGAAATTGTTCACGGCTTGAGGTGATCGTTCGGGATCGAGGTCGATCGTGATCTCTCCATGCGTCGTGTCGAGGGTTGCGCTGTATTTGGTTGCCAGGTCGATCGTGAGGTCCGGGGCGGTCTTGTATTGCTTTGCCATCACCTCACCTTAAAAGCGAACCCTGGGTTCGTAGCCGCCCCGTGCGCGGATACCAGCCCAGTGAACGCGGCAGTTGAACAAAACCTGGAGAGACGTCGTCCAACCTCCAAATGAGGGTCGCTTGTGACTCCATCGCCTGTACTACGGATGCCGGCTTTGCTGGTTTGTTGAAATTAGGACGACCCGAAAGGGCCGATTGTTCATTTCCCGTCTAGAGCATTCGTTTAGAACAATGCCGAGGCCAACCGACGCCGATATTCAAGGGTTAGCGGATGCTCGGGGCCCAAGAGATCGAAGAGGTCGATCATGGTGAGACGAGCGGAGTCTTGGTCCTCCCCGCGGGCCTCGACCGTGGCCAGAAGGCGGGGGAGTGACGCCTCGGGGTCGGCCACGTCGGCCTCTCCGTTCGCCAGCAAGCGGGCGGCGGCCATCATTTGGCGCACCTCGGCGGTCGGCGCTTGCCGTTCGAGGATCGCGAGCGCCTCGCTGGTCTCCTTGTCCTCGATAAGCAAACCGGCCAGAGTGAGGGCCGCTTCCTGATTCGTCGGCTCGACGTCGAGGATTTCGATGAGCCGGGCTTTAGCGGCATCGATGTTGCCGGCATCGATCATCGACTCGACCTCGACAACGCGCTCGTCGGCTTTGGCTGGCATCAAGCGGGAAATGAACTCGCGTACCTGAATCTCGGGCACCGCTCCGGTGAACGTGTCGACCGGACGTCCGTCCTTGAACGCGATGACAGTAGGAATGCTTTGCACCCCGAATGCCTGCGACACCCGCTGGTTCTGGTCGACGTCGATCTTGGCCAGCGTGAACCCACTGTCCGGCTCGTTGGCGATTCGTTCGAGGATGGGTCCGAGGGTCTTGCAGGGCTCGCACCAGCCGGCCCAGAAATCGACCACCACCGGCTCAGTCTTCGAGGCTTCCAAGACTTTGGTCTGGAAGTCTGCCTCGGTGACTTCGATCACGCTCATGGGGTGAGGGTAGTTCGCTAGGTAAGCTCTGATTGACCTACTACGGAGATGCGATGGCCGCCTTTGGCCGGGTTCTAACAGCCATGATCACTCCGTTTCGCGAGGACGGAGAGGTAGACCACGAACGCACTTGGAACCTCGCGCGCTTTTTGGCCAGCAATGGCTCAAATGGTCTGGTGATCACCGGCACGACGGGCGAGTCGCCGACGTTGGCAGAGAACGAGAAAGTCGCTCTTTATCGCACGGTGGTCGAGGCTGTCGCTGGAAAAAACGTCAAGGTGGTTGCCGGCACCGGCACCTACAACACGGCCGAGTCGGTGCATCTCAGCAGACGAGCCGCCGAAGCCGGGTGCGACGGCATTCTGGCGGTGACTCCGTACTACAACCGCCCCAGTCAGGAGGGGCTCCTCGCCCACTTCCGAGCGATCGCCGACGCCACCGACCTGCCGGTGCTGCTGTACAACATCCCCGGCCGCACCGCGCGTCTGATCGAGATCGAGACGTTGCAGAAGCTCGCCGCGCACCCCCGGATCGTGGCCGTCAAGGATGCGGTGATGGACATCGACTTCACGTCGCGCACCTGCGCCGAAGTGCCCGATCTCGAGGTGTACTCCGGTCAAGACACCTACACCTGGCCCATGATGGCCGTGGGCGCGGTCGGGGTCGTTTCGGTGATCTCCCATCTTGCTGGAGAAGCCGTAGCAGCGATGGTCGCAGCCGCCGCCCAGGGTGAATTCGAGCGAGCCCGCGACCTGCACCAACGATTGCTGCCGCTCGGACTCGCCTGCTTTCTCGAACCCAACCCGGGGCCGGTCAAGGCCGCCCTCAACTCGATCTGGGAACCGGTAGGTCTTCCTCGTCTGCCATTGGTGGCAGCTTCGGACGCAACCGTGACCGCGATCAAAGAGGCATTGACTCTCCTGTGACGGCCAGCCTTTGTGACGGCCAAATCGTGACAGTCAGTGTCACATTTCTCGGCGGGCTGGGTGACATCGGCCGGAATTCCGCCGCGATTGAAATTGACGGCAAACTGCTTCTCATCGATTGCGGGCTCATGTTTCCCGAGGAGGAGATGCTCGGGGTCGACCTCGTTTTCCCCGATTGGAGCTGGCTGGCGGAACGATCCTCCGATGTGACCGCGGTCGTTTTGACTCACGGCCACGAAGACCACATCGGTGCCCTTCCCTATTTCCTCCGCGAGATCAACGTCCCGGTTTATGGCACAGCCATGACCCTCGGTCTCGCCCAGGGACGTATCGAGGAGTTGGGGGTTGAAGCCGACTTGCGAACTATCGAAGTCGGGGACCCCACCAGCATTGGCCCGTTCCGCTTCGCCCTGGTCGCGGTTGCCCATTCAGTTCCCGATGCCTCGGCGGTCGCGCTCTCGACCCCGGAGGGGACCATTCTCCACACTGGCGATTTCAAGCTAGATCCGACACCGATCGATGGTCGGGCCACCGATCTCTCGACAATGGCCATGTTGGGGCGGTCGGGAGTCCGGCTCATGCTTTCGGACTCGACCAATGCCGAACGCTCAGGCTTTGTTCCCTCGGAACGCACCCTGGCCGACCCGATTCGCGACATTCTTGGCGATGCGCCGGGCCGGGTCATTGCCGCCTGCTTCTCCTCGCACATCCATCGGATCCAACAGATAATCGACGCGGCAGTAGCGACCGACCGCCAGGTGGCAATTTTTGGCCGGTCATTGCAACGAAACACCGCGGTGGCCGAGAGCCTCGGCCGTCTGAGCCTGCCCGCCGGAGTGGTGATCGATATAACTGACCTGCTCAAGCTGCCCCCGAAAAAGCAGCTCTTGATCACCACGGGCAGCCAGGGCGAGCCCTTTGCGGCGCTGTCGCTGATGGCACAGGGAAGGCACAAGTACGTCGAGGTGGCAGAGGGCGACACCATCCTTCTGTCGGCCACACCGATCCCGGGCAATGAGACCGCGGTGTCCCGTGTGATCAACCAACTATTGCGGCGAGGGTCGAAAGTCGTCCACGGCAGGAATGCAGAGGTGCATGTCTCGGGCCATGGCAACCGCGATGAGCTGCTCACATTGATGCACGTGGTCAAGCCGCAAGCCTTTGTCCCGATCCACGGCGAGTATCGACACCTGGCCGCCCACGCGGAGCTCGCCCGACTCGCTGGCATTCCCGCGGTAGAGATATGTGAGGACGGCGATCGGGTTGTTCTCGACGGCGCCGAAACCAGGGTGGAGCGGCGAGCTGTGCCCGCCGGGTACGTATACCTGGATGGCGACGGGATAGGCGAGGTGCAGGGTGTCTTGCGTGATCGCGGCCACCTGGCCGACGAGGGTGTGGTCGTGGTCACCCTGGCCGTCTCGCCCAACAATCGGGAGCTGGTGTACGGGCCTGAATTTCACAGCCACGGCGTCATGGACGATCCCGAGCCAGTGCTGGAAAAGGCCGGGCAGGCCGTGCGCCAAGCAATCGACGATCGCCTGGCCAATGGTGAGAGCGATATGTCGGTCTTGCAATTGGCCGTTCGGCAGTCGACCGCTCGCGTGATCAAAGGTGAGACCGGTCGACGACCGGTGATAGTGCCGGTCGTTTTGGAGCTCTAGTTCCCAAACGAAGTCGCGCCAGCCGTTAGGCTCACGAACCACATGACCAAACGGACGCCCACCCGTCGGGGTGGCAGCGGGCGGAAGCGGGTGTCCCCAAATAGATCAAACGGGAAAGCGACGGAATCGATCCGTGCCCGGCTGGCGGGTTTTCGGATTCGAGTTCGCGAGAGACTCGGTCGTCAGGCTGACGACGTCTGGGGAATGCTCCTCGTGGTTCTCTCGATCATCATCGTGCTCGGGTTTCTCGATCTGGCAGGTCCGGTTGGTGGGGGAGTAGCCAACGGACTGCACTACCTCTTCGGACTTTGGCGTTTCCTGGTTCCCGCGGTGATGGCCGCCATCGGGGTAGCCCTGATCGCTGGTCGGCCCCGCCAGGGCGTCGGTCGAGCCGTGGTCGGCGCGGTGACCATTTTCTTCTCCTCGCTCGCGTTGTTTCATTTGTTCACAGGAGGGCCATCGCTCTTCCCCGATGTTGAAGCCGTGAAGGGGCGTGGCGGGGCGATCGGAGCCCTGATCGCCTACCCCCTGCGACGGCTGGTCGGCTCGTGGGGGGCGTTCGTCATGCTCGCCTCGGTCATGGGAATCGGCGTGCTCCTCATCACTCGCACGACGGTCAAGGAAGTGGCTGCCGACGTCGCCGCCTACGCACGAAGTTTCCGCAGGTCACGGCCCCAGCCGCTCGCACGCAAGCCAATTGCCCGTAAGCCAATCGAACAGACCGCCCCGTCGAAGTCTCAGACCGGGGTTTCCGAGCCGGCTCCGGGCAAGAAACCCAAGCAAAAACAGGCCGTGAAGACCAAACCGATGGCGACTCAGGCCTCTCGGCGTAGTGGTTACCAGCTGCCGCCCCTCGATCTGCTCAAGTCGGGTGGAGGAGGTGAGCAGAGCCGCAAGGAGCTGGAGGCAACCGCGTCCGAGCTCGAGGAGACGCTGCGTCAGCACGGGGTCGATGCCCAGTTGACGAAGATCGTGCCGGGACCGACCGTAACCCGCTTTGAGATCGAGCTGGCGCCGGGAGTAAAGGTCAACCGGGTCTCGAGCCTTTCCCACGACATCGCCTACGCGCTCGCCACCCCGGATGTTCGGCTTCTGGTTCCCATCCCCGGGAAGTCGGCGATCGGCGTCGAGGTTCCGAACCGCAAGCGCCGCCTGGTCACGCTCGGCGACGTTCTCCGAAGCAGCGAAGCAGAAACAGCGACCCATCCGCTTGCTGTCGGACTCGGCGTCGACATCTCCGGGCGGGCCCGGATGCTCAACCTCTCCGAGCTGCCCCACGTATTGATCGCCGGCGCCACCGGAGCGGGCAAGTCATCTTGCATCAACTCAATCGTGAGCTCTTTGCTCATGCGCACCACCCCTGACGATGTGCGTTTGATAATGGTCGACCCCAAGCGGGTTGAACTCGGGCAATACAACGGCGTTCCTCACCTCCTGACCCGGGTCATCACCAACCCCAAGAAGGCAGCCGAGGCTCTGAAATGGGCCGTGGCGGAGATGGATCGGCGCTACGACCTGCTGGCCGATGCCAAGGTGCGCGACATCGATGGATACCGGCTAAAGATGGACGCCGGGCTATTGCCACCCGAAGGCTTCGACCGTTTCCCCTATCTGGTCGTGATCGTCGACGAGCTCAACGATCTGATGATGGTGGCTGGACGAGAAGTCGAAGAGGCAATCGTCCGCATTGCCCAAATGGCGCGGGCAGTTGGCATCCACCTAGTCATCGCCACCCAACGTCCCTCCGTCGACGTCATCACCGGCGTGATCAAGGCCAATATCCCCTCGCGTCTCGCCTTCTCGGTGGCTTCACAAACCGATAGCCGCGTGATAATCGACGGCGCCGGAGCCGACAAGTTGATCGGCATGGGCGACATGCTGGTGGCCACCGCCGCAGAGCCTCGACCCACGCGATACCAGGGCGCCTGGGTCAGCGAGGAAGAAGTTCACTCCATCGTCGAATGGTGCAAGGAACAGCGCGAGGCCGAGTACCAGGAGTCCGTGACGGAGCGCAGCGCCGAGGCTGCACAAGTTGCGGAGGAGGTCGACGACGAAGAAGAGATGCTCATTCGGCAGGCGATGGACCTGATCGTCCGGAGCCAGCTCGGCAGCACCTCGATGCTGCAACGCAAACTGCGGATTGGATTCGCCCGGGCCGGGAGAGTGATGGACATGCTCGAACAACGCGGCATTGTCGGACCATCGGAGGGATCAAAAGCGCGCGAAGTTCTGATGACCACCGAGGAGCTCGAAGACCTTTACGAGCGCGAAAACGTCTCCGTTTAACAACCCGATCTAATCGCTACGCTCGGGTCTCGCGCATGTTGGCCGTCCTCACCCCTTCCGGAGATCTTGTTGCGCCTTCGCCGTTGGAGCCAGAGCTTGTTCGGCGTCTCTACCGGGCGATGGTTTTCGCCCGAACTTACGATCGCAAAGGAGTCGCTCTTCAGAAGCAAGGACGGCTTGCGACCTACGCCCCCTTTGAAGGACAGGAGGCGGCCCAGGTAGGGAGCGCGGCCGCGCTCGACCCCGAAGACTGGATGGTTGCGACTTATCGCGACGCCGCGGCGATGTGGATGCAGGGCTATCCCCTCGAGCTGCTCTTGGCAGGACGAACCGGCGACGAAAGGGGAGGCTCACCCCCCGACCATGTCTCGGTGCTCCCGCCCTCGATCACGGTCGGGGGGCACATGGTCCACGCGGTGGGGCTGGCGTGGGCCGCACGCCTTCTGGGCGAGCAAAGGATTGCGATCACCTACTTCGGCGACGGGGCCACCTCCGAGGGAGACTTTCACGAGGCGATGAACTTTGCCGCGGTCTTCAACACACCGTGTGTCTTCTTCTGTCAGAACAACGGCTGGGCCATTTCATTGCCACGCGAAGAGCAGACGAAATCCGAGACCATTGCCCAGAAAGCCATCGCTTACGGAATGCCGGGGGTGCAAGTCGATGGAAACGATCTCCTGGCGGTCTATGCGTCGACGCTCGAGGCGGTGACCCGAGCCCGCAATGGCGAGGGCCCGACCCTCATCGAAGCGGTCACCTACCGAATCGGCCCCCACACCACGGCCGACGACCCCAACCGGTATCGGGACGGGAGCATGACCGAAGACTGGCGACGACGGGATCCGCTCGAGCGAGTGCGCCTCTACCTCTCCGAGCGCGAGCTTTGGACCGCGGACTGGCAGCAAGAGGTCGAGCGAGAAGCGGGAGCCGAGATCGACCGGGCCGTGGAACTGGCCGAAGAAATGAAGCCATTAGCGGCAGGAGATATCTTCGCCGCTATGTACGAAGAGCTTCCCGCTCATCTGCGGGCCCAACAAATCGAGAACACGACAGGTTGGGAATGACAGATCGCAATATTGCCCAGGCCATCAACGATGCTCTCGATCTCGCCCTCCAGAAAGAGGGGGCCGTGGTCGTCTTCGGTGAAGATGTCGGCCGCACCGGGGGGGTGTTTCGAGTCACCGACGGCCTCCGTGAGCGTTACGGCGCCGAGCGGGTGATCGACAGCCCGGTCGCTGAGTCGGCCATCGTGGGAGTCGGCTTCGGGATGGCAGTGGGTGGTTTGCGTCCGGTGCTGGAGTTGCAGTTCATGGGCTTTTCCTATCCGGCCTACGACCAGATCATCAATCATGTCGCCCGAATCAGAAATCGGTCGCGCCACCGTTTCACCGCGCCTTTGGTTATCCGAATTCCCTATGGCGGAGGCATCGGTGCAGCCGAACATCATTCAGAGTCCATGGAGGCGATCTACACCCACATCCCGGGTTTGAAGGTTGTCGTCCCATCGACCCCCTACGACGCCAAAGGTCTACTCCTGGCAGCCATCGAGGATCCCGACCCCGTGATCTTCCTCGAGCCGATCCGCCTCTATCGCGCCGTCCGGGAGGACGTTCCCGACGAGTGGTACACAGTGCCGATCGGTGAGGCAAGCATCGAACGGGATGGAGACGACATCACCTTGATCACATGGGGTGCCATGACCAAGGAGACGCGTCAAGCCGCCGACCTGCTCGCCGGCGAGGACATCTCCGCCGAAGTGATCGATCTCAGATCCCTGGTGCCCCTCGATCTCGAAACTTTGGTGGAATCGGTCGAGCGGACTGGTCGTGCCGTCGTGATTCACGAGGCCCCGCGCACATCTGGCTTTGGGGCAGAAGTGGTAGCGGCGATCCAAGAGCAATGCCTTTTCTCCTTGGCCGCTCCCATCGCGCGGGTCACGGGCTGGGATACCGTGTTCCCCTTGAAGCGTTCCGAACATCACTACCTGCCGAGCGTGGCCCGCATCGCAGCGGCCGCACGTAGCACACTGGGGAACTGATGGCCCATGAGTTCCGCTTGCCCGACATTGGTGAGGGTCTGACCGAGGCCGAGGTCGTTCGTTGGATCGTTCCAGTCGGAGGCGTCGTCAAAGTCGACGAGCCGGTAGTCGAGGTGGAAACTGACAAAGCCGTAGTCGATATCCCGAGCCCCTACGCAGGCACCGTCCTGCATCACGGTGCCGCTGAGGGGGAAACGGTTCTTGTCGGCAACGTCCTCATGGTTATCGGCGAGGCAGGCGAATCCTGGCCTCCGGAAGATTCGACGACAGCTGATTCAGAGACCGAAGCCTGGCTCGATCAGGTCGACGAGGAGATGGCGACCGACGAGGGGATGCCCGAAGCGCCCAAAGACCAGGCGGCGCCGATTGTCGGCAGCATCAGCGACGAGGCCGAGCAGCTCGGTACTGGGCGCCGCAAGGGGAAGACCGAGAAAGCGCTCGGGTCGGTGCGAGCCCTACCGCTCGTCCGGAAGCTGGCCAAGGACCTCGCTGTCGACTTATCCAAGGTGTCCGGCTCCGGGGCCGATGGCCGGATCACCCGCGAAGACGTAATTGCCGCGGCCGAGAAAAACGGCGGCACGGTCGAGCTGCCCGAGGCACCCGGATTGCCGCCGCTGCCGGTGGATCGCAAAGGCGAACGCAAGCCATTGTCGAAATTACGGCGAACGATCGCCTCCAACATGAGCAAGTCCTGGAGCGAGATCCCCCATGTGACCACCTTCGATGAGGCTCCGGCTGCCCGGCTCCTGGCGGCGCGCAAAGCGCTCGAAACCCGCCACGGAGTCAAAATCCCGCTCGAAGCCCTGATCATCAAAGCGGTCTTGCCGGCGCTGATGGAATTCCCTGACTTCAACTCCTCGATCGATGGCGAAGACCTGGTGGTCTTTGGTCATTACGACGTTGGGATCGCAGTCGACACCCCGGATGGGCTGCTCGTCGGGGTGGTGAAGGCCGCAGACACGCGGACACTCCTCGAGACTGCGGCCGATGTCCGAAGGCTCGCTGAGGCGGCCAAGGAACGCAAGCTCAAACCAGCTGAGCTGACCGGCCAGACTTTCACTATCTCCAACATCGGGGCCCTGGGAGGCGGTTACGGCACCCCGATCGTCCCGCCGGGGACCACCGCCATCCTCTCGGTGGGTAGGGCAACCGAACGGCCGGTGGCCGACGGCGGCAAAGTTTCGATCGCCCCGATGATGCCGCTCTCGCTCTCCTACGACCACCGGGTGATAGACGGTGGACAGGGCCGTCGCTTCATGGCGGAGGTGCTGGAAAACCTCGCCGAACCGGCCCTATTTTTGGCCTCCTGACCCAGAAGAAACTCTTAACCCGGCCGCTGGTTTGGCCTAGTTTGTGGGCCCATGGAGCACTACGAAGGCATGTTGCGCCTGGCGGGCGACTTCTCTCCTCCAATCAAGGTGACGATCGATCTCACCGACGACCAGGAGCTTCGAATCGCGACCCCAGACATGGAAATCGGTGAATGGGATCTGTCCGAGGTGGCGATCAAGGCTCTCGACGATGGTTTCCACGTCCTCTCGGACGGCGAGGAGTTGGTGATCACGACCTCCGACGATGCCGGCTTCGCCCTGGCCGTCGGGATCAGAAACGCACCGGTTCATCTGCGCAAGCAGATCTCAACGCTGATGCGAACAGACCCTCGTTTCCGGGTTGGAGCTTCTGACCCGGCTTTCCCCATGGAGGAAGAGCCGTCCTAACCGGCTCAGGCTGCCTAATTCCTGCTGCTGGTAGATAACCTCGGGCCATGAGCGGCATCGAGGTCAGGGCAGGCGGGAGGGCCGACATCCTGACTCGGGAAGCGCTCGACTTCGTCGCTTCACTGGACCGGACATTCAGGGCAGAGAGAGCCAGGCGACTCTCTGACCGTCAAGAAAAGCAGCGCGAGCTGGACAGCGGCGGATCTTTCCGACTACTCCAGACTGCACCGGCGGATTGGACGATCGCTCCGGTCCCGTCCGACCTGATCGAGCGCAAGGTCGAGATCACCGGGCCCGTCGAGCAGAAAATGATGATCAACGCGCTCAACTCGGGCGCCTCGGTATTCATGGCCGATTTCGAGGACGCGACCAGCCCGACTTGGCCCAATCTGATCGAGGGTCAAGCCAACGTCCTCGCGGCCTATCGGCGCGAGCTTCGTCTCGAGACCCCGGAGAAGTCCTATCGATTGAACGACGAGCTAGCGACCTTGATGGTCCGCCCCCGCGGCTGGCATCTGCCTGAGAAGCATCTGCTTGTCGACGAGCAGCCGGTCTCCGCCTCGCTCTTCGACTTCGGGCTCTACCTCTTTCACGGTGGTCGGGCGGCATTGGAGGCCGGAACCGGGCCCGTACTTCTACCTGCCCAAACTCGAGAGCCACCTCGAGGCCCGTCTCTGGAACGACGTTTTCGCCTTCGCGCAAGAACGCTTGGGGATTCCAGCCGGAACCATCAAGGCGACGGTGCTCGTCGAAACCCTGCCAGCTGCGTTCGAAATGGACGAGATCCTGTACGAACTACGTGCGCATTCGGCCGGGCTCAACGCCGGGCGATGGGACTACATCTTCTCGACCATCAAGAAGCTGCGGGCCCGGACCGACTTTGTGTTGCCAGATCGCTCGGCCGTGACGATGACCGTGCCGTTCATGAAGGCGTACACGACCCTGCAGGTACAGACCTGCCATCGCCGTGGTGCCCATGCGATCGGGGGCATGGCCGCATTCATTCCCAACCGGCGCGACGCCGAGGTCACCGAGCGAGCTTTGGCCAAGGTGCGGGAAGACAAGGAACGTGAAGCCCGGCTTGGTTGCGATGGAACCTGGGTGGCACATCCCGATCTCGTCCAAGTTGCGCGCGAGGTCTTCGACTCGGTGCTCGGCGATCGACCCAATCAACTCGAAGTTGTTCCGGACGGCGAGGTAACCGCTGACGATTTGCTCGACTTCCCCACCGGGCTGATCACCGAAAGAGGGCTGCGCCAGAACATTCGGGTTGGCCTCCACTATCTCGCCTCATGGCTCGGCGGTAATGGCGCGGCCGGGATTGACAACCTGATGGAGGATGTAGCCACGGCCGAGATCTCGCGCAGCCAGATCTGGCAGTGGGTGCAACGTCAAGCCTCTACGGAGGAAGGCGATCTCATCGATCGGCCTATGGTCGAAAAGCTGGCAGGTGAGATCATGGCCGAATCAAACACCGATTTCGACGAGGCGTGGGATCTATTCGCCGAAGTCTCCCTCGGCGAGGAATTCATTGAGTTTCTAACTTTGCCCGCCTACGACCGTCTCGATTAGGAGAGAACCGAATTGTCCACGACCTACCAGCCAGAGATCGAGCAAATGGAGAAGAGCTGGAACGGAGACGCTCGCTGGAACGGCGTCGTCCGCAACTACTCGGCGGCGGACGTCGTCTCATTGCAGGGATCCCTCCGCGAGCAGCACACGCTCGCCCAGGCGATGGCACAGAAACTGTGGGGATTGCTCTCCGACAATGACTACATCAACGCTCTCGGGGCTCTTTCCGGCGGTCAAGCCGTGCAAATGGTGAAAGCCGGGTTGAAGGCGATCTATCTGTCCGGATGGCAGGTAGCCGGCGATGGCAACCTGGCCGAACAGGTCTATCCCGACCAATCCCTTTACCCCGCGAACTCGGCGCCGGCGTTGGTCCGTCGAATCAACAACGCACTGCGCCGAGCTGACCAGATCCATTGGGCGGAAGGAGACCACTCGATCGATTGGTACGTTCCGATCGTGGCCGACGCCGAGGCGGGATTCGGTGGCGCCCTCAACGTTTTCGAATTGGTGAAGTCGTTCATCGATGCGGGTGCGGCGGGGGTGCACCTCGAGGACCAGCTGGCGGCGGAGAAAAAGTGCGGTCACATGGGGGGGAAGGTGCTCGTTCCGACCACCCAGCACATCAGGAGTTTGCAGGCCGCCCGCCTCGCGGCTGACGTGCTATCGGTGCCGACGATCATCGTCGCCCGCACCGACGCCAACGGGGCGAATTTGCTGACGTCAGATGTCGACCCGGCCGACCAGGAGTTCTGCACCGGCGAGCGCACCGCCGAGGGCTTCTTCCGGGTGATGCCTGGCCTCGAGCAAGCAATCTCGCGGGCTAACAGTTACGCCCCCTACGCCGACCTGATCTGGTGCGAAACTGCTCGCCCCGACCTGGCCGAAGCCGCCAGGTTCGCGGATGCCGTCCATGACAAGTACCCCGGCAAGATGCTGGCTTACAACTGCTCGCCTTCGTTCAACTGGAAGAAGCACCTCTCCGACACTGAGATCGCCGGCTTTCAGAAGGAACTGGGCGCAATGGGATATCGCTTCCAGTTCATCACCCTCGCCGGTTTCCACGCTCTCAACGCCGGCATGTTCGAACTCGCCCGCGGCTATGCGCAGGCGGGGATGCCGGCGTACGTGGAGCTTCAGGAGCGCGAGTTCGCCATGGAGGGCGACGGCTACAGCGCCACCCGTCATCAACGCGAGGTCGGGGCCGGATACTTCGACCGGGTGTCAGAAATCGTGAGCGGTGGGACCGCCTCGACGCTTTCGTTGAAGGGCAGTACCGAGGAGGAGCAGTTCTGATTAGCTTGAGGATGTCCTTCGTCAAAGGGAGATCATGAACATCGTCCATGTCGTCGGGACCGGGACCATCGGCGAGCCGCTCATCGGTCTGCTCGCCGACCACAAGGCCGACTTTGGGATCGACGAGGTGACCTTTCACAAGCGGACGCCGCTCATCACCGAGCGCAGCAAGGTCAACGACCTGGTGCGCAGGGGAGCGGTGCTTGCCGTCGATGAAGACAAGCGCTCGACCTTCGAGGAGCTCGGCCACACCCCGAAGTGGGAGGCGAAAGAGGCGATCGATCGGGCCTCGGTAGTGATCGACTGCACCCCGGTCGGGAACGACAACAAAGCCGAGTTCTACGACCAGGCGATCCACCCGCTCGGCTTCATGGCCCAGGGCTCGGAGTACGGCTTCGGGAAGATGTATGCGCGCGGGATCAACGACAGCGCTCTCGTCCACGAGGACGACCGCTTCCTCCACATCGTGTCGTGCAACACCCACAACATCGCCGTCTTGATCAAGACCCTGGCGATGGATTCCGATGGAACCAACCATCTCACCGATGGCCGCTTCACCTGCATCCGCAGATCGAACGACATCTCCCAGGACTCAGGCTTCTCTCCGTCGCCCACAGTCGAGCGGCACAAGGACGATCGCTTCGGCACCCACCACGCTCGCGACGCTCATGGCCTCTTCGAGACTTTGGGTTATGACCTCAACCTGTTTTCGTCGGCGCTGAAGCTCAACAGCCAGTACATGCACCTGGTCCACTTTTCGCTGACCCTGGACGAGGAGATGTCGCTGATCGAAGCGAAGGAGCGACTGCTAGCCAACAAACGGGTGGCGATCACCTATCGCAAGTCGGCGAACAGCGTTTTCAGTTTCGGCCGTGACCACGGCTATTACGGGCGCATCCTCAGCCAGACTGTCGTTGCGATCGACACGCTCACGATCCGCAACGGGAACGAACTCGTCGGCTACTGCTTTACCCCGCAAGACGGCAACCCGTTGCTGTCGACTCTCGCCGCCACGCTCTGGTTCATCCACCCAGACGAAGTGGACGATCGAATCGATTTCTTGCGACCCTATCTCTTCCAGGAGGTCTGAGCCTGGAAGGGCAGCGCCAGGCCGAACAAGCGGCGGAAAGGGCGATCGAAGCACTGAGCCAGGGCGATGCGGTCACTGCCCGGTCGGCAGTCGACGTCGCGGTCGAGAAGGACTCGAGCGGTCTGTTTGCGGCCCTTGCCGACGCCGTGCACCTCGCCGCCACCCAGCTCGACGAGGAGGGTCGGCTCAGTGGACCCACGTGGGACTTTCTCGCCGACGCGGTAGGCCCGGGGCCGCTTCAGAGCCTGGTCGATTCGCTCCGCACCAGCTAGCTCGTGTCGGACTATCACCTGCATTTGCATCCGCATGGGCGCGACTTCGATTGGCCTCCGCATGGGGAGTACCCCGACGGCTTGATCGAGGCTTACCTAGAGGAGGCCGCAATCCGCGGCGTGTTCGAGCTGGGTTTCACGGAGCATCTCTACCGCACCGAAGAGGGAGCGGCAGTGCTCGGTCGGTTCTGGGAGTCCGAAGCGAACCCCGACCTCCGTCGGCATTGCGAGTTGCTAGTGGAGAACGACTCTGGCCTCTCACTTGCCCGGTACGTCGATGCGGTTCTGGCCGCCAAGGAGCGGCTGTTGCCGGTCAAGCTCGGGCTCGAGGTCGATTTCTTTCCCGCCACCATCGACGCGGTGATGGAGTTGCTGGCGCCGATTCCTTTCGACTTTCTGATCGGCTCCGTGCATTGGCTGGGCGGCTGGGCCATCGACAGCTCCGATGTCACCGCCGAGTTCGATCGGCGGGGAATCGCGCGAGCCTGGAAGGAGTACTTCGAGTTGGTCGAAGACCTCGCCGCCCGCGGAGTCGTTGACGTCCTCGCCCACGTCGACCTGTGCAAAAAGTTCGGTTTCCGGCCCGCGACTGAACCGGTGGATCTCTATCAGAGGGTCGTAGACGCAGCTGCCGCCACGGGCATGGCTGTCGAGGTTTCGAGCCAGGGGTTGCGCATGCCGGTCGGTGAGGCGTACCCATCTCCACTTCTTTTGCAGATGTTCCAGCGGGCCTCGGTGCCGATCACTTTCGCCTCGGACGCGCATCAACCCGCCGACGCCGGCTTTGCATTCGATGCTCTCAAAGAGCTGGCCAAGGCAGCCGGCTACACGCTCATATCTCAGGTACACCTCCCGGGTGGCCGAGAGCGTCCCCCTAACCTGAACCCGTGACGATCCACCACGAGAATCCTTTCCTGCCGCCGCCTGAGGCACGCGATCGTGCCCGACAGTTGCGGGGTCGGTTGGCCGCCCCCGTGGCGATCGTCACCTCAGGCGATGACGGCATGACCGCCTCCGCCGTCCTGGTTCTCGAAGGGTCACCCCCCCGGGTGTTGGTGGGAGTGAACGAAGCCGCCGACTTCCATGACGCGGTCAACGTCACCAAACGGTTCGTGTTGCATGTCGGCCGCCAGGAGCATCGCCAACTCGCCGATCGATTTGCCGAGATCGCCCCCTCGCCGGGTGGTCTCTTCGCCGGTCTCGAAATTGCCGAAACCGAGTGGGGTCCGCTCATCGGCGGTTTCGACAACTGGGCCGGTTGCCGGCTCGAAGCATGTCACCCGATCGGCTGGCAGGTGCTGGTCGTGGGCGAGATCGAGCATCTCGAGGTCGGAGAATTAGCCGACCCCCTCATCTACTTCCGGGGCCGATATCGCTCGCTGTCCTGATGACTAGCCGCACCTTCTGGCTGACAACTCTCGGCTGCGCGAAGAACCAGGTCGATTCGGAAAAGGTCGAAGCGATGCTGGTCGAGGCGGGCTACGAAGTCGCGGAGGCACCGGAGCTGGCCGATGTGGTCATGGTCAACACCTGCGCTTTCATCGAAGAAGCCCGGCGCGAATCGGTCGAGACCATTCTCGAATTGCAGGCCGAACGTAAGTCGGGAGCGCGCACGATTGTGATGGGGTGCATGGCCCAACGGTTCGGGACCGAAGTCGAGAAGGCCTTGCCTGAGGTTGATGCTGTCGTTGGATTGGATCGTTACGAGAACCTCGTCCCACTGCTCGACCGCTACACGGCGGGGCCGGATTGGAAGCCGGTGCGTCTGCGACGGCCCGCGATGGACATCCTTCATATGGTGCACCGCCCGGCTCCGACCTTGCCTTATGCCTATGTCAAAGTGGCGGAGGGATGCGACAAGCCCTGCACTTTCTGTGCCATCCCGTTGATCAGGGGAAAGCAGCGCTCACGACGCCCGCCGAACATCGTGGCGGAGGTTGCTGGTCTCGCCGACGCGGGAGTTTCTGAGATCGTCCTGGTCGCCCAGGATCTGGCCGCATTCGGGCGCGATATCGATGCCCCTGGTGACATCGTCGATCTGGTCAGGCTCGTGACCGAGGTGGATGGGGTGGAACGCGTGCGTCTCCTCTATCTCTATCCCAAGGAGATCCGTTCTGGCCTGATCGAGGAGATGTGCGGTAACCCGAAGATTGCTTCGTACTTCGATCTGAGCCTGCAACACGCTTCTCAGCCGCTACTTCGGGCGATGAAGCGACCGGGGAACGGAGAGAGATTCCTGGCGTTGATCGACCAGATTCGGCACGCTGATCACCAAGCGGCATTGCGATCGTCGTTCATCGTGGGTTTTCCGGGTGAAACCGATGAACAGACAGAAGAGCTGGCGGAGTTTCTCGAGTCGGCGAGGCTCGACTGGGCCGGCTTCTTCCCGTATTCGGCGGAGGAAGGAACCCCGGCTGCGCTGTTGCCGGAGCAGATAGCTTCGGACACCGTGAGCGAGCGCCTCCGCTATCTCAATGAGATCCAGGAGAACATCACGGCGGAGGCAAACCTCGATTCGGTTGGATCCCGAGTGCGTGTTTTGGTCGACCAGCTTGAGGACGATCGAGCGGTGGGCCGCTCCTTTCGCGAAGCGCCCGAGATCGATGGAGTGATCGTCTTGGACCAGGGTGCGGTGGGGGAGTGGCACCAGGTCGAGATCACTTCGGCGTTCGGGGCGGACCGAGAGGGCGTTGTCGTCGGGTGATCGTCGAGATCGTCGCGGTGGGCACCGAGCTGCTGCTCGGCCAAATCGTCAACGAAAACGCGGCGACCATCGGTGCTCGATTGGCCGAGGCTGGATTCGATGTCAACCATTCGGTGATGGTGGGGGACAATGTCGCCCGCATAGCCGAGGTGGTCGCCCAGGCCACGTCCCGCGCCGATGGGGTGATCATCACCGGGGGCATCGGCCCTACTCAGGACGACCTCACCCGGGAGGCCATTTGTCGCGCATTCGACCTTCCCATGCGATTCTCCGATGCCTACGCGGCCGAACTACGCGAGAAGTGGGCCGCCTCGGGGCGGGTGATGCCGCAATCGAACCTCCGCCAGGCCGAGTATCCCGAAGGCGCCGAGCTCTTGCCCAATCCCAAGGGCTCCGCTCCGGGTCTCGCGCTCGCTGTCGAGGACTGCCTCGTCTTCGCCGTTCCCGGTGTTCCCGAGGAAATGCTGCTCCTGCTTGACAGTGAAGTGGTTCCTCGGCTCTTGCAACACTCGGGCACCACCGAGGTTTTGAAGAGCCGCCTGCTACGCACCTGGGGACGGTCGGAGTCGCAGGTGGGGGAGATGCTCGACCACTTGTACAAGAGCAGCGCCAATCCCTCCATCGCTTTCCTCGCATCTTCGGGCGAGATCAAGGTACGGATCACGGCAAAGGCAGGTGACGTCGAGACTGCCGAGAACATGATCACCCCTGTCGAAGCCGAAGTGAGAGCAGTCCTGGGGACCAGTGTGTTCGGGGTCGATCAAGAAACGATCGAGACGGTCGTGGCGGCATTGTTGCTTGAACGAGGCTGGACCATCGGCACCGCCGAGTCGGCCACTGGCGGGATGATCGCTGCCCAGCTGACCTCGGTTCCCGGTTCGTCGAAGTTCTTCCGCGGCTCGGTGGTCGCCTATGCGTCCGATCTGAAGAAGAGCTTGCTCGCGGTTGAATCGGACCAGCTGGTGAGCGAGGCCACGGCGCTGGAAATGGCGATCGGTGGGCGTGAGACGTTGACGGCCGACATGGTCGTGGCCGTCGTGGGGTCGGCTGGTCCGGAGCCTCTGGAGCAGCCTGCAGGAACCATGGTCATTGCCGTGGCCACTCCAACTTTGGCGCGCGCCCTGACGCGCCGGTTTCCGGGTGATCGAGAACGGGTGCGAACCTATTGCACCACTACGGCGCTCCATCTGGTGAGACTCGCCCTCACCGATACTTGGTGGTGAATCGTCTCTTCGTTGGGATTCCGATTGCTTTCGAGGTTGCAATGGCGCTCGAGGCAACGCTGCCCCGTCTTCCCGGGCGGCCAGTTTCGCCCGGCAATCTGCATTTGACCGTTCGCTTCCTCGGCGATGTCGACGAAGTCACGCGTGATCGACTCGAAGCCGCCCTCGATGAGTCCGATCTCGGTGGTCGTTTCGACATCGTGCTGGGGGAGATGGGTGCTTTTCCTCGTCCAGCCAAGGCTTCAGTTCTCTGGATCGGGCTCCTCGCGGGCAGACCTCAATTGATGCGGCTCAATGCCGTTGTCGAGGAGGCATGCGAGGACGCTGGCATCGACCCAGAAGAACGGCCATACGCGCCGCACCTCACGATCAGTCGAATCCGACCCGAAGTCGACGTGCGTCCATTGCTGCTCAGTTACCGACCCGAGCCAATCAAATGGAAAGCCACCGAGATGTTCCTTTACGAGAGCCGCGTCTCCCGTCAAGGCCCGATCTACAACCCCCTCGAGCGCTTCCCGCTGTAAAAGCTCCTGCAATCATCCATCTATGACTCAGCGCACGATCGTCGGCGGCTTGTTGGTCTTGGGCTTGGGCATCTTCCTGATAGGCGCGGCCAGGTGGCGTCTCGCCTACGAGCAGCCTTTGGCGGCGTCCCTGCCACTGATTCACGTTGACCGCAGACGCCGCGCCTGGATTCATGTCTGGATGATCGTTGCGCTGTTCTTGACGCCGGCGGGAGTCGCCGGCCTTGCGCTGTTGGCTCGCAACGAAGTCGCCACCATCGTCGCCACGCTCGCGACAGTGGTTTACGGCATTGGAGCAACGGGACTGATCGCGGCGCTTGCCTTCCGGCTCACGGTGGTTCCTTGGGCCGCTGAACGAACTGTGTCTACTGGGGGTGTGCCGGATGGCTTCGAGGCGCTCAACGCCTGGGCCGGTTCGCTCTACGTCGTTCACATGGTCGCGGCCTATGTTGGCTCTGCCCTCCTGGGAGTGGCGATACTCGCTGAGGACAACCTCCCAACCTGGCTCGGATGGCTCGGTCTGGCGTGGGGAGCGACATTTCTCGTCGGCTTCGTCGTCACCCGCTTCTCCGGCATTTTCAACCCGCCGTTTTGGGCTCATACCTATACCGGCGTCATTGGTGTAGTCCTGCTGACCAGCTGACGCACATTTTCCATGCGCCGAACATCTGTTCGGCTATGCTTTGTGAGATCACAGGTATGTAATTTGTCGGTGCGAGCGCGTACATTCACCAGAGCAAGAACAGATTTTGGGGAGAGAGGAGCCACCTCAGTGGAACGGGACAAAGCACTCGACATGGCGGTCAGCCAGATTCATCGCCAGTTTGGCCAGGGGGCGATCATGAAGATGGGTGATGTCGCCGATCGCAAGATCGAAGTCATCTCCACCGGAGCTCTCGCTCTGGATTTGGCGTTGGGAGTGGGCGGGGTTCCTCGCGGCCGTGTCGTCGAGCTCTACGGCCCCGAGGCCGGTGGCAAGACCACGCTTGCCCTTCACATCGTCGCCGAAGCGCAGCGCAACGGCGGCATCGCCGCCTTCATCGACGCCGAGCATGCGCTCGATCCGGCCTATGCCAAAGCGATCGGCGTTGACATCGACGAGCTGTTGATCTCTCAGCCCGACACCGGTGAGCAGGCGCTCGAAATCGCCGACATGCTGGTCCGTTCGGGCGCACTCGATGTGGTCGTGATCGACTCTGTGGCCGCGCTCGTACCCAAAGCCGAGATCGATGGCGAAATGGGAGATGCGCACGTTGGTCTGCAAGCCCGGTTGATGTCTCAGGCTCTGCGCAAGCTGACCGGCAGCCTCTCCCGCTCTCGCACGACGATGATCTTCATCAACCAGCTGCGGGAAAAAATCGGGGTCATGTTTGGTAGTCCCGAGGTGACCCCTGGAGGCCGAGCATTGAAGTTCTACTCGAGCGTGCGGCTCGAAGTGCGAAGGATCGAGACAATCAAAGATGGCGCCGAGAGTGTCGGCAACCGGGTGCGAGCCAAGGTGACGAAGAACAAGGTCGCGAGCCCATTCAGACAGGCCGAGTTCGATATCGTTTTCGGTGAGGGCATTTCCCGCGAGGGCAGCTTGCTCGATGTCGCGGTTGAACTTGATGTTGTGAAGAAGAGCGGGGCGTGGTTCACCTACGACGGGGACCAGCTCGGACAGGGCCGCGAGAACGCTAAACGGTTCCTCCGCGAGAACCCCGAGATCGCCGTTCAACTCCAGGCCAAGGTCTACGAACTGGTCGGCATGAGCGACAAGCCCGCCGATCAGGAGTCAGCCGAGATCTCAATCGACGAGCTCTAGCCATTCCTGGGTTTCGCGCTCTGGCGCGGGCGGTGCTTGGCTAGCATGCGGTCCCTAAGACCTATCAACCCTTGAAAGACACCGTGAAGCACTTGTCCCGCCCGAATTTGAGGAGATCTCACTAAGAGGTTTGGCCCCCATTTGGTTTCGGACATGAGTGCTCCACTGGGAAAGCAGCACAATGGAAACAGTGTGGATCGTGGCGATCGCCGCATTGGCGGTCGTCTTGGCGGGCACAGTCGGCTTTCTCCTGGCGAGGAACCGCCGCCGGCCCCGGGCCGACTCCAACGAAGACTCGGTCGGAAGTGCACGTCTCGAAGCGCAACGCATCCTTTCCCGCGCCGACGAAGAAGGTCGAGCCAAGGCTGAGGTCTACCGACAGCGCGAGGAGGCCTCCCTCGAGCATCGGCGCGTCGAGCTCGATGGAATTGAGACCCGGCTCGGTCACCGCGAACAGACCCTCGAGCAGCGTGCCACGAACCTCGCGCAACGCGAACAGCTGCTGATCCAGCGCGAGGGGGAAGTCGGCACGCGCCAGGTCGAACTCGACAGTCTGAAGGAGAACGCCCGCAGCGAGCTCGAGCGCATCGCCGGGCTGGATGCCAAAGTCGCCAAGGACGAGCTACTCAATCAGGTCGAACACGATGCTCGGCGAGACGCGATGATTCTGGTCAGAGACCTCGAAGCCAAAGCAAGGGAAGAGGCCGACCGGCGAGCTCGACGCATTCTCGCTACCTCCATTCAGCGTCTGGCTTCTGAGGTCGTAACCGAGTCGACCATCTCGGTGGTGAGCCTTCCTTCCGACGACATGAAGGGGAGGATCATCGGTCGGGAGGGACGGAACATTCGGACGCTGGAGGCCGTGACCGGAGTCAACCTGATCGTCGACGACACCCCCGAATCGGTCTCGGTCTCTTCGTATGACCCGATTCGCAGGGAGAAGGCCCGCATCACCCTCGAGAAGCTGGTGGCGGACGGGCGTATCCATCCCGCCTCGATCGAAGAGGCGTATGCCAAGGCCCAGGACGAGGTCGAGCAGTCGGTACGCGACGCGGGAGAGTGGGCGCTTGTTGAGGTAGGACTCTCGAAGATGCATCAGGAGCTCGTCGTCTTGCTCGGACGCCTTCGCTATCGGACGAGCTACGGCCAGAACGTTCTCAACCATTTGGTCGAGTCAGCTCATATTGCGTCGATGCTCGCCTCCGAGCTCGGTGTCGACCCGATCCAGGTGAAGCGCTCGGCTCTCCTCCACGACATCGGCAAGGCTGTTACTCATGAGGTCGAAGGCTCTCATGCGTTGATCGGCGCCGAGATCGCTCGCCGGTTCGGTGAGGATCCCGCCGTAGTCCACGGGATCGAGGCGCACCACAATGAAGTCGAACCACGAAGCTTGCTGGCCGTGCTTGTGCAAGCTGCCGACGCGGTGTCCGCAGCTCGACCCGGCGCCCGCCGCGAGGCTCTCGAGTCATATGTGCGGAGGCTCGAGAAGCTTGAGTCGTTGGCATCCGACTTCGGCGGCGTGAAACAGGTGTTTGCGATGCAAGCGGGCCGCGAAGTGCGGGTCGTGGTGGATCCCGGGGCGGTCGATGACCTGGCCGCTTCCGACCTTGCGCGCAGGATCGCGCGCAAGCTGGAGGAAGACTTGCAATACCCGGGTCAGATCCAGGTCACGGTCATCCGGGAGTTCCGCGCCACCGACCACGCTCGCTAGGGGGCGCCAGTGGTGATGATCGCTCCGCCGATTAGAAAGCCGCTGTCAACGCGGCCGCAGACGCGGGGTGGCAAGCAATACCTCATCCGGACCTTCGGGTGTCAAATGAATGAGCACGACAGCGAACGCATCGCTGGCCTCTTTGCACTTGACGGAATGTCCGCGACTACCGATCTTGATGCGGCCGATGTGCTCTTCATCAACACCTGCACGATCCGGGAGGCGGCCGACAACCGAATGTACGGCAATCTCGGACAGCTGAAGGAGTGGAAGGACCGGCGTCCCAACTCGTTGCTGGTAGTCGGTGGTTGTGCCGCGCAGAAGGACCGGGAGCTGGTCCGGGAGAAGGCACCGTGGGTTGATGTGGTGATGGGGACCAACAACCTCGACCGGGTGCTCGACCTCATCGACTACGCCGAAGCATGGGGAGGCATCACCGAAGTCGTGGACTCGCTCGAAGCGATGCCGTCGTCATTGCCGGTGCAGCGAGAGCTGGCCCATGCTGCGTGGATTTCGATCCAGGTTGGTTGCAACAACTCCTGCACGTTCTGCATCGTCCCCACGCGTGCGGGGGCCCGGAGGTGAGCCGACGGCCGGGGGACATCCTGGCCGAGGTCCGCTCGCTAGCTGCCCAAGGAGTGGTCGAGCTCACCCTCCTCGGACAGAACGTCGACACTTACGGCCGGGATCTTGCTCTCGACGGCCGGCGCCGTTCGCTATTTGCTGATCTCCTGCGCCAGGTTGGATCTGTTGACGGAATCTCCCGGGTGCGTTTCACCAGTCCGCACCCGGCCGACTTCAAACGCGATGTCATTGAAGCAATGGCGGAGACTCAAGCCGTCTGTGAGCAACTTCACCTTCCCTTGCAGTCAGGATCGGATCGCATCCTGAGCGCCATGCGACGCGGCTACAACACCCAGCGCTATCTCGAGAAACTCGCTCTCGCTCGCGAGTTGATTCCCGATCTGTCGGTGTCCACGGACATCATCGTGGGCTTTCCAAGTGAGACCGAGTCCGACTTCGAGGCGACGCTCGATTTAGTTCGGGAGGTCGAGTTCGATTCCGCCTATATGTTCATCTTCTCGCCTCGACCGGGAACCAGGGCTGCAGCCATGGTCGAGGACTTCATCCCGGGAGACGTGATCTCGGAGCGATTTGCGCGATTGGTCGAGATCCAAAATGCCTCCTCGCTCAAGCGCAATCAGGAGATGGTTGGACGAAGCTACGAGGTGCTGGGCGAGGGGCCATCGCGTAAGGATCCTGACGTAGCCACCACTCGCACGCGCGGCGGAAAGCTAGTGCACCTTCGGGGTCAGGTGGCCCCGGGCGAGTTCCGACAAGCGGAGGTCGTTTCCGCTTCCCCCATCACCTGCTCGGGCGATGACCCGAATTCTGGCGCTTCTCGGGCCTACCGCCTCGGGCAAGACTGCCATTGCCATCGACCTGGCCGAGCGTCGGGGCATTCCGATTGTTTCCGTCGACAGCATGCAGGTTTATCGAGGACTCGACATTGGAACCGCCAAGCCCACCGCAGCCGAACAGCAGCGGGTCCCACATCGGATGATCGACCTGGTCGAACCTGACTACGAATACAGCGTCGCGGAGTTCCAGACCGAAGCTCGCCGCCTGATCCAGCGGGAGGAAGAAGTTCTGATTGTGGGCGGCTCGGGTCTGCATTTCCGCTCGATTGTCGATCCGTTGGAATTTCCTCCAACCGATGCTGGGCTGCGAGCAGAGCTCGAAGCCCTGGAGAATCCGGTGTCAGTGCTGGTTGGTGCCGATCCCGGCGCCGGCGAACTCGTCGATCTCGCCAACCCGAGACGCGTCGTCCGCGCTCTTGAAGTGCTGCAGCTAACGGGCCTGACCCCTTCGGCCCGATACGAACAGGAGTCTCGCCGCCAGTTCGACAACTACGTCCCCCTCTATGAGTTCAGCGCGGTCGGTCTCGATCCGGGGCCGCTTGTCGCAGAGAGGATTCGCATTCGGATCGAAGGCATGCGCAACGCGGGCTGGTGGGAGGAGGTAGAGGGGCTGCGTGGGAAGCTCGGTCGCACTGCCCGCGGGGCAGTCGGCTACCGCGAACTGGCTGCAGCGCAGTCTGGACATCGCGATCCAGAAACGGTCTGGGAGGACATCGCGACTTCCTCCGAGAGGTTGGTGCGCCGCCAGCGAACCTACTTTCGGCGTGACCCTCGAATTCGCTGGATTGGCTGGGACCCTGATGGCAATGTCAGGACCAGGATGACTTCGGAAGCGTTTGGGCTGTGATCGAGTTCACAAAAATGGAAGGGCTCGGCAATGACTTTGTCGTGGTCGACGAAAGGGTCGATGTCTCACCGGACCTCGTCCGAGTTCTATGCGATCGCCATTTCGGCGTGGGTGCCGACGGGGTTCTCCAGGTGAGCGTGGACCGTGGTGTGGTCCACATGGACTACTGGAACGCTGATGGGGGAGGCGCAGAGATGTGTGGCAACGGGCTCCGTTGCGTCGCGCGCTTCGCGTCGGAAAACGGATTGGTATCCACCAAGTCGTTCGTGGTCAAAACCGCGCTCGGCGAACGGCGGGTAGAGGTAGGGGAAGAGGTCAGGGTCGAGATCGGGGCGGTGAAGCTAGGGGAGTCAAAGTCGTGGCAGGGGGAGACTTTCCACGCAGCATCGGTCGGGAACCCTCACCTGGTCAGGTTTGGCGGAAATCCGGACGAAGTAGACGTGCCGAATGTCGGTCGAGAGTTGGAGCAGGCGACTCCGGGTGGAGTCAACGTCGGTTTTGCCCAGGCGAGCCTTGACGGAATCAAACTGAGGGTGTGGGAACGGGGCGTCGGCGAAACCCTGGCTTGCGGGAGCGGGATGGTGGCGGCCGCGGCGGTCGGTCAGCGGCTCGGGCTGAGCGGTGCGACCGTGACGATGACCGTTCGAGGCGGCCAGGCCACCGTTGAACTCGAGGAAGGAACGACCTGGCTCTCCGGCCCCGCCCGCCTCGTCTTTAGAGGCGCATTTCTTTAGAGGGTTCGGATTACGTTGTTGACCCGTCCGATGATGTCGACGCCGCTCTTGTAGGTGATCGGACTCAAGGCGGGGTTCGCCGGCTCCAGCGTCACTGTCCCGTTGCCACGTCGAAGTCTTTTGACTGTTGCTTCCTCGCCCTCGACGAGCGCGGCGACGATCTCACCGTCCCGACCGTCGGTGCCGTGCTCGATCACCACGAGGTCGCCGTCGAGAATCCCGGCGTCGATCATTGAATCGCCTTTGACCCGCAGCATGAACACCTGGCCGCGGCCGACAAGAGAGGTCGGGAGGGAGAGAACCTGTTCGACTTCTTCCGTTGCGAGGATGGGGGCACCGGCGGCGATGCGGCCAAGGACGGGGACCTGTCTCACCTGGGGGCTCTGAGCCTTTGAGCGAGGATTGGGTCCGAGTACCTCAATTGCCCGCGGTTTGGAGGGGTCCCGACGCAGGTAACCCGCCTTCACCAACGAGGAAAGGTGGCTGTGAACGGTCGATGGCGACGACAGCCCTATGGCCTCGCCGATCTCGCGCACCGAGGGTGGATAACCCCGGTCGGCGACGGTCTCCCTGATATAGGTCAAGACCTGTTGCTGGCGATCGCTCAAAGTCGGGTTGCGGGCCACGTTGCCTCCTTCTCGAGTTCCCCACAGTAGGAACTTCGTTCGCGAAATCCAAACATCTGTTCGACTTGCGCCTGACTTGACGGGCGAACAACTGTTCGATAGGGTCTCGTACACAGGTTCGGAATCTTGTCACACCCACCGGATACGTTTGACCCAATGGGTGGACTAGTCCAACCAGGGACTCGAGATCGGAGGAAGACGGTGAACCAGAACCAACAGTCGCTTCCCCTCAAGCTGCTGATCCTCCTCATGGTGACGGCCGCGGTCTTCCTCCTGATCTCGAACCGGGTCGAGGCAGGCGTTCCGGCAGGTGAGCCGGCTCGACACCGGGTGTTGACCGGAGAGAGCCTTTGGGAGATCGCCTCGGAGATGGAAGCGGATCGCGACATCCGCGCCCTCGTAGGCGACATCCAGCAGTTGAACCAACTGTCGGGGTCCACGATCCAACCAGGTCAGGTTCTCCTCCTCCCGGCTCCCTAAGGATGTCATTGCCCCATGGGTACGCTGCGTGGGTGCGATGTCCCATCTGTGGCCACGAAGAGACGCGAGTCATCACAGTCGCCCCGCCGACCAGGGGGCGACGATACGGCGACGTCGAAGCTGCTCGGTCTGTGGGCATCGGTTCACTACGTACGAACGGAACGCACCCGTGGTGTTGGTGCGGAAACGCAACGGAAGAATCGAGCCCTTCGCGCCCGAGAAACTCCAGCGCGGCGTCGAGGCGGCATTCGCCGGTGGCACGATTCCGGGCCCGGGATCGCACAACTACTCGAGGAAATAGAAGCGATCGTGGCCAACCACGCCGGTCCAATCCGCAGCGATCAAATCGGCCGGTTGGTGCTCGACGGCCTTCGCGAGCTCGACGAAGTCTCCTACCTACGTTTTGCCTCGGTCTACAAGGGATTTCAGGTAGCCGGGGATTTCGAACGCGAGATGGCGGCCCTCGAAGACAGCTCGCCGACCTAGAGCTGCGACAGACCTCGGATCAACCGGGCCCTTTCGGCGTCGGCCGTCACCAGGATTTGTGTCAGGGCGTCCTCACCGCTCTGAGCGAGAATCGCCATTTGGCCCTCGAGGTCCGCTGCCGCCGCGACCGCCGCCTCCTGATTCCCGGCGGTGAGAGCATCCAGGTATCGAATTCGCCAGGTCTCGACCGAGGCGATGAAGCCTCGCACCTGTTCGACGTGGTCGGCGAGATCAGGGGAAGTGGGAAGGCCAGCGACGACGTCGGCCAGGCTCACCTGCCATTCGGCGATGCGTGCTGCGGCCATGGTCGAGTCAGAAACGCCTTCCAGACCGGGGCTTTGCCAAAGTGGCTCCAGGACGACCCGATAGTTCAACGCGTCGCCGAGCGCGGTTCTCAGGGCCAAGGCCGACTGAGCCGCCCCGATCGCTGCCTGGCGATTGGCATTGTCATCGGGCATTCCCGCCGCGAGATCAAAAAGCTCCCGTGCGGCCCGATCGACGTTGAGGAGCAGGGCACTCGACTCGGCGACACCGCCGGCGGGATCTGCGATCACC
>CAVXIT010000004.1:0-169293 GCA_963761985.1 uncultured Acidimicrobiia bacterium
CAGCCTGCAACGCCGCCACTGCGAACGGCTTGTACTGGGCGTCGTCCTTGGGATGCGTGGTGTTGTAGACGTTCTTGTTACCGGCCGGTGCCATCACCAGCGGACCGGAGTCGTTGACCACCGTGTTGATCGCGGGACGACCCATGCGGTCGATTTGGGTGCCGGAAACGCTGGTCTTGGCCCACACACTGATGGCACCGCCGAATGCAGCGTCAGGCACCTCGAGAACGAGCGACAACGTATCGAGCGGCAAGAAGAAGTCGCTCTTGTTGGCGTCGTTGAACTGACGACCCGTCGTCAGGTTGCCCATGCCCACCACATTCTTGAATGCGTCAAGGTCGAAGAAGAAGGGATCCGAGCGAAGACCGGCGAAGAACGAGCCGCCGCCGGCGACAGGAACCGTCTTGTTGGTCCGGCCGTACGCCACCAGGGTGCCGTTCGGAGTGGCGTCCTCTGACTGCGTGGCTGTTGAGCGCTGCACCATGTAGTACTGCGCCCCGTTGGGCTTGGGACTGGAGAACGTCACTTCGTACGAGATTTCTTCGATCGGATCGGCGTCCGTGCTGACTTTGATCTCGTAAAGGACGTCGGCCCCAAACGTCGAGGTTGCGTTGGCAACCGGATGAACTGTGACCGCTAGCACTGTGGTGTTTGCGGTGGCCCCAGCGAAGGCGTAGACATCGTTGATGTCGGCCTGCGTTCTCCCACTGGGTGACATCAGGCCTGGCGCGTCAAGGTGATCGGCGGCGTTGCCTTGAAGCATCGGCAGACCGGCCACGATCATCCCCAACAGCGCCAGCATGACCAGGATCACCCTGGGTCTGACTCTTGCGATTTGCACGGAACCCTTCCTCCTTCTAACTGTCTTGCGTATGAGCAAGCTCCGTTGGCCCGGAAGATTCCGAACCGGTTCCTATTCGAACCAAACCCGTGCTTGGTTTGGTCCGAAGTAGAGGAAAATGCGGACCGTGCTCATGCCGGACAATACGTGACAGAAGTCGAACAAGGATCAAGGAGAGGGAGAAAATTCCCGGCCACCCGTCTCCTGCTGGCCATGGCGATTGTCATCGTGAGCGGTCTGGGTGGCGAACTTTGTGATCGAGCGTCTATCGGCGCCTCCGTTGGTCGCCACCGATATCGAGACGGCTATCGATCCGTCGTTCCTGGCACCCGAAGATGTCGATCGCCTGATTGCCACTTACGAGGAACGCACCACTGAGGTCAGCACCCCTTCTGACTTTCTCAACCTTGGTCTGCTCTACCTCGAGAAGGCTCGGCTGACCGCGGACCCGGCTAGGTATCTGCAGGCGGAAGAGGCTCTCAGCCAGGCGGCGGCGCTCAGCCCTGAGGATCCGTCACCGGTGATGGGATTGGCCCGAACCGAGCTCGCCCTCCACGACTTCGCGGGGGCCGCGGAAACGGCTCGAGCCGTCCTGGTCGATGTTCCCACCAGGCTCGACGCTTTGGCGGTGGTCGTTGATGCGGAGATGGCGCTTGGCAATGAGGACTCGGCGGAAGTCGCCCTCAACCGGTTGCTGAATGAAGTGGGTGAGATTCCCCCTGTGGTCGTCCGCCAGGCGCAGTTGGCCTGGCTTAGGGGAGATGACTCTGCAGTCAGGCTCGCTCGGGAGGCGATCCCGGAGGACGAAACGAATCCCCGGCGGCTCGCTTTCTACGAAGCCTACGCCGCCAATCTCGCCTTTCTTTTCGGCGACGTCGAAGAAGCGAAGCGGCTCTCAAGTGCGGCTCTCGAACACGATCCCGAGTCCATCACGGCGTTGACGGTTTCCTCACGGCTCGCGGCCGCCGGTGGTGCCCTGCAACACGCGATCGATCTACTCGAGCAGGCGGTCGCCAGGGTTCCCGATCCTGAGCTGAACGGTGAGCTCGGCGACATCTACCAAATGATGGGCAACGAAGAAGCCGCCGCTGAGCAGTTCGGCTTGGTCGAAGTCATCGGCACATTGGCCGCGTCCCAGGGAGTGTTCAACCGTCAGGTTGCTCGCTTCTACGCCGACCACGATCTCGAAAACGAACGCGCCTTGCAGCTCGCCAGCGACGAGTTGAACCTTCGCCGAGATGCTCTCGGGTACGACACCTACGCCTGGACCCTCTACCGCGTGGGCCGACTCGATGAGGCACTAGCCGCCATCGATGAGGCGAAAGCAAGTGGGTTTCGCGACGCCGAACTCCTCTACCACGAAGGTGTGATTGCCAATGCTTTGGGGAACAACGAACGGGCCCGGCAGGCGCTCGAGGAGTCGCTCGCTCTCAATCCCAACTTCGACCTCTGGGGCAGGGTTGAGGCGCGTCGCCTCCTCGCCGAACTCAATTAGCCCAGTCAGTGATCTGGCGCTGAACGGCTGACGCGTCGAACCAGGCGTTTTCGTAGCAGATCAGACCATCGCGTAGCTCGAAGATGTGAAGTATCCGGACTTGGACCGGTGCCCCTCCACCCTTCATACCCGACCATTCCCCGTGCACGTGTCCGGTCAAGAGCGACTCGTCGACCACGTATCGCCCGCCTTCCGCTGAGAAACGTCGGACCGACTTCAGAACGACGTCCGGTATGGCATCGAGGATGGAGGAGTAGACCTCGCCCACCTCCTCCTTGCCATGGAACGGGGCATCTGGGTGGGTGACGTCGTCCCACACTATGTCGTCGGTATATGTCGCCAGCGTGGCCTCGACGTCGTGAGCGTTCTCGGCGGCGAAATGCTGATCGATGATGTCCACGTTTGTACTTTTAGCCGAACCCAGGGTTCGCAGGGGTGTTCAACACCGTCTCCAGCCCACAGAACGAGCGATTTACCCTCGGCGCGGATGAAAGCCGATCTAATTGTCCATGGCGGGTTGATCTTCACCGGCACCGACGATCCCCAGCCGGGCGGGGTTGCCGTGCGGAGTGGACGGATCGTCGGCGTGGGGGATGTTCGCAGCTTCAGCTCGCCGGCGACCGAGGCGATCGACGCTGCGGGTGGGCTCGTCACGCCGGGATTCATCGACGCTCATGTCCACCCTTTAACCGGTGGAATGAAGCTTTCCCGCTGTTCCCTCTACGAGGCGAACAATGCCACCGAAGCGCTCGACCTAGTCGTCGCCTACAGCCAGGCCAATCCGGACCTCGAGTGGATTTGGGGTGGTGGTTGGTCGCTCGATTGGTTCGACCGTGGTATCGCTCCCGCGTTTGCCCTCGACGCGGTGACGGGCGATCGTCCCACCTTTCTATATGCCAGGGACGGACACAGCGCCTGGGCGAATACAGCCGCCCTCGAACGCGCCGGAATCTCCGCAACGAGCACCGACCCCGCGGATGGGCGAATCGAGCGTCTAGCGGATGGGACCTCCCAAGGAACTCTCCATGAGGGGGCCATGGACCTTGTCGAGCGCGTCTTGCCCCCATTCACTTCGAGCGATTGGGAGCAAGCGCTCCTGATCGGTCAGCGATATCTCCTCTCTTGTGGCATCACCGGTTGGCAGGACGCCGACGTCCAACCTGAGCATGAAGACGCCTATCTCGCCGTCGCCGGCCGGGGCGACCTCCTCGCCGCGGTCGTCGGCGCCCTTTGGTGGGAACGAGACCGGGGTTTGGAACAGATCGAGGAGCTCGTCAGCCGGCGGGCGCGGATGGCACCCCGTTACCGTCCAACCTCGGTCAAGTTGATGCTCGACGGCATCGTTGAGAACTACACCGCCGCCCTGCTCGAGCCATACCTGGACGACAAAGGTCTACCAACCGACAACCTTGGCATCGACTTCATCGATCCAGGACATCTCAAGGAGATCGTGCTTCGCCTCGACCGGCTTGGGTTCCAATGCCACTTCCACACTCTCGGCAGTAGAGCGGTCCGGAGCGCGCTTGACGCGCTCGAAGCATTGCCGACACACGATCTAACCCACCACCTCGCCCACCTCCAGGTCGTCGATCCCGCCGACGTTCCCCGTTTCGCCAAAGTCAACGCGATCGCCAACTGCCAGCCGTTGTGGGCCTGTCGCGAACCCCAAATGACCGACCTCACGCTTCCGTTCCTCGGTCCGAGGTCGGCCGCTCACCAGTACCCCTTTCAATCGCTCGCGAAGGCAGGAACCACCCTGGCGATGGGCTCTGACTGGTCGGTCTCGACGGCCAATGTCTATGAGCAGATCGATGTCGCCGTAACCCGCACCCATCCGGCCTACCGCAATCGAGAACCCCTTGACCCCCGACAGGGGCTGAGCCTGCAACAAGCCCTGACCGCCTTCACGGCAGGTTCGGCGGCGGTTAACCGGATCCAATCCGGCCGACTGGAGGTCGGATCCGTGGCTGACATTGCGATCGCCGATCGCAACCCTTTCGTCGACGGCCCGATTGCCGAGACGGCCATCACCCACACGCTTATCGACGGACAAGTCGTGTTCGCGGCTTCCTACCATTCTTGATCCGTTGATCAAGGAACGCCACCAATGACCACGACCCCAATAGTCCAGCTTGGCGGGATCCGGCTCGTCACCGACATTCCCGGCCCCAAGAGCCAGGCCATCATCGCGCGGCGGGAAGCGGCCATACCTCCGGGCAACGCCCGGTTGACGCCGATCAGCGTCGCCTCGGCTCATGGGAGCCTCGTCACCGATGTCGATGGCAACCAGTTCATCGACCTGGCCGGCGGCATCGGCGTCCTCGCGGTCGGGCACACACCCGAACTGGTGGTGGCTGCTTTGCAAGAGCAGGCCGCGCAACTCATCCACATGTGCGCCATCGTCTCGACTTACGAGTCTTTTGTCGCCGTCGCCGAGCGACTCAACGCTCTTGCCCCGGGCGGCTTTGCCAAGAAGACGGTCTTGATGAATACCGGCGCGGAGGCCGTGGAAACCGCAGTACATATCTCCCGCAGCTATCAGAAGCGACAGGGAATCGTCGTCTTCGAGGGTGGCTACCACGGCCGCACCAACCTGACCATGTCGATGACCTCGAAGTTCAACCTCTTCAAGAAGGGGTTCGGACCCTTCGCTCCCGAGATCTACCGGTTCCCTTACCCGAACGTCTATCGCCGCCCCTCCGGGATGAGCGAGGACAGCTTCGTCGATTGGCATCTCTCGCTCCTTGACCATTCATTCATGGCTCAGGTCGATCCTTCCCATGTTGCCGCCATCGTTGTCGAGCCAGTGCAGGGGGAGGGCGGTTTCGTGGTCGCTCCGTTCGTGTGGATGCAAAAGCTGCGGGAGCTGGCCGATCAGCACGGCATTTTGCTCGTCGCCGATGAAATCCAGGCGGGGATGGGTCGCACGGGAAAGCTTTGGGCCATCGACCATTCCGAAGTGGTGCCCGATCTTCTGACGACGGCGAAATCGCTCGCCGCCGGGATGCCGCTCTCCGCGGTGGTCGGACGGGCCGAGGTCATGGATGCCCCGCACCCCGGTGGGCTGGGCGGCACCTACTCAGGCAACCCGCTTTCCTGTGTCGCCGCCCTGGCCGCAATCGACCAGATCAGCTCGCCCGATTTCTTGGCCAGATCGGCCGAGATCGGCGAGCACCTACGGGCTCGCCTGGAAGCCATCAAGGACAAGCATCCGGATCTGATCGGCGACGTGCGAGGACTGGGGTCGATGCTGGTGATGGAGTTTGTCAAAGACGCCAAAGCCAAGACCCCCTGGATGGAGGCCACGGCGGCGGTGACGGCCGAAACGACCAAACGGGGCGTCATCACCATCCGCGCCGGCCTCTATTCGAACTGCGTGCGCTTTCTCCCTGCCCTCGACATCAGCGATGCATTGTTGGATGAAGCGCTCGACGTTGTCGAGGAGTCCGTGGCACAGGTCGCCGCCGACCTCGGAGGGCAAAAGTGAAGTACGGCCAGTTCATTGCCGGGGAGTGGCTTCCGGCCCAGGCAGGCGGGGTGTGGGATCTGATCAACCCGGCAACCGAGGATGTCATCGAACAGGTGCCCTTCGGCGACGTGGTCGACGCGCGCATCGCTCTCAACGCGGCGCACGAGGCCTTTGCATCGTGGAGCCACACCAATCCGTATCAGCGCGCCAAGTTCCTGGAAAGGGCGGCGGCACTGCTGAAAGAGCGAGCCGACAAGTTCGCCGCGATCACCACCGAGGAGTCTGGAAAACCGCAGGAGCAAGCCAAGGGGGAGTGGTTGTCCTGCCCGAACTACTTCCTCTGGGCAGCCGAGGAAGCGAAACGGATCTACGGCAGGTCGATCCCGGCCCGGATCGAAGGGCGTCGGATCGACGTCTTCTATCGGCCGGTCGGAGTGGTCGGGCTGATCACAGCGTGGAACTTTCCGGTCTACAACCAGGCCCGGGCGATCAGCTCCGCGCTCGCCGCCGGGTGTACCGTCGTGTCGCGGCCGAGCGAATACACACCTCGTTCGGCGATGCTTATCGCCTCCTGCCTTGAGGAAGCCGGGCTTCCGGCGGGAGTCCTCAATCTCGTCAATGGCGAGCCCGTAAGCATCGGCCAGGAGTTCCTGGACGATCCTCGTTGTCGCAAGATCAGTTTCACCGGATCGACCCGGGTGGGAAAGATCCTCATGGATGGCGCCTCGCGCACCGTCACTCGACTCGCCCTCGAGATGGGAGGCAATGCCCCGGTCATCATTTTTCCCGATGCCGGTGACGCCGCCGAGATGGCGCAGGCCGGAGTGACGACGAAGGTGCGGAATGCCGGTCAGGTGTGTGTCGCTCCACAGCGCTTCTAT
Source organism: uncultured Acidimicrobiia bacterium (assembly GCA_963761985.1). Taxonomy (GTDB): domain Bacteria; phylum Actinomycetota; class Acidimicrobiia; order Spongiisociales; family ZC4RG35; genus JACCTH01. Next base: position 6,687 of record CAVXIT010000004.1, read on the forward strand.
GTCCATGAGGAAATGGTCGACGAGTTCTCCTCGGCGGCGGTGACCGCAGCTGAGGGCCATGTGGTCGGAGACGGGAGCGATCCAAGCACCACCGTCGGGCCGTTGATCAACTCCATCCAGCGGGATCGGGTGGAAAGAATCGTCAACGAGTCGGTCGACGCGGGGGCCAAAGTGTTGACGGGCGGCGAACGGCTCGACCGCAAGGGCTACTTTTTCCAGCCGACGGTTGTCTCCGACGTCGCTCCGGGTACCCCGCTCCACGATGAAGAGATTTTCGGGCCGGTGATGCCGATGATCCCGTTCAATTCGGTGAACGATGTGATCGAGATGGCGAACAAGACCGAGTATGGATTGGCGGCCTTCGTTCATACGAACGATCTCAACACTGCCATCCGCCTCTCTGAGGAGCTCGACTACGGGATGGTGGCGATCAACGACTGGGCGGTGGCGACGCCGGAAGCGCCCTTCGGCGGAGTCAAGCAATCGGGTTTGGGCCGCGAGTCGGGGATGGAAGGCGTTTACGAATATCTCGAACCTAGGACGAGATACATCGGCGGCGTGAAGTGAGGGGACGGCTCGGATGAAGGACCGGCCGATACGCGTCCTTGAGGCGACCGGGGCAGGAGCGCATCGCGGCGCGGTGCACGGTGCCGCCTTTTATTCCGAGATCCGCCGCTACGCCGCTGAACGGCTGCGTCTTGCCTCGAACGGCAGCTGGGCGGGCCGACCAGCTACCGCCGAGGATGCATTGGGACTGGCCGCGGGCATGCTGAGCGCCCATCGCGCCTATGACGCCGATCTATTCGAAGAAATGACGGCGCTGGCTGCGGCCACCAATCTGAGCGAAGAGGAAATTCTGATCGTTTCCGGTTTCACTGACTTTGTGGACGTTGTCCGCGCCGCGGGTGCCACCGAGGTTCCCGAGGAGGACGATTGCACGGCGGTGATCGTGCCCGACCACCTGGCCGACGGATCTGGTTATCTCGCCCAAACCTGGGACATGCATGACAGCGCTACGGAACACGCCTTCCTGTTGCGAGTCGAACCCGACACCGGCCCGGCCTCGTTGGTGTTTTCGACGGTGGGCTGTCTCGGCCAGATCGGCATGAACGAGGCCGGAATCGCGATCGGGATCAACAACCTCACTGCGTCAAATGGAAAGCCCGGTGTCACGTGGCCCTTTGTCGTTCGCAAAGCCTTGAACCAGACGTCAATCGGAGACGCTCTGGGCGCAATCCTTGAAGCCGATCTCGCCGGGGCTCACAACTACTTGTTGTTTGATTCGACGGGCACCGGGTTCAATGTCGAAGCAATGGTCGGCTATCGGGCGGTAACGAAGCTCGAGCAACAGCCGCTCATCCATACCAATCACGCTCTGGACGAAAAAGCCCAGGCATCCGAGGCGACCCGTCCTCCCGACCTTCTCGCCTCGTCGCTCGCCCGGCTCGCTCGCGCCGAAACCGCGCTGGCCGCCGAAAACATCGATGTCGACGACCTGATCGCTCTTACCAGAGACCCTGATGCCATCTGCCGCCGATCGGAACCGCCGCACCACACCGAGTCGTCAGGGGCTGTGATCATGCGTCCCAAGAGCGGCGAGATGTGGGCCTGTTGGGGTTTGCCGTCAGAGAACGACTTTGAGGAGTTCTCGGTGTGAGCGAGCTCCGGCTTGTCAACCTCACCAAGGAGCTCGCGGCGCAATGCGCCGCGCTGGAGCTCGCCGCCTTCCCCTATGCCTCTCCGTCCGAGCTGCTGAGCGAACCCGACATCGTCGCCTACAGCGAAACTTTTCCGGAGGGCTTCGTGGTGGTGCTCGACGGTGACCGGGTCGTGGGCCAGGGAGCCGGAATCTTTCTCGATTTCGACTTCGACCACCCCCAACACACCATCGCCGGCATCACCGGCGAGCACCAGTGCGGAAACCACGACCCGAACGGGGCCTGGTACTACGGGACCGACATGGCTACCCATCCCGAATATCGGCGGCGAGGCATCGGGCGCATGCTCTACGAAGCTCGCAAAGACCTGGTGCGAAGACACCACAAGCGAGGCATCATCGCCGGCGGCCACATGCCGGGTTATGCCGCCTACCGCCAGGAAATGAGCACGGACGAATATCTCGAAAAGGTGCGCCAAGGCGAGCTCTACGACCCGACGCTCACCTTTCAGATGGAGAACGGGTTTCGAATCGTCACCCTGCTCAAGGGCTATCTCCATGACGAAATGACCGGGGGTGACTCAGCCCTCATCGTGTGGGACAACCCGGAGTTTGGGGCCGACGCCGCTGCCGGCTAGCCGCTTATCATCGGCTGCGGGCCCCTTAACCGGCCCCTTTCTGACGAGGAGTATTAATGGCAGCTAAGAGACTGATTCGAGGCAATCGTCGAGTAATTAGGGGCAATCGGGATGTCCTGATCTCGATGCTCATGACCAACCGCATCGATCGCCGTGAGTTCTTGCGCAAGGTGGGCGCCGGGGGAGTCCTCATGCTGGGGGGTCCGGCTCTGCTCGCGGCTTGTGGCGATGGCACCTCGGCCGAAGGAACGACTGGCGGGACGGGTGCTTCGGGTGGAGGCGTCCTGAACGTCGACAACTGGATCGAGTACATCGACGCGAAGAACCCCGACGAAGCGCCGACGCTCTTGCGCTTCGAGGAAGAAACCGGGATAGACGTCAATTACATGGAGGGGGTCAACTCGAACGAGGACTGGTTCGGCAAGTACCAGCCCCAGCTCGCCGCCGGGGATGACATCGGCATCGACATCGTCGTTCTCACCGACTACATGGCTGCCCGCATGATCCGTCTCGGCTACCTCGAAACCATCGACCACGCCAACGTGCCCAATATGAGCAACCTGGCGCCCGCTCTGGCGAGTCCTGACTTCGATCCCAATCGCGACTACACCCTGCCCTGGCAGTCGGGGTTTACCGGTCTGGCCTACGACATGGATCAGACGGGGCGCGAGCTCACCACGTTGCAGGATCTGTTCGACCCGGCTTTTGCCGGGAAGGTAGGGCTGCTCGAAGGCTATGCCGACACGGTGCCGCTCTTCCTGTTGATGGAAGGCAAGGACCCCCAAACCGCATCTGTCGAGGACTATGTGGCGGTGACCGATCGGATCGCCGAGGCTATCGCGTCAGGGCAGGTGCGGCAGGTCTATGGCAACGACTATCTCGACGCCCTGCTAAACGGCGACCTCGCAGTTTCTCTGGGCTGGTCAGGTGACATTGCGGCTAATCAGGAGGACGCTCCCAATCTCCGATTCGGCTTCCCGAGCGAGGGGTTCATGATTTGGAACGACAACATGATGATCCCCAAGGGAGCGGCGAACAAAGCCAACGCGGAGGCGTGGATGAACTTCTATTACGACCCGGTCAACGCCGCCGAGCTTGCCGCCTACATCTGGTACGTGTCCCCGGTGACCGGCGCCAAAGAGGCCGTCGCCGACATCGCCCCCGAACTCGCCGATTCCGAGTTGATATTCCCCACCGAAGCAACTCTCTCCAATGCTCATCTGGTGAAGTCGTTCACGGAGGAGGAAGAGGCAGAGGTCAGCCAGGCGGTGTCTGCCGCAACCGGCGTTTAGATGGTTTCCGCTGAGGGAGCGTCCGGAACACCTGCGGTTGAGCTCGACGGGGTAACCAAACAATTCGTCGACTTCTCCGCCGTCGAGGATCTCAACCTGACCGTCGACGACGGCCGCTTCTTCGCCTTGCTGGGGCCGAGCGGATGCGGCAAGACGACCACGCTGCGAATGATCGGTGGGTTTGAAGAACCAACCGCCGGTGTGATCCGGCTGCACGGAGAGAACGTCACCGGGCTCAAGCCCTACCGGCGGCCGGTCAACACCGTCTTCCAGAGCTACGCGCTGTTCCCACACCTTTCTATATATGAGAACGTCGCTTTCGGACTCCGTCGAAGCAAGGTCACCGACAGCGAGGTCAAGCGCCGGGTCGGCGAGGTGCTCGAGCTGGTTCAGTTGGTGGGCCGGGAGCACAGCCGACCGCGCCAGCTGTCGGGCGGCCAGCAGCAAAGAGTGGCGCTGGCTCGCGCTCTGGTCAATCACCCGCGCGTCCTCCTCCTCGACGAGCCGTTGGGTGCGCTCGACCTCAAGCTCCGCAAAGAGATGCAGATCGAGTTGAAGCGCATACAACAAGAGGTCGGCATCACGTTCATCCACGTCACCCATGACCAGGAGGAAGCGATGACGATGGCCGACACCATCGCGGTGATGCACAAGGGACACATAGAGCGGATGGGGGAGCCCACCGAGATATATGAGGATCCGCGGACGGCTTTCGTCTCGGGCTTCCTGGGGGCCTCCAACCTGATGAGCGGGAAAGTAGACGGTGGAGCTGGAACGGTTGGACTCACAGGCGGGGGAGCGGTAGCCGCCGACCCCAAGAGACTTCCTGCAAACGGAACCGAAGTCAAGGTGGGAGTGCGCCCGGAGAAGATCAAGCTGCATGCTCCCGGGGATGAGTCCGCACCCCGCAACCGCTTGCCGGGGAAAGTGACCGATGCCAGCTTCATCGGAGTTTCGACGCACTACTTGGTCGAAACTCCACAGGCCGGTGAGATGGCAGTCGTGGTGCAGAACCTCGACGACCGTCGCTTCGCTCTGGGCGAAGACGTGGTCGTCGCCTGGCAGCCGGAGCACACTTTTGTGGTGACTGAGTGACGGTGGTCGCCGACCGCCCACCACTAACACCCGAGAAAAAGGCCGCGCTGGCCGGACGCAAACGGCGTCGGGTTCCCTATCTGCTCCTGGCGCCGGGAATCATCTATCTGATCCTTCTCTATGTGGTCCCATTGATCAGCTTGACGAGGATGGCGTTGCAGGAAGGCAATCTCCAGTCAGGCTACGAATTCACGTGGGCCTGGGAGAACTTCACCCAGGTCTTCACCACCTATCGGGCCCAGCTGTTCCGTTCGTTGCTCTACTCGGTGGGTGCCACCCTGATCACGCTTCTAATCGGGTACCCCCTCGCCTACGCGATCGCCTTGCGGACCGGACGCTGGAAGAACTTGTTCCTGGTGCTGCTCCTCGTCCCGTTTCTTATCCCGTTCCTGCTGCGGACCTTGGCCTGGCGGACGATCTTGGCAGACAACGGGATCGTCGTGCAGACGCTGATCAATATCGGGATCCTGCCCGAACAGGGAGGCCGGCTACTGGCGACCGGATGGGCCGTCCTGGCCGGGCTCGTCTACAGCTTCCTGCCCTTCATGGTCCTCCCCATCTATGTCGCCCTCGAGAAGATTGATCGCTCGATGCTCGAAGCGGCCGGAGATCTCTATTCGAGTCCGTTTACCGCGTTCTGGAAGGTGACCTGGCCGCTTTCCCTTCCCGGGGTGATCTCGGGAACTCTCCTGACCGTGATTCCGGCGGCAGGGGACTACATCAACGTCCAACTGCTTGGTAACCCCCAACAAACGATGATGGGCAACGTGATCGAGAACAAGTTCTTGAGCGTCGTTGACTATCCGGCGGCGGCCGCGATCTCGATCACCTTGATGCTTGCCATCGTGATCGCCGTGGTCTTCTACGTGCGGTCGGTTGGAACCGAGGAACTGGTGACGTGATGGCGCGCCTGAAGCGGATGATTCTCCCGGTGTACCTGGGATTCGGGCTGCTCTATCTGTTCTTGCCGGTCCTGGTTGTCATCCTGTTTTCGTTCAACGACAACCAGGGTCGGTTCAACGTTCGGTGGCAGGGTTTCACCCTGCGCCATTGGCTTGATCCCTTCCGCGTCGCGGAAGTGCCAAGGGCACTGCTGGTCAGCATCGTCGTGGCGCTGATCAGCTCGGCTATCGCCACAGCAATCGGCACTTTGATTGCGCTCGCCCTGACCCGCTATCGCTTTCGGGGCCGGGCGCCCACCAACATCTTGCTCTTCTTTCCGATGGCCACTCCCGAAGTGGTGATGGGCTCGTCGCTACTCGGTCTGTTTGTCGCTACCCGGTTCAGCACCGGATGGGTGACGCTGATCCTGGCCCACATTCTCTTCATCATCTCGTACGCCGTAGCCACGGTGCGAGCTCGGATCGTCGGGTTCGACCGTCACCTCGAGGAAGCATCGATGGACCTATATGCGGACGAGTGGCTGACCTTCCGCAAGGTGACCCTGCCGATGATCATGCCGGGCGTATTCGCCGCCTTCCTCCTCGGATTTGCGCTCTCCCTGGACGACTTTGTCGTTTCCAACTTCACCGCCGGCCCGATCCAGACCTATCCGCTCCTCGTTTGGGGCGCAGCCCGCCGTGGGATTCCGCCCCAGGTCAATGTGTGGGGCACGATCATCTTTGTTGTCACCGTCTCGGTGATGCTGCTCTTCCTCTGGTCGCAAAAACGCCGCCAAAAAAGGCTTGGCGTCTAGAACTCACCATTCGGTGTTGCGTGGCCAACGCGGCGTTGCACTGCAGCGAGCGTCTCGGCGATTTCTTCGGCTTCTCTCGCCAAGGCTGTCCCGACCTGCACATCGATAAGTCCAGCTTCTACAGCGACCAGTATTTCCGATTCGAGGTGTTCTGCTGAGCCGACTCCCTGCCGGATCTGTCGGGCAAAGTCTGCGATCGCAAATCGAAGGGAATCCCGCTCCATCGAGCCGGCACGCTCGATGTCACGCATTCCCGGGAGGAAGAGGAAGGAGAAAGTCACAACTGCACCAAGAAGTCCCGCCGCGATCAATGTCGTCCGGGCGCCCAAGAGCGCGGCCACCGGCCCAGTCAGTGCATAAGAGACGGGCACCAGACCGATCGAAATGAACCAGTCGAGGCTGGACACCCTTCCGAGTAGGCGCCCTGGAACCAGTCGCTGCTTCGTGGTCGCCCAGGCAATCAGACCGGCGCTCTCGAGGGAACCAAAAACGAAAGCTGCGATCATTGCCTGCCAAGGAACCCGGGCGAGTCCGTAACCCGCCACGGCAAGGGTCGACACCGTCCAGCAGACGTAGATGAACGTCATGCTCCGTCGTGGGATGCCACGGCGGCCGACGAAAATCGCGGCACCGATAGATCCGATTCCACCGACTCCGAGGATGAATCCAAGGTCTGCGGCTGATCGGCCCATCTCGTTCTTGACGACAAATGGCAGCAGCACCTCTATGGGGCCGAGAAACAGAAGATATGCGCACGCGGCGGCGAGAAAGGTCCCCCACAGCCACACGCGGGACCGGATGTAACGAAACCCCTCTCCCACGTCCCGAAGCAGGGAAACCGCGACATCTGCCACTTCGCTTCGCGGCCGCGGTCGCATTGCCGCCAACGCCACAATTGAAACCGCGAAGGTGCCGGCGTCGAGAAGAAACGCCCCTCCTGCGCCCCACACCCCGATGACAACGCCACCGATAGCAGGGCCGGCGAGCTGCCAGGCCGCGGGCCGTACGAACTGGTCAAGCGAATTCGCTTGAGTGAGGAGAGTCGAGGGGACCAGCTCCGGGACGATGGCGTCGAACGATGGCCCGAAAAACGCGGTGCCAGCGCCGTAAAAGGCGGCAAGGACGGCAATGTGCCACACCTCGATCACGCCGCCAAGGGAAAGAATCCCAAGCACTGCCACCGCGGCGCCCCTCACCAGATCGGCCGTGATCATCACAGTTCGCCGATCAAACCGATCGCTCACTGCTCCCCCGACAAGGAGCAGGAGCACATGCGGAGTCGACATGGCTATGCCAACAATGGACAGGGCGGTCGGCGCGTCCGAAAGTTCGTAGACCTGCCATGCCATCGCGACCAGGAAAATTCCGTCCCCGAGAAGCGAGACGACCATGCCCGTCCAAAGCAGGCGAAAGTCGCGGAGACGCAGCGGTTCCAGAAGGTTCGCCCGACCCGAATCTTTAAGAGAGGGCTTGGATCCGTTGCCTGCCATCAGCTTGGGAAGTCTCCGAGTAGCGCCGGTGAGCTCACCTGGCTGATATCGACCCGTTGGAAGGGGGCCTTTATGCCGTCAGGGACTTGTCCCGCTGGCCTTGGTGTCGTTTTGGCCTGAGAACGTTCCTTACTGCGCCCACCGGCTCCGTCGATCCCTCTGAAGACGTGCTTCGGGTGTGGGCCTCAGTGGCCGACAGTGGGATCGCCAGCGCCATGGTGGTGCCTTCAGGTCCTGTATGAACGAAAATCGAACCGTCTATGGCCTCGGCCATGAGCCGGGCAAGGTAGAGGCCGAGACCCGTGCCCGAGCTACGGCTGTGCTTCTCAAACTTATCGAAGGCCCGCGGCAGGAACTCTGGATCAATTCCCGGTCCGTTGTCTCGTACGAGGAAGTAGAGCGCCGGGTCGGGCGCGACGCCAACGGCCTGCATCGGAGTGAACGGAAGAGACTCGCACCACTTCGATTTCCACCTGGGTCGCCCCATGGGTGTGGGCGTTGTCGGTGAGTGAAAGCAGCAATTGCACCAGTGCCTGCGGGTCGGTGTGAATCGCTTCCGCAGCCAACGAATCGCCTTTGATAGTTGAGCTCGCGGAATTGCCCGCTCGCCGCAGTCTGTCCAATACGTTCCGGACCGTGGTCCGGCGCAAGGTATAACTGAGACCGCGGTTTTCGATCCGCGCCACCGTCAGCATTTGGGAGATGAGGTCGTCAAGTCGGTTCCCATCACGAACCATGTCCTCCACCAATTCCTGACGATCTTTCTCGGCCATGCCATTGCTCCGGAGCAGTTCGGCGCCGGTAACGACACTCGTAAGGGGAGTTCGTAACTCATGGTTGATCATCAGCACGAATTCGGAACGGATGCGGTTGGTCTCCTGTTCGGCTTCGAGGGCTTTGACCAGTTGCTCTTCGATGTTCTTCTGCTTCGTGATGTCATACATGACACCTTGCAAATAGATGGGCTTGCCATTTTCGTCGTAGACGGCGTCGGCTTCTTCCCGGATCCAGACCAACGTGTCGTCCTTTCCGACAATCCTGTACTCGCACTGGAGCCTTCCCTCACCCCGCAGCACTCCTAGCTCGGCACCAACTGCGATCGCTCGGTCTTCGGGCACGATGCGCTGGCGCCAAACCGAGGCAGCCGCGAATTCCTTCTGCGTAAAGCCGAGGATCGTTTCGATCTGGGGGCTGATATAGGTGAAGTCGCCGTCCTCACCAAACTCCGCGATATAGACGACAGCCGGCAAGCCCTCGACCAATGACCGGTATTTGTTTTCCGCCTCGCGCAATGCTCGAGCGGTCCGGCGATACTCGGTGATGTCCACCATCAGGCCGTTCAGACGAACCAACACAAGTGCGAAGGTGATGGCCGCTGCGGCCGCGGTTACTTTGGTTTGAACCCGGAAGGACACGGCGAAGTTGATGCAGGGCGCTAGGAGGGAGGCTGCCGCGAGGATGAGCAGTCGTCGTCGGGGCTGTTTGGGCTCGACCTCAGCGGCAGGCTCGTCGAACAGGTGAGTCGAAGGGTGAAGCGCCGCCGCACCCATCAACAGATAGAAAAGGCCCCATCCACCTTCGAGATAGCCGGTGGTGTTGTCGTATCCCCCATGGAGGACGATCCAGCCATAAATACTGTCGGTGACAAATAGAACGGCGATCGACCCCATCAAGAGGTGAAACGCCGAAGAACGCCGCCCCGCCCCGACCGCCAAACGAACGGCGACCGTTACCAGGATGAGATCCATCAGCGGATAGGCCATCGCCACCAGCTTCTCGACGATCGTCAGGGTGGGGTCGACGACGTAGGGCGAGATCAGGAAAACCCACGAGATCGTGCCAACGCCAATGCCAACGATCAGCGAGTCGATGAGGCTGGCCCGGTCGCGACCCGGGCTGCGGTGGCGGACCAGGAGAAGAATGCCTGCCACCAGGAACGGATACACCGAAAGATAAAACAGGTCGCCGATTGAAGGGAAGGGTGGGTCGGTGCCGAAGAAACGGGAGTAGTTGTAGGTGATCACATCACCAGCCACGAAAAGAACCTGGCCGATTGCCACCAGGAGCCACGGGAGACGGTGACCGGGGCGATGCTTTCGCATGGCGGTGACGATCACCAGCGCCCCAGACAAGGCAATCAGATTGAAGATTGGCCCAAGCCGCAACCCCGGCACCAGCAGGAATGCCAATAGAACAAGGGTCCCAACTACAAGATAGGTCAGCCAGGTTTTGCGGATCATGGCTCGAATATCGGCCCCTATTGGCAGGGGCATTAGGTGGTCGTCCTAGGCACTCCGACCTACTGACTGCACTGGCAGACCTCCAGTTTCTCGATGCTGCAGGTCGAAGCGGCGATCGAGCTCACCTAGGACGTCGCAGAGCAAGTCGATTTGGTCGTCGCCGTTTAGGGCGGTCACCTGAATACGAAAACCGACCTCATGCCGGGGCACGAGCGGGTATGCCGCCATCGTCACGTAGATTCCCTGCCGGTATAAATACTGACCGACGATGTCGATATCTTCGTGGTGCGCCAATGGGATCTCGATGATCGGGAGCCCAGACGTGTTCGGGGTATGGATGCCGAGTTCAGCCAGATGTTCAAGTACGCGACGGGTCTTGCGATGGATTTCCGTTCGTAAGAGATCCCCTCGCTTGTCGTTGACATCGAGACCAACCCACGTTGTCGCCAGCGAGGCGACCGGAGACGGACCTGAGAAAAGATAGGGCGGGGCGGCAACCTTCAATACATTCTTGAGCCGTGTGGGAAGGGCGAGAAATGCCAGCAACGAGGAATAAGCCTTGGACATCCCCCCAACCAAGACGACGTTCTCATAACTCTCGTTTTGGTGGCGAAGCAGGCTGTTCCCGCGCATGCCGTAGTCACATGTTTCCTCGGAGCCACGCTCACCGATCACTCCAAATCCGTGCGCATCGTCGATGTAGAGAAGGGCGTCGTACTCCCGAGCCAACCAGGCCAACTGGCGTACGTCGGGGGAGTTGCCCGTCATCGAGTTGACGCCATCGGTGGCGATCACCCGGGGCGTCGTCGCCGAGGAACGAAGCAATTCCTCGAGCTGTTCGTAGTCGTTGTGCCGGTAACGCTCGATGGTGGCCCCATGACTTCTGGCAATCGAACATCCGTCGAAGATGGTTTTGTGGGCACGGTCGTCCATAAAGATCACGCCGCTCCCCGCGAGCAATGGCAGCACAGACATATGGATGTGGGTGATGGTTGGAAACAGCAACGTGTCCTCACATCCCAAAAGCCCGGTCAATCGCTCTTCGAGCTGTTCGTAAAGAATCGGGCTGCCGAGTAGTCGCGACCAGCTGGGGTGGGTTCCCCAACGGTCCAAGTACGCGGGAACGGCTTCGATTATCTCCCGATCCCAGTCCAATCCGAGGTAATTGCAGGAAGCGAAGTCGGCCAGCCAATGGTCTCCGATTCTGATCCTCCGCCCATCCACCTCATCAATGACTGCATCCAGCATCGGGTGGGACTGTCGTAGCCGGTTCAGGTCGGATACCGTGGCCATCCACCGGTCAAGCCAGCCATCGGACTCCCGCCGCAACGGTTTTGAGGGATCCAGGAGTCGCGCGACGGGTTTTCCCCCAAGGCTGTCAGGCCGAGCGCCGTTGCGATTCATTTCGAAAGCACCTGAACTCGGCAACGGGCGTGCAACAGACATTCGTACCTATCGACAAAACGACGGTCCAGGCTTGAGTTCGAAAACGCTTCCACAAACGCGCTAGTCATTTGGCGCGTTATTTTCGGCTGGATTCCGAGCACGTGACATCCCCGAGATAAGGGTGTTTCCAGATCGTCGCCCGCGAGACCAAAGCCATCGCCCATCGGTCCGAAGCTGGGAGAGTCCTAGAGCGGTTTGATCTTCATTGGGCGGATTTCTTCTCGGCCAGACCGTTGAGAAGTTCGAGCACGACTCGATTCGCGAGATAGGCGGTGATCTCGCCGGGGCCGTCGTAGTTGGGGGCAACCTCGACTATGTCGGCGCCGACCACGGGAAGTTCGCGCGCTAGTCGGCGGACAGTGTCCAGCAGTTGGCGCGAGGTGAGACCTCCTGGTTCGGGTGTCCCAGTGGCCGGAGCAAAGGCCGGGGTCGACGACATCGATGTCGATAGAGATGAACACGCCCTTGGCGCCACCCGCGATTGAGTACTCGACCGCCTCGTCGACTACTGTCTTGAGGCCGCGTTCCTCGATCTCGGTCATCAGGTAGCTGCGCATGCCCTGCTCCCTGCGTCCAAGCCATCACCTCCGGCTCGGGCCAATATCCCCGAAGACCGATTTGGACAAAGCGGTGACCCGGTACGGCGCCCGATTCGACCAGTCGTCGCATGGGAGTGCCGTGGCCATAGAGGGTTCCGTTTTGGCTGACACCGGTGTCGGCATGAGCGTCGAAGTGGACCACCGCGATCTCTCCCGCACCCAGGGCGTTGGTGACGCCCGTGGCGTTGGCAAAGGTGACTGTGTGGTCGCCGCCAAGAATGATCGGGATCTTGTCGGCCGCGGTGACCTTTTCGACAGTGGCGATGATCCGCTCCAGCGAAAGTTCGACCTGGCCAGGGACCACAAAGACATCGCCGATATCCACCACCCCGAGCGTCGAAGCGGATCAATTCCTGTTGGAAGATGTGGCCGGTATCCGTCCATTACCCCGTAGTCGGCGTTGCGGATCGCCTGCGGGTCCGAAACGCGCTCCCGGGCGAAAGGACGTTCCCCAATCGAAGGGTGCGCCGAGGATGACCACTTGGCCGTCACCGAGATCATCGAGCGTCTTGGCTGGCACACCCAGGAAAGAGTGCGCGAGGCAAACGAGATATATTCGGCCGAGGCGAAGGGGATCTCCTTCGCTCGATCCTCATAGGGAACAGAGACCGAGTCGTGGGGCATCAGGTCACGCTAACGCGGAGAAGGTCAATCCTGTCGCAAGTTGAAGACCACGGTTTGGAGGTCGGTGAACTCCTCGATTCGCTGCCTTCCCCAACCGGTGTCGGTGCCGGCGGCTCCGCCGAACGGCTGGAATGTCTCCCAGAAGTCGGTCGAGTCGTTGATGATGACCGTGCCGCTGCGGATGCGATCGGCGTACCAAAAGGCCTTGGAGACATCGTTGGTGAACACCGCCGCCTGCAGGCCGAGATTGGTTCGGTTGGCAATTCCGATGGCATCCTCGTCGTCCTTCGCAGTAAGGATGGGAACGACCGGACCGAACGATTCCTCTTTCGAGACCAGCGAGTGCTCGGGCACCCGGTCGAGGACAGTGAACTGGTAGTAGAGGTCGGTGGGGTGGCCGCTCGCCCGCCCGCCGCCGATCAGGACCTCGGCTCCCTTCTGGCGGGCGTCCTCGATATGACGATCCATTTTCGCCGCGGTCGGCTCGTTGTTGAGCGGCCCCATGTTGGTGGCGTCGTCCATGGGATCGCCGAGACTCACGGCTTCGGCAGCTTTGAGAGTCGCATCGACGAACTCGTCGTGCAGATCATTGAGCACGATCACGCGCTCGGTGGCGGTGCAGACCTGGCCGGCGTTGTAATAGGCTCCGTAGACGGCAGCAACTGCAGCGGCTTCCACGTCGGCATCACCGGCGACGATCAACGGTCCGTTGCCGGACATTTCCATGATCGAGCGCTTCAAACCCATCGACGCCACGATTCGCTTTCCCGTTTCCGACGAACCGGTGAAGCTGATTCCCTGGATGCCGGGATGGGTCACCAGCCACTCGCCCACGTCCCCGTCACCGGGAATGACCGAAAGGGCACCTTTGGGAAAGCCGGCTTCCTCGATCACCCGGGCTGCTTCGAGCATCGCCCAACAGGTGTTGAGCGGTGGTTTGACGATCACCGCGTTGCCGGTGGCGAGGCCCGGCCCCACTGTTTCCATCGGAATCATGACGGGAAAGTTCCAAGGGGTGATCGCGGCCCACACGCCCACCGGCCGCCGCACCGTGAACATGCGCCGGTTGCGCTCGGTGGTGGGGATCAGGTCCCCCTTCATTCGTTTCACGTCCTCCGCGGCAATCTGGAGATAGTCGCCCGACTCGGCGATGTCGTCGATCGCTTCGGCCCGGAAAGGCTTGCCCTGTTCCATGGTCAGAATCCGGGCGATTTCCTCGACCCGTCCTTCCCAAAGATCGAACGCCCGCAGGCAGAGATCGGCGCGCTCGAAAGCCGACCAATGCCGCATCTCCTCGGACGCGGCTCGAGCGGCAGTAACCGCTTGGTCAACGTCGGCTTTCGACGCTCGGGGAACGTCCGCCAGATGCTCCCCGGTCCCCGGCGACCGGAGCTCGTAGTGCCCCTCGCCGGTCCCCGGCGTCCACTTTCCGCCAATAAAGAGGTCAAGTTGGGTTGCCATCGCCGAAACCTTAGGTTGTCTGGAACCCGTTAGATTTCTCCCCCGATGAGTCCCCAGGGACCGATGACCGCCGACTGGTTCAAACGCGCTCGTGACAATCTTGTCAACGGCGTCTCCAGCGGCTTTCGCTATCTCGGCGACGAAGACACCCTCGTCATCGATCGCGGAGAGGGCGCCTATGTCTGGGACATGGACGGCAAGCGCTACATCGACTACCAGTGTGCTTGGGGCCCGATCATCCTCGGTCATGCCGACCCGTATGTGACCGACGCGGTGATGGCCGCCATCCGGCAGGGCACGACCTTCGCCATGACCCAACGGCGAGAGGTCGAAGCGGCGGAGACAGTGCTCGATGCCATCAAATGGGCCGAGCGTCTCCGCTTTACCAACACGGGAACCGAAGCGACGATGCATTCCCTTCGCCTCGCCCGCGGCTGGGCTAACCGCGACCTCGTCGTGAAGTTCGAAGGCGCCTTCCACGGCACCCACGACTACGTCCTATTCACCACGGCCAGCGCGCCGCCGGCTCATCTGGGCTCGAGGCTACGGCCGATCCCTTTCCAGGTCTCGAGCGGAATTCCCGATGGGATTCGGAGCTACATCAAAACCCTGCCCTTCAACGACGTCGAAGCGCTGGTCGACTACTTCAACGACTACGGACATCAGACTGCCGCAGTGATTGTCGAGCCCACGGCCGGCAACGCCTTTGGCATCCTGCCCGAGCCCGGATTCCTCGAAACTCTGCGCGAGCTTTGCACCAAGAACGAGACGGTGTTGATCTTTGACGAAGTCAAGACCGGCTTTCGCTTTGCCCTCGGCGGGGCGGTTGAGGTCTTTGGCGTCACTCCCGACATCGCCACCTACGCCAAGGCGCTCGGCAACGGGTTTCCGGTAGCGGCGATCGCGCTGTCCGAGGAGATGGTCGATGGCTGGAAGCTTGGCGGCATCGCCCAGGCGGGGACGTTTGGAGGCAACGGCGTTTCAATGGCCGCAGCCAAGGCCACGATCGAGCAGCTCCGGGCGACCGATGCCTACGAAAAGATCGAAAAGGTCGGGAAGGCATTGATGGAGGGCCTGGCCCGTGTATTGGTCGAATACGGGGTGGAGGGCCAGGTCATCGGCCATCCCTCCATGTTCGGCGTCTATATGGGGGAAGGACGGCCGACCGAGTTCCGCGACATCGCCGCGCATGACGCGCGGCTTTACACCGCGACGATCGCTGGCATGATCGAACGAGGAGTGATGCCCTGCATCGACGCCAGGGAACCATGGTTCCTCTCCGCCTCTCACACGATGGAAGACGTGGCCGTCACGCTCGACGTGTTCAGTGATGCTCTCGTCGAGGCTCTCGCCCGGGCAGGGTCGCTGCCCTCGCATCTCGACGAGGCCGACTAGACCTCGACCCGCGTGAATCCATATCAAACACTCAGCCTCTGGCATGACACGGCCGGAGAAACCCTGGTGCCGCGCCCGTCGCTCCCCGGATTGATCGAGGCCGATGTCGCAATTGTCGGAGCCGGATACACCGGACTCTGGACCGCGTACTACCTGAAGAAGTTGCAGCCCGATCTTCGGGTTGTCGTCTTGGAGGCCGAGATCGCGGGGTACGGGGCGTCGGGCCGCAATGGAGGCTGGTGCGCGGGCGAGATTGCCGGAAATCGCGACCACATGGCTACGCGCCACGGCCGTCGGGCAGTGCGCGACCTATGGCATGCGATGTTCGCCACTGTTGATGAGGTAGGAAAGGTTGTTGCGGAAGAGGGAATCGATTGCCACTTCGAGAAAGGCGGCATCCTGACTTTTGCCAGAAACGAAGCGCAACGGACCAGCCTTCAGCACGAACTGGCTGACGACCGCGGTTGGGGATTCTCCGATGACGATTTCCGGTGGCTAGAGGCCGACCAATTGCCCGGCCGTGTTCGAGGCGCACTTGGCGCGCTTTATTCGCCCCATGGCGCAGCCATCCAGCCATTTCGATTGGTGCGCGGGCTGGCAGAGGCGGTGGAACGACTCGGAGTGAAGATCTACGAGCAAACCCGGGTCAACGAGATTGGACCGGGAGAGCTGAAAACCGAGCACGGGACGGTTAAGGCTGCCTCGGTTCTCCGCACGACCGAGGCCTTCACCATCAACCTCGACGGACATGAGCGCGACTTCGTTCCTGTCTATTCGCTCATGGTCGCCACCGAGCCATTGCCGGCGGCTTTCTGGGATCGCGTTGGTTTCGGGCAACGGGAAGTTTTCAACGATGCCCGGCACCTGATCATCTATGGCCAACGGACCGCCGACGACCGTCTCGCCTTCGGCGGCCGCGGCGCCCGCTATCACTTTCGTTCGTCGTTGCGCTCCGAATACGACCGCCAACCCAAAGTGCACCAGGCCGTCGAGGCGATTTTGCGGGACCTTTTCCCCGAACTGGGTGACGCCCGGATCACGCATCGCTGGGGTGGAGCTGTGGCGTTGTCTCGCGATTGGCGACCTTCGGTCTTCTTCGAGCGGCGAACCGGTCTCGGAGATGCGGGCGGTTACGCCGGCGAAGGAGTGGCGGCTTCCAATCTTGCCGGCCGCACTC
Source organism: uncultured Acidimicrobiia bacterium (assembly GCA_963761985.1). Classification (GTDB taxonomy): domain Bacteria; phylum Actinomycetota; class Acidimicrobiia; order Spongiisociales; family ZC4RG35; genus JACCTH01. Next base: position 23,497 of record CAVXIT010000004.1, read on the forward strand.
TGGCCGACCTGGTTCTGGGCCGCGAGACCGATCTCACCCGGCTGCCATGGGTCGGGCATCGATCACGACGCTGGGAGCCGGAGCCACTTCGTTGGTTGGGAGCAAATCTTGCCACGAGCCTCGCTCGCACGGCCGACCGAATCGAAAGCCGCACCGGCCGCCCGGCTCGTCTCACTAACGCCGCTTTCTCGTTCTTGACGGGCCGGTAAGGATATGTCGGTTCTTCCTTGGAGCTTGCTCCCGGACACATCTCGCGAGGCGAGAGACGGGTCGCTGGTCATCGGCGGTTGCTCGGTTTTGGAACTCGCCGCTGAATTCGGCACGCCGCTATTCATTTACGACGAAGAGCATCTTCGCTCTCGCTGTCAGGAGGCTGTGGCCGCGTTTGGCGACCAGACGGTCTACGCCGGTAAGGCCTTTCTTTGCCTGGCGATGGCCCGACTCGTGCAAGAGGAAGGGCTGCGGATCGATGTTGCCAGCGGGGGAGAGTTGTTCGTCGCACTCGCCGCCGGCGTTCCCGGTGAGCGGCTGGTCATGCACGGCAACAACAAGAGCCTCGAGGAGTTACGCGCCGCCGCCGCGGCCCGGGTCGGGCGTTTGGTCGTCGACAGCTTCGACGAATTCGACCGGATCAAAACGGTGTACGACGAGACGGGTTTTGTTTTCGATGTCCTGGTCCGGGTTACTCCCGGAATCGAGGCGCACACCCATCACTACGTCGCCACCGGTCAGGACGACTCGAAGTTCGGCTTCACGCTCTCCTCCGGCCTTGCGGCCAGAGCGATCGCCACCGCGCGAGCTAATCCGGGTGTCCGCTTGCTCGGAGTGCACGTTCACATTGGATCGCAGGTGTTTCTCGTGAGTTCCTTCGCCGCGGCATTGGCTGCCATGGCTCCGTTTGTGAGCACTCATCAGCTGGCGGAGCTTTCGATGGGAGGAGGTCTCGGCGTTGCATATGTCGAAGGCGAGAAAGCCCCCACGCTCACCGAGTACGGCATGATCCTCAGGACGGCGGCCGCCGATGCGGACCTTCAGGCGGAGCTTTCGATCGAACCCGGGAGGGCGATCACAGCCGGGGCGGCGATCACCGTCTACACCGCCGGCACCATCAAAGAGGTAGAAGGAATTCGCACGTTCGTCGCGGTTGACGGAGGTATGAGCGACAATCCGCGCCCGGTTCTCTACGGCTCCGGCTATGAAACGTTTCTCCCGCGAGCGGTGCGGGCGAATCGCGACCGCGAGGTCCGGGTTGTGGGCAAGCACTGCGAGAGCGGTGATGTGTTGGTGCGCGATGGTCGGGTGCCTTCCGACATCCACGTCGACGATCTCATTGCCACCCCCGTCACCGGCGCCTATGGCCACTCGATGGGCTCGAACTACAACAAAGTGCCGCGGCCCCCGGTGATTTTCGTGCGCGATGGTGACGCTCGCCTGGTGGTGGCGCGTGAGTCGTATGACGACCTGGTTCGTAACGACCGGTTGTGATCCGGCTCGCTGCTCCAGTCGACGAGAAAGCATGCCTAGGAAATGAACTCACGCAGATGTTCGGCCTCGTCGTTTAAGGCAGCCAAAGACCGCCGGTCGAGCTTGGCGTAGGGGCTGAGGTGTAGGTCGGTGGCGTCGAGCTTCCAGGTGCCGGCGACCCTCCCATCGATCAAGAACGTAGGCACCGACTGCGGCAGCTTGGTGTTGAAGATAAGTGGGCGATACTCCTCGGGGAGAATTCCACTGCGTCGAGCGTGAACCAGCAAGTTCGCATCCCAGGGCGGCAGAAACCGCGGCGGGGCGGGAGTCTCGGGGTCGGGAAGCAGCCCATCGCCGACGTCGAAGAGCTCGATGTCGTCCTCGGTGCGAAACGTTCGATACTCAGCCAGAAGTGGCGTGAGCCCGTTGAGATGGAGGCCGAGAAAGGTGGCTACGTCCTTGGCGCTGGCCGGACCAAAGGCGGCCAGATACTTGCTGACCAGGTCGCTCCGCGCGACCTCGGGCGCGATAGAAGGTGCGGAGAACAAGTCGTACAAGTCGGCTCGTCGGTTGTCCCATGTCCCCGATGGCGGCACTCGGATCAGATCGAGGAAGGCGGTCGCTCCGGTCCAGGTCGCGCTGTCGATGCCAAGCTCCTTCATCAGCTGTGCCCGTTTGCGCGGGCCCCGACTCAACGCGCCTGCGATCTTCTGAGCGACTATTTGCATGGCTTCTTGGTCATTGCGGCGGCTGGCTCGAAACCACCAGGCGGCTCGCTCCTCCCGGACTCCATCGTTTGAGAGCTGAAAGAACTCCGGTGTGACCAAGTGGATCGTGCTTCGCAAGGTGGTTCCCTGGAGGATCTCCCGGTTTTCTAGCGCCTCCGTAAGGGACTCGCGTTTGAAGTCAGCGAGCCTGCTCCAAAGACCGATGTAGCCGTTCGGCGCGTACTGGTTTTGGATGCCGGCGATCCGGTCGAGGGCCGCGGTCATCGTCAATGACGACCTTTCCAGCAGAAATTGGCGACCAAGCACTGCCCGGTTGAGCGCCCTCGCACTCAACACTTCGGTGGACATTGGGCCAGGCTAGGTTGAGCCAATGGCGAAGGTTCACGGCGGTCAGCTCGTCGCCCGTGCCCTCAAAGCCGAAGGCGTCGACACCATCTTCTGCCTGTCGGGGGGACACATCGTCGCCATTCTCGATGGATGCGCGCAAGAAGGAATTCGTATCGTCGATGTGCGGCATGAGCAAGCCGCCGCTCATGCGGCCGAGGCCTACACCCGGCTGACCGGCCGCCTCGGGGTTGCCGTTGTCACCGCCGGCCCCGGGGTGACCGACACGATCACCGCAGTGGCGACCGCCTGGTTCGCCAGGACGCCCATGCTTGTGATCGGGGGTCGTCATCTGCTTCGTCAGGAGCTCAAGGGCGGGCTGCAGGAGATGAATCATCCGCAACTCTTTGCCGGCGTTACCGCCTGGGCCGGCACCGCCTGGCAGACCGCACGGCTGCCCGACTACATCGCGTTCGCCGCCCGCCATGCCTTTTCTGGTCGCGGGGCACCAGTCTTCCTCGATATCCCCATGGATGTCCAGTTCGACGTCGTGGAAGAAGATGAACTGGTCTGGCCGCGGGCATACCGTCCCGATACGCCGGCCGGGGCCGATCCGGAGGCTCTCACGAGAGTCGTCGAGGCATTGGCCCACTCGTCTCGCCCAGTGATCTTCGCCGGTGCCGCTGGCAAAGAATTGGCCAATCTCGCCGAGCGCCTTCACGCTCCAACCTTTGTCAACGGCAGAGCGCGCGGCGCTTTGCCGTTTGGGCATCCCTTGCTGGGAAATCACGCCCGTAGTCACGCCCTCGCCACTTGCGATCTAGTTCTGGCCTTCGGGGTCGACTGGGATTTCCGCACCAATTACGGCGAGCGGGTCAACCCCGAGGCGAAGGTGGTCCATGTCGACCTCGATGCAACGAAAATTGGTTGGAACCGACCGGTTGACATCGGTCTGGTCGCCAACCCGGCCCGGGTCATCTCTCAGCTGCTCGCCGCCGACTCACTAGCGATCGCCGATCAGGCCTGGGTCGATGAGGTCTTCGCCGCCGAGAAGCAACGGCAGGACGAGCTCGAGCAGGAAGCGGCCACGACGCTTCCGGGGTTCGTCAACGCCCAGCGTTTCGGGAAGGAGGTCGCCGAGTTCTTCGGTCGCGATGCGATCGTCGCCGTCGACGGAGGCGACGTCGTTTCGACTACCGCTCGGTGGCTCCAGGTGTCAACTCCCGGTCACGTTCTCGACCCCGGTCCATTCGGCACCCTCGGCACCGGAGCGCCGTTCGCGCTGGCCGCACAGATCGTCTTCCCCGACAAGCTCGTCGGCCTCGTCATGGGAGATGGCGCCTTCGGCTTCAACGGATTCGAGTACGACACCTTCGTCCGCCTCGGACTGCCGATCCTCGGCGTCATGGGCAACGACGGCGTTTGGGGAAACATCAAGACCTTCCACACGATGATGTACCCAGAACGCGTTGTCGCCACCGATCTCGGACGACGGCCCTATCACGACGTGGTCACCGCGCTTGGGGGCTACGGGGAATTGGTCACCGACCCCGACGAGCTAGCGCCGGCGCTCAAACGAGCGCAAGCCTCCGGTCTTCCGAGTCTCATCAACGTCCACATCGCCGAAACAATGCGGATGAGCTCCAACTACTCCCAATGAAACCTAAGGCCCAAATCGTTTATTTGGGCCGTGGAATTCACGGCCCAAGTCCATCAATTTGGGCCCGCGGTTTGGTCGTTGCCTAGAGGACGATGAGCGCCAGGGCTCCGACAACCAGGCAGTAAATCGCGTAAGCCATCAATCCGGTTCGGGCGAGCATCCGGAGGAGGAGAGAGATCGCGAGGTAGCCCGTCACGGCTGCGACTGCCACCCCCACCCAAGCGCGGGCGTTGACGCCGCCTCGCTCGGTGAGAGTCCAAAGCTCGAGGAGGCCCGCGGCGGTGATGGCCGGGATTCCCAATAAGAATGAGAAACGGGCCGCCTCCACCTTGTTGAAGCCACGAGCCATTGCCGTTGAGATCGTCATCCCCGACCGTGAGATTCCAGGGAGGATCGCCAGCAACTGTGCGAACCCGATCAAGACCGCGTCGGCCGGGCGCGCATCGGGAACCCGCCTCTCTCCGGGTCGGAGTCGATCAGCGACAAAAAGGACCGCACCGGTGATGAGGAGGAAGGTCGCGGTGGCCGTGACTGACCTTTGCAGCTCCTCAACTTCGTCAACAAAGAAGATTGCGAGCGCCGCGGGCAGGCTGCCAATCACGAGGAGGCCGAACAAGCGCCGAGCCTCCGGGTCGGAACGAGCCTTGGTTAGCGACCAGAGGTCTTTCCGAAAATAGGCGATGACCGCAGCGAGAGTTCCGAGGTGGAGAAAAGCCGTCGTCGCGAGGTCGGGTTGCTCCAATCCCAAGAAAGCCGGTACCAGAACGAGGTGCCCGTCTGAAGAAATCGGCAGGAACTCCGTAACCCCCTGGATCAACCCCCACACGATCGCTTGCAGCACCGGGGCACGTTAGAACTTCATCTACCTCCGACCAGGGTGCGGAGAGATCCGTCGGCCAACGCCGCGGCGGCGGCACCGACCTCAGCTTCGGGAACCGCTACCAGGGCGGACAGTCCCGTCAAGCTGTCTTCGCCGACGATCCGAATCACGAGGCCGGGGATCACTTTCGGCTCGAGCCGCACATCGACCACCAATCGGACATCGGTCCCGACCGACGTACCGCCCGGCACCGGCACCTCGATCCCCCACCATCCTGGCGGCATCGCCGGCTCCGCGGCCAGCATCGACTCCACGAGTGGAGTGCCGGCCGCGAAGTTGGCGACAAAAATGCCGCTCGGTTCGGCTAGTTCGGGAAGGACCCCGACTGGCACTTCGCGCCACTCAAGCACGTCTGGTGACAGTGAGTCCCCGGCTTGTACGTCTATTGCGATAAACGGTCGACGGTCATGAGGAAGTGGCCGGATCTCCCAGACCACGGCAGCCAGGAAGATAAAAACGGCCGCGGTTCGTCGGATATAGGGAGGTCGAGAAAGCCAGAACACCCGATCACCGTATTAGTTGGGGACCGCCGTGGGAAGAGGTTCAGTCGCCCTTGGAGTCAGACGAAGTGACGGCGGTCTTGTCGGCTGCGACTGAAGAACTCCCGCTGTCGCTCGAACTCGTCGACTTCTCTTTGGTCGACTTCTCTTTGGTCGGCTTTTCGGACTCTTTGCCGTTCTTGGAACGGGAATCGTTGACGTAGAAACCCGACCCTTTGAAAGTCACGCCGCGGGGGTGGAAGACCTTGACGACCTTGCCTCCGCACTCAGGATGCTTGCGCAGGGGCTTCTCGCTGAACTTCTGGAAGACCTCAAAGTTCTGCAGGCACTTGTCGCATGAATATTCGTAAGTCGGCACGGCTCGAATTTCTCCGGGGAATGGTGGAACAGAAATGTTAACCCCCGCCCGTTTGGGCGCATTCCCGCAGACCCAGTCCCAATAAACTCGACTGGTGACGGCCACGACCGGGGTGCTGATCCTGCTCAGCTCTTATCTGTTGGGGAGCGTCGACTTTGCGGTCCTCGTCGGGCGGATGCATGGCGTTGACATCCACCAGGTTGGAAGTGGCAATCCCGGCACCTCCAACGTGATGCGAACCCTGGGCCGGGGACCGGCCGCGATGGTTTTCATCGGCGACACCCTCAAGGGCGTCATCGCCGCGGCGATCGGAGCTTTCCTCTCAGAGCAAGGGCCGGAATCTCCGTGGACCTACGCCGCCGGGCTCATGGCCGTGATCGGCCACTGCTACCCGGTCTTTCATCGGTTCCGGGGAGGGAAAGGGGTCGCCACCGGTGGGGGCGTCGTTCTCTTCGCCGAACCGATCGCCGGTCTGATCCTCACTGTCATCTGGGTGGCAGTAGCGAAGATCGGCAAGGTGGCCTCGATTGCTTCGCTGGTGGTGACCGTCGCCTCCATTCCCATTTTGATCTGGCAAGGCCTCACCGGTTGGGCGCTTGTCTGGTTTGGGGTCATGTTGGGTCTAGTCATATACCGTCATCGTGGGAACATATCTCGAATCATGAAACGCCGAGAGCAAACCGTTATCTCATGACTGCCCATGTTGCGGTCATTCCTGCCGCCGGTCGGGGAACCAGGATGCGTCCGGCCACCAAGGTCGTCCCCAAGGCACTTGATCACAGTCGTTGATCGCCCGGCCGTCCAGCATGTCGTGGAGGAAGCGGCTCGAGCCGGTGCCACCGAAGTGATTCTCGTGGTCGACCTCGATGCCGGTCACTTGATCCATCAGCACTTCGTGAGCGATGGCCGCCTTCCCGGACTGGAACATGTCAGGGTGCGAGTGGTGGTGCAAGAAGAAGCGCTCGGGCTCGGGCACGCGGTTTGGGAAACAGCCGAGGCCGTTCGGGATCGATCCTTCTTCTGTTTGCTAGCCGACAACATCGTGCGTCCCGGCGGCGATGTTCTTCCGCAACTTGCAGCGGCAGCGGGCGAAGATTCAGCCGTCTGCTTGCGTGAGCTCACGACCGAGTTCCTATCGAAGTATGGAGTTATCGTTCCGGGCTCCGAAGTTGTCGACCGCTCCCTGGACATTCTCGGCGCGGTTGAGAAGCCGGGCCCCACTCTGGCTCCTTCCAATCTCGGGCTGATCGGACGCTATGTGTTCACGCCCGAGATCTTCGAGATCCTCGGCAAGCTCGCTCCCGGGCACGGTGGGGAAATCCAATTGACCGACGCGATAAACATTCTGGCTTCCTCCGGCCGCTGCCGGGGGTATGTGGCTGAGCAGGACTTGCTGGACGTCGGCACTCCGCAGGGGCTCGTCGAGGCGAGCTGGGTGCTGGGCAAGAGCCAATTCCCCGATTTGAGCTGATGCGGCCGCTCCGCTCGGCACAGCACCAAGTCCTCGCCGCCCTTCCGATCTTGCCCAAGGTGGCGGTCCCGCTTGCAGACGCTTTGGGCCTCGCCCTGCGCGAACCAGCCGTTGCCGCCCACCCGGTGCCTCCCTTCGCCAACTCTGCCATGGATGGTTACGCGGTGCAGGCGGTTGATGTCGCCGAGGTGCCGGCAACGCTCAAGGTGCTCGAGGACGTGCCCGCTGGCTCGGTCGCTACTCGTCAAGTGGAACGCGGCACCGCGATCAAGATCATGACCGGCGCCCCGATGCCGGAGGGGGCGGATGCGGTGGTCCGCGTCGAGGACACCAGCCAGGAAGGTCGATTGGTGACCATCACCGTCGGCGTCACCGAAGGAAAATCGGTGCGACTTGCCGGCGGCGATATCGAGGCGGGTACGTCTGTGGTTGAGTCGGGGGTTCGTTTGACGGCCGCTCACATCGGCGTGCTCGCCAACATTGGCCAAGCCACGGTGGAGGTAGGACGCCGACCGCGGGTGGCAGTGGCCTCGACCGGCGACGAGCTGGTTGCGGTTGATGGCCCCCGGCTCGGACCCGGCCAGATTCGGGACTCCAACCGGCCGATGCTCATCGCGTTGGTGCAGGAGCTGGGCGCCGAGGTGGTTGATCTCGGACGCATCCCCGATGACGGGAAGGTCCTCGCCAAGACCTTGCAACAAGGGGCGATGGATGCCGACATCGTCATCACTTCAGGAGGGGTGTCGATGGGGGAGTACGACCTCGTCAAAGCCGTGCTGAGCGAACTTGGTGACGTGGAGTTCTGGCAAGTGGCGATGCAGCCGGCCAAGCCGTTCGCGTTCGGGCGCTTGGGCGATACACCTTTCTTTGGCCTGCCCGGCAATCCTGTGTCGACTTATGTTGCCTTCGAGCAGTTCGTGCGTCCGGGCCTGCTGCACATGATGGGCGCGACTCACATAGCCCGGCCGCGAATCGAAGGACGAACCGAAGTTGATCTGGAGACCGATCCGGAGAAGACCGTCTTTGTGCGGGTGAGCACCTGGATGGAGGAAGCGACCCGATGGTGCCGACCCTCGGGCGGCCAATCCTCCAACGTGTTGTCCGCCGTTGCCTCCGGCGATGCCTTCGCGGTGATTCCCCAGGGCGTCGGCAAAGTCGATCGCAGGTGAAGCGGTCACCTTGGAGATGTATCGCTGGCCGGAGGCCCGGACGATTCATGAGCTCTGAGGTCCAGCTGCCGCACCTCACCGCCGCCGGAGACGCCCACATGGTCGACGTGTCAGAGAAGACCGTAAGCAACCGGGTCGCCGTGGCCGAGGCTTTGGTGACGATGAGCGACGCAACTCGAGCCGCACTCTTTGCAGGGAAGTTGCCGAAAGGCGATGCACTCGCCACCGTCCGTCTGGCCGCGATCATGGCCTCGAAGCGGACCTCCGAACTGATCCCTTTGTGCCATCCGCTGCCGATCGACGCAGTCGAAGTCTCCGTCGAGGAAGTTGGGAGCGGGGCACGAATCGTGGCCGAGGTGAGAACCACGGGTCGCACAGGGGTCGAGATGGAAGCGCTCACCGCGGTCTCCATTGGAGCATTGACCCTTTATGACATGGTGAAGGGCATCGAGCGGGGGGTCGAGATCGGGCCGATCCGGCTCCTCAAGAAAACTGGCGGACGCAGCGGCACGTATGAATTCTCAGTAGGGGAACGCTGAGAGTAATTGTCTGCCACGAACTGAAGGGCTACGCTGCCCCGCGAGCAGAGGGCCTTTCGAAGGGAAAATGACGACACCGGTAATTGTGGCGGGCCTCTTATTGGCGGCTGTCTGGGGTTTGTATTTGCTGCCCGGCGCCTTTGGGGAACGTCGTCGCACTCCGATTAACTCGACTGAGGAGTTTGATCGGCTCACCAAAGTCATGGCCGACGCTCAGCGCCGCAACTACGACGCCAAGCTCTCCTCGGCGCGCGACCAGGCCCGGATTCGTCGCAAGCGCGCCCTCATCGTGCTGGTCCTGGTGGCGGTCGCCACCCTGGTGGTGGCCTGGCGCCGCCAGTCGCTCAACTGGCTTCTTCTCCATATCGCCATTGACGCCTGTCTCGCCTGGTATGTGGCGATGCTCGCCCAGATCCGCCAGAAGCAAGCTGCGGAACTGGCCAACCGCTATTTCGACGGCACCCGGGAGTGGGAAGAGTCTCCGGTCCGGGTTGTCTCCCAGCGCTAGCTCCATTCTTGCGTAGATTGCGCCCTCTTTCCTTGGCGCTGATACGCAAGAGTGATCGAAAGTAAGATCCGCACTCACCCGGGGGTGTAGCTCAGCCCGGCAGAGCGCCTCCCTCGCACGGAGGAAGCCAGGGGTTCAAATCCCCTCACCTCCACAAAAACAGGAGGCGCCCGCGGGATGGCCGCCGGCGGCCAAACAGAAGCGACCGGGCTCGGCTAGGACCGGGCGACCGACCCGGGCAGGCATCACGTAAAGCCCAATGAGCCCCGCTGAGCGAAACACCGTCGGGGTGACATTCGGCCCGAAGGATGGCTGATGGCTTTGCAACATCCATTGGGAAGAAATATTCTTTCCGGGTTGGGTTAAGGAAGCCGGTCTCCGCATATGACATGCCATAAGCGTCGAGAAGGAGGTGACGTATGCTCAACTCGGAACCTACCCCAACCTCGCTGAACCTCGTCCACGATTCCCCGCCGGCGTTCGGCTCACCTCACGAGACCGTGCTCACACCGCGAGGGGAAATCGACCTCACTCGCAAAAGCGAGTTGGAGGAGTTGGTCGACCGTGAATGGCAGCCGACCAACGACCTGGTGATCGACCTGAGCAAGGTCACTTTTATTGATGCCAGCTGCCTCCATTGGCTGATCGACACGCAAAAGAAGGTGGAGGCAGCCGACCGACAGTTCGGGGTGGTTGCTCCTCAATCCGGGATCATCAGAAAAGTTCTCGAAATCGCAGGTCTGGATCAGCTGGTGAATGCCATCGAGTCGGAGGAAGCTTCGGCTTAACCGCCATTCCTGATTTCTGCGCCGCCGCTCTCTTCGGCAGCCACGCCAGGCGCTTGGTCCACCGTTTTGCGGGTTCGAACGACCTCAAACCAGACGACGGCTGTTCCGTCGCCCAGAACCCCCCAGCGGTCGGTGAGTTGGTCGAGGATCCGCTGCCGAAAAAACTCCTCCCGCCCTTCTCGGCTCGCCCCGGTCAGATACTCGGCTGGTAGCGAATCGGCGAGTTCGACTCGAAACCGATCTTCCCCGTCGAACAGTCGAAACTCAAGCTTGTCATTGCTGTCGCTATGACGGGCAAAGGCGGTAGCGATCTCGGACACCGCTTGCTGAACTACACCTGTCGTGTCGCCCAGAAGCGGAGCGAAAGCAGCGACCCGTTGCCTTAGAAGACGGGGAGTCTCAACGGTGAGCGGAAGTTGCTCCTGGTAGACATGAGCTAGACGAACCATCACCTAAAAGGTTGCCTTGCAGGCTCAGAATCAAACCTGGAAATTGGGAGATTGCGGGCCTTTGCGGAAAACCAGACGGTGCGGCGACCGCCTGGCTAGCCCCTTGGTCATAGTTATGCGGCGGTAGAGCGGCCGGCCCCCGTGGCACGGGCAATTGCGCCTGCCATGAGACCAACCACGAAGCCGCCGATGTGGGCCATATAGGCGACGCCCCCGGTGGTCTCCTCCGCGACGGCAAATGCTCCGATTCCGTTGATGAACTGGAAAAGCGCCCACATCCCGATCATCACCATTGCCGGAACCACTGCTTGTCGCAGACCCACGAAGACTCGCACCCGGTTGCGTGGGAACAGCACGAGATAGGCGCCAAGTACTCCTGAGACCGCGCCCGAGGCGCCGAGGCTGGGGATCGGCGAATCGGAGCTGATCAGGATTTGGGCGAGCGCACCGATCACCCCTGCCAGGAGGTAGAAAATCACGTAGAGGGCGCGGCTGATGGTGTGCTCGACATTGTCGCCAAATACCCACAAGAACAGCATGTTGCCGATCAGGTGGAGCCATCCGGCGTGCATGAACATGCTGGTCAACAATGTGAGAAAGATCGGGTTCGGGCCCGGCGCTTGAGGCACCTCAACGGGTCCTGAGGAAGTCTCGACGACTTGTGTTGCGGTTAGGTCCTCGCCGGTAGTGATCTCCGCCGGAATCGCAGCATATCCGTAAGTGAAGTCCTCGTTCGAGCCGGCACCCTGAAGGAAAAGGAAAACCAGCAAGTTGATGCCGATGAAGAGAATGGTGACAATGCCGGGTCCCTTGCCCGGAATGTTGTCGTCGCCCGTTGGAAACAAGACTCTTCCTCTCCTCGAAGCGGACAGTATCCCAGCCCCGAGCGATACAGTTTCGGAGTGGCCACTTCCGAACCCGCTTGCCTGATCATCGCCGACATCACCGGCTATACCAGCTATCTCGCCGGGGTCGAGCTGGACCATGCCCAAGACATCCTCGCTGACTTGATGAACACAGTTGTCAAGTCACTGCGACCGTCGTTCAAGCTATCCAAGCTCGAGGGCGATGCGGCATTCGCGTATGCGTTGACCGACGACATTGACGGCTCTCTCCTGCTCGATACCGCCGAAAACTGCTATTTCGCCTTTCGCAACCGTCTGCTCTCGATTCGACAGGCGTCGACCTGTGAGTGCAACGCATGCGCTTTGATCCCGAGCCTGAACCTCAAGTTGGTAGCGCACCACGGCGAGGTCGGGATCCACAGAGTGGCTGGTCGCACCGAGCTTGTCGGCCACGACGTGATCGTGGTTCATCGGCTGCTCAAGAATTCGATTCAGGAACCGGCCTACCTCTTCTTATCCGATGCTTGCGTGCAAAGAACGATCCTTGCTCCCGAGGCGTTGGGTTTGCGGCGTCACGTCGACTCCTATGACCAAATTGGCGAGATCGGTGGCTGGGTCGAGGACCTCGAGGCGGCATGGGTGGCCTATCGCGATCGCTCCCAACATTATGTGTCGGCAGCGGACGCGGCCTTCATGGTGTCTGGCTTCGTTCCCGGTCCCCCCGAGCTCGTGTGGGAATACATTTCGTCTCCCGTCCTGCGGCCACAGTGGAGCGCCGGGATGACTCGGATCGACCAGCTCGACCCGACCGGGAGGCGGCGACCGGGCACGGTTAACCACTGTATGCACGGTAAGGACCTGATCCTCCAGGAGTTCATTGATTGGCGTCCTCCCCGCTATTACACCTCGTCGGCCACCGTCCCTGGCGGTGTCAAGCTCATCTCTACTCACGAAGTCGAGGGAGTCGAGGGCGGCGCCATGGTGCACGATCGCTTCCGTCAACCAAAGGGCAAGGAAGCTAAACAAATGTTCGAGCAATTCCGCCTGATGTTCGAGGCCGGCCACGCCGAAGAGCTGACCCGGCTGCGTGAATTAGTTGCCGCCCGCCTAGCGGATAGCTCGACGGAGATCGAGCCCGACCTCCGACCACCAAACGAGGCCGATCGCTTGGCCACTTCGATCAGCTCTTCGTGAACTGAGACCAAAACCGGCGGCCGTTTCAGTCGGCGGGTCGATGGGGTACTTACTCCTCACAGCAAAAGCAGAGGAGGAAGCTGTGAAAGAAGCTCAGGTTCATGAGTTGTTGTATCAGGCCCTGGAGACGGAGCTAGGGGGTGTGCAGGTTTACACCAAGGCGATTGAATGCGCCGTCAACGACGACCTGCGGGAGGAGTGGAACAAGTATCTTGACGAGACGAAGACTCACGTCGAGATCATGACGAAGGTCTTTGCTGATCTCGAGCTGGATACCGAAAAGGAGACCCCGGGTCGGAAGATCGTCCGCTTCAAGGGTGAGTCCCTGGTGAAATCAATGGACATGGCGTTGGCGTCGGGCGACAAGGGTGCGGCGCAACTGGTCGCAGCCGAAGCCGTCGTTGATGCCGAAACAAAGGATCATGCGAACTGGGAACTGATGGGACAGGTTGCGGAGGAGGCTAAAGGGAAAATGGCCTCAGTTCTGAAAGAGGCACATGGGCAAGTAGAGGAGCAGGAAGACGAGCACCTCTATCACACCATGGGATGGTGCCGTGAGCTGTGGATCGAATCCTTGGGCATGCTCGCGGTTCTTCCTCCGCCGGAAGAGCAAAAGGAAGTCAAGACAGCCATCGGCGCATCCCGGGCCAAGCAAGCTCGCGACGAGATGGCCAGTTCGTCAAACAAGAAGTAGCAATCTCCGTTTGAATTTGAGAGCCTCGGACTACCCGAGGCTCTCAACTATTTTGTGGGCCACGGCTGCGGCTTCCCTCGCAGCTTGGTGGCGAACTTGATCGGGATCACCCGAGAAATCGAAGCGGTACGAGTCAGGCTCTCGGCCTTTGGCGATAACCCCTACAAAGACAGTGCCCACGGGCATTCCTTCTTGTGTCTCCGGCCCTGCAACTCCGGTGAGACCCACGGCGACGTCACTGCCGAGTCGGTCTAGTGCTGAACGCGCCATCTCTTCGGCGGTCGACGCCGAAATGATCGATTGCGTTTCGATACCCAGCACTCGATGCTTCGCGGCCGTTTGGTAGGTGACCAAAGAACCGCGGAAGACATCTCCCGCCCCCTCCTCGCGAGTCAGCAGATAGCCGAAGAGGCCTCCAGTGAGAGATTCTGCTGCTCCGATCGTCAACTCGCGACGAACGAGCGCTTTGACCAAGACCGTGAAGTTGTGGCCATCCTTCATTGCGCAAGCACTTTGAGCAGCCCGGATTCTCCCCGAGACAACCACCTGCTGGCGCGGCTACTGCGCCAGATCTTGTCGAGAACACCCGTGGTGAACGCCTCTCCGATGGCCGGATGGACATATGACGCTCGCGCCACCGCTCTCGTGTTTCCCAACGCGTCGGCAACCTCATCGAGGGCCCCTAACAAGTCTTTTTCCGATTTTTCGGTTGAGCGCATGCGGCCGAGTCGGTCGGTCAGCAAAGCTGATGCGCCCCAAGTTCTGAAGTCCTTCGCGGTGACCTCCAGGCCGGTAGCGCTCCGCAAATAGGCGTTCACGTCATCGGATCGAACACTTCCAATGCCGCCATCTGGGTCGCGATACGTAAACAAGCTTTGTCCGCCGAGCTCCTGGCATTGGGCAATGAGGTTGGCAAGCCGCTGATCTGTGAGAGCGATGGCGCTCTCGGCGCCGCCTTTGGCGATGAAATTGAAATGGATGTCGTGACCGCTCACGTCGGCATGAGCGTTTGTGATCGTGGTCAGACCAAAGGAACCGTTCTGGCGGGTGTAGCGGTCATTCCCGACTCTGATCAGCGTCTGGTCGAGGACCGCGACTCCGAGGGCCAGGACACGGGTTCGCGTCAGCCCGCTTTGGTTGAGGTCAGTCTCGATGTGGCGGCGGAGCCGGGGCAGTTTGCGGCCGAAGAGGGCCATGCGATCGAACTTGACCTCGTCCCGCACCCGCTCCCACTCGGGGTGATAGCGGTATTGCTTGCGGCCTGCGTCGTCTCTGCCGGTCGCTTGGACATGACCATGGGGATCGGCGCAAATCCATACGTCCCGCCAGGCGGGCGGAATTGCCAGACTCTTGATTCGCTCCTTGTGCTTGCTGGGTACCGAACCTCCGTCGTGTCGAACGTAAGAGAAGCCGCGTCCTTTTCGATGGCTCTGTATCCCCGGCTCCTCGTCGCTGACGTAGCGCAGTTCGGCCATATCGGCTATCAGCAGAGGATCAATCATGACTGGGGGCCTAGACGCATCGCTCCGACATACCCACGGCCGGACAGCCCGTGAAACTCCACTTCGATAGGTGCTTGAACTGAAAAACCCCAAACAAGTCCTCGGCGAGCAACTTTGGTTGCTGGCTGATCTGGAGCGAGCGAACAGCCAGCGCCGGTCCTTTTCCAGTCGGGCCTATCGAAACGCGGTTTGGGCGCTCGATCAGCTCCCGCCGGAACTGTCGTCCGACCGCGACCTCCTTCTGCGCGTCTCAGGGATCGGGAAGACGATTGCGGATTTAGTGATCGCGTTTCTCGAAACGGGCGAGATCCCCCGACTGCAGCGTTTGTCGCAAACTTTGCCAAAGGAGGCGGGTCGACTTTCGCGCCTCCCGCGGATGACTCCCACCCGGCTGCGTGCGCTCAAGTCCGAATTCGGAGTGGAATCGGTGAGCGACCTCAGACGAGTCCTCGATGAGGGCGAAGTGCAGGATCTACCCGGCGTGAGCACGGGGACCGTCGCCGTTTGGCGCGACCGATTGGCCGAGTCGGATCGCGACGGAATTTCGCTTCCTCGCGCGGCCGGAATTGCGGAACGATTCCGCACCCATCTTGAAAAGCACCTACCCGAAGACGCGTTCGAGGTCGTCGGGGGAGTGGCACGTCTCGACGAATGGGTCGATGAAGTCGAACTAGAGGCCAGCGACCTTGCGGCCGTCGAGAAATTCCTCGAGCAGTCGGCCCTCACAATCGAACTCGAGGTCAAGCCCGGCAAGCTGTTTGCCACGACCCTCGCGGGTCCGATCACGATCGCCCTTCCGGATTCGAACATGAAAGCTCAATTGGCGAAATCCGGTTTGCGCGACGAGGACTTGCGAGGCGATTTCCATCTCCACAGCGACTGGTCACCTGATGGCCGCCAAACCCTCGCCCAGATCGTGGCAACGGCCCGCGCTCTGGGATGGCAGTACTTCGCTATTACCGACCATGGCATCGGCCTCCGTTTTGGTGGGCTCGATGTCGAATCAATCCGTCGTCAGCGCGAGTCGATCGACGAGCTCAGAGAGGCCAATCCCGATCTCGTCATCCTTCATGGAGCCGAGCTCAACATCGACCGCGCCGGCCACCTCGACTATGACGACGACGTGCTGAGTTGGCTCGACTTTCGCCTGGCAGGTGTTCATTCCCACTTCGGGCTGGAGCAAGGCGAACAAACCGACCGAATGCTCACGGCCATCACGAACCCCTTGGTCCATGCGATTGCTCACCTCACCGGTAGGCGGATCGGCACGCGGCCTCCCATCGATCTTGACCTGGAGGCAGTTTTCCAAGCCGCTGCAAGCTGCGCGACCGCCATCGAGGTCAACGGCCACCTTGATCGGTTAGATGTGTCCGCCGACAACGCCCAGCTTGCGGCTCGAGCCGGCGCAGTACTTCGTCGTCGACAGCGACGCCCATCGGCCGGCCGAAATGAGCAACGTCTTCAACGGTGTCAAGGTGTTGCAACGAGTGGGAGTCGAGGCTGGCCAGGTGATCAACACCTGGGAGCTAGGTCGATTGCGGAGCTGGCTAGAGACGAAGACGCCTCAGCCCACTTCAACTGCCAAAAGCACCACGTCGTCGCGGAGCTGACCGCCGGTATGGCTGCGGAGCCGGTCCAAGATCGCGCCCAACGTCTCGTCGAGCGCGCCTTTGTTTGCCTCCTCCAAAACCGCCGCCTCGAGATCGAAGAGCTCGTTCTCATCGTTGCGAGCTTCGGTCACCCCGTCGGTGTACAACAGGATTCGGCCACCACGGGGAATTGTCAGGCGCCTGACATCGGGCACGTTCAGGAAGCCAAAAGGACGGGTCCGTTTGTCGGGCGAGAGCCAGGTGGCGGTTCTTTGATCGATCAGGATCGGGTCAGGATGGCCGCAATTGACGATTTCAACTTCAAGTCCACGAACCTGCATGACGACCGCGGACGCGAAATCGACGGCCTCACCCACCTGACGCCGGAAGCTCGCCTCCATGAACTCGGTCAACCCCGCGAGGTCGTGGAAGCTGTGAGCAGCTTCGCGGAACGAGAACACGAGCGAAGAGGCTTTATTCACTGCTTCGAGGCCGTGGCCGGCAACGTCGGCCACCAGCAGGCGCAGTCCCCACGGGGTGGCCTGAGCGTCATAGACATCTCCGCCGATCAGCGCCCCGTCGAAGGCTGAAACGAATCTGACCGCGAGTTTGGCGGCGCCATAGCGCTCGTCGAGCGGACGGAGGAGGGCGCGTTGCGCGGTTTCCGCCACGTTCTCGGTTCGAACCAGGTCCGCCTGTAAACGCTCGCGTACCCGAACTACTGCAAGGGCCACAGCGGTACACGCAACGAGAATCACAATTCGCAAGAGATCACCCGAGGTCCACCGTCCGCCGCCAGAGCCCAACCAAATACTCCATAGCAAGGCGTAGAAGCCGACGGCCACGACCTGCCGTTGCGTGGCGGCGATGCTGGCGACGAAGGCTCCCAGACCGAGCGCGCCGAAAAATGAAATGTGCATCGCGGCGTCTAGGAGTCCCAATGCAGTAACCACGACCAGTCCCGTGATGAAGAGGCTGCGCTGGGCCCGGGGGAGGGCCTTTAGGGATAGGTCCAGCATTAGGACTTGCTGAATCGGTGCAACTCGAAGGAGACGACGGTCGACCCATCGGGCTGCACCTCATGTTGCCACCGGTCAGCCAGGGTCTCGACCAGCCGCAAGCCCCACCCGGTGGCGTCGGCGGGCTTCTTCCTCTGGAAAGGAAGGGGCTGCGACACGCCTACCCAGAGGACATCGCCACTTCGCGCGAAGGCCAAATTCACCGTGCCGAAGACCCCGCCATGCTTAAGAGCATTGGCGACGAGTTCATTAGTCAAGAGCACGGCCGTTTCAGCAGCTTCCGCAGACATCCAACTTTTGACGGCCCGGCGAATCTCGTTTCGCGCAACTGCCAGCGACGACTTATCCGCCTGAATCGGGACGGTCTGGAGGTCCGTGGGTGCCATCAGACAGCGATTCTATGGATGGTGCTTCTTACCAGTTGGATCTGGTATCGAATTTGAGCGCCTCCGAAACCCGAAACTATCAACCAGTCCAGACGTTCAGATAGTCAAAGGCGCACTCGACATCAAGACCCCCCAGCAGGCCCACTCCGATTTGCTGGGTGCCGAGGACCGCCGGCTCGACGAAGGTATCGATCTCTCCGTCCTGAAGGTAGAGGGTCACTGACGAGCCGTCGATCCAGAGGCCAACCTCAGCTTGCGAGGCGCCATCGATCGTCACTTCATAACTCGCCTGATTGGTAAGGGTGTCCTCGACGAACGAACGCACACTGAGCTGACCGTTGCCGACCACTACGACGAAAAGCGATGCAACCTGATTTTCAATGGCGAGCCCGCACTCACTTCCGGGCTGCAGGGCGGTCGTCGTGGTTTCGATGTAATAAAGGCTCGATCCCGGTTCGAAAGGGATAGTGCTGTAGTAAGTCTGATTGGGTGACGCATCGGAGAATCCGGCGACATAGGTTCCGTCGGCGAAGTGGTACGAAGAGCTACTGGTGTCGTCCGAGAAATCCCCTTCAGTCCAGCCGTTGATGTTGCCATCAAACCGGTCTTCGAACACGAGCTGAAAACTAACGACAGGTCCCGCGGTTGTTGTCCCCTCGGCGAGAGTTGTAGAGGCGGCGATGCCGGCTGTGGTCGAAAAAGCGGTGCCTGCGGTGGTCAGCCCTCCGGGGGTGGTTCCAGCGGCGGCAATGGAGGAAGCGGTTGTAGGCGGTGTCGGCGCCGTGGTGGTTGTCGCCAGTGGTGAGGGAAGGAAGGAGATAGCTCCAGTTAGCCAGAGGGTTCCGAGCGTGGCCGCAAGAGCTACCGCCAGCATTCCCGGGATCCAGGCAGGGGCCCCGCGGCTCGAACGCTGTCGAGTGGAACGATCGACTGATATGGCCGGGCGCCGTGTCTCCGGAGGACGCCTATCTTGCTTGGCCGACCCGAGCGGGACGGAAGCCGGCGCCCGATTCCCAGGCCGCGCAACGACCAAAGCGCCGGCATCGTCGAACTCGAATTTGCGCGGCGATTGACGACCTTCGGCTCTCAGCTTCTCGGCGGTATAGGCATGAATCTCGCCGGCCGTAATCCGGCCATCCGCGTTGAGGTCGGCGGCCCCGGAAGCAATGCCTTCCACGACGGCGTGCGTGTAAAGGGAGCCTTTTTCACCCTCCCAGGCCTGCTCGATGGCCCCCGAAGCCGCAAGCACAACTCGCCCGCGTCCACCTCCGAATGTTCCGGCCAGGTCGACTTCGCCCGAACCCTTGGGACGAAGGGCTCGGGAGATGGCGCCGGAGTAGCAGCAGTCGAGCATGAGGATCTGGCCACCAGCCGGGCTCTCATTGAGGATCGAGCTCAGAAGGTCGGCGGACAGGGCCGTCGTGCGCAACAGGTCGCGATCGGTGTCACGTAAAGCGAAATAGAGGTTGCCGTCGTCGTCTTTAACGCCATGGCCAGTGAGATATATCAGCAAGAGATCAGATCGCTGCCGTCCCGCTTTGCAAAATCGCTCGAGGCGTCGTTGCACGGTCTGCGCTTCTGCGTTCACGAGCGATTCCACCTCAAAGGCCCCGTGGTCGCCAAGCGTGCGAGCCAACTCCAATGCGTCCGAGAGCGGCGCCGCGAGGCGCGCCAGCCGGGCATCGTCATACTCAGTCGTGGCGACAACCATCGCGATCCGACGGCCGCCCTCGCTGCTCATCGCTTTAGGCAGGGATCAACGACGCGACGATTCGGTCGATCTCGTCTCGCTGCAACGTATGAGGGATTTCCAGGATCGTCCCGTCCGGCTTCGAGATCCGGACCACGCAGCGGCCTCGCTCCTGAACCCATCGGCCGATTAGCGCTACCACTGCCGGAACCGCGGCACTCAACATTGAAACCATCATGGTTCCTAAGAGGGTGACGTCACCTTTGGCTCCAGTTGTTGACACCGATTGTGGGGCTTCGATCGTGACATCGTCGACCTCAGCAAGCTCTCGTCGCAGGCTTCGCGACGCAGCTTCCAGGTCTTCGGGCTCCGCGGACTCGTCGACGATTTCAAACGTAAGTGAAAACTCGGCGCCCATGCAAGAAAGGTTAATTCGCCGACTGGTGAGCCTGTCTGCTGACCACAAGTCTAAGGACTCAGAAACCCCTGCGTTGCTTCTTCTGCGCTGTCAAATACCGGAATCAAGGCTTTTACGCCGAGCACTTCCATCGCCCGGCGCGGAACCGCCCCAGGAGACAGAACGAGGGCGATCTCGTGACTGGCGCCCACAGATAACAACATTTTGAACCCGGCAGAGTCGATGAAGCTCAAATTGTTCAGATCGACTACCGCCCTGCGTTGTACCGACGGATCTGTTCAGGTCGGTCTCTATGTTGTCAACGTTGCTCTCGTCGACTTCGCCACTGAGACGAAAGAGACCCAGGGTTCGTGAAACACCCTCGAGCGAGTATCGCGAGGGTTCAGGCACTCAGACGGGTCCTCCTGTCGAATCGCATCACCACCCTCGTCATCTCCGAAGTCGACCTCAGATCAAATTCATTCACGAGTCCGCGCATCAGTCGGAGCCCGAGGCCCCGGGGCTTCTCGTCTGCGCTTAGATGTTCGGTCCAGCTTCCGCGATCTCGCACACATCCGATGATCGAGTCGCTGTCGAGGGACACCTCGACGGTGATCGGATGATCGGGGTCGTTGTTGCTCCCGTGAAGAACAGCGTTGCCAATGGCTTCGCTCATCGCGAGAGTAAAAGTCTCGCTCTCGGTCTCGTCGACCTCGTGCGCAGACAGCCAGGCGCCGAGCCGGTGGCGTACCGGCGCGACATTCTCGACTACGCCCGGAACGATGTCCACAAAGACCCGCTGGGGTGCTCCGACAGTTCGGACGGCTAGCACTGCAACGTCATCGCTTTCCCTCTCGCTCCCGACGAGTTGGGAAACCAATCGTTCGCAGATGAGGGAGGTGGGCAACCACCAGATTTGTGCAAGGAGTTCGGCGAGCCGGTGGAGGCCGAGCGCAAGAGACTCACCGCGCCGTTCGATTAGACCGTCGGTATATAGGACCAATAGCGATCCCGGTGCAATCCGCGAACGTGCCGGCCTCTTTGGCCTTGTCCGTTTCGACTTTGGTTGCTGGAGTCCCAGGGGCCATCTTCGCCCGCTGTTCAGGAAGCGGACCTTGCCTTCTGGGTCAACTAGCGCCGGCGGGACATGGCCAGCGTTCGCATACTCGAACTCCCCTCCGTGGACGTCGAGCACCCCGAATATTGTCGTGGCATATCCGGCGCCCGGGCTCCTTACCGCCATGCGGTCAAGAGCCTCGATTACTTTTACGGGTCGTGAGTCGACCAACGCCGCCGCTGCCGCAGCAGCACGCAGCTGACCCATCGCGACAGCCGATTCCAAGCCTGACCCCACAACATCGCCCACGGTAAGTCCAACAGTTCCATCGTCGAGAGAGAGGGCGTCGTACCAATCTCCCCCGAGGAGGCCGCGCGGCGAGTGGTAGGCCGCCGCAACCGCGGCGGATAAGGGAAGCCTGTCCAGACGCAGGAGGGTGCGCTGCAAATCCTCGGCCAGTTTGTGTTCCGCCTCCGCTCCCAGAATCGATTCGAGAGATGACGTGGCGAGACTTGCGAGCGTTGCGATCTCGGCTTTGAGATCCGCGTCGAACTCGCGCCGTTCCGACCAGATGAGGCTCAGACTTCCGATGTTCTCGCCTGAGCTACCTACCAAGGGCACCGTGCCAGTCGCCTCGAAGCCGTTGGACCGGAAGTCGGCTTCGATCAAGGAGAACTCCCGGAGGTGAGCAAGGAGGTCCGCAAGGAACAGAGGCTGGCCTGTGCGAATAACCCACGACACCGGATGTGGGGCGGCGAGTGCGATCTTCGAGTAGCGCGCAACGGTTTCACCATGGATGGTTCCGGCCGGTAGAACACTGATCGACGCCTCGTGGGGGCGATTAACTGCGATCATTGACGCCACGTTTCCCAGCACGGGAGCAAGCCAGCCGTGGATGGCCCCGGCCAACTCATTCAGGTTCCGCGAGCGTCCAAGTTCCGCAGCCAGGGGTTCGGTGCTCTCGATCAGCCCAGCGGTCACTCCATCCACCCGGTTTCGTCTCGGTATGAATTGACTTTGATGGCTCCGGCGGCGTACATGACCTTCGTCACATCGGTTTCGTCGCCTTCTATTGTGGAAACGGTTAGTACCGCTGAGCCTGATTCGACGCTTTCCCGGTAGAGCGTTCCGATCTCATCTTCGAACGCGGCCGCGCGCGATCGCGTTGGCGACTCCACCTCTACGGGTCGCTTTCCGCTCCGCTTCATCCATCTTGCGATCGAGAAGACCGATCTCAGTGTCGCCGTAGCCGAGTTGGTAAAGCTCATCGACCGCCATCAGAGCGTCTCCCTTGGTCCCGAATATCCCAACAATCTCCGGCATTTCTCGCCTTCGCGGGTCGTCTCAATTCAGGCTTACCCAGGCGCTAGAGCCCAGAACCCTCAAATTCCCCAAGTTTGAGTGCAGCACGAATCGGGGTACAAAGGGGATAACCAAATTTTTGGAATGGAGGGATATTTGGTGTCTTCTCGGACAGTTGCCATGGTTTCAACCTTCTCGCCCACGCGTTGTGGGATTGCCAGCTTTTCGGCCTCGCTGGCGGATTCGCTTGTGGATTGGGGACATGACGTCGACGTTTTTCGGTTGATCGATCACAATGACTTGCCCAGCCCGGATCAGCGGGTTGTCATGGAATTCGATCCTGCGAGCTCATCCGGCCTGCACCACGCCGCCGCGGTCCTGGACCGCTACCAACTCGTCGTGCTCCAACACGAGTTCGGGATCTTTGGTCCCGACGACGGAGTAGCGGCCGCCGACCTGGCCGAGGCGATCACGAGCCCGGTCATGGTTGTCTTCCATTCAGTTCCGTTGCGGCCGAGCGACACCAAACGTCAGATCATCGATCGTTTGGCTGGCGCCGCCAGCGCCCTGGTGGTTCCCTCGCATGCTGCCCGCTTGGCGCTAGAAGATGTGTACGGGATCGACGCCGAGATTGTCACCGTGATCCCCCACGGCTCCAACTGGCGGCCCGCTGAAGTCGCCGCGCGACCGCGCACCCGTCTCTTGACCTGGGGCTTGTTGGGGCCGGGAAAGGGGATCGAGAGAGCAATTGAAGCCGTGAGTCGGCTACGCGACCTCGATTTTACGTATCGAGTCGTTGGCCAAACACATCCCAACGTTGTTCGCCGGCAGGGCTATCGCTACCGGGAAGAATTGGAGCGTCTGATTGAGCAGACATGGCTTGGAGGGAACTGTCGTTCTCGACGACGGCTACCGGTCGGAGTCCGACCTGCAGCGGCTGGTGGCGAGCGCCGACGTGATCGTTATTCCGTATGACAACGACGAGCAAATTAGCTCCGGTGTCCTGAGTGAAGCGGTGGCTGCGGGCAAACCCGTAGTTGCCACTGCCTTCCCACACGCGACCGAGCTGCTGGGATCCGGGGCCGGCCTGGTCGTGGGGCACGACGATCCCGCTGAGATGGGCGCCGCGATTCGCAAATTGCTCACCGACGATGTCGCCTACCGACGGGCCGTTACACAGGCACGCGGGGCCAGCCGCCATCTGTCTTGGGCAGAAGTGGCCCGGCGCTATAGCGAGACCTTCGACCGGCTAGCCGATTCCCTGGCAGTTGGCTAGCGAACAGCTAAAACAATCGCTTTTTTCGATCGGTGCCTGACCGAGTCGTCCGGTCGGCAAGGAACGAAACCTGGCCGTCCGGCTCAAGAATCGCAGCGCGCACATCCTCCAGGTCTTCGATTCCCTGTAACCGCGCCTCGGCCTTCAAGTCATCAAGGCTGAAGCGATGGCGCTTGAGGTGGCTCTCGTTGACGACCCCATTCTCGATCACGATCACCGGGTCGCCCTCGATCAGACGCCGCATGCTCGAAAATCGAAAGGAAGCCCACGAGAACAGCACGGCGAGTAGTCCCATGGTGGCCGCTGCTGAGAGCCCGCCTAGCAAGGACGTGTCTTCTCCGGTGATGCCTTGCTGGATGACTTCTCCCACGGCCATCAGCAAGACAAACTCGAATGCGGAAAGCTGGGTCAGTTCCCGGCGCCCGAGGACGCGGAACATCACCCAGAGAAAGATGAAGGCAATTGCGGATCGAAGAACAACGTCCATTACGGCACCACCCAGGTAGAGAGTTGGAACTGAATCGACTCCGTGCCCGCCTCGACCTTCACTTCTAAAGGCAGACGGCCAGGGGGAACGGACGGCGCAAAGCGTGTATCCAGATGTATCTCGAGGAATTCTCCTTCCGGCTTGAACACGTGACCGGTCTCTGCACCCCGGCCAAGAACTTCGGTCGGTTCGGGTACCCAGTTGTTGTGATCGACCTGGCCGAGGTATGAGTTGTTGATCCAAATCGTGATGAGCCCGCCGCCGTCCACAGTCACTCGAAACGTCAGAGGGGTGGCCAACCCACGCCGCCCGATCGTCGGATACGTCACCGAAACATGAAGCTGATCGGAGGTCTCCTCGGCCGAGCTACTCCTTACCCCGAGAAAGGAGGATGCGATGACGAACACAACCAACACCACAATGCCGAATCGACGGAGGAAAGCACTCCGACTCTGCGCCGCCTCCGAACTGTCAGTCGGAATCGTTTTCACGCCGTTAGTTTGGCTGCCGTTTGGCTGCGGCTGGGGATTCTCCCCGAGGAGCGGGAGCGTTTGAATTTGAGTTTCGCGGGGTACTCCACGGGCGCTCAGACAAGGAGGAATTCTTGAGCGACGTTGTGATAGATCGGAGAACCCGTCGGGCCGAAGCGGCTGCGGCGGCTCGATATGGAGGTGCTGATATTGGCGCATCCTTGTCGGGATTCTTCGCCGGCCTTGGAGCCCTGGCTTTCGCCGGAGCCTTGGTGGCGGCCGGAGCCAATGAATTGGACTATCAGCTCAATCTGATCGACCTTCAGGGAGAGATAACCGAGGCTTCGATCGTCGGTGCGGCCGTGGCCGTTGTGGTTGTTTTCCTGACGTTCCTGTTTGGAGGCTGGGTGGCGGGGCGCATGTCGCGTTTTGCCGGCGGGAAGAACGGGATGGGAGCCGGCCTTTGGTTGCTGATCTTCGCGGCGATATTTGCGCTGCTCGGTGCCCTCGTCGGACCGGAGTTCAACGCTTTTGCGACCGCGGGGCTTCCGGACTGGTTCTCACAGATCCGTTCCGATGTGCGAACTACTAGCGGGCTGATCCTGGCGGCTGTGTTTGCGATCGCCGCCTTACTGGGCGGATACGCCGGTGGTCGGCTGGGTGATCGCTATAACGAGAAAGTTGACGCCACCATGGTTCATGCCACTGACACCCCCGTGGTCACGGATCGAACCGTCATCACCACTGAGAGATAGCGCCAAAGAGACGACGCAAAGAAAGACAACAGAGGAGCAGAGATGTACATCGGATTGGGCACATTGCTCTTGATCATCATCATCATCCTTCTGGTGACCTAAGAACCGGAAGGCCCCCTAGACCAACAAAAGACGACCAAAGTAAGCGGGCGGGCAGCAATGCCCGCCCGCTTTTATGAAGGAGTCAAACCAAATGGATTGGCCAGTCATCGCTCTCATCGTGATCATCGCCATCGTCGTGGCCATCCCGCTCTGGCGTTTGCAGAAGAACGCGCCCGGCAGACATTCCGACCCGCCGGAGAATCTGGAGCAACCCGCCGAACCCGGCTCGGAGGGGATGAACGTTCCCACCGCCGGCGACGTAGCACCGGGGCCGAACTCCCCGAAGTGACAACCCGGGCTTCTCAATAGCGGCAGTGCAATTGCGGATCGGCGTCGTTGCCCCCATCACCCATCCCCTCCCTCCCGACGGATACGGACCCTGGGAACGGGTTGCCTATGAGTCCGTGGAGGGATTCGTCGAGCTCGGACATGACGTAACCCTTTTCGCTCCAAACGGCGCCCAGACTTCGGCGCAGAGATTCGTTCCGACGGTTCCGAACCCATTGACCGGCAGTGCCCTCGACCCGCGACTCACCGAAGAGCTCCATATCGCTCGGGCGATGGAGATAGCGACGGAGGAGAAGCTTGATGTGATCCACTCGCACCTGCACGTCCATGCCCTGGGCTACAGCCGTCTGATCGGGTGTCCGCTGGTCAGCACCTTGCATGGCGTCGCGTGGAACGAAGTCCACCATCCATTTCTCGAGGAATACCGCGAGCAGCCGTTCGTCTCGATCTCGGATTCGGAACGTCGCTTCCTTCCCAGCCTTAACTACGTCGCCACCGTCTACAACGGGATCAACCTGGCTGATTTCGAGCTGACGGTGAAAAAGGATGACTACCTGCTCTTCGCCGGACGGCTCGCCCCGGAAAAAGCACCGGATCTAGCCATCGAAATCGCCCGCCTGAGCGGGCATCGCCTCCTGATCGCAGGCGCTACCGAACCGCGCCACCAGAGCTTTTTTGAAGAGCAGGTCGAATCGAGACTGGGAGACGGTGTCGAATACCTGGGCTCGCAGTCACGGTCGGATCTGCGGCGGCTGCTCGCCCGCGCCAAGGCTGTGCTGATGCCGTTGCGCTGGGATGAACCTTTTGGCCTGGTAGTGGTGGAGGCGCTCGCCAGTGGTACCCCGGTGATCGGATGGCGGCGGGGCGCAATCCCCGAATTGATTGAGGATGGCCGGCAGGGGTTTTTGGTGGCAGATGTTGCGGAGGCGGTTTCAGCGGTCGGAAAGCTCGATCAGATCGATCCTGGTGTGGCGAGAGCTCGGGTCGAGAGTCGATTCAGCCGAGCCGTGATGGCCCAGGGGTATGTCGACGTCTTCCGCCGCCTGGTGGCCCTCGGCTGATCGGCGTTCTATCGCGACCAGCCAACGCCACAGCCGATCGAGCCCGATCGCGGTGTAGATCAATCCTGCAGGGACCCACATGATCACTCCCGCCAGGTGTTGATCGGCGAGAGCGGTGAAGCCCCAGACGGCAGCGCTGTTCTCGTAAAAGGGATACCAGGGGCTCTCGGCGAAAGTCATCAGCAAAGCGAGGCCCACGCTCTGTACCGCAAGAGCAAACACCATCAGCAGACCGATCCCGGGCCAGTCCGGGGAGCGATGACGGGTAAGTAGCACCAATTGCCAGAACCAGAGTGCGGTGAGCAGGAACGTGGCGTGTTCCAAATAATGAAGCGCGCTCGATGAAAGTGCGGCTTGATAAGGCCCACCCGCATGCCAGAACAGCAGGGCGCCAGCATGCAGAAGCCAGATCAGCACGGGATGGGCGAGGAGTCTTATTCGGGCGGGGGTGAGACCAAGGGCCAGCCGGGTCGAACCGAGGCGCTTACGCACCGCTGTCGGCAGACCGGCAAAGATGCCTTCACCGGCACCGCTCCGGACGAGCGCGGGAGCGGCAACCAAGATGAGGAGCAAGTGCTGGACCATGTGAGCCGAGGCCAGGGCTCCGGACATTGCCTCGAGCGGTGAGACCAGGGCGATAGTCAGAGCCACGAGGGCGGTTACGAGCCACCCTCGTTTAGGTCGGCGGCTGCCACGGAGGTACAACCAAACCAGCAAGCTCATTCCCGCCAGGGTCAGGGGATCGAGATTCCAGGCTGTCCAGAGGTCGTGGGGAGCAACCGGCTGCCCGGGGTGGAGGTGGAGGCCGGTCAGCATGGCTGAAGCACCATCGCCGGCAATGCGACGAAGACAGTTGCGAGAACCGACAGCGCGGCACAGACAAGCGCCGACGAGATAGAGGACCCGATGCGGATCACTCGTATCGCTCGAGTCCTGGCTTCGGCGGGCCCTAATTGACTTGGATTTGGCAGCTGCCCGGACACCAAAGGCCACGATCGCAGCCACCGCGACCACTGTTACCCCGGCGGTGAGAGGAGCAACCGATGTACCTCCGTCGCTCGGGAGGGCCGCGGCACACGCCGTCTCGGCCCAGAGATACACGATCCAAAAATGAAGTATCCATATCACCGGTCCCGCGAGGAGCAGGACCGGCCACGAACTCCAAAACCGTCCCCTATAGATGTCGTTTTGCTTGAGGATCATGTGAGTCGCGGAGTCAGGTAGAGGACCGCGAAGGTCACGACCCAAATGACAGCCGTCACCGCGTAGAAGCGAGTTACGTTGAGGACGGGAACGTGACGACGCGCGGTGTATTCGCCCCGGAACGCCCAATAAAGGGTCATGAACCCCATGATCAACGCGGCGAAAGCGACCGTTGCCGCGAACCCGGTGATGGTGTAAAAGATCGAGCCGTAGGCATGGGCCTTGGAGTCGAACGAGAGTCCCCGCCACGCGGCGATCTGACCGCCGAGACCGAGGCAGAGGGTGACAAGTGCTGCGCCGACCAGCAGCCGGAGACTGCGACCGTCACCCCTTTTGATTGCTCGTAGGCCGGCGGCCATTGCCAGCCCGCTGAGCGCGACGGCGAGAGCTGCCAATCCTCCCGGCACAAAGTTCGGAGGCTCGGACCCGGCGGGGGGCCAGCTCGGATTCTCGATCCGGAGATAAAAATAGGAAAGGAGAAGGCTGGCAAAGGCGATCGAGGTGAAGAGGACCATGAGCCCCATACCCCAGCGTGCGACGGCGAGGCTTCCTCCGACCCGAACCGGAATGTCGTGTTTGGCTTCGAACTCGCTTTCCTCTTTCTCGGTGATTGGAGCCTTTTGCGGCCAGTTCCAGCCAACGACTCCGATGACCACGATCAGAGCACCGGCAAACGCGCCGATCCGGAGCTTCAACAACTCCGCCCCGAAAATCGCCACAGTCCCGCAGGCGGCCACAAAGGGCCAGAGAGACGGCCCGGCCACCCGGAAGATCTCCTCGGGTTGGGCCTGGGCGGTCCCCGTGACGAGCGCGGCCCGCCAGCGCAGCGGCCACATCGCCAGCGCCTTCGTGAGTTTCTCGTCGCTGGCATCGCCGGTCGACAGGTCAGCCTGGTCCCAGAGCGGATGCCTGCTGCGAACGATCGGCGGCACCGACCAGGTGTGTTGTAGTGGCGGCGAGGAGACCGCCCATTCGAGCGTGTCTCCGCCCCACGGGTTGTGGCCAGCCGGCTCTCCCTTGAAGTGGCTGTAGACGAGGTTCACCACAAAAACCAAAATCCCGAACACCACGACCACGACCCCGATCGTCGAGATGAAGTTGTAGATGTCCCAGCCGAGCCCGGCCGGATAGGTGTAGATACGGCGCGGCATTCCCTTCAGCCCGACGATGTGCATCGGGAAGAAGGCGAGGTTCACACCGAGGAAGAGCAGCCAGAAGTTCCACTTCCCCAGCCGTTCGTTGAGCATCCGATTCGTGTACTTGGGCAGCCAGTAGTAGATCCCGGCGAAGATGGGGAAGGCAACGCCTCCGATGAGAACG
This sequence comes from uncultured Acidimicrobiia bacterium, assembly GCA_963761985.1. Classification (GTDB taxonomy): domain Bacteria; phylum Actinomycetota; class Acidimicrobiia; order Spongiisociales; family ZC4RG35; genus JACCTH01. The sequence goes on from CAVXIT010000004.1 coordinate 52,972, forward strand.
TAATGGAGGTGACCGACGACGAAGTAGGAATCGTGCGCCTGCAGGTCGAAGGGGACGGCTCCCACCATCACGCCGGTGATTCCACCGATGACGAAAAGCACGAGAAAGCCCACGACGAAAAGAAAGGGTGTCTTCCAAACGGGGCGGCCACCCCAGATCGTCGCCAGCCATGCAAACACCTGAACACCCGCGGGGATGGCGATCACCATGCTCGCAGCGGCGAAAAAGGCCAGCACCACGGGCGATAGGCCGACTGTGAACATGTGGTGGGCCCATAACCCGAAGCTGAGAAAGCCGATGCCGATCAGGGAGGCGACGATCCAGTTGTAGCCAACGATCCTTCGTCGCATGAAAACGGGAATCATCATCGAGACGATCCCGGTGGCCGGGAGAAACTGGATGTACACCTCTGGATGGCCGAAGATCCAGAACAAGTGTTGCCAGAGCAAGGTACTGCCCCCGGCCGCGGGATTGAAGAATTGGGTGCCGAAGCCCCGGTCGAGCTCGAGCAAGAGACTCCCGATGATTAGCGGCGTGAAGGCGAACAGGATCATGAACGCCGTCACCAAGAAGGCCCAAGCAAAAAGCGGCATCCGGGCGAGGGTCATTCCCGGCGCGCGCATCTTCATGATCCCGACAATGATCTCGATCGCCGCGGCGATCGCGCCGACCTCAGCTACACCAAGACCGAGCACCCAGAAATCGATCGCAAGGTCGGGGGAGAACTGGGGACCGGAGAGCGGCGTGTACGCGAACCAACCGGCGTCGGGAACCGCGTTGAAGAGTGTGCTCGAGTAGTAGAGCAGCCCCCCAAACAGAAAAGTGAAGAACGAGAATGCGCCGAGGCGGGGGAAAGGCATCTCCCGGCTGCCGAGGAGCAAAGGGAGCATGAGGATGGCGAAGCCCTCGAAGATCGGAAGGATCACGAGGAACATGGTCACGGACCCGTGATTGGTGAATAGCTCGTTGTAGAGCTGGGGACTCACCAGATCGTTTTCCGGTATTGCGAGTTGCAATCTCATCACCAATGAGTCGACAGATCCACCGAGGAGAAGGAAGAAGAAACCCGTGATCAGCAGCCGCTTGCCGATCGCATCGTTCTGGACTGCCTTCAGCTTCCCCATGAAGCCGGGAGGATCATCCCAGAGCTTGTCGAGGGCTTCGTCGGTGGGCTGGGGCTGGACCTGGGGCGTGTGATCCGGGGGCGGTTGGGTCATTCGAGCGATTCCAAGTAGACGATCAGCGAATCGAGGTCGTCGGCAGAAAGGGCGATGTCCTCCATAGCGACGCCTTCCTTCAACTCCTGGGGCCGGCTCACCCAGTTGCGCAGGTGATCGGTGGTGTTGGGAAACATTCCCGCCGCGAGGGTGAGCCGACTTGCGAGATGCGTGAGGTCGGGGCCGATTTCAGCGGTAGACGTGCCATCGATTCGATGGCAATTGGCGCAGCCCGACTCGAGGAAAACCTCCCGGCCGCGAACGGAGTCGTCGGTGGCGGGATCAAGAGCGGGCTGACTTTGTGTCTCGAGCCAGTTCGCGAATTGAGCCTCGTCCACCGCCACGAAGGTGAAGGCCATGCGGGCGTGCTGGAGTCCGCAGAACTCGGCGCACACGCCCCGATAGTTGCCGGACTCCCCGGCCTCGATGACCATCGAAGTGGGCCGGTCGGGAAGAAGATCGGTCTTGCCCGCTATCGCGGGCACCCAAAAGCTGTGCACCACATCTGCGGACAGGAGGACGAGTTCCACCTCCTCGCCAACCGGCACATAGATCTCATTTGCGGTACGAATCCGTTGGCCCGGATAGACCACGTCCCACCACCATTGGTAGCCAGTGATTTCCACCAACAATCGTTCTGAACTGCCGGCAACGGGAAGGGAGCGCATCGCGATCAACGTGAGCGCAAATACGACCGCCACCACGACGGAAGGAAGCACGACTCCGCCCCCGATCAGCAGGATCCGCCCCCCACCCCCTCGCTGCGCTCGGGTACTCCCCCCTCCGGGGGGAGAAATGCGCGTCAGGCCCCGAAAGAGAACTACCAGGAAGAGAACAAAAACCGCGCTGCCAATCGCAAGAAGAATCCACCACAAATCGGCGATCTCGCCAGCCACCGGGCCCTGGGGGTCCAGACTGGCTAGCCGCATGGTGGCCCTCCGTTATTTAAGGGAAAGAGACTTGAAGATTGACTCAGCCGGTGTCGCCCGGAAACATGACGGCCAATCCGGGTGGCTCTTCGAACGGTGTAGGCCTCGATTCCGTTCCATCCGGCGCGCTTGAGGTCGATGCTCTCGCGGGCGTAGAAGCGTCCGATTCCGGTGCCGCTACCACTCATGTCCAGCCGGCGCGGCCACGACCACTTCATAGAGAGAGTGGAGGCGCTCGGCCAGCAATCGCAAGCGCGGAGAATTGATACCGTCGTCGTTCGTTAGAAGCAAGCGGGGACGCTCGCCGGTAGTCTCAGGCTTTTCTTCGACAACTACGGCTTTGGTCTGTTTTCCGACGTCACTTTCCAATGGGGCTCCCTAACTCGGTGATGGTCACTCTCTCGGCTAACGCAGCAGCCAAATCGGCATCAGCATTTCCAAACGCCGGCGCACGACGTTGGCCGCTCCCGCCGCGGCTGCCAGTTGGAGGATCTCAGAGGTGTCGAGAGCGCGGTGCAGACCAACCGCAAGGCCCGCAGTCATCGAGTCGCCAGAGGAGTCCTACGGCTTCGGAGGAAGTCCCGAGCCCGAAACCGCCGATTCGCCTTCTGCATCGGTGTCGCCCTGCGTTCCTGAGCCGGAGACAACAGATTCCGGCTGATGATCAGCGATTCCCGTATGACCATGTTGTCGGGCGCAATGGGCGCAGCAATAGATCGTGCCGTCCGCAGTCTCGACGCCGTGTCCAATCACGCGCGTTCCGCAATGGGGACAGGTAGGCGCGAGGGCATGAATCGCACATTCAAAACTATCGAAGGTCAAGGGGCCGCCTTCGCCAACGGTGATCTGCATGGGCCGGCTGTAGGTGTTTCCGCAAACTGAACATTCCATGGCTTCCTCCTCGTTTGAGCTGCCCGCAGCCTGACATACCCGCGAGCGTCGGGTTTCAACGATCGGTATCAGTTTTAGCCGTCGAGTAGAGCTTTGGCTTCCTCCAATGAATCGACCATGTTGAGCATTTCGGCGAGCCCGGTGACGGTGATCGCCTTCTCGACGATCCGAGGCGGATGGACCAGCGCAACGCGACCCTTCCAGATCTCGTGGGCTGCAAGAAAAGCTCTGATTCCGCTGGAGTCGACAAAGTCCAGTTCGTGACAATCAAAAATGAGGTGCTTGGAGGAGGTATCCGAGCCGGCTTCAGCCACGGCCGTCTCCACCTGATCGACCGTGGCCACGTCGAGTTCGCCCTGCAGGTGCAAGATTGCACAGCACGTATCTCTCTCCAGCCGAACAGCGAAACTCTCTTGGGGACCTGTCACTCGAAGGAAGCCTATCGGCGCTCGCTAGGGCCCACGCCTACATGGGGTTTGCTTGAGAGAACCGCTGGGTAATTTCCCTCGAATCATGGGAGGGAATCTTTGACCACTGACGATCGGACAAAGCGCTCAGCCACGTGACGAGGGTGTCGACCAGCACATTCCTCTGCAGGATCGAGTGATCGCCATCGTCGATAGCGACGACGGCGGCGGCGCCGCTACTGCCCTGAGTTCTCGGGGATGGCAAGTGACGACTCTGAAGAGCGAGGCAGACGTTGAACTTCTCGAACCGAAGACAGGTGGATTGTCGGGGGCGCTCGCCAAAGCCGCCGCTTTCTTCGGCGACGAGATTCGGATCATCGATCAGATTGAGCGAACCCTGTCGGAAGGAAACCAGGTGCTGGTGGTGATGGGTCATGAAGACGCTGCGCCGGTCGCGAAAGTTCTGCGCGACCACGGCGCACTGTCGATTTGGGATTTCGGTACCTGGACTTTTGTCAACACCGGTACATCTGACGAAGCGGAGGAAGAAACGGGATGAGCGGTGGGACAACGTTTCTCGGAAAGGTCGCCTCTCAAGCGGGTCGCGGATTGGTGGCCGGACTCATCGGGACAGCAGCGATGACGATCTCCTCGACGATCGAAAGCAAGCTCCACAATCGACCGCCATCCACGGTCCCGAGCGATGTCGGAGGCCGGGTGCTGGGGGTAAAACCGAGGGGCCCGGAAGAAAAGGAACGATTCAGCAATCTGATGCATTGGCAGTACGGATCGTCACTTGGTCTGTTGCGCGCCACGCTTGGCTCCGCGATGCGAGACCCGTGGGCCGGAGCCGCCTTCTTCGCCATCGTGTGGGCGGGCGAATTGATCATGGTTCCTCAACTCAGCGCCAAGACTCCCCCTGTCACCGAATGGGAGTTGACCGACATCGCCATCGACGGCTGGCAACACCTCGTTTACGCCGCCGCAACCAGCCTGGCGTTTACGAGCTTGTTGCAGGCAGGTTTCAGGAAGTGACGACGAAGTTCGGCCTCACCCTTTCTAGTGAGGAGCATCCGCCGGCCCGGTTGGTCGAAATCGCTCAGCTCGCCGAGGAAGCCGCGTTCGATTTCGTTTCCATCTCCGATCACTATCACCCCTGGGTCGGCGAGCAGGGTCACGCCAGCTTCGTCTGGACGGTCCTCGGAGCGATTGCCGCAAGCACTTCGGACATCGAGGTGGCGGTTGGCGTCACCTGTCCAACCGTCCGGATACATCCGGCCGTGCTTGCCCAGGCCGTCGCCACCACTGCCACGCTCCTCGAGGGACGGTTCGTCTGGGGTGTTGGAACTGGCGAAGCCCTGAACGAGCACATCGTGGGCGAGCGGTGGCCCCCACATCCAGTTCGACTCGAAATGCTCGAGGAGGCCCTCGAGGTCATTCGCCGACTCTGGACAGAAGAGTCAGTGACTCATTACGGGGCTTACTACACCGTCGAGGATGCGCGGATTCTCGATCGGCCCAAGGAACCGGTCCCGATCGTGGTTTCCGCCTTCGGTCCCGAAGCGGCGAAGTTTGCCGCCTCGGCTGGAGACGGGCTCTGGACCTCCGGCATCAAAGACATCATTGACGAATTTCGCGGCGCAGGTGGCAAAGGCGACGTGTACTCGCAACTCACGTTGTGCTGGGGCGCGAGCGAGGAGAAGGCAAAAGCCAACGCGCACCGCCTCTGGGCCTTCTCCGAGCTACCGGGCCAGCTCAACCAGGACCTGCGCACGATCGCCGACTTTGAGGAGGCAGTCGCTCTGGTGACCGAGGAGCAGGTCGCCGAGAAAGTACCCTGCGGACCTGCCTTGGAACCGATCGTCAAAATGGCCTCTGAAGCGATCACCGCTGGAGTCGACCATCTCTACTTCCACCAGATCGGCTCGGATCAGGAGGGTTTCATCGAGTTTTGGCAAAAAGAATTGAAACCCGCGCTCGCGGACCTATGACAGCCTCAAATCCCTTGTTGCCCGATCGCTCGATGCGACTCGACCACTGGCAGGCGATCAGCGGACGCCGCGGCTTATTCGAGCATGCGCGCTACTCGCGACCTCGCTTTGAGCACGGCTACTGCCTTGACGACAATGGCCGGGCGCTCGTCATTGTGTCCCGGGCCGCAAGCTGCGGGATCGAGTTTCCCGCCGCGTTGCGTCAGACCTCTTTCGAGTACGTGATGGAGGCGAGTAGCAAGAGAGTTTGGCGCAACCGTCTGAGCGCCGATGGGGTTTGGGAAAGCGGTGCGTCGGATGACGCGGTTGGGCGCGGTCTGTGGGGGTTGGGAGCGGCCGCCGCTTGGTGGCCGGACGAAGAAGGGCGCGTCCGCGCAGCCAACCGTCTTGTCAAATCGTTGGGGTTTGAAAGTCACTGGTGGCACCCGCGGGCTTATGCCCTGTTGGGTTTCACCGCGGCTCACCGCGCGCTCACTGAGCCAAAGGTCAAGGACGCCATATCGCGGCTGGCGGCACAGCTGCCGCGGCCGCGGGTGGGCGACGGCTGGTTGTGGCCTGAACCTCGGTTGCGTTACGACAATGCGCGTCTGCCGGAGGCGTTGATCGCTTCCGGAGGGGCTCTCGAGGATGAGGCGATGATCGCCGACGGGCTGAATCTCTTGAATTGGCTCACCGACCAAGAGATGGGGAGTTGGGGATTCAGTTTCACGCCCGCCCACGGACGAGGACCCGATGATGTGCAGCCAGGATTCGACCAACAACCCCTGGAAGCCTGGGCAATGGCCGACGCGTCGGTACGGGCCACCGAGGTATCTGATGACAAGGGCTGGATGAGCGCAGCCCATCTCGCGGTGACCTGGTTTCTGGGCGAGAACGACCGGCGGATCAGCCTCTATAACTCCGAATCCGGGGGTTGTTTCGACGGTCTCACCGAGGACGGGGTGAATCTCAACCAGGGGGCGGAGTCCACTCTGTCCGCGCTCGGAGCATTGCTGGCGCTGCTCAAGCCTGTGGGCGCGCCCTAGGAGACAATCGCCTCGAGCAGCTCGGCGACATTGACGAGGGCGATCCCCACCTCGCGATCGGCGATGCCGTAGGGGAGGACGAGGTCGTCCCCATGAATCATCGATCCACAGGAATAGACGACGTTTGGAACGTAACCGTCTCGGTCCTCCCAGTTGGGTTCGAGCAGTGGGCGGCTGAGCCGGCCGATCACCCGATCAGGTTCCTCCAGATCAAGCAGAAGAGCACCGAGGCTGTAAGTGCGCATTGGTCCGACGCCGTGGGTAATCACCAGCCAGCCTGCCTCGGTCTCGAGCGGCGACCCACAGTTTCCGATCTGGATCGACTCCCATAGCTCGGTGGGAGTCGCCAGTCTCTGAGCGTTGCTCCACTCGGCTACATCGTCGGACCAAAGCAGGTGGAGATTTGTTTGATCATGCCGGCCGAGGGCCAGATAATTGCCTTGCACTCGCCGGGGAAATAGGGCCATGCCCTTGTTCTGCGCGCAGGCTCCGTGCAGGGACTCGACCCGGAACCGGTTGAAGTCCTCCGTTGAAATCATCTGCGGGAGGATTCGGTAGCCGTCGAATGCGGTGTAGGTGGCGTAGTAGTTCACCTTTTCTCCGTCGACGAACCGGACGAAACGGGCGTCTTCCATGCCCCCGCTATCGGCAGGCCCGGCCGGGAACAGGACGCGTTCGGAGAGTTCTTCACCATCGAAGACGAGCTCGTAATTTGAGGTCGCCAGCCAGTGGAAAAGGTGGAACGTGGTGTCGGCTTGCATCCGGTTTACTCGATCCTTGGCGGCGACCTTGGCGATCGCGGCGGCCATCTCGGCGTAAGCGAACTCCTCGGGCAGGAGGTCGAGGACCATGTCGGCCACTTCGTCCTCAGCCTCCATCTCTTCCAGCTTCGAGGCGAAACTACGCCTTTGATGAAGGATCTCCTTGCGATGGCCCGGTCGTGCGTAGGGGCCCGGGTCCTCGATCGTGACGACCCGGTCCGAGGAGATGTTTCCGCGCCGAAACTCGATCGATGAGATGTGACCCTCACCGATTGCTCGCAAGCTGAGGACGAACTCAGATTCACCTGTCGGGACGATCGACGGGTTGGTGAGCGCCGCCGCCTCGATCGAATACTCATGCGTGAAGGTGGCTCCGAGAATCTGACATAGCGCCTCGTCGGTGATGCTGGCCAGCTCCGGAACCATGCTCGTCACCGTTTCCAGGTTTTCGTTCCAAACGGACTCAAGGTTCCTGTGCCGGCCGTTGAAGCGTTTCCCAAGTAAGTCGAGCGCGGCGAGGATTTCTGACCGTGGGATCCTGGAGACACGTTCGACGATCTGACGGATGCGCTCCTCCTGGCCCATAGCGGCAGTGGGATGTGCGATGAAAGGCTTGGCGACGACGCGATCCAGCCGGGGACCGAGCCGAACGTCGGTGAGAGTGACCGCAACCACCCAAGCAGGCTAAGTCATCAACCCTTTCATTTACATGATTCGTTCTACGTTTAGGGCTCGGGGATCGGGCGCAATCTCAGCCAGAACGAGTCAGCCCGCGTCGACTGCCTTCTGTAATTCGGCCTTGGACATCTTTGAGCGTCCCTTGATGTTCTTGTCCTTGGCCTCCTCGTAGAGCTGATCACGAGTTCGGCCGCCCTCGCCCTTGTGCGAGCGCAACCCGCCGCGGCGACTCGGCGACATGTCCTCGCGTGAGAGCCTTGAGGATTGGCGAGCCTCGCCGGCCTGCGCTCGGGCTTTGTTGACTGTGCGAGCGGCGATCTCCTCGGCCTTGTCCTCGGACTTGCCCTTGTCAAGGAGGCCTTCCTTGATGTGCTCGTATTGTCGCTCGCGTTTCTTGCTCCATGAACGTGTTGGCACGGGCAGCCTCCTTTCGAGCTATCGCGACCTCGCTCCTACCCCGAGCCGGCGGATTCAAACCTCCGCGCCTTCGACAGCTTGTTCAATTGGGGTCCGGGATCGAGACCGTGAAGGTGGTACCGCCCTCGGTGCTCATCACCTGAATTTCTCCGCCGTGCGCCCGAATGAGGTCGCGGGCAATCGACAACCCGAGACCCATCCCTTTCGAGTCGCCACCCTTCACGAAGCGGTCGAAGATTCGAGGGATGAGGTCGGGTTCGATCCCGGGTCCATCGTCGGCAACCTGGATTTTCCAGGCAGAACCCACTCGAAGCGCAGTCAGTGAAACGGTGTCACGGGCGTGGCGCAGGGCGTTGGCGATGAGATTGGTGAGAACTTCGCGCAGGCGGAGGGGATCGACCCAGATGTCGCCTGCGGGAACATCAGAGGTCAGCCTCCGCTCACTCCGTGTTGCCTCGTCTGAGAAGGGAGCAAGGGCGTCTTCGACCAGGTCGCTGAGGGGGACCTTTTCAATCTCGAGGCGGAGCTGACCGGATTCGCTGAGCGAAAGGGTGCGGAGGTCGTCCAATAGACGGGACATAACGGCGGTTTCATCAAGCAGGATCGCCAGTTGCTCCCGATCCGGCGCGTGGACGCCATCGATCATGGCCTCGAGCTCTCCTTGGATGACCGTCAGCGGATTGCGGAGCTCATGACCCAGGTCGGCGAGCCAACGACGTCGCTGCTCGGAGGAATGTTCCAGCCGTTCAGCCATCCCGTTGAACGAGTGAATCACCTCCCGCATCGGCCCGCCTTCGACCTCTGGGATGCGGACGGTGTAGTTCCCGTCGGCGAGCTGGCCGGCCGCGTCAACCAGACGCCCGACCGGAAACCAGCGAGGCCGCCGCCGGCGCCTGACCAAGAAGAGGAAAAAGAGGATCCCAAACGGCCACAGGAACCAGCCACCATGTCCACGCCGGCCGACGATGAAACCGATCAACACAAAGAAGAGGATCGGGAGCAGAAAGAGGGCAAACCCCCATCGGGGCCAGCGCTGTCTTCCCGGCCATGCCTCGTTTTCCGGCCACCAGGGGGGCTTGCGCTCAGGCATCGTTCATCTTGTAGCCGACGCCGTGGATCGTGAGGAGGTAGCGGGGTTTGCTCGGGTCGGGTTCGAGCTTTCTCCTGAGGTTCTTGATGTGGGCATCGATCGCTCGTTCATAAGACGCCACCGACACCCCGTGGATGACCTCGAGCAATTGGCTGCGAGTAAAGACCCGGCCGGGCTGCGAAGCGAGTGTGTGAAGCAGGTCGAATTCGGTTTGCGTTAGTTCGATGGTCTGCTGGCCCAATTGCACTCGGCGGCGTCCGGAGTCGATCGACAAATCAGCTACTCGCAAGAGCTCAGCTCCGGCCAGATGCCCGTCGGTTCGCCGCAAGACCGCCCGCACCCTGGCAACCAATTCTCTCGGGCTGAACGGCTTGACCAGGTAGTCATCAGCGCCGAGCTCAAGACCGACGATGCGATCCGCTTCCTCCGCACGAGCCGTGATCACCACGACTGGCACGGTCGAGGCACTGCGGAGCTTGCGGATCACATCGAGGCCGTCCATTCCTGGTAGACCCAGATCAAGGACGATTAGGTCTGGCTTGGTCTGGCGAGCCGCCGCCAGCGCGCCTTTGCCATCGGAGGCGGTGACAACGACGAACCCCGCCTGTTCCAGGTAGTCCCGGACCAGGCGGGTGATCTTGAGTTCGTCGTCTACAACTAGGACGGTGCGCACAGACTTGATTCTGATATCAGGTCTGTTCGTGCGCCTTCTTGTGCCATTCCTCAAGGCGCCGCTCCATGTGCTCGGGGCCTCCCCATCCGGGACCATTAGGCCCTCCTGGACCGTTCCCCCACCGGGGAGGTCCCCAGCGACCGCGGAACGCCCCAAAGATCAGGAAGAGGAAGAGCAATGGGAAGAGGAACCCGAAGGGGAAGAAGCCGGGCCCATAGCCTCCCCGACCCCAACCGTGGTCAACGACCACCGTTGTCCCTTCACCGTTCTCGGCCGTGGCGGCTGTTACCGCCCCGGCATCAAACCCGTTCTGATAGGCAAGGTAGATCGCTCCACTTACCAGCACTATCGCCAGCGCGATTGCCAGCACTCTCGCCGTCCGATTCATCATTCTCCTTTCTCGGACAATGACCTGACTGTGCCGGACGGATGTGAAGAGCTTGTGAACGAGATGCGGAAATCCATTGAACGCCATACCTATACACCCCCGGTGTGAAGCCAGCCGGTGAAATAACCACCGCTCTGGGTAGCCTGACGGAGTGAAATCGCGCTTTCCTTTGGCGCTGCTCGCCGTCCTGCTGTTGGCGGCCTGTACGCCGTCGTCTGATACCTCGACGACCTTGGCGATCCCCCTTCCGGAGGGTTCGAGCACTACGACAACGATCAGCTCTGGGACCACAACCGACGTTTCGCTCCCGGAGGGGACTGAGGAGCTGCCAGAGAGTCTGCGCGCAGAGATCGCCCTGCTGATCCCGCGAACTGAGGAGCTGCGCGAACTCTCCTTCACCTCTCCGCCGACCATCACCGTCCTCTCGACCGACGAGCTCTCCGCCCGGGTGATCGAAGAAGTGGAGGACGAATATGAAGACGTCGACGTCGACCAGGCCATGTATCGGCTGTTGGGACTCACCCCAGGCGAGTTCGACTTGATGGAGAGCCTCAAGTCTTTATACGGCGAGCAAGTTGCCGGCTTTTACGACGGCGACACCAAAGAACTGGTAGTGACGGCTCGCAACTCCGAATTCAGCCCTCTCGAGGAAGCCACGCTGATTCATGAGTTGACCCACGCCCTCACCGATCAGGTCCACTCCTTCAACGCCCGCTTCAACGAGCTGTTTGACAACGACCGCTTCGATGAAGGTTCCGCGTTTCAATCCGTGGTTGAGGGCGACGCGACGCTGGTCGAGACGTTGTTTGCCCAGCAACTGACTTTCGAGGAGCAGCAAGAGTTTCTGGAGGAAGCCTTTGCGGTCGACAGCACGATCTTCGAGACGATGCCGCTGTTCATCCAGGACAGTCTGATCTTCCCTTATCAGGAAGGCGCCGCCTTTATCCAGGAGGAATGGGCGGAAGGTGGATTCGACGCCATTGATGCTCTGTATGAAGCGCCACCGGTGTCGAGCGAGCAAATTCTCAATCACGATGACTACCCCGACGACGGGCCGGTCCCGATCGACCTTCCCGAACAGGAGCTGGCCGGGTACGAGCATTCCTACGGATCGGTGTGGGGTGAGCTCGGGTTCCGGCTGATGTTTGACCAGATTCTTGGCGGGGCTAGCTCGGCGGTCGAAGGCTGGGGTGGTGACAGCTATGACCTTTACTTCAACGGGACCGACGTCGTCTTGGTGATCCTCTATCAAGGAGACGAGGCCGGCGACGCGACGGAAATGGCTTCGACCTTGCGCGACTACTTCCAGTTGATCACAGGCCTGGCGGAGCCCACCGCCGATCCGGGGGCGGGGGCGGGAGCGATCTACTCGGCAGAGGACTATGCGTTCGTCTCCACAGTGGGAGATCGTGTTCTGCTGGTCGCTGCCAGCGATCCTGCGGTCGGCGCTATTGCGCGGGCTTGGTATCCCGAGTTTTAGCGAGCACTGCTTCGTACAGCCGGCGGCGGGGGAGCCCCTGTTCAGCGGCTACCGCTTTCACTGCGCTGGTCATCGCTTCGCCTTCGGCGATGCGTCGCTCGACAGCAGACACGCCAGCGGCGAGGTTTACGGGGGATGGCTTGGCACCGCCGAGGACCAATGTGAACTCGCCTTTGGGGCTGCGGTCGCGCCAGGCCTCGACCGCTTCGCGGCATGTGAACCATTGGATTTCTTCGAATGCTTTTGTCAACTCTCGGGCAAGACATAGGTCGCGGTCGGGCCCGATCGTTGCGAGGTCGGTGAGGTCCGCGAGGAGATGGGCACTGCCGACGAAGATAACTGTCGTCCTTAGTTCGGCGTCGATGGCCGCCAAGCGGTCTTTTCGTTCCTTCCCCTTCCGGGGAAGGAAGCCTTCGAACACGAAACGTTCCGAGGGAAGGCCGCTCACCGCCAACGCAGCCGTCAACGCGGAGGGACCGGGGATGACAGACACCTGAGCGTCGGCGCTGCGCGCGGCGCGTACGGCCGAAAGGCCGGGATCGGCGATCGCGGGCGTACCGGCGTCAGTGAGCAGAGCGATGGTCTTCCCCGTGGTAAATGCCTCGATTAGCTCATCGGCTCGGTCAGCTTCGTTGCCGGCGAAGAAGGAGCGCAGTGGTTTGGTGATTCCCAGGGCGTTGAGCAAGACCCGTGACCGGCGCGTGTCTTCGACGTAGACCAGGTCGGCGGAGGCGATGGCCTCCGCCAGCCGTGCTGAGGCGTCACCGAGATTGCCGATCGGAGTCGCGCAAAGAATCAACCGGCCCGGCATCAATCCACGATAAATGGAGCCCGACCCGAGGCGGCTCGATCTCGATTGGGAGCTCGAGGATCAGATTGACGCGCCGCAGCCAAGCGACCCTTGCCGGTACCAACTTTCTTACCGCGACGACCTTCATGTCTCGTATTCCACAGATCCAGAGGTCTTCCTTCATCCCGAAGCTGTGCACCGACCTGGCCTCGAGAAGCAACCCCGACCCAACTGATCTGGGCCGCAATCCGCGCCAGCGGTCAAGAAACCCGGCTGCTGTCCTGACCGGCCCCGAAGTCCAACCCTCTCCACCCAGCACACCATGGCTCTACTTCCAGGCAGCACCTGCGACAAGAGGTCTGTGCAGGAATGAACCGCCACGGTTCCGTAGTGCACGATGCGTCGAAATTGGGGGATAAGAAGGTCGCGCTTAGTGGAGTTGGGAGCGGCACTCGCTGCAGATGCCGCGGCCTTTGAAGGGCATCACGTCCTCGGTGCGCCCGCAAAACGCGCAGGTGTCTTCCATCTTGCGGATCGTGATTCCGGTGCCCTCGATCGAGATGAGGAGCTGGTCACCCTCGCGAATGTTGAACAGGCGACGGGTCTCGGCTGGGATCACGATTCTTCCCAGATCGTCGATCTTGCGAACGATTCCGGCTTCCACCGCGAGACTCCTTGGCTGGCTCTCCGACATTACCTTTCGACACCCTCCGCTGTAGCCTCGCCTGGAGATGGAATGGGTCGACACGCATTGCCATCTCCAACTTGATTCTCGACCAGCCGCCGAACTCTTGGAGCGGGCCATCGACGTCGATTGGGTTGTGGTCCCCGGCGTCGATGCCGACAGCAGCCGAGCCGCACTCGACCTTGCGGCGGCCTTCCCGAGCAAAGTCCTTGCCGCCGCGGGACTTCACCCTCACGATGCGGAGCGGTGGCCCAAACAGGAAACCGAGATCAACCAGCTCGCCGAACAAGCGGCGGCAGTGGGGGAGACCGGCCTCGACTTCTATCGCAACCTCTCACCGCCGGCGGCCCAGGAGAAGGCGTTCAAAGCGCAGCTCGATTTGGCGACCCGGCTCAACAAGCCCGCGGTCATCCATTGCCGCGACGCCTTCGCCCAGGTGTATGCAATCCTCGAACAGCAGAGCCTCGGACCTTTGGCCGTCCTGCACTGTTGGACCGGCGGACGCCGCTGGACGAAACGATTCCTCGAACTCGGCTGTTGGTTCTCCTTCGCCGGTCCCGTCGCATTCGAAACCGGCGAAACGATTCGGCTGGCTGCAGAGGTGGTTCCCCCCAAGCGAACTCTGGTCGAAACCGACACACCCTTTCTCTCACCTCCACCGTTCCGGCATGAACCGAACGAGCCTGCGCGGGTGAGCCTGGTGGGCGAGACTCTCGCTCGTCTCTGGTCTCTAACCCCCGACGAGGTCGCTCGGATCACGTCGCAGAATGCGTCGAAGGTCTTCGGTCGCCCATGACTGCGCAGACTCGGACACAGATCAAGGCTCTCTTGACCAAACATGGGATCGTTCCTCGCTCCTACCTCGGCCAGAACTTCCTCGCCGATCCGAATGTGATCGACCGGGTCGTGAGGACGGCGCGCGTCGAAGCGGGGGATCTAGTGCTCGAGGTCGGAGCGGGAACGGGTGCCCTGACTCGAGCGTTGGCTCTGGCCGGCGCCGATGTCACTGCCATCGAGCTCGATCAGCGGCTCCATCCAATCCTGGACCAGCAATTGCAAGGACTGGGCGTCACCTTGCTTTGGGCCGATGCCATGGAGATCGACTATCAAACGCTCATCGCGACCGGGGACTGGAAAGCGGTGGCCAACCTGCCCTACCAAGTCGGAACGCCGCTCTTGCTCGATTGGCTCCGGTTTGTTCCCAACCTTTCTGAGTTGACCGTCATGGTGCAGCTCGAAGTGGCGCAACGTCTCACCGCTGCGCCGGGCAGCGACGCCTACGGGTTGCCAAGCGTTGTCGTCGGCCTGCACGCCACCGCCGAGCTCGCCTTCAAGGTTCCTCCGCAGGTCTTCTATCCAGCCCCGAGGGTCGACTCGGCCGTGGTGAGGCTCATCCGTCGACCAGCTTCACCTCGAGCAGAAGAGGCGATCCGCATCGCCGCCGCCGGATTCGGACAGCGCCGGAAGATGCTGCGCGGCTCGCTCATCAACGCGCTCGATGACCCCTCCGCGGCTCTGGCAAGTGCGGGGATCGACCCTCGCCAACGAGCGGAGAATCTCAGCCCGGCCGACTTCCTCCGCTTGGCTGAAGCTTCATGAGCGTCTGGGAATCGCCCGCCAAGGTGAATTTGAGTCTCGAGGTCGGCCCACCCGAGTCCAATGGCTATCACCCGCTGCGCTCACTGGTGATGTGTGTCGACTGGTACGACCTCATTCGCTTCGAAGAAGCGGATGAGGACCAGCTCGTCATCACCGGAGCCGACCTCCCTGAAGATGGCGAGAACCTCATCTGGAAAGCCATCGGCACCCAGAGGAAACCCGGTGGTCGTCCCCAGTTGCACATCGAGTTGGAGAAGTCGATCGCCGTTGCCGCCGGTCTCGGCGGCGGTTCGAGCAACGCCGCCACCGCGCTTGCGGCTTGGGCCGACCTGAGTGGTGCCGAACCAGAAGTCGAAGCGGCGCAGAGAGTTGGAGCCGATGTGTCCTTCTTCTTGCAAGGAGGTTTCCAGCGAATGGAAGGCTTTGGCGAACGGCTGACCAAACTCAGGGAGAGACCCGAAATCGCCATGGCGATCGTCGTCCCTCCGTTCGAGATGCCGACCGCCGACGTCTATCGCGCTTGGGATCGGGCCGGAGAGCCAAAGGGCCAGAGCCTCGATGGTCGCCAGCTGCCTCCACCGCTCCGCAACTTCGGTCCGCTGAGGAACGATCTCTTGCCGGCCGCGCTACTACTGAAACCAGAACTCGGCGACTTCATCGACGACCTACGTGAACGCTGGGGCCAACCGATAGTGATGAGTGGATCGGGCCCTGCGTTGTTCAGTTGGTTTGGCGACATTGCCGAAGCCGAGAGTGCCATCGCCGCTGCCCCCTCCGAAGCGCGCTCGCGGATGGCCACTCGCCCGCGCTGGTACGGAGTGGATCGCATCGAGTGAGAACTAAATTGTGGGTGGTCTCCCTTTTGGGGGGTGGTGTAACCGGTAGCACAACAGACTTTGAATCTGTCAGTCGGGGTTCGAGTCCCTGCCCCCCAGCTTTGAACAAGAAAACGTTCCGATGAGCCTCTACGCCGTCGTGTCTGGCCGCGGGTCAGGGAACCCGGATGAAATCCGACGTTCCCAAGGTGCTCCACCGGATCGGGGGCCGGACGATGCTCGGCTGGGTGCTCGCGGCGGTCGCCGACATCAAGCCCGAGCGGGTTCTGGTGGTGGTGGGTCACGGCGCCGACCAAGTCGCGGCGAGCCTGCCGGACCATGCCGAAGCAGTCCAACAACCTCAGCAGCTCGGGACGGGCCATGCCACCGCACTCGCCGTTGACCGGCTCGAAACCCTGACCGACGACGACACCGTTCTCGTTGTTTACGGAGACATGCCATTGCTCTCGCCGGAGCTGCTCGAAATGGCCATCTCGGCCCGCGCCGACCGTTCGGCCAGCATGGCTTCGTTCGAAGCGCCCGATCCGACTGGGTATGGCCGGGTGGTGCGCGATCAGCAAGGTCAGCTCGAACTGATCGTCGAGGAGAAGGACGCCAGCGAAGCTCAGCGGGCGATCACCGAGGTCAACGCCGGCGTTTACGCGTTCGCCGGCAACGCACTGCGGATGGCGTTGGCCCAACTAGAGAGCGGCAACGCCCAAAACGAGTACTACTTGCCCGACGTTTTGCCGATAATGAAGAACGATGGAGGTGTTGCGATCGTGAGTGCTGGCGCGGCCGAGGTGGCCGGGGTGAATTCGCATGACCAGCTTTCGGCGGCGGAAGCCGAGATCAGAGCACGAATCAACGCCGACTGGCAAAGACAGGGCGTCTGGATGCAGGACCCGGACCGGGTTTATATCGAGCCCACGGTCGAACTAGCTGCGGGCGTCCGGCTCTACCCGGGTGTTCATTTAGAAGGAGCGACGACGATCGGCCCCAATTCGGTGATCGGGCCAGAGGTCTTCGCCGTCGACAGCACGATTGGGGCGGATAGCCGGGTCTGGTACTCGGTGTTGCGCTCCGCCCAGGTGGGAGACGAAGTCGAGGTTGGGCCTTATGCCTCGCTGCGACCGGGCACCGTGCTCGAGAAAGGGTCCAAGGCCGGAACCTTTGTCGAGATCAAAAACAGTCGGGTAGGGGAGGGGGCGAAGGTTCCTCACCTCGCCTACATGGGAGATGCCACCGTGGGTGCCCGCGCCAACATCGGAGCCGGGACCATCACCTGCAACTACAACGGATACGAGAAGTTCCCGACCACGATTGGTGCTGACGCCTTCATCGGTTCGGACACGATGCTCGTGGCCCCGGTGAACGTCGGCGACGGAGCCATCACCGGAGCCGGCTCGGTCATTACGAATGATGTCGAGGCCGGGGCCCTGGCCGTTGAACGAGCGGAACAGAAAGAGATCCCGGGCTACGCTCAGCGATTGCAAGCCCGCTATCCCGACAAGAAACACTGATGGATGTCGTAAGCCGCAACCGGATGATGCTCTTTACCGGTGGGGCGAACGTTCCCCTGGCGGAAGAAGTTGCCGACCAGCTAGCGGTTCGGCTCGGCAACCTCCATTTGTCCACGTTTGCCAACGGCGAGATTTACTCCCGACCCCTCGACAGCGTGCGTGGCGCGGACTGTTTCGTAATGCAGAGCCATTCGGTTCCCATCAACGACAACATCATGGAGCAGCTAATCACCATCGACGCTTTGCGGCGGGCTTCGGCGCGACGAATCACCGCGGTCATGCCCTATTTCGGTTACTCCCGCCAGGACAAGAAAGTCCTCCCGCGCGAGCCGATCACAGCCCGGCTGATCGCCGACCTCTTCATGACCGCCGGCGTCGATCGATTGGTGTCAGTCGATCTTCACTCAGGCCAGCTGCAAGGGTATTTCCCCCGATTCGATCACCTCACTGCGCTGCCCATCATCACCGACTACCTGCGCGAGCGCCTCTCCGGTCCGACCACCGTCATCTCTCCTGATGCGGGCGGTGTGAAACGGGCTGAGAAGTACGCCCGTCGCCTGGATGGGACCGTGGCGTTCGTCTACAAACGCCGGGACCCGGATCATCACAACGTTTCCAACGCCCATGAGGTGTCGGGCGAGGTCGACGGTCGCCACGCCATCATCGTCGACGACATGATCGATACGGCGGGCACTGTGACTAATGCCGCCGATCTGGTCCGTGAGCGGGGGGCGCTCTCGGTCCGCATCGCTGCTACCCACGCCATCCTGTCTGACCCGGCGATTGACCTGATCAAGAACTCGGCAGTGGAGGAAGTGATCGTCACCAACACGCTGCCCGTGTCCGAAGATGCCTTGCGAATCGACAAGATCAAGGTGCTTTCGATCGCGTCGATCGTCTCCGAGGCGCTGCATGCCATCTTTACCGAGAGTTCGGTCTCCGAGATCTTCCTCGGAGACAACACCTAGAGCCCTTACCCCCACTCCGGCATCGTCAGCACCTCGCCGGGAAAGATCAGATCCGGATCGCCCGAGCGAATCCGGGTGTGGTTGGCGGCGATCACCGCCAGCCAGTAGGGCGCAATATCGGCATCCGTGACCGCACCGCCCCGAATCTCTCGTAACCGACGTTCTGCGAGCAACCACATGTTGTCGCCGGGGCGGACCCTCACGTCGATCGCCTCGACTGAAGTGGCGATCGCGACGGGCTGCGCTGCTTCGATCGGCAAATAGAGAGTGTCGACGGGTTCGACGATTGTGATCGGAAGCGTCGTAGTCGTGGTCGTGGGGGCCAGGGAAGGCGTGTTCGATGCGGGTACGGGATCGCCGGCAGGGACCGGCACGTACCCGGGTTCGACCGCGGCCTGGGCGGCGGGGCCGGAGAGGGCGATGACCAGACTCGAAGCGACACTGCTTTCAATCAATTTGCGCACCGGCGCCCAGGTCAGGGGAGCGATGGCGCGGATGGCAGCCGGGAGAGCAATCAACCGGGCGAGGATCAGAAGGACGCTCGATCCCAATAGCCAGTAGGCGACGGCCAGACCGATCAGCCGGGCGAGTGTCCCCAGCGTGAGGTCGAGCGGCCCGGTCCGCAGTGACGAAAGCGGGAAGTCCCCACCGAGCCCGTGAAGATAAATGGTCGCGCCGACCAAGCCAGCCAGAACGGCCCAAAGCCCTAACCGCCTCCTCATGTGATCGAATCTAGAGGGAAGCGGAGTCCGCGAAAAGGGGGTCTACGATGGTATTTCTGAGATCCCCGAACGGATCAGCACAAATGGATCGATCAGGGGTAGGCGCCAACAGCAGGAGATTTGCGTGTTAGTGAAGCTTGGGGTGTCCGACAGCAACCGGGTCATCGAGATCGAAACCGAGGACCCCGAGGCGTTCAAAGCGTCGATCGAAGAGGCTTTTGGCCTGGCGAAGAACGTGCTCTGGTTCGAGGACACCAAGCGTCGCCTGGTGGGAATCCCTGTCCACAAACTGGCCTACGTCGAAATCGAACAGGACGGGGCCGTCCGACAGATCGGGTTTTCGCGGGCGAACAGCTGAGCGGTTTACCCGGCGCGCCGGCGGCGTTCGGCCAGCCAGCGCTTACGGAGCCGACGCCGTTCATCTTCGGCGTAACCGCCCCAAACCCCCGACTCCTGATTCGATTCAAGAGCGTATTGGAGGCAGTCCTCCTGGACCGAGCAGGTAGCGCAGATCTGCTTGGCGGCGGAGATCTGGTCGATCGCGAGTCCAGTGGAGCCGATCGGGAAAAAGAGGCTCGGTTGAGAGTCGCGGCAGGCGGCCAGTTCCCTCCAGGTGGTGATAGTCAGGGTCGTCGTGGCCATCGAAAAAGGGTCCTTACTTTGTGAATGCTTTCACAAGATAGGTCATATCGTGTGAATCAAGCTTGTGATTTGATCGACAAGTACGGTAACAACCCCCCTTGTCGACCGCAACGAATTTCGATTCCCAATTTCCGCGAACCCAGGGTTCAAGAGGGTGCACAACGCCCGTACCAGCCCACAGAACGAGTAACTAGTCCGTGAAAGTGATCGGGCACCGGGGGTGGCCGGAGCGTTATCCCGACAACAGCATCGATGGCATCAAGGCAGCCAGCGGGGTGGCGGCGATGATCGAAACTGACATCCGTCGGACCGAAGGCGGGGAACTGGTGCTTTCCCACGACCCGATTGAGGACCCAGGCGGCTTGGTCCGGCTCGATGAGCTCCTTGCCGCTTTCCCCGACTTTCCGTTCAACCTGGAGATCAAGAACTTTCCCGGCGAGCCCGATTTCGACCCCGATCACGGCTCGGGCTTGGAAACAGCCGCCCGGGCACGGCCCTTCGACCTCCTGACCTGCTTCTTTTGGCCAACTGTGGACGAAATCCATCGTCGGTTCCCCGAGGTTTCCACGGGTTTGCTGGTCGACCGGGGCTGGGACCTGACTATTGCCATTCAGCACGCTCGCTCGGCGGGGCACAAGACCCTGGTCCCTCACTGGTCGGTGGCCCTGGAACAGCCGCAAGCCACCGCGGCGGCCGCGGAGCAAGGGTTGGAGGTTGCGGTATGGACGCTTAACGATTTCACGCTGATTACCGAGTTGGCCAACCTCGGAGTGACCGCCATCATTACCGACGACCCGGGCGCGATGAGCGCCGCTCTCAAGGACCAAACATGACGATAAAAGAGGAGCTCAAAGCCGAGCTGACAGACGCCATGAAGGCCAAGGATGCGCGCCGTCGCGATGTGATCCGGCTGGTCGAAACCGAAGTCACGATGGCACGATCGGCTCCGGGCTTCTCGGGAGAAGTCGATGACGACCTCTATCGCAAGGTGCTCTCCTCGTATTCAAAGAAGATGGAGAAGGCGAAGGCCGAATTCGAGGACGCGGGCGAGCGGGGTAGGGAGATGGCGGAAAAGCTGGCCTGGGAAGTCGACTATTTGAGCCGTTGGCTGCCAAAGAAACTCGACGAAGCGGCGACCCGGGACTTGGTGAAGGCGGCGATTTCGGAGCTCGGTGTGGCTGGCGACCCCAAGGCCTCGGGGCGGGTGATCGGCTCAGTCATGAAGTCGCACCGGGATGAGATCGATGGCGGCCTCGTAAATCGATTGGTGGCCGAAGAGCTAGCCCCAATTAATTAAGCTTTGGCCCAACCTAGGGCGACGTCAACCAACTCAACGCGCTGGATCTGATCGAGATCGCTCAGCGGCCACCACTGCGCCTGGTCGGTGGTGCCGTCCAGTTCATGGATCAGAGTTCCTACGGCGGTCACCCGATAAACGATCTGGACCACATGTGTTGCTGTCTGCCGGGTTCCGACGAAGGAGTGCAGACCAAGAACCTCTCCGACCTGAGGGACGAGCCCGGTCTCTTCGAAGAACTCGCGCTCGAGACCGGCGACCGGTTCCTCGCCCCAATCGAGCCCCCCGCCGGGAAGCGTCCAATACCCCGCATCGAGTTCGACGATGCTCAGCCTGGTCAATAGGACCGCTCCGTCGTCGATGGCGAAGCCGTAGACCCCGAGGCGAAATCGCCGGCCAAGTTCGTCGACCAACATGGAGCCAGTATGACCCCGGTCTATCAGCCGATGCTGGCCACGCCGCATCCTCAGCCTTTTACTTCCGAGGACTGGTGGTTCGACCTCAAATGGGACGGCTTCCGCTGTCTCACCTATATCGACGGTGAGAAGGTCGCCCTGCGGTCGCGCAACGGCAACGACCTATCAGGCCGCTTTCCCGAGCTGCGTGCCGTGCGTGCTTCAGAACCGGTGGTCCTCGACGGTGAGATCGTGGCGTTTGGGGAAGACGGGAAGCCGTCATTCTTCCTGCTCGGCTACAAGCCGCCCCAGCTTGTCGTCTTCGACCTGTTGCATCGAGACCGGCCCTTGATCGATCTCCCTCTCGAGGAGCGGTGGGACCAGCTCTCTGCAATCGAACTCTCCGGTCCCGTGACGCGCTCCCAGCCAACCCCCGGAGAAGGCGAGGCGCTCTACGAGGCGGTGAAATCAAGCGGGCTCGAGGGAGTGGTGGCCAAACGTTCGGGCTCGCGCTACCTCCCCGGGCGGAGATCACCCGATTGGCGCAAGATCGTGGCCCGTTCGGAGCTGAACGCGGTGGTCGGCGGATATCTGCGCGGGACGCGAGGCAGCTTCGGATCGTTGCTGCTCGGCCTCTATGAGGGGGATCGCTTGCTGGTCGCCGGATCGGCGGGATCGGGGCTCGACAACAGAACGATCGCTGAGCTCTGGCCCGTGTTGCAGTCGCTCGAGCGGCCGACCTCACCTTTTGCGGAGAAGGCGCTGTTCATGGGTGAGCCCGTTTGGGTGGAGCCACGTTTGATCGTCCGAATCGAGTACCGGGAGTGGACTCCAGATCGTCGGTTGCGCGCACCGGTCTTCAAGGGGATCGTCCACGACCTCGACCCGGTCGAGATCACTTGGACTGAGGAGGCGCCAAATATTTAGAGCTTGGGCTAGCCGGCTTTGCGCTTCTTGGTGGCTTCGACGCTCGCCTTCAGCGCCTCGAGCAGGTCGACGACCTTGGTGGGCTCGGGGCTCTCCGGGGCAACGATTTCCTTACCTTCGATTTTCTTCTGGGCCGCCTCTTCGATCGCCTCGCGTGTGAGGTCCTTGTAGTCCCCGGCTTGGAACGGTGAGGTGAGGCCGTCGATCAGCATCTCGGCCATCTTGACTTCTTCGGGGCGGACGTCGGCTTTGAGGTCGAGCTCTTCGAACTCCGCGTCCCGGATCTCGTCGGGCCAGTACATGGTCTCCATGACGAGGACGCCGTCCTTGGTTCGCAGTGTGGCCAAGGTTTGCTTGTCGCGGATGGCGACTTTGCAGATGCCGACCCGCCCCTTCGAGTTGAGCGCATCGAGCAGGATGCGGTAAGCCTTGATCCCGGTCTTTTCGGGGGCGAGGTAGTACGACGACTTGTAGTAGATGGGATCAATCTCGTCCTCGTCGACGAACTGGACGACATCCACCAGACGGTTCTTCTCGCCAGCCGTCGCCGCTTCCAGCTCGTCTTCGCTGAAGATGACGTACTGGCCCTTCTCGACTTCGTAACCCTTGACGATCTCTTCCCAGGCGACTTCTTCGCCGTCGGCCTCGGCAACGCGCTTGTAACGGATCGGCGACCCGTCCTTCTCGCGCAGCATCTTGAACTTCGGAGTCTTCGATTCGGTTGCGGTGTACATGGCGACTGGAATGGTCACCAGGCCGAAGGAAACGGCCCCTTTCCACATGGCTCTTGGCATGTGCGGATTGTACCGCCAGGGAGCGACTCTGACTCAGAGACGGCGCAGGAGGACGCGCTCTTCGCTGGCTAGAAGTGGGCCGGCCGAGTCGGTCAGGGCGAGCACGCCGAACTGTCCGCGCGCCTCCAGGTGACCGAGCGCGATCAACCTGCGAAAGACCCGGCGCCACTCGGTCTCGCTCAGGTCTTTCCCGATGCCGAACGTCGTCAGCTGATCGTGCTGGTTGGTGACGGCTTTGTCCGACCTCTTGCCGCGGAGAAGATCGATGTGGTAATTGAACCCGTAGGCGCCGGCGCCGGCCGGTGCGTGCCGGACCCGGATCACTGAGGAGAGGGCCTTCTGCGCCGCTTCGGTCGCGTCCCAGGTCGGTGGCGGCTGGAGGCAATTGTCGCAGTTGCCGCACGGCTCGGACTCTTCGCCGAAGTAAGCGAGCAGTTCTACTCGCCGGCAAGTGTGGGTCTCGGCCAGGGCAAGCAATGCGTCAAGCTTGTAGCGCTGGATCTTCTTCCATTCCGGTTGCGCGGTGCTCTCCTCGATCAGCCGCCGCTGCTGAACCACGTCGGCGAGCCCGTAGACCAGAAACGCAGCGGCCGGGAGGCCATCGCGCCCGGCGCGGCCCGTCTCCTGGTAGTAGCTCTCGATGTTTTTGGGGAGGTCGAGATGGGCGATGAACCGGACGTCGGCCTTGTCGATCCCCATGCCGAAGGCGATGGTGGCGACGATCACGATGCCATCGTTGAGGGCGAAAACGTCCTGGTTGACGCTGCGAGCGTGCTGATCGAGCCCGGCGTGATAGGGGAGCGCGGGAATCCCGGCGGCGAGCAACCAGCCCGTGACTGTCTCGACCTTCTTCCTCGTTGAGCAATAAACGATTCCAGCCTCGCCGCGATGTTCCTTGACGAAATCGAGGAGCTGTGACTGGGACTTCGCGCGTTCGGTGATCGTGTAGCGGATGTTCGGACGATCAAAGCTTTGGATAAATCGACGCGCGGACTCGAGCCCCAGCCGCAGGGCGATGTCGTCGCGAGTTTGTGTATCAGCAGTAGCGGTGAGGGCGACTCGCGGAACGGCTGGATAGCGGTCGGCCAGCATCGCGAGTTTCAGATACTCGGCCCGGAAGTCGTGCCCCCAATGGCTGACACAGTGGGCTTCGTCGATGGCAAACAGGCTGAGCTTTCCCGCCGAAGCGAGATTGTCGAGTTGGCGGAGGAAACCTTCCTGGGTGACTCGTTCGGGGGCGGCATAGATGATGGAGAGATCGTCTGCCTGGAGTTGCTCCTCCACTCTTCGTGCCTCCGCCCGGGTCTGGCTCGAGTTGAGGAAGGCTGCGTGGACGTCGGCTTTTTCGAGGCCGTTCACTTGATCCTGCATCAACACGATGAGGGGGCTCACCACGACCGTTACTCCGAGACCGGCCCGGTGCCGCACGATGGCGGGAACCTGATAGCAGAGGCTCTTACCACCGCCGGTGGGCATGAGGATGAGAGCACTGTTGCCGGCGGCGACGTGCTCGATGATTTCGCCTTGCTCGCCTCGAAAGTCCTCGTGACCGAACACTTCCTGGAGAACCGTCAGCGGGGAGTCCATGCCCCGTCGGTACAATTCGCCAGCCATATTCATTGGCCACGCCCTCGTAGCTCAGGGGATAGAGCACTGGCCTCCGGAGCCAGGTGCGCAGGTTCGAATCCTGTCGAGGGCGCCTAGACCACCCGGACCCAACCGAAGGGGTCATCGGCTTTGCCGACGTGGATCTCGGTGAGCGCTTCTCGGAGGCGCAGGGTGTTGCTGCCGACCTCGCCGTTGTTGATCGTGATCTCTTCGCCCTTGTGAATGAAGGTGCCGACACCGGTGAGAACGGCGGCCGTTCCACAGAGAGCCGCCTCCCCGTCCCATGACAGCACCTCTGCGACGGTCAATGGCCGCTCTTCGACCTGATATCCCAGCTCGCGAGCGAGCTTGAGGGTCGAGTCGCGGGTGACGCCGTGCAGGTACGCCTCGCTCAAAGGGGCGGTGACGACCGATTCGTCGTTGATGAGCAGGAAATTGGAGGCGCCAGTTTCTTCTACGAGCCCATCCGGAGCGAACAGCACCTGGTCGGCATCGTGCTCCTCGTGGGCGGCAACCACCGTCCGCAGTGCCCCGGCATAGTTCGCCCCTGCTTTCGCCATTCCAAAGCCGGCGGTTGCCCGACGCTGGTCTTCCTCGATCAGGATGCGAAGCGCCCTGATCCCGCCGGCGAAATAGTCGCCAACCGGCGAGGCGATAACGAAGAACTCACCCGAGGCCGGCGGATGGGCGGCGGCTCCGATGTTGACCTCGGTCCCGATGAGGGTCGGACGCAGATAGAGGCTTCCGGGCGGGTCGGGAATCTCCTCCCGATTGGCTTTGACCACCGCTTCGACCATCTCGATGGTGAGACTCTCGGGGGGCGGTGGCAGGCAAAGCATCTTGGCGCTCTGCACGAGCCGGGCGGCATGAGCATCGAGCCGGAAGATCCGCGCCGAATCGTCAATCCCGCGGTGTGCCTTGAGCCCCTCGAAGCATCCCGAGGCGTAATGAAAGACATGGGTCGCCGGGTGGAGCGAGTACGCCCTGATTTCGTGAAGCGACCAGTCCGTGTATTCCCCGTCGACAAAGCGGCAGGAAGCCATCTGGTCGGCGAACACGGTTCCAAAAGGCGGAGGCATGGGGGAACAGTAATTAGACATCAGACATCAGATATCAGATTCGGGTCTGAAGTCTGACGTCTGATGTCTGACGTCTTCGCTCGAATACCATTCGGACCATGCCAGTAGGAATAGGAATTCTGGGTGGTGGGATCGTCGGTGGGTCGTTGGCTCGCCGTCTCCTCGACGATCGGTCGGCCATTGCCGCTCGCACCGGGCTCGACCTGGAGCTGATCCAGGTTGCAGTGCGCGATCAGGGTCGCATTCGCAGCTTTCCCCCTTCATATGCCACGTCAAATCTCGAGGGCGTCGTGGACCATCCTGATGTCGCCCTGGTAGTCGAGCTGATGGGTGGACTCGAGCCCGCCGGGAGCCTGGTGAGAAGGGCGCTCGAGCTCGGCAAACCCGTAGTGACCGCCAACAAAGAACTGCTCGCGGCCCGCGGTCCGGAGCTTTTCGATGTGGCCGCCGCCAAGGGGGTCTCGCTTCTTTTTGAAGCTGCGGTCGGTGGTGGGATCCCACTAATCCGCCCCCTGACCGAGTCGCTGGCGGGAGAAAAGCTGTCTCGCGTTCTTGGCATCGTCAACGGCACTACTAACTACATCCTTTCGGCCATGGACCTCGAGGGCCAGCCCTATTCAGACGCCCTCAAGGCCGCCCAGGACCTGGGATTTGCCGAGGCCGACCCCACCGCCGATGTCGGCGGACATGACGCGGCCGCCAAGGCGGCCATCCTCGCCGGTCTCGCCTTCGGCACCTGGGTGCCCGGCGAAGCCGTCTATCGCGAGGGAATCGACGGTCTCGACGTGGCGGATCTAATCGCTGCCCGCCAGCTCGGGTATGTCGTCAAGCTCCTGGCCACCGCCGAACAGCGGTCCGGCGGAATCTCGGTGCGGGTCCATCCAGCACTTGTCCCGACCGAACACCCGCTGGCCTCCATCCGCGGCGCAACCAACGCCGTCTTTATCGAGGGACCCGCCATTGGCCAACTGCTTTTCTCCGGACCCGGCGCCGGCGGCGAGCCGACTGCCACCGCCGTCCTTGGCGACGTCATCGACGCCGCCCGCGAGCTCCTCGCCGGAGTGGAGGTCACGCCGAGGCTCATCATCGCTTCCGGCGCGATCGTCGACATGGCCGAGGTCGACACCTCTTATTACCTGCGAATGGAGGTGGCCGACAGCCCGGGAGTGCTGGCTGCGATCGCGTCAGCTTTCGGCGAAAGCGGCGTCTCGATCGCCTCGGTGCGACAAGACGGGAGAGGCGATGACGCAACTCTGATCATGGTCACCCACACCGCCACGGAGAGCGCCCATCGCCGGGCATTCGATCGACTGCACCGGCTCGAGGCTGTCAAACAATTGGCAGCCACCATCCGGGTCCTCCACAACAACTGATGCGCTATCGCTCAACCCGGGGTGACGGCGGTCGCCCGCCGTTTGCGTCGGTTCTCCTCGACGGCCTGGCCCCCGATCGCGGGCTCTTCGTTCCCGAGACTTGGCCACAGCTGCAGGCGAGCGGTACCTACCAGAAAACGGTGGCGGCGACCTTGCGACCGTTCGTGAACCCAGATCCACTCGAAGCGGATCTCGAGGATCTGGCTGAAGCCGCGTACGCGCATTTCCGACATCCCGAGATCGCGCCACTGCGTGATATGGGCAGCGATCGCTATCTCATGGAGCTCTTTTGGGGACCGACCCTCGCCTTCAAGGATCACGCCCTCCAGATGCTCGGACAACTCTTCGATCAGGTGCTGGCTCGACAAGACCGCAAGATCACGGTTCTAGGAGCCACGTCGGGCGACACCGGCTCAGCGGCCATCGCCGCCTGCTCCGGGCGGCAGAACATCGATGTCGTCATCCTCTACCCGGAGGGTCGGATTACAGAGTTTCAGCGCCGCCAGATGACAACCGTCCCCGACGAGAACGTAAGAGCGGTGGCTGTGGCGGGATCATTCGACGACTGCCAGGACCTGGTCAAGCAGGCATTTGCCGATCCGGACCTGACCGTGGACTTGGTAGCGGTGAATTCGATCAATTTCGCCCGGGTCGCGGCTCAGGCCGCCTATTACTTATGGGGAGCGGCGCAATTGGACGGCGGTGAGGTCGATTTTGCGGTCCCGACTGGCAACTTCGGCAACGTCTTCTCGGGATGGGTCGCTCGCCAAGGCGGGGCGAACATCGGTCGGCTGATCATCGCCAACAACCAGAACCATGGCTTGTTCGACCTGGTCGAAAACGGGGTGCTCACCTTGACCGAGGTCGACCGAACTCTCGCTCCGTCGATGGACGTAGGAATTCCGTCCAACCTGGAGCGTTATCTGTTCGAGGTCGTCGAGCGGGATGCGGAAATAGTTCGAGCCTGGCAGGATCAGCTGCGATCGGGGAGAGAGATCAAGCTCGATCCCGATCAACACCAGAAGCTAAGAGCCGACTTCGTTGCCACCTGGTCCGACGACTCAGAAGTCAACGAGACCATCAAACACGTCTACGAGGAGCACGGCGTCCTGATCGATCCGCACACAGCCGTCGGCTGGGAAGCCGGCAGCCGGCACAAGCGTGATGGCATTCCGATGATCAATCTCGCCACGGCCGACCCGGTCAAATTCAGTCCGGCGGTGCTTGCCGCCACTGGAGTCGGCCCACCGATTCCGAAGGGGTTCGAGACCTTGCTCAAAGCCACTGAAAGAACCACTCAAATCGATAACGAGTACAGGTCGCTCGCCTCACTTTTGATCGCGTAACTTGGTTGCCGGTCGCGGTCTGCTACTATTCCACTTACCGCCCGCCTTCCGAGTGCGGGTTGCCATTGGTCCCGATTCCCCCATTCCGGCCCTGCCGATGAACGATGAACCCTGTGGGTCGTGCAGTAGAGGAATCGTGACTTCCCTCGACAAGAGCGAGAAATGAGCACACGAACGCAACTGCAAAGCAAGTCGATAAACGAATTGCGCGAGATCGCGGAAGCAGTCGGCGTCGAAGCCGACGGACTGCAGAAATCCAAGCTGATCAGCGCCCTAATGGCTGCTGGAGGCATCGTTGATGACGAGGGAGAGACCTCAAACATCGATCTTCCGGCCGCGCGCGTCCGGTCCGACAACGGAGACAATTCGACGGAAACCGATTCCGACGACGTCGCCGAAGCCGTGATCGAAGCAACCGGGATCGAGATCGACAACGACGGGGAGTCGTCGGATTCCTTCGATCGGGATGACTTCCGCGGCAATCGCCGACGCCGCCGCCGGCGCGGGGGCCAGGGTGGTCCCGGCGGCCAGAGTGGTGGGCAAGGCGGTCAGCGGGAGCCCCGGGAATATCAATCGAGCTACGAGCAGATTCCCGAAGGCGACCTCGAGGTCCGGGAGGGCTACCTCGACATTCTCCCCGAGGGCTACGGATTTTTGCGGGTCAACGGCTACTTGCCAGGTGACCGCGATGTCTACGTCTCGGCCGGGCAGGTGCGCAAATTCGGTCTCCGCAAGGCCGACCTGGTGGCGGGTCCGATTCGTCCCGCCCGCGCCCAGGAGAAGTTTCCGGCTCTCATCCGGATCGATACCGTCAACGGGGTCTCGAGCGAGGAAGCGACCCGACGTCCCCGGTTCGAGCAGCTCACGCCGCTCTTTCCCGACGAGCGTCTCAAACTCGAGGTGGACGGCAGGGCGAATGGGGTTTTGACCCGCATTCTCGACCTGATTGCTCCGATCGGGAAAGGTCAGCGCGGTCTGATCGTCTCACCTCCGAAGGCTGGCAAGACCACCGTTCTCCAGGAGATCGCCCAGGCCATAACGGTCAACAATCCCGAGTGCTACCTGATGGTCGTCCTCGTCGACGAAAGACCAGAAGAGGTGACCGACATGCAGCGTTCGGTCAAAGGCGAGGTCATCTATTCGACTTTCGACCGCCCGGCTGAGGAGTCCATCCAGGTGTCGGAACTCGCGATCGAGCGCGCCAAGCGCCTAGTGGAGCAGGGCGCCGATGTGGTGATCCTGCTCGACTCGATCACCCGCCTGGCTCGAGCCCACAACCTGGCCACTCCGGCCTCGGGACGAATCCTGTCGGGTGGGGTCGATTCGACCGCCCTCTACCCGCCCAAGCGCTTCTTTGGCGCGGCACGCAACATCGAAGAGGGTGGCTCATTGACCATTCTTGGCACTGCCCTGGTGGAAACCGGCTCCAAGATGGACGAGGTCATCTTCGAGGAGTTCAAGGGGACGGGCAACATGGAAGTAAGGCTCGACCGCAAGCTGGCCGACAAGCGCATCTATCCGGCTATAGATATCGAGGCTTCGGGTACCCGCAAAGAGGAGTTGCTCTTCGACCGCAAGGAGCTCGCTCAGGTATGGAAACTTCGTCGAGTTTTGCTGGCGCTGGAATCAGGAGCCGCCCTCGAGTTGTTGATTGATCGGCTGAAGACGTCGAAGTCCAACGAAGAGTTCTTGTCAGAAGTCGCCAAGTCGTCGGGTAACTAACCGAACGCTCAACGCGCAAAGAGGAGTCATGAGAGCAGACATTCACCCCACCTACGAAGAGACCACCGTGCTGTGCTCGTGCGGCAACCGCTTCGTGACGCGGTCCACCAAGCCGGGTGAACTGCACGTCGAGCTTTGCAACGATTGCCATCCGTTCTTCACCGGTCGCCAGAAGCTGGTCGACTCGGGCGGGAGAGTGGAGAAGTTCCAGAAGCGATATGCGGCCGGCAGCTACGGTTCGAAGAAGAAGAAGGGCGAAGCCGCTCCCACCGAATAGTCAGCCATCACATGAGCACCGAGCATTTACAGGGCCAGCCCGCAGCGATGTCGGTTGGCGGGCAGGCAGTGATGGAAGGCGTGATGATGCGGGCGCCCAACGCCTGGGCCGTGGCGGTGCGACGTCCCGACGGTGTTATCGAAGCCATCCGGAATGACCTCCC
Source organism: uncultured Acidimicrobiia bacterium (assembly GCA_963761985.1). Classification (GTDB taxonomy): domain Bacteria; phylum Actinomycetota; class Acidimicrobiia; order Spongiisociales; family ZC4RG35; genus JACCTH01. The sequence continues at coordinate 83,644 of CAVXIT010000004.1, forward strand.
TCGTCTTTCGGCGCGTTCGCGCTGGGCCAGGGTGCCGTTCGTCCGGGGCATCCTCGTGCTGGGAGAGTCACTGACGCTGGGTTTTCGCGCTCTCTCCTGGTCGGCACAAAAGGCAACGGGCGAAGAGGAACAGGAACTGAGCCGGGGTCAGATCGCCGCTTCCATGGTGGTGGCCCTGGTCTTCTTCGCCGCTCTCTTCATCGTGGCGCCGGCAGCGGCTGCTCGCTTCCTCACCGATGACCGCTCGTTTCTCTACGCCGCCCTCGAAGGGGTAGTGCAGCTCGGGATCTTCCTCACCTACCTGTGGCTCTTGGGCAGGTCGGCCGAACTCCGACGGATCTTCGCCTATCACGGCGCCGAGCACATGTCGATCCATGCCTACGAGGCCGGCGATCCGCTATCGGTCGACCGGGTCAGCCGCTACCGGCCCGAGCACCCCCGGTGCGGCACCTCGTTTCTTCTCCTCGTCATGTTGATCGCCATCATCCTGTTCGGCTTGCTCGGCCGTTTGTCCTGGCCGCTCCTCATCCTGAGCCGTGTCATCGGCATCCCGGTCATCGCCGGAATCTCATACGAGCTGCTGAAAGTCTCCGGCAGACACCAGAACACGTGGTGGGGGCGATTCCTCGCCGCCCCCGGGCTCTGGCTGCAGAAGCTCACCACCCGCGTGCCCGAAGGCGACCAGATCGAAGTAGCCGTCGCCAGCCTGCTCTCCTCGCTCGAGCCCCCGCAAGTGGACGAAGTTCTCGCGCGCGGTCCGGTGCCAGAGGCGGCCCTCGCCGCACGCGTCTCCTAAGGCATGGCAGACCAACTCGATCAAGCGCTCGTCGCGCGCCTCGAACAGATGGTCGAGGCTTTGGCCCAGCTCGAGACGGAGATGGGGTCCGGAGGTGAGGATCCGTCGCGCTACGCCGACTTGGGAAAGCGACACGCGGACCTGGCACCCGTGGTCGAGCTCTATCGCCGTCTGCGCGCAGCTGAGAACGACCGCATCGATGCTGAGGGCTTGTCCGCCGCGGAGCCCGAGTTCGCCGAGATGGCGCGGGAGAAGGCCGAGGAGGTGAATCGGCTCACCTTGGAGCTGCGAGCCGAGCTCAATCCGGCCGATCCCAATGATCAGAAAGACGTGATCCTCGAGGTCAGAGCCGCCGCCGGGGGAGACGAGGCCGCGATTTGGGCCGGTGACCTGCTGCGGATGTACGAACGCTATGCCGAGCGCCACGGTTTCAGAATGGAATCGATGGACAGCTCCGAGTCAGAAGCAGGTGGCTTCTCGAAAATAACCGTGGCGGTGAAAGGCCGGGGAGCGTTCTCTCGTTTCAAGTACGAAGGAGGCGTCCACCGTGTCCAAAGGGTGCCGAAGACCGAGGCCCAGGGCCGGGTTCACACGTCGACCGCCACGGTGGCAGTGCTGCCCGAAGTCGATGAGGTGGAGGTAGATCTCGACCTCAACGACGTGCGAGTCGATGTCTACCGCTCGCAGGGTCCGGGGGGCCAGTCCGTCAACACCACCGATTCAGCCGTACGGCTCACGCACATCCCCACCGGGCTGGTTGTCACCTGCCAGGACGAGAAGAGCCAGTTGCAAAACAAGGAGAAAGCGTTTCGCATCCTGCGAGCCCGCCTCTATCAGAGCCAGCGCGAGGCGCGGGAGTCAGAGTTATCCGGCGCTCGCCGTGCCCAGGTTGGCACCGGCGAGCGTTCGGAGAAGATCCGGACCTATAACTACAAAGAGTCGCGGGTCACAGACCACAGGCTGTCGCTCACCATTCGACGGCTCGACCAGGTGCTCGAAGGAGACCTCGATGAACTAGTCGCCGCAATGGCCACGAAGGACGAAGCCGACCGCCTTACCGAGGCTTGACTTCCTTCTTTTCAGTCGGCTGAAACCGCTATTCCCGTCAATGCAGCAAGAAAAGCGGCAAAGAGGAGGAACGCCAGTAGAAGGACGACAGCCATAGGAATCAGTACCGTCGCCCAGGCGCCGCCGTCGGTTGTGTGCTGAGTCTCTTTTACTGCTTTGACCAAGAGCCAAACCGTCCAAAAAAATCCGACGATCGATCCGATTATCGGAATGATGCCCAGAGCCTGCGGGGCCATGGCGAATCCAGTTGCACGGAACATGTTTCCGTAACTGCCGTTGCCTCTGAAAGCCTTGGCGAGCAGCCAGAATATCCCGGCCCCGATGGCGACAGCAATGACGCCACCGATAAGGGCACCGATCCAAGTTCCAATCCGGACGGGGAAAAGATTCGCAAGCAGATTGGAGGCGGCAGCGATGATCAGCGCTTGCACCGTCGCCGAGTTATCCGCCCCGATCTCAGCGAAGACGCCGTTTTCATTCTTGAGCATCCGCTGGAGGCGGCTCATCATCGTTGATGTCCCAGTGGCCGGCACCATCGGAGGTGGGAGCGGCTGGGGTGGCAATCCTCCGAGGTCAGGCGGAGGCATCGACGTGGCAGGTGGGGGTACGTAGGGGTCGTCGGGACGCAAAGGGTCCCGGGGAGGCATCCCTCCTGGGTCAGTCATAGTTCTCTCCTAGCTACTTGGTCTTTACGACCCGGGTCCCCCCCGCAAATGTGTCGTGCCATCCCACGCGTGCCGGTGAATTGTTGATGGTTACTGCGATATAGATCACGGCCAGGAGCGACAGGAGCCATCCGACGACCGGGACGATATTCACGCGTACCAGGCATTGCGTTTGACCGCCTGCTCCATCGTGGGGTTTCCCCCTCCCGGGCCCTCGGTCCTGAGGCTCATGGCCATCTTGCCAACGGTTTGACCCCGGCTCGATTCCATCAATGCGAAATAGGCGATGGAGATGGCCGCGCCGATCAGGGTGTAGATGAACAACCTTCCGCTGAATCCGCCAAACCCGATCGCATACGGATTGGCGAATCCGCCGGCCCCACCGATCCGAGAATGATGGCGCCGATGATCCCGTTGATGACCCCGAGAATGATGCCGTCGATGATCCTGGCGACGAACCTGGTTCCGAGGTCTGCCGGTGCTCCCGCTCCTGAAGCCTGAACGGGCGGGGGCGGGATCGGCTGGGGAGGCGGCATCGCCCCCAGGTCAGGCGGTGGCATCGCCGGCGCCGGCGGGGGGACATTGGGGTCGTCGGGACGCAACGGGTCCCGCGGAGGCATCCCTCCTGGGTCGGTCATAGTTCTCTCCTCGTGGCGATAGCGTTCGGACGTTAACGATCCAAAGCCCCCGACCACGAGCAATGTGCCAATGAAATCCCAGAGCCGATGAATTTGGAACTTCCAGACCACGAAGTGCGCCGATTGCGTGGCGTGGCGGCGAATCAGGAGCATTTCGACGCTTTGGTCGATGCCCGACAGGCGGGCCAGCCCCTCCAATATCTCGAGGGCCGCGTCCAGTTCGGACCGGTAGAAGTGGCGGTCGATGCTCGGGTGCTGATCCCTCGACCGGAAACCGAGTACATGTTCGAACTGGCCGCGAAGGCTGCCGTTGGGCCCCGGGTGATCGTTGACCTGTGCACGGGATCGGGTGCTCTTGCTCTCGCCCTAAAACAGGTCTTCCCTGCCGCCCGGGTGATCGGCACCGACAAATCCGAGGCCGCACTATCCGTGGCCCGGTCGAACGGAACCGGAGTCGAATGGCTGGAGGGCGATCTGTTTGCGGCGCTGCCTGAGGACTTGCAGGGCGAGATCGACTTACTTGTCGCCAACCCACCCTATGTGTCAGCAGGGGAGTGGGAGGCGTTGCCGACCGACGTACAGCACGAGCCGGTCGAGGCGTTGGTGGCGGGTCCGAAGGGAACCGAGATCGTCGAGAGAATTCTGACCGAACTCGAGGTTTGGATGTCGCCGGGTGGTCAAGCCTGGGTGGAAATCGGCGAGAGCCAGGGATCGTTGGGGGAGAGGTTCGGGGTAGAGGTGGTCAAGGACCAATACGGGGTCAACCGGTTTCTCCGATGGACCTAGAACGGATCGTCTCCTTCCTGTCCGCTGGGGAAGTGGTGGGTTTGCCGACAGATACCGTCTATGGCATCGCCGCCGATCCGACTTCGAAGTCTGCGGTGGGCAAGCTGTTTGCGATCAAGGGAAGAGGGCTTGGCAAGCCAATCGGCCTCCTGGTCGGAAGCCGGGCAGAGGCAGCCGAGCTGGTCCACCTACCTTCCTATGCCTTGGAGTGGGCTGAGCGCCATTGGCCGGGTCCGCTCAACCTGGTGGCCACACCCTTGGTCAACCTCGAGATCGGAACCCGCGACTCGCTCGCCGTTCGCGTGCCTGCCCATGAGACCACCCTCGCAATTCTTGGCGCCTTTGGACCGCTGGCGGTGACGAGCGCCAACCGCAGCGGCGAGGCGGAATCGCTCACCGACCTCGCGGCCCGGGAACTGTTGGGCGACGAAGTCGCGCTCTATGTCCCGGGCGAATGTCCCGGGGGCCAGGCATCCACAACCGTTGACGTGCGCGGAGCAGGACCGACTCTCCTCCGCCGTGGCCCGTTAAGACTTGAAGGGCTTGTTCTGAGCCCCTGACCCCCTCCTTGGGTTGCAGTTAACCTCCGACCGATGACTGACATGCGGGCGATTGAGCAGGTCGACCCTCAAATTGCGGACCTGATACGGCGCGATGTCGAGCGACAGAACACGCACATCCATCTGATCGCCTCGGAGAATTTCGCCTCGCCGGCGGTGATGGCAGCCTCGGGTTCGGTTTTCACCAATAAGTACGCCGAGGGCTATCCAGGGAAGCGGTATTACGAGGGCTGCGAGGTGGTCGATGACATGGAGTCTCTGGCAATTGCACGCGCCAAGTCACTCTTCGGCGCCGAACACGCCAACGTCCAACCCCACTCCGGAGCTCAGGCCAACATGGGGGTCTACTTCTCCCTGATCAAACCGGGCGACACGGTGCTGGGGATGCGACTCGATCACGGTGGCCATCTCACCCACGGCTCCCCCGTCAACTTCTCGGGTCTCTATTACAACGTCGTTGCCTATGGCGTCGACCCGGACTCCGAGATCATCGACATGGACGAGGTCGAGCGCCTGGCCAAAGAGCACCGGCCGAAGATTCTTCTTGCCGGATATTCGGCCTACTCGCGCAAGCTCGACTACGAGCGATTTCGTCAGATCGCCGACGACGTCGAAGCAATCTTCATGGTCGACGCGGCTCACTTCATCGGTCTGGTTGCCGGCAAGGCCTATCCCAATCCGGTACCGCATGCCGACGTTGTCTCCGCCACGACGCACAAGGCTTTGCGGGGCCCACGCGGCGGTCTGATTCTCGCCAGCGCCAAGTTCGGATCGCAGATGGACAAGGCTGTCTTCCCAAACGTCCAGGGCGGCCCGATCATGAGCCAGATCGCGGCGAAGGCCGTGTGCTTTCGGGAAGCAGCCAGCAAGGAATTCGAGGCTTACGCACAGCAGATCGTCGCCAACGCGGCGGCGATGTCTTCCCGGCTCCAGGACGAAGGAGTGAGAGTCGTCTCGGGCGGCACCGACAATCACCTGCTCCTGGCCGACCTCCGCTCGGTCGATCGCGAGCTCACCGGCAAGGACGCCGCCCGGAAGCTGAACGAGATCGGCATCACCCTCAACTTCAACACGATTCCCAACGATCCGCGACCCCCTTCTAGGGCCAGCGGACTGCGAATGGGCACCCCAGCCATGACCACGATGGGGATGAGGGAAGCGGAAGCCACCGAGGTGGCAGGCTTGATCGCCCAGGCGTTGCGGGCTGAAGGGTCAGAACTCGAGACCCTCGGGTCGAGAGTGCGCGAGCTGGCTGCGGCATTTCCTCCCTATCCGAACGATTTCGCCGGCCACGTGTGAGGCTCTAGGCTTTGTGAAAAGATTCACAAGATGAGCGAGAGAGGCAACCCGCTGCACAAGACCGAATCTGGAACCGCACAAGCGGCCGCGGGTGGCTGGACAGCATCCGGATCATTCCTGGGATCGATTCTCTCTGGGACTCTCCTCGGCTATCTCGTTGACCTCTGGCTGAACACCCGCCCCTGGTTCATCGTCATCGGGATCATCGCCGGGTCATATGCCGGTTTTGTGACGATGTGGAACCTGGCCAAGAAAGCGGACGAGCCCCAACGGAGTCGGTCGTGACGCAGATGGTCCCGCCTTCGGCAAACGTCCCGGTGGAAGCGATCATCGCCCGGCACACGGTCGCCCGGGGAATTTATTTGGCTCCCATCGTGATCGGCCTCGGGTGGGCATTGCGCGGAGCCGATGGCGCCTTCGCTGCCAGCCTCGGATTGCTCATCGTCCTCGGCGACCTCTACCTGGCGGGAAAGCTCCTCAGCCTGGCCATTCGGCGATCTCTCGTTATGTATCATGCCGCCGCCCTGATCGGCTTTGTGCTGCGGATGGGCCTCATTGCGGGGACGATGCTGTTGGTAGTGCGCTTTCTTCAAATCGACAGGGTTGCGTTCGGGATCTCGGCAGTGGTTTGCTACCTGGTGCTGGTCACCCTCGAAGCGATCTCGGTAGTACGAGGTCGAGAAAGGAACTTGGATTGGTCGGGCTCATAGCCGCGGTTCATCACGAGTGCGACGTCGTCAACGAGGTGGTTTGCGTACCCGAGGACGTCAAGACCCTTTTCGAGTTCAAAGAACCCTGGTTCACGATCGGGCCGGTCAACTTCACCCGAACGTCGTTCCTGTTCCTGCTGGCCGCGTTCATCGTCGTCGCCCTCCTCTTCTTCGGGCTGCGACGCAATCGACTCGTGCCAACCAAGTTCGAAGCGGCTATTCAGAGCCTCGTGGAGTTCGTGCGCGACGGAATCGCCCGCGACATCATTGGACCCGAAGGCGTGAAATATACGCCCTACCTGCTTTCGATCTTCATGCTGATCCTCGTCGGAAACTTCTTCGAGCTCACCCCGCTGATCAACTTCCCGATCATGTCGCGGATGGCGATTCCGTTCTTTCTTTCGCTGGTGACCTACTTCATCTTCGTCATCGTTGGATTTGCGAAGAACGGCATCTCGTACGTCACCGCCATCGTGTGGCCGAAATCGGTTCCCATCGCCCTGCGCCCGCTAGTTGGTCTGATTGAGTTTGTCTCAACGTTCGCACTCAGGCCGCTGACCCTGGCGGTGCGGTTGTTCGCCAACATGGTGGCTGGCCATCTGATGCTTTCGCTGCTCCTGGGTTCCGGCGTGGCCTTTGTCTTGGCCGTGGGAGAAATCGGACCAAAGGCGGGGATCGGAATCTTCTGGTTCGCCTTCGGCCTCTTCATCTTCTTTTTTGAGATCGTCGTCGCCAGCTTGCAGGCCTACGTGTTCACCCTGCTGTCGGCGGTCTATATCCAGTCTTCAATACACCCAGAGCACTAGAGGAGGACAGATGGAAGGCAATATCGAGGAACTGAAGGGAGCGATAGCTCTCATCGGATACGGCCTCGGCGCAATCGGCGGCGGTGTCGGTGTCGGCCTGGTCGTGGGCCAAGCCATCACGGCCATGGCCCGTCAGCCGGAAATGGCAGGAACCGTCCGAACGACGATGTTCCTGGGTATCGCTTTCACGGAAGCGCTGGCCCTGCTCGGCTTCGTCCTCTTCTTCATCGCCTAAGGGGTATTCGTGCGAACCAGTCTGCAATTGGCGATTTTGGCTCAGGAAGAGGCGGAAAGCGGATCCAACCTTTCCTTGGTGCTGCCGGAGACCAATGAGCTGATCGCGGGCATCGTTTCCTTCCTCATCGTCTTCTTTTTTGTCTGGAAGTGGGCCCTACCAGCGATCAATCGAACTCTGGAAGCTCGCCAGAAGGCGATCACCGGGAAGCTGGAAGATGCCGAGAACGCCAAGGACGAAGCCGAGAAACTTCGCAAGGATTACGAGCAGCAGATCGCCGAGGCGCGAAACAAGGGCAACCAGCTCATCGAAGAGGCTCGCACGACCGCTGAGCAAATGAGAACGGACATGATGGCTCGCGCCCAGACCGAGGCCGACAGCATCGTCTCGAAAGCCCGGGAAGAGGCAGAAGGCGAAAAGTCGCGCGCTTTGAGCGAAGCTCGCCAGGAAGTCGCCAACCTCTCCATCGATCTCGCCGAGAAGGTCGTCGGTCAGAACCTCGATCGCGAGACCCAGCTCGGTTTGGTCGAGCGCTACATCGCCGAGCTGGAGAAGAAGTAGGTGAACGAGGGGGGCTCGGTGACCGACAACGGCCGGATCGGAGGATACGCCTCTGCGCTATTCGATCTGGCGACGGCCGAGGGCGCGAACGAGCGGACCGAACGCGAGCTGCACACGATCTCCCAAGCGCTTGCTAAGTCCGACGAGCTGCGTGATGCACTCACCAACCTGCAGCTGCCCGCTGATCGCAAACAGGCGATTATCGACGACCTCCTCGGGAGCCGCGCCTCGGATCTAGTGCGCGGACTCGTTTCGTTCATCGTTGGACAGGGGCGGGGTTCAGACCTCTCTGCGATCGTCGATGAGTTCATCGCCAAGTCGGCCGCTTCGCGTTCGAAAGCCGTGGCTGAGATCCGCTCGGCGATTCCTCTTGACCAGGCGACGATCGACCGGTTGACGCGGGCGCTTTCCCAGGCGACAGGCAAGGAACTGGAGGTGCGCTCGGTGGTTGACCCGGATGTGATCGGAGGGATAGTCGCCAAAGTCGGTGACACGGTTTTTGACGGTTCCGTCGCTCGCCGTCTTTCGTCGGTGCGCCAGGCCTTAAAGACAACCGTTCGATGACCAGGAATTTGAGGAGCCGATCATGGCCGAGTTGACCATTTCCCCCGAAGACATCACCTCCAGCCTGCGCGAGCGTCTCGCCGATTGGAAGCCAGAGCTAGAGGAAGAAACGGTTGGCTATGTCACCGCAATCGCTGACGGTGTTGCCCGGGTCAAGGGTCTGCCGAACGTCATGGCATCAGAGCTCCTCGAGTTTCCCGGAGGTCTAATCGGCGTCGCTCTCAACATTGACGAAGACGACCTCGGTGTGGTGTTGATGGGCGAGGCCTCTCACATCGAAGAGGGGGCAACCGTCAAGCAAACCGGCAATGTGCTGTCGGTTCCGGTCGGTGATGCGGTACTCGGACGGGTGATCGACTCCCTTGGCAACCCGCTCGACGGGAAGGGACCGATCAACACGGACGAACGCCGATTGCTCGAGACCCAGGCGCCGACGGTGGTGCAACGTCAGCCCGTCAAAGAACCTTTGCAAACCGGGATCAAAGCTGTCGACTCGATGACGCCGATCGGTCGCGGGCAGCGCCAGCTCATCATCGGCGACCGCCAGACCGGGAAGACCGCAATCCTGATTGACACGATCATCAACCAGAAGCAGTACTGGGGCACCGACCGGGCGGTCAAGTGCATCTACGTCGCGATCGGGCAGAAAGCCTCGACCGTGGCGGAGGTGGTGGACGTTCTCACCCGCGAGGGCGCCATGGAATACACGGTCATAGTCACGTCACCCGCCTCCGACCCGGCCGCGCTGCAGATGTACGCGCCATACGCCGGTTCAGCTCTCGGGCAGCACTGGATGTACAAGGGCGAGCATGCCTTGATCATGTTCGATGACCTTTCCAAGCAGGCCGTGGCCTATCGCGAGATTTCCTTGCTGCTCCGCCGTCCCCCGGGCCGTGAGGCATACCCGGGTGATGTGTTCTACCTCCATAGCCGCCTCTTGGAGCGCTGCGCCAAGCTCTCCGACGAGTTGGGAGCCGGCTCGCTCACCGGTTTGCCAGTCATCGAAACCAAGGCCAACGACGTCTCTGCCTATATCCCGACGAATGTGATCTCGATCACCGATGGCCAGTGCTTTCTCGAGACCGACCTCTTCTATCAGGGGATTAGGCCTGCGATCAACGCCGGCATCTCGGTGTCCCGCGTCGGAGGCAATGCGCAAGTGAAGGCGATGAGAAAGATTGCCGGCCCGCTGCGACTCAACCTGGCCCAGTTCCGCGAGCTCGCCGCGTTTGCCGAGTTCGGCTCCGAGCTCGATGCGACGTCCCTCGCCCAACTTGAGCGCGGGCGGCGCGTTGTTGAGGTCCTCAAACAGGGTCAATTCGACCCGGTGCCAGTCTCCGAGCAAATAGTGGCCATCTATGCGGTGACGAACGGCTTGATGGACAAAGTGAAGGTTGTAGACGTCCACCGATTCGAGATCGGTTTGCGCCAGCACGTGGCCGCTCGCTATGGCGACATTCTCGATCACATCGAGCAGACCGGTGAGATTGCCGACGAGGAGCGCCTCAAGGAAGCGATCGCTTCGTACGCCGAAAGCTTCGAGACGTCGGATAAGTAGGGGTTGACCGATGGCAAGCGCCGAACTTCGTGACACTCGGCGGAGGATCCGCAGCGTCCAGGCAACGCAAAAGATCACCCGCGCTATGGAGTTGATCGCTGCCTCCCGGATCCCCAAAGCCAGTGCCCGCGTCGTGGCTTCCAAGCCCTACACGGCCAAGCTCATCGAGGTCATCCAAAACCTCGGTGCAGCCGGGGCAGGATCCGATCACATCCTGGCGGAACGGCGCGACGTAAAGACCGTGGGGGTGCTGGTCGTGACCTCCGATCGGGGCCTCGCCGGTGCGTACGCCTCGACGATCATCCGGATGGCAGAACAGCGGATCATCGATCTTCGGCGCGAAGGCAAGGAAATCCGAATCTTCGCTGTTGGCAAAAAAGCGCAGGGATATTTCCGTTACCGCGGCTATCGGATCGAGCGAGCGTTCCTCGGTGTCACCGACACTCCCGGTTACGGCGATGCCCGCGCGTTGGGCGACGCGGTGATGAGTTCGTTTGCCTCGGGCGAGATCGACTCAGTAGAGGCGTTTTTCACTCGCTTTCAGTCAGCGGCGACTCAGCAGGCTGCTCGTTACGACCTCCTCCCGATCGAGCAACCCGCCAAGGAAGAAGGCACCGCAACGGTTTCCTATAACTACGAGCCATCCCCGGCCGAGATTCTCGATCGACTGCTGCCCCGCTATATCGAGGCCATTCTTTTCAATGTGCTGCTCGAAGCATCCGCCTCCGAGCATTCAGCTCGCCGGCGAGCGATGAAGGCGGCCACCGACAACGCCGACGAATTGATCAGAAGCTTGACCATTTCCGCTAACCGGGCCCGGCAGGCAGAGATCACCACCGAGATTTCCGAGATCGTGGGTGGCGCCGAAGCATTGACCGCCGCCCGCCGATGACCGCATTAAGGAGCACGTAGATGGCCACGCAGACCCAATCGACTCAGGCGCAAGAGAATCCAGCCAAAACGAATCAGGCTCACCCATCTCGGACGCATCGTGAAGGTGGCGGGGCCGGTGATCGACGTCGAGTTTCCGCCCGATGGCCTGCCGGAGCTGTTCTTTGCGCTCGAAGTCGACATCACGATCGGTGGCGACAAGAAAACGGTCAAGGCCGAAACCGCACAGCATCTGGGCGGCAATAAGGTGCGGGCGATTGCGCTGGCCCCCACCGACGGTCTGGTTCGGGGGGCCGAGGTACGAAACCTCGGTGAACCGATCACGGTGCCGGTGGGCGACCAGACCCTTGGTCACCTCTTCAACGTCTGGGGCGACGCACTCGATGCGCCCGACAAGGTCTTTGGCGAGCCCCGCTGGCCGATTCATCGCCAGCCCCCTCCTTTCGAGGACGTTGCTCCACAGAAGGAGATCTTCGAGACCGGGATCAAGGTCCTCGACCTCATCTGTCCCTATCTCCAGGGTGGAAAGATCGGCCTCTTCGGCGGTGCGGGCGTCGGCAAGACAGTCTTGATCCAGGAGATGATCCGCCGGGTAGCCCAGCAGCACGGCGGGGTCTCCGTGTTCGCCGGTGTCGGAGAGCGCACCCGGGAAGGCAACGACCTCTACCTCGAGATGACCGAGTCGGGGGTGATTGAGAAGGCGGCCCTGGTCTTCGGACAGATGGACGAGCCGCCGGGTGTCCGGCTCCGAGTCGCGCTCTCTGCCCTGACGATGGCCGAGTACTTCCGCGACGTCCAGCGCCAGGACGTGCTGCTGTTCATCGACAACATCTTCCGCTTCACTCAGGCCGGTTCGGAGGTCTCGACTCTGCTCGGCCGGATGCCCTCGGCGGTGGGATACCAGCCGACGCTGGCTGGCGAGATGGGCGCCCTCCAGGAACGGATCACATCGCTCAAGGGGCGATCGATCACTTCGCTGCAGGCGATCTACGTTCCCGCCGACGACATCACCGACCCGGCTCCACACACTGCCTTCGCCCACCTCGACGCGACGACGGTGCTGTCCCGGCCATTGACCGCACTCGGGATCTACCCGGCAGTAGATCCGCTCGACTCGACCAGCCGCGCCCTCGACCCCCAGGTCGTGGGCGAAGAGCACTACAACACGGCAGTTGAAGTGCAGAGGGTGTTGCAGCGGTACAAAGACCTCACCGACATCATCGCCATCCTCGGTATGGACGAGCTCTCCGAAGAGGACAAGCTCACGGTCAACCGCGCTCGCCGCATCCAGCGGTTCTTCGCCCAGCCCATGTTTGTGGCCGAGCAATTCACCGGCCAGGCAGGCGTTTATACCCCACGCGAGGAAACCATTTCGTCCTTTCGCTCGATCCTCAACGGAGAAATGGATCAGTATCCCGAGCAAGCGTTCTACATGGTCGGCGATGCCGACGATGTCGCAGCCAAGGCTCGCGAGCTCGAAAAGGCGAACTGATGGCCAAGCCTTTTCGGGTGGACGTGGTTTCGCCCGAAGCCACGATCTGGTCGGGAGAGGCGACCTTCATCCTGGCCCGCACGCCGGAAGGGGAGATGGGAATTCTCGCCGATCATGAGGCGACGCTGGCTTCGCTCGTCACCTCGGCAGTCGAGGTGGAAGGCGTTGACGGCACCCGCACGATCATCGGAGTGCACGGCGGCTTTCTCCAGGTTGTGAACAATCAGGTGACCCTCCTCACCGATCGGGCCCAAATCACCGTCGGAACAAAGGAACAAGCCGCCGAATTGGCGGCGACGCTGGCCGTCGAAGGAGAGGACGATCAGTCGAGTGAGTCGACGAACCGCTCGACCGCCGCGTCATAGCCTTTGGCCACGGAGTTGCTGATGACAGAGAACATCACGCCGGCCAAAAAGCCGCGCGAGGCGATTTCCATTGTCACTCCGACATCGGTGTGAGCATCGAGTGGGCCTAGGTCCACAGTGATCTGACCGTCCAATTGATCGGTGGCGATCTTCATAACCATTCTCTGATTAGCGCTTGCTTCGACCCGTCGCGCTTCACCGCTGTACGACTTTCCCCCGGCGGTCACCGTGAAGTCGTAGCCAGTCAGGCCGAGCTCATCGAAGGTCGGATTGGCGATCTCGTTGACCCCGCCGATCTTTCGCCAGGTTTCGGGATTCTGGAGGGCTGACCAAACCTGGCGAGCCGCCGCTTTCGCAACGGCGTGAGCGGAGAAGACCTGGCTCGGCACAGGCTGACCTTATCTGGGCGACATTATCTGATCGTCTTTGGCCGCTCCTACCCTTTCGTTGGTGCCACTGACCGCCACCGAATTCTTGCGAGTCGCCCTCGACTCCCATCGCCTCGCAGTGCTCGGTTTGGCCGCTACCGGCCCACTGAATATCGAGGACACCGCCCATCGCTTATCGTTGACGGTCGGTCAGGTCCGTCGAGCTGTGAGTCGTTTGGTGGAAGTTGGCCTGCTGGATGCGAATCTTGCGCTCGACCACGCGGTTCTCCGTGCCCTGGCGGCAACGCTTCCCGACGAGGAAGCGGTGTCACCCCTCGTGCTCGAAGGGCCCTGGACCACCGAGGAGCGCAACCTGCTCGGCCGGTTCTTCGTCGGGACGAGGCTCAGCGAAATACCTGCCCAGCATGCACGTCGCCGGGTGGTGCTCGAACGTCTGGCCCAGGAATTCGAAATCGGGCTTCGTTATACGGAAAAGGAGATCAACTCAATGCTGCAGGTTTTCCACCCCGACTACGCCGCGCTCCGGCGGCACATGGTCGATGAAGGATTCCTCTCGCGGGCCGATGGCAGCTATTGGCGGAGCGGCGGTAGGGTCGAGGTCGCCCCATGACCGACAAGAACCCCGTCATCGAGGAATGGCTGCAGCGAATTGATGTCGTCGAGCACCGTTTGGCTAGCGAAGCCGAGAAGTCGGGAGGAGCCACTGACGCTGATCCGCAAACCGGTGAAGCCTGGGAACGAGGACAAGTCTGGGGGCACCTCGCCGAGTTCGTTCCGTTTTGGACCGAGCAGGTGGGAGACGTGATCGACGAGTACCAAGGCAAGCCCATCGCATATGGACGGACACGCGAAGACGCCGGGCGAAAGGCGGGGATCGATGCCGGGCTAGAGGTATCGATTGCGACGCTCTGGGAAGAGGTGAAGTCCGACCTCGCCGACCTGCGAGCCTTCCTCGGTGTGCTTCCCGACGGCTGGGAGCAGTCCGTGGGCATGCATCCAACTCGCGGCGAGATGTCCGCCGCCAAGATCATCGACGATCATCTCGTAGCCCATCTCGAGGAGCACGCCGCTCAACTCGAGAACATCTCCTGACGTTGGCGGGCTCGGCATGACTGGGCTGCTTTCGTTTCACGCCCATCCCGACGACGAGGTCATCTCGACGGGCGGCATCCTTGCTCGTTACGCACGGGCCGGCGAACAGGTAGTGGTGGTGACAGCTACGGACGGCGCAGAGGGGGAGATCCACAACTACGACGACCCCGAGTCCCTCAAGTCTCAACTCGCTGAAATTCGGGCGAGCGAAGTCAGGGCTGCGTTGGACGAGCTCGGAGTGAAGCATCATGAATTCCTGGGCTACCGCGATTCAGGGATGATGGGAACCGAGCCCAACAACCACCCCCTGGCCTTCTGGCAAGCTGAGCTGTTCGAAGCAACTGGTCGCCTGGTGAGGATGATCCGTCGTTACCAGCCCGAAGTCATGACTGTCTATGACCCCTTTGGTGGCTACGGACACCCCGACCACATCCAGGTGCACCGGGTCGGCACCGCCGCGTTCTTCGGTTGTCGAGATCTCGGCTGGTTCCCGCTCCAGGAGGGCGAGGAGTATTGGGCACCGTCGAAGCTTTACTGGAATGCCTGGAGCCGCAGTCGAACTGAGGCCCTCGGAAAGTATTGGGACGAACCGGAGAACCCCGAGGATGACGCAGAGGACTGGTGGGCGAACCGGGGGATCCCCGACGATGAGGTGACCACAGTTGTCGATGTCCGCGACGAAGTTGGATTGAAGGAGTCAGCTCTCCGGGCCCATCGCAGCCAAATTCCCGACGACTGGTTCTTGCTCAAGATCCCCGACGTTGGACGCGTCGAGGTCATGGGCTACGAGTCGTTCCAGCGGATCTTCACCACGGTGTCCAGTTCGCTACCGGAGAGCGACCTCTTCGCCGGTTTGCGGTGACCCATACTCGGCAATTTGGGGCTGCTGAACATTGGCGACAACAGCTCACGGACTGGGCCCTGCCGCTTGACCTTTTGGCCAGCGTTGAAGCCTCACCCTATGGCTGGTCGAGGCGGGTGTGGAAGCAGAAGGGGGAGCGGGGGCTCGATCCCGATGCCGGAACTCTTACCACCAACCTCGTCTCGGAGCTGGCCGGCGCTAGTGGATCGGTGATCGACATCGGTGCAGGCAGCGGACGCGCGTCACTTCCATTGGTCCAGCGCGGTCACCCGGTCACGATGGTGGAACCCAACGAGAACATGCTCGCCAGCCTTCGAGAACTCACCGCGACGTTTCCCGTCGAGATAGTCGACGGACGCTGGCCCGAAGTCGAAAAGGAAGTCAAGCCCCACCGGGTGGCGATGTCGGCTCACGTGGTTTACGACGTGGCCGAGTTGGTTCCGTTCCTCGAGGCGATGGACCGCACCGCCGAAGCCGGAGTGGTGGTCGAGATGACGCCCAACCACCCATGGTCATCGTTGCGCGATCTGTATTGGGAGTTTCACCAACTCAACCGGCCGGCGGGCCCCACCACGGAGGACCTGGCGGCGGTGGTCATCGACTTGGGTCGCGAGCCGCAGATTGAGCGTTGGAATCGCCCCAGCGACATGGTCTACGAAACCATCGACGAGATAGTCGAGATGACCGGTCGCCGGCTCGTGCTTCCGCCCGCCCGCTGGCCCGAGCTCGAGGAACGGTTGCGGCCCCGGATCGTCGGAGCGCTCGGCGCGTACCAGGTGGGGCCGCTCGAACGGGAAATTACGACGGTTTGGTGGAGGACCGGGAATAGCCTCTAGCGGCCATGCTGGTCGCCAGAGATATTCGGCTCGAAGTCGGTACCCGTCTCCTGCTCGAGGAGGCGTCCTTCAGCGTGCAGCCAGGCGACAAGATCGGCCTCGTCGGGCGGAATGGAGCTGGCAAGACGACTTTGATGCGGACCCTGGCTGGATATAACCCTCCAACCGGAGGATCAGTCCTCAGGTCCGGAAATCTCGGCTACTTCTCCCAGGAAGCAGCCCTGCCCGATCTCGAACGCCCGGATATGAGCGCATTGGAACGGATTCTTTCTGCCCGCCAGATCGGCGCCCTGCTCCGGCGGATCGAAGAGACACGCAAGAAGATGGAGCGCCTCGAGGGCCAGGCTCGGGACGAGGCCATCAAACGATATGCCCGGCTTCAGGATGAGTTCGACGCCAAGGGCGGCTTCGTCGCCGAGGCCGAAGCGAAACAAGTAGCCGCCAACCTCGGGATCGGGGTTGCCGAGCTCGACCAGCCCGTGTTGACGATGTCGGGGGGCCAGCGTCGCCGAGTTGAACTCGCTCGAATCCTCTTCGCCGAAACCGAGACGCTGCTGCTCGACGAGCCCACTAACCACCTCGACCTCGATGCCAAAGATTGGCTGGTGGGCTTCCTCTCTGGTTATCGAGGCGGGATCCTCATGGTCAGCCACGATCTGCCACTTCTCGACGCGGCCATCACCTCCATCCTCGACCTCGAGAACAGCCAGCTCGAGGCCTATCGCGGCAATTACTCGAGCTTCCTCGTCGAGCGAAAGAAGCGGCGGGAACAGCGCGAGCGGCAGCGCCGTCATCAGGACGAGGCCATCGAGCGGATGGAAGCCAACATCCGCCGCTTCAAAGGCACCACAGAGAAGATGGCCAAGATCGCGCGCTCCTGGGAAACGCGAGTCGAGCGGATGAAGTCGGAGTTGGTCGAGGTACAGAAATCGGGCAAGAAGGTCGCCGTTCGGTTCCCGCAGCCGAAACCCAGCGGCGTGAGGCCGCTGGTGGGTCGTGGTCTGGCCAAGTCGTTCGGCGACAACCTGGTCTTCGTAGACATCGATCTCGCCATCGATCGGGGAGAGCGCATGATCATCATGGGACTCAACGGAGCCGGGAAGACAACCTTGCTCCGCATCCTGGCCGGAGTCGAGACCACCGATCTCGGCGAGGTCGTTCTCGGGCACAACGCCACCCTCGGTTACTACGCCCAGGAGCACGAGCAGATCCAGGAGGGGATGACCGTGCTCGACCATGTCCGTTCGGTCTCGGATCAGGTCGATCTAGTGCTACGGACGCTTCTCGGTCACTTCCTCCTGGCAGACAAGATCGACCAGGACGCGGCGACGCTCTCTGGGGGTGAGAAAACCAAGCTGGCCCTGGCGATGGTGGTCCTGGCGCGCCCCAACGTCTTGCTGCTCGATGAGCCCACCAACAACCTCGACCCCCAGGCTAAAAACGCTTTGCTTGATGCGCTCCACCAGTACCAGGGGACGATCGTCCTCGTCAGTCACGACACCGACTTCGTGGCCGAGCTCGGGCCGGAGCGGGCCGTGATGATGCCCGAGGGGAAAACTCTCTATTTCGACGAGTCGTTGCTCGAGTTGGTAGCCCTGGCTTGAATCGACGAGGGCCTAGTTGTTGGGAGGCGCCTGACTGATGTCGGCGAGTGCTGATCCAGGGTCTTTCTCGATGGCGAGATCGCCGAGCGACACGATGCCGACGAGATCTCCACCGTCGACCACCGGCAGGCGCCGGATATCGTGCTCGCGCATCAATTTCACCGCGTCCTTGACCGTCTGATCAGAAGAAAGCGTCACTGGATTGTGACCGCAGATCTCTTCAATCGTGGCCGAATTGGCATCGAGCCCTTCTGCTAGGCCCTTAACAACGAGATCGCGATCGGTGACAAGGCCGCAAAGGCTGCCGTCCTCGCGGACAACAAGAACATCACCGATCTCGCGATCGCGCATGAGCTGGGCGGCGATAGCGAGAGTCGCCGTGGTTCTCACGTTGACTGGGTTCCTGGTCATGACTTCTGACACTGTGGGCATGCGGTCTCCTCCTGCTGGTGCCTTGCTGTCGATTTACCCTGCGCCAAGGTGACTGAAACCCGGCTCCAAGACGATCTTGTCCAGTTCGCACAAGGCGAGCTGGCTGCCCTGGCCGACCCAGCCAGGGCAGCCCCGATGCAGGCCTATATGAAGACATCGATGCCGTTCTATGGCGTGCCGAAGCCGCTGCGGGTACCGATCGCCCGCTCCTTGAAAGAACGCTTCCCGCCAATAGACGGCAAGGCCTATCGAAAGAGCGTCCTCGCCCTCTGGGCCTTGCCCCACCGCGAGGAGAAGTACCTGGCCATCGGTTACGCCGAGTCTTTTCGACAATTCATCAGCCTCGAACAGATTGATCTATATCAGCGACTGATCACAGAGGGCGCCTGGTGGGACTTCGTCGACGAGATCGCGTCACATCTGGTTGGTCGGGTCGTCCTCACTGACCGCGAACGTATGCGACCGGTGCTCGTGGAGTGGATCGAGCATCCAGACATGTGGCTGAGGCGAACCGCAATCTTGAGCCAGCTCGGGCACAAAGAAAAGACGGACTGGCCGCTGCTTGCGGACTTCTGCTTGCGGGGGGCCCACGAAAAGGAGTTCTTCATTCGCAAAGCCATCGGCTGGGCATTGCGCGAATACGCCCGGGTGGAACCTGATCTCGTCCGCGACTTCGCCCACGATCATCGCGAACAGCTTTCCGCCCTCTCATTTCGCGAGGCCACCAAGCATTTGTAGGTCGATATGCTCGATCTGTGCCCGGCAATCCAGCGATAGTCGCGTTCCGGTTCCCTGACTTGGCCAAGGCTCGCCAGTTTTACGTCGACGTGCTCGGTTTCACTATCGAGCGGGATGCCGACGAGCACGAGAACATGGCAGTTTCTCTCGGAGGGGCACGGATGATGCTCGAAGCCGACGCGACCAACTTGTTTGGCGATGACTACAACAAAATGATCGTGGCCCGGAGAGAAAACCCGGGTCCGAACTCGATTTACATCGAAGCAGAGGACCTCGACGCGCTCTATCAACGTTGTCATGACCAGGGCCTGCGGATTGTTGATCCCATCGGTGCTCGTCCGTGGGGTCAGCGCGAGTTCACGATCGAGGATCCCGCCGGCAATTTCCTGAGCTTTTGGGGCGCACCGGAGTGACGACCTATCTACGGATGGGCGAGGTCCCTCCCAAGCGACACACGCAGCTTCGGCGCGAGGGGCGCCTACTCACCGAGCAGGTGATGGGGATGGAAGGTTTTTCGGGCAACTACTCGATTCTCTACCACTTGGAGACACCCTGTCGGGTCATGGCTCTCGGCGGCTTCGAACACCTGGAGAAGAAGGAATGGGTGCCTGATCAGCACCAGCACATGCTGTTCGCCACCGCCGATCTCGATGCCATCGGTGACCTTGTAACCGGCCGTCGCCTCCTGATGTGGAACAGCGACGTCGAGATCTGGTTCTGCCGGCCTCGCGAAACCAACGAGGCCTATTACCGCAACGGCGAAGGCGACGAAGTGATCTTCGTCCATCAAGGTGGGGGAGTGGCCGAGACCATCTTTGGTGATCTGCCCTATCGCGAAGGTGACTACATCGTCATCCCTCGCGGCACGACGTATCGACTGGTACCGGAAGGTGAACAGAAGTATCTGATTTTCGTTTCGCCCGGCCAGATCGAGATTCCCAAGCGCTATCGGAACGCCTACGGAAACCTGCTCGAACACGCGCCCTACTACCACCGCGACATTCACGGGCCGACCGAGCTGAAAACTCATGACGAAAGCGGAGAGTTCACGGTGACGGTGAGGGTGCGCGGAGGGCACCAGCGTTACGTGCTCGACTATCACCCTTTCAACGTCGTCGGATGGGACGGTTTTGTCTACCCCTGGACGTTCAACATCGCCGATTTCGAACCGAAGTCGGGCCGACTGCACCAGCCTCCACCCGCCCACCAGACTTTCGAAGGACCGGGCTTTGTCATCTGCTCGTTCTGTCCAAGGAATCTGGAGTGGGATCCGCAGGCAGTGCCCATCCCCTACAACCACTCCAATCTGCAGTCCGACGAGATGATCTATTACGTCTCGGGCAACTTCGAGAGCCGCAAGGGCATCGAGGTCGGCTCGATCACGCTGCATCCCTATGGAATTCCCCACGGCCCTCAGCCAGGACTAGCCGAAAAGGCACTCGGCGCTACCTCAACATCGGAGTTAGCGGTGATGTGCGACACCTTCCGACCCTTGCGGCTCGGCGACTTCTCGCAGACCATCGCCAATCCGGACTACATGTTCAGCTGGTACCAGCCGCCCGCGGAGACCCCGGCCGAGCCCGGGACAATCGCCTAGCTAGGTTGCCTGCAATGCAACTGGGAATGATCGGCCTCGGCCGGATGGGGGCAAATCTGGTGCGCCGGCTGATGCGGGAAGGGCACGAATGCGTGGTCTACGACCTCAACGTTGATGCTGTGGCCGAGCTGGCCAAGGAGGGCGCGCATGGGAGCTACCGAGCTCGACAAGTTCGTAGCGGCGCTGAAACCACCCCGGGCCGTTTGGATCATGATCCCCGCCGCGTTCGTCGACTCGACCATCGAAAAGATCGCGCCGTTGCTCGAGCCTGGCGACGTCCTGATCGATGGCGGCAACAGCTTTTTTGAAGACGACATCATCCGTTCAAAGAAGCTCGGCGACCAGGGGATCGTCTACCTCGATATCGGTGTGAGTGGCGGCGTGTACGGATTGGAACGGGGGTACTGCTTGATGATCGGGGGCGACCGCGCCGCCGTCGAGCATCTCGACCCGATCTGGCAAACGTTGTGCCCCGGTCTCGAAGCCGCGCCCCGCACCCCCGGCAAAGAAGGCAACCCACAGCCGGGCGAACTGGGATACCTCTATTGCGGACCGTCCGGTGCCGGTCATTTCGTGAAGATGGTGCACAACGGGGTCGAGTACGGGGTGATGGCTGCCTACGCCGAAGGGATGGCGATTCTCGAAAAGGCCGACCTGGGTTCGGAAGGTCGCCGGAAGGATGCCGAGACCGCTCCGCTGCGCGAACCCTGGCGATACCAGTACGAACTCGACGTCTCCGCCATCGCCGAGCTGTGGCGAAGGGGGAGCGTGGTGACCTCGTTTCTCCTGGACATCACCGCCATGGCGTTGGCTGCCAGCCCGGAGTTGGCCGAGCTCAGCGGCCGAGTCTCTGACTCAGGAGAGGGTCGCTGGACGGTGCAAAGCGCGATCGACCTCGGCGTACCGGCCCAGGTGATCGCGGCTGCCCTACACCAACGGTTTGCCTCGCGGGATGAAGGGGACTTCGCCGATCGCGTCCTCTCGGCGATGCGCCAGGAGTTCGGCGGCCATGTCGAGGTGCCGGCAGGTGGCTGAGAACGCCGACGCACTCCTTCTATTTGGGGTCACCGGCGACCTCGCCAAGAAGAAGCTGTTTCCCGCTCTCTACGACCTCGTCGACGCCGGGCGACTCGACATTCCGGTCATCGGCGTTGCTTCGTCGGAATGGACCGACGAGGACCTGAAGCGGCGAGCGCGGGAGTCGCTCGAGAACGCGGGCAAGAAGATCGACGACGAGGTCTTCAACCGCATGGTCGAGCGGCTCACCTATGTAGCTGGCAAATACGAAGACCCCGACATCTACCAACGGGTCGCACAAGCCGCCGGCGACGTGAAGATGCCGGTGGCCTATCTGGCCATTCCCCCTTCGTTGTTCGAAACGGTGATCGCCGGCCTCTCCTCAGTCGGGCTCAGTCGGGGCCGGGTCGTGGTCGAAAAGCCGTTCGGACGCGATCTCCAGAGCGCGCAAGAGCTCAACGAATTGCTCCACCAGCATTATCCGGAAAGCGCCATCTTTCGTATCGATCACTTTCTGGGCAAGGAACCGGTTCTCAACCTCCTCGTGTTTCGTTTCGCCAATGCGCTCCTCGAGCCGGTCTGGAACCGGCACTACATCGACAACGTCCAGATCACGATGGCGGAGTCCTTCGGGGTTGAAGGGCGGGGGGCTTTCTACGACGGTGTCGGCGCTTTGAAGGATGTCTTTCAAAATCACTTGCTGCAAGTTGTCAGCTTGCTGGCGATGGAGCCACCGGTTTCGGCCGGAGCCGATGCATTGCGCGACGAAACGGTGAAGGTCCTCAAGGCAATCGACAGCATCGAGCCAGCCGAGGTGATTCGCGGCCAATACGACGGCTATCTCCGCGAGAAGGGTGTCGCTCCCGACTCGAACACCGAGACCTTTATTGCCCTCAAACTCGAGATCGATTCCTGGCGCTGGGCTGGGGTTCCCTTCCTCGTTCGGGCCGGTAAGGGGATGGCGACGACGTTGACCGAAGCGGTCGTCGAATTCAAAGCCCCACCCCGGATGCTTTTCGCTGATGCCGATCGCCCGGCCCACGCCAACACTTTGCAGTTCCGGATGAAGCCCGACTATCTGATCGGGTTGAGCCTGCAGGCGAAGAAGCCGGGCGAATTGCTCGTTTCCCACGACGTTGATCTCGACGTCCAAACCGAGACCGAGGTGGGCTTCGAAGGACCGGAGGCCTACGAACGGCTGCTGGGCGATGCCCTCGCCGGAGATCAGCGACTCTTCGCCCGCGAGGACACCGTCGAAGAAGCGTGGCGAATCGTTGACCCGGCAATCACCCACCCCACGCTCGTGCAGCCCTACGAGTTCGGCTCTTGGGGGCCTGCTTCCGTCTCGACGCTGATCGGGCCGCGCGGCCACTGGCACGCCGGAGAGGATCTATCGGACTGATGGCATCCGAGTTGGTGCTGGTTCGACACGGTCAAACCGAGTGGAACATCAGCGGCCAGCACACCGGACGGAGCGACATCCCTTTGACCGACATGGGTCGGCAACAAGCCCTGGCTCTGAAGGGCAAGCTCGATGGCTATCAATTCGAATCGGTCCTGACCTCGCCCCTCTCCCGCGCGCGCGACACTGCAGAGCTAGCCGGCTTTGGCCCGATCTTTACAGCCCGCCGAGATCGTCGAAGACTTGGCCGAGTGGGACTACGGCATCTATGAAAGCCGCTCTACCCGCGACGTCCGCCAGGAGATCCCGATGTGGAGCGTGTGGACCCACGAGATCATCGGCGGCGAGTCGATCGGTCAATTGGGTGCCCGTTGCGATCGGGTCATCGCCCGCACCGAGGCGATCGAGGGTCCGGTGGCGATCTTCGGTCACGGACACGCGATGCGCGTGCTGGGAGCGCGGTGGATGGGGCTGTCACCCCAAACCGGGGCGAACCTGGTTCTCGAGACGGCGTCGGTCTCGGTGCTGGGCTGGGAACGCCAGAACCGAGCAATCATCCACTGGAACGATTGCTGCGAACCACGCGTCGAGGAGCATCCGTACTGACGCGCGGTTGTCCTGGTTAACTGAACGGGTTTAGCGAGGATTGTCAATGGAGCTGACAAGGCGAGATCTCCTCAAGCTCGGCGCGCTGACTGCCGTCGTCTCGCCTCTCGGCTTCGATCTTCGACCCGCTCAAGCGGCGATGCTCGAGCTCAAGATCAGCCGCGCCGACGAAATCCGGTCAATCTGCCCCTATTGCGCGGTCGGTTGCTCGATGATCGCCTATGTCGGTGGGGGCGGACAGACACAGAGTTTCAACACCACCCCCCACCTCATCCACATCGAAGGCGACCCCGACAGCCCGGTCAACGGTGGGTCGCTCTGTCCCAAGGGTGCGGCCACCATGCAACTGGCTCTCTCTGAGGACCGGGTCCACCACCCGATGTACCGGGCCGGAGGCGCAACTGAGTGGCAGCGAATCTCCTGGAACGACGCGCTCGACCGACTCGCCCGTTTGATGAAGACCGCCCGCGACGAGCGTTTCGTCGCCACCGATGCCGAAGGCAACACCGTCAACCGCAATGAGGGTTTTGCCTGGGGTGGAGGTGCCACCATCACCAACGAAGAGGGCTACCTCGTCACCAAGTTCATGCGGTCGATGGGGGTGGTGGGCCTGGAGCAACAGGCCCGGCTCTGACACGGTCCGACGGTGGCCAGTTTGGCCGCCACGTTTGGCCGGGGGGCCATGACCAATCACTGGGTGGACTTCAAGAACTCCGACGTGTTCTTGGTGATCGGCGCCAACCCGGCGGAGAACCATCCCTGCGGTTGGAAGTGGGCCTTTGTCGCTCGCGATACCAGAGGGGCGAGGATCATCCACGTCGATCCCCGCTTCACCCGCACGTCGGCCACGGCCGACAAGTGGGTCGCGATTCGGGCCGGCACCGACACCGCCTTCTTCGGCGGAATGATCAAGTACATCCTCGATAACGAGCTCTATCACGACGAGTACCTGAAGCTTCATACCAATGCTTCCTTCATCGTGGCCGAGGGATTCTCGTTCAGCGACGGTCTCTTCTCGGGCTATGACGAAGCCACCCGCAAGTACGACACCACGACCTGGGACTACGAACGAGAGACTCCGCCTGTTGCCGGCGACGAGGGTGGACCCACCCAGACCGAGGGCTTTGCCATGCGAGACCCGACCCTGCAGCACCCGCGCAGCGTTTTCCAGCTGCTGAAGCAGCACTACGAGCGGTACACCCCCGAGGTGGTTGAAGAAGTCACCGGCATCCCGGCTGATCAGTTCGTCGAAATCGCCCAGGAGTTTGGCGCCACCGGGGTGCCCGACAAGGTCGGCAACATCGTCTATGCGGTCGGCCTGACACATCACACCCAGGGATCCCAAATGATCCGCGCTGCCGCCCTCGTTCAACTTTTGCTGGGAAACGTGGGCCGGCCCGGGGGAGGCATGAATGCCGAACGAGGCCATGCCAACATCCAGGGCAACACCGACAACGCCCAGTCCTGGGACATCCTCCCCGGCTATCTGAACATCCCCAGACCGGGGACGACGACGATCGACGAGTACGTCGACACCTCGGCGCTCACCCAGCTCGACCCCGACGCGGTCAACTACTTCGGTACCAACTACCGGAAGTTCCTCGTGAGCTTGGCCAAGGCCTGGTACGGCGACGCCGCCACGGCCTCCAACGAATACGCCTTCGACTACTTCCCGAAACCGGACAAGAACTGGTCGTGGATGACCTTCTATGACGAGGCGCTCGCCGGCCGCCTCCACGGCCTCTTCAACAGCGGCATGTCAAGCGTGAATATCGGTCCCGACTCAAACCGGGTCATCAGAGCGTTGTCGAACCTGAGGTGGTTGGTCGTGATGGATCCCTTCCCGACCGCATCCTCCGAGTTCTGGCACGGTGATGGCATCGACCCAGCCGAAGTAGGCACCGAAGTGTTCTTCCTTCCCACTACTCACTGGATCGAGAAGTCGGGCGCATTTGTGAATTCGGGACGATGGACGCAGTGGAAGCACGCCGCGCTGCCGGCCGAAGACGACGTCAAAGACGACGTCTATATCCTCGCCCAACTTTTGCACCGGCTCCGCCGGCTCTACCAGGATGAGGGCGGGCCGTTTCCTGATCCGATCATGGACCTGACCTGGGCGTACTCGAATCCGGACAATCCACCTTTGGAGGAGGTCTCCCAGGAGATCAACGGCCGCGACCTTTCGACCGGTGAGCAGCTGGCGACCTTCAACGATGCCAAGGACGATGGCTCCACCTCGATCGGCAACTGGCTCTACACCGGATCGTGGACCGAGGAAGGGAACCAGATGGACCGCCGCGGCACTGATGACCCCACCGGTCTCGGTTACTTTCACAACTGGGCGTGGTCCTGGCCCGCAAATCGGCGCGTTCTATATAACCGGGCGTCGGCCGACGCTCAAGGTCGAGCATGGGACTCGTCTCGCCCCGGCATCACCTGGAACGGCGAGAGATGGGTGGGTGATGTCCCCGACTTCACCCCGGACTCCTCGCCGCGTGAAAGGAAGGGCTCCTTCATCATGACCGGGGAGGGTGTGGCCCGGTTGTTCGCTCCTGGCAGCCTGATGGGCGACGGCCCCATCCCGGAGCACTACGAACCGGTGGAGTCACCGGTCCAGAACGTGCTCAGCCCCACGCGGCACGTGCCGACCACGATTCTCTACGAAGGTGTCGCGGCCAGCTTTGCCGAAGACGACAGCGAGTACCCCTATGTCGCCACCACCTACCGCGTCACCGAGCATGAGCACTTCGTCACCCAGTACGTTCCCTACCTGGTGGAGGCGATGCCCGACTTCTTCATCGAGCTGCCCCGCGAGCTCGCCGCCGAGAAGGGAATCAATGACCTCGATCAGGTACGGGTTCTGTCCAAGCGTGGCCAGGTGCAAGGGGTTGCTTTGGTCACGAAACGGATGCGGCCACTGCGGCTGGGGACCAAAGTCGTCTACCAGGTTGGGATACCGGTTCACTGGCACCCGACCGGTGGCCACGGGAAGGGCAACACGGCGCAGATGGTCAACCTGCTCACTCCCTACATCGGCGACGGCACCACGGTGACCCCCGAGTTCAAGGCATTCCTCGTGAATGTGGAGCGGGCGTAGTGGTAACTACTACCAACCTCGGCCTCACCGTTCGCCGTGAGTCGGCCACTCCGGCTTCGGGGACCAACATCCGTCGCGACCACTCAACCAAAGCCACGGAAGTCTCCAAGCTGATCGACATCGACCTATGCATTGGCTGCAAGGCATGCGAGGTCGCTTGCAAAGAATGGAACGATCTCGAGGTCGAAGAAACGCATCTTTTCTCGGGTTACCAGAGCCATCCCGATCTCACCCCCAACACGTGGGATCTGATGCGATTCAACGAGGTGGAACTGGCCGGTGGCGCGCTCGCCTGGCTAATCCGCAAGGACTCCTGTCTGCACTGCGACGAGCCGGGTTGTCTTCTCGCCTGTCCGGCGCCCGGCGCGATCATCCAATACGAGAACGGGATCGTCGATTTCAACCAGGACGCCTGCATCGGATGCCAGTACTGCGTGGCCGGCTGCCCATTTGACATTCCGCGCTTCGACACGGTGACGAAGAAGGTCTACAAGTGCACGCTTTGTATCGACCGGGTGAGCACCGGCCTCGAACCTGCCTGCGTCAAAGCGTGCCCAACGGGCGCGATCCGATACGGGACCAAGGAAGACATGCTCGCCTACGGACATGACAAGGTTGAAAAGCTCAAAGCTCGTGGCTTCAACGATGCCGTTCTCTACGATCCGGTCGGGGTTGGTGGGCTGCACATGATGTACGTCGTGCCCCGGGGGGAGATTCTCGAGCAGTACGGGCTCCCGGTGGACCCCACCGTCACCGCCCCGGTCAGCTTTCCGCCGATGATGGGTGCGCTGCGCAAGGTTGGCGCCACTGCCAGCTGGGCCGGTCTCCTCGCCGCCATTGTCTACTTCCTCAAGACCGGCCGCCGTTATCCACCGCCTGAAACCGTCGCCGTGGAAGAGGCGTACGAAATGGGACGCCAGGAAGAAGCAAGCCACGATGGCTGAGATCCTCACCGCCGAGGAACGGGCTCGCGAGCACCAGCCCCGGGTCGTCCTTCGTCATACCTTCGGGATCCGGGTGATGCACTGGTGGACCGCGGTGACCTTTATCTATCTCCTCCTGTCTGGGTTCGCCCTCGGCTATCCGCGGATGGCGTGGTTGCTGGATCTCATGGGCGGCGGGCAGAGCGTGCGATTTCTTCATCCCTGGGTCGGTCTGGGTTTTGTTGTTGGGTTCGGCTTCATGCTCGTTCTGTGGCTCCGCCAAATGACTTTCCAATCGGAAGATAGGGAATGGTTCCGCCAGCTCGGCAAGTACGTCCGCACCGGACACACTGACACCGACACCGACAAATGGAACGGCGGTCAGAAGTCCTACTACTGGTTCACGATCGTCAACGGGTTTCTGCTTGCTGCTCACCGGCATTCCCCTTTGGTTCCCCGACCTGCTGCCGCGGCAGCTGAACCTCATATCCCGATTCGGACACCATGGTCTGTTCCTGCTGGCAGCCGGTTTCTTTGCCGTCCACGTCTACCTCTCCACGGCCGCCTTTCCCGGCACCTTCCGTTCGATGACCTCGGGAACAGTTGAGCGTGCTTGGGCCGCTTTCCATCACCCGCGTTGGTTCCGCCGCCTCGAGAGGAAGAATTAGTGGTCCCGAAGCGCGCTGGCGGCCCTGGTGATTTCCTCGGCCGGTTGCAACGATTGCGAAGCATCGACAGCGAGGGTGTTTCGGTCGACGCCTTCGCTTTTCACGATGCCGTGCTGCGGTGGCAGGTTGCCCGAAACCCGAGTGCCAAATCTCTGGCAGAAGAAACACGACAGGCCATTGAGTCGCTTGAAAGCGTTGCGCCCGAGCCCATGCACGGAGCTGCGAGTGTTATTGACGCTGCCCTGGTCGAGGAATGGCTTGCAAACCGCGAGGTCGGCGCGTCGGTCTCAATGTGGCTTCGCATTGGCAGTGCTCCGGTCCTCGAAGCCGTGGCTCAGTCCTTTGTGATATCGGCTGACTGGACCGAGTCGGATCTGCCCCGTGTGTCGAGGCATCCCTCAGGTCTCGGCAATCGTCGAGGAGTCGGACGAGTTCATGCAGGGCTCGCCGCGCTACCTGATTTGCTCTCGTTGCGCGTATTGGTGGCGATTTGCCAGGGCGACCTGTCCGACCTGCGGTGAACACGATCCGAAGAACCTCGGGTCGTTCCGCGCCGAGGCCTGGCCTTGGGCGCGCATCGACAACTGCGAGTCGTGCCGTTCCTACATAAAGACCTTCGATCTCCGAGAGCAAGGCGCTGGTCCTGTTGTTCCCCTGATCGACGATCTCGCCACCATCGCCCTTGACCTCTGGGCCCAAGACCAGGGCTTCAACCGAAGGGCCCCTTCATTCGCCGGCGTTTGAACCCGGACCTACGGCGGTTCGATTTCGACGAGGTGTTTGATGCCGAGGGGGCTGGTCCATTCGAAGGTGACTTCGTCGATCAGTTCGAGGCGCCAGCCGCCTTGGTCTTTGGTGCCGTGGTTGTGGTTGCAGAGCGGGTTGAGGTTGTGGTCGGTGGTGGGTCCGCCGTCGGTCCAGCGTTGCCGGTGGTCCAAGTCGGCATGGGTAGAAGGGTTGCGGCAGCCGGGGAAGACGCAGTGGGGGTAGCGGGTTTCGATGCGGCGTCTTTGCGGGCGGCTGGGTCGTCTCCGGGTGGTGCCGTTGGAGACGATTTGGTCTCCGTCGATGACGTAGAACCGCCATTCGGAATGTTGCTGTTCTGAAACTTGGCGGGCGATGTCGGCGACGACCGGGCCGAACCCGGGGACCTCGCCGGGATTCTCGTCCATTTCCATCAGGGTGGTGAGGTCGACGCGGATGTCGACGATCGGTCTCCGACCCCGGTTCTGATGTTGTAGACAGCCAACCAGGAGGTCTAAGCCGACATCGCTGCGGAGCTGGTCCAACGTCCGCGGTTCGTCTTCGGTTCCTTGCGCCCGTGCGTAGCTGTCGATCCGGTCGAAAGCCAGGGCGGCCTGGTCGGGGGCAACGTTGTACAGGTGGAGGTTGGCGGTGCCGTCGTCGTTGGCGTCGAGGACCACTTTCCGTTCTTTGAGCCCGGCCTGGTAGCGGTCGGCCGCGGCTTCCGGGTTGGCTTCTAACAACAGCCGGCGGAGCCGGGCCCGGATCTGGCCGGTGGTCTGCCGTTCGGCACGCTCCAAGATCTTGCCGGCCACCGCGGCCGCCACTTCCGAGTCGACCCCGGTGAGCCCGTAGACGATGGTTTTCGCCTTCGCCAGGTCGATCTCCCCGGCAGCAAAAGCATCGCCCACCGCGGGCAGGTCGGCTAGCTCCCAGGCAAAGTTGAGCTCAGCCTCGGCCCGACGCCGGGTCCAGGTCAAAGCCGCCGCCACCTCATCGGCGGCATATTCATAACCGACCTCGGGCACCGCCTCGGCCACCGCGTCGGCCACCGCGACCAGCTGGCGGTAGAAGTGGGCTTGGAGCTGGCCGATTTGTCGGTGGCATGCCCGCAACCCGGCGACCAACTCTTCCCCCTTGGAAGTGGCCGTGTCGGACTTCTCGATCTCCCGTGTATCGAACATCTGTTCTGATAAATGTACGACCCGCCCGTGACAAATTCAATCCCCCCGATCGCGAATCCGAGAATATTTCTGAGAAGACATACAATACCCTCCTAGGGTATAAAGGAGCCACTATGCCAGGTTATGAAATCAACAAAGACGACTATCTCAAGCGGCTTGCCCGGATCGAGGGCCAGGTGCGCGGGCTGCAGCGAATGATCACAGAGGACAAATACTGCATAGATGTACTGACCCAGCTCAACGCGGCTTCGGCGGCTTTGAAGGGTGTCGCGGTCGGGTTGCTTGACGAGCACGTCAGGCACTGTGTCAGCCAAGCAGCGAAAGCTGGCACCGATGCGCAAGCAGACAAGATGGTCTCGGAGGCAACGCGCGCAATCGAGCGATTAGTGCGATCGTGAACGGCCACGACGTGCATGCCGACCACGACAAGCATGCCGGCCATAGCGTCGCAATGTTCCGGGACCGCTTCTGGTTGTCGCTGGCGCTGACCCTTCCGATTGTCTTCTTCTCGGAGATGATCCAGGAGTGGTTCGGCTACACGGCTCCGACCTTTCCCGGTTCCGACTGGGTCGCTCCCATTCTCGGCACGATTCTTTTTGTCTATGGCGGCTCGCCATTCCTAAGGGAAGCCGTGCGGGAGGCGAGAGATCGTCAGCCCGGAATGATGCTTCTAATCGGCATGGCGATCACGGTTGCCTACGCCGCTTCGGCCGCCACCACCCTCGGCTGGTTTGACCTCGAGTTTTGGTGGGAGCTCGCGGCCCTCATCACCATCATGCTGCTCGGCCACTGGATGGAGATGCGCGCCATCGGCCAGGCTCGCGGCGCCCTCGCCGCACTGGCCGATTTGTTGCCGGACGAGGCGGAGCGAGTAACGCCCACAGGGACCGAATCAGTCTCGATTTCCGAGCTCGCGGTGGGGGACGAGGTTCTCGTCCGACCCGGCGGCCGGGTGCCAGCCGATGGAACGATCACCTCCGGAGAAGTGGAGGTCGACGAGTCGATGGTGACTGGCGAGTCGAAACCGGTTGCGAAAAAGCCGGGCGATCGCGTGGTTGCCGGGACCGTTGCGACTGACAACTCGATTCGTCTTAGGGTCGAAGCGATTGGCGAAGACACGGCTCTGGCCGGGATCCAACGTCTTGTGGCGCAAGCTCAACAATCGCAGTCCCGCGCTCAGGTACTCGCCGACCGGGCTGCGGCCGTGCTGTTCTACGTGGCCCTCGGCGCCGCGGTCATCACAGTCATCGCTTGGCTGACAGCGGCCCAGCCTGAGGAAGCTGTAGTGCGAACCGTGGCGGTGTTGGTGATCGCTTGTCCTCATGCCTTGGGGCTGGCCATTCCCCTTGTGATCTCGATTTCGACCGGGATGGCAGCGCGCAACGGAATCCTGGTCAAGGATCGGCTCGCGCTCGAGAGAATGCGCAACGTTGATGTGGTCCTGTTTGACAAGACCGGGACGCTCACTAAGGGCAGTCATCGCGTAAATGCGATCAAAGCTCTCGACGGCGACCAGGACCGGCTCGTGGCACTGGCTGCCGCGGTCGAAGCCGAATCGGAGCATCCGCTGGCGCGAGCGATTGTCATCGCCGCTGGCGTCCGGGGAAAGATCCCCACCGCTCACAATTTGAAGACGATGAGCGGGAGAGGAGTCGAGGGCAATGTCTCCGGCAGGAAAGTGGCGGTGGGTGGCCCCGCGTTGTTGGCCGAACGGGAAATCGAAGTTCCAACCGAGTTAGCAGACGCCATCAACGAGTGGGCGGATCGGGGCGCAGCCATCCTTTACGTGATAGAGGACGGGAAAGTGATCGGCGCGCTCTCGCTCGAGGACGAAATCCGACCCGAATCTCGAGAAGCCGTCGACGAGCTCCACCGACTCGGGGTCAAAGTGGCGATGATCACGGGGGACGCCCGTCAAGTCGCGGATGCTGTGGGCGAAGAGTTGGGGATCGACCAGGTCCTCGCGGAAGTGCTGCCAGAGGACAAACACCAAAAGGTGGCCGAGCTCCAGGGGCAGGGCCTGAAAGTGGCAATGGTTGGTGACGGCGTGAACGATGCTCCCGCCCTCGCGCAGTCCGACGTCGGCATCGCGATCGGCGCCGGTACCGATGTGGCCATCGAATCGGCCGGAATCGTCCTGGCATCCGACGATCCCCGCGGAGTGGTGGGGATCCGCCGCTTGTCACAAGCTGGATATCGGAAAATGATGCAGAATCTCGTTTGGGCCGCTGGTTACAACGTTGTCGCGATTCCACTGGCCGCCGGTGCTTTCGCCTGGGCCGGTTTCGCGCTGGCGCCTGCGGCGGCGGCGGTGCTCATGAGTGCCTCCACGATCATTGTCGCCATCAACGCCCAATTCTTGCGTCGGCTCGAGATCAAACCGTGAGCACATTCCTCTTACCGGCCGCGAGCGGCCTGCGTTGGACTAGTTGACGTCCCAGGTGCCGGCGGAGGTGATCAGAGCGGCGAGGTCACCGGGACCGCGTTTGGCCTGGGCATCGACGAGTTGCTGGCTCATCGCTGTCTCGTAGAGCTGACGCGAAACCCGGCGGAATATGCCAACCGGTGTTGGTCCGTAAGGCCCGTGGGAGAGGCGCGAAAGAGCAAAAGCCATGGTGGGATCGCTGCGGGTTTCGTCATGGACCAGGATCCGGGACGAATCGACTGAGGCGGTGTCGACGATCCTGGCCTTTCCGTCCTCGAGAATCACTGCCTTTTCGCCACCAGCGAAGGTGATCGGCTTGCCGTGAACCAGATCGATCCGGTTGATCGTCCTTTCTTCCTTGCCGGTCAGCTGAATGAAGGCCTTGTCGTTGAAGACGTTGCAGTTCTGATAGATCTCGATGAAGGCGGTGCCTTGATGCTCATGCGCCGCCTGCAGGATCTCGGTGGTGTGGGTGCGGTCCATGTCAATGGTGCGGGCCACGAACGATGCCTCCGCGCCAAGGGCCAGACTGATCGGGTTGAAGGGGTAGTCGACTGATCCCATCGGAGTTGACTTCGTCTGTTTGCCCTGCTCTGACGTAGGGGAGTACTGCCCTTTGGTCAGGCCGTAGATCTGGTTGTTGAAGAGCAGGATCTTGAGGTTGAAGTTGCGTCGCAAGGCATGGATCAGATGGTTGCCCCCAATCGACAGACCGTCTCCGTCACCGGTCACAACCCACACCGAAAGGTCTGGTCGCGTAGCTGCGATCCCGGAGGCGATGGCGGGAGCGCGTCCGTGGATTGAGTGCAGGCCATAGGTGTTCATGTAATAGGGGAACCGTGACGAGCAGCCGATCCCGGACACGAAGACGATCTTCTCTCGCGCCACCCCGAGATTGGCCATGAAACCCTGCACGGCGGCGAGGATGGTGTAGTCGCCACAACCGGGACACCAGCGAACCTCTTGATCGGTCTGGAAGTCCGCCCGCGAGTAGGTGGGGGCGGTCATGACTCTTCCATCAGGTCGAGAACTGCCTGCTCGACCTCGCCGACCTTGAAAGGTTCACCGGCGACTTTGTTGAGCCCCTTGAAGTCGATGAGATACTCGGCGCGCAGAAGCAGACGCAGCTGCCCGCTGTTGAGTTCGGGGATCAACACTGTTCGATATGACCGGAGCACTTCGCCCAGATTCTTTGGGAGGGGATTGAGATGGCGCAGGTGGGCGGTGGCAATCGGCTTCTGCTTTAACCGCAGCCGGTTGGCGGCGGCCCGGATCGCGCCGTAAGTCGAGCCCCAACCGAGGACGAGAATCTCCGCCCCGTCTTCATGCCGAACTTCGACTGGCGGGATGTCGTTAGCGATGTTGGCGATCTTCCAGGCACGTGTGTCGGTCATCAACTGGTGGTTGTCGGGGTCGTAGGAAACGTTGCCGGTTACAGCTTCCTTCTCGAGCCCGCCGATTCGATGTTCGAGGCCGGGCGTGCCGGGAATGGCCCACGGCCGGGCGAACGTCTCGATGTTCCGTTCGTAAGGCAGGAATTGCAGGCGACTATCCGAATCACCGGAGCCGTTCTGATTCAGCCCGATGGCAAACGGAACGTCGATGTCCGGGAGCTTCTCGACGTCTGGCAATAGCCAGGGCTCCGATGAGTTGGCAACGTGGTTGTCCGAAAGAAGGATCACCGGTGTCATGTACTTGATGGCGATACGGGCAGCCTCGATGGCGAGCTCAAAAGCCTCCGATGGAGTCGGAATGGCGATGATCGGCAACGGGGCCTCGCCGTGGCGACCGAACATGGCGATGAACAGGTCGGCTTGCTCGACTTTGGTGGGCATTCCCGTCGACGGACCGGCACGTTGCACGTCGATGAGGATCATCGGCAACTCGGTGTTGATCGCCAGCGACACGGCTTCGCTCTTCAAAGCCACCCCGGGTCCGGAAGTCCCGGTGACGGCGAGATTGCCGGCGAAAGCCGCACCGATCACAGCTCCCACCGCCGCGATCTCGTCTTCTGCCTGGAACGTGCGCACGCCAAAGTTCTTGTGCATCGACAATTCATGCAGGATGTCGGAGGCTGGGGTAATCGGATACGTTCCGTAGAAAAGGGGCAATTTGGCGCATTGGGCCGCGGCGATGAGGCCCCAGGCGAGAGCAGTGTTGCCGGTGACATTGGTGTAGGTCCCGGGTCGAAGAGCGGCGGGCCGAACCTCGAAGGTGGTCTTTGCGGACTCAGTGGTCTCGCCGAAGTTCCATCCCGCGCGGAGGGCAGCGATATTGGCCGCAACGACTGAAGGCTTCTTGGCGAACTTGGATTCCACCCAATCGATCGTTGGTTGCAGGGGTCGGTTGAAGAGCCAGCCGAGTAACCCGAGGGCGAAGAAGTTCTTGGATCGAAGAACGTCACGGCCGGTCACGCCGCTGTTTGCTACTGCTTCTTTGGTCAGCGTGTCCATCGGCGCTTCGATCACTCGATACATTCCGGCGAGACCATCTTCGAGCGGATTCGCCTTGTATCCCGCTTTGGCCAGGTTGCGTTCGTCGAAAGCCTCGGTGTTCACGATCAGGGTGCCGCCCTGGCGGAGATCCTGAAGATTGGTGCGCAACGCGGCGGGGTTCATGGCGACGAGGCAGTCAGGTGCGTCGCCGGCGGTGAGGATGTCGTAGTCGGCGATCTGCACCTGGAACGACGAAACGCCAGGCAGGGTGCCGGCCGGTGCCCGAATCTCGGCGGGGAACGAAGGCAGGGTGGAGAGGTCGTTGCCGAAATAGGCGGAAGCGTCGGTAAAGCGGCTCCCCGCTACCTGCATTCCGTCGCCGGAGTCGCCGGCGAAGCGGATAACTATTTTGTCTACGGTTCGGCGGTCGGTCGGCTCAGCATCGCGGGCCGGGGCAATGGTTTCCACAGTGTTTTCTTGTCGAGCATGATCTATTCGGTCAAATCGGGCAAAGGTTCAATAGTCCCTTTCCCACGTTGTCAATGTTAGGTCGCCTGGGTTGTTCTCCCCCCTTCAGGGGGGAGTGGCCCGAAGGGCCGTAGGGGGTGCCAGATTTCGCGAATGCATCGCGTTCGCGGAAACGCCCCCCTCCGGCTGACGCCGGGCTCCCCCCTCCGGGGAGCTAGATGACTCCTACTGGTGGAGGACGGAAACCGGCAAGGCCTTCCTGCTCGAGCCGGCCAGCTATACCGAGCAGCGTCTCCTCCTGCCACCAGGGAGCGATCAACTGGAGGGAGGGTGGCGGCAGCCCGGGCTCCGAATCGATGGTCAAAGGAATCGCAATAGCGGGATTGGCGGCGTGGTTGACGAGGGCTGAGAACCAAGAGAGCACCGGTCGATAAGCCTCTCCGCCGATGAGGTCCTGACCGATGACTTTGCGCCGGGCTGCCACCGCCGGGGTCATCAAGAGATCGACCTGCTCGAACGCCGACGCGAACGCCTCGACCAACTGTGCTCGCCAGCGATGCGCTTGGGCGTATTCCTCACCAGTGACTCGCTCCGCGGCGTCGAGCCGCGTGCCTACCTCTGGACCGTAGGGCTTTCCCTGTTCTCGGAACTGCTGGTGAACCCGCGCCGCTTCGTAACCGGCCAGTTCCTGGATGCGGCCCCAGGGCACGAGCAACTCGTTGTTGATCTCGACTATCTCGAAGCCCAGGCCAACGAGCTCGTCTCGCAGCCGTCCGAACCAGTATCCGAGCGAGCTCTCCCCCGGGGCGGCGCTGACCCAGCCGGAAGGGATCCCGATGCGCTTGACAAGAGGGATGCCAGTAGGTGCAGCACCGGCCATGGCCCGGTAGCACTGGGTGAGGGTTTCGACATCTCGAGCCAGAGGACCGATCGAGTCCAACGAAGGCGCCAGAGGGAAGACGCCGCTGGTGGGGATCCGTCCCCAGGTGACCTTGAGCCCGTAGATCCCGGTGAGCGCGGCGGGAACGCGGACCGAGCCGCCGGTGTCGGTCCCGATGGCGGCTGGCACCAACCCTGCTGCCACTGCCACCGCCGATCCTCCCGAGGAACCGCCGGGCGAGGTTGAGAGATCCCACGGGTTGCGGATCGGACCGAACCAGGGATTCTCCGAGGAGAACCCGTATGCCCATTCGTGTAGTCCGCTCCGTCCGACGATCGCTGCTCCGGCCGTGCGGAGCCGGCGAACGACCTCGGCATCGGCCGGCGGTTCGGGGCGATAGAAACCAGAACCACAGGTGTTGGGGAGACCAACCTGGTCGATTAGGTCTTTGACCACGATGGGCAGTCCCGAGAGCGGTCCATCGCCCCCTGGCGGGGGACGCCGCTCGATCAGCGTGCAGGCATTGAGCTGGTCCTGGAAGCTATCGAGCCTCTCGATCGCCTCGGCAGGCGACCACCAGTCACTCAAACGTGATCCCATTTTGGGTTGGAACGATCGAGACCCAGAGGTAACCGGGCGGAACTGCCATTTCGTCCCCGTCGACATCCGTTAAGACCAGCAGATCTTCGGCACTTTCCCGCGACCAGGTGCCGGCTTCGATTTGTCCGTTGGCGAAGACGTAAGCGTCGCCAGTCCCTGTCGTTTCCATGGCCGGGACGGAGGTCTGACCAGCCGGGGCTCGCTCGGTGTAGCGCTCGGCGAGGATCACGACGAGGGTGTCGGCCATCAAAGGTTGGGTTTCGCCCGCAACGTCCAGATACACCGCGGGTGTCCCCCCAAACACTCGTTGGTACCGCTTGGCGACGGCGTCCCAGGTCCAGGTCACGGTGAAGCCGTTGCCAAAGTTCATCACGACCTGGGAAGCGGCTTCGGCTCCGATCGGCATCTCGTCGAAGTTGAACCAGGTAGGGGGAGGGCTGTTCGAATACTCACGCTCGTCGGCGACCTCGCGCAGGAGCAGGGTGTTGGTGTAAAGGTCGTGGGGTGCCCGGCGACCGGAGATCCGGAACATCGCCGGTCGTTGCTCTCCGATGATGCCTTCCACCTGACCGTTCAAACCGGCGATGATCCAGCTCTGACCGCCGGAGATTGCCATCGTGGCGTCGAGCGGATTGAGGAGTCGACCGTCGCTCGGACGACCCGACCGCACCGGTCCGAGGTACTCGGCATCAACACTGTGAAAGAGGGCAATGAAGCGGGTGATCCCCTCAACCGGCACTTCGATCATCGCGTTGGCCAATTCGATCCCCGATTGGGGACGAGCATTGGGGTGGTTGTCGATCTTGACCGCGATGACTCGCCGATCGAGCAGTGTCTCATCCTCGACCGGCACCCCGTTGATCGGAGAGGTTGGTAGGGGTTCGGTGGTAGTGGTCGTGGGCGGACGAGTGGTCGTTGGCCGGACGGTCGTCGTCGGAGCCAAGGTGGTCGTTGGAGCCGATGTAGTGGTCTCCTCCGCGGCGTTCGAGCACGCGCCGAGCCCAATCAAAATCAACACGGGAAAAATGGACGTGGCTAATAGCGCCGAGAGTCGTCGCATGGCGACGATCCTAAGGCCGGCTTTTGGCTAGCCACAATCTCAATGGACGGGCGCGGAATGCAGTCCCGGCTGGAATCGCGCCAAAACTGCGGCTGTCGTCCTGGGTCGCGAGGCGGTTGTCGGACAGGACGAATAGCTCACCGTCGTCTACTTTCCAAACTCCCTCCGGCATGGTCGATCCCCTTCCCCAAGGGTCGGTGGCTGGCATGCCATCGATGAGGACCTGGCCAAAATCGACCGTCACCACTTCGCCGGGGAGACCGATCACCCGCTTGACCAGCCAGAAATCCTGGCGAAGAGGATGGGGGATTACGACAACCTCGCCGCGGGTAAATGGACGCCGTGACCGATGGCCGAGGAGCCGATCGCCGGCGGCAAGAGCAGGCTCCATCGACCGGTCGGCGACGACAAATCGCTGCCACACGGAAGCGAGTATGGTCACGAAAGGTATTCGATTTCGAGATGAGGAGATCTCTATGGGCTTGTTCAGCCCGGTGAAGGTGGCATATGCCCACTGTGACCTGATGTGCGGCGTCTACGACCCGGCACAGGCAAAAATCGAAGCGATGTCGGTATTGAAAGCATGCGAAAAGCTCGCCGCGTCCGACGACGATGTCTTCAAGCAGCGAGCGGTGATCATCAAGGAGGAGCGGGCCGACTTGGTCAAGCACCACCTGAGCGTCTTGTGGAGCGACTTCTTCAAGCCCCATCACGTTGAGTCCTTCCCCGACCTGCACGACAAGTTCTGGACCGCCATCAAGGCTGCCGGTGATGCCAAGAAGTCGAACGACGCCAAGGTGGCCCAGAAGCTCATCGATGCCGTCGACGAGATCTCCAACATCTTCTGGCAAACGGAAGAGTCCAAGACCAGCGGGGTCTATCCGGTCGCGTAGCGGGGACGGCCTAACGAGCCGCGGCAAAGACCGGCAGGCTCCGTTCGATCATTTCCATGGTTCCCGTCAGCGAGATCCGGAAGTAGCCGGGACCTTCGGAGACCGAGCCGGGTAAGACGAGCACCCCTTTTTCCGCGAGGGTCGCGGCGAACTGGTAGTCGTCGGGCTTGGGTGAGCGCACCCAGAGGTAGAACGTGCCTTCGGGCAGCCGGAGTTCGTAGCCCATCTCCAAGAGTGCGTCTGCCATCACGTCACGCTTCTTCTCGAGTTCGATCAGGTCGATCGAGAGATTTTCGAGGTCATCGATGGAGTGCTGGAGCAGAGCATTCGGAAACAGCCAGCCTCCCGCCATTTGCGCCAGCTCGATCGTGCCTCTCAGCTCCTCTCGATTAGGGAGGTTCGGGCTCATGGCCAGCCATCCGATCCGTTGGCCAGGAGTCAAGAGGATCTTGCCGTAGCTGTAGGAGATGAGCGTGTGCGGGTAGAAGTCAACCGGACTTTGCAACTCGGAGTCACTGAAGACGAGGCGGGCATACGGCTCGTCGGAGAGCAGATAGATCGGATGTCCATATCTCTCGGATGCCTCGGTCAGGGCAGTGGCTAGAGCGGTCAGGGTGGACGCCGGGTAGATCCGACCGGTGGGATTGTTGGGAGTGTTCACGATCACCATCCGCGTCTTCTGGGTGACCGCGCCGGCGATGCGATCCACGTCGAGGTCGTGGTCTTCGGCCCTGACCGGAACCTTGACTGGTCGGGCCCCGTTCAAGAGAAGCATCGGCTCGTAGAAGAACCACGGAGGCAAGGAGAAGATGACCTCGTCACCGGGGTCGAGGAAGACATCGAAGGCTGTGGCGATTGCGCCGAAGGCACCGACGGTCATGGCGATGTCCTCGGGCAGGAACTGCATGCCCCGCCACTCGCTGAGCCGTCGGGCAACGGTTTGCCGGGCGTCGGGCTCGGACCATTTGTAGGCGTACCAATCTTTCGATTTTGGTTCTAGGTGCTTGGCCAGCGCGCCGGTAAAGCCCGGAATCGCCATCTCCTGGGGATTCCCAAAGGCGAAATCGTTGATGTCGGGAGTGCTGCGGTGCACGCCCCAGAAATTGGTGGCGAAATCCACCAAATTGGCAGTGGCTCCCGCCACCGCTGCCATGCGAGCCGTGGTCATTGCCGTGATGCCTGGTCGGGCCTGCGATCCACTTCTTGGACGAGCCAGCCGTTGCCATCGGGGTCGGAGAAATTGGCAAACGAGCCATACTTTTGCCTCTGCGGATCCAGCCCGGGAGTCTGACCGTCCGGGCCAAAGTGGAAGGGCCCGTTCACCTCGATCCCGCGTTGTCTCAACTCGGTCAGCGCCACTTCGATGTCATCGACGCACAGATAAAGGCCTTCGATGGCGCCGGGTACGCTTCCGCCGACGCCGGTTCCGAAGATGATCGAGGCATCCGACCCAGGAGGGGTGAACTGCACCACGCGGAACTCTTCGCTCATTTGGTGGTCGACGTCAAGGTTGAAGCCAATCTGCTCGTAAAAGGCCTTGGCGCGATCCACGTCGGTGACACCCATCACCAACGCTTCGATTCTCATGTCCATACGCGGACTTTAGGAATCAGGCGGCGCGGTTGCGCTTGGTGGGAACCTTGGACTTGATTTCCGAGGCCTTGGACTTGGCAGTGTCGAGCAAGCGTGCGGCCCAGACAAACTCGGTGCCGAGAATGGCAAGCCCGGGAATGATCAACAGCCAGCCCGGAAC
The DNA here is from genome assembly GCA_963761985.1 of uncultured Acidimicrobiia bacterium. Taxonomy (GTDB): domain Bacteria; phylum Actinomycetota; class Acidimicrobiia; order Spongiisociales; family ZC4RG35; genus JACCTH01. The sequence goes on from CAVXIT010000004.1 coordinate 124,343, forward strand.
GATTGGCAGGAACAAACCAATGATTCCGCCAAGGACCAAGACAGTGCCACCGATGACGGCTACCACCCGGATGATCAGGGGTCGTCGCTTGGCGCTATCCGTTGTTTCCATCGTGGACGGAACGTTATTCGTCATCGATAAGTATGTCGTCGGTAATTTTAGTGAATAGGGGCGAAAGTTCACCCAGTGTGGTGCCTGCGGGCACGTCGGGCCGCTTCCAACCACTTGCGCTAACCCCTCCGAGCATCCCCCAAAGCGTTGGGGTCGTGAACGGAAGGTAGGGGCTGAAGCCGACGCCGAGACCGGCTATCGCGTTGATGGCGACCCACAACACGGTGGCAGCCCGGGCCTGGTCGGACTTCACCAATTTCCAAGGCTCGGTGGCGTTCAGATAGACATTGACCGCGGTGGCGGCGTCCATCGCCCCCTTCAATCCAGCTCGAAGTTCGACACTTTCGATGAAGGCGCCGATTTCCACGAGTGTCTCGTCGACTCTGCCCAACACTTGCTGGTCTTCGGTCAAAAGCTCGCTAGGAGCTGGCACCCGGCCATCGAAGTGACGAGATGTGAGGGTGAGGACGCGATTAACCAGGTTCCCCCAGGTGGCGACGAGTTCCTCATTGATCCGCCGGATGATTTCATCGTCGGTGAGGTCGGTGTCGTTCTGTTCAGGCAGAACGGAGGCAATCGCGTAGCGAAGCGCGTCGGGTTCGAGTCGTTCGGCGTACCAGCCGATCGAGCGTCCCACACCCATGGACTTTGACGCCTTGGCTCCTTTGAAGGTGACGTATTGATTAGCGGGCACGTTGGTGGGAAGGTTGTGCTCGCCATACCCCAGGAGCATCGCCGGCCAGATGACTGCGTGGAAGGGGATGTTGTCCTTCCCGACGAAGTAGAACGACGCGGCCTCAGGGTTCTGCCACCACTCCCGCCACGCTTCGGGCGTTCCCTGGATTTCTGACCACTCCTTGGCTGCCGACAAATATCCGATCACCGCCTCAAACCAGACGTAGATCCGCTTGCCCTCGCCGAGTGTGTCGGCCTCGGGTGGGATTGGCACACCCCAGGTGAGATCGCGAGTGATGGCGCGATCGGGGAGACCCTCCTCGATCATGCCGAGGGCCCAGTTCTTGACATGCCGTCGCCAGACCGTCCGCTCCTCGAGCCAGTTCTTCACATCATCGCTAAACGCACCCAAGCGCAGGAACCAGTGCTTCGTCTGTCTTTGCACCGGCGTCGCTCCAGAGAGGCGGCTGCGGGGATTGATCAGATCGACAGGATCGAGCGTTCGCCCGCAGTTGTCGCACTGATCACCGCGGGCTTGGTCATAGCCGCAATGTGGGCAAGTCCCTTCTACGTAGCGATCGGGGAGGAACCGTTGCGCCTCGGGGTCGTAAAACTGAAGGCTCTCGCCCTCGACAATCGTGCCGTGCTGGCGGTGGGCCCGAAAGATGTCCCAGGTGACATCTCGGTGGTTGTCGGTGAGAGTGGTGGTGAATAGATCGAATGAGATGCCGAGCGATTTCCAGTAGTCCAGGATCTCAGGGTGGTAGCGGTCAACTATCTCCTGTGGCGTGACGCCTTCTTGATCGGCCCGGACGGTGATCGGAGTGCCATGCCCGTCGGATCCGGAGACCATCAGAACGCGGTTGCCGATCAGGCGGTGATAGCGGGCAAAGATGTCAGCCGGCAGATAGGCGCCGGCAAGGTGGCCGAGATGCAGCGAGCCGGAGGCGTATGGCCAGGCGACCGCGACGAGGATGGGACGGTTCAAGGTGCGGGGGAGGGTACCGCCCAAGCAATTTTGAATATGGGGCTTTGGCTAACTTCGATTGAGTGAAGGTCCCGACTGTCCGGCGCCTGTCGAGCGCTCATCGACTTCTCTATCGCGTAACCGGAGGCAGGGTCGGGCGCCGGCTCGTGAGCAACGACATGCTCCTCCTCACGACCCGAGGGCGGCGGACCGGAAAGCGGCACGAGGTGCCGCTGCTCTATCTCCGTGATGGCCACCGGATGGTCGTCATCGCTTCTTACGGCGGCCGTCCTCACAATCCGAATTGGTTCGACAACCTGTTGCGCGACCCGTCAGTTGAGGTGCAGATCGACGGCCGTCGGCTCCGCGCTCGTGCTGTCGTCGCCTCGGGGTCGGAGCGTGACACCTGGTGGAGTCGATTTGTCGCCGCTTATCCAGGCTATGCGGAGTACCAGGCGAAAACCGATCGAACGCTTCCGATCGTTTTTCTCGAGCCATCTTGAGGTTGGTCTAGCCGAGCAGGTTCGCAACCCTCGTAGGGGGGAACGAACCTTTCAAGCCTGCCGCCTGGCAGTTCGCCCCATGAGTGGAATGAACACAGCCGCTGTGACGACGTGGAGAGTGGCTAGCTGCAGCCGCTGCGAGGTCCTTCAGTGCTCACGCCGAGAACGGCGCTCACGGGTGAAAGCAAAGATCCGACGATCGCAAAAATGGTCCAAGCTCGACGTGGCTTCGTACCCGGTCGCTCCAAAAGCGGAAGCATAGGCCGCAACCGACCAAGGTGGCCACGATCACGCTGATAGCGATCGGAATAGGGCCGATGTCCATGCTTGGCTGGCCCTGCATCGATGGCGTGACCATTTCGACGCTGAACAACTTTTCGACTAATAGCCAGTCACGATGGCCGCGATCGACCGCAACGGCGATGGCTCAAGTCGCTTTGACCAAAATGCTAGTCCTTCTCCGATGTTTAGATTCTTGGGCCGTAACCCACATCAGACACGGGCTACAACCCTGGGTTCGCGGTTTTGGAGCCCTACCAATATCACGCCACCGAGGATGAGGACGGCGCCCAGGGCAAGGCGCCAGCCGAAGGGTTCATTGAAGAGCAGGACGCCACCGATGACGCCGACTAACGGGATCAAATAACCGGAGAGTGCGGTCTGGCTGGCAGGCGCGATCTCGGAGGCGGCCAGCACCGCCCCGAAGGCGACCACGCCCGTGGTCCCGAGCGCGATCAAGATCAGCCAGGTCTCGCCGGTCGGCGCCTGCCAGCGGTTGAGCAGGGCGGTCAGTGCCAGGCACACGAGAGCGGCTCCGATCATCATCGGAGTAAGGGTGGCGGCAGGTCGGTAGAACGTTGCAAGTCGTTTCACCAGCAAGAGCGCCGCTCCTGTCAGCGCGGCACCGGCGAGGGGGAAAACGAGCCCGCTCAGCGGGGCGGAGGTGAGGCTGCCAGCCAGAAACCCAACGCCAGCCACCGAGGACAGCAATCCAACGACCTTGGCGGTCGTGAATCGATCGTCGCGCGAGACCAGGTGCGCAGTGATGGCGGTGAAGACCGGTCCCAACGAGATGATCAGGGTGTTGATCGAAGCCGGCAGTCGCTCGAAGCCAAAGTTGAACAAAAGAGCGGGTGAACCGGCGTTGAGTGCTCCGGCCAGCAACGCCATCCTCCAACCCCGTCCGTCTACACCGCCCGCGCGCACGTAAATCGGAATCGAGGTGAGGGCGGTGATGGTCATCATCGTCGTGGTCCCAAAGACAGGGTCGAGACCGTTGTCGAGCATGTATTTCGTGGCGAGGCCGCCGATACCGAACATAATCCCGGTAGTAAGAATGTAGAGCCAGGCTTTCAAGAGACGGCAGTTTGGCCGAAACTCGCCAACCTATTGTCAGGCCCGTGCCCGACGATCCTCGCCCGCAGCCTTGGGCACCCCCACAGTTGTGGACTCCGTCCCCCGACGCCTGGGAACAGAGTCGAGTCGGGCGATTCCTGCGCGAGATCGAGCGGAAACACAGCGTCTCCTTCGCGGACTACGAGTCGGGCTGGCAATGGTCGGTGGATCATCTTTCCGAGTTTTGGGCGGCGGTAGTCGAGTTCTTTGACCTGCAGATGACACCAGCGACACAGGTGCTTGACAGTGAAGCCATGCCCGGGGCGAAATGGTTCGCCGGCTCGACCCTCAACTACGCAACGCACGCGCTCAGATGGGAAGACGATGAGGCGGTCGCGCTGATCGCCCGGTCCCAGACCCGATCGAATGACATCGTCTTGTCCATCGGCGAGCTACGTCGACAGGTGGGCGCAGCTGCGGCCGGTCTGAGAAAGCTCGGGGTCCGAAAGGGGGATCGAGTGGTGGGCTATCTCCCCAATATTCCCGAGGCGTTGGTCGCCTTTCTGGGGTGTGCCTCGCTAGGTGCGATCTGGTCGTCGTGTCCTCCCGAGTTCGGTATTCGCAGCGTGGTCGACCGATTTCGCCAAATCGAGCCCAAGGTGTTGCTTGCGGTCGATGGCTACCGGCACCGGGGTAAGGCAATCGACCGCGCCACGCAGGTGACTGAGATCGAGGACTCGCTACCCACGCTTGAGCACACGATCACTCTTGGCTACCTAGAACCCGCAAGTGGTGCCTGGGCTGAACTCTTCGCTTCGGAAGAGCCCATCGAGCCAATCGACGTCCTTTTCGACCACCCCCTTTATGTTCTCTATTCGTCCGGCACTACCGGCCTTCCCAAGCCGATCATTCATGGTCACGGTGGGATCACGCTTGAGCATTGCCGCGCGCTCGGGCTCCAGCATGATCTCGGACCAGGCGACCGCTTTGCCTGGTACTCGACCACCGGCTGGATGATGTGGAACCTCAACATCTCCGGTCTTCTCGTCGGCGCCACCGTCGCCGTCTTCGACGGTGACCCGGCCTATCCCGATCTCGGTGAGCTGTGGCGGTTCGCCCAGGATCATCGGATTACCGCCCTAGGTGCGAGCGCCGGCTTTGTCCTTGCCTGCATGAAGGCGGGGATCGTCCCGAAAGAGGAATTCGACCTCGGGGCTCTCAACTCTTTCGGATCCACCGGTTCACCACTTCCCCCGGAGGGTTTTCGCTGGCTGAGCGAAGCGGTGGGTGAGGACGTCAAGATCATGTCGACGTCGGGCGGCACGGACGTGTGCACCGCCTTTGTCGGAGGGTCACCGCTGGTGCCGGTGTGGGAAGGCGAGATCAGCTGTCGCTATCTGGGGATGGCGGTCGAATCATTCGACCCCGAGGGCCAACCGGTGATCGGCGAAACCGGCGAGCTGGTCATCACCAAACCGATGCCTTCGATGCCGGTTGGGTTCTGGAACGATCCCGAAGGTGTGGCCTACCGGGCTGCCTATTTCGAGCACTTTCCCGGCGTCTGGCGCCATGGCGACTGGATCGAAATCACCGAGCGGGGGAGTTGCATCATCACCGGCCGCTCCGATGCCACCCTCAACCGGGGCGGGGTGCGGATGGGCACCGCGGAGTTCTACTCGGTGGTGGAATCGGTCCCCGGGGTTGCGGACAGCCTCGTGGTCCATCTCGAAGACGGTGCGGGCCAGGGTGAGCTCGTGCTCCTGGTGGTCGCCGACACCGAGCACCGAGTGGAGCGATCTGATCGAGAAGATCAAGCAGTCGCTGCGCAACGAGCTCTCACCCCGGCACGTGCCCGACCAGATCCATCGCATCGACTCGGTTCCCCGGACGGTTTCGGGGAAGAAGATGGAGCTCCCGGTCAAGAGAATTCTGATGGGTCAGCCTCTCGAACAAGTCGCCAACCCGGGAGCGATGGCCAACCCGGAAAGTCTCGAGGGCCTCCGCGATCTGGTTAGCGCCAGACCGCGAGGATGATCGAGGAGATGATGATCCCCAGAGCGGCGTAGCCACCCGTGATTACGAACCAGGTCATTGGCTCGAGTTTGGTCGGCTCGTACTTGGCGGTGGTGAAAAAGATGGCTCCGGCGAGGAGCACGCCGAGGACGATGCCGAGGATGAGGCCCTCGGCGAACGTGTCGGTGCCAGTCGCCACGCTCAGCATTCCAATGGCGATCACGATCACCAGATATCCGATGAAGGCACTGACATAGAAAGCGGCCGAGGCGGGTTGCTCGCTTTCCGACGGGTTCCAGCCGATCGACTTCCAATACCGCTTCCCGAACAACCCGGGCGAATACCAAAGCGCCCCGAGGGCGATATAGACGATCGTGGCGACGATGACCGCGAGCCAGTTCAGCTCTCCCAACGATGAAAACGACATGGCGGCGAGGTTACGACTTCCGCCAGGTCGACTGAGGCCCAAAACGCTCAAGTCAAGAACCGCAAAATCCGATCTCGACCAGACCTTGACCAAGACTCCGAAGTTGCTCGCGGCACTGCTGGCCACATGGCTGGTCGCACTCGCGTCGCCAGCCCTAGCCACCGAAGCACCGACGGACGGGCGAGATCTCGTCCTGGCCGGCGTCTACTCGGACCAATGGCAATCGGGCAGCGACGTCACCGCCCTGAACGAGGCGAGCGGCAAGAGGGTTTCGCTGGTCGGCACCTTCCATCATCTCTGGGAGTCCGAGCACGGTGTGGACAGCAACACCGACTGGCTGCTCGAACAAGCCTGGTCGGCACAAGCGACTCCGGTGGCCAACGTCGAGGTGGCGATCTCCGCCTTTGACATGGCCGCAGGTGGCTACGACCCCGCGATCCGCCAGTGGGCCTTGCGGGTCAAAGGGTGGCTCGATCGGGGTGAGGGCCGCTCGCTCTTGATCGCTCCCTTGCAGGAGATGAACAGCAACTGGGTGCCCTACGGCCAGGATCCGGGCAACTATCAGATCGCCTTCCGCAAGTTTGTCGAGATATTCCGATCCGAGGGAATGGACGAAACCAAGGTGCGCTGGGTTTTCGCGCCGAATGCCTGGTCGGTGGGACGTCACTCGATGGCGGAGTACTACCCGGGAGACGACGTCGTCGACCTGATCGGTATCTCTGTCTACAACTTTGGCGCCAATGTCGGGGTGTGGACCGGCGTCTTCGAGTCGGGGATGGCCGCTATCGAGACGGTCCGTGGCTTCGCTCCCACCAAACCTTATCTAATCACTCAGATCGGGAGTTCGACCTCCGGGGGTGATCGGGATGCCTGGCTGCGCGAGATGTTCGCGTTCACCGCAACCGACCCCAACGTGGTCGGACTTATCTATTTCAATTTCAACAAGGAAACCGATTGGAAGGTCTGGGACGGAATCGCGACGGCTCCGGGATGGCACGACGGGATGCAAATGCCGACCACCGAGTACCGGTGGCCGTTGACGAGCTGGTTTGAACCCGGTCCGCTTCCGTTCTCTCCATACCGCGGCATGTTCACTGACGACGAGAAGCTGGGTTCAGAAGCGGACATCGAGTGGCTGGCGCGCCGTGGAGTCGTCAACGGTTGCACGACGGGACAGTTCTGCCCGGACCAATGGGTTACTCGCGGCGAGGCCGCGACCTTGCTTGCCCGCGCACTCGACCTTCCGCAAGGTCGGTCGGACTGGTTCCTCGACGACGATGGCCTGCCCAACGAGGCCGACATCAATGCCGTTGCCGACGCGGGCATTAGCCAGGGATGTGCGACGGGTGCGTTCTGTCCTCACGACCTGGTGTCCCGAGACGAAGTCGCTGCACTGGTGGTTTCTGCGCTCGACTTACCCATCCAGGCAAGTGTTCCCTTCACCGACGCAGTCGAGTCGCCCTTCGCCGGCGCGATCCATGCGGTTGTCGCAGCGGGCATTGCCGAAGGATGCGCGGTAGATCGCTTTTGCCCGGGAGATGCCGTCAATCGCGCCCAGATGGCAACGATTCTCCGGAAGAGCATTGAGGCCAGAGATGACGACACATGCCGGTGTCTCGAGTGGTCGCACCACAGGCCTTTCGTGAATTAGGCCCTTCGAGAATTGAACGGCTAACTATCGGCTGGGGCGAATGCTCGAAACACGCTGTCGATCACCGTATCGATCATCTCCTCGACCTCCGGAACATTGATCGAACTTCCGGCAGCGGCCAGGTGGTCGCGCATCCATTCCATCTTCGAGTTCATGAGCAACACCGAGCCGTGAACAGCTGCCCACATGGCCCAGGTGGTGGCTTCCGGTGAACTGTCACTGTGGATGACGCCGTCCTCCATCCCCGAGCGGACCAGCGCCACCAAACCCTCGAGCACCAGCAATCCGGGATCACCCGCCATCTCGTCAACTCCGACCGATTCGGGTGGCTGGCCGAGGAAGAGGACCGAATAGAGGCCGGCGTTGTCGAGGCCCCAGCGGATGTATTCGCGGCCAAGGCGGCGCAAACGTTCGAGAGCGCTCCCTTCCGCGGCGAGGATCGGCAATAGGCGGGCACCGAAACCATCGAACATCTCCCGACAGACGGTGTAGGTGAGCCGATCCTTGGTCTCGAAATGGAGGTATATCGCCGGTGGTGAGACCCCGACCCGGTTCGCAATGTCTCGAATCGAAACGAGTTCGTGACTCCCTTTCTCGGCCATCAGGGCCGCGGTGGCGTCAAGGATCTCCCGGCGGAGATGGTCGCCCTCACCTTTGCGGAGCCGCGAGCGGGGCTCGGCGCGGACCTGGCTCATACCGGTTCCCTCACGGTGCGACTTGCTGAAGGCTCGCCCTCACGGAAGCCGAATCGATCATGGACTCTGCGCAGGAAACTCGGTGCCCACCAATTCGCCCGCCCCGCCAAACGCATGAAAGCTGGCACGAGGGTTGCCCGGACAATGAACGCATCAACCAGAACGGCGAGCGTCATCCCGATCCCGAACATCTTCATCATCGTCACCCCTGAAGTGGCAAAGGCGATCATCACCACCGCGATCAGAACGGCTGCGGAAGTGACGACGCGCCCGGTCCGCTCGAGCCCGGCCGCGACCGAACCGACATTGTCGCCCGTTTGGTCGTACTCCTCTTTGATGCGAGACAGAAGGAACACCTCGTAGTCCATCGAGAGGCCGAAGGCGATCGCGAACATCAAAATCGGCATCGTGAGGTCGAGCTGGCCGGTGGGGGTGAAACCGAGAAACTCCGACAGATGCCCTTCCTGGAAAATCCAGACCATCGATCCGAACGTGGCTGAGAGCGACAAGAGGTTGAGGACGACCGCTTTGGCCGGGACGAGGATCGATCCGAACATCAGGAACAGCACGACAAACGTGACTGCTCCAATGATTGCCAGAGCTAGAGGAAGATCAGAGAAGATCGCGTCCTTGGAATCCACAAGGGAGGCCGAGGGCCCGGTGAGGGCAAGGTCTACCGGTGCATCCAGAGCTCGAATCTCTTCGACCAGATTCTCGGCCGCGGCGGAGCCCGGTTCTACCGCCGGCACTACCTGGAGGTAGGTCCCGGCCTCAGAGGCGAAGCGGAGATTGGCGATACCGGGAGGGATGGCCTGCACGCCGCTGAGGTAGGTCCCGGTCTGCGCATCGACCCGGGCAACTCCCTCCAACGTCGATAGCGTCGCGGCCAGGGCGTCGATGTCAGCGCTCTCGCTGAGGCCGATGGCGACTACATCGATCGGGCTGGCTTCAAAACCGGCGAACTCGGTACGGAGCAGATCACCCACGATGCGCGCTTCCGAGTCAGGGGGGAGAATCCGGTCGTCTGCCTGTCCGAAGCGAGCGTTAAGAAAGGGCAAGCCAAGAAAGATCAGAAAAGCGATCGCCGCAGTGGCGATCGGGATCGGGCGCTTCATCACGGCCATCGCCAGTCGGTGCCAGAAACCGGTCGAAGTGTTGGTGCGAAGCTTGCGAACACGTAGCTTCTCGACACGCGGCCCGAGTACTGCGAGCAAAGCGGGCAATACCACCACCGCCCCTAACGCCGCGAGAGCGACCACGGCAATGCCGGCGTATCCGAAGGAGCGGAGGAAAGCAAGGGGGAACACGAGCATGGCCGCCAGCGAAACCATCACCGTGCCGGCGCTGAAAAGCACCGTGCGTCCGGCGCTTTGGACTGTGCGCCGCACCGCGTCGCCGGTGTCATGGCCGGCGGCGAGTTCCTCGCGTAGACGAGAAACCACGAAGAGGGCGTAGTCGATCGCCAGCCCGAGGCCGAGCGCTGTCGTGAGGTTGAGGGCAAAGATGGAAACCTCGGTGACCCGAGCGAGAAGGTCGAGAATCAAGAACGTACCGACGATTGCAAAAACCCCAACTCCGAGCGGGAGCAGCGCCGACACCACCGAGCCAAAAACGATCACAAGGAGGATGAGGGTGATGGGGAACGCAATCGATTCGGCGGTGACGAGATCGGACTCCACCGTTTCGTTCACCGCGGCGAAGATCGGCCCTTCGCCGCCCACGGCCACCTCGAGTCCTTGAAACTCGCCGTGATACTTTTCGGCGAGGACTCCCGAATGCTCGAGTAGCTCGGATTGATCGCCTTCGATCGTGGCAAAAAGCAGTGCTCGCCGGCCGTCCACGCTTCGCAGCGGAGCGGGGGAGCCGAGGCTCCAATAAGAGCTGACTGAGGTGACATGTTCCTCGGCTGCCAGTGCTTCCTGGAGGGCGAGGCCGGCGGCGACGGCCGTTTCCTCATCGACAGAGCCTGAGGCTGTGGCAACGATCAGTACCTCGGGTGGAGCGACGCCGAACTCCTCGGATAGAACCGCCGCGGCCTTCACCGACTCGGCGTCGGGATTTTCGAAACCACCGTTGGACAGTCTCCCGGCCACCCCTCCGCCGATAACACCGGCGGCGACCATCCCGAGAGCGGCCAAAACCAAGACCAAAACGCGTCGTCTCACGACGAAGTCTGCCAACCGACCCATCCGCTTCTCCTCTACCTAGCGCTGTTCACTTAGCGGCGACAACTTAACACTGTTCAGCGGCAGCAGTCAAGACCCGAAGACCCGGAGACTTACGATGACGGGGTGACAGGGTTGGTCCACTCGCTCAATCTGGGTCGGCCGATGCCGAGTAAAGCCGGCGATGGTCGAGTAACCGGGATCGGAAAGGTCCCGGTCGCTAGCGCGGAGTTTCGTGCGCCAGGGCCAAAGCTGGGAGGACTTGGCAGCGGCATAGAAGGCGACTTCATCGGGAGCCAGGACCACCACGGAGGAAATGACCAGGCGGTCTACGCATATTCGCGAGAGGAGCTCGACCAATGGGAGGCGAGATTGTCCCGTGACCTTCCCAATGGCATGTTCGGCGAGAACCTCACGACGCTGAATCTTGACGTCGACGGGGCCAGGATCGGTGAACGCTGGGCGATTGGCCGCGAGGTCGTGCTCGAGGTTTGCAGCCCCCGCATTCCGTGCGCGACTTTTCAGGCCAGGATGGGGGAGAAGGGTTGGGTGAAACGGTTCACTGCAGTCGGCAACTCGGGCGCGTACCTATCGGTGGTCGCGCCGGGCACGGTTCGACAGGGTGACCCGATCGAAGTCGTCAGCCAACCAGAGCATGACATCGATGTCCGTCTCACCTTCCGGGCGTTTTCAGGTGACCTGGAGGCTGCCGAGCGGGTCGTCGCTGCGGCATGTTTGGCCGCGGACGATCACAGCTTTCTCGCCGGCCGGCTCCGTCGCCAAATGAATCGATAATGGCTGGCTGAAAGTCAGCGTCGGTACATTTCGGGGATGGACAGATCAAACCTTTCGCCCGATCCGGTGACCGACGCCCGGGGTTATCAGCAGATGCTGCTTGACCTGCTCGGTGAAGATGACCCTCACGAGGTGCAGTCGTCGACAGAGCGGATTCTCCGCGAACTCGTGGCCGACGCCGGAGACCAACTCTCGCTGAGGCCCGAACCGAAGGAGTGGTCCGTTCAGGGCTGTATTGCCCACCTCACCGACGCCGAGGTAATGATGAGTGGTCGCTACCGCATCGTGCTCGCTCACGACGAGCCACCGCTAGTGCCTTACGACCAGGACCTGTGGGCCGACCGGCTCCATTCGGAGAGTGAATCGGTGGAGGATTTGCTGGCATTGTTCGAGCCGCTGCGTCGGGCCAACCTCGCCTTGTGGAGTCGCAGCGACGCCACCCAGCGGGTTCGCATCGGCCACCATGCGGAACGAGGACCGGAAAGCTACGACCTGATGTTTCGCATGATCGCGGGTCATGACCGTTTTCACATCGCTCAGGCCCGCCGCGCGCTTGAAGCGGTACGCCGTTGAAATTTGAGAAACGGTTTGCCGACATTCTCGGCAAACGGATGGCCTACGTCGACGCGGGCGAAGGCGATCCGATCGTCCTCCTACACGGGAATCCCACGTCGTCCTACCTGTGGCGGAAAGTCATTCCGCCGTTGTCCGCTATCGGCCGCTGCGTTGCTCCCGACCTCATTGGCATGGGTGACAGCGAGAAGCTCGAAGATTCCGGTCCGGACTCGTACCGCTTCGTCGAACATCGTCGCTATCTGGACGCTTTGTTGGATCGCCTCGGAGTCACCAACGATGTAACACTCGTGGTCCACGACTGGGGCTCGGCGCTCGGCTTCGATTGGGCCTACCGACACCAGGACTCTGTTTCCGGAATCGTCTACATGGAAGCTCTCATCGGCCCCATCACCTGGGCCGACTGGCCCGAAACGGCCCGCTCCATTTTCGAAGGCTTCCGCTCCGAGGCTGGCGAAAGACTGATCCTGGAGAAGAATTACTTCGTCGAACGCGTGCTCCCCGCGTCGGTGCTCGATCCGCTCTCCACTGAGGTCATCGAGGAGTACCGGCGTCCATTTCTCGAACCAGGGGAGTCCCGCCGTCCAACCCTGACGTGGCCCCGTGAGCTTCCACTCGACGGCGATCCCTCCGATGTCCACGAAATCGTCTCGCGCTACAACGCGTGGCTCGCTAAATCACCGATTCGCAAACTATTCGTCCACGCCCGGCCCGGCTTCTTTTCTCCCGGAATGGCGCAAGCGACGAGGAACTGGTCGAACCAAGAGACTGTGACGGTCCGCGGGCACCACTTTGTCCAGGAGGATTCCGGCCCCGAGATTGGTCAGGCGATTGCCGCTTGGCTGGAGGCAAGCCGACGTGACAGCCCGGCGAGGTAGTCCACCAGCTCGGGCGGTTCGCTGACCTCGAAGTCGACGTCGAGCCACATGATCGTGAACGCAAGCCATTCGAGAGCATCACCTTGGATGCGGAGCTGGCAGCTTTGTCCGTCGATCGGTTCGACTTCGGCGTCGCCGAAGCGGAGACGGCCTGTGATTTCCTCGGCCGAGGCCCTGAGTGTGGCTGCCACCTGATAACGCATTGGGCGCGCCTGAAGCGACGCCAACACGTACTCGGCGGCATCGCCGCCCGGGATAGGTCGAGGCCGGAAGGTGATGCGAGTTCCCCGCGGACTCGATAGCCGGTCCAGCCGAAATGTGCGCCAGGCATCGCGATCTCGATCGAACGCAAGCAAATACCACCGTTGCCGAAGCGACACCACCTGGTGGGGTTCGACATGACGCTCGGACTCGCCACCCTCAAAGTTGCGATAGTCGAAACGGAGCCGCTCATGATCACGACAAGCTTGCGCGACAGTGGTCAAAGCCTCGGCGTCGACCGTCACCCACGCCCTGACCCAGGGCACCACGGCCGATTGCAGCATCTGCACTCGCTGGCGGATGCGCGGTGGGAGTACCTTCTCCAACTTTGCCAAAGCTCTGAGCGAGGTCTCTTCGATGCCCGCGATCGTGCCGCCGGCTGCAGTCAGCAAACCCATCGCGATCGCGACCGCCTCCTCATCGTCGAGTAGGAGCGGGGGTATGTCGGCGCCGGCCTCGAGCTGGTATCCGCCAGCCGGACCGGTGGTCGCGCGAACTGGATAACCTAGGTCGCGCAGCCGGTCAATGTCCCGGCGCAGCGTCCGTTCGCTCACTTCGAGCCGGTCCATGAGCTCGGTCCCTGACCAGGTGCGACGCGCCTGGAGCAGCGAGAGCAAACGCAAGGCTCGGGAAGTGGTAGCGCTCATCTAATTGATCATTCTACGAATTCCGGTCAGAATCTGGCATGAATGCGCGATAGGTTGAAAACCCGGCGAACCATCGATCAGAGACGATTTGACACGTTGACATTATGACGACATCATCATAATGTCATGGAAGCAAAGGAGAGAGATGAATGAAGTGATTCGAGCCGAGGGGCTCGTCAAGCATTACAAAGAGGTCAAGGCGCTCGACGGGCTCGATCTCAGCGTGGCGGAGGGAAGCGTCCTCGGATTGCTGGGGCCAAACGGGGCGGGAAAGACCACAGCGGTGCGGATTCTCACCACCTTGCTAGAGGCCGACTCCGGTCGGGCGGAGGTGGCTGGCATCGACGTCACGAAGGATCCCGATGCGGTCAGAAGCATTATCGGTTTGTCCGGTCAGTACGCCGCCGTTGATGAATATCTCACCGGATTCGAGAACCTCGATCTTTTTGGGCGTCTGTACCGGCTTGGGCGACCGAAAGCTGCAGCTCGCGCCCGGGAGTTGCTCGAGCGCTTCGACCTCGTCGAAGCCGGCGACCGCCCGGTCAAGACGTACTCAGGGGGAATGCGCCGGCGACTCGACCTGGCGGGCGCGCTGGTCGCCGATCCGAAGGTCTTGTTCCTCGACGAACCCACCACAGGCCTCGATCCGCGTGGTCGCGTGGAGATGTGGGACGTGATCCGGGAAATGGTGGCTTCGGGCACGACCCTGCTGCTTACCACCCAGTATCTCGAGGAAGCAGACCGCCTCGCCGACACGATCTTGGTCATTGACCATGGTCACAAGATCGCCGAGGGAACCGCCGATCAGTTGAAGAGCCAGATCGGTGGTGAGAGGGTCGAACTGGTTCTCGAATCGCGCGATGACCTGGGGCGGGCGCAGGAGACTCTGACTCACTTTGCAGTCGGGGAGCTCGTGGTCGATCAGGACAGTCGGACGGTCACCGCGCCGGTTTCTGGCGGAAGCGGTGAACTGTTGGAAGTGCTCCGGCAGCTCGACTCCAATTCGGTCAAGGTGCTCGAGTTCGCGCTCCGGAGACCCACCCTCGACGATGTCTTCCTCACTCTCACTGGCCATGGGGCTGAGAACGGGGACGGCGAGGCCACCAGCAAAGTGCCAATGAAAGCGAGTGCCTGATGAGTCAATTGATGTGGACGCTGTCCGATGGCTACAACGTCACCCGGCGCAACCTGATCAAGATCAAGCGGATGCCCGAGCTCCTGGTTTGGGTGCTGCTCTCGCCGATCATGTTCGTGCTGTTGTTCGCCTACGTGTTCGGCGGATCCATCTCTGTCGGGGAAGGGCTCAACTATCGGGAGTTCCTAATCGCCGGCATCTTCGCCCAGACAGTGGTTTTTGGGTCCACCTACACCGGAGCGAGCATCGCCGAGGACATGCAGAAGGGAATCATCGATCGGTTCAGATCGTTGCCGATGTCGCGCTCGGCGGTGGTGATCGGTCGAACCGCGGCTGATGTCGGCTCCAACATCCTGTCGATCGCGATCATGGCAGCGACCGGTCTCCTGGTCGGTTGGCGGATCAACACGTCGGTCTGGGAGGCAATTGGTGGGTTCGCGATCTTGCTGCTTTTCTCCTACGCGTTCTCGTGGGTGATGGCGAGCGTCGGCTTGCTGGTGCCGAGCCCGGAGGTGGTCAACAACGCCTCGTTCATGGTGATCATGCCGCTGACGTTCATCTCCAACGCCTTCGTGCCTTCAACCAACCTGCCGACGCCGTTGCGGATCTTCGCTGAGTGGAACCCGGTCTCAGCGGTGACACAATCGGCCCGGAACCTGTTCGGCAATACCATCGACGGCGCTCCGATCCCCGAAGCGTGGTCGATGCAGAACCCGGTGCTCTACACCCTGATCTGGGTTGCGATCCTGCTGGCGGTTTTCGTCCCCCTCTCGGTCAACCTCTACAAGAAGGTGGCCAAGAAGTAGAAGTAACCGAAGTAAAAGAGGAACCCGTTCGGGTCCCTTACTTTGCCTACGTCGCAGGGGACTTACATCTCGGAGCCTTCGAGCACTGAGAGGATGTTGCCGGCCGGGTCCTTGAACCAAGCAATGGCCGGACCCTCGTCCCCGCGGGCGATGCCTTTTTCGTCCTGGTTGAAGCCCTCGTACTGCTCGAAGGTCACGCCTTTGTCCCGCAAGTCGATGACCATCTGGTCGACGTCATCACCGGGAAGTTGAGGATCGTGTAAGTAGCCGGGGTGAAGTCTTCCTTGGGATAGATCATGATGTCCCGACCACCGGCCAGGTTGAGATCGAGCAGCCGCCCATGTCCTCATGCTTGGTCGTCTTGAGACCCAGCGTGTCCCGGTAGAACTTCTCCGCCTTGTCGATGTCATCGACGGCAAAGCCGCTGAAGGCCTTCGTATTTCCCAACACCTTTCCTCCTCTGGTTGGTTACACCATTTGTACCCGTATAAGTTCGACTGGAAAACGATGAAAGCCGTCACGATTCCGTTGCTGCCGTGTGCCGACATCGACGAGGCCGTCGCGTTCTACGAGGCTCTCGGGTTCCGGCGCACGTATCGCCAGGTCCGGCCGAATCCCCACGCCGTCGTCGAGTTAGGCGAGATCGGTATTCACCTTTTCGGAATGAACGGCTTCAATCCGGCGGAATCTTACGGGAGCACGCATCATCCTCGTCGAGGATCCAGATGCTCTCTATGCGCAGTTCGCCGCAGGTTTCAGAGCGAAATTCGGCAAGCTGCTGGTGACCGGCATTCCTCGAATTTTGCGGCCGCGCAAACGGCAGGGGACGGTGCGCGGGTTCACAGTTCGTCGATCCCGGTGGAAATTGGTTGCGCGATCGCACAGCTCGGTTCCTCGGAGGAAGCCGAAGCGGAAGAATCAACCGGCCTGGAGAGAGTGATACGAAATGCAGGTCGCTTGGCCGACGCCCGTGGGGATAATGCCGGCGGTCTCAGACTTCTTCAGAACGGACTACTTCGATTCCCTGAGGCAGATGCGCTCGAGCGTGTGCGAGCACTTCTCTACGTGTCGGAGTTGTCGATCAGAACAGGGCAGCGCGACGACGCCGAGATCGCCCTCGCCCAGGCCGTGGAAACCGATCTGAGCGCCGAAGACCTGCAGTCGATCTCCAGCCGAACTCGACCATGTCCGCGAGTTGGTGTTGTCAGCCGAGGACGAATGAGACAAGCGGCGATGTGTCGACCCAGATCTCGTGGTCTCGCTCGGCCCGCGCAGGTTCGACTCCCCAACTTTCGGTGCGGGCTTGGAAGAGCAAGTCCCAGCGCCGCTGTCGATCGTTGATCTCCGTTGCCACCGCGGGCAGATCGGCCGTCACCCCGCGTTTCAGATGAAGGGTGAAATCGGGGCTCGCCTTGAGGTTGGCAAGCCAATCTCGCTTGAAACCGGGGCGACCGGTGATGTAGTAGCGCGCCGTCGAAACTGTGGAAATAGATCTCGATCCGGCGAGGAAGATCCGGTCTTGCGACCGATGGTGGTGATATCGGCGATTCCACCCTGTGATAGGGCAGCGGAAATGTTGGGGTCCATAAGGCTTCCAACACGAAGCGACCGACGCTATTCCGACTTTTCGGTCTTTGGCTTCTTGGTCTTGGGTTTGAGCGTCTTTACGTAGCGCAGGCTCGTCTCGAGGTAGGGCTGCAGCATTTTCGTGTCCGCCAATAGGTCGTCTGGAACTGCCACGAACTCCTTGGCCGGTGGCCAGGACGGATCACCCCGGAACAATTCGGTGGAGTACTTGCTGAGGAACTCGCTCCGCTCTGGCTCGGGCAGCCTGATTCCGACCAGGCCGTGCTTGGAGATCATCGTGTACATGTTCCCGTTGATGGCGGTGTACGCCGAGCCGAAATTCGACTTGGTGTCGATCCCCTCGATGCTTGCCAGCAGCTTCTGATAGAGCTCGACCTTTTCCGGTGGAGCAACGACCTTCTTGGCAGCCACAGTGACCTCGCTTGCTCGCTACTTTCCAATTATGCGCAATCGCTTTCGCCAACTTCACGAAACCGGAACCTTTGTCATGCCCAACCCGTGGGACGTTGGCTCGGCCAAGCTTCTGGCCTCCCTGGGCTTCCCAGCATTGGCAACCACCAGCTTGGGTTACGCCGCCACTCTCGGACGGGCCGACGGCCAGGTGACACGGGATGAACTACTTGTCCATGTCGAATCCCTGGTGAAGGCGGTTGAAGTCCCCATCAATGTCGACGCTGAGCGCTGCTTTGGCGATGACGCCCAGGAGGTCGCCCGCACGGCGCGTCTCCTCGCTGCGACCGGCGCCGCCGGTTTCTCGATCGAGGACTGGAATCCCGTTACCGGCGCGATCGACCCGATCGAAGTGGCGACCGAGCGAGTCGCGGCAGCTGCGGAAGTGGCTGCCGCAGAGGGAATGATGCTGACAGCCCGAGCCGAGAATCACGTTCGCGGCTTCGACGATCTCGATGACACGATTCGCCGGCTTCTTTCGTATCGCGACGCCGGTGCTCCGGTGGTCTACGCCCCGCACTTGCGCGGTCTCGACCGGATCGAGCGCTTGGTGCGAGAGGTGGAAGTCCCGGTGAACGCCATCTCGCTTCTCGGCGGACCGTCGATTGGCGAACTCGCGGGAGTAGGGGTGCGCCGCGTTTCAACGGGTGGAGCGCTCGCCCGTGTGGCCTATGGAGCGCTCGAACGCGCCGGAATCGAACTCCGGGATCGTGGGACCTCCGACCACCAGGCCGACGCGATTACAGGCGCAGACCTGGTCGCTCGGTTCTAGGACTTGGCGGCCAGAAGCGCTGCCACCAAGCCATCACAATCCGCGACGGTGACCGTGAGACCTGCGTGGGCTTTGGCGGTGGGGAGGACCTGGTCGATCCGATCCTTGAAAAGGATGCAAACGCCGCCTCGAGGAGTAGTGCCGAAGGTAATCCCCGAATCAACCCCCGATCCCCTCAGCCCGACCGCCCTCCACCACTTGTAGGGGCCGGTTTTCTCTGCGCAGTCGACATTTGTCAGAGGGGTCTCGACCCGGAAACGACCATAGGTGGCGATGACGTTGGTCTTCCCAATGGTGACTCCGTCCGTTGACGGTTTGGCTCCGAGCGGCCGCCAAATAAGCGCGAAGCGGAGGTCGAAGTCGTAGGGGAAGAAGCGGTCGGCCATCCGCTCATGATGACGGGCTACTGGTCGGCTGTCACTTCTGTGGGTTGGGACAACGAGAGGCGGAAGATCGACTCCCCATCTTCGTGGTCGTAGACCAGATCACCGCCCATCATCCGGGCCAGACTGCGCGCCACCGCGAGACCCAATCCGACCGAGTTCGGCGTACGGCCCCCGTCGTCCCAGTGTTCGAATGGGTTGAACATCGTTTCGACTCGGGAGGGCTCGATCGGTCCACCCGAGTCCCGCACCTGGATCTCACCGACCCCCGCCCTCGTTGGAGACGACGACTCGAACCCGATCGCCTCCGTACCGCAGGGCGTTGGTGATGAGATTGCGGACGATCTGCCGGAGCCGGGTCGGATCGGCCCATACCCGGGCGTTTCCTGACCAGTCGATCGTCCGACCACTGTCCCGCGCCAGAGTCGAAGCGAGCGAGCCGACTTGATCGAGCACGTCGAGAGCTTGCAGCCGAACACTCATCGTGCCCGCCTCGAGTCGGGTCACGGTCAGAAGGTCATCGACGATGTTGGAAATATCCGCTGACTGCCGGGCAATCAGTTGAACGACGTTGCGTGCCTCGTCATCGTCGAAGTTCTCCCAAGCTTCGGCAAGCTCGGTGGCAAAGCCCATCACCGCCGTCAACGGCGTTCGCAGCTCGTGACTGACACTGGCGAGGAAGTCTCGCTTGTTCCCCGTGAATGTCGCCGATGGCGAGGAGCGTGTTCGCAACCCCCCGAAAGTCCCGTTGGATCTCGAACTGGCTGAGAGCCGAAATCTGATCGGCGAGGGCCTCCTCGAGCCGGCCCAGCGAATTCAAGGCCCAGCCCCGGTTGTGTCGAGCCCATGCCGCAGCCAGTGAGTCTCCCAACCCTTCGGCCACAGCGATCGACCGCTCGGCGACCCTGACCGACTCGTCGGCGTCGACCTCATAGAGAGCGGCGGCGAGCTCGGTCAGAGCTCCCTGGAGCTCGGAATCAGAGCGTGCGTCATCGACCTTTCGGCGCGCTTCCGCCACGGTTTGCATCGGATCTTGATTCGGCAGGTCGCCGAATCCCCTTGATTGGCTCCTGGACGGCGAAGCAGCCAATCCCTGAACCGATTTGTGAATAATTCTGAGGCAGCTGTTGGGTTAAGCGCTTACGGCCCGACGTTCAGCAACGATGTCCAGAACCGGGGTAAGCCGGGTGTTGCGGTGGTCAAGATCGCCGTTGCAATGCTCGCAGCGGACGACGCCGTGGGTGTAGGAACCGCAATCCTGGTGGAGAAGGGTTCGCAGGTCGTCCTCCGCCGGAGGATCCCACGTGTCGCCCCAACGCCACATCGCAACGATCACATCAAACAGATCCTTGCCCTTGGGGGTGAGCCGGTACTCGAAGCGGGGAGGCCGGTCCTCGTACTGCTGAGTGAAAAGGATCGCATTGTCGACCAGCATCGTCAGCCGCTCGGTCAGGACGTTGCGAGCGATTCCGAGATCCTTCTGAAAGTCATCGAAGCGACGCACCCCCATGAAAGCGTCACGGAGAATCAGCACTGTCCAGCGATCACCGATCAACTCGGCGGTGTTGGCGACCGAGCAACGCAGATGTTCGAGGCTCTTCCGGCTGGGCACGAGGTCCATTGTAGGAGATGGGTTGCGTAATGCAACTGACTTGGCTAGAGTGAGTTGCATGAAGCAACGGACTCCTCTCGAAGTGACCAATTTGCTGCCAGTTTCCCGCCCCCAAGTCCGACGGCGGCTTCTTGCCGCGCTGCGACCCGAGGGTGCCTTGGTCCCGCTCGACCTCAGCCTCATCGAGGTCGTTGCCGATCTCGATCCGGGCATGGTCGACTGGACTGAAACCGCCCGCTCCAAGCTTTCGTCTAGTTCGATCGTCGCCTAAGCCGAGCTGCGGATCAGCGACGCTCCTAAGCGAGCGAGCGCTTCCTTTAGCTCCGGCGGATCGATTACGCGGAAGCCGCATCCGAGCGAAGCGAGATAGCGCGCGATCCAATCGGCGTCGTCGGCGCCGATCCGCAGAAGGGCGCCACCGCGTTGACGTTCGATAACTCCAACTGTGGGCGAGACAGTCCGCTTCGCCTCGTCGTAGGAAAGGTGCAAGAGGACGCGCGCCTGCACGGGGTAAACCGCAACGGCCAAGCCTTCAGCGACGAACGCGGCGGCGTCGGGGGGATTCTCAGGCACAAACCGGAGACCGGTGCTGGCGGGTTTTGAGATCCGATCGACGCGGAACGTGCGCCAGGCCTCCCGATCCCGATCCCGGGCGACCAGATACCAACGACGGGCGGCATGGACCAGCTGATGTGGTTCGACATGTCGCTCGGATGCCCGCCCGCCTGCATCGAGATAGTCGAAACGCACCCGTTCCTGGGCCCGGCAAGCGCTAGCCAGGATCACCAGGTTCTCGGGGGTGACGGAACGCCCTGACCCGCGTTGCACCACAAGCCCAATCGTCGAGTCATGAACGGAGTTCGCTTTTTCGGCCAGGCGCCGGGGGAGGACCTGTGAGATCTTGGCAAGGGAGGAAAGCGCCGCATCTTCGAAGCCGGGCAACCCGCCGCCCGCGGCTTGGCGGAGGCTGAGAGCGACGGCCACCGCTTCGTCGTCATCGAGAAGCAGCGGAGGCAAAGCCCCTCCGGGGGCGAGTTGATAGCCACCCGTCGGACCCGACAGGGCCTCGACCGGATAGCCGAGTTGGCGCAGGCGGGTGACGTCGCGACGCAAGGTCCGCGCAGTGACCGCTAGCCGGCTGGCGAGCTCGGGCCCGGTCCAGTTGGGACGGGCCTGGAGGAGGGAAAGCAACCGCAGCATGCGCCCACTGGTGCCGGTCGATTCTCCTTGCATTTCCTGAGAATAATCCAAAATTGCGGACAGATGCTGTCCGCTTCTTCTTGTACTTTCATGCTTGTAAGTCGGAGGCTCAGAACAGGCCCAAATAGAGGCCAAGAGAAGGCGAAATAGGAAAGGATTGATGACATGTATTCCGGGATTTCGTACGACCTCGCTCGAGCGATTCAGGATGATCGGATCCGCCAGGCGGCCAGCAAGCGGCGTCTAGGTGGAGGTGCCCGTTATGACCTGGACGGTGTTCCCGTCAGGGTCGGAATAGGTCGCCACCAGGCCTCCCCACGTCTCGGCCGAAGGCTCGCGCAGGCAGGGAACGCCGGCGGCAATCAGGGTTTCGTGCAACTGGTGAATTTCAGTGACCGCGAAGTTGATCATGATCCGGAGCGGGTCGCGGGCGTTGCCCTGCACGCGGTCATGGACCCCGATCGTCAGGCGTGTTGAACCCCATTCGAAGTTGACGAATCCCACACGGTCCGAACGAGGCGTGAGCCCGAGGACGTCGACGTAGAAATGACGCATGGCGTCGAAACGATCGGTCTCGGTCCAGATCAAAACTCCTGCAAGCACTTGACCCATTCTTGCGTAGGATCCCCCGCCCCAAATGAATCAAATTGGCGTAGGGACCGATACGCAAGAACGAAGATTTGGATACGACCAGGCGATCGTCGATTCGTTTCCGAATGCCCGCGCGGGTGTCGTCGAGGCAACCGGACTGCGAAACGATCCCAGTCCCGCACCGCTGCTTGCCGAATACCAGGCGGAGCAGCGGCGGGTTCTCGACCGCCTTGGCGATCAACCCCTCGCTGAGCTTCCTTCGCTCGCCGCTTGGAGGCGAGCATTCACGCAATTTGGGGCGAAGCCAACCCAATATCGAAGCGCGGCCGAAGCCTTGCTGCGCCGCTTGACCAAGCAGGGAGACATCCCTTCGATCAACACGCTGGTCGACATCGGCAACCTCGTCTCGATCCGTTACGCGTTGCCGGTGGCCGCCGTCGATCTAGCCGGGATTGCCGCTTCGATCACGGTTCGCTTTTCCGACGGCACCGAAGCTTTCACCGACCTCGGCACGGAGGAGGCAGTTCATCCCGAACCGGGCGAAGTCGTGTTTGTCGACAAAGACGGGGTTGCCAGCGCGCGCCGATGGTGTTGGCGACAAAGTCAACAGAGCGCGACAAAGGTTTCGACCACGGAGGCGATGTTTGTCGTCGAAGGTCACCACTCGTCAGCGTTCCCCGAAATTGCCGCCGCAATCCAAGACCTCAGCAATTTGCTTGCTAAGTACCAGCCCGAGGCTCAAACCCACAGCTACTTGCTCGGTGCCGCTTCGTAACCGGGTCGACCCCTGGGGCGACATTCACGCTGTAGAGGCGCGCGGAACTTTCACCGGCAATCGGGGGTGTCTGGTCAACGAGCGGGGCGACATTGTCCGCCACCACGTTGGAAACCTGTGGATCATCTGTCGGCTTACGTACCGCGATTGGAAGCATCCCTTGATCGCTCCCCGCCGGTGGACGCCGCTCTTCTTTCTTGACGACGCCGTCGGTCTGGCGGCGGGCCACCGACCGTGCGGTTTGTGCCGGCGAGACGACTACCTCTCCTATCAAGCGGCCCTGGCCGGCGCGCCCTCTGCACAGGCGATCAACCGCCGATTGGCCGCCGAGCGCGGTCGCACCTGGACGACCGAAATCGAGACTCTGCCGATCGGATCCGTCATTGAGTCACCGGCAGGCGTCGCCGAGCTGGTGCTCACCGATCGCCTGCTCACCTTTACTTTCGACGGGTGGACCAGTCCCCGGAAGCGGTCGCCGCGCGGAAAAGTCGAGGTTTTGACACCGCCAACCTCAGTCGCAGCACTTGCCGGCTCGTTCGTCCCCCAACTTCACCCCAGCGTGCACTAATCGGGCCATTCTCGCTTCTGTCACCGATGGAGACACGATCCGCGTCGTGTTCGCCGATGGCTCTAACGAACCGGTTCGGCTAATCGGGATTGATGCTCCCGAGCCCAACGACCCGCTGGGACCCGAAGCAAAAGCATTGCTCCATTCGTTGGTCCCAACTATGTCTATGGCACCGTGCAGGTGGTGGGCTACGACGAGTTCGACCTCGATCGCGATGGAGACGGTTTGGGCTGCGAGTAGGACGCCGCGCTTAGGGCCGCTTGCACGAGGCGATGGTTGCGATGATGGATCGGGGTCATCGCGAGCTCTTCGAGAGCGACTAGATGTTGGGGACTGGGGTAACCCGAATGGCGTTCGAACCCCCAACCGGGATACACCTCTCCGTACGCCCGCATGATCTTCCGGCGTTCGTGGACAGCCACGATGGACGCTGCAGCGATGGTGAGACTCGGAGTGCCACCCACGACTTTCGGTACCTGAACTACCTCGAAGGTGCCGCGCGCGACCTCGACTCCGCCGTCGAGCAGCACCAATTCTGGTGGTGCGGGCAAGGCCGCCACAGCGCGTTCGCGCGCCAATTCCGCGGCTCGGTTCTGGTCGTCGATCTCCACGATCTCGGAAACGTCCACGATGCCCACGACGACATTCGGGCCGGCAATCTCGTTGATCAAGTTCGTCAGCCGTTCGTGCTTGTAACGCCTGGTGTGGTTGCTGTCCCTGACCTCATCGAGGCGAGTGCGAAGAGCTTCGAGGTCGCCGGTCAGCGGCAACGCGACCGCGGCTGCGACAAGAGGCCCGGCAATCGCTCCCACCCCCACCTCGTCGACCCCCGCAATCGGAGATTTGCCCGCGGCAAGCCAATGTCGTTCGACGTCGAGGGTTGGTGGAACACGAGGAACGTTGGGCATTTACGCTCAGGGTATGAAGGACTTTGCGGACTATCGCCTGATTAAGGAGACGTTCGAGCTCGAAGTCCCCGAGCGCTTCAACTACACCCTTGACGTCGTCGGGCAACAGGCCCACGAAAGGCCAGAAGCCTTGGCGCTCCTAACCGTCGACAACGAAGGCAACGAAACCGGTCGTTACACGTTCGCGGATATGGCCCGGCGAGCGCACCAGGCCGCCAACTTTCTCCTTGATCTCGGCGTCAAGAAGGGTGACCGGGTGTTCGTCCAGCTCCCGCGAATCGTTGAGTGGTACGACGTCATGCTCGGCTGTTTCGAGATCGGCGCCGTTCCCATGCCGGGCACCACTCTCCTCACCTCCCGCGATATCGCCTACCGCCTGGAGGCTGCCGAAGCCAAGTTCGCGATCACCGACAACGACGGCGCGAGCCGCATCGATGCGATCGAAAAGAGCCCGGTCGCTTTGCAACTCGTCATCGGAGCCGAACGCTCCGGGTGGACTGTCTGGGATCCCTCGGCTTCCGCGAGGGAACCGGCGATTGTCGATCCCACCGCCGCTGCCGATCCCTTCCTCCTCTATTTCACCTCGGGCACCACCGCCCATCCCAAGATGGTTGCCCACACGCATGCCTCCTACGGGCTGGGCCATTACCTCACCGCTCGATTCTGGATGGATCTCGGTCCCGACGACCTTCACTGGACTCTCTCTGACACCGGCTGGGCCAAGGCCGCCTGGGGAGTCTTTGGCCAATGGCAGCTTGGGGCCGCCATCTTCCAGTGGAACGGCTCCGGCAAGCCAGATCTCGATCTGATTCTGCGGATGATCGGGCGCTATGGCATCACAACCTTTTGTGCACCGCCGACTCTCTATCGCGCCTTTGTGCAGCTCGACCTGGATCAGTACGACTGGTCGACGCTGCGTCATTGCCTGTCGGCGGGTGAGCCTCTCAACCCTGAGGTCATCGCGACCTGGAAGAAGCACACCGGGCTCTACCCCTACGACGGCTACGGCCAGACCGAGACGGTCAACCTCGTCGCCAACTTCCCCGGCCTGGAGGTGAAACCGGGGTCGATGGGGCTCGCCGTTCCCGGTTTCGACATCGAGATCGTCGACGACAACGGCGAGATTGTCGACCGCGGGGAGGAGGGCCATATCGCCGTCCGCACCGAGCCTCGTCCCGTCGGCCTCTTCACCGAATATTGGAAAGATCCCGACCGCAACTCCGAGGTCTTCCGGAACGGCTGGTACTACACCGGCGACCGAGCCACGATGGATGCCGACGGCTACATCTGGTTCGTCGGTCGCGATGACGACGTGATCATTTCGGCCGCCTACCGCATAGGTCCCTTCGAGGTCGAGTCGGCGCTGATCGAGCACCCGGCCGTGGCCGAGGCGGCGGTGGTCGGCAAACCCGATCCGGATCGAGGTCAAATCGTCAAGGCTTTCGTCACCTTGGCCGGTGGTTACGAACCGAGCGAGGCGCTCGCCCGCGAGATCCAGGATCACGTCAAGAAAACGACCGCGCCCTACAAATATCCGCGCGAGATCGAATTTGTCGAAGAACTCCCCAAAACGGTCTCGGGCAAGATCCGCCGGGTCGAACTTCGCTCGAGGGACTAGATCTGCACAGCGGCGTGACCACCGGCATCGAGATCTGCTTGGAGGTGGGGGAGAAGAAGGTGTTTGCCAGTGCCGTGGATTGGCCAGGATGGAGTCGGGGCGGGAAGACGGAGGACGAGGCACTGGCCGCCCTTCTCGGCTCGGGGCCGCGTTACGCGGACGTGGCTAAGCGAGCCAAAGTCGCGTTCAGGTCTCCAACGACAGTCGCAGAGTTCGAGGCGATCGCCCGGGTCAAGGGAGATGCGAGCACCGAATTCGGGATTCCCGGCCAGGCCGCGCCTGGAGACGAGCAAGATCTCACCCCGGCCCACCTCAAACGATGGCGATCTTTGCTTCGGTCGGCATGGGCCACCTGGGATGAAACTGCTGTTGGAGCCAAAGGCGTAACCCTTGCGGTAGGCCCGCGCGGGGGCGGTCGCACTCTCGCCAAGATGACACATCACGTCTTCGAGGCGGACCAGTCCTATCTCCGGCAGTTGGGCTCAAAGCCCCCCGTGGGTGAAGACATGGCGATTCTGCGCGAGGCTGCGCTCGAGGCGCTTGAAGCCAGAGCAAAGAATGAGACGCCACCCAATCCGAACCGGGTGAAAAAGCTCTGGTCGCCCCGTTATTACATCCGCCGCTCTGCCTGGCATGCCCTCGATCACGCGTGGGAGCTCGCCGACCGTTCACGGGCCTCATGAGCAAGGTGACCCGCTAGCTACCCTCTTCTCAATGGCAATCGCCGTTGCTCCTGACCGAACCTCAGTCCTCCCCGGCCGGATCACCAATTCCACGTTGGCCTCTTTCGTGCGGTCGGTGCCGTCCGTCGACGAGGTGGGGGTGGAAGAACGCGTGGCTTCCCTCGCCACCCGCTCCATCAAGAAGGAATCGAAGATGGACGCCCTGCTCCTGGCCGTGCGGATGATGGATCTGACCACGCTCGAAGGCAAAGACACGCCGGGCAAAGTCGCGCAACTGTCTTCCAAAGCGGTCCGCCCCGACCCTGTCGATCCGTCGATTCCTTCGGTCGCGGCAGTGTGCGTGTATCCCGCGATGGTCCCCCATGCGAAGGAGGCGGTCGCGGGAAGCGGGGTCAAAGTGGCAGCGGTCGCTACTTACTTTCCCTCCGGTCAACTCGATATCAAGTCGAAGGTGTTAGAGAGTGCGGCGGTCGTCGCAATGGGTGCAGATGAGGTCGACATGGTGATCGATCGAGGCGCCTTCCTCTCAGGCGAGTACTTCCGAGTTTTCGACGACGTCCGCCGGGTGAAGGAGACCTGCGAGGGCAAAGCCCACCTCAAGGTCATCCTCGAAACTGGCGAACTGGGCTCGCTTGACGAGGTTCGGAGGGCGTCGATGCTGGCGATGGCCGCCGGCGCCGACTTCATCAAGACCTCGACTGGAAAGATCCAGCCCGCGGCAACGATCCCCGTGACTCTGGTCATGCTCGAAGCGATCCGCGACTTCGAGCACGCCACTGGCGTTCAGATCGGGATGAAGCCGGCGGGAGGGATCCGCACCGCGAAGGACGCCATCCGCTATCTCGTTGTGCTCAACGAGACCCTCGGGCCGCGGTGGTTGACACCGGACTGGTTCCGATTCGGGGCGTCCTCATTGCTCAATGATGTCCTCATGCAGATCCGCTGGCTCAAGACCGGGCGCTACCAGGCCGGCGACTACTTCACGAAAGACTGATCGTGACCACGAAACTGCCCGCGCCAAAGAATCTTGATTGGACCTACGCGCCCAGTCGCGAATCAGCCGAAATCGTCAAACTCGAAAATCGCTACGGGCTCTTCATCGATGGCAAGTTCCGCGCCCCGGCTTCCAAGAAGTACTTCGTCACGGTCAATCCGGCCACCGAAGAGCCGCTGGCGGAAGTCGCCGAAGCGAATGCGGCCGACGTGAACAAGGCGGTGAAAGCAGCTCGGGGCGCGTTCGACAACGGTTGGGGAGATCTTCCCGGGGTCGAACGGGCGAAGTACCTGTTCCGCGTCGCCCGGATGATTCAGGAGCGTTCCCGCGAAATGGCGGTCCTCGAGACACTTGACGGCGGCAAGCCGATCAAGGAGTCCCGCGACGTCGACCTGCCTCTGGTGGCGGCCCACTTCTTCTATTACGCCGGCTGGGCCGACAAACTCGAATACGCCTTCCCCGGACTTAAGCCCGAACCCCTGGGCGTCGCCGGCCAGGTGATTCCCTGGAACTTCCCGTTGATGATGCTCGCCTGGAAGATCGCCCCGGCGCTGGCCGCCGGCAACACAGTGGTGTTGAAGCCGGCGGAAACCACACCGCTGTCAGCGTTGCTCTTCGCTCAGCTTGCCTCTGAGGCTGGTCTCCCCCCAGGCGTCATCAACATTGTCACCGGGGCGGGAGAAACCGGTTCCGCCCTCGTCGAACATGCCGACGTCGACAAAGTGGCGTTTACCGGTTCGACTTCGGTGGGGAAACGCATCGCCAGCGCGTTGGCCGGAACCGGCAAGAGGTTGACGCTCGAGCTGGGCGGGAAGGCCGCTCATGTGATCTTCGACGATGCGCCGATCGACCAGGCGATCGAAGGGGTAATCAACGGCATCTTCTTCAACCAGGGTCATGTCTGTTGCGCCGGGAGCCGGCTCTTCGTCCAGGAAACGATCCACGACCGGTTTGTCGAAAAACTCAAGCGACGTCTCAACACGTTGCGAGTCGGCGATCCGTTGGACAAAAACACAGACGTAGGTGCGATCAACTCGGCCGAGCAGCTAGCCCGCATCTCGGAGCTAGTCGAGGCGGGCCAGGCCGAAGGTGCAGAAATGTTCCAACCCGCTTGCGAACTTCCCGGCAACGGCTTTTGGTTCCGTCCCACGCTTTTCACCGGCGTATCGCAGTCGCATCGCATTGCGCAGGAGGAGATCTTCGGGCCAGTGCTGTCGATCATGAGCTTTCGCACTCCCGACGAGGCGGTGGAGAAAGCCAACAACACCCCGTACGGGTTGTCGGCTGGCGTCTGGACCTCGAAGGGATCGCGCATTTTGTGGATGGCTGACCGGCTCCAGGCCGGAGTCGTGTGGGCGAACACCTACAACAAGTTCGACCCCGCGTCGCCGTTTGGCGGATACAAGGAATCTGGATTTGGTCGCGAGGGGGGACGGCACGGCTTGCTCGCGTACCTCAAGGGGTTCGACGAATGAGCCGACTTGCGGTCAAGAAGACCTACAAGCTCTACATCAATGGCGAGTTCCCCAGGTCAGAATCGGGCCGGAGCTATCCGGCGCTTTCGTCGGACGGAGCTGTCATAGCGCGGGTCGCCCGCGGGTCACGCAAGGATCTGCGCGAGGCCGTCCGAGCTGCCCGCAGCGCCCAGGAGAAGTGGGTGGCCAAATCTGGCTACAACCGTGGCCAGATCCTCTATCGCATCGCCGAGATGATCGAGGATCGGACTTCGATCTTTGCCGAGCATTTGGCCGCAGGCGGCACCACCCCTTCAAAAGCGCGCCGCGAGGTAAGCGACTCGGTCGATCGCATGGTCTGGTATGCGGGCTGGGCCGACAAGTTCGCTCAAATCTTTGGCAACCTCAACCCTGTTGCGGGACCGTTCTTCAATATTTCAGCCCCTGAACCAACCGGAGTGGTTGGAATTGTCGCGCCCGAGACTCCCGCGTTGCTCGGATTGGTATCGCGGCTCGCCCCGGCCATTGTGTCGGGAAACGTCGCCGTTGTCATCGCCTCCGAGAGTCAGCCGCTCCCGGCGATCACCTTCTCGGAGGTCTTGGAGAGCTCGGATGTGCCAGCGGGAGTGGTCAACATCCTCACCGGGTCTGCGTCCGAGCTCGTTCCCTGGCTGGCCGATCACATGGATGTCAACGCGCTCGACATTGCCGGAGCGACGCCCGAGGTGGCGTTGCGAGCTCAGGAGGGTGCGGTCCACAACGTTAAGCGGCTGGTTGGAAAAAACGGCTATGCGAATAGCCAGTCGCCCTACCTGATCGCCGCGTTCACCGAGACCAAGACCGTCTGGCACCCGAAAGGGCTCTGACCGCAGGGACGAAACTATGTCGGGTCGAGCCGCAGCGTCGTCTCCAGGACCTCGGCCTGCAGCATTGAGTCGAGCGAGCGACCTTTGGGATATTTGCGGCGAAGCGCCTCGCTGGTCCGCTCGATCGAAGTGGGATCGCTCGCCGGCACGGCCCGAACGTCGATCGTTTCGCCCGCGACACGCACAGCGACCTCAGGATTCTGCAGGGCTCGCTGATACCACTTTCCTCGCTCGCCCTTGACCGAGCGGACGAAGACCTCGCCGTCATCGACCATGATCCAGATGATCGTCCGATACCGGCGTCCTCCGGCCCTGGTTTCGATTTCGACTTCGCGACGCTTATCGATCGAATTCAGTTGCTCGACGGTGAAAGGCATACTCCGAGAGTAGGAGAGCGTCGGCCCGTGGCATGATCAGCGGGCACGGGGAATCGAGGAGGAGGAAGCCATGCCCGAGCAGAAGATCATCCCCAGCCTGTGGTTTGACCGCGAAGCTGAGGAAGCAGCCCTCTTTTACACGTCGCTCTTCAAGAATTCTCAGATCCGGGAAACGGCCCGGTACACCGAGGCGGGTCAGGAGATCCATCGCCAGCAACCAGGATCGGTGATGACCGTCGACTTCGAACTCGATGGCTATGCCTTCACCGCTCTGAACGGCGGACCGGCCTTCAAATTCAACCCCTCGATCTCTTTCTTCGCCAACTGTCGGACCACAGAGGAAGTAGACAACCTTTGGAACGAGCTCGAGGAGGGCGGCTCGGTCCTGATGCCCCTTCAGTCGTACCCGTTCAGTGAGCGCTACGGCTGGCTCCAGGACCGTTACGGGCTTTCCTGGCAGATCTCGTTGGCCGAAGGGTGGACGGCATCGATCATCCCCTCGTTGATGTTCGTCGGCGATCGGGCCGGCCAGGCCGAGGAGGCCATCGACCTCTACACCTCGGTGTTCTCCGATTCGAAGGTGGGCGACCTCTTTCGCTATTCGGTGGGGCAGGAACCGGACAAGGAAGGAACCGTCGCTTACGGACCGTTCGCGCTCGCCGGCCAGGATTTTGCGGCCATGGACAGCGCCCGGGCCCACGATTTCAGCTTCAACGAGGCGATCTCATTCGTTGTCAACTGCGAAGACCAAGGCGAACTCGACTACTTCTGGGACGCACTATCAGCGGTGCCCGAGTCCGAGCAATGCGGTTGGCTCAAAGACCGCTACGGCGTGTCGTGGCAGATCGTGCCCACCGTCCTCTATGAGCTGATGAGTGATCCGGATCGCGAGAAAAGCGACCGGGTGATGGAAGCGATGCTCAAGATGAAGAAACTCGATGTCGCCCAGTTGAAAGCGGCGGCAGGCTAAGGAAGATTGCCAGCTTCCTTTACGCTTCTATTTCGGCGGTGAGCCGGGCGACATGACCCTTTGCCTTGACGTTGCGGAACTCACGATCGAGTTCGCCGTTGGGGTCGAGGATGAAAGTTGATCGAATCAGACCGACTGACTCCTTGCCGTAAAGCATTTTCGGTCCCCAGGCGCCGAAACTCGCGGCCACCTTGTGGTCTTCGTCCGAGAGCAATGGAAACGGCAAGCCCTCTTTCTCCTGAAACTTCTTGTTGCGGGCAGGTGGATCGGGGCTGATCCCTACTAGGTCGTAGCCGGCCGCCTGGAGCGATGAGTAGTTGTCTCGAAAGTCGCAGGCCTCGGCCGTGCAACCCGGGGTCATTGCGGCGGGATAGAAGAAGACGATCAGCCGGCGTCCGTGATAGTCGGTCGAGGAGACGGGGTTGCCGTCCTGGTCGGGGAGGGTGAACTCGACAGGCATGACCCAACGTACCATCGGGTATGGCTCAAATAATCATTGTTGGAGATGGTCCCGGTGGTCTTTCGGCGGCCGTTTTTCTCGCCCGCGGCGGTCATGAGGTAACCGTTTTTGGTCTCGACAAGACCGCGGTGAATTACGCCCGGCTCAATAACTACCTCGGCGTCCTGCCTATCGACGGTCCCGACTTTCAGGCAATCGCTCGTGGGCAGGCGACCACGGCTGGAGCCACCTTGCGGTCAGAGCTGGTGGCTGAGGTCAGCGCCTCTGATCGCATCGGGGCTTCGACCGAAGGCGGCGAGACCGTGGCCGGTGACTACCTCATCCTGTCCGAAGGAAAGAATCCGGTTCTCGCTCGCTCCCTGAGCCTGCAAGAAAACGAGGCGGGGGCGATTGAGGTTGATCGCGACTACAAGAGCTCTCATGACCGCGTCTACGTAGTCGGCCGTTCGGCACGACCGACTCGCAGCCAGGCGATCATCTCGGCTGGTGCCGGCGCGACGGCCGCCTCCGACATCCTTGCCCGCGAAGCAGGGAAAGATGTCCAGGACTGGGACTCCCTTAACTAATAATTGGCGCAACTAGTAGCCGGCGAAGCTTCGGATCGGCATCCGGGGGCCAAAAGCGGGGGCATGGCCGAGCGTTTCCAGCAGCCGCACGACCCGGCCGCGTTGGGGCTTGAACTCCGCCAGTAGATCCATCATCTCTTCGTCAGTTCCGCGTGGTCGACCGGCGAGATGCCAGGCCACCACATTCTTCAAATGGAAGTCGCCAACCGAGACCGCATCTGCATCGCCGTGACTCACCACCACGGTTTCGGCGCTCGTCCAGACGCCGATCCCGGAAATCCGTTCCAGCCCGGCGCGCGCCGTGTCAGGTGGTAGATCGGTCAGCCGTGCGATCCTCTCTGACTGCCGCGCCGCCCGGAGGAGAGTATCCGCCCTCCGTTTCTCGATGCCCAAAGGATGGAGGTCGTAGTAGGTGCTGGCCGCGAGCCGTGCCGGGTCAGGTGGCAGTCGGAGGGCCCGGTCAGGCCCTGGGGCGGCTTCGGAGAATCGATAGCGGAGTTTCCGGAGACTATGCCGCGCCTCTTTACCGGTCACTTTTTGGGTGAGGATGGCCACGGTCAACGCCTCGAAGACTCGATTCGTTCGTCCCATTCGCAAGCCCGGATGGGTTCGGTGCAGTTCGCTGACCAGCGGATGATCGGTGCTGAGGCTTGCCGGCGAATCATGAAGACCGACCAGCCCGGGTACTGACGTGAGAGCCCAGTTCGACCCGGGTCCGTAGCTGTTGGCCTCGATGCCTCGGGCCGATCGCCGGAGGTGCAATGTCGCCGGTCCCTCTGGGGTTCGCATCGGACACCACCATCCGTCGGGACGAAAGAACCCCTGTAAATAGGAGAGAGTGCCGCGCAGGTCCAAACGGAAGTCGATCCGCAACGTCAACTTGTCCACTGGGCCAGCGTACGCGCCTACTGGGTCAGGATTCGAGCAACCGGGCGCGCACCAGGTTCATGCCCAAGTGGTGAATCTGGCGCATCCCTTACATAAAGTGCGCTTGGTGGATACGCATGCCGAGTCGGGCCGCACGTCGCCGCAGGTGGTCTACGGCTTCGGCCCGAGCTGGCTCGACCGCGTCGACCAGTGGGTAGGTCGTCTACCGGTCCCAGCCTGGGCGTTCTGGGTGACTCTGTGGCTGGTGTTGCTCCTATTAGGCGAAGCCGCCAAATGGCGTGATGGAAGTCTCCCGCTCGGCACTGTCCATCCGTTTCACGCGGTATTCAACGCCGTCACCGTCTTCATGCTCGCCGTGTGCGCAATCCTGGACAAGGTGGCTCGGCGCACGCTCGAACGGACGCGGCCCGCATTGGAGATTACCGACGCGGAATACGAACGCTGGGATTACTCGTTGACGGTGACGCCCGCGGGGCCGATGGTCGTGGCGAACATCATCGGATTACTTGCGATCGGCGCAGGTATTGCTGCCTTCACGGACCCCGCGGCGTTCGAACAGATGATGTTCGACCCCAGGTCCGTTGCCGATCTGGTCGCGGTTGGAGCCAACGGCATAGCCCTGAGCGCGTTCCTCTACCACACCATTCACCAGCTCCGCGGCGTTCGCGCGGTGATCGCCTTGCACCTCAAGGTCGATCTGAACCAGATAGGGCCGCTTCGTGCGTTCTCGGTGTTGACCGCTCTCACCGCGGCGGCCCTGATCGTCGCGAACTACACGATGCTGGGAGCACTCGTCGCTACTTCCCCCCTCGTCGCGTTCAGCCCGCTGCCGCTGGCCATCACCGTCACCAACTCGCTCACGGCGCTCATGGTCTTCTTCTGGCCGCTTCGCGATCTCAGCGCGCGGATGCGTGCCGAGAAGCAAAGGATCTTGAGGGAGAACACCGAGGAGCTGCGGGCCAGCTTCGCCGAGCGGCGTCGCCTGACCGACGTCGGTCAGCTCGAGCGGGTCGCCGCGTTGAAAGATGCCGTGGATGTTCTCGTCATCGAGCGGGGCCTGGCGGAGAAGCTGCCCGTGCTCCCCTGGCAGCCCTCGATCGGGAGAGGAGTGTTGACGACGCTCGTGCTGCCGATCCTTCTGATGATCTTCCAGCGCATTTTCGAAGGAGCCTTCGGCTGACGCCTGCGGCGCGAGTCAATCGAGAAAGTCGAGAATCAACGGGCCGGCGGAGTCCGGTTGGCGGGTCGACTGATGGTCGCCGCCGGCGAGCAATTCCAGAGTGACCTTGTGACCAGAAGAGGCGAGAGCATTGGCGAAGAGTTCGGACGAGCTGACCGGGACCAACTGGTCCTCCTCGCCGTGGAGGAGGAGTACCGAGACTTCGGGATTGTCGTCCAGGTAGCTGTAGGGGCTGCCCGCTTTCCAGGGAGCGGGGTCATTCTCGAACCGCGTGTGAAAGAACGTGGCGAGGAGTTGGGTGTAAAGCGTCGGGTCGTAAACCCCGGAAAGCCCCACAAAACGCTCCACCGACGCCTCATTCGCACAATCACCTCCGAAGACTCCACCGGCCAGCGCAACTACCGAACTGAGATGGGCGCCGGCGGAGTGACCGACGACGGTGATCTCATCCGGCCGCGTGGTGTACTCGCCGGCCTGAGCCCGTGCATCGCGAATCGCGCAGGCAATGTCGTCAAAACTCTCGGGATAACCGCCGGTACTTGTCCGATAGGTCGAGTTGAAAACCACCACACCGTTGTCGGCCAAATACTCGGCGAGCGGAGCGGTGGAGATCGGCGAGCCCCCAAACCACCCCCCGCCGTGAAACATCACCACCACGGGATACGCGCCTATTGACTCTGGTGCGAAGATCGCCACTGCCGGTGCGGCGGCCGTGGCCGTAGTTGAAGCATGGATTGCTGGCTCGGTCTCCGTCGGAGCAACAAGTGAAGTCGTCGATGGGTCTGCAGGTTGCGAACAACCCACCACCAATACCGCGACCAGGAGCAGTCGTTTCACGGGAGACCGGACCGCGGCGGCCTTGTCGATCAGAAACGTGGTCGGGGCGGGGCCATTCGCGACTCGGGTCGTCGGGAGATCGTCGCCATTGGCAACTCGAGCCAGCATGGCCGCTTTTGACGCTCCCGAAATCAGAAACACCAGACGAGTGGCTCGGTGGAGAAACGGAATCGTGGCCGTGAGACGCCAGGTTTTGAGCTGCGGCACCTCGTTGCCTACGAACCAGCGTCCCTCGGCAGTGAGGGCGGCGGTGTCGGGGAAAAGCGAAGCAGTATGCCCATCGTCACCCATTCCAAGCAACACCAGGTCGGGGGAGCGGTCGCGGGGGTGGAGCGATCGCAGCTCCGCCTCGTAGTGCGCGGCCGACTCGTCGGGCTCGAGCCAGGGCGCAAAGCGCGGGCGCAAGAATCGCGATCGCACCGCGGCAATGAGGTTGGCATAAGCCATCTTGCCGTTCGACTCCGAGTTATCCCACGGCACCCACCGTTCGTCCGAAAGCCAAAAGTCGACTCGTTCCCAATCGAGCTCATGCTTTCGTAGCTCCCGATAAACGGCTGCCGGAGTCGAGCCACCGGCCAGCCCCACTGAGACTCTGGGCCCTGGCGCGGCGTTTATCTGTTCGGCGAGAAATTCCGCTCCACCCCGTGCCAGCCCATCGGCATCCTCAAAGGTGATGGTGGGCATCAGGCCTCGATCTCGGGCACAACCTGCTGGAGATGCTCCTCGATCTCTTCGAGCCCCTCGGCATAAGCATTGAGCTCGGCTCGCAGCTGGCGAACCTCGTCGATCGTTTGGTCGGGATCGCTCGTCGTCAACGCCAACGAATGTGCCTTTACGGCCAGGGTGTCGATTCCTGTCGTGGTGGCGATGATGCGAGAAAGAACTTCCTCTCGCCGGCTCTGGATGTTGCCCACCTCTTGCGCCTGGGCCTCGACCTCTTCGCGCACTGGCCCCGCCGGGAGATTGCGCAGACGATCGAGCAGTTGGCGTTGATCGACAGAGGTGAGGAAACGGTCGGCGCGTTGGAGCCAGAGCACCGAGTCGTAGATCTTGCGCAAGGTTTCGGTGACCCGCGCGATCAGTCCTTCATTTTCGCCCCCCTGCCATTCGTTGATCGCGCTCTCGAGTCGATCGCGCGCCTCCAAACCCTGGATCATCAGAGGACGATGGGCCGAATCCAGCTTGGTCAGATCGCGGTCGAACTCGGGGGCCACCATCGCCGCCTGCAGCTTGGGATCACGGAGATGGAGCAGGGCCGAGACCACAAACCCGACGGCGGCGGCACCGGCGACGAATGGCGTCGCGATTCCGAGTGCCAACCCACCGCCCACGAGCCCTGCCGCGGCTACGACTCCGGTGGGCGTGAACATGGCGCGCAGAAGTTTCTGCCCCTTGCGGGTGACCGGGTTATACCTGAAAACCGAACCCATGCCAGAACTCAGAAGTTCGAGATGACTTGCTGGAAGACCTGTTCGATCGTCAGCGGGTTGGTCGCCTGATAGAGCCGTGCACGGGAAGCTGTCGCGATCGCTCCGAGCTCATCGACGTCGGCGTCCTCGCCGTAGGCCACCGGGAAGACCCGCACCACATCGCGCTCATTCGAGGAGAGAAAAGTGACAAGAGGATCGAGCTCGCACCCGGGCGGGTCGTCGTCGCACATGCCGTCGGTGAGGAGGAGGACGGCGTTGATCTTGGTCGTGTCGAATCCCTCCCGCACGGCCTCGACGGCTGCCCTGGTCGAGTCATAGAGCCCGGTGCCTCCGTCGGCGATCAGCCCGCTGACGGTGTCCTCGAACTCCTGCCGAATATCGCCGAGAGGAGCGGGCGGAATCAGCTCTTGATAGTCGTTGTCACCGTCGAGGTTGGTGGAGAAGATCCAGAGGCCGATCTCGTCTTCGGGCTTGAAACTGTCGAGACCGGAAAGGACAGCCTGCTTGGCGAGGTCCAACTTTGTGTCACCGGTGCTGGTGAGATCGGCCATCGAACCGGAGACGTCGAGCAGCATGATGATGCGAGCGGTCTTGCGGTTCTCTTCCCAGCTATCGAGCAGTGCGGTCAGCACTTCCGGTTCGGGAACGGCGAGTTCGACATCTGGTTTGCTTGCATTGAGCCCGTTGTCGGAGTTGATCGGATCGCCGACCGGCACGGCGGGATTTCCGGGCCGGAAGCCGAACTCGAGCACTCGCTGTTGGTTTTCGGGGGCGATGACGAAATCGCGGAAAGCGGCCGCGGCCTGACGGGCGGCGTCGGTGACCCAGGGAGCGTCGAGGATGTAGGCCGGATTGTCGGAATAGAGCGTTCCCTCCGACGGGTAGACCGCGACTAGAGGAACTCGCGGAACGGGACCGGGCGTACCGGTGTCGGCAGGGTCGCCGCGGTTGTAGGCGATGATCGAGACCTCTTCGACCGCTACGGCCGAGGCATAGGTGAGTCCCCGGCCCTCCTGATCGGCGCGGTACATGTTGTCGAGGAAGGTCAGGGTCGTATCGCCGTAGTGGACCGTTGCGGCTTCGACCCCGCGGACGAACTCGAGCACATCGGGATCGGAGAGATCATCAATCGAGAGCCCAGCGGTCTTCCCGGTGGCGGCGTAGTAGGTCGCGGCCGTGGCCGAGAGACCCGACGTAGAGAAGTTGGGGTTGGTTTTGCCTAGCCGGAAGTCGCCCCATTCAGGATGTCCGAACGCCCCCCAGCCCTCGGGGTCCTGGGCCAAAGCGAGAATGTCCGCCCAGCCGATCTCGGCTTCGGGCCAGCCCAACGCTTCTGCCATGGGCCGCGGCATACCCAGGACCAGGGGAGTGATCATGACCCGTTCAAAGTCGTTGGCGATCGGAGCTTCGCCCCGCGCGGCGAGACGCTCGTTGACGATCGCCCCCCAGGTCGAAGCGGCCGGTGACCAAAGCACTGGAGCCGGTCCGGCCGAACCATCGTCAGGCCACCCCTCCGACAGCATCCGCGCCCCGGCTCCGGATGAGACGCGGTAGACCGTTACAGCAACACATTCCCCGGCAAATTCGTCGCCGCGCCCGTTAAACGTTTCCGCCAGACCCGTGAACAGGGTGAACTTCTCGGGGGACGTGGCGATCGGCACCTCGACGCAGCCGCTGGGAACGTTGGTGACGCTGGGATCGACCGGATCGTCCGCATCAGCGTTACAGGAGGCGAGCAAAACGCCAACTAGAAGAGTGGCGACGCCGGCAAGGGCAAGACGAGCACGGATCATTTTCAACTTCCTATCAGGGAGTCCCAGCTTGCAATTAGGGGCGCCTTCTCAGCCTCGGTGATCCCCGCAGCTTCCGCCCCGGGAGTTCCTAAATCCTCCATGAGGTTCTGGGGCTCGCCGGTGAGCGGTCGCAACCCCAGGCTACCGAGGAGGGCCTGATAATCAGGCGTGGCGAGGCTTTCGATGAAGTTCTGGGCAGCGCGGCCGCTGCCCAGCGCGGCCACTGGTAGGTAAGGAGTCGGATCGGGGTAGTAGACCTGGATGCGGCCGGCACCACGACGGGGAGCGTTCTCGAGTTGAGAGGCGATCGCTACCTCGGAGCTCACAACGATGTCAGCCCGGGACGGAAAGAGGACCATCTCGGCCAGGACGGCGCCATCGGTCGTTTGCCGGAGAGGTACGAATTGGCCAAATCCGGTTGGGGGATTCTGCGCGGCGATGAGCTTCCACGCCTCCTGGTCGGCGATCCCGGTGTCGGGGTCAGCCAACCCGAGGCGGACTGCGCCCCAGTCAGGGGACCCGTCGATATCACCCCAAGGTGTCCCGGCCTGTTCGACCAGGCAGGCGGGGTCGACGACTCCGCAGATGTTTTCCAGAGTTCGGGCCTTCTCCGCCCAAACGCCGATCGCCATCGGGCTGCGGGCAAAAGCGGTTGCTTCCGGCGGAAGATCGGCAGCGAAACCGATCACCACTGTGTCCTCGGGAACCGGGTCGTTGATCGTGTAGGTGATACGCCGCAAGCCGTTGTTCCTCGCGAGCTCTTCGCAAACAAGGGTGAACGCCGGCGAACAGGCGAGACTCAGATCGGATTGAATCTCGGGATCGCTGGTAGAGGTCGGGTCCGAGGGATCAGGTCGGTTGAGGAACCATCCCACGGCGAGGACGATTCCGCCCAGAGCGACCGCCACCAGGCCGGCACGCCAGCCGCTCACTGCACCTGGCTCGGGCTGGGCCTCATTACGAAGATGGTAGGGGAGGCCGTGTGATGAGCGTTTTCAGCTAATCAACACGACCGCGAGATAGGAGACACCGGCGACCACTAGCCATGTAAGCAAGCCGAGCTGGAGCGGTCGGCCGCCGAGACGGCGGAGACGGCCGATATCGACGCCGGCTCCGACTCCGACGAGCGCGATGACAAAGAGCCAGCCCTCGAGAGCACGCACCGACTCGACCACGTTTTCTTCGAGCCAACCTGTCGATCGCAACGCCACCATCGCCAGGAATCCGACCACGAACCAGGGAAGAAGGGGAGGGCGCTTCGTCGCGAAGTCTGAGAGGTTGCGGCGACGGCGCGAGATGGTCACGGCCAAGATCAGGGGCGCCAGCAGGGCAACCCGGCTGAGCTTGGTCACGATGGCAGCTTCGGTGGCAGCATCGGTTGAGGTTGAGGCCGTGGCGATGGTCTGCGCGACGTCATGCACGGCTCCTCCCACCCACGTTCCGAACTCGGTTGGTGCTAGTCCGAGCACACTGTTGAGTAGCGGCAGGACGATGATCGAAAGGCTCCCTGCCAGGGTGACGAGCCCGACGGCATAGGCCACCTCCTCCTCATCGGCGTGAATAACTCCGTTCATCGCTGAAACCGCCGAGATGCCGCAGATCGCGTAACCGGTCCCGACGAGCAAGGCGAGATCGGGGTCCACGCCAAGCCGGCGGCCGAGCCAGCGCGCACCGAAAAAGGTGACGACGACAGTCGTAACGACAACCAGAAGACCTGTTGCGCCGATCGAAGTCAGGTCCGAAAGCGAGATGCGCAAACCGAGCAGGACCACTCCGGCGCGGAGGAGCCAGGTCGCGGCAAAGCGAAACGCCGGTCGGAGCCCGCTGTCACGAGGGAGGAGATTGCCGATGATCATTCCGCCGACCACCGCCAGAAACAACGGCGAAGCAAAGGTCGGCACGGCGGGAGGCTATCGGCCCAAACAGGAGGAGTCGATACGTCGGCAACGTGGTGGCGATCAAGTGGAGCGGGGGCAAAGTCACCGGCCAGGTGTCAGGCTCGGGCGATCGGGGCGTGCTCCTCGCGCACGGCGCTGGCACCGATAAAGACCATCCGGTGATGGTCGCCACCCGCAAAGCCCTCGCTGCCGAAGGGTTGACGGTGATGAGCTTCAACTATCCCTATACCGAAGCCGGCAAGGCAAGCCCCGACCCGCAGGAGAAGCTTCTCGATTGTCATCGGTCGGCGCTCGGCGTGTTGGCCAAACGGGTCTCGCAGGGAGTGGTGCTTGCTGGACGTTCGATGGGCGGGCGCATGGGGACCTACCTGGCTGCGGCCGATGAGCCGATCCTCGGGACTGTTTGTTACGCCTATCCCCTACACCCGCCGGGCAAGCCCGAAAAGCTACGAATTGACCACCTCGGCGACATCAAGGTTCCGATGCTGTTCTTCCAGGGAAGTCGGGATGCATTGAGCAGAAGCGAACTTTTTGACCAGTACGTTCGCTCACTTCCCTTGGCCGCGGTGGTTGACATGGAAGTCGACCACTCGCTGGGCGGATTGAAGAACGTCCCGTTCCTGGCAGCCAAGACGGCGGAGTGGATCGGGGCTCTATAATGCATCCCGGCCCAAGTTCGTTTCATTCGGGCCTCCCTTCTTTTAGGAGTTCTTCGACATGGCCCAGGTAACCCTCAAAGCTGGCACCGGCCGCGAAATCGGCAGCCGTTCGTCGCGCCGGCTCCGCCTTGAGGGACAGGTTCCGGCCGTGGTCTACGGGCTCGGTGAGACGCCAGAGCACGTTGCCGTCGACCACCACGATCTCATGAAAGCCCTTCACACCGATTCCGGGGCGAACGTGGTTATCAATCTGGAAGTCGACGGCGGTTCGGGGGTGCCAACGTTGGTTCGCTCCATCGACAAGCACCCGTTCAAGTCATTGATTCGCCATGTCGACTTCGTTCGGGTCGATTTGAGCGAAACAATCGAAGCCGAGGTTTCCCTCCACTTTGTCGGCACTCCCATCGGTGCCAGGGAGGGTGGAATTCTCATTCCGGCCAAGAACAGCATCCAGGTCGAAGCACTACCGACCGAAGTGCCGAACGCGATCGAAGTGGATGTGTCGGGCCTCGATATCGGAGATCATCTTCGCGTTGAAGACCTGGCTGCCATCGAGAACGTGACCTTTCTCGACGATCCTGAAGAGTTGCTTATCTCGGTGGCCTTGCCGGCCGTCGAGGTCGAGCCCGAGCCCGAAGTCGAGGAAGGCGCCGAGGGAGAGGGTGCCGCAGCTGGCGAGGGAGAGGCCGAGAGCGACGGCCAGGCGACGGAGCGCGAGTCCGGCGAGGAGTAGGTGCCCGTCATCTGTGGGCTCCGCAACCCCGGAGCTCAATATCAGGGGACCCGTCACAACGTCGGCTTCGAGGTGGTTGGAGCGCTCGCCCATCGCCACCAACAGAATCTGAAGCGAGGGCCGCTGCGCGTCCGAGCTGAAGTAGCGCGGGTGGCAGTCCCCGAGATGCTCCTGATGACCCCTCTCACGTTCATGAACGATTCGGGCCGGGCGGTGCGGGCAGTCCTTTCTTATTACAAGGTCGAGGCAAGCCAACTGCTCGTCGTTCATGACGACATCGATCTCGACTTTGGCCGGTTGCGGTTGCAGATCGGGGGCGGGAGCGGTGGCAACAACGGGATTCGCTCGATCGAGGCACACCTCGGCCATCGCGACTTTGCCCGCCTCAAGTTGGGGGTGGGCCGGCCACCGGGCAGCCGCCAGGCCGCCAATCACGTTCTTCGCTCGTTCAGCAAAAGCGAACGCGAGGAAGTCGACTTGCTGGTCCAGGATGCCGCCGACGTGGTCGAGCGTTGGCTCACGAATCCTGCTCGTGCCCAGGAGTTGGCGGCCCATAGGAAAGCCTGAGTCTGGCACAGGAGAACCTGAGTCCTGGCACAGGAGAACTTGGGGCCTGGCACAATCTCCTGATGCCGCAACTGAGCGCGATTGGGATCGTGGTTTCGTCGATGGGTGATTCCATCGCGTTCTACCGGCATCTGGGCCTTGACTTTCCCCCCAACTCGGAGCACGAGGGCCACGTAGAGTTCGACGCTCCAGGCGGCGTTCGGGTAATGCTCGACACCGAGGACATGCTGAAATCGTTCTCTGAGTGGGAACCCCCGAAAGGCGGTGGGCAACGCACCCTCCTCTCGTTTCTTTGTGAGACTCCAGCGGAGGTAGATCGGGTCTATCTCGTCCTGACGGGCAACGGCGGCACGGGTGTGAACGCACCATTCGACGCTCCCTGGGCCATGCGCTATGCCACGGTTGCCGACCCTGACGGCAACCATCTCGACCTGTTCGCACCTCAGGAGAACCCGCCCGCGTGACCAGGCTGGTCGGCGCGATCGACCAGGGGACCACCAGCACGCGGTTCATCATCTTTGACGAAGCCGGTCGGCCGGTTGCTTCGAGCCAGGAGGAACATCGACAACTGTTCCCGCGACCGGGCTGGGTGGAGCACGATCCGCTCGAGATCATCGAAAATACGAACGTTGTTATCCGCCAGGCACTAGACGACGGGGGTCTCCACGCATCGGACCTGGCCGCGATCGGCATCACCAACCAGCGGGAAACGGTTGTGGCGTGGGACCGAAAGACCGGCCTGCCCTTCTCCAACGCGATCGTCTGGCAGGACACCCGTACCGCGGATATCTGTGCACGCTTGGCGGGAGGCGAGGGGATCGACCGCTTTCGGCAGCAAACCGGGCTGCCACTGGCGACCTACTTCTCCGGCCCCAAAATGGCTTGGCTGCTTGAGAACGTTTCCGAGGTAAAGGACGCCGCGCGGGAGGATCGCCTTTGCTTTGGCACGATCGATTCTTGGATTCTTTACAACCTCACCGGCGGCGGCCACTTCACCGACGTTTCCAATGCCTCCCGCACAATGCTCCTCGACCTGCATACAGGGGAGTGGAGCCAACAAATGTGTGACGTCATGGGCATCCCTCGGGGAGCGTTGCCTGAAGTCATTCCGTCGTCGGCCAGGGCGGCGACCGCCACCGGAATGCTCGAGGGCGTGCCGATCAGCGGCATCCTCGGCGACCAGCAAGCGGCGCTTTTCGGTCAAACCTGTTTCAAGCCGGGCATGGCCAAGAACACCTATGGAACGGGTTGCTTCCTGCTGCTCAACACCGGTACTCGCGCCGTTACCTCCAGCCACGGGCTCCTCACGACTATCGCCTATCAGATCGACAACGAGCCATTGACCTATGCGTTAGAGGGTTCAGTCGCGGTGACCGGCTCGCTGGTGCAGTGGCTGCGAGACAGCCTCGGCTTGATCAACACGGCCGCCGAAGTCGAGGACCTGGCAGCCTCGGTCGACGACAACGGCGACGTCTACTTCGTCCCGGCGTTCAGCGGACTCTTCGCCCCGCACTGGCGACCGGATGCTCGGGGAGCAATTGTCGGCTTGACGCGCTTTGCGACGAAGGCTCATTTGGCTCGGGCGGCCCTCGAAGCCACCGCGTTTCAAACCGCCGAGGTCGTGGAGGCAATGCAGAAAGACTCAGGAGTGGCGTTGGCCGAATTGCGGGTCGATGGAGGCATGGTGGCCAATGATCTCCTCATGCAATTTCAGGCGGATGTGCTCGATGTGCCGGTGGTTCGCCCCGCGGTGGCCGAGACGACCGCACTCGGCGCCGCCTATGCCGCCGGTCTGGCCGAAGGGGTTTGGAGTTCGCTTGACGAGTTGGCCACCAACTGGGCCGAGGCCTCCAGGTTCCAACCAGATATGGACTCTTCCCGTCGTGAGGAGATTCTCAATCGTTGGCGCCAGGCCGTGACGCGCACGCTCGACTGGGTCTGAATGGAGCAGCTCGATCTGGAAGCCGTCCTCCTCATCGGCATTTACGGCGTGGGCAAGTCGTCGGTCGCCGCGGAGATCGCCGACTTCCTGGAAGAACACGATGTTCCGTTTGCGGCGATCGATCTGGATTGGCTTGCGTGGGCCAACCTCGAAGAGGGCCACGGAGAAGTTGGCGAAAGGATGATGCTGGCCA
Organism: uncultured Acidimicrobiia bacterium; assembly: GCA_963761985.1. Classification (GTDB taxonomy): domain Bacteria; phylum Actinomycetota; class Acidimicrobiia; order Spongiisociales; family ZC4RG35; genus JACCTH01. Next base: position 168,934 of record CAVXIT010000004.1, read on the forward strand.
ACCTCGCGGCAATGGTCGCGAACTATCGAGGTGCGGGAATGCGTCGCTTTGTCCTGGCGGGGGCTTTTGCCGACCGCGCCGAGATCGATCGGCTGCAGGCGACTTTGGGAATGCCGGTCCGAGTGGTGCGCCTCGCCGTGCCCTTAGAAGTGATCGAAGCGCGCCTCTCGGCCAGTCCCACCTCCGGACGGAAGCACGACCTGCTTGTGGCGCGTGAAGCGTTCGCCGCGAACGAGGGCGAGGGTCTCGAAGAGCTGCTTGTCGACGGCACCCGCAACATCGGTGATATCGCAAGCGAAATTGTTGCCTGGCTGGGCTGGCTCTGATCGCTGATCTCCAATTAGAGGCCCTCCGCCAAGA
>CAVXIT010000005.1:0-167663 GCA_963761985.1 uncultured Acidimicrobiia bacterium
AGATCCAGGTCACGGTTATCCGGGAGTTCCGCGCCACCGACCACGCTCGCTAGGGGGCGTCAGTGGTGATGATCGCTCCGCCGATTAGAAAGCCGCTGTCAACGCGGCCGCAGACGCGGGGTGGCAAGCGATACCACATCCGAACATTCGGGTGTCAAATGAATGAGCACGACAGCGAACGGATCGCTGGCTTATTTGAACTTGACGGAATGTCCGCGACGACGGATCTTGATGCGGCTGATGTGCTCTTCATCAACACCTGCACGATCCGGGAGGCGGCCGACAACCGAATGTACGGCAATCTCGGACAGCTGAAGGAGTGGAAGGACCGGCGTCCCAACTCGTTGCTGGTAGTAGGTGGTTGTGCCGCGCAGAAGGACCGGGAGCTCGTCCGGGAGAAGGCACCGTGGGTTGATGTGGTGATGGGGACCAACAACCTCGACCGGGTGCTCGACCTCATCGACTATGCCGAAGCATGGGGAGGCATCACCGAGGTCGTGGACTCGCTCGAAGCGATGCCGTCGTCATTGCCGGTGCAGCGAGAGCTGGCCCATGCTGCGTGGATTTCGATCCAGGTTGGTTGCAACAACTCCTGCACGTTCTGCATCGTCCCCACCGTGCGGGGGCCGGAGGTGAGCCGACGGCCGGGGGACATCCTGGCCGAGGTCCGCTCGCTAGCTGCCCAGGGAGTGGTCGAGCTCACCCTCCTCGGACAGAACGTCGACACTTACGGCCGGGATCTTGCTCTCGACGGCCGGCGCCGTTCGCTATTTGCTGATCTCCTGCGCCAGGTTGGATCCGTTGACGGAATCTCCCGGGTGCGTTTCACCAGTCCGCACCCGGCCGACTTCAAACGCGATGTCGTTGAAGCAATGGCGGAGACTCAAGCCGTCTGCGAGCAACTTCACCTTCCCTTGCAGTCAGGATCGGATCGCATCCTGAGCGCGATGCGACGCGGCTACAACACCCAGCGCTATCTCGAGAAACTCGCTCTCGCTCGCGAGTTGATTCCCGATCTGTCGGTCTCCACGGACATCATCGTGGGCTTTCCAGGTGAGACCGAGTCCGACTTCGAGGCGACGCTCGATTTGGTTCGGGAGGTCGAGTTCGATTCCGCCTTCATGTTCATCTTCTCCCCTCGACCGGGAACCAGGGCTGCAGCCATGGTCGAGGACTTCATCCCCGGAGACGTGATCTCGGAGCGATTTGCGCGACTGGTCGAGATCCAAAATGCCTCCTCGCTCAAGCGCAATCAGGAGATGGTTGGACGAAGCTACGAGGTGCTGGGCGAGGGGCCGTCGCGTAAGGATCCTGACGTAGCCACCACTCGCACGCGCGGCGGAAAGCTGGTGCACCTTCGGGGTCAGGTGGGCCCGGGCGAGTTTCGACAAGCGGAGGTCGTTTCCGCTTCGCCCCATCACCTGCTCGGGCGATGACCCGAATTCTGGCGCTTCTCGGGCCTACCGCCACGGGAAAGACTGCCATTGCCATCGACCTGGCCGAGCGTCGGGGCATTCCGATTGTTTCCGTCGACAGCATGCAGGTTTATCGAGGACTCGACATTGGAACCGCCAAGCCCACCGCAGCCGAACAGCAGCGGGTTCCACATCGGATGATCGACCTGGTCGAACCTGACTACGAATACAGCGTCGCGGAGTTTCAGACCGAAGCTCGCCGCCTGATCCAGCGGGAGGAAGAAGTTCTGATTGTGGGCGGCTCGGGTCTGCACTTCCGCTCGATTGTCGATCCGTTGGAATTTCCTCCAACCGATGCTGGGCTGCGAGCAGAGCTCGAAGCCCTGGAGAATCCGGTGTCAGTGCTGGTCGGTGCCGATCCCGGCGCCGGCGAACTCGTCGATCTCGCCAACCCGAGACGCGTCGTCCGCGCTCTTGAAGTGCTGCAGCTGACGGGCCTGACCCCTTCGGCCCGATACGAACAGGAGTCTCGCCGCCAGTTCGACAACTACGTCCCCCTCTATGAGTTCAGCGCGGTCGGTCTCGATCCGGGGCCGCTTGTCGCAGAGAGGATTCGCATTCGGATCGAAGGCATGCGCAACGCGGGCTGGTGGGAGGAGGTAGAGGGGCTGCGTGGGAAGCTCGGTCGCACTGCCCGCGGGGCAGTCGGCTACCGCGAACTGGCTGCAGCGCAGTCTGGACATCGCGATCCAGAAACGGTCTGGGAGGACATCGCGACTGCCTCCGAGAGGTTGGTGCGCCGCCAGCGAACCTACTTTCGGCGTGACCCTCGAATTCGCTGGATTGGCTGGGACCCTGATGGCAACGTCAGGACCAGGATGATTTCGGAAGCGTTTGGGCTGTGATCGAGTTCACAAAAATGGAAGGGCTCGGCAATGACTTTGTCGTGGTCGACGAAAGGGTCGACGTCTCAGCGGACCTCGTCCGAGTTCTATGCGATCGCCATTTCGGCGTGGGTGCCGACGGAGTTCTCCAGGTGAGCGTGGACCGTGGTGTGGTCCGCATGGACTACTGGAACGCTGATGGGGGAGGCGCAGAGATGTGTGGCAACGGGCTCCGTTGCGTCGCGCGCTTCGCGTCCGAAAACGGATTGGTATCCACCAAGTCGTTCGTGGTCAAAACCGCGCTCGGCGAACGGCGGGTAGAGGTAGGCGAAGAGGTCAGGGTCGAGATCGGGGCGGTGAAGCTGGGGGAGTCAAAGTCGTGGCAGGGGGAGACTTTCCACGCAGCATCGGTCGGGAACCCTCACCTGGTCAGGTTTGGCGGAAATCCGGACGAAGTAGATGTGCCGAATGTCGGTCGAGAGTTGGAGCAGGCGACTCCGGGTGGAGTCAACGTCGGTTTTGCCCAGGCGAGCCTTGACGGAATCAAACTGAGGGTGTGGGAACGGGGCGTCGGCGAAACCCTGGCTTGCGGGAGCGGGATGGTGGCGGCCGCGGCGGTCGGTCAGCGGCTCGGGCTGAGCGGTGCGACCGTGACGATGACCGTTCGAGGCGGCCAGGCCACCGTTGAACTCGAGGAAGAAACGACCTGGCTCTCCGGCCCCGCCCGCCTCGTCTTTAGGGGCGCATTTCTTTAGAGGGTTCGGATTACGTTGTTGACCCGTCCGATGATGTCGACGCCGCTCTTGTAGGTGATCGGACTCAAGGCGGGGTTCGCCGGCTCCAGCGTCACTGTCCCGTTGCCACGTCGAAGTCTTTTGACTGTTGCTTCCTCGCCCTCGACGAGCGCGGCGACGATCTCACCGTCACGACCGTCGGTGCCGTGCTCGATCACCACGAGGTCGCCGTCGAGAATCCCGGCGTCGATCATCGAATCGCCCTTGACCCGCAGCATGAACACCTGGCCGCGGCCGACAAGAGAGGTCGGGAGGGAGAGAACCTGTTCGACTTCTTCCGTTGCGAGGATGGGGGCACCGGCGGCGATGCGGCCAAGGACGGGGACCTGTCTCACCTGGGGGCTCTGAGCCTTTGAGCGAGGATTGGGTCCGAGTACCTCAATTGCCCGCGGTTTGGAGGGGTCCCGACGCAGGTAACCCGCCTTCACCAACGAGGAAAGATGGCTGTGAACGGTCGATGGCGACGACAGCCCGATGGCCTCGCCGATCTCGCGCACCGAGGGTGGATAACCCCGGTCGGCGACGGTCTCCCTGATATAGGTCAAGACCTGTTGCTGGCGATCGCTCAAAGTCGGGTTGCGGGCCACGTTGTCTCCTTCTCGAGTGCCCCCACAGTAGGAACTTCGTTCGCGAAATCCAAACATCTGTTCGACTTGCGGCTGACTTGACGGGCGAACAACTGTTCGATAGGGTCTCGTACACAGGTTCGGAATCTTGTCACACCCACCGGATACGTTTGACCCAATGGGTGGACTAGTCCAACCAGGGACTCGAGATCGGAGGAAGACGGTGAACCAGAACCAACAGTCGCTTCCCCTCAAGCTGCTGATCCTCCTCATGGTGACGGCCGCGGTCTTCCTCCTGATCTCGAACCGGGTGGAGGCAGGCGTTCCGGCAGGTGAGCCGGCTCGACACCGGGTGTTGGCCGGAGAGAGCCTTTGGGAGATCGCCTCGGAGATGGAAGCGGATCGCGACATCCGCGCCCTCGTGGGCGACATCCAGCAGTTGAACCAACTGTCGGGGCCTACGATCCAACCAGGTCAGGTACTCCTCCTCCCGGCTCCCTAAGGCGTGTCATTGCCCCATGGGTACGCTGCGTGGGTGCGTTGTCCCATCTGTGGCCACGAAGAGACGCGAGTCATCGACAGTCGCCCCGCCGACCAGGGGGCGACGATACGGCGACGTCGAAGCTGCTCGGTCTGTGGGCATCGGTTCACTACGTACGAACGGAACGCACCCGTGGTGTTGGTGCGGAAACGCAACGGAAGAATCGAGCCCTTCGCGCCCGAGAAACTCCAGCGCGGCGTCGAGGCGGCATTCGCCGGTGGAACGCTTCCGGGCCCGGGACTCGCACAACTACTCGAGGAAATCGAAGCGATCGCGGCCAACCACGCCGGTCCGATCCGCAGCGATCAAATCGGGCGGTTGGTGCTCGACGGCCTTCGCGAGCTCGACGAAGTCTCCTACCTACGTTTTGCCTCGGTCTACAAGGGATTTCAGGTAGCCGGGGATTTCGAACGCGAGATGGCGGCCCTCGAAGACAGCTCGCCGACCTAGAGCTGCGACAGACCTCGGATCAACCGGGCCCTTTCGGCGTCGGCCGTCACCAGGATTTGTGTCAGGGCGTCCTCACCGCTCTGGGCGAGAATCGCCATTTGGCCCTCGAGGTCGGCTGCCGCCGCGACCGCCGCCTCCTGATTCCCGGCGGTGAGAGCATCCAGGTATCGAATTCGCCAGGTCTCGACCGAGGCGATGAAGCCTCGCACCTGTTCGACGTGGTCGGCGAGATCAGGGGAAGTGGGAAGGCCAGCGACGACGTCGGCCAGGCCCACCTGCCATTCGGCGATGCGTGCTGCGGCCATGGTCGAGTCAGAAACGCCTTCTAGACCGGGGCTTTGCCAAAGTGGCTCCAGGACGACCCGATAGTTCAACGCGTCGCCGAGCGCGGTTCTCAGGGCCAAGGCCGACTGAGCCGCCCCGATCGCTGCCTGGCGATTGGCATTGTCATCGGGCATTCCCGCCGCGAGATCAAAAAGCTCCCGTGCGGCCCGATCGACGTTGAGGAGCAGGGCACTCGACTCGGCGACACCGCCGGCGGGATCTGCGATCACCGAATCCAGCCGGCTCAGAGACGCCGCCAGATTGGTGGCCGACTCGGAGAGCTCGCTGGTCTGTCGGGCGGTTGTCGCCGCTGGGGCTTGCAACAACGACGCGACGAGAGCAACCAGGATGATCAGACTCAGAGTCAAACCCACGATGGTGAACGAGGAGACGCGCCCGCGCCCAAGTTTCGACCGTGCGATCACGTGCGGCCGCCAGCCCGTGATTTCGAGATCGGGAACCTGCGAACGAGACGAAGGTGCCGGCAACGTGGGCGCAATCCCGGGCGGGGTTGCTTCGGTGATTGTGACCACCATCTCATCGCGGTCGGTGTAGAAACCAAGCGTTTCCAGCATGGAGAGTTCGATCGAGCCGGTCTCGGGACGCTCGAGCAGACCAACCGCAGTCGAGCTCGACGAGTGACGGGGCTCAAGACCACCGTTTGCATTGGCCGGTGACAAATCAGACGTCATCCGACCAACGTCGATTACTTCACGGATACCCTTCGCAGCTTGGTTGCCCCACTCCTTGAATGTCAGGAGGAACGAGGAAAGACTGGCCGGCAGCGATGGCGCGGTGATCGGCGACGGTGTCGGCTTTGGAAGTCGAGGGCTTGGTGAAGCTGGAGCCCTGCGGATCCGGGGTTCCCGCACCACCTCTCTTTTCGGCTTGGGGGCGAGATGACGCCCGCCACGAGGCGACGTCGTTGGCAGCGTTTGGGCGGTGACTGGCTGGGTGTGCGCACCCGGCAGGTGCTCGGCATCACAAGCGAGGCAGTAAGAAAGGGCCAAATCGGTCTCCGTGGTTCGGTCTCCGCCCGAAGCCCCAGATCACTGTCAACTGTGCAATCGTTGGTCCAGCGCGATGCACCTTACTTTTAGACGATTCTCAAAGTTGGTATCTGTGCCAACAGCCCAACACGCGGGCGACGCCGGCTATGACCTCGAGGCGGCAGTCGATGTGGTCCTGGGGCCCGGCGAGCGAGCCCTGGTTCCCACCGGCATCGCCGTCGCCATCCCCGCCGGATATGCCGGGTTGGTCGTGCCGCGCTCGGGTTGGGCGATCAAACACGGCCTCTCCGTCGTCAATGCGCCGGGAATCGTCGACGCCGGATATCGAGGGGAGTTGCAGGCCATCCTCATCAACCACGGATCCGAGCCGATCGAAATCAAGGTTGGCGATCGAATCGCCCAGCTGCTAATCGTGGCCGTGCCTTCAGTCGAATGGCTCGAAGTCGACGTTCTCGAGGACTCCGATCGGGGTGAGGCGGGGTTCGGCAGCACCGGTCGCTAGGTTGGCCGGAGAGCCGGGTGGATTACAATGCCGCACTGCGCGGAAGTAGCTCAGTTGGTAGAGCGCAACCTTGCCAAGGTTGAGGTCGCGGGTTCGAGCCCCGTCTTCCGCTCCCGGGCGACGTGGCCGAGTGGTTAGGCGCGGGTCTGCAAAACCCGTCACTCCGGTTCAATTCCGGACGTCGCCTCCACCCAACAAGAAACCTAAGGTTATGAGCCGTGGAAACAACGGTCTACAGCCTTAAGTTTCCCGTTGCGGGCCCTTAGCTCAGTCCGGCTAGAGCGCTTCCCTGACACGGAAGAGGCCACTGGTTCAAGTCCAGTAGGGCCCACAGTCAAAAACGTTTATAGCTACTGGGTTTTTGACCCCTCGGCGGTCTGGTAGGCATCGCCAACACTGTGTTGGTCCGCGTACGGTCCGCGTGGGAACGGCGTTTTGTCGAGGCGTTCTGCGGCCTCTGAGTCGATGCTTTCAAAGACGTGCCCGTACACGTCGAGGACCGTCCGCACCGAGCTATGACCCAGCCGTCTGGCAACCACTAGCGGGGGCTCGCCTTGTTCGACCAGGAGGGCACCTTGGCTGTGACGTAGCGAGTGGAATGTGACGCCCAATGCACCGGCGGCCTCTACGGCCGGCGTCCAGAATCTGCGCCGCTATAGGGTCGGATGCGGGCGTTGCGCTCGGGCATCTCAGGGAGGGGTCCCACCTCGCTCCGTTAGTGGAGTGGCCGGGTTGGCCGCTCCAACCACCTCGCAGATCCACAAGATTTCGTTGGCATCGACCACTACTCCCACCCCAGCGTGTGTGAAACCAGGCGTCAGCACCGCGTGATGCTGCCGAGATTCGACTTGCTGGCCAAGGACTGGGATGTCGCTGGCGGTCTCGACGACTTCTCCCACCGTCGACCAGGATCCTAAGAGATCCTCGATTTGAGAGTGATTCACTCTCTGACTCTTGGCCATCGTCATTGCACACGCACGGGCGTAGGCGTTGAGGTCCGGGTGGGTGGACAACGAGGCAAGGCCAAGAAAGGCGCGGCGATCGTTGAGGGCGGAGGCCAGGTACTGCTCAGCTTCGGTCGAGAAGACCATCAACCCGGGGACCGTGGTCGATGGTCCGGGGGAGGCATCGGTAGGAGGAGGAAGAAGAAGAGGGCTAGCCATCGCCGTGGTAACCGTGGTGGTCGCAACATCTAATCCCAACACCGAAAAGATCAGAGTTGCCAACCAGGCTCCACCAAGAGCCAACCCCATGGCCAAGACCAAGCTCAGAGCCGTCGACGGACGACCTTCACGACGTCGCGCCACTACCGCCTTTTTCACAGTTTGACGCACACGACGCGCCCAGAAGTGCCGGTGATGCTGAGGGCTTACAAGCATTCACATCTAATACGCTACGGCATTCGACTTCGCGAAAGCGATATGTGCCACGTGCCCGGTTATGACCTCTTGCCTGGAATGGGCAGTTAGTCAGGGAGCGAGCCCTCAGTTTCTAGATGTCGGAACCGCCGAGGCGGTCAACCACCAGAAGCACAACCAGCAATCCTGCTGCCAGCACGAACAGTGGAATCGAGGCTCTGATCAAGACCTCGATCAGCCCCGCTTCTGCCATCGGACCATCAAAGAGTTCCAAATTCCCACTCCAGATCTATTGCCTGGATATCGGTACCCGCCGCCACAAATCTCAACCCCAATTTCCCCCGAATGGGCCTTGCAAGACGCTCGTACAGGTTTGAACATGGCGGGTGCTATCCAAGTTGACCCCCAACGAACGTGACCCACGACGACCCGATCAGGCGAAGAAGGGTCGCTGCGGTCGCCGTGGCCGTTGTCTTGCTCACCGTGGGAGCTTGGCTTTTCATCAGCGCTCTCCGCGGCGAAGTTCCCGCAGCCGATTCCACCGTACCCGTGCCCAACGGCACAGAGATAACGATGGCACCCAACGCCGACGGGCCTTTGGGCTGGGCGCAGGTCACGCCACCGCAGGGCTTAGAGCAGGTGGAGGAGATGTGGGCGATGACAGTCAGCGGCTACGCCCTGTGGACGGGAAGCGAGATCTGGACGTCTGCGGATGGGATGGAGTGGGAGTTGTCGGCAACCACACCGGGTTTGGTAGACGTGTATATCTGGCCCGAAGCACGTTCGGTGATTGACTTCGGCGGTGAATGGCTTGTGGTCGGTGAGGACCCGGCGGGCCACATGGCGGTTGCATACAGCAACGACGGGTCCGCCTGGGGGATGACGCCGTTGCCCGAAACCAGCGGAGACCCTCTCATGATCGCAGCCTCTCGTTCCACTGCGGTTGTGATCGGCAAGTCCCCTTCGTCCTCACCTGCAGATATGGCGGTCTGGATCAGCCATGACGGTCGATCGTGGTTCCGCGCTGCCGAGATCCCCGAGTCGGATCAGGGAGTTCTGCACCCAGAACGCCTGGTCTTCACCGGGACCGAATTCGTGATGCAGGCGAGAATCGGCATGTTCCCCCAAATGTGGCGATCTCCGGACGGTGAGGTGTGGATCGAGGGTGACCGGTACGCCCATGGCATGAGCTGGGACGGGAGGGCGGGCGTGGAAGCGTTGACCTCCTTCGATGGCCAACCGCTTGTGCTCCAAAGGTCATCGTTCGCTCCCGGGTACCTTGACATCGAGAACACGAATTTCACTGGCTGGCCTACATCCGACGTGACCGGCGAACCTGTCGGTGGCGATATGGGTGTGATCCTGGCGTCGCCGACGGAACTTTGGTTCACCTCGGACGGCGACGTGTGGACCAGCCAGGGCATCGGCGAAGTCTTCGGAGCCGCCGGAGACATGATCGGCGCCGCGGTCTCCGACACCTCAGTACTGGTGGCGTTCTCGCCGAAAAGTGGTGAGCCAATCGAGCTGTGGTTGGGCGAGCCGACAAAGTAACAACCGGGTTGACCGAGACCGGGAAAAGCTCAGAACTTGCGATAAATTGCCTCTCGCGGCCGGTGGGCCGCGACCTTCATCCCAAGGAATTAGCCCCTCCCCAAGAGAAGGTTGTTCGACTCACAAATTTGAACACCGCGGTCAGCCGGCCCGAGCTTTCAAACGACGAGAAACCCCCGGCTGCCCAAAGCGGGGGGTTTCTCGTTTATCGGGGGAGCCTTTCGGCAGCAGGTCAACCGACCTACTTATTTGGTCCTGTTTGGCTGCGGACCGAAGACCGATTTGGTGGGGTTGCACGCCTCCCCGGGATGGAAAGGACCTCCCTCGCTTGGATCGTGCAGGCCCAATTTGACTTCCTGGCCGAAGGACTGCGATGTTCCACCCGGGCCAGGGGGCACAGTGAATTCCCCGGGCGCAGTGCCTTCATCCGGAGCGTCGTTCAGTCCTGAGAAGGAGCACCAGGAGACTCCCTGATTCTGTTCCGAATTCTTATCGCTGCCGGTTACCTCGCCTGCCAGCGCGGTGCTGGCAAACATCGCCAGAATGGCGAACGCACCAACCGCAATCACGAGCCATCTCTTTTTGCCCACTCGCTACCTCCCTGTAGCGGACACCTGTATGGCGTCCAAGCAATGCGAGCCTATGTCGGTGGTTGCTGAGCGTCAAAGGAAAGGCAAAGCAGCAGGAAAAACGGAGCTAGACATTTGCGCACACTCGTCCCATGCGAGCGGCCTCTCTCTCGCGGCCCGACCTCACTACCCAAAGCACCTTCCCCCTTATCTGCTCACTGTAAGGCCAGGCAAGCCAGGGAAGAGTCCGATTCGAAGCGGCACGACCACATATCGTTGCGTATTGTCAGATGCGGAGGACTTAGCTGAGATCTCGAAGCGGTTCATTGGTGCTGTCGGCCCTACTAATTGTGGTCGCATGCACGGGTGATGCCGGCGAAACCTCGTTAACACCTGTTGAAACCACCCAGTTGCCGGCGACGACGGTCAACACCACCCAGTTGCCGGCGACCACGGTCAACACCACTACCACGGGCGCCGACAGCCCGACGACCCTGAGTCTTGCCGTGACGAGTGGATTCGCGGACGACCAGGTCGATGCGTTGGTGCGCGAACTAGACGAAGTCTCAGAAGGGGCATTGCAAATCGAGATCGATGATGAGAGGAGTGACGCCGGAGCCGCGGTCGATGTCGAGCAACAAGTCGTCGCCGCAACAGCCTCCGGCGAGCTGGATCTCGGCTGGGTTGGAACGCGGGCGTTCGCCGAGCTCGGCGTTACTAGCTTCGATGCCCTTACCGCCCCATTGCTTATCGATAGCTATCAGTTGGAAAAAGCGGTTCTTGCCAGCGACATGCCGGTGCGGATGCTCGAAGGACTCGAACCGGTAGGGGTGACAGGCCTGGCAATCATGGGGGGTCGGCTCCGCATGCCGATCGGAGTTAACGGACCTTTCACCGACCCCGATTCCTTTTCCGGGGCCACACTGCATGCCTTTCACTCGGCGGGGAACACGGCCACCCTCGAAGCCCTCGGAGCCAGCCACGCAGACGTTTCAACCGATGGCCGGGACATTGGGCTGGAGGACGGGACCATCGACGGGTATGAGAACAACGTCGGATTCTTCGAGACTCGGCTCGATGTGGCCCCGTTTATGACTCTGAACGTGAGGCTCTGGCCGGGAACCGGGGTTCTGTTCGCCAACCCCGAGATGCTCGCAGGTCTGACCGATACCGAAAGGCAGTGGCTTTTAGAGGCGGTCGATCGAACGGCGGCTGCATCTGTCGACATCGCCAACACAGACGCCGACCTGATCGACAGAATCTGCAATGCCGGTGGGAGATTTGCCATAGCAACCGATTCGGAACTCGAAGAACTTCGCAGCGCAGTCGAGCCGGTGTACAGCCTCTTAAGAGAGGACGACGAAACTGCCGAATACCTAGCGGAAATCGAAGCCCTCGGCGCGGAGATCACCGACGAGCCGCCGGCCGTGCCGTCAGGCTGCAGCGACTAACCGGGCCGAGACTTCCCTGATCGAGCCCGCACAACCTAGGACGCGCTCAATCGGATGCTGGAAGCGATGATTTCTAATCGGATGAAAAGCGGGCCGGCAGACAGGTGAGCCATTCTGCTGCGGAGTGGCCTTGGCGAGTCATGCCGACTCTTTGCTCACCAATCGTTGCGATTACTCACGATGACTGCGATCACGAACGGTGCGCAAACGATCACGACGATGAGGCTCGTTCTTCAGCTCATAGTGTTTTTCTGTCCTTTAGGAGGCCCTAGAGGCGCGCGCAATCATTCCTAGCTGAGAGGTCGGGGCGGCTAACCGCGGCGTTCAATGTGAGTCGAACCGCCTTCTGCTGGGGAGAAGTTAATTCCTTGGGAGGAACATTGCGGCCCGCCGGCCCGGAGGACAACTTTAGGAAATCCTGCGAACCCGCGCCCCCTGCCGGCGTTGGTCAAGTTGTCCTCGCCTAACCCGGTCAGCTCGGCGTAACCGTTCAGATCGCTATCGACCGCGTTTAAGTCCAGTAGGGCCCACAACAGAATCGCCTCCCGAAAGCTTTCGCTCTTGTTCGCGACGCAAAGAGAAGGCGAACCCGGGATTCATGGCGCCTAGCAAGAGGCTCGAGCTAATTATTCCCCAGTCACGTCGGCCCACCAGAAGCCGTCGCGTTCGACCACTTCCCCGATCGCGATCGAGAGGGGCGTGGGGAACATCGGGCCTGCCCAGCAGAAGGTGTGGAATTCGCCCCGCTCGCCCAGCGGGTCGACCCCGACGGGCAGGACGGTGCGATCCCAACTTCTGCCTGCGAACGAAGGGTCGAGCTGGGAGGGGTCGACACAGGTGATGACGGCGCGCACCCCTGCGGCCACCATCTGTCCAGCCAGAGCCCGAGTGCCCTTCTCTCCACACCAGATCGGAAACAATGGCTCGATCCCGGTTGGCGCCATCATCTTCTCCCGATAGGCGCGCACATCCTCCAGGAAAAGATCGCCGAAGGCGACGTGGGTGATGCCCTCGGACACGGCTCGCTCGATCGCCTTGTTCATGCGCCGTTCGTACTCCTCACTGGGACACGGCGCCGGCAGCGGCACTTCCCACACTGGGAGTCCCAAGGCCTCGGCCTGAATGAGAAGCAACTCCCGGCGGACCCCTTGCATCGACACCCGGGCCGCCTCCTCGTTCAAAGTGGTGAGCAGCCCCACCACCTCGACACCGTCACCGCGCAGGGTGTGAAGCGCCCAGGCCGAATCCTTCCCTGATCGACCATGAAAGCAGCACCCGCATGGCGGTCGAGGCTAGGTAACCCTGAATTGTCTGAAGGTCACCAACGGACCGAACGCCAGCATTAGGCGCAGCGCGCTGATATCTGGTGCTGCATCAGTGGCTATAGGCAACTCCCATCCTAGACCGGCTTCGATGAGCTCCTACAACGCGGACATAATCTGATCGAGACTTTTCGGCTAGCCGATCCACGATGATGCATCTGGTGCTGCATTTCTCACTCGTAATGAGCTCGCGGCAACTCGGTGTAACTGAACGAGGCCCACTCTGAGACCCGGCGCTCGTCGCTAGCGTGGCCAGGTTAATGTCGATTCCGGGCCATCCCGATCGACGCACGGGGTAGAGGCGCCATCCGGTCGCTGTTAATGCGAAGGAGCACACCATGGGAATCATTTCTGCCGACCTGTTCATCACCCTCGACGGGGTGTATCAAGCGCCAGGCGGCCCCGATGAGGATCGCGAGGGCGGCTTCGAGTTCGGCGGCTGGCAGGGGCACTATTTCGACGACGAGTCGGGCGAGGCGATCGGCGCCGGCGTCGATCGCATGGACGCGCTGCTGCTCGGCCGCAAGACCTACGACATCTTTGCGTCCTACTGGCCGAACCAGAGCGATGACGAACCCATTGCGGCAGCCTTCAACACCCTGCCGAAGTTCGTCGTGTCGCGTTCTCTGACCGATCCGGCGTGGGAGGGCACCACGGCGCTTTCGGGGGTCGCAGAGGTGCGGGCGCTGAAGGATCGCTTCGACGAGATCCACATGTTCGGCAGCGGTGATCTCATCCGGTCGCTGCTCGAGGCTGACCTCCTCGACCGGCTGAACCTCTTCCTATATCCGCTGACGCTCGGATCGGGTAAGCGCCTCTTCGCTGACGGCACGGGCGTGCCGGCCGCGTTCCGATTCGCGCAGCCGCCGCAAGCATTCCCCAAGGGCGCGATTTGGCTTGTCTACGAGCGGGCGGGCGAGCCGGTGACGGGCGTCGACATCAGCCAGCAGTAACTCCACCTTGAGCGGCCAGGTAGTCGTCTAGCCGCCGCAGGTGCATCGCCTTCGACTCCTCTGGTGCCCAGGAGATGGTGAAGGTGTTGCGAACCAACTGTGCCACCTCGTCCTGGGTGAGCCCGCCTTCGGATTGGGCGGTCTTCAGGTTCTCGGTCAGGTAGGCCTGGAAGTAGGAGGGGTCGTCCGAGTTGATCGTGACCAGCATTCCCTTGTCGAGCATTGTCTTGATCTCGGCCGCCTTGCTGTTTTGAACGACCTGTATGTTCGAGATCGGACACACGGTCAAGCCCATCCCTCGCTGGATTATCTCCTTTGTGAGCTCTTCGTCATCGAGCGAGTTGACTCCGTGATCGATCCGCTCCACTTCGATTTCGAAGAGAGCCTGTCGAATGTGCTCGGTGGTGTTGAGCTGGTCGACGTCGCAATGCATCGTCAGGCGATATCCCTGGGTGCGGGCCATGTCGTAGACCTCTTTGAACTTGAGAGGGGGATTGTCCCTTTCGTCTGAGTCGAGACCGATGGCGATGATCAGGTCCTTATAGGGCTCGGCCTGGCGCAGGGTCTCCATCGCCGAGTCGGCACTCATGTCGCGGAGAAAGCACATGATTAGTTGTGCCTCGACTCCCAGTTCAGTTGCCGCGTCTTGACGGGCTCGATGCAGACCGTTGATCACCTTGGCGAAGGGAACCCCACGGCTCGTGTGTCCCTGCGGATCGAAGAAGATCTCGGCGTAGATCAAATTCTCGGCGGCCACTTTTCGAAAGTAGGCCATCGCCAAGTCGTAGAAGTCCTGCTCTTCGACCAGCACCCCCATCCCCTCGTAGTAACCCACCAAGAACGAAGTCAGTGAGTCGAAGTCGTAGCCGGCGATTGCTTCCTCGACGGTCTGGTAGGGAAGACTGATTCCGTTACGAGCGGCTAATTCGAACTTGAGCTCAGGTTCCAGCGTTCCCTCGATGTGAAGGTGAAGCTCACCTTTTGGGATACCTTCGATGAACGCCTTCATGTCCGCCATAGGACTCCCTCCCTGGGACCGTGGTTTGCTCAGGAACATAGCTGGAGACGAGCATCGCCGGCACCTTCGGACAGCAAGCGTGCCTCTACCAAATCCGACTTCCGAACAGTCCCAATCGGAAGGCATCGCCGCTTGGACTGCGGCTCCTGCTCCAACGCATCGTCCATCACTGCAGTCGCCGCCCTCAACAACGATCGTGACCGGCGGCCTAAGAGTTCGGGGAGCTTAAGGCGGAGAGGCAGCCCCGAACCATGTTGCTAGTGCTCGAGGCAGCTCTCGGTCGGTGAGTTCTCCCGTCCAGGCGACATGTCCGTCGGGTCGAATCAACACAGCCGGGGGAGCGGCGACCTCGCCGAGGACCGGTAGCTCCCAGGTGCCGTCGTGCTTGGCGTCAACGAACTGGACTCGACCCGCCCAAGGCTCAATATCGAAACCGCCGGTCGCGCCGAAGTGGAGGAGCAGCCCCCGGGCGTCGTGGAGCAAGGTGAAGACGCGCCTGCGGCCGTCGGCAGTTTCCAAGTCGAGGTCGGGCATGCGCCGCCCGAACAACGGGTGTCCCTCGCCGAGGTCGTAGTGGATGTCGAGTCCGGAGATCATCCCGACGATGCGCCTCCGGGGCTCGTCCATGCTCAGCATTTCGAGCATGGAGTTGCGGAGTGCTTGGCTGCGCTCGTCGATGCGGCTGAGCGCGACTTGCGCCATGGTGTTTTGCAAGACCCGAGCACCAACTGGATGCCGCTCGGCGTGGTAGGTATCGAGGAGGCTCTCGGGTGATGTCTTGTTGATCACCTGGCCCAGCTTCCATCCCAGGTTCACGGCATCCTGCACGCCGGTGTTGAGGCCCTGGCCGCCCTGTGGTCCATGCACGTGGGCGGCGTCGCCGGCGAGCAACACGCGTCCGTGGCGGTAGGACGCGGCTTGCCGCGTCATGTCGGTGAAACGGGAAAGCCAGGTGGGGCTGTGCATACCGAAGTCCGTCCCGTAGGCGGCGATGAGTGCCTCGCTGAGGTCCTGGGGGGTGGGGTCGCTTCGGTGTTCGACCTCCTTCTCGAGCAGGACCACCCCGTAGGGCCCTCCGCCTTCCTCCCGGTTGACGGGACCGATGCCACCACCCTCGGGGCGCATACCGATCACCGGCTCTTCGTCCATTTCGACGTGGGCGATCAAAAAGCTGCTCGTTGGGTCCCATCCGGGAAAGTCGATCCCGGCCGTCTTGCGGGTCAGGCTGCGTCCTCCGTCGCACCCGACGAGGTATTCCGCCCGGATCGTCGTGTCGTCGGACACTTTGACATCGACACCGCTGTCGTCTTCCGCGAAGCCCCTCACCTCACGTTCGCGCAGGATCGGCACCCCGAGCTCACCGACCCAGTCGGCCAGGATGGGCTCGAACAGGCTCTGCCAAAGCGCAAGGATGTAGTTGTGGCGGGTGGGGAAGTCGCTGATGTCCAAAAAGGTCCCGGCGTAACCCACGAACGGATGCGTTTGGCCCTCGGCGAGGAACCGATCGGCTATGCCACGCTGGTCGAGCACCTCGATGGTGCGGGAGTGCAGCCCGCCGGCGCGCGAGCCCTCGAGGTCCTGACTGGCTCGTCGCTCGACAATGACAACATCGATCCCCGCCAGTGCCAGCTCTCCAGCCAGCATCAGCCCGTCGGACCTCCGCCGGCGATAACCACCGCATGTTCGGTCATTGGGTGTTTCTAGCCGTTTAGAAATCGAGGGCTACGCAGCTTGGGGTGGGGGTCTTCCGCTGGTGGTGTAGGTGAGGCCCAAAGGGCTGGTCCAGAGGTAGTCGCCGTTTTCGAGGGGTTGGTAATTCCAGCCGTGGTGGTGGCGGATGACATGGTCGTAGCGACAGTCGGGGTCGAGGTTGTCTTCGCGGTGGCTCCGCCTTCCGACCAGGATTGTCGATGGTCAAGGTCAGGTTGAGTAGCGGGCATGCGGCAGCCGGGGAAGATGGTACGCCCGACAAAAACAATCATGCTGTCTCGGATATTTCTGGGTTTTCTTCTCCGAGCATTTTCCAACGATTGGTGCCATCATGCGATTGTCATCCGAGCAATTAGGAGGTAATCGTGGCGATGTCGCCAGAGCACAAGGCGGCGCTGGTTCAGGGCCGTAAAGAGGCCAAAGTTATCAAGGCCTATTTGGATGCATTGGGTTCACGCAAGCCCGGCCGGCCCGTGACAAAAGACAGTGTTGAGAAGCGGTTGGCCTCGATTGATACCCGGCTGAAGGACGAAACCGACGCTCTCAAGAGACTCGATTTGCACCAGAGCCGGATTGAAGCAGAGAGCTCCTTGGTTTCCTTCTCGGAAACGGTCGATCTCACCGAGCTCGAGAATGAGTTCGCCAAAGTGGTCAAGGGCTATGCCGATCGCAAGGGCATTTCGTACGGAGCTTGGCGAGGTGCCGGTGTTTCTGCAGCAACCCTGAAAAAGGCCGGAATCGCCCGCACTCGGCGCGGCTAGTTAGTCCCAGCCCAGCTCGTGTAACCGGGCGTCTTCGATGCCTAAATAGTGGGCGATTTCATGTAACACCGTCCGACGAATCTCGGCCTTGAGATCGCTAGGTTGTAACCCAAGTTCGACGTGCGGCTGCCGGAAGATAGTGATTTGATCGGGCATCGCACCCCAGTAGTCGCCCGATCGTTCCAGAAGGGAAACCCCTTCGTAAATCCCCAGGAGAGATCCATCGGGGTCTTGCTCGAAACTGGGGGAATCCTCAACGGTGACAACGAGGTTGTCGACCCGATCGATCACCCATTGTGGAAGTGATTCGAGCACTTGATCCACGACTGCTTCGAACTCGCGGCGCCTCACTAGCCCATTGAAACAGTGCCGGGCCCGATATCTAACATCGTCATGTCGGGCGCTTGGCTCAGTGGTAGAGCGCTGCCTTCACACGGCAGAGGTCACTGGTTCGAACCCAGTAGCGCCCACTCTTTTCATTGCGCTGGGTCAATAGCGGTGGTGGCCAACGCTCGAATCGTTGGGGCGATCCGAGCGGCTAACTCAAGATCGATATGTTCCACTTCCAGGAGTAACGCTTCACAGGCGACAGCGAGGGCGCGCCGGAGCTCGGCGACCTCCAACGAGCGAACCAACGTCCCCTCGATTGGCGCGATGGCTGTCGCGGGAAGGCGGTCGATGCCTCGGCCTTCGACGGCCGGCAGGTTGTGGCGGGCACAAGCAAGCGCAAACAACTGGTCGCGCATGGCGCTCAACATGTGCTCTGCCTGCCAGACCCGACCGCGGGCGATACTCGATCTGACGTGCAGTCCATAGACCCAGCACCATCCGATCAGATCGTTGCTAGCCGTTGGCGACGTCCACGGGATCTCGTTCGCCGTACCAAACAGCAGCTGGAAATTCGGTCCGTAAGCGCCGAAGTTGGAGTCAGCCCGGAAGGAAATATCTACCTGAAGGGTCGATGAGAGCAGGAACACGCGAAAAAGGGTGGTCTGGTACCAGGCATCGAAGTGGGCAACGGCGCCATGGTCGCTATACATTCGATGGGTCCAATCGGCGGCGACGTCGCTGGTCGCGACACCTCGGTCGAGGCCCAATGCGAGGTCGATATCCGACCATTGATCCTCACGACTATGCGCGCTTGAACCGACTAGCGCCGCCCCAACGATTCGCCGGTCGACCTTGGCCGCCGACACCAATTCGTCAAGCAACGCGTCCCGTTCTTGAGGAGTGAACAAGGGGAGGAAGTTAATGGGTCCTAGCTCGACGCCCTCTCGCCGCTAGGAGTACTCTCGGACCCGTCCAAGCAAGGAGGGACATTGCCGCTGTTTATGGACGTGCATTCCATCGAGGATGGTGTATCCGCATCCGACGTGGCCGGTGCTCACACAAAGGACCTCGAGACGCAGGATAAGCACGGGGTCAACTACAAGAGCTATTGGGTGGATGAAAAGGCGGGCAAGATCTTCTGCCTGGTCGAAGCGCCGAACGCCGAAGCGGCCCATACGGTCCATCGGGAGGCTCACGGCCTCGTGGCCCAAGAAATTTACGAGGTACACGAAGGCTAAGGGTCAGTCCTCCCGAACTCGGAGCGCCTTACAGAGTCGCCAAGGTCACGTTACGGAGAGAGCTGCCGTAAGAAGCACGGAGCTGGACCTTGTGCTCCAGCGATTCGATCACCGGCCGCGCGAAGTCGAGCTCGCTTAGTTTGCCGGCGCTTCCGAGACCTCCCGGGCTGAACACGTTGACCTCCATCAGCTTGTTGCCGACCAGATCGAGGCCGACGAGAAACATCCCGTCCTGAACCAGCTTGGGCTTGCACATGTCGACCAGAGCGAGCATGCCATCGGTCACCGCAGCGGCTCTGGCTTCGCCACCGACATGCATATTCGAACGAAGATCGGTGCCAGTCGGTACGCGCCGAAAGGCCGCATAGTTCCCGTTGACCACCAGCGGTTCGCCATTCATCACGAAGAGCCGAATGTCCCCCTTGTCAGCATCCTTGAGGTATTCCTGCGCCACCACATAACCGTCTCGAATCAGCGTCTCGATAATCTGATTGACGTTCTGATCCTTTTTCCCTGTGACGAGAAAGACGCCCTGACCACCGGATCCCTGTAGCGGCTTGAGGACAGCCTTGCCGTTGCAAGACTTGATGAACTCTTTGATGTCGGAGTCGTTACGGGAGATCAGAGTCTTCGGTCGAATCTGCTCGGGGAAGAGCTGGAAGTAGGTCTTGTTGACGGCATCCGCCAAATGGACTGGGTCATTGACGACTATCACCCCATGAGCGGCTGCGACCTGACCGAAAAGGATTCCTGACGTCTGCGCCCAGGGTCGATCGGTTGCATCCTCAGTGGGGTCGTTTCTCAGCATCAAAACGTCGAGCTCATCGACGACGATCTTCTCGTTCGTTCCACGTTCCTCGCCCTGGACGTCATCAAGAAACGTCGTTAGCGAGCGGTAGGTCTTGGCGGCCGGTCCGGCGGCATCGGCCACGATCCTGCCTTGAGAGTCCTGAGCGAGCTCTCCGACACCAATCAGCCAAACTTCGTGACCCATGTTGCGCGCCGCCATCGCCAGCCGGGTGGTGGTGTATTGCGCTTTCTCAGTGACGACCTGGCTGACTACGAATCCGATCTTCATTGGGCGCGACCTCCAAAGTCGAGGACCTCGTCACCATTCTTGATGGCGGCAAGCCTTTCTTGTGCGATCGGGTCATCGAGGAAGCGTGGCCGCAGCGGCGGTTGGTCGAGAACTCCTCGTTTCATGAGATCGGCGATCAGAGGCACCGATTCGAAGCTGATCTTGCCGACGTACAGGGCTTCCATATCGGCGCCGGACCGGAGATGCTCGACCAGGCGCTGGAGCCCACGAAGGTACACGGCGTCTTTGGTGTTGCCGCCGGCTCGATATGCCCGCATCACCGTCGTGAACGCTTCGCCGCGCCGGAACCCGCGCTCGAGCAAATCGCTGTGAGCCTCGCGAAAAGTGACTCCCATGGCTCGTCGGTGCGCTACCAGCACTCGGGATGCAAGCATGCGGAGGCGGCCCTGATCGAGCCCGCTCGTGAGGTACTCCGCCATCACCCCCATCGCTTCCTGCAGTTCGTTGTAGTTGGCGAGCCCCAAAGACAACATCTGCAGCGGTTGAGCCCCACCGTTGCCGAAGGTAACCACGTGCGTACCGATCTCGTGAGCCAGCAAACCAGGGATCGAGGCGATGTCGATCCGTATCTTCACTCCGATGTAGAGATCGCCAGCCCTCGACCATGAGTCCGGGGCGTGAATCGGTAACGAGAACCTTGGCGGAGAGTTCGGGATAGCCGGCTCGGTATTCGTCGATCTCCTTTTGGGCGAGGACCGCAAACTCCGACCCGTTGAGGGTGCGTTCTGGGGTCTGTCGTTCGAAGGGAGCGTTCAAAATCGCTTCTGCCAAGTTCAGCGTCTTGTCTTCAACGTGACCGAAAAGCTCGATCGCAACAAAGAATGCCTGTTCGGAGTCGCGGTTGCGCAGCAGTTCCAGGCGCAGCTTCAGTTCCTTGGCGAGTGCCTCAGCCAGATGCGCCACGGTGGCGTCGTCCGCAGCTGATATATCGATCTTGTCGAGGCGGTTGGAGATGGCGTCGAGGTCTGGGAGTTCGCGATACGCGAAGGTTGGCTCTTCACCAGCGAAGAAGGCTCTCCGGGCTACGGGAACGTTGACAGGTGTGATCAATGCCAGAAGCGGGAGCTCGCCCGCAATCTCGGTTAGCTCCTTGTCGATCGCCAGGTCGCGCTCAGTGAGCGGCACTCGCGCTCCAGGCGGCGGCAACGGGTTCGACGCTGGTCAACAGGGCTTCACGCAAGTCCCGCTGCAAGTCAGCGGCGACTGTGCCTGACCACTCATCCATCCAGACCTTCTTCATCTCGATCGCCAGTGCACACCCCACTTCGCCATAGTTCTCGTGGACCCAGGCTGCCACTTGCCTGCCGCGGAACTTCACATTCTCGCGGACGTCAAGGAAATCAACCCCCATTCGTTGGCCGCGCATCGATTCGATAAAGGCGGCAGCGACGTTTCGCCAGCGGTCGGGCAAGGAGCCAGTTCCAAGGTTGACAACAGGGTTGTCGGCCGCAGGCTCGGGAGGAGCTTGGGGGCCACTGCGCCGATGGTTGTAGGAGTGAATGTCGTAGAGGACGAACCCGCCTTTAGCTTCGACAACGTCGTCAAGCAGGACGCTGAGATCGGCGTAGAACCGGTCGTAGAGACTGAGTGTTTCCTGTTGCACTTCGACGGAAATCGGTTCCTTCCATAACTCGAGACCCCATGCGTCGGCAGGCTCGAGGTAGATGGCAGTTGTGCGTGGGCGATTCAGATCGACCTCAAAACGCGACCGATGCACCACTACGGATGTATCGAAGGCAGCCGCGAAGAAGTCCGTGTGTGGATCTTCTTCTCTAAGGCGAATCTCGGATCCAAGGCGCATCGACCGCTCGACTTCGGGTCGCAACTCATGACCGTTGTGGACCGCGGTGGCAACTACCGGCGTGTCTAACCGACCGCGCCGAAAGGTGGCGAACTGCATTGCCAACGGTTACCCCTCGTAATCAGGGAGCAAACTCGAGCGGGCCAGTCACACCGAGGACGGCATCGAACAATGGTGGCCACCATTGCATCGCCCAGCCATCATCGTCGAATTGGCGACCGGTAAGCCCGCACATCGCCACCTGGCGGGGCGAATCCACCCACAGGAAACTGCCGCTGCCGCCAAAGTGGCCGAAAGTGGCTGGGGAGTTCGTTGTCGCTGTCCAGTGGGGGACTTTGCCATTGCGAATCTCAAAGCCCAGGCCCCAGTCGCAGGGGTCGTAGCGTCCGATGCCGGGGATGATTCCGGCCAAGCCCGGGAAGGCGACGGAAGTCGCCTCCTCTAAGCGCGGCCGTTCGAGCAAGGTGGGTGCCAGGAGCTCGCGGGCGAAAGCGGCGAGGTCGAGAACCGATCCGCTAAGTCCTGCTGAAGGTCCCCCGACGGTCTCGACTTTCCGTTCGAGGGGTTCGAGCACCTGCAATTTGAGGTATTCGTCGAACTTGTGACCGGTGGTGTCGGAGATGACCTCGCCGAGCAGATCAAAACCGGTGTTGGAATAGATCCGGCGAGTCCCCGGCCGGGCCACAGGCGCGTGTCCTTCAAAAGGCAGACCAGACGCGTGGGCAAGCAAATGGCGAATGGTGGAACCGGCAGGCCCGCCGGGTTCGTCGAGATCCAACTCCTCGTCCTGAGCCGCCATGAGCACGGCATAAGCCGTGAGCAGCTTGCTCACGGACGCCCAGGGCGCGGGCGCATCGATCTCGCCGTGGCTGGCAACGACGCCAGCGGATCGTGACCACCGCCACACCCACGTGCGGCGCCGGCCAGCGGTCGATCTCAGAAAGGACTTGCTCGAGCGAATCCGGCACTACGTGCTCTGCGCGACCCGAGACTTCCTGCCGCTGCCGAGGTGACGCTTGAGCACCTCCCAGGTTCCATGCTGTGCGAGGATCTTGTTCATCCCGATCAGCGTCCGGACGAACGCGGGGACTGCCAGTTCGGCCTCCATCGGATTCGGACGCATCGAAGCCAGGATCGAGGGGTTGGGACGGAGGACCATCACTTCCGTGTCGGGCCAATGCCGTTTGATGATCGCGATTTCCTCATCCAGATAGCGACGTCCGACGCGGTCAAAGAGGCGCTCGTGGGGGAGAGCGCCACGGCGCTCCTCGTCGGCTGCCATCGGGGCGATAACCAGCACCAGGTCGAGCGGTCGATGGTTGCCGAGTACGAGGTCAGCATGGGTCCCCGAGGCGACACCGCCATCGACATAAGCCCGCCCGTCATGGTGGAAGGGCCGAAATATGAGCGGAATCGCAGTGGAGGCTGCCACCGCGTCGGCGATCCCAATCTGCGGAGCCTGCTCGGTACCGAAGGGAGCCCGACGGCGACTGGCCGCATCAAACGCCACAATCACCGTCGGCTTTTGGGGCCACACTTCAGCCTCGGGTCCAAGCTCGTCACGGACCCAATCGGCGAGGCCATTGCTGTCGTACGGTGCCGGCGATCCCAACAACAGAGTCAACCCCGGCTTGCGAACCCCGGGAAGGATCCCGTGTCGCACCCAATTGGTGATCTTGACGCCGGGGCGGCGGCGAAAGATCCGTTCCCTGATACGGGCGGCGACCTGGGAGCGATCATCGGTGGGGAGCACCAGCGAATCGAGATCGAGCCGGTCGTGGCGGACCAGGCTGGCGACAAAGGCACCCGACGAAGTCCCGACGATCACGTCTGCGTTGTTGCAATCCCAACCGGTGGCCAGTTCGAGAGCCATGAGAGCCGCCAGCTCATAGGAAGCCCCCGTAATGCCCCCACCCCCCAGCACCAGGCCCACCGCGCTCATCGGTTGGAAATCATTGGATAGTCAAGTTTAGGCGAGGACCTCTTAGGTACCGTCAGTCGCGTGGAAGCGGGGCTGGCGAAACTACCGGAACATCGGCAGGCGATCGATGAGTTGATTGAAGCCATCGGGCTTGCCGAGGGTCACCCCGCCATCGGCGAACACAAATATCTTGCCCTCCATCGCCCGCAATCGGGTGTGGTCGGTGTCGCCGTCTGGGACGCCAACCGGCTTGTCGGATTTGCGCCGGTAGCACGTGACGGAGCGCGTCGCCATGTCACGGAGCTGGTCGTGCTGCCCAACCATCGGCGACCTCCCGTTCATCAGCTACTGCTCGAGCGTGCGACCGAGCTGGCCCGCTTCGAAGGCGGCTTTGCGTTGCGAGTGTGGGTCTTCCAGCCTGGAATCGTTGCGACCGCGATCAAACTCGGATTTGCCGAGGAGCGACAGCTGCTCCGTCTCACCCTCGACCTGCCCTTAAAGGAAGCCCCGGACTACCCGGAGGAGATCAGGGTTGCTCCGTTCCGGCCCGGGGTCGATGAAGACGAGTGGATTCGGCTCAACCAACTGGCTTTTGCTCGCCACCCCGAGAACGGAACTTGGGGCAAGGCCGAGTTAGCCGAGCGAATGGAGCAGGAATGGTTCGCCCCCGACCGACTGATCATGGCATGGAAAGGGGAGCGCTTGGTGGGTTTCAACTGGCTGAAATCTGTCGAGGACCAAGGCGAGATCTACGTCGTTGCGGTCGATCCCGCAATCCAGGGGGGAGGTTTGGGACGAGCGCTGATCCTTGACGGGATACAAAGGCTCACAGCCCTGGGCTGCGTTCAGGCCTGCCTATATGTCGACGCCGACAACCACCGCGCCCTCCGGCTTTACCGGAGTCTCGGGTTCTACCTCGACTACGTTGACCAAACCCTCATCAAGTCAATTTGATTGGGCTAACCGAATTTTCGCCCACAGCTCCGGCAACGAGGATCACCTTCGGTGGTTTGGCTGTAGCACCAAGGACAGGGCAGATCATCAGGGCCGGTTTCCATCGTGACGTCGTCATCAGCCAGGTAGTCAGAGGCCAGTCGGTGATCCGAAGCGAGCGAACGGCGTTGACCGCGGGCTAGGACAAAGAGTCCAGACGTTGCAGTGGCCGCCAGCAATGCTTCCAGCATGTGAACCTCCTCGCTCGGCGAGCAGGGTACGAAGCGGACCCCCGAGATTGGTGGATTTCCCGCTTAGCTGTAGCCGACCGCATCCGCGAGAGAACGGACCATTGGTGCCATCGCCGGGAGCTTTCCGTCGCGATTCTCCGCGGCTTCGAGCATCATCATCGCCGAGTGGTAGGCGATCCAGCTCTTGAGCCGGGTATTAGTGACGACGGCCCCGTAGCCCTCGAGAAACGCCTCGCCCGCTTCGGCGCCAAGAATGTTTGCAAATTGCCAGCTGGCCAGTGACACATCCCATTCCGGCGGTGCCATGGTTGCCCATTCCCAATCGATGAGGCAAACCTGTTCCTCTTCGGTGACGAGGAATTGGTTGGGGGTTGGTCGAGTGTGCGCTGGGCGCGGAGGGCTCGCCTGCGGGGGGCCCGCCTCGTTGGCGCGTTCGAGGACTTCGGCAGGTAAGCCGAGCCGGCGCCGGAACTTCTCGAGCCGGGTCAATGTGTTCCGATAGTGCGAGTCGATTTCTTCATTGCCGATGAGGCTTGAAAGGTTGGAGACCTGGGCTTTCGACTCGTGAACTCCGCGAAGCACTCGCCCCGCAGCCCGAATGATGTTGACATTTCGGGGGAGCAATGACAGATCCCAATTCCCGCCATCGCTCATCTGGATCCAGGCCATGCCCTCATCCAACCCTCGGCTCAGAATTTTGGGAACACCCGAGACGCCGGCCAACGCTTCGAGAGCGTGCCGCTCCCGGCGCTCGCGGGAAGGATTGGGGAAGAGTTTGACGATGCTCGTCGCACCGCTTTCCTCCCTGAGCCGATAAACCTTGTTGTCTCCGGCCGAAATCTCGATCCGCGTGGCCGCAGGGAACTTGGACCGAAGGAAAGCGTCGATGTCCATACTTGCTCTTTTCGACTAAAGCGCTGACTAGCTATAGCCCTATTGGATCCAGAAATTGGCATCCAGGCTGTTTCTTGCCCTGGGTACCCTTGCGACTTAAGGCTAACGAGAAGACTCCTTGGAACTTGAACTTGCTTATCCGGACGGCAAAGTCGTCGCTCACCGCATCGGGATAACCGGGGCTGAAGTGGCGTCGTCAATCGGCCCGAGGCTGGCGGAAGCAGCCGTTGCCGTCTCGGTAGACGACCGGCTTTTTGACCTGGCAAGTCCGCTCGCGGCGGGTGGCCATTTCCAGGTAATCACCGCGCAAAGCGACGAAGGACGACAGATTCTCCGCCACTCCGCAGCCCACATCCTGGCGCAGGCGGTGCTATCGCTTTTCCCCGGATCGCATTTTGCAATCGGGCCGGCAATCGAGGACGGCTTCTATTACGACTTCGACATCGGCCGGCCGTTCACCCCTGAAGACTTGGTAGCCATCGAAGACCGCATGCGTGAGATCGTGGCGGCTGACCAGCCTTTCGAGCGGCAAGAAGTATCCCGTGAAGAAGCACGCGCTTTGTTCGCCGACCAGCCGCTGAAGCTCGAGATCATCGATTCAGTCGACTCCGCAGAGGTGGGCTCCGCCGACGGTGCGTGGGGCAGCGTGTACCACAATCTCGGTTTCGTTGACCTTTGTCGCGGACCCCATTTGTCCTCGACTGGAAAGCTCACGGCTTTCAAACTCCTGCGGAGCGCCGGCGCCTATTGGCGTGGTGATGAGAAGCGCCAGCAATTGCAACGCATCTATGGCACCGCGTGGGAGTCACCACGGGCGATGGCAGATTATTTGCACCGGTTGGAAGAGGCTGAGCGGAGGGACCACCGGAAACTGGGTACCGAACTCGACCTCTATTCATTCCCTCGCGAGCTCGGCCCTGGGCTGGCCGTGTGGCATCCCCACGGGGGCATGTTTCGGAAGGTGGCCGAGGATCACTCGCGTCGGATGCATGAACGATATGGATTCGAGTTCGTCTACAGCCCGCATCTGGCCCGCGAGCACCTGTGGGAGATATCGGGGCATCTGGACTACTACGCAGAAAACATGTTCCCGCGACTCGAGGTGGACGCTGACGACTTCTATCGGGTGAAGCCGATGAACTGCCCGTTCCACATCCTGATCTATCGCAGCCGGGCTCGTTCCTATCGCGAGTTGCCGTTGCGTTACTCGGAGCTCGGCAGCGTTTACCGCCAGGAGCGTTCCGGGGTGCTCCACGGCCTACTTAGGGTGCGCGGCCTCACACAGGACGACTCTCACACGTTTTGCCGGCCCGATCAGCTCGCTGATGAGCTCAAGATGCATTTCGAGTTCGTGACCAATTGGCTCACCGACTTCGGCTTCAGCGATTTCGAGGCCGATCTGTCAACGCGTCCGGAGAAATCGGTCGGCCCGCCAGATCGCTGGGAGGAAGCAGAGAAAGCGTTGAAGGCAACTCTCGATGATGCACGAATCGACTATCGGATCGCCGAGGGGGAAGGCGCCTTTTACGGCCCGAAAATCGACATTCATGTGCGCGATGCGATCGGCCGCCGCTGGCAGTGCTCGACCATTCAGGTCGACTTCAACAATCCAGAGCGGTTCGGACTCAGCTATGTGAGCTCGGAGAACGAACCAGTTGTGCCCTACATGATCCATTGCGCCAAGGCTGGGTCGCTTGATCGTTTCCTGGCGATCGTGGTCGAACACCATGCGGGTGCCTTCCCGGGATGGCTTGCGCCCGTGCAGGCGGAAGTACTGCCGGTGGCCGAACGGCATCTCGATTACGCGGAATCGGTGCGAGACGCTTTGCGGAAGGAAAACTTGCGGGTCGAAGTCGACTACTCCAACGACACGCTCGGGGAGAAGATCCGACGAGCGCTCACCCAGAAACGCCCCTTCCTCGTTGTCGTGGGTGACAAAGATGTGGAAGCTGGGACCGTGGGCCTTCGGCGCTATGGCGAAGAAAGGGATCGACGCGGTGTGGGTCTGGCGGAATCGATTGCCGAGATCGCACAGGCGTGCGAGCCACCCGCACCCAAGCCGGTTCTACCCAGGGTTTGACCGGAGCCTGACGTCGACGGCATCCACATTCCCGAGGAGACGGCCGCAGAGGCCCGCGTCCCTGAGGACCTCGACTCGGCTCAGGCCGGTCCTTATACGTTTCCCACTCCGGAGCGTCGCCGCACAGCCGCCTTCATCTATCTGGTCCTCGCCGTCGCCTTGGGGTTCGCCCTGCCTGACTTGAATTTGGTTGATTCGGAGTTGGCCGATTCTGCGTTGGGGCCTCATCGGTCTCGCCGTTCTGCTTGGTCTCTGGCACTGGCGGGCGGCCTGGCCACTCAACCTGGAGGCCAGCGAGGCGCTCGAGTTGGCTGCCGTCGCAGCGCCATTTCCGATCGGGCAGGCATCGGCTGCCATCATCTTCTCCGGGCTGCGTTCCCGGCCCCTCTGGCACGTCGTTCTGTACGACGCCACCGAGCCTCCCTCGGCTCGTGCCCTGGTGGTCATCGACGGCGTCGACGGGCATCAGGTTCGCCCTGTTTATACGGAGCCTTTGGGCGTAGATTGATTTACATGAAGATGGGGCCGGGCGGGCGCGGGCTGTGGCTCGCCTTTTTGATCGCGGGGCTGGTCGTCGGAGCGGCGTTCACGTATTTCGTCCTTCCGCGCCGTCCACCGCGAACCGAGATAAACAGTGACGTCTGCGCACGAACCTTTGCGACGGTTGCAGGCATCAACTCTTATCTCGCCGATCGCGCGGCCGTCGATCCTGGCTCCAGTGCCCATCCGCTGGTGGGCGTGCCTGAGGCGGACCGGGATGAGGTCTGGGCCGAGTACCTCGAGACAACCGGCAGCTACACAGCAGAAACGATCGCCGGCTTCAACGCGACGTTCGCCGGTGAGAGCCAGTTCCTGGTCGAACGGCTCTCAGAAGCGGGTTACTGGTCCGAACCAGCGGAGGTGGTTGCGGTCAACGAGCTAGCGGTGAGTCGTCTGGCGCAAGAGCTCGAAGCCTCAGCGAAGGCCGCCGGTTGCCAGCCCTAGCGCGCGGAGATGGGGACGTAGTCGCGCTTGGTCTCTCCGACGTACACCTGCTGGGGTCGGTAGATCTTCATCTTGGGATCTGCGTGCAGCTCTTTCCACTGCGCTAGCCAGCCGGGAAGTCGGCCGAGGGCGAACAGCACGGTGAACATGTCGGTGGGAAAGCCGAGCGCCCGGTAGATGATCCCGGAATAGAAGTCGACGTTGGGATAAAGCTTGCGCTCGATGAAATAGTCATCGGATAACGCGACTTGCTCCAGCTCCTGGGCAATGTCGAGCAGGGGATCGTCGATGTGAAGCTTGGCCAGCACGTCGGTCGCGGCCTGTTTGATGATCTTTGCTCGCGGGTCGAAGTTCTTGTAGATCCGATGACCGAAGCCCATGAGGCGGAATGGATCTTCCTTGTCCTTGGCCCGGTCGACGAATCCCGAGACCTTGCCACCTTGTTGGGCCATCGACTCCAGCATCTCGAGGACTTCCTGATTCGCTCCGCCGTGAAGCGGTCCGGAGAGGGCGTGGATACCAGCCGAAACCGAGCTGAAGATGTTGGCGTCCCCCGACCCGACCAGGCGTACTGCGGTGGCCGAGCAATTCTGACCATGGTCGGCGTGGAGCACGAGCAGGACGTTCAGTGCCGCCGCAATCACCGGGTCGTGGTGATAGGGCTCGGCCGGCACCGAAAAAACCATGTGCAGGAAGTTGGCGGCGTAGTCGAGGTCGTTGCGGGGATAAACATACGGCTGATGCACCTTGTACTTGTAAAGCCACGCGACCATCGTTGGAACCTTGGCCAGCAGCCGGTGGATTGAGACGTCGACGGCGTCGGGGTCGGAAGGATCGAGCGCGTCGGGGTAGTAGGTCGCCAGGGCCGACGTGGCGGACGCCAGGATCTGCATCGGATGGGCGTTGTGCGGGAAGGCTTCGAACATCTTCTTCATGTCCTCGCGGAGGAGGGTGTGCCTGGTGATCGAGTCCTCGAACCGAGTGAGCTCGGGCTGACTCGGTAACGCGCCATAGATCAAGAGGTACGCCACTTCCAAGAAGGAGGCGCCTTCGGCGAGTTGCTCGATCGGATAGCCGCGATACCGGAGAATGCCCTTGGCGCCGTCGATGAAGCTGACACTGCTTTGGCTCTCGGCGGTATTGCCAAAGCCGCGATCGATCGTGAAGAGTCCGGTCTCGGCCGCAAGCCCGGAGATGTCAAGACCGCGTTCCGACTCGCTGCCAGAGACAACTGGAAGCGCAAGCTCCTTGTCCTCAAATCTCAGGACAGCGTCTGCCATCACTCCTCCTTCTGACCTGCCGCGCTGATGACCTTCTGGGCCTCTTGATGCGGCACCTCTGCGTAGTGATCAAAGCGGACCTCAAAGGTTCCTCGTCCACTCGTCATCGACCGGAGATCAGCGGCGTAGTGCTGGATCTCGACCATAGGTGCCTCGGCTTCGACCACCCGGCTGCCGCCATCAGAGTCGACTCCTAGCACCCGGCCCCGCTTGCTGTTCACATCTCCCATCACGTCACCGGTGTGCTCGTCCGGTACGAGAATCGTCAGGTGCATGATCGGTTCGAGCAGCACGGGCCGCAGGTTTGCGGCCGCCGCTCGAAACGCCTGGATCCCCGCCATGCGAAAGCTCAGCTCGTCGGAGTCGACGTTGTGGAACTTCCCATCGAATACCTCAGCGGCCAGATCGACGACGGGGTAGCCGGCGAGGATCCCTCGCTGCAGGGCTTCCTGGATGCCCTTGTTGACGGCGGGGATGAACTGGCGGGGTATCGAACCGCCCTTGATGGCGTCGATGAACTCGTAGCCCGAGCCGCGGGGAAGGGGGCTGAATTTGACATTGGCGACCCCGTACTGACCGCGGCCCCCCGACTGCTTCTTGTGCTTCCCCTCGGCATCCGCGGTAGAGGTGATCGTCTCTCGATAAGGGACCTTGGGAACGGTCGTGTTGACGTCGACCCCGAACTTGCGATGGATCCGGGCCAGCGTGACGTCGAGATGGACATCCCCGAGCCCGGCGAGGACGGTTTCTCCAGTGTCGGGATTGCGGTCAACCCGCAAGGTCGGGTCTTCATCGAGAATGCGATGGAGGGCAGTCGAAAGCTTTTCCTCGTCGTGCTGGCTCTTGGGCGAGATCGCCAGCTCAGTGACGGGATTCGGAAACACGACGGGTCGCAACACCGTGTTGACCCCGGGGCCGTGAATTGTCGCGCCGGCTGTGAGGTTTTCGATCTTGGCCACGGCGCCAATCTCACCGCAAGAGACTTCTTTGGTATCGACGTGGTCCTTACCCATCAGATAGAAAAGGTTGTGCATCCGGGCATGCCCGGCCGTGCCGTCCGCACCATGGATTTGCAAGTCATCGTCGGCCTTCACCGCACCGGAATACACGCGAAAAAGTGAGATACGTCCGACGAAGGGGTCCGAAACTGTTTTGAAGACATAGCCCAGGGCAGGCCCGTCGGGACGGATGGGAATCGAGTCTCCTGAAGCTATAGGCGGCAGAGGGCGCTCGAGCGGATTCGGAGCAAAGTCGTAGAGGAATTCACAAAGGGTGTCGATGCCGATCCGGCGGGTGGCCGAGCCCACCAAGACTGGAAAAATCTCACCGTTCAACATCCCGTTGTGCACGGTTTTGACGATGGTGGCCGGGTCGGGCATCTCGCCTTCGAAATACCGCTCCATCAGCGAGTCGTCCGTTTCGACTACGGACTCGATCAGTGAGTCGCGCGTGCTGGCTACGAGGTCCGCGACGTCCGCCGGAGGGGTTTCCACGAGCGTTCCGGTCCGATCGTCCGGCCCATACAGGAAGGACCGACCGGAGACGACCCGGACGACTCCTCGCAAGTCGGCCTCCTCGCCGATCGGCACCTGTACCGGCGCAATCCTTTTCCCAAAGGTCTCACGCAGTTGGGCGAGAACGCGTGAGAACGAGGACCGCTCACGATCGAGCTTGGTGATCATCACGGCGCGGGGTATGCCCTCTTCTTCGGCCGCCCGCCAGAGAATCTCGGTCTGCACCTCGACCCCATCGACTCCGGAGACGACAAACAGCGCCAAGTCGGCAGCGCGTAATGCGGCTCGCGCGTCTCCCGAAAAATCGATATATCCAGGCGTGTCGATCACATTGATCTTGTTGTCTTGCCACATCACGCTGGCTACGGAAAGGCCGAGGGAAATCTTTCGTTCCTGCTCTTCGGGCTCGAAATCGAGCATCGAAGTGCCGGCGTCGATCGATCCCTGACGCGTCGTGGCGCCGGTGACGAAGAGAAGTGCTTCGGCCAGAGTCGTCTTCCCGCTGCCACCGTGTCCGACCAACGCCACATTGCGGATCTTCTCGGGAACCATCCAACCTCCTGATCTCGCCTAAAACCAGGCTTTGCTTGCGCGATCCGGCGCGGAGCATAGACAGGACCTTTTGCAGTGGACTGAGGGCGATCCTTGCCCACTACATTGCCCGCCGGTGATCGATCTCCGCGTGCGGCCTCATCTGCAGTGGTTGTTGCAACCGATCGGTCGGGGCCTGAGCCGGCTCGGTATCACGCCACTTGTCCTGACCCTCATGGGGTTGGTGGTGACAGTGGTGGGCGCCATCATGATCGGAAGCGGCCGCATCGTGGGTGGTGCTTCCGTCGCCCTCGTTGGATCGCTGCTGGATGGGTTGGATGGTTCGGTGGCCAGAGCCGCCGGCACCGAGTCTCCCCGCGGCGCCCTGCTCGACGCGATGGCCGATCGCATTGGTGAGGTGGCGGTGCTCAGCGGACTCGCCGCGGCCGTGGCCGGTGAACAACGCCTCGTCCTTTTGGTCGTGGTGGCGCTCGGCGGATCGTTGCTCGTCCCCTATCTGCGGGCGAGGGCCGAGGCGGCCGGGCTCGACGGGCGCGGGGGAATGATGGGGAGAGCGGAGCGGGTGATTCTCTTCACCCTCGGATTGCTGTTGGGGCTCATCGAGCCCATGCTCTGGGTGCTGGTCATCGCGACTTGGGCAACAGTGATCTGGCGATTCCTCCTCACGTACAACAACCTCCGGTGAGAGACGCGTTCGCTTACTACTTGATGCGTTTCGTGATTGGTGGGGTGCGGCTCCTCCCACTCTCGGCGGCCAGAAGTTTGGGTGAGTTTGCAGGGCGGATTTGGGGGAGGTTTGCGGGCGATCGCAGGCGAATGGCACGGCGCCACATGTCCCGGGTGCTCGGTCACGATGCAAACCTCGATCGGATCACGTCGGCGGTCTTTGCCTCCTACGGTCGCTATTGGGCGGAAACCCTTTGGGTGCGGCCCGGGCGGGTCTCGGAGATCACATCACAAGTCGAGATCGTCGGGATCGAGCATATGGCGAACGCCCGTGACACCGGTCTGATCCTCGTGCTCCCTCACCTTGGCAATTGGGAAGCGGCCGCGGTGGCCGGTCCCAGGGCGGGGCTCGAAATTGCGGCGGTGGCCGAGCAGCTCCCCAATCGAAGACTCACCCAGTGGTTCGTGAAGATGAGAGAAGCATTCGAGATCACTGTGATTCCGCTTGGGAAAGGATCTCCCCGCGCCATCGAGGCGGCTATCGCTCGCAAGGCCGCCGTGGCACTGCTGGCCGATCGGGACTTGAACAGGCGCGGAATCGAGGTGGAGTTTTTTGGCGAGCGCACGACCCTCCCGGGCGGTCCCGCATTTCTCGCGCAACGTACGGGAGTGCCTGTTGTTCTGGCCGGGACGTACTTCACCCCGACCGGTTATCGCGTCGTTCTGGACGAAGTCTCGATGGAAGGGGCGACGAACGTCACCGAGAAGACGCAACGGATTGCTTGGGCATTGGAACGGTGCATTCGCCAGGCACCCGAGCAGTGGCACCTGCTCCAACCCAACTGGCCATCGGATCGAGAGCTGGAACCCGCGACATGAAAGTCGGCCTGGTCTGCCCCTACGACCTGAGCCGGCATGGCGGAGTCCAGAACCAGGTCCTCGAGCTTGCCCGCCTCCTCCGCGCTAACGGTGATGAACCCTTGTTGGTCGGACCTGGCGCCATCGACGGTGTGAACCTCGGAGAGAGTCTGGCCATCCGGGCGAACCGATCAACTGTGCCGCTTCGACTCGATCCCCAAGTCGGCAAGAGAATCGCCGCGGCAGTGGCCGAAGTCGAAGTGGTTCACCTGCACGAGCCATTCATTCCCACCGTGGGTTGGGGAGCGATCGGTCTTGAGTTGCCCCTCGTTGCCACCTTCCATGCCGACAAACCGCGTTGGGCGAAATGGCTCTACAAGGCGGTGCCGGACCGGCTCTGGCGCCGGCGCGTCTTGACCGCAGTGAGTGGCGTGGCCGCCGACCTGCCCTGGCCGTCGGTGCGAATCATCCCGATTGGAATCGACACGTCCTTCTTTCGGAGTGGCGGTCAACGGCATCGTGAGCGGGTCGTCTTCGTCGGGCGTGATGATGAGCGCAAAGGCCTTGACGTGCTACTCACCGCTTGGGAGGAGGTGCGCGCCGCGGTTCCACTTGCTGAGTTGATCGTGATCGGTTCGTCACGACAGGACCGCAACAACGTCAGGTTCGTTGGGCGAATCACCGACGAACGCAAGTCCACCTGGTTGCAGACGAGCGCAGTGTTTGTCGCTCCCAATCTGGGCGGCGAGAGTTTCGGCCTGGTGGTCGCGGAAGGAATGGCGGCTGGATGTGCGATTGTCGCCTCCGACCTCCCTGCGTTTCGGGAGGTCACCGCCGGAACTGCCCGGCTTACTCCGATCGGCGCGCCGCGTCTGCTCGCGGCCGCGCTCTTGGATTTGCTAATCAACACCGCGCAGGCTGATGCCATGGGAAAGCGCTCTCGCGAGCGAGTCAAGGTTTTCGATTGGACCTCCGTCTTTCCGCTCTACCAAAGCGCCTATCGCGACGCGATCGCAACGTTCAATTCGGATCGCTAGCCCATTTGCACAAGTAAACGCCCGGTAGCATTGCGGCAACGCCCCCAATAGATCAATTTGTAAATAGGAGATGTGACGTGGAAAAGGGCACCAACAGAGTCAAACGAGGCCTGGCGGAGATGCTCAAGGGTGGGGTGATCATGGATGTGGTCACGGCGGAGCAAGCCAAGATTGCCGAGGAAGCTGGCGCAGTCGCGGTGATGGCGCTCGAGCGAGTGCCGTCGGATATCCGCAAGATGGGTGGGGTTGCCCGCATGGCCGATCCCACCAAGATCGACGAGATCCAGGCTGCGGTAACGATCCCGGTCATGGCCAAGTGCCGGATCGGTCACTTCGCCGAAGCGCGAGTTCTGCAGGCGCTAAACGTCGACTACATCGACGAATCCGAAGTGCTCACTCCCGCGGACAACGAGCACCACATCGACAAATGGGACTTCACTACGCCGTTTGTCTGTGGAGCTCGAAATCTGGGCGAGGCTCTGCGCCGGATTGGCGAAGGCGCGGCCATGATCCGAACCAAGGGGGAAGCCGGCACCGGCAACGTGGTGGAAGCCGTCACCCACATGCGAACCGTTACGAACGATTTGAGACGCCTCAGCCAGCTCGGCCCGGAGCAGTTGATGGCCTTCTCCCGGGACCTGGGCGCACCTTTTGATCTGGTGCAGGAGATCCATGAGACAGGGAAACTTCCGGTGGTCAACTTCGCAGCCGGAGGAATCGCCACCCCGGCCGACGCCGCTTTGATGATGGCTCTCGGAGTTGACGGGGTCTTTGTCGGCTCGGGGATCTTCAAGAGCTCCGATCCGCCTGCGATGGCAAGAGCGATTGTCGAGGCGACGACTTTCTGGGCCGACCCCGAGGTCGTGGCCAAGGTCTCACGAGGCCTCGGCGAGGCAATGCCTGGAATCGAGATCGACAAAATCCCGGCCAACGAGAAGCTGGCGGAGCGGGGCTGGTGAGCCAATGTCGAGGGGCCAGAGTCCCCGAGTTGGAGTACTAGCGCTCCAAGGCGACTTTCGCGAACACGTCGCCAGTTTGCGGGCCGTCGGCGCGGAAGCCGTAGAGGTGAGAGCGCCCTCCGACCTCGATTCGGTGGCCGCGCTCATCATCCCGGGAGGAGAGTCGACGACGATCGGAAAGCTGGCTACTCGCTTCGGGCTGATCGACCCATTGGTTAAGCGGATCGACGCCGGCATGCCCACCTGGGGCACGTGTGCGGGAATGATCTTCCTTGCCCGGGAAGTGAACGGTCCGGAGCAACCGCTGCTCAAGGCACTCGATGTCGTGGTGGAACGCAACGCCTTTGGAAGGCAGAACGACTCATTCGAAACCGATCTCGAGATCGATGGGTTGGCAGAGCCATTCCGGGCGGTGTTCATCAGAGCGCCATGGGTGGTCAAGGTGGGAGATCGCGTTGACGTCCTTGCCTCGGTGGAGGGGCATCCGGTAATGGTTCAGGACCGTCACATCATGGCCACGTCCTTTCATCCGGAATTAACTGGCGACGTTCGCCTCCATCAGCGGCTGGTCGACCTAGTTGAATAGCTGACGATGTCCGGGCATTCGAAGTGGGCGACAATCAAACGCAAGAAGGCTGCGAATGACTCGCGCCGGGGCAAGCTCTTCGCCAAGCTGATCCGGGGTGTCGAGATTGCTGCACGAAGTGGGGGAGGCGACCTCGCGGGGAACGCGACCCTGGCCGCAGCCGTCGCCAAAGCGCGAGCCAGTGCTGTTCCAATGGACAATATCGAACGCGCCATCGCTCGCGCCACAGGCAGTTCCGACACGACCAACTATGAGGAGATCTGGTACGAGGGATACGCCCCGGGAGGTGTTGCTCTCATGGTCCAGGTGCTGACCGACAATCGCAATCGTGCGGCTTCCGATGTCCGAGCCGCGTTCTCTCGTAACAACGGAAACCTGGGTGAGCCGGGCTCGGTCGCCTATATGTTTGAGCGCAAGGGGTATATCGAGGTCGAAGGGACCGAAGAAGAGGTGCTGCTGCCGGCGCTCGATGCCGGCGCCGAAGATGTTCGGCCTGGCGAGGAAATAGTCGAGATCATCACTGGGCCCACCGAACTGGTTGCGGTCCAACGGACGCTCGAAGGCGGCGGGCTCAAAGTGATAGCGGCCGAATTGACTCAGGAACCGCGCACCACTGTGGCCGTTGACGGCTCAACCGCAACAAAGGTGATGCGGCTGGTCGATGCCCTTGAAGACCTCGACGATGTGCAAATGGTGTACGGCAACTACGAGATCTCCGACGAGGTGCTTGCCTCTCTCGCCGACTGACTACCGTGACGTACACATGTTCGTCCTCGGCATCGATCCCGGATTGACCACCACCGGGTACGGGCTGGTTCGCCGCTCGCATGACCTGGTGGCGATTGCGGCCGGGGTCATCCGCACGGATCCCGATGCGCCCTCTACCGAAAGGCTCCTCGAGATTCACCGTCGCCTCGCCGAGATCCTCGTCGAGCACCGCCCCCAAGCCGTGGCGATCGAGCAGGTGTTCACCAACCGGAACCTGCAGACGGCAGTCTCCGTTGGTCGAGCCGCTGGTGTTGCCATCCTGGCCGCGGCCCAACAGGACCTGGATGTCTTTGAATACCCTCCGACCGTGATCAAAGCGGCCGTGACCGGTGACGGCGCAGCAGACAAGCGGATGGTGTCGACCATGGTCGGCCGGCGCCTCGGCATCGCGCCACCGACACCCGCCGACGCGGCCGATGCCCTGGCGGTGGCGATCTGTCATCTGCAGTCGCTGCGTGTGGCAGGAGCCGGAACGTGATCGGGCGACTGCGGGGAACCCTGGTGGCGCGTTCGGATCAGACCGTTACGCTCGACGTCGCTGGGGTCGGATACGAGGTGTTCACGACTCCGCGCACCCAGGCCCAGCTACCGGGGATTGGCGAGGACCTTGTCATCCACACTCACCTCAACGTCCGCGAGGACACGCTCACTCTTTACGGATTTGTCTCCGAAGCGGAGCGAAATTTGTTTCGAGTTTTGATCACAGCGTCGGGCGTGGGACCCAAAGTCGGGCTGGCGATTCTTGGTTCGCTGAACGTGACCGAGGTGCGGAGGGCGATCGCCACCGAGGATGTCGATGCCTTGACCGTCGTCCCCGGGGTTGGGAAACGCTCGGCGCAAAAGATGGTTCTCGAGCTCAAGCCAAAGTTGGACGAGCAGGAAGCCGACATCATCGGAGCCGAGGGCGGCTCCGCCCAACTCAGACAAGCCCTCGAAGGTCTGGGCTACACCCCGGGCGAGGTAAGAGAAGCTGTGGTTGCGACCGATTCCGATCTGCCGGTGGCAGAGCAGATCCGGGCCGCACTTCAGCTGCTGGGTCGGCCATGAGAGAAGACTCGCTCCTCAACCCGACGCTCAACGAGGAGGATCTACATCTCCGACCGCGCCGGCTCGAAGACTTCGTAGGGCAACAGGCGGTCAAGGAACGTTTGGAGATCGCGATCGAGGCTGCCCGGACCCAATCGCGCCCGCTCGATCATGTGCTCCTCTCAGGACCGCCCGGACTCGGCAAGACAACCCTGGCCAGCATCATTGCGGCCGAGTCGGGGGCCGGGATTCGCATTACTTCGGGCGCGGCCCTCGAACGTCCGGGCGACCTGGCCGCGATTCTGTCCAACCTCGAGCCGGGCTCGGTCTTCTTTATTGATGAGATTCATCGCCTGCCCCGGGCGGTCGAAGAAGTGCTCTATCCAGCGATGGAAGACTTCCAGCTTGACATCGTGCTCGGCAAAGGGCCTGCCGCACAATCGATCCGCCTCGACTTGCCCCATTTCACCCTGGTTGGAGCGACCACGCGCAAAGGGAAGGTGACTGCGCCACTGCGAGATCGGTTCGGCATAGAGGATCGTCTCGATTACTACACGGACGACGAACTCGCCACGATCGTCACCCGCTCGGCGAGGATCCTGGACGTGCACATCGATGTCGAAGCCGCCAAGGTCATCGCCACTCGCAGTCGCGGCACCCCCCGGATCGCCAATCGGTTGCTGGCCCGGGTGCGTGACTTCGCGGTGGCTCGCGCAGACGGTTTGGTCGACGTCGAAACCACCGATCGGGCTCTGCACACTTACGAAGTGGACGATTTGGGTCTCGACAAGCTTGATCGGGCGATTCTCGAGTCGATTGTGCACAAGTTTGGTGGAGGCCCGGTGGGTCTGACGACGCTGGCAATTGCGGTGGGTGAGGAACCCGAGACAGTCGAGGATGCCTACGAGCCTTTCCTCCTCCAGATCGGGCTCTTGCAGCGCACCGCCCGTGGGCGCATGGCCACTGACCTTGCCTATCGCCATCTCGGGGTCGAGAACCCCGGGCACCCGCGCCTTCTCTAGCGACCTGTGCTGACGTCGGAGTTTGACTACTCCCTGCCGGTTGATCGGATCGCGCAGGTGCCGATTGAGCCGCGCGATTCGTCCCGCCTGCTTGACACCAGAGACATGAGCGACCATCACTTCGTCGATCTGCCCGAACTACTCGAGCCGGGTGACCTGGTGGTGGTGAACCGGACGCGCGTCCGGGCCGCGCGGCTTCGAGGCCACAAGGTGTCCAGCGGGGGATCGGTCGAGGCGCTTTTGCTTGGGCCGGTATTGGGAACGCAATGGAACGTCGCGCTCAAGCCTGCCCGGCGGCTCAAGCAGGGTGACGAGTTGGACTTCGGACCGATCACGGCCACGATCGTTGAGGCACCGATACGGGGTGTCGGCTTACTCGAGTTGCAGGCCGACGGCGATCTCGAAGCGGCAATCGCTGAGGTCGGCCAAGTGCCCCTTCCTCCCTACATCAAAGCCGAACTCGACGATCCCGAGCGCTATCAAACGATCTTCGCTGAGCGAGTTGGTTCAGCGGCCGCACCGACGGCGGCTCTTCATTTCACGGCAAGGGTGCTCGACAGACTCGACCAGAAAGGGATCGAGGTCGCCGAGCTGGAGTTGCGGATCGGTCTCGACACATTTCGGCCGATTGACACCGACACCATCGAGCAACACACCATTCATTCCGAGGAGTTCGTTGTGCCGGACGCGACTCGAGCAAAGATCAAGAACTGTCGAGGGCGCGTCGTTGCAGTCGGAACGACCGTTGTGCGTGCGTTGGAAAGCAAGACGGACACGGGCAGCACCGACCTCTTCATCACGCCCGGATTCCGCTTTCGAAACGTTGACCTCCTGATCACCAACTTTCACCTGCCGCGGACCACGCTGCTCGTCATGCTGGCCGCCTTCATGGGAGAGAGCTGGCGGAAGGCTTACGAAGCGGCTCTCGACCGCGATTACCGCTTCGCCTCCTTTGGCGACGCGATGCTGGCGGAGCGCGAGATGTCCCCCTAGCTCAATTGATCGGATGCCTCGCGCCCGACGACGAACCAGATCGCCTGCACCGGAACCTCCCCCCGGTTGAACAACCGATGTGGAGTGGTGGAGTCGAACGCGATCGAGTCGCCCGGTTCGAGCTTGTACTCCTGAAAAGCAATCTGGACCCCAAGCGTCCCCGAGATGATGTAGCCGTATTCACGTCCGTGATGACGCATGAGCGACTGCTCGGGTGTTGACGAGCCCCCCACCTCATAGGTGGCAAAAAGAAAGTCCACGCCGTCCTCGGTGGTGGAGGTCAATTCTTCCCAACGCACGCCCGAGGCGAGTTCGACCGCCGCACGATCTTCGGGATGCACGAGCGGCCCAACCTGTCGACTCGGAGCATCGGCCGGTGACTTGTTTGCGTACTCATCACCGCGAATGAGGCGGTCGAGAGACAGATTCAGTTCGGTCACGATCGAGTAAAGGGTGCCTACCGAAGGCTTGGACATTCCGCTCTCGAGCTGGGAGATGAGACTCGCCGAGAGGCCGAGGCGGCGAGCGAGCTCGCGCTGACTCAAGCCGGCTTTGACCCTCTCCTCGCGCAACCGATCGCCGATGCCATCGAGAGCCCCGTTGAGCACTTCGGTTCGTTGCGAATCGGTCACATCAACATCCAACCGCCGTCAACGTAGAGATTCACCCCGTTGATGGCGCGGTTCTCCAAGAGGAACACCGCGGCATCGACCACATCGTCCATCGTCGTGAGACGGCCGGTCGGGGTGCGGGCCAGAACGGCCTCCAGCGGCTTGTTGCTCCAGAAGGGGCTGTCGCCGACGATCCCGGGGTGTAACGCGTTGAACCGAATTGGAGCGAGCTCGATGGCCAAAGTACGGATCAGGCTCGAAATCCCGCCGTTGACCGTCGTGACCGTGGTCGATCCCGGATATGGCCGATCCTTGGCGCGTCCTCCGAACAACAACACCGAGCTCTCTGGAGTCAGCTTCGGAAGAAGGGCGTGGATCGTCGCCGTGTAGCCCACCAATTTCATGGTCGTGAGATAGGTGGCGGCAGCAATGTCGTACTGCTTGACCGGGTTGTTGTCGCGAGCGATGGCGGCCAGCACCAGGCGTGATACCGGTCCGACGTCGGCCAAAGCCGGACCGATCGATTCGGGTTCGGCGAGGTCGAACGCAACTCCCAATGCTTTGCCGCCCAGGCCCGTGGCCGCTTCGTCGGCTCGAGACTGATCCCGGCCGGTGACGATGACCGGCGAGCCCACGTCGAGGTAGTGACGTGCAACCTCAAGACCCAGACCAGCCGTTCCACCCACGATCACCGCAGTTCCGTCCACTAGAGGTTTCCTTCTGGCTGGCTCATCTGGGTAACGAGGATATACGCTTCCACTGCGCGTGTGCAGTGTCACTTAGCGCGAATCGATGGAAACTTACGACGCATGCATCATCGGGGGAGGTTTGATTGGGCTCGCCGTGGGACGGGCGCTCTACGAACAACGCCCGGGCTTGTCTCTCTTGATTCTCGAGAAGGAGGATCGGGTCGCCGGTCATCAGAGCGGGCATAACAGCGGTGTCATCCACTCCGGCCTCTACTACCGGCCTGGTTCGTTAAAGGCCCGGCTCGCAGTTGCCGGGGCCCGGTCCATGTACGAGCTCTGTGCCGAGGCCGGCATCGCCCATAGCCGTTCGGGAAAACTGGTGATAGCTGCCGACCGCTCTCAGCTCCCCGCCCTCGATGAGCTCGAGCGAAGAGGAAACGCCAACGGGCTCGAGGGGCTCGGGCGGATCCGGCGCGAAGAGATCCGTGAAATTGAGCCGGCGGCGACCGGCGAATCGGCGCTCGTTGTTCCGGCAGCAGGGGTGGTCGACTTCCGGGAGGTGGCCGAATATCTCGCCCGAGGTCTGGCCGCCGCCGGTGCCACCGTCGATCTTGGCTCCCGGGTCACCCGTATCCGGGAGACAGCCACAGCTGTCGAGATTGGCGTCGACGGGTCGTCTTTTCGAAGCCGGTTGCTGGTGAATTGTGCGGGACTGCATTCAGACCGCGTCGCCCGAATGACGGGAATGACGCCCCCCGTGCAAATCATCCCGTTCCGGGGCGAGTACTACACGATGAGGGGTGGCCCGCACGTCAACGCATTGATCTACCCGGTCCCTGATCCCCGGTTCCCATTTCTGGGAGTCCATTTCACCCGGCGGGTCGACGGCTCGGTTGAGGTCGGGCCGAATGCGCTAGTGGCGCTCGGCCGGGAGCACTACCGGGGGAGTCGCCCTAACTGGTCCGATGTCTCCGAGATGGTCCGCTACCAGGGGTTCCGTCGCCTCGCCAGGGCCAACCTGGTGCCCGGAGCCCGCGAATTCATCAACTCGAAATCGAAGCGGCTCTACTCGCGCTTGGCCGCAAGACTGGTACCCCAGCTGAGATCCGAGCATCTCGAGGCAGGCGGCGTTGGCGTGCGGGCTCAGGCCGTCGACAGTCAGGGACGCCTGGTCGACGATTTCGTGATCGAGACGACCGAGAAGGCGGTTCATGTCCTCAATGCCCCCTCCCCGGGGGCGACCGCATCGCTGGCTATCGGCGACTATGTGGCGGCCCTTACCGGCCCGCTTTTTCAGGGACGAGGAGGCCGGAATGTGTAGTGTCACTGTTCGGCGATGGAGCAGCTTCAAACAGTGTCGTTGTTAGGCACCGGGCGGATGGGCGGGGCGATGGCCGCCACCCTGGCTCGATCCGGTTTCCCGGTCGTCCTCTGGAATCGGGATGAAACCAAAGCCAAGGTCCTCGCCTCATCCTTGGGGGTAGAGGTGGCGGGAACCGCGGAAGCGGCGGCCGCGCGGGCGGATGTGGTTCTCACCAGCCTCGCCGACGACGCGGCGGTCAAGGAGGTCTATCTAGGGAGTGAGGGAGTAGTCGCCGGGGTCGGCGCGGACTCGATCGTTATCGACACGAGCACAGTCGATCCGCGAACCACCGAGGTTGTCGGAGCGGCGTTGGACGAAACGGGGGCCCGTTTTCTCGACTGTCCAGTTTCCGGCAGCGTCAGCACCGTCACGTCTGGCACCCTGACGATCATGGCGGGTGGCGAGGCCGATGACGTCAAGCGGGCGATGCCGGTGCTCGATGCGCTCTCGGCGCGAGTCATTCATACCGGCGGGCGGGGGACAGGGGCCGCAACCAAGCTGGCTGTCAATGCTCTCGTGCATGGTCTGAATCTCGCCTTGTCGGAAGCACTGGTCCTCGCGGAGCGGGCCGGGATCGATCGCCGCACGGCCTACGAGGTGTTTGCCAGCGGCGCCGGGGGGGCGCCCTTCGTCCATTACAAGAGGGACGCGTTCGAGCATCCCCGAAGCGGCCGCGATCGGGTTCACTCTCGATCTGGTGGAGAAGGACCTTGAGTTGATCACCACGCTGGCGCATCGAGTCGGCGCTCCGGTGGAGCAAGCCGAGAAGGGTCTTGAAATCGTTAGACGCGCCAACGCGGCGGGCTTTGGTGAACGTGACCTCAGCGCCCTGGCGGATTTCCTGCGAGGGGCCTGAGTTGGAACGGGCCAATCACCTGGTGCGGGCATCTGCCGATCTCGAGTTCAGGACCGCCGCCGAGTTCGTCGACCACAGCGAGGGCTACACGGCGGACTCGGTTGTTTCCGAGGAAAGTGGCGGCATGCAAATGGGCTTCCGTCTTTCTCGCATCGAGCCAGGGGGAATTGTCGATGCGCATCTGCATTCCTTTGAAGAGACCTTCTACGTGATTGCGGGCGACCTGATGGTGGATCTCGCCGGCGGCACTGTGCAAGCGAGGACCGGCGACTATGGACTCTTCCCGGTCGCGACGCCGCATGCCCTGCGCAATGATTCAGCCGAGCCCGTTCTGTTCGCCGAGATGAGGGCGCCGTTGCCCAGAGCGCGATTCGGCCACGACACCTACTTCGCCGACAAGCTGGCGGCCGGTGAACCTACTCCGATCGATCCGCGGGATCCGAGGACCCGGGCCTTCGGTCACATCGAAGGCGAGAACATGGATCCAGCGATGCAGACGCAGGATCGCCTCGCCCTCAGCGCCAGTATGCGCACTGCGCTCCTCGTCTATAGCGGCATCAGCGTGAAGATGATGATCGACTCGGATCTCGGCGCCGACCTTTCGACCATGTTCATGGTCCAGTACGTGCCCGGCGGCTTCGCCGGCCCCCACGACCACCCGCTGGAAGAGGCGTACTTGATTCTCGAGGGCCAGGTGGAAGGCACTTTCGACGGCACCGCCTACCGCTTGGGGCCGGGGGACGTCGCGTGGGCCGGCGTTGGTTGCGTCCATGAGTTCCGCAACGTTGGTGAAGGCCCGGTGCGCTGGCTCGAGACACAAGCCCCGCAGCCCCCGCGTCGACACTCCTATCGCTTCCGGCGCGATTGGACCTACCTCGAGAACGCACTCGCCCAAGGAGCCAAATCAGAAAGGTATCGGCATGATTGAGTTTCCGGTAGCGACTACCCCCGCTCCCGGCGTGATGGGAGTCGATTGGGAGTTGCGGGTCGACTTCGAGCGCTTGCGCCAGCACCGTCTCGCCCGGGTC
Organism: uncultured Acidimicrobiia bacterium; assembly: GCA_963761985.1. Taxonomy (GTDB): domain Bacteria; phylum Actinomycetota; class Acidimicrobiia; order Spongiisociales; family ZC4RG35; genus JACCTH01. The sequence continues at coordinate 44,519 of CAVXIT010000005.1, forward strand.
CGACAGATGCTCGAGGAATTCGAGCTCGGCGCCGTACTGCTCTTTGAAACCTCCAACATCCGCTATGCCACCGCCACCCAGATCGGCTACTGGGCCTTCAACAAGGGGGAGCGCTACGCGCTGGTCACCCGCGAAGGTCGGCCGCGCATCTGGGACTTCGGTTCGGCGGCCAAGGCCCACCGCCTCCAGCTGCCACACATGTACGACACGGAAAACTCCATCGGGGGCAACACCGGTCTCCAGGGAGCGATCGGACCAGAAACCGGACTCCATTGGCGCGCGGCTGCTGAGCTCAAGTCTGTGCTCGCAAGCGAGGGCCTCGCCGATGAGCCGCTCGGCGTCGATCTGGCCGAGACCGGCGTCTTTCTCGCACTCCAGGCCGAAGGGCTGAGAGTCGTCGACGGCCAGCAGGCAATGATGCGAGCCCGGGAGATCAAGAGCAACGACGAGATAGTCCTCCTCACCCAGGCCTGTGCGATGGTTGACGGCGTCTATCAGGGCATCTTCGAGATGCTCAAGCCCGGCATCCGCGAGTCTGACGTCGTTGGCTTTGCGCACGCCCGGCTGTTTGAGATGGGTTCGGAATTCGTCGAGGCCATCAACTCGATCGCGGGGGAGCGATGCAGTCCCCACCCCCACGTCTTTTCCGATCGTCTGTTACGTCCCGGCGACCAGGCCTACTTCGACATCATCCATGTCTTCAACGGCTATCGGACTTGTTATTACCGAACCTTTGTCGTGGGCCGGGCGACACAGGCACAGCACGATGCCTTTGCCAAGTCACGAGAGTGGATGGACGCGGCGATCGACCTGGTCAAACCGGGTGCGACCACGGACCAGATCGCCCGCATCTGGCCCAAGGCCGAGGACTTTGGCTTCACTGACGAGATGGACGCATTCGGCCTGCAATTCGGACATGGGGTGGGGGTGGGGCTCCATGAGCGCCCGATCATCAGCCGGCTCAACTCGCTCCAGACCCCGGTGGAGATCCAGGAAGGAATGGTCTTCGCGCTCGAGACCTACGCCCCTGCCGGGGACGGCCGGTCGGCGGCGCGGATCGAGGAGGAAGTGGTCGTCACAGCCGACGGCTGCAAGGTGATCACCTTGTTCCCCTGCGAGGAGTTGATGGTCGCCAATGCCTACTGACGCGCTCTACGACTACGCGCTGCGCGAGCCGCGGCTGCCCCAGCCCGTTGATGAAGGACTTGCCCAAGCCAGCATCCCGATGGAGTCGCGCCTTGAGATGTATCGCTCGCTCCAGCGACTGCGGCAGTTTGGCAAACGGGCCCACGATCTCTTCCTCCAAAACCTGGTCAAGGGGACAACGCACCTCTCGCTCGGCCAGGAGGCGGTCGCCGCCGGTTTTGGCACGGCGATGCGTCCCGACGATTACACCTTTGCCACCTACCGGGGACATGCCCACGCCCTTTCCCGCGGAGTGGACCTCGGAGCCGCACTAGCCGAGTTGCTCGGGCGCGAAAACGGTCTGCTCGGGGGCAAGGGGGGCTCCATGCATCTCACCGATGTCGGCAAGGGGATGATGGGGTCCTACGCAATCATCGGCGCTCACCTTTGCGTTGCCAATGGAGCGGCCTGGTCCGCGCAGATGCGAGGCAGCGGTCAGGTCGCTGTTTGTTTTTTCGGCGATGGAACCACCAACATCGGCGCGTTCCACGAGGCCCTCAATCTGGCGAAGGTCTGGTCGCTCCCGGTGGTGTTTGTCTGTGAGAACAACCTCTATATGGAGTACACGCCGATTGACGTGGTCACCGCGGTCGCGCATCCGGCGGCGGGCCGCGCCGCCGCCTATGACCTCGACGCGATCGTGATCGACGGAAATGACCCGGACGCGGTCTATCTGGCTGCGAGCGAAGCACTAGATCGGGCTCGTGATGGGGGCGGCCCTTCTCTGCTCGAAGCGATGACTTATCGCTCTGGGGGACATTCCCGGGCCGACCCCGGGAAGTACCGGCCGGTTACCGAAGTGGAAGCGTGGAAAGCTCGGGACCCCATTCCCATGTATCACGAAAGACTCCTCGGTCTCGGAACCCCCGAAGGCGTGTTGAGCACGATCGAACGAGAGGTGGCGGACGCAATCGAAGTTGCCACCGAGTTCGCCAAGGCGGGAGCGGAGCCGGGGGAGGGCGCTCTGCTGTCCGAGGTCTACGCCGACGGAGGAGCGCGATGGCGAAACTGAGCTATCGCGAAGCGGTCGCCTACGGGATCGCCCAGGAGATGCGTCGCGATCCCAATCTGGTGATGTTGGGAGAGGACATCGCTGCGGCAGGAGGCGTGTTCAAGACCACGGTCGGGCTCCTCGAGGAGTTCGGACCCACCCGCGTACGGGACACTCCCATCTCAGAGCAAGCGATCATCGGCGCGGCGATGGGGGCGGCCATGACGGGCATCCCGGTGATCGCCGAGATCATGTTTTCCGATTTCCTGGCGGTGTGCTGGGACATGATTGCCAACGAAATCGCCAAGAGCCGGTACATGACCGATGGCCAGGTGAGCTTCCCGCTCGTGATCCGCACCGCCAACGGAGGGAGTGTTCGCTTTGGAGCGCAGCACAGCCAAAGCGTCGAGAACTGGGCGATGATGATCCCGGGGCTGAAAGTGGTCGCTCCCTCGACTCCCGAAGACGTGGTCGGCCTCATGGCGGCCTCGATTCGTGACCCCGACCCGGTGATCTTCTACGAGCACAAAGGGCTCATGGCCACTTCGGCAGAGGTGCCCGATGGTGAGATCGTCGGCGAGTTAGGCGCGGCCAGGATCGTCCGGGCGGGCAGAGATGTCACGATCGCCGCCCTGGCGTTGATGGTTCCCCGGGCGCTCGAGGCCGCCGAACGGCTGGAGGCCGATGGCATTTCGGCAGAAGTGATCGATCTGCGTTCGCTGGTGCCCCTCGACACTCACACCCTCATCGAGTCGGTGGAAAAGACGGGCCGCTTCTTCACGGTCGAAGAGAACCCGCGTCTGCTCGGATGGGGGGCCGAACTGGTGTCGATCGTCGCCGAGGAGTGCTTCTGGAACCTCGATGGGCCCTGCGTCCGTATCACCACTCCGCATATCCCCCTTCCCGCCGCCGCATCTTTGGAGGACCTCGCCCTGCCTTCGGTCGACCGGATCCAGCAAACAATCGAGAAGAGCCTCGACTCTGGTGGAGGGGCATGACCACGAAGTACCTCTTGCGAGGCGGCTGCGTGCTCACGATGGGCAAGGTCAACTTTGCCGAAGCCGATGTCCTTATCGAGGGCGACACCATCGCCGAGGTCGGGCCGGGGTTGAGAGCGCGGGACGCAGAGGCGATTGACGCCACCAACACCATCGTCATGCCCGGCTTTGTCGACGCCCATCGCCATGCCTGGCAATCGCTCTTCCGCAATCAAGGCCCTCTTGGATCTCTAACGGTCCTCGGTGCGCACTACGAACCGGACGATCTATACGCCGCCACGCTTGTAAGCCTTCTGGCGGCGCTTGACGCGGGAATCACTTCCTTGGTCGATTGGTGCGACATCGCGGCCACCCAGGGCCACCTCGACGCTGCCCTCCAGGCGCATCTCGACTCCGGAATTCGCTCTGTTTTCGTGCTGGGCAAGTCAAGCGAACCAGGCGAATGGCGCAACCAGCTCGAGCAGCTGCAGAAACGTGTCGACCCGGCTGATCGAGTAATTGCCGCTGGATCGGGCGACGTCGCCGGCCCTTCGGCGACATTCCTATCTGACTGGTCGTTTGCTCGCGAGCGCGGTCTGTCGATCCATGCCCACGCCGGAACACCCGTCACTAATGGGGCCGAGCATGGCCTCCTCAGTGACGCGGCCGCGCAAAAGGAGTTGCGGCCCGATGTCACCTTGATCCACTGCACCCGCCTGAGTGACGGCGATCTCTCCGCTCTGGCGTCCACGGGGGCAAAGGCCGTTATCACTCCACAGAGCGAGATGGCTACTGGGATGGGCTTTCCGCCGATGCAAAAGCTCATTGATCGCGGCATCCGCCCCGGCCTCGGCGTCGACTCCGAGGCGACCGCTTCAGGAGACCTCTTCGCGCAGATGCGGGCGGCGATCTCACTTCAGCACGCCGTTCTCTTCGACCAGAAACTCGCGGGGAAGGCCGGAGTCCCCCGCCTGCTTTCGACGCGAGAGGTGATTCGGTCCGCAACCGTCGACGGAGCCCGTGCTTGCGGTCTTGATGCCCGAGTTGGTTCCCTTGAGCCGGGCAAGGCGGCCGACCTCATCGTTCTTCGCACCGATCGCCCGAATATTTTCCCGATCAACGATCCCATCGGAGCGGTGGTCTGGGGGATGGACACCTCAAATATCGACTGGGTCATAGTCGCGGGAAAACCGCTGAAGCGCGCGAATGAGCTCGTCGCTGATGTCGACCGGGCGCGTCAGCTCGCAATCAGCGCACACGAACGCGTCGCCCAAAATGCGGGGGTTCTGGCCAGCACCGGGGGCAATCAATGACCGCAACGAGATCAGTGTCGCCGGCATTGACTTCGTTCGTTGTTGCGTCGCGTTACATGCCGGTCTATGTGGCCCTGGCCCTCCTGGTCGTGGTCGCGTCCGTCTGGGCACCTGAAACTCTGGGGAGCGTTGCAATCCGCGCCATTGCCCCCTACGCAGCGTTGTTGGCCATCACCTCGCTTGGCCAGATGCTGGTGATCATGACCGGGGGAATCGATCTCAGCGTCCCTGGCACGCTGACCATGGCCGCCGTAGTCACTGTGGGCGTCGGCCAGCAATCAGACGATCGGATTGGTATCGCCATCCTCACCGCGATCGGGGTGGCGGCGCTCGTTGGACTGGTTAATGGGATTTTGATTGGGGGTCTCAAACTCAATGCGCTCATCGTCACCTTGGCTGTGGGCCAGGCGGTGATCGGCATCCTGAGCCGCTATGGGAGGTCGTTTCCCGTTCAGGCCTCGGTGCCAGACGGGCTGAACACATGGGTGACAACCCGAATCTATGGAGTCAGCCCGGTTTTCTGGATTGGTCTTCTGCTCACGATCCTTTTGGTGATCGGCTTCCGGTACACCACGGCGGGTCGCCGATTCCAAGTTGTGGGTGCCAACCCGGTTGCCGCCCATGTGGTTGGCGTGCGGGTCAATCTCAATCAGATCTCGGCCTACGTGGTGGCGGCAGTGTTCTACGCCATTGCCGGTGTGGCGGTGGCGGCGTTGCTGCGCTCGCCGGGGATTGCAGCTCAGAACCAGTACTTGCTGGGCCCGATCGCCGCAGTGGTCATTGGCGGAGCCGCATTGACCGGCGGGCTTGCCAGTCCGCTCGCCACCTTCGCGGCCGCTTTTTTCCTCACCGGCCTCAATCAGATGATGCGCACGATGGGCCTTCCAACCGCCCTCCAATTCGTCGTGTTCGGGCTCGTCATCGTCGGAGGCATGTTGATTTCGGGTGATCGGATCATCAAAGGCGTGGAGCGAGTCCTCCGCGAACGGCGACGACCGATCAAACGAGAAATGACCCCAGCGCAATAGCCAAAAATCAAGGGCCTAAAAACCCATGGATTGAGAAAGGAGATTCGGCCACGCGACGAATCAAGATCGAAAGAAGCGAAAACCCAGGGGCGAATGGGCCCAAATCGAGGAGGAAGATGAAAAGAACAACACTCATCGCTGCTTTGGCCGTGTTGTCTCTCATCGCCGGCGCTTGTGCCGGCGCTGCGGAGACGACAACTACGGCAGGCAGCGTGACGACCGCGGCCCCTGCCACCACCGCCGCCGAGACCACGGCGGCGCCCGAGACGACAGCGGCTCCTGCCACCACATCCGCAACAGGCAATCCGCTCGAGGAGTTCGGAGAAGATCCAACCGCGGCCGATCCGGCACTGATCGAGGAAGCGCTCGGGCCGGTCGAGCCGTCGGATGAGGCGAGCTGGAACATCGTGCTGGCCTCGATCGCCCGGGCCAATCAGGATCTGGACCAGGCGACGATCGACAAGGCCCTGGAATGCTGGTCGCAGCCGGAGTGCGACACTGGAAGCGGCGGCGACCTGATCATGGGTTATGCCGACGGTGGCGGAAACTCGGTCAACGTTTGGAGATCGGTCAGCCACATGGAGGCCGTGCTGCAGGCGCTGACCTACCCGGAAATCGGAACCATCGTTTCGACGGCGGCGGACTTCAGTCCGGACCCGGCCGTGCACATCAATGGCATCCAGTTCCTCATCGACCGCGGGGTGAGCTTCATCGTCGGTTATCCCGACTTCGGGGTCGCCCTCCGTGATGTTCTGCTCCAGGCGAAGGACGCCGGCATCCCCTACACGTCGTTCTCGGCTGGGTGGGTGGGCCTTCCCGACCAGGAAGGCGCTCTTGTGCCTGGTGAGGACTACCTGACAGTGGTTGGCGAGGACCTCTGCGCGCTGGGCACCAGCTTCGCCGAAGTCCTCAACGAAGGTGTCGGGACCGGCAAAGCGGCGCTGCTGGGTGGTACGCCCAACAACGCCCTCTCGCTCGGGTGGCAACGGTGCGCGGCAACAGAGCTGTCGGACACGGTGGAGCTGGTCAACCCGGCTGCCGATGAAAACACGACCACCGGCGACACCAGCTGGTTTCCACCGATCATCCCCGATGTGTTCAGGGGCCTTTTGACGGCCGACTCCGATATCAACGGTTACGCCTACGAATATGCCGACGGCATCTGGTACGGGCTGCCGGTGTATGACGAGCTCGGCATCCCGGTCGAAAACCTGACCCTGGCACTCCGCACCGACGAGCAGAACTTGTTCTGCGACTGGGCTGAGCGGAATGAGCCGACCTACCGCATCTTCTATTCGGCAGGCGGCAACTTTCAATCACGCGTCAGCGTCACCGCGGCGGTCATGGCCAGCAAGGGAGCTGACATCCCGGCCGAGATCGTCGTCCCGCACGTCATGCGCGAAGTGACAGCGGCGGATTGCAACCCCGACCGGCCGAACGAAGCGGTTTCAGGCACGTCGTTGGTTCCCGACGACGTGCTCAGCGCAATGTTCGCCGGATGACGGAAGGCGATCACCCTGGAGAGTCGACGACCGTCCTCGAACTGGCGGGTGTTTCCCGCCAGTTCGGGGCGGTGCGAGCACTGACCGACGTCAGCTTCGGCTGCCGATCCGGAGAGATTCACGCCCTCGTGGGCGAGAACGGCTCCGGCAAGTCGACTCTCCTGGGGATCGCCAGTGGTTTTGTGAAGCCCGATGTCGGCACCGTCCGCATCGGCGGCCGCTCCCTGGCGCGCGACTCGCCCGCGTCGGCCCGCAAGCTCGGCCTGGCAATGGCCTACCAGGACACTTCTCTGGTCAATGCCGAGCCGGTGAAGAACAATCTCTACTTGGCAGCTGACCCCGATCAGCGGCCTCCATTCTGGCGGCGTAAGAAGTGGGCCCGACAATTGCTCGCCGACTTCGACCTCGACCTCGAGCTCTTCCCCGATGCTCCGGCAGGCTTTCTCACCCTCGCGGAGCGCCAGCTGTTCGAAGTGGCAAAAGCCCTAGCCACAAATCCAAAGGTCCTGCTGCTGGACGAGCCCACAACAGCCCTTGGGCCCGACGAGGTGGAGGCCCTCCATCGAACGATCGTGGCCTGTCGCAAGCGCGGAGTCGGAGTCGTCTACGTGAGCCATCGCCTTCCCGAGGTGCTGGAGATCGCCGACCGCATCACCGTGCTCCGTGACGGAAGAAATCGTGGAACCTTTGAAGCTCGCGCGACCTCTGAGTCCGAACTGGTCGAGTTGATCATCGGTCGTCCCTTGGAAGCCGCCTTCCCCTCGCCGACGGTGGCCGCAACACCACGCCGAGAGGTACTGGTCGTCGATGGTCTGCAGGGTCAATCATTCGGGCCAATCAGTTTTACGCTCGAGAGTGGTGAGGTAGTCGGCATTGCCGGCGCAGAAGGCAACGGACAACCGCAGCTCTTCGATTGCCTGTCCGGCCGTGTTCCACCGAAGGCCGGAAGGGTTGTGTGCGCTGGCAAGGAACTGAACCTCATCTCTACCCACGAGGCGATCGACGCGGGGGTGATGCTCCTTCCAGGCGATCGCAAGCGAGAGGCTCTAATGCCGGTGCTGGGAGTGAGGGTCAATTCGACTATCCAGTCGCTTCGCCGCTTTTCGTTTTTTGGATTTTTGAACCGCCGGAGTGAGCGCAAGGGTGTGAGCAGCTTGATCAAGCAGCTCGAAATTCGTACACCATCGCTCGAACAACCCGTCGAGTTCCTCTCGGGGGGCAACCAGCAAAAAGTCTCGGTTGCACGATCCTTCCTAAAAGAGCCTTCGGTGATCCTCGCCTATGAACCGACCCAGGGAGTCGACGTGGGCTCACGTTTCGACATCTACCGAGCGTTGCGAGCTCGCACCGATCAAGGGGCCGCTTTGCTCGTGAAGTCGAGCGATCCGATCGAATTGTCCGGCCTTTGCGACCGTGTCTTTGTCATGTCGCGGGGAACGATCATCGAGGAGATTCCAGGGGATGAGTTGGAGGAGCGCCGGATCACCGAAGCCATCGTGCGCGGGCCCGGTCTCTCCAAAGCGGGCCGCTCGCCATTAGGCGTGGCGATGCCGAAGAGCGCTCCAAAGGACGCCCAGTGACCGCCAAGGACGCGACCGCGGTCGAGTCAACCAGACTGGCGGTCCGCAAAGTTCTACGCGACGCCCGTGACAAGAACAAGTGGCGCAAGATCGTCAGGGTGCGGCTGTGGATGCCAGTCGCCTTGCAGGTGATCCTCGTGGCGGGTCTTCTCTGGTTCACCAACTCGAGGTTTCCCAACTTCATTACCTCTTCGAACATCAACCAAATTCTGATCCTGGCGATGCCGGTAATCGTCGCCACCTTCGCCCAGACCCACGCACTCCTGGTTGGCTACATCGACCTCTCGGTCGGGGCGATGATCAGCCTGGGTGTGGTGATCGCCTCGTTCTGGATTGGAGCCGACTCGACCCCGGGGCAGATCCTCATCGGCTTGGGTGGGATCCTGCTCTGCGGTCTCCTTCTCGGCCTGGCCAACGCCGGATTGATCCGGGGCGTGAAGATCCCATCGATCATCGCCACGCTGGCGACGATGAGCATCCTTGACGGCCTTTCGCTAACGATGCGCCCCACCGCTCAGGGGATCATCAGCGATGACCTCGTGTCTGTTTTGACCGCAAGCATCGGGCCCCTCCCGATCGCATTCATCCTGCTCGTTGCAGCGGCTGGGCTGATGGATGTCTGGCTTCATGCCTCCGGCAAGGGCCTAGAGCTGCGAGCGGTGGGCTTCGATGAGCGGTCCGCCAAGCGCGGAGGGATTCGGACCAACTGGGTGCGGGTGCGGGCGCTCATCTTTTCGGGTCTGCTCGGGGCCGTCGCCTCTTTCTTCCTGGTTGCGCGCTCACCGATCGGCAACGCCCAGGTTGGCGCCCCATTCGCCCTCAGCAGCATCACCGCGGCCGTTCTGGGGGGTGCATCCCTGGCCGGGGGCCGGGCAACATTCGTTGGCGGACTTGTCGCTTCCTTACTCCTGGCGCTGATCCTCACGGTCCTTCCCTATCTGGGGCTTTCCGCCAGCGATGGACTCATCATTACTGGCGCCCTCGTCCTTCTCGGAATCTTGCTTTTCCAGGTTGGGGACCTGAAAGAGCTCATCAAACGCAATTACAAACGGGCAAGAAGGCTCATGGTCGGCAGCGGCGCAGCAAAAGCCACAGTGCTGCCCGCCTTCTATCCGGCAGGCGTTGACTTCAGAGTCGTATCAACCGACAGGACGCTGATCCGCGGGGGAACAGTCCTGAGCCTTGATCCAACGATCGGCGACCTAACCGAAGCCGATGTCCTGATCGAGGGTGGCCGAATCGTCGAAGTCGGTCACAACCTCGCCAACGGACAGGCGCAGGTGATCGACGCGTCCGGGATGGTGGTCATGCCGGGATTCGTCGATACTCACCGACACATCTGGGAGGGCCTCCTTCGCAACATTGGAACGGACGTGCCTCTCGAAGGGAGGACGAGCTACATCTCCCACGTCCTCCACAAACTCGCTCCCGCTTTTCGTCCCGAGGACGCCTATATCGGCAATCTGGTGTCTGCGCTGGGAGCGATCGATGCCGGGATCACGACCCTGCTCGACTGGTCGCATATCCAGGACTCGCCCGAGCACACCGACGCAGTCATTAAGGCCCTGAACGATTCTGGGCTGCGGGCAGTTTTCGCGTACGGGTTTCCATGGTGGGGGAAATGGGAGGAGCGCCAACCGAGCTGGTTTGTCCGCGCCGCTACCGAGCACTTTCCCACTAAGGATCAGAACCTGACCCTCGCATTGGCTGCCCCCGGACCCGAGTTCACCGACTTCGAAGTCACACGCGACCACTGGACGCTGGCTCGCGAAGCGGATGCGCGTATTACCACTCATGTCGGGGTGGGAACGTATGGGAAAGACCGGAAGGTGCAGGAGATGGGGAGGGCGGGATTGTTAGGTCCCGACACGACCTACATCCATTGCACCACTCTCAACGACACCGAGATCCAAATGATCGTCGACACAGGCGGCACAGTCTCGCTGGCCTCACCGGTGGAAATGATGATGGGCCATGGCATGCCCCCGATTCAGAAATTCCTCGACCGCGGCCTGGCGCCCAGCCTGAGCGTCGATGTCGAAACCAATGTCCCTGCGGACATGTTCAACCAGATGCGGTCGGTGCTTGCTCTCCAGCGATCAATAGCCGCGGCCGAAGGCAAGGCCCCAGTATCCGCTCGAGACGTGCTCGGTTTCGCGACCATGGAAGGCGCCAAGGCCAATGGTCTGGAGAAGAAAGTGGGCTCGCTTACACCCGGCAAACAAGCCGACCTCATTTTGCTCCGCACGGATCGCCTCAATGTGACACCCCTCAACGACCCGACCACTGCGGTCGTTACGGGCATGGATACAAGCAATGTCGACACAGTGATCATCGCCGGCCGCGTCATGAAGCAGGGCGGCAAGCTCCTTCATGTCGATTGGCCTGCAGTGAGAAAGATGGCCGAGGAGTCGCGCGACTTCGTCATCGAGAAGTCAGGTTTCAAGCTGCCCAAGTTCTAGGCGTCAGGGGTCAGGGTTCAGAGATCAGAGGGGATCTGCTGACCCCTGACTCCTGGTCCCTGATCTCTATCGTCGGACGATGAGGCAACCGGGCTCCTTTCGAATCGAGGCCATAGATGGCTCCGCTCGGGCGGGAGTCCTCCACACCGCACATGGCGAAGTGCCGACGCCAGCCTTTATGGCGGTGGGGACGAGAGCCGCGGTGAGAGCCGTCGATGTCGACGATCTCGAAGCGGTCGGCGCGGAGATGATCCTGGCGAACACCTACCACCTCCATCTCCGCCCCGGCGCCGATCGGATCGCCGAGTTGGGAGGCCTCCATGAGTTCTGGGGTTGGCAAGGACCGATCCTCACCGACAGCGGCGGCTACCAGATCTTCTCGCTCGGACCGAGGATCACCGAGGCGGGGGCGCGATTCCGCTCGACCTATGACGGGACGATGATCGACCTCAGCCCCGAAGAGGCCGTCCGCATCCAGGAGCGGCTCGGGCCCGACATCGCTATGCAGCTCGATGTGTGTGTCGGCCTGCCCGCACCGGCGACGGAAGTTGAGGCGGCCATGAACCTCACCCTGCGTTGGGGGGAACGGTCGCTCGCAGCTCATCGCCGCGATGACCAGGCCCTCTTCGGCATCGTCCAGGGAGGGATTTCCAAAGAGTTGCGAGCGGAGAGTGCAACCCGAACCTCAGACCTGGGGTTTGTCGGATTTGGAATCGGCGGGTTGTCGGTGGGGGAGAGCCGTGAGGAAATGCTGGCGGCGCTCGACGTCGTCTTCCGGGAGCTGCCCGTGCGCAAGGTCCGCTACGTCATGGGCCTCGGCGACACGGAAGGAGTCCTGGCCGCGATTGCTCGCGGCGCCGACTTGTTCGACTGCGTCTGGCCGACCCGCCTGGCCCGACATGGCCGGGTCTTGACCGGGTCTGGGGACTACAACCTGCGACGGGCCGAATACGGCGATGACCGGAAGCCTTTGGCCGCCGGCTGCCGCTGCCACACCTGCACCCGGCACCACCGGGCCTATCTCCGCCATCTGTTGATGGTGGGGGAGCTCTCCGCCTTTCGGCTGATCACGATCCACAACCTGACCTACCTCCTCGACTTGATGCGAGGAGTACGGCAAGCGATCGCTGAGGAACGTTTCGATGCCTTCCGCACAGAAGTACTCAGAGAGCGCGAGTTAGGTTTGAAGCGCTAGGCAGTTAAACTCCCGGCTCCGCTTTCTCGTCCTCGAGGTGCTCTTGATTCCTTTGGTTTTTCTTTCGACGGCCACGCCCTCCGCGGGTAGCCCGCTGGGTTCGTTCGTATTTCTCGCGGTCATGCTGGCCGTGTTCTATTTCCTGATCCTGCGCCCGCAACGCAACCGGGTGAAAGCCCAGCAACAGCTGGCGTCGTCGATCGAAGTCGGCGACCGGGTGCAGACCATCGGGGGAGTCCAGGGTCGCGTCCAAAGCATGGACGATTCCTCTGTGGTCCTCGAGGTCGAGCAAGGTCGGATCAGGTTCGCCAAGCGTGCCATTGCCCAAAAGATCGACGTCCAGGAATAACACTTGCGACGCAGGTTGATCGGCCTTTTGGTCGTCCTTCTGCTTGCCTGGGGCGGGGCGGCTTTCCTCGTCTCGAGGGGGATTCAGCCCGAACTCGGGCTCGACCTCCAGGGTGGGACCTCGGTGGTCTTGACAGCGCCCGAGGCAACCGATCAGGAGGTTCTCCTCCAAGCCGTTGAGATCATGCGCCGACGTATCGAGGACGTCGGCGGAGTCCAGGAACCGGACATCGCCATCTCCGGCGCGAACACCGTCCTCGTCCAGCTACCAGGCGTGGAGGATGAGGAGCGGGCGCTAGACGCGATCGGCCAGACTGGTGAGCTCTCCTTTCGCCCGGTCCTCGATGCCACCTTCGGCAACGAAGGACCTCTGGTAACCACGACCACCATCGCTCCCACTTCCACCACCGTCGCAGGCGGCTCGACGACGAGTGGGGCAACCACTACCACTGCTCCCCCAACTACCACGACCACCGAGCCGGGGCCGACAACCACCACAACCCTTCCCGACAACGTCGATCCGGAAACAGGTCTGACGATCCTCGACGATCCCACCCAGCAGGCGTACCTGCCCGGGCACCGTTTCGTCGGTGATCGGGGAGGTGCCTGCGGTACTCACTGTGGGTCCGGCCGAACTGGTCGGCGCCGACGTCGCTGATGCGGTTCCCGGATTCAATCCAGCCAACGCTCAATGGGTGATCAACCTCGATCTCACCGGCGCCGGGGCCCAGAAGTTTGCCCAACTGACGGCTGCTGCTGCGACGCAGTCTCAGGGCAGTCCCCAGCGTCAGATCGCAATCGTTCTCGACGGACAAGTGATTGCCTCGCCCGCGGTGGCGGCCGACGTCGGGGCCGAAGGAATCACGGGGGGTCGGGCACTCATCACATTCGGGAACGGAGAGGGCGACGAACAGGCCGCGAAGGACACGGCCGCGATCCTTCGCTACGGCTCCTTGCCAGTGGCCTTCGAACGCTCCCAGGTGCAAAGAGTCTCCGCCAGCCTGGGCTCTGACTCCCTTCAAGCCGGTCTCATCGCCGGCTACATCGGTCTGGCCCTCGTGGTGATCCTCTTGCTTGGCTACTACCGGGCGATGGGAATCGTTGCCATCGTGGGGATAACAGTCTTCGGAGCCTTTCTGATCTCGATCTTCTCCCTGCTCAGCCGCTATCAGGGATTGACTCTGACCCTGGCCGGTGTCACCGGAGTCATCATCTCCCTCGGCATCGCCGCCGACTCCTACATCGTCTATTTCGAACGGATCAAGGAAGAAATTCGCTCCGGCCGCAGCGTGCGCTCGGCGGTCGATGAGGCCTTCAAGCACGCCTTTCGCACGGTGCTGACCGCAGACACAGTTTCCTTGCTGGGTGCCGGCCTGTTGTGGCTCTTGTCGGTCGGTCCGGTCAAGGGCTTTGCGCTCTCACTGGGCCTGGCGACGCTGCTCGACATCTTTGTCACCCGCGCGTACACGCGGCGGGCGATCTACCTGCTCGCCCGCACGCCGCTGGCCGACAAGGGTTGGCTTTCGATCAAGCGGACAGCATCGTGAGCTTCCTGCACGACCTTGCCCAGGGAAGCACGACTTTCGATTTCGTTGGCAAGCGCGTCCTCTGGTTCCGGATCTCAGCGGTGCTCGTAGCAATCTCACTCGGCTTTTTGGTCTTCCGCGGCCTGAACCTCGGCATCGAATTTCGAGGAGGCACAACGATCAATGCCAACAACCCGGCCGGGGCCTCGGTGCCGGAGCTTCGTGAGCTGACCGACGCGGCGGGGGTCGACGGAGCAGTGATTCAGCTCATCGATGGAGGCGGAGCCGTGCGAGTGCAGACCCCGGCGCTCGTTCCTGAGGTCGAGTCAGAGTTGATTGACGCAGTGGCCAACCTCACCGGATCTGAACGGGCCGACGTGTCCTCCACCTCGATCGGGCCTAGCTTCGGCGCGCTGATCCTGCGCCAATCGCTGGTGGCGCTGGCGGCGTTCCTGGTTGCGGTCGCGCTCTTCATGTCATGGCGCCTCGAGTGGAAAATGGCCGGGGCCGGGCTCGCCGCGTTGGCTCATGACCTGATCATCACGGTGGGGATCTATTCGATCACCTGGTTCGAGGTAACGCCTGCCACCGTGATTGCCCTGCTGACGATCCTTGGTTACTCCCTCTATGACACCGTTGTGGTCTTCGACAAAGTCACCGAGCTGGTCACTGAGCTCGGAGACCGCATGAACTACTCCGACATCGTCAACCGGGCGATGAACATGGTGCTGGGTCGTTCCCTGAACACCTCGCTCACCTCGTTGTTACCGGTCGGCTCGGTTCTCTTTGTTGGCTCCTTCTTATTCGGGGCGACGGCACTGAGAGACTTTGCGCTCGCTCTGTTTGTCGGTTTGGCCGCCAGCACGTATTCCTCGATCTTCGTGGCCGCGCCACTGCTTGCCATTTGGAAGGAAGGCGACGTGGAGTGGACCAACCGGCGCACCAGGCTCGCGGCCCGAGCCGAGCGCGCCGAGCCCGGACGAGCGCGGACCACAGGTGGAGGTTCTGCGGGGCGCCCTAGCCGGCCGCGACCTCCCAAAGGGCGCCGTTAAGTAGAATTTCGAGGTGGACCTCGCCGCTCTCATCCGCGACATTCCCGACTTTCCGGAGCCGGGAGTCGTTTTCAAGGACATCACTCCCGTTCTGGCCGACGCGGCCGCTTTTGCTGCCTTGATCGAAGGGCTTACGACCTCCCATCGGGACATGGGAATCGACAAGGTCGCCGGGATCGAAGCTCGTGGATTCACTCTCGCCGCGCCGGTGGCCTGTGAGCTTGCGGCGGGTTTCATTCCCTTGCGCAAGCCGGGAAAACTTCCCTGGAACACGTTCAACGAGAGCTACAACCTGGAATACGGCCAGGACGCCCTCGAAATGCACACCGATGCGATTGTTGAGGGCGAGAGCGTGCTGATCGTCGATGACGTGATCGCGACCGGTGGGACCGCGGCCGCGGCAGTGAACCTGCTCGAGCGGGCCGGTGCGAAAGTGGCGGGGGTGACTGTGTTCATCGAGCTCGGCTTCCTCCACGGTCGTGATGCAATCGAAGGAGTGCCGTTTCATGCCCTCCTCCGCTACGACTGAGCCTTCTCTAGCCCGAGTGGCCGAGGCGCACCAGCGCCACTATCCGGGTGCCGATTTCGGCCAGCTCAACGAGGCTTATCGCGTTGCTGAGGAAGCCCACCGCGGCCAGCTGAGGAAATCAGGCGACCCCTACATCACCCACCCAGTCGCAGTCACCGAGATTCTTGCCGAGTACGGCTTGGACACACCGACGCTTGCGGCGGCGTTGCTGCACGACACGGTTGAGGACACCGATGTAACGCTCGCACAGATCGAGGCGAAGTTCGGTTCCGAAGTCGCTCTGCTTATCGATGGTGTCACCAAGCTCGACCGAATTCAGTACTCCTCACCCCAGGAGGCCCAAGCAGCCACGATTCGAAAGATGGTGGTCGCAATGGCGCAAGACGTGCGTGTGCTCCTGATGAAGCTTGCCGACCGCCTGCACAACATTCGCACGGTCTCGGCCCTTCGACTGGAGAAGCAACAGCGGGTGGCGCTTGAGACCCTCGACGTCTATGTGCCGCTCGCCCATCGCCTGGGCGTCCAGGAGATCAAACATGAGCTCGAGGATCGTTGCTTTGCGATTCTCGAACCGGGGATCTACGCCGAGATCGAATCAAAGCTCGTCGAGCGCGCGCCTGAACGCGAAGTGTTCATCGAGAAGGTGATCTCCGAACTCGTAGCTGCGCTGAGCGACGCTGGGATTCCGGCCAGCGTGACCGGACGCCCGAAACACCACTACTCGATCTATCGCAAGATGGTCGAGGATCAGCGGGGCTTTGGTGAGATCTTCGACCTGATCGGAATTCGGATCATCACCAACGACCTGCGCAATTGCTATGCCGCCCTTGGTCTCGTCCATTCGAAGTGGGTGCCGGTGACCGGACGCTTCAAGGACTTCATCGCAATGCCCAAGATGAACCTCTATCAGTCGCTCCATACCACCGTCATAGGCCCCGATGGCAAGCCACTTGAGGTGCAGCTCCGCACCGAGGAGATGCACCGTTTGGCCGAATCGGGGATCGCGGCCCACTGGCGCTACAAGGAAGGCTCATCCGCTTCCGACGTTCCCTGGGTCGGCGATATTCGGACGTTGCTAGAAACCGAAGACCCTCAGGAATTTCTCGACACTCTGAAGCTGGACTTCTACCAGGACGAGGTGTTCGTCCTCACTCCGGCAGGAGACGTCAAAACGCTCCCACGCGGCGCGACTGCGATCGACTTCGCCTATGCCGTCCACACCGAGGTCGGCAACCGTTGCGTCGGGGTACGGATCAACGGGCGTCTCTTGCCTCTCTCCACCCGGCTCGAATCGGGCGACATCGTCGAGGTTCTGGCCTCGAAGGCGGTCGATGCCGGCCCAAGCCTCGATTGGCTGAACTTCGTGCGCACCTCGCGGGCCAAGTCGAAGATCAAAGCCTTCTTCCTCCGCGAACGCCACGAACAGGCGCTGGCCGAGGGGAAAGAACTCATCGCGACCGCGTTTCGTAAGGAGGGTTTCGGACTCGGGGCGAGTGCCCGCGACGCCTATCTGGCCGACATCGCCGTCGAACTGGGCAAAACCGACCTCGAAACGCTGCTGGTGGCAGTCGGAGATGGATCGGTCCTCGCTTCGACGGTCGTGAATCGGCTCCACCGCCTACTCGATCCCCAATTGGATGAGGCCGAAGATCTTCTCGCCCCACCACGACCGAGGAAACGGCAAGGGCTGCCCGGGCCGTCGATCATCGTCGAGGGGATGGAGGACATGCTCGTTCAGATTGCCCGCTGTTGTGCGCCGGTGCCCGGTGATCCAATCGTGGGATTCATCACGGTGGGCAGGGGCGTGTCGGTACACAGAGCAGACTGCACCAACATCTCCTCTTTGTCCGATCGGCGCATGGTCGAGGTTTCCTGGCCCCCAGACCGGGTCGGATCGTTTGCGGTTTGGATCCAGGTCGAAGCCCTCGATCGCACGCGGCTCCTCCGCGACGTGACCGCGGGCATCTCCGACCTCGGGGGCAACATCCTCGCTTCTTCTTCGGTGACCGGCCGGGACCGTGTCGCGGTTCTGCGGTATGAAGTAGAGCTCTCCGATCCAGGGGCGCTCCCTCGACTCCTTTCCGACTTGAAGGGCGTAGACGGAGTCTTTGCGGCCTACCGCATCGTTACCGAGCCCTCCTAGTTCGTGCTGATCGCAACGGCCCCGCTCTGGCTTGCAGCCACAAACACCTATGTCGTGGCTTCTGAACGCGGCGGGTTGGCGGTTGTCATCGACGCTCCGCCCGACGATCAGGCCATCGTTGACCTGCTCGAAACGAACCAGCTATCTCCGGTCGCCCTGCTCTTGACTCATGGCCACGTCGACCACAGCGGTGGTGCCGGGCCCTTCGCCCGGCGTACGGGGGCAGTCGTTTACACCCACCCGTCTGATGACTATCTCACGCTGCGTCCGACGGATCAGCTGCAGGGCTTGTTCGGGTACTCGCCGCCAGGCGACTGGGAACCTCCGACATTTCGCACAGATCTCGTCGACGGTGAAGTGCTCACCCTGGCCGGAATCCAGCTCGAGGTGCGGCATACGCCCGGACATACACCCGGCCACTGCTGCTTCCTCCTCGCTGCCGAAGGAGTGCTCTTCTCGGGTGACCAACTGTTCGCCGGTTCGGTAGGCCGCACCGATCTCCCCGGCGGCGACTGGGACACACTCTTGGACTCGATGAAACGACGAGTCCTCGATCTCGACGACGAGGTGCGGGTGCTTCCCGGTCATGGCCCCGAAACCACCATCGGCGCCGAACGCCGCCACAACCCGTTCTTAGGAGACCTCTAGAGCTTCAGCCCGTCGATCAACGCGACCTCTTCGGCCGACAACACGCCGCTTCGTTCGGATTCCAGCGCTTCTTTGAGCTCTGTTCGATTCTTCACTCCAAGCACAACGGTGTCGACTCCTTCCACAGAAAGGGCGTATCGATAGGCGAGGGAAGCAGGTGTTTCGCCCATCTCGGCAGCGAGCGCACGAAAAGGAGCAGCACGCTCGAAGTCGGCTGCCACCCAATGATCCCCAGGAAGCTCCCGGTCGATTGCATTGGTGAGAGCTCCGGCCTGGAGAGCGCGGATGCCCATAACGCCTGTGCCACGGGTGACTGCGCTAGCGATCAGGTCGCGCAAGCGAGGCGGTTCATCCGACCACGCCATGTCACCCGGGGAGTTGAGAGCATTGGCGACCACTTGCACGGCAGCCGGGCTGGGTTCCTCTCCAAGGACTGGAATCACGGTGCTTGGTGGATGAGCGCCGGTGATACCCCAAGCACCAACCAGACCGCGTTCGACAAGATTCTCCAAAGCCGGGCGAGCGACCTCTCGAAAGAGCGCTAAGGGAGTTCTTGTGTCGGTGCCTTGCGAATCGTCGGCAACGATCGGGCTGTGGAGAAAAAACAGGTCGACAAAGTCAACCTTCATTCGTGCAAGGCTTTGCTCGAGGGAGCGCTGCATTGCCTCACCAATTTCGGAGGCAGGAGCATTACCCACGTGGTGCTTCGTTCCGATTCGGAGACCCGCCGGCAGGCTGCCATGAAAGGCATCGCCCAGGACAGTCTCCGCTTCACCGTCTCCGTAACTGGGGGCCACATCGACAAGCGTGATGCCGGAGTCGACAGCCTCTCGTAGCGTCGCAACCGACTCGGATCGGTTTGTCGACCCCCATACCTGACCAATTCCCCCACCACCAATGGTCAGGACGCTAACTGGCCACAAGGAACCGAGCATTCTGGTTTCCATCAACGTGGACTTTCCCACTGCCAGGGTCGGCAGCCAAACCAAACTTTCTCCGAAATATCTTTCCGATCTGGTCCGAAAACGATGTTTCTGTCAGGGGTGGCCTTCATAGTTGGTCCGAGTGGTGTTCTTGGGGAACACCGGTGATTTTCGGGAGTGGCGGGGCAAGTAGTGGGACAGTTGCAGTCCGCGATCGACCAGCTGGCGCTGGAGCCGATCGAACAGTTCACTGTGGTCGAGTTGGCCGATTCGCTGGTCGAGCTGGAAGCTTCGGTGTCACGGCTCGAGGCGGAACGATGCCGTCGGCTCGCCCTGTTCGCTGACCGTAAGGCTCATCGAGAGTTGGAGTATTCCTCTCCGTCGGCGTTTCTGGTCGACCGAGCCAAAATCGCTCCCGGCCGGGCCACTCGCCTCGTCGCTCAAGCCGAGGCGTTGGCGCAGATGCAGTACACAGCTTCGGCCTGGACGGCGGGTTCGCTGTCGGCCGATCAGGCCCGTCATCTATTTACTTGTCAGACCGTCGACGCAGAAACCTTCGCCGCCCATGAGGAGATGCTCGTCGACACTGTCTCGGACCTTTCGATCGTCGACACCGGCCGGGCGGTGGCCTATTGGCGGGAGGCGGACAACCCGTCTGGAGCGGCTGCAGAACAGGAGAAGCTGTATGGGATGCGGCGGCTACATCTGTCGCAAACCTTCGAGGGGATGTTCCGCCTCGACGGCTATCTCGATCCGGTAACCGGCGAAATCGTGAAGGCCGCTTTGGATGCGGCCACTCCACCCCCGGCCCAGGGAGACCCCCGCACCCCGGCGCAGCGGCGAGCCGACGCCCTCGCCGATCTCTGCCGCCAAGCCCTCGATACCGGTGACCTGCCTGAGCAGGGTGGCGAGAGGCCGCATTTGCTGGTTCTGGTCGGAGCCGAACGGCTCCACCCGTCCATCCACCGCACCGGGGTGGCCGAAACGGTCAGCGGCACCGTCTTCACCCAGACCACCATCGACTGCCTCGCCTGTGACTGCGCCGTCACCCGGATCGTCTTCGGGCCGAATTCTGAAATCGTTGATGTCGGCCGGAAAACCAGAGTCATCCCGCCGGCTTTGCGAAGGGCGGTCATCGCCCGCGACCGGCGCTGCCAACATCCAGGCTGTCCCAGACCCTCAAAATGGTGCGACATCGACCACATCATCGCCTGGCAAGACGGCGGAACCACCAGCCTCGACAACCTCCAACTCCTCTGCCGCTACCACCACCGGCTCAAACATTTTCGGACACCACTACGTCAGTAGCCGGCGCAGTCCCAGATATCCCCGTGGGTACCCTGCCCGTCCTAGCCATGACTCCCTCCACTGGTTCGCCAATCAAGCCTCGCACCATGCCCGGGGTGCTCGAGTTGCTGCCACTCGAACAGGTGGCCTTCGACGAGATGATCGAGGTGATTCGGCGCGAATTCGAACGGTTCGGCGTATCTGCCGATCGTGACGCCCGCTATCGAGTTGACCGAGGTGCTGCTCCGCAAGACGAGTGGAGAAACAGAGCGCCAGGTCTATTTGGTCCAATCCACCGGCTCGGCCGAACAGGGCGAAGACCCCGAGCTAGCCCTGCGTTTTGATCTCACGGTGCCTCTGGCGCGGTATGTGGCCGAGCATGAGCACCAGCTCAGTTTTCCTTTCCGCCGCTTCCAGATCCAGCAGGTTTATCGCGGGGAGCGCCCGCAAAAGGGGCGGTATCGCGAGTTTTTCCAGTGCGACATCGACGTCGTCGACCGCAACGAGCTGAGCCTCCGTTTCGATGCCGAGATACCGGCAGTGATCAATTCCGTGTTCCAGGCCCTTGGATTTGGCGAGTTCGTCATCAGGCTCAACAACCGGAAGCTGCTCGCCGGGCTCATAGAGGTGCTGAAAATTGAGCCGCAGGCGGAGGCGCTGCGCGAATTGGACAAGCTCGAGAAGCGCGGAGCCAAGAAAGTTGTCGAGTCGCTGATTTCCGCGGGTGTCAACGACCATTCGGCTCAACGGCTGGTGGAATTGACCGGGACCGGGGTCAAGCAAGGCTCGGAGGCAGAGGTCCTGCTTGCGGAGCTCGAGGGAGACAACGCACTCCTCGCCAAAGGAGTGTCAGAGATGCGAGCGGTCCTCGAGATGGTGGGGGAGTGGGGAGTACCCATAGATCGGTATGGACTCGACCTCTCGATCGCCCGCGGTCTCGATTACTACACCGGCACTGTCTACGAGACGACGCTGGTGGCACACCCCGAAATCGGAAGCATTTGCTCCGGAGGGCGGTACGACGATCTAGCCGGGCAATACACAAAGTCGAGGCTGCCTGGAGTCGGGATCTCGATCGGGTTGAGCAGACTTTTCTGGCAACTCCAGCAGGCCGGGCTGGTCGCCACCGACAAGAGCACCATCGACGTGCTCGTGGGTTTGCTCGACGAGGCGGGGTTGAGCGAAGCTCTCGGCATGGCTGCCGACCTGCGGGCGGCCGGGTTCAACGTTGAGTCGGTGCTCGAACCCGACCGGATCGGAAACCAGCTCAAGTATGCGAGCCGAAGCGGGATCAACTACTACGTCGTCGCCGGCGAAGAGGAGCGCGGTCGCCGTCAGGTGCTGGTGAGAGATCTCGGAAGCGAGACCCAGCAGGTCGTAGACCGGCATGACCTCGTCGCCACTGTGGCCGGCACATGACCTTTCGAACTCATCGAGCAGCGGAAGTCGTTGCCATGGAAGGCCAGAGCGTCACCTTGGCCGGTTGGGTGGCGCGACGACGGGATCACGGCGGAATCACCTTCATCGATCTGCGCGACGCCTCCGGGATCGCCCAGGTGGTAGCTGATGGGTTGGCAACCGATGAGCTTCGGATGGAGTACTGCATCCGCGTGACCGGTACGGTGCGGCCGCGACCGGACGGAACGGTGAACCCCGATCTCGCGACCGGGGCCGTTGAGGTAGCGGCCGATGCGATCGAGATCTTGAGCCCTTCCGACCCCCTGCCGTTCATGCTCGACGATCGGGTCGATGCCGACGAAACCACTCGTCTCGAGTACCGCTATCTCGACCTGCGCCGGCCCCGCATGGCAGCCAACCTGGTGGCTCGATCGCGGGCCGTGTCTGCAATCCGACGAACCCTCGAAGGCTTGGGGTTTCTCGAAGTGGAAACGCCGACCTTGGTGCGGTCCACGCCGGAGGGAGCGCGCGATGTCCTCGTGCCCTCTCGGTTGCAGCAGGGTTCGTTCTACGCGCTTCCCCAATCACCGCAGCTCTTCAAACAACTCTTGATGGTGGCCGGCGTCGAGCGCTACTTCCAGATCGCCCGTTGTTACCGCGACGAGGACTTCCGGGCCGACCGTCAGATCGAATTCACCCAGCTCGACCTGGAAGGCGCCTATTGGGCCGAGGAGGACGTGCAAGCAACGATCGAAGCCGCGCTCGCCGCCGTCGTCGAGGACCTCCGTCGCGCGAACGCTGCCGCTCCCGTTTCCACGGCTTACCTGGCAGGAGTCGATGGATCGCTATGGCGTCGACAAGCCGGATCTGCGTTTCGGAATGGAGATTCGGGAGCTGTCCTCCGTCTTCGGTGCCACCGGGTTTCGCGGCTTCGCCAGTGCCCTCGAGAGCGGCGGCACTATTCGTGGGATCAATGTCGGGGCCATCGACTTTCCTCGCTCACGCGCCGACAAACTGACCGAAGCGGCTAAGGCACTCGGCGCGGCAGGTCTGGTGTGGATGGTGATGGAGGCAGATGGGACCTTGCGTTCGCCGGTCGCCAAGTTCCTCAGCGATGATGAACAGAAGGCAATCGTCGAAGGGCTCGAAGGAAAACCAGGCGACGTGCTTCTATTGGTTGCCGGGGCGTGGCGAACCTCGGTCGCAGTTCTCGGCAACCTCCGCCTGGAGCTGGGCAAGCCGGAGGGGCATGAGGAGCTGGCCTTTGCCTGGGTGACCGATTTCCCGATGTTCGAAGAGTCGGCCGTCGGAGCGCTCACTTTCTCGCACCATCCTTTCACCTCGCCCCAGGATGTCGAGCAGATGAGAGAACGTCCCCTCGAGGCGAAGGCGCGGGCCTACGACGTTGTGGTCAACGGCATCGAGCTCGGCTCAGGATCGATCAGAATTCACCACCCTGATTTGCAGCGCCAGGTATTCGACATCCTCGGGATCAGTGCGGAGGAACAGGAGAGCCGCTTCGGTTGGTTCCTGCGCGCTCTTCGCTTCGGCACTCCGCCCCATGGCGGATTCGCTTTCGGCATTGATCGGCTGGTCATGGTCCTCCAGGAAGAACCGAACATTCGTGAAGTGATCCCGTTCCCCAAGACGCAGACCGGGAATGACCCGATGACGAAGAGTCCGTCGCCGGTGGACGAGAAGCAGCTTTCCGAGCTGGGCATCGCACTAACAAAAGACAATTCGGCAAAAAAGCAATCGTCGGAGGACTAGCTGGCTGATCTATTCAGCACTCGGGCAGAAGAACAACTTCTCTCGGTCGCGCCGCTCGCCACTCGCATACGGCCACGCAATCTCGATGAGATGGTCGGCCAACCGGGTCTCCTCAAACCCGGCGCCGCATTCCGGCGGATGGTCGAGAGCGGCAGCCCCGTCTTCGATGATCCTGTGGGGCCCGCCTGGCACCGGCAAGACCACGCTGGCCCGACTGGTGGCGACCCAAACCGAAGCGGCGTTCGAAACTCTGTCCGCTACGTCAGCCGGGGTCAAGGACATCCGTGAGGTCCTCGCCCGGGCTCGACAGCGACTGCAGACCGACGAAATGCGAACCGTTCTCTTCCTCGACGAGATCCATCGTTTCAACAAAGGCCAGCAAGACTCGCTGCTGCCGGGCGTCGAGGACGGAACGATCATTCTCATCGGCGCCACCACCGAGAACCCGTTCTTCGAGGTCAACTCACCCCTCGTTTCGCGCTCGACCATCTTCCGCCTCGAGAGCATCGGACCTGAGGCCATCGGAATCTTGCTCGACCGCGCTCTGGGCGATGCCGAGCGCGGACTCGGCACGATGAATCTCACGATTGAACAAGCTGCCCGTGATGACCTCGCCCAGCGCACCGGCGGCGATGCCCGCCTGGCGCTCAACAGTCTCGAAGTCGCCGCGGCTTTGGCGAGGGGTCGCGGGTCGGCGGTGATCGAAGATCCCGACGTGGAAGAGGCATTACAGCGACGGGTCATCCGCTACGACAAGACCGGCGACCAGCACTACGACGTGATCTCAGCCTTCATCAAAAGTATGCGGGGGTCGGACCCCGACGCATCGCTCTTCTGGCTCCACTTAATGATCAATGCCGGTGAGGATCCCGAATTCATCGCCCGTCGGATGATCGTGTTCGCGTCCGAGGACGTTGGGCTCGCCGACCCGTGGGCACTGCAGATCGCGGTGGCAGCCAGCGCGGCGCTGGCTCATGTCGGTCTCCCCGAGGCCAGCTACAACCTCACCCAGGCCTGTATCTATCTCGCCACCGCGCCCAAATCGAACTCGGTGGCGCGGGCGATCAACGCGGCCAATGAAGCGGTGGCCGCCGCCAACTCGCCACGGGTCCCCCGTCATCTTCGCTCCTCGGGGGCCCGGGGCTACAAATATCCGCATGACGACCCGGCCGGCGTCGTTGCCCAGAGGTATTGGCCCGAGGGGGCCGACAGCGAGCTTCTCTACCACCCGTCGCAAGCGGGTTTCGAGGCCAAGATTGCTGAACGTCAGCGGATGGCCGACGAAATCCTGGGCAAGGACGCGCGCTGAGGCGGCTCGCGCTGGTTCTTGTGGCGGCATGCGCGGTCACGCCGGTAGCCACCACTGCCTCAACGAACACTTCGACCTCAGCCGTCGCCACGACAACCACCGCCGCACAGGCAACTACCACTGCTGTTTCGACAACTACCACGTCACCGACCACGACGACGCTCGCTCCGCTCCAGGCTTTGGAATTGGTCACAGTTGCCGAGGGGCTGATCCAACCGGTGCTCCTGCTCAGTCCACCCAACGATGAGCGCCGCTTCGTCCTCGAGCGAACCGGGGTCATCTCGATTTTGAACGCCGATGGATCAGTCGCGACATTTCTCGACCTCCGTGATCGGGTGAACAGCGGCGGGATCGAACAGGGTTTGCTCGGAATGGCCTTTCACCCCGACTATGCACAAAACGGGCGCTTCTTCGTCTATTACTACCGACTGGGGGCCGAGCAAACCAGGCTCTCAGAGTTCACGGTGAGTTCGGAGGCTTCGCTTGCCGATCCGGCCAGCGAGCGCGAACTGCTCACGTTCGACAAGCCCACCACCCGGCACAACGGCGGCATGTTGCTGTTCGGACCTGACGAGTACCTGTGGCTGTCGCTGGGCGAAGGAGGCAAGGCTTCGCTCAACTCGCAGGATCCGTTCCGGCTCTTGTCTTCAATCCTGCGCCTCGATGTCGACCAACTTGCTGGTCCTACGGGTCAGCCCTACGGAATCCCACCGGACAATCCCTATGCCGACGGAATAGAAGGTGCACCGGAGGTCTGGGCGAAGGGTTTGCGCAATCCGTGGCGATTTACGATCGATGCTGGGCTGGCCTACATCGCCGATGTCGGTCACGAGGACCTGGAGGAGATCAACGTCGTTCCGTTGGACGGGGCTCCTTACAACTTCGGCTGGCTGCGGATGGAGGGCACGCAATGTTTCCAATCGGGTTGCGACCCTGTTGCCGAAAGTCTGACTTTGCCAATCGTGGAGTACACGCATGCCGAGGGATGCTCGGTTACTGGTGGCTTCGTCTATCAAGGCCTGGCCATCCCTGAGCTCAACGGCCATTACTTCTATGGAGACTGGTGCGGGGAATGGGTCCGCTCGTTTCGTTTCGAGGGCGGCGAGCTCCTCGATCACCAGACCCGCTTCGAGGAAGTCGGACAAATCAACAGCTTCGGCGTCGACCACGCGGGAGAGCTCTACTTGATGACGTACGAAGGTGAAATCAAACAGGTGGTAGGGCGCCGGTAACGTGCGGCCGGTGGAATCCCAACAGATCCGGCAGGCATTTGTTGACTTTTTCGTCGAACGCGAACATGTTCTGCGTCCTTCGGCGTCGCTTATTCCGGTCGATCCCACCCTGCTGCTGAACAACGCCGGCATGGTGCCGTTCAAGCCCTACTTCCTCGGCGAGGAAACGCCCCCATACCTCCGTGCGGTCTCGATCCAGAAGTGTGTCCGCACGATCGACATCGACATCATCGGTACCACCCAGCGGCACCTCTCCTATTTCGAGATGATGGGCAACTTCAGCTTCGGTGACTACTTCAAGGAGAAGGCGATCCCCTGGGCGTACGAATTCGTCACGGAACGGCTCGGCCTCGATCCCGAGCGCCTCTGGTACACGGTGTACAAGACAGACGAAGAAGCGCGGGAGATCTGGATCGACGGCGTCGGGATACCGGCCGATCGGGTCCAGTACGGAGGAGCGGACAATTTCTGGCAGATGGGGGTGCCCGGACCATGCGGGCCGTGCTCTGAGATTTTCTACGACAAAGGTCCTGACTACGGCCGCGAGGGCGGGCCGATCGACGGTGACGAGGATCGCTACGTGGAGATCTGGAACCTCGTTTTCATGCAGCACATCCAGGACGAGCCCTATCACGTCATTGGGGATCTTCCAGCCAAAAACATCGACACCGGCATGGGGCTGGAACGCACCGCAGGCGTCATGCAAGGAGTCGATTCCGTATTCGATACCGACGGCTTGCGCTCGATTCGCGAGGCTGCAGCCGATGCGGTGGGGGTGACGTACGGCCGCGCCGAGGAAAGCGACGTGTCGCTTCGCATCCTCGCCGACCATGCCCGCACGATCACCACGCTGATCGCTGATGGGGTGGTGCCGTCGAACGATGGCCGCGGCTACGTCCTCCGGCGTGTGCTGCGGCGAGCGGTGCGCCGCGGTTGGCAGTTGGGGGCCACCAAGGAACTGATCACGCCGGTCCTCGTCGAAGCGGCGGTGGCGACCCTGGGCGAGGCGTTGCCCGATCTCCTGCCGAAGAAGGAAATGGTTCTGTCGGTAGTCGTGCGCGAAGAGGAGCGGTTCCGTCGCACCCTGGCGTCCGGGCTCGAATTGCTCGAAAAGGAAATCTCCGATCTCGGCTCAGAGCAGACTCTGAGCGGAGGCACTGCCTTCAAACTGCATGACACTTACGGATTCCCGATCGAGCTGACGACCGAGATCGCCCACGAGCGCGGCGTGGAGATATTCCATGAGGGCTTCGAGGAAGAGATGGGCAAGCAACGCCAGCGGGCTCGTCAGGCCTGGCGAGGTGGCGATGAGGCGGCCAGCGGCGAGTTCTATCGCGCGGTGCTTGACGAGATCGGCCCCACCACCTTCACCGGCTACGAGGAAGAAGTCGGTACGGGACGGGTGCTGGCGATCGTGCGGGATGGAGAAATGATCGAGCGGGCAGACGAAGGCAGCGAAGTCGAGATCTTCGTCGATGCCACTCCTTTTTATGCCGAGTCCGGCGGCCAGGTTGGTGACACAGGCACCATCTCAACCGGACACTGGTGAGGTCGAGGTTTGGGACACACGACACGCGCTCGCCGGGATGCACGGACATCGGTCGAAGGTGCAGAGCGGATTTGTGGCAGTCGGCCAGGACGCCGAGTTGACAATCGATAGTCCCCGACGCGAAAAGATCCGCAAGAGCCACACCGGGACCCACGTGCTGCATTGGGCTTTGCGACGAGTCTTGGGTGAACACGCGCAGCAAGCTGGATCACTGGTGGAAGCGGGTCGCCTGCGTTTCGACTTTTCCCATCACACCGGTGTTGGGGGTCCTGAGTTGAGCGAGATCGAAAGTCTCGCCAACACGCGGCTGATCGAGAACGGTCATGTGACAACGAAGATCACGAGCAAGGAGGAGGCCGAGGCCGAAGGGGCTCTGGCGTTTTTCGGAGACAAGTACGGCGACACTGTGCGTCTCGTGAAGATTGGACAGTTCTCGGTCGAGCTGTGCGGAGGAACCCACACCCATACCGCAGGTCAGGTTGGCCCCCTGGTCGTGACGGCGGAGTCCTCGATCGGTTCGAACATCCGTCGGGTCGAAGCACTCACCGGCGAAAACGCCTACGCGCAGCTCGCGGATTGGCGCAGCGGGCTCGCCGAGTCGAGCCGCCTCCTGCGCACCTCCCCGAGCGAGGTTCCCCAACGGGTGAAAAGTCTGCTCGAGCGGATTGGCGAGTTAGAAGGTCATCTCGACGCATTTCGCCAGCGGGATCGAGACAACCTCGCCGGTCATCTCGCCGGGGAGGCTGACGCTTTCGGCGACCATCGCCTGGTCGTTTCGGCGCAACCCGATCTCAACCCCGAGCAATTGCGGCTGTTGGCCATGTCTATTCGAGACCGCCTCGGGAGCGGCGTTGTCGTGGTCGGCTCTTCTTTCGGGGGCAAGGGCTCTTTGGTCGGTGCGGTCAGCCGGGACCTGGTGGATCAGGGTGTTTCCGCGGCCGACCTGATCGCGGGTGGCGCACGATTGATGAAAGGAGGCGGAAGCCGCGACCCGGCCCTTTCACAGGCTGGAGGACCGGATGGCGGTCAGCTGGCTCGCGCCCTCGAGAATGTGGTCGAGACGGCATCATCGGTTCTGGCCGGCCTCGAATCCCAGCGAGAGGACGCGTGACAGGACGCGTTCTCGGTCTCGACTACGGAACCAAACGAGTCGGGATCGCCATTTCCGATCCGCTGCGCCAGATTGCCCAGCCTCTGGAAGTGGTGGACCGGTCGCAAGCGGTGGCCCGCGTTCAGGCCCTCCTCGAAGAATTCGAAGTGTCGATTTGCGTCGTTGGCCTGCCGACCTCACTTCGGGGGCCAGGAGGGCTGGGCGGCAATTTCTGCTCGACAGTTCGGCGCAGAGATCGAAGAGGCGACGGGTCGCGAGGTCTTATTCGTCGATGAGCGATTTACTTCCGCTACCGCCGAAAAGGCGATGATCGAGGCCGGAGTCAAACGTCGGCGCCGCCGGGAAACCCTCGATAAGGTCGCCGCCACCGTTATCCTTCAGGCGTTCCTGGACCGTCCTCAATGAGTCCCTTTTCCTTCCTTCAGTCCCGCTGGTTGCGGGTTTTGCTTGGTGTCGGATTGACCGCGCTCGTCGTGGTCGTCTCCGCCACCGGCTTGGCGCGCCTGATCGGCGGCTCGGTCGAGTCGAGCGACGATGACACTTCTACGGTGACGGTTGAACCGGGATTGGATGTCGAGGTCACGGTGCCGCCCGGCGCAAGCGCTCGTCAGATAGCAAGCCTGCTCGCTGAGGCCGGCGTGATCGAGAGCGCCAACGAATTCGAATTGACGGTCCGCGACCAGGGCATCGCCAACCAGCTCCGCGCCGGCAACTATCGGCTGATCACCGGTATGGAGATCGACGAGGTTCTCCCGCGCCTGCTGCAAGGACCGATCGCCGACGCCTATCGGGTGACTATCCCCGAAGGCCTACGGGTCACCGAGATCATCGACGTGCTGGTCGACGCGTCGGGACTGCCGCGTGGAGATTTCGAAACTGCTCTCACCCAGGGCGGCGTCCTCTCGGAGCTGCGGACGATGCCGGCGGCACCGACCCTCACGGATTGGGAGGGCTTGCTCTTCCCCGATACCTACGAGTTCCTTCGTGAGTCGACCGCCGCGCGCATCCTCCAGGTGCTGACCGACACGATGGAGGAGAGAGTCGCGTCGGTTAATTGGACGGCCCTCAATGAGACCGGGTTCGACATTTATCAAGGGATGGTGGTCGCTTCGCTCATCGAGTCGGAAGTGAAGGTGGCCGACGAGCGGCCGCTTGTCTCGAGCGTCATCTACAACAGGCTGCGGGAGGGGATGCCGCTGCAGATCGACGCATCCGTCCTTTATGGGCTCAACACCAGGGACCCGGGCGATTTCAACAATGAGTCGGAATCGCCCTACAACCTCTACAAATACCCGGGACTTCCGCCGACCCCGATTGGGGCTCCCGGGCGGTCATCGCTCGAAGCGGCCGCAGACCCTGCGGCGAGCGAGTTCTTTTTCTACGTCCTCTCGACCCCAGAGGGCGGCCATGCCTTCGCCGAGACCTACGACGAACATCTCGCCAACATCGAAAGGTCGCGGCAGGCTGGCATCCTCCCCTAAGTGAGGCTCGCGCTCCTTGGTGATCCGGTTGCGCACTCGCTGTCTCCCGCAATCTTCGCTGCGGCATTCGCAGCAGCTGGGCTCGAAGGCACGTACGAGGCTCGTTCGGTCAATGAAGAAGGTGTACGAACCGCCTTTCGAGAGCTGAGCGGTGGTGAGCTCGACGGAATCAACGTCACCATGCCGCACAAATTCCTGGCTTCCAAGCTCTGCGATCGTCTCGATCCGAAGGCGATGCGGGCGGGCTCGGTCAACACCATCGTCTTGGCGGAAGGAGAGCCAGCCAAAAAGGAGTTAGTTGGCTATTCGACCGACATCGACGGGATTCAGGAATGCTGGCGAGCCTTTCCGGTGAACCGACCGGTTCTAATTCTGGGAGGCGGCGGCGCGGCCGCTGCGGCGCTGGTAGCACTCTCCGAGTTTGAACCCTACGTCAGCGTCCGGCGATTCGGCCAGGGTGCCGAGCTTGGAGCCCGGGTCGGCACAGAGGTGGGCGAAATCCATTGGGGCGTGCCCGTAGTGGGAGCCATTGTCGTCAACTGCACACCCCTGGGAATGAAAGGCGAGACGCTGCCGGAACCTGTGCTTGAACTGGCGGGGGGCCTTTTCGACCTTGCCTACACGCAGTCAACCCACGTCCGCCATTTCCTTCATGGCCTCCAGAGGACTACCCGTCGTGGACGGGCTCGAGCTGCTGGTCTCACAGGCCGGGCACGGATTTAGGCTCTTCACAGGAGTCGAACCACCCCTCGCGGCGATGCGGGCAGCCGTGAAAACCCCTAAAGCAAGCTAAGCCCGACGCCGAATTCATCTCAACGACCCCGAGATAAAGGTTGAGCATGTCGTTAACAGGGCACATAGACGTCTTCCCTTTGGAGGAAGTACTCCGCCTTTTGGCGCGTTCGTACAAGACCGGCTGCTTGCGCGTTGATGCTGCAGACCTCCACGGACGCATCTTCCTCAGCGGGGGCTCGTTGACCTTCGCCACCGTCGGCACCGACGAAGACACGCGGCGCCAGCTGCTCGCTTCGAAGGCGGCCAGCGATGAAGCGATCAGAGCCGCCGAAGTCGGAGGTCGCTCGCTCAGCGATGACGACCAGGGAGCCGCCGGCGATTTCTTCAAGGAAGAAGTGGTCGAAAGCCTTTATCGAATCCGCAAGCCCGGCAAGGGTCAGTTTGTTTTCAATGTTGACGTTGCTCCCCGCTACCGCAGTGAGAGCACCTTCGACGTTGAGCTTTGCGTCGCGGAAGCAGATCGGCGAGCGGCGGAGTGGGCTGATATCGAGTCGGTTATCAGCAGCATCGAGCAGTCGCTTCGTATCGTTGCGGAGGCTCCGCACAACGAGCCGGTCACGCTGGCTCCGAATACCTGGAAACTGGTTGCCAATTTCGACGGAGTTTCGTCTGTGCGAGCCATGGCCGACCGTCTCGGTTCGAGCCGGTTCCGGGTTGCCAAAGATCTCGCCGCGCTGGTCCGTGGCGGTTTGGTGGAAACGATCGCAGCCGACTCACCGACTCGTTACGAAACGCCTCGCCGCGAGACATCTGTCACCCTCGAGCCCCAAACGGATTACTCGACGGACTACCCGGTTTCGGACATAGCCGAGGCCGACACCACCGAAGTGGCTGTCGATCATCAATACGCCCCAGAGGCACCAGCACCGTCGCAAGCAACGGCACAGGTCGAGCTGGTTCCGGCGGAAACCGCGGAAGCAACCGAAACTCCCGACTACAACCGGAGCTGGTGGAGCGAGGCAGTCGACACCAAGGACGAGACTGAAGCCGGATCCTCCGAAGAGGACGCCGAAGCCGAAGTCCCGGCTGGCGAGTCATTCCTCGACCGGGTCTTCTCTCAGCTGAATGAGAATCCGGAAGGTCAGGGCGGTCCCAGTCCAGTATCCACCCACGGTTTTCTCAAGCGCCGGCGCATGAGCTCAGTCGGTCTGGACGAGTAACACCGCTCCTACATCTCAGCGGCGGGTCCCGTTTCCCGAGCACGTGCTCGATAAGCCGTGCTTGATAATTTGGCTAGGCAATGATTCCGACCGCCGTTGTGGCCTTGCTCGGCCTCGTCCAGGGTCCCTGGCTGCACAGTTGGGCGGTGGCTGCCGGCCGGGACGAGACGTTTTCGTTCGGTCTCGCCTGCCCTAGAGGATCGGGACACGAGTCCTCCGGAGTTAGATGCCCGTGTGGACGGCTCCGATGGCGGGAGTTCGTTACCGCGCTCGGAGTTGGCGGCGTCTATTGGGCGATGGCCGCCACCCTGAACATCAATCTGGTCCTCGTCGCCCACTTGGCGATGGTGTCATTGACTTCGATGTTGATCATCACCGACCTCGACCACTTCCGCATACCCAACCGGCTTCTCTATCCGGGCGGCACTCTTTGCATCCTGCTGCTGAGCGGAGCAGCCTCGCTCGAAAACGCGGCGCCGTCCCTGCTCGGGGCGCTACTGGGAGCAATTCTCTATTCGGGTTTGCTTTTTCTGGTCTTCCTCGTAGCGAAGGGCGAAGGTTTCGGATTCGGTGACGTGAAGCTTGCGGTGCTCCTGGGCTTCTTTGCCGGTTTTCACACCTTGCCGGTGTTGGCATATGCGCTCTTTATCACCTCGCTCATCGGTGGGATCCCCGCCCTGGTGCTCCTTCTCATGGGCAAGAGCCGGCGGTTGGCAATTCCCTATGGCCCTCCGCTGATCCTGGGAACCTGGGCCGCGATCGTCTGGGCACCTTCCCTGCTGGCCTAGCGGCGCTCCCTACCATTCCGTTGTGTTTCGATTCCTCACCGCCGGCGAGTCTCATGGCGCGGGCCTGGTGGCAGTCGTCGAAGGGTTGCCGGCGGGCCTCGAAGTTGCGGCCGGCGGCATCCAGAGTGAGCTCGCGCGTCGCCGTCTCGGCTTTGGTCGGGGCGCCCGCATGCGCATCGAACGAGACGAGATTGAAATCCTCGCAGGCGTCCGCCATGGCCTGACGTTGGGTTCGCCGGTTGCGGTGATCATTCGCAACACAGAATGGGAGCGCTGGTCGCAAACGATGAGCGCCGAACCAACTCCTGAACCTACTGACGATCGCGGCCGGGCTCTGACCACACCACGCCCGGGCCACGCCGACCTGGCCGGAATGATGAAATACGACACTCACGACGCGCGTGACGTGCTCGAACGGGCATCTGCCCGGGAGACGGCGGCCCGTACCGTGGTGGGTTACCTGGCCAAGCAGCTGCTGAGAAGTGCCGGCATAGAGGTCCTATCGCACGTGATCGCCATCGGCAAGGTGACGGCTCCCGACACTCCGCTGCCCAAGTACAAGGACCTGGCGGCGATCGATGCCTCTGAGGTTCGGTGCTTCTACCCCGAAGCCGGGGTCGCGATGGTGGAAGCCATCGAAAACGCCAAGGCAGATCGCGAGACACTTGGCGGAGTCGTGGAGGTGATCGCTTATGACGTTCCAACCGGCCTCGGCAGTCACGTGCACTGGGATCGCAGGCTCGACGCCCGGCTGGCCCAGGCCTTGATGTCGATTCATGCGATCAAGGCTGTCGAGATGGGAGACGGCAACGACGTTGCTACCCGGCCTGGCACCGAGGCCCACGATGAGATTTTCTTTGAGGACGGCGCCTATACCCGCCACACCACCCGGGCCGGAGGCACCGAAGGCGGCATCTCGATCGGCGGTTTGCTCAGAGTCCGCGCTTCGATGAAGCCGATCTCAACCGTGTTGAAAGGCCTTCAGAGTGTGGACGTTGAGACTCACTCGGCCGAGAAGGCCTTCTATGAGCGGTCTGACACCTGTGCAGTGCCAGCTGCAGGCGTGGTCGCCGAGCAGATGGTGGCCATCGTGCTCGCTCAGGAATGCCAGCGGGTCCTGGGTGGCGACACCATTTCGGACTTCGTCAGAAATGCGACCGCCTGGCGCGAGCGCCTCGCCGAATTCTGATCGATGCCGCTTTGGCTGATCGGCATGATGGGGTCCGGAAAGTCCCAGGTAGCGGCGGAGTTGGCTGCCCGCCGGAATGTGAAGTTTCTCGACAGCGATGACATGGTCGAGGAGATGGCCGGGATGAAGGTCGAGCAGATCTTCGAGACCGAAGGCGAGGCAAGTTTTCGGAGACGAGAGAGCGAAGCGGTCCTGGCGGCCGCTACCGAGACCGAAGCGGTGGTCGCCACCGGCGGGGGAGTGGTCACTGTCGCAACCAACGTCTCGATCATGAAGCAGTCCGGCACAGTGGTTTGGCTGAAGGCAACAGTCGAAACTCTTGCCGATCGGCTCGAGGAGGTGACAGATCGGCCGCTACTGGCGGGAACCGATAAACGGACCGCCCTCGCCAACCTGCTTGAAGAACGCTTCGAGGCATATGCCGGCGCCGCCGACTTCACAATCGAGACCGATCGGCTCCAATTGGCCGAGATCGTGGGCCTGGCAGAGGCAATGTGGAACGCCTAACTATCGGACCGGTGTCCTCAGAGCAACAGAGCGAGATCCTCTTCACCCGGGGGTTGCCCGCCTCGGTATTGCCCGAGCGCAGCGACCGCGAGCGCACGGTGGTTCTGTATTCGCCAGGTGCGAGATCGATGGCTCACCGCGTTGCCGCAAGCGCGGAGACTGATCGGCTGTGCGAACTGGCGGATCGTGAAGAGGCGAAGACTCTCGCCGAAGTCGCTCGCATCTACGAATGGCTCTCGGCCCAGCAGCTCGGCCGACATGACACGATCATTGGAGTCGGCGGTGGGGCGACAACCGATGTTGCGGGCTATGTCGCATCAACCTGGCTGCGGGGTGTCGAATCGATCCTGATCCCGACAACGCTGCTGGCAGCCGTGGACGGGGCCATCGGAGGCAAGACTGCCGTCAATCTCGGGGGCAAGAACCTGGTCGGGACGTTCCATCTCCCATCGCGCGTTGTCATCGACATTGAGACTCTCGAAGGACTCCCAGATGAACTTCGGCGCGAGGGAATTGCCGAGGCGCTCAAGGCAGGCTACGTGGGCGACCCCGAACTCGTCTCAATTCTTCAGTCGAACGAGCCGCGCCTTGACGAGGTTGTGCGTCGGGCAGTTGCGGTCAAAGTCGACGTGGTAGGAAACGACTATCGGGAAAACGACCGCCGGGCCATCCTCAACTTTGGCCATACGATCGGACACGCAATAGAAATCCTCGGGTCGATGCCGCATGGACTGGCAGTGGCCGTGGGCATGGTTGCTGCGGCCACGATTTCGGCCGCCCGCTTTGGATTCGACAGCCGCCGACTGGTGGAAACCGTGTTCGGCCTCGGTCTTCCAGTGGCCGCGGCGGGCATCAGCCGCGGGCCCGCGCTTGACCTCGTCCAGAAGGACAAGAAGCGAAGCCGTCAAGGAACGCGAATGGTCCTGCTCAGGCAAGTGGGGGATCCCGTGGTTGAGGTGGTGTCACCGGAGATGGTCGAGCTCGGGTTGGCGGCGGTTGGCATCGCCTAACCTCGGCAACTGAGATGGTTTCCACCAATGACGTCCGACCGGGACAAGCGCTCGACCTCGATGATGGCATTTTCACCATCCTCGAGTATCAGCATGTGAAGCCTGGCAAGGGCAGAGCATTCGTCCGGATGAAGATTCGCAACCTGGAGACCGGTCAGGTCCTCGATCGCACCTTTCGAGCTGGAGAAGATGTCTCCCAGGCGATCATCGACCGGCGGGAGCACACGTTTCTCTACCGAGATGACATGGGCTTTCACTTCATGAATCTCGACGATTTCAGCCAATTTGCCATGGCGCCCGAAGAGGTAGGGGAGGCGTCGGACTACTTGATCGATGGGTCAAGCGTCACACTCGCGCTTTACAAGGGCAACCCGATCTCGGTGGATCTGCCGGCCTCGGTAGAGGTCGAGGTGACATATACGGAGCCCGGCGTTCGGGGCGATCGGGTTAGTGCGGCGACCAAGCCAGCCACGACCCAGACCGGGTTGGTGGTCCAGGTTCCGCTTTTCGTGAATATCGGTGACCGGATCAAGATCGATACCCGTTCGGGCAGCTACATCACCCGGGCGTGAACACCGAAGCGCGCCAGTTGGCGATCGAGGCCCTCTACGAGGCTGACCAACGTGAGGTCGCCGAGGTGGGTGAAGGCTTGCCGGCCAGGGCCGAACGCATGGTTGCCGGAGTCCTCGAGCATCAGGCCGAACTTGACCGCCAGATCGACGCCGTCTCGGACCACTGGCGGATCAACCGAATGCCGGTCGTGGATCGCGCCATCCTGCGGCTCGGGCTCTACGAGCTCCTATACGAACGAGACACGCCACCGGCCGTGGTCGTCGCCGAGGCCGTCCGCCTGGCGAAGGTTTTCGGGACCGAGAAGAGCGGCTCCTTCGTCAACGGCATCCTCGCAACACTCGTCACTCAGGTAAAAGCATCGAGGCTGGGTTCCAGTGCCAAGCCCCAGGGGTCAGGGATGAGGGATCAGGCGTCTGAAGATGTCTCTGATTCCTGACCCCTGATCTCTGATCCCTTTCCGGGTCTGATATCTTTGGGTCTCCCTTTAAGGACCGGTCCTGTGAGACCGGGAAGGAAATCGATGGCCGAATCAACCCGCGTCCTGGCTCCCGACGACGTGCGGCGAGCATTGACCCGGATCGCTCATGAGATCTGCGAGCACCATCGCGGGGTCGGCAACCTGGTTCTTGTCGGTATCCAGACTCGCGGGGTTCCGCTAGCCGAGTCAATCGCCGAATCGATCGCCTCGATCGAGGACGAAAAGGTCCCGGTGGGGAGCCTCGATATCGGGTTGTACCGGGACGACCTCGCCTCACGGCCAACTACTTACCTGGGGAGAACGCTGTTGCCGGTTGACCTGAGCGGCCGCAACGTCGTCCTGGTTGATGACGTCCTCTTCACCGGGCGGACGGTCAGGGCGGCATTGGACGCACTTTCGGATCTTGGCCGGCCGGGCGGGGTGGAGCTGGCTGTGCTGGTTGATCGGGGCCATCGCCAGCTTCCGATCCGGGCTGACTATGTCGGCAAGAACCTTCCCACATCGATTGAGCAGCGAGTCACGGTGCGCGTGGAAGCGATCGACGGCGACAACGGCGTCTGGGTTTCCGAGCCATGAAGCACTTGCTCTCCATGGCGGATCTCGACCGGACCGAGATCGAGGATCTCCTCACCCTGGCGACCGAGTTCGGAGCAGTCCTTGACCGGGATATTCCTAAGGTTCCCACCCTCCGGGGGAAGACCGTCGCCACGGTTTTCTACGAAGCGTCGACTCGCACGCGACTTTCCTTTGAAAGGGCCGCCAAGGCGTTATCGGCCGACGTGATGACGTTTGTGCCCGGCAGCTCGTCGGTAACGAAAGGCGAAAGCCTGAAGGACACGGTTCTGACGCTCGCCGCGACCGGAGCCGACTTGTTTGTTGTCCGTCACGAGTCAGTCGGCGCCGCCGCCCGCGTCGCAGGTTGGGTCGGCGCACCCGTCATCAATGGCGGTGATGGCGCCCATCAGCATCCCACTCAAGCGCTGCTCGACTCCCTCACGCTCCGACAACGGTTCGGCAAGCTTGACGGGCTGCGGGTCGGGATCGTCGGTGACATCGCCACATCCCGAGTGGCCCGTTCGAATATCGACGCGTTTACGAAACTCGGCGCGAGCGTGGAACTGATCGCGCCCCCTCCACTTCTCCCGATGGATCTCAGCCCATTCCCTGTCACTGTCTCCCACTCACTCGACGACTCATTGCCCAACCTCGATGTCGTGTATCTGCTCCGAGTCCAGCTCGAGCGGGGAAGCGGCCCCGTTCTCCCGTCCCTGGCCGAATACGGTCGCCGATTCGGGATGAATCGGAAGCGGATGGAGGCCTTGCCCGCGGAATCGGTCGTGATGCACCCCGGTCCGATCAATCGGGGGGTTGAGATCAGCGCCGACGTGGCGGACGATCCGCGCTCCCTGGTGCTCGATCAGGTCCAAAACGGAGTCGCTACGAGGATGGCCGTGATCTTTCGGTTGCTGGGTGCGACATGAGTTTCGATCTCGGAATCCGCAACGGCTTGCTACTTACCCCCGATGGGCCCGAAGAGAACGACCTCTTCATAGACGACGGCGCGATTGCCGCGATCGGAGGAATCCACGACGCAGCCCAGACACTTGATGCCAACGGAGCCTGGCTGGGGCCGGGTCTCGTCGATCTTCATGCCCACCTGCGCGAGCCCGGCCAGGAGTGGAAGGAGGACATCGCCAGCGGCTCCGCCGCGGCGGCCGCGGGGGGTTACACCGCCGTGGTAGCGATGCCCAACACGGAACCCGCCATCGACTCCGGACATATGGCCCGGTTTGTCCAAGAACGGGGCCGGCAAGTGGGGCTTTGCCATATCGCTGCTGCGGGCACACTTACGCTCGGCCGCGCGGGTGAGGCTTTGTCGCATCTCGACGAGCTCTGGGAAGCGGGGGTGCGCCTCTTCACCGACGACGGCAGCTCCGTGGCTGACACGGGATTGTTGCGCCTGGCCATGGAGTATCTGGCGGAACGCGACGCGGTCGTCGCCCAACATGCCGAGGACCAAGGACTGTCCGCCGGTGGACAGATGCATGAAGGCGCGGTGTCCTCGCTGCTCGGGATCAAGGGAATTCCGGCGCTCGCCGAAGAAGTGGTCGTCGCCCGGGATCTCGCCCTCGCCAAGCTCACCGGGGTTCGTTATCACGTCCAGCACGTCTCTACCGCAGGAACGCTCGAGCTGGTGCAAGCCGCACGTGCCGACGGGTTGCCTGTCACATGCGAAGTGACCCCGCATCATCTCGTTTTCGACGAGGAGGGTGTCACTTCGCTCGATCCTGCCTTCAAGATGTACCCACCATTGCGCAGTGCTCAGGATCGGAGAGCTCTGGTCTCCGCCTTGCGCGAGGGTCATATCGATGCCGTCGCAACCGACCATGCGCCCCATGCTCCTTTTGAAACAGAGACAACATTTGCCGATGCTCCTCGCGGCGTCATCGGTCTGGAAACGGCCGCAGCTGCTGTGACGACTTCATGTTCGCTTTCCATTGACGAATTCTTCGAACGGATGTCAATTGGGCCAGCCGCGATTGCCAGGCTCGACGGCCACGGCAGAAAGCTTGAGGTGGGGGGTCCAGCGAACGTCGTCGTGTTCGACTCTCACCGAGCATGGGTTCCGGAGCGATTTGTCTCTCGCAGCGAGAACTCGCCGTTTCGCGACAAGCAGCTGCGAGGGCAAGTCCGCGCCACGATCTTTGCGGGCCGCATCACTCATTCGCTGTCAGGAGCAATGGCATGAAGCCAGGCCTACTTGTCACCGCCGATGGCGCGGCCTTCCGCGGAGTGAGCGTCGGTGCTCCCGGCATCACGATCGGGGAGGTTGTTTTCAACACCGCCATGACCGGTTACCAGGAAGTCCTGACCGACCCGTCCTACGCCGGTCAGGTGGTAGTGATGACGTCATCGCACATCGGCAATTACGGCGTGACCGCGGCCGACAATCAGGCTGCGCGCATCGCAGCCG
This sequence comes from uncultured Acidimicrobiia bacterium, assembly GCA_963761985.1. Lineage (GTDB taxonomy): Bacteria > Actinomycetota > Acidimicrobiia > Spongiisociales > ZC4RG35 > JACCTH01. The sequence continues at coordinate 84,532 of CAVXIT010000005.1, forward strand.
CCGGAATGGTGATGAGGAGCATGTCGAACTCCTATTCCAACTGGCGGGCTGAGGGAGGCCTGGCGGACGAATTGGCAGCCCGCGGAGTCGTGGCCCTGTCTGAGATCGACACTCGGCGCCTCACCCGGCACATCCGTACGCGGGGGGCGATGCCGGTCGCGATGGGAGCGGATCACGATGAGTCCGAATTGGCGGCATTGGCAGCCGGCGCTCCGCCAATGACCGGCCAGGCGCTTGCCTATCAAGTCAGTACGCCACAGCCGTACACGGTGGCGGCCGAGGGAAATACGCGGCGCCGGGTGGTGGCGATCGACCTCGGCCTCAAACGTGACATCCTCGCCCACCTCACCAAACGGGGTCTCGAAGTGGAGGTAGTGCCAGCCGATACCTCTGCCGACGAGATCACCGCGAGGAGCCCGGACGGGATTTTCGTTTCCAATGGGCCCGGCGATCCCGAACCGCTCACCGCAACCGTTTCCACTTTGCAAGATCTGCTGGGCCATGTCCCGCTATTTGGCATCTGCCTCGGTCATCAAGTGCTCGGGCTCGCGCTGGGCGCCAAGACCTACAAGCTGCCGTTTGGTCATCACGGCGGGAATCATCCGGTCCGCAACCTCGAAACCAACCAGGTGGCGATCACCAGCCAGAACCACGGCTTTGCCGTCGACCTTTGGTCGCTCGCCGGCGACTTGGCCCAAACCGTCAAAAACTTGGTCGTCATCGGTCTGGCTGATGCGCGCATGCTGCCCGGGCCCCTCGACACTCCGTTTGGTCCGGTCACCGCCACCCACCAAAACCTCAACGACGGCACGCTCGAAGGTTTGCGGGCCCCGGAGGCTATGTCGTTCTCGGTTCAGTACCACCCGGAAGCCGCGCCCGGGCCGAGCGATGCCGCACCCCTGTTTGACGACTTCCTCAGGCTGATGGATGCCTAGACGCGCCGATCTCCGCTCAATCCTCTTGATCGGTTCGGGTCCGATCATCATCGGTCAGGCGTGTGAGTTCGACTATTCGGGAACTCAAGCCGCCAAAGTCCTCCGAGCTGAGGGCTACCGGGTGATCCTGGTGAATTCGAACCCGGCCACGATCATGACCGATCCCGAGTTCGCCGACGCCACTTATATCGAACCGGTAACGCCCGACCTTGTCGAGGAGATCATCGCCCGGGAACGGCCCGATGCCCTCCTCCCGACGCTAGGCGGACAAACCGCCCTCAACGTCACGATGGCTCTTCATCGACGTGGAGTGCTCGATCGCTATCGCGTCGAGCTCATTGGGGCTGGTGTCGAAGCAATCGATCGGGCCGAGGATCGGGGCCGTTTCAAGCAGGTGATGGAGGAGGCGGGGCTGGCGGTTCCCCGAGCCGGTTATGCCCGTTCGATGCCCGAGGCGATCAGGATTGCGGACGAGATTGGCTTTCCGGTGATGGTCCGTCCTTCGTTCATCCTCGGCGGTGGGGGAACCGGCATCGCTAACGCCCGTGAGCAATTCGGCGAGATCGCCCGGCGGGGACTCGACACCTCCCCGGTGGGGGAGATCCTTGTCGAGGAGTCTGTCGAAGGCTGGAAGGAGTTCGAGCTCGAAGTGATGCGCGATCGCAACGACAACGCGGTCGTGGTCTGCTCGATCGAGAACCTCGACCCGATGGGAGTCCACACGGGTGACTCCATCACAGTGGCTCCCATCCAAACTCTCTCCGACCGCGAGTACCAGGCGATGCGCAACGACGCCATCAAGGTCCTGCGGGTCATCGGCGTGGAGACCGGAGGTTCGAACGTACAGTTCGCGGTTGATCCCGCCACGGGACGTCGACTCGTAATTGAGATGAACCCCCGCGTTTCAAGATCTTCGGCCCTTGCGTCGAAGGCAACCGGGTTTCCCATTGCCAAGATCGCCGCGTTGCTGGCCGTCGGCTACACGCTCGACGAGATACCAAACGACATCACCCAGGCCACCCCCGCCTCATTCGAGCCGGCGCTCGACTACGTCGTGGTCAAGGTCCCGCGCTTCGACTTTGCGAAGTTTCCCAAGGCTTCGTTGCGATTGGGCACCTCGATGCGAAGCGTGGGAGAAGCAATGGCCATCGGCCGCACCTTTCCCGAAGCACTGCAAAAGGCCCTGCGCAGCCTGGAAGACGGTCGTTTCGGCCTGAATGCCGATCCCACCGAACGAGTCATGCGTCGCTTCGACGATCAGCAGCTGCTCGACGAGCTCGGCATTCCTACTCAGCATCGGATCTTCCAGGTGGCCGAAGCTCTGCGGAGAGGTCTCGACGCGCGATCCGTTGCGGACCGGAGCCAGATCGACCCATGGTTCGTCGATCAGATCGCAGGTCTGGTGAATCTCCGCAACCTGCTCGAACGCTCGGTCCGGGATCCGGAAGCGTTGAGGCAGGCCAAGCGGTCTGGTTTTTCGGATCGTCAGCTCGGGTTTCTCTGGCAAATGAGCGAATCCGATATCCGCCATTCTCGAATTGCGGCCGGAATAACCACAACCTTCAAAACTGTCGACACCTGCGCCGCCGAGTTCGTCGCCAACACGCCATACATGTATGGGACCTTCGAGGAAGAAGACGAGGTGCAGCCGGCGGAGAAACCCCGCGTCGTCGTGCTCGGTTCGGGTCCCAATCGGATCGGGCAGGGAATCGAGTTCGATTACTGCTGCGTGCACGCTGCCTTTGCCTTACGAGACGCCGGCTACGAAACGGTGATGGTGAACTGCAATCCGGAGACGGTCTCCACCGACTATGACACGTCGGACCGGCTCTACTTTGAGCCGTTGACAACGGAGGATGTCCTCGCCGTCGTCGCCGCGGAGAAACCGGAGGCGGTGATCGTTCAACTGGGAGGTCAGACCCCGCTCAATCTGGCTCGCGACCTTGCCGCGGCCGGGGTTCGAATCGCAGGCACTTCGCCAGAGGCCATCGATGAGGCCGAAGATCGGGAACAGTTTTCTGCGCTGTGCAGGCGGCTCGGCATTCGTCTCCCGCCGCACGGGACTGCCACTTCTGCAGCCGACGCCAGCGAAGTTGTCGACCGGATCGGCCTTCCCGTCCTGATCCGACCATCGTTCGTGCTCGGTGGGCGGCACATGCGAGTTATCTACAGCTACGAGGAACTCTCGGATTACCTCACGAACCTTTATGACAACTTCCCCGAGGTCACCCAGGGCCCGTTGCTCATCGATCGCTTCCTCGAGGCAGCGACCGAAGTGGACGTTGACGCGATTTTCGATGGCCATGAACTCCTGATCGGAGGCATCATGGAGCACGTCGAAGAGGCCGGCGTTCACTCCGGCGATTCCGCGTGTGTGACTCCACCGCCGACTCTCGGCGAAGAAGCTCAGAAGCAGATCATCTCCGCCACCGAGGAGTTGGCCCGAGCGCTCGAAGTCCGCGGCCTGATCAATATCCAGTTCGCGGTCAAAGGTCACGATGCTTTCGTGTTGGAGGCCAACCCGCGCGCTTCACGAACGGTTCCCTTTATCTCCAAGGCATCCGGAATCCCGCTGGCGAAGATCGCGGCCCGGGTGATGATGGGAGCGACCCTCGAAGAGCTACGGAGCGAAGGCCTTCTGATCGAGGCTAAGGAGGCGAAGTTCGTTGCAGTCAAGGAGGCAGTGCTTCCCTGGGATCGTTTCCCGGAAGAGGACACGGTGCTCGGGCCTGAGATGCGCTCCACCGGTGAGGTCATGGGTATCGGCTCGGATGTCGGGGTGGCATATGCCAAGGCCTTGCTCGCCGCCGGGCACATCCTCCCCAGCCGGGGGACCGTCTTTCTCTCTTTCGCCGACCGCGACAAAGGAACCGGCCTAGCAGTGGCCCAAGCTTTTTCGATGCTCGGGTTCAAGTTGGTCGCGACCAGGGGGACCGCGCGCCATCTGAGCCATCACGCGATTGCGGCGGAGCTAGTCAACAAGGTCGGCGATGGTGGCGGTGACGCGCGTGACCGGATCGAGGCTGGGGAAGTGCAGTTGGTGATCAACACTCCTCGCGGAGGCCGGGCGCGTTCGGATGGGCGTCTCATCCGTCACACCGCCCGTCGGTTCAACGTGCCATGCGTCACAACCATCGCCGGAGCGCTGGCCGTGGCGCGCAGCCTGCGTTCGGGGCGAGGGGCTCTGATCCAGCCTCGCAGCCTGCAGGAATGGCACCAATGAGACAAAAGACAAGAGACAAAAGACAAAAGACCAAGCCGGATCTCTCGACGAAGGTGGGAGCGATGACGCTGCGGTCGCCGTTGATTGCGGCCAGTGGGACAGTCGGCTCCGTCGTCGAGATGGTCGGTGTGGCCGATCTGTCGGTGTATGGCGCGGCGGTGGCCAAGTCGGTGAGCGAAGCCCCCTGGGAGGGCCGGCCTGCTCCCCGCCTCGCTCCAACCGGATTGGGGATGCTGAATGGAATCGGCATCCAGAACCCGGGCATCGAAACCTGGAGTCGGGAGATTGGCCCGGCGCTGAATGCGCTCAATGTGCCGGTCTGGGGGTCAGCAGTGGGCAAGACCCCTAGCGAGTTTGCGCAGGTCTCTAAGGGACTCGAGGTGGCCGGGGTGTCTGCGATCGAGCTCAACCTTTCCTGTCCCAACCTCGATGGAGACATGTTTTCGCTCGACGACGTTGCTGCTGCCGATGTCACCGCCGCAGCCCGTTCCTCGACGACTCTGCCCCTGGGTGCCAAGCTGTCGCCGAATCTGGTCGATCCGGTGCCTGTCGCCAGAGCCTGTGCGATGGCCGGAGCAGACTTCGTCACGTTGACCAACACGATCTGGGGGGCGGGCATCGATGTCGAGGATCGACGCCCGCTGCTGAGCGGGGTTGTCGGCGGCTACTCGGGACCGGCGCTGAAACCGATTTCGTTGCGGTTCGTGATCGAGGTTCACCGGGCGCTCCCCGAACTTCCCATCGTGGGTTGTGGGGGCGTCATGAGGGGTGAGGACATCGCCGAATACCTGATTGCCGGAGCCAGTGCCGTCGCCGCGGGAACGATCCACTTGGCCGAACCACGAGCGGGCACCCGGCTCATGAAAGAGCTCACTGCCTGGATGGAACGCCATCGGGTCAACTCAGTTTCGGAGCTCGTTGGATCGATGCGGTGACCCAGCTATTCGTTGCTCTCGATGTTGCGTCGATTGCGGAAGCAGTGACACTTGCCAGCCTGCTTGCTCCTCACGTCGACGGCTTCAAGGTCGGGCTCGAATTGTTGCTCAGCTCCGGCCCGCAGGCGGTCACCGAAATCAAACAATTCGGCTTGCCCGTCTTCGCCGATGCCAAGCTGGCCGATATCCCCAACACCGTCGAGCGTGCGGCCCGCCAGCTCGGGCACCTGGGCGCTCGGTATGTGACGGTTCATGCTGGTGGAGGAGAGGAAATGATGGCCGCGGCATGCCGCGGCATCATCGACGGTGCGGACGGTGAGCCGGCCGGGATCCTCGCCGTTACGGTCCTGACCAGTCTCGATGACAACGCGCTGCTGACCGTCGGCATCCCCGGAGGTGCTGCGCAGCAAACCTTCTTGCTTGCCAGCCTCGCCGCTGCCGCGGGGGCCGAAGGAGTGGTTTGCTCGGTCGACGAGCTAGAAGTGGTGCGCGAGTCTGCACCTGACCTCATCCGGGTCACGCCCGGGATCAGGCTGGACCCGGATCATCACGACCAAAGACGAGTGGCGACACCAGAGGAAGCGCGGCGACGCGGTTCGGACATCCTCATAGTGGGGCGGCCGATAACTAGCGCGGCCGATCCCGTAGCGATTGCTCGGGCCATTCGCACCTAGGGCAGTGGATCGAGCGCGGCCTCGGTGTAGGTCGTCGCCGCGTCCCACAACAGGAAGTCCACCACCCCGGCGTCGGCAGCGGCGTCGATCTGGGCCCGCACTTCCGCCGGTCCGTAGTCCACACCGAGCGAGAAGTCCTGCAGCCAGCCGAGAACGGTGGCATCCGTTCCCTTGACCTGATTCTGGAACTCGCTCAGCGACCGGAAAACGATGTCATAGGGGCTGGAGTTGGGATCGGCGACCCCGTACTCGTTCGGTCCCCAATGGCTGGGATAGACCATGGGGGCGACATAGTCGACCAACTCCGACATGGCGGGAATTGGCTGGGCGATCTGATCAGGATGGGTCGCCGCGATCCCAAAGACCGAAGCGCCGAGGCGGGCGCCGGCGGCATGAATCCGAGGTTGTGACTCGGCGAGAAACGCCAGGATGGCGTCCTCGGGCGTCTGCTCCTCTTGCAGGGGGAATCGCAGCTGATCCAGAAACGCGTCCGGCCTTCGGACGTAGTCGTAGAGAACATCATCAACTCCGAGCCGAGCCGCTTCCTCGCCGATCGAGAGGTTGTATTCCCACACCTGTTCATTGAACGGGTTGGTGTATCCCCCGTATTGGCCATAAGGCGTGCCGTCCGGATTCAGAACGATCCAGTCGAGGTTGCCGGTCTCGATCGCCCAGTCCGACAGGATGGGGTCGCGGAACACGACCAGCCGTCCGATCACCCGGACACCAAGCCGGTGGAGCTCGTCAACGACGGCAGAGAGGTCCCAGAGCTCCTCGACCGCACCGATCTGATTCGCTAGTTCGTTGGTGGTGGCCCACCAGATCTGGCCGGCTTCGTCCTTCAAGTCGATCTCGACCGTGTTGATCTTGTTCTCGGCAATGAGGGTCATGATTGGATCCTTCAACTCCGCGGTCGTCCAGGTGTAGCCGGAGGCGTGCACACCGCGGATCGGTTCGCCTCCTTCGATGCCGGGAAGGTCGAGTGTGATCACGACCTCACTCGAGGACGCGTTGCGAAGTGCATCAGTCACCACGATCGGCACGGGCGCCGCTGGAGCCTCGGCAAACTCGCGCACGAAGAGCCCCTCACTGTTGGCTGAGATCGACTCCCCCCCGATTTCAACGCCCGCATCCGGGTCGTCGACGGTCACTGCGATCGTCACCGGGCCAACTGGCAGGACGGGCCCGGTTGGTTCGACAATGGTCGCCGTCGGAGGTGTGGTATCCACTGTGAACTCGCGGGTCAGCCTGACGGTGGGAGCGATCGTCCCGCGGTCAACTGTCACGACGACTTCATGTGAACCCTCAACCGTTTCAGGAACCGAGAAGGAGGCATTGAGTCCTTCGAGCGTTACCGGTAGAGCGTTCCCGTCGAGCACGGCACTGACTGATTCCACCGCGCGATCAAAGCTGAGGGTGACCGCGGCCGGGAGACCGTCGGCGCCAAACAAAGCTCCATCTTCTATCCCCTCAAGCGACACTTCTGGACGGCGGAGCAACGGCACGATCACCGCGCCGACGGCTACGAAGATCAGCGTCGCCACTACGGTCCACCCCCGACGAGTGACGCGTCGTCGTCGGCGACGGCTGCTTCGGCGGTACAGGGAAGGGCGGGCGGTCGAGACCATGGGCGGGATTCCGAACGGTAGCCCGGCTTACCATGACCGCCGGCGTGATCTTTCCCACGATTCAGTTCGCTGTTTTCTTCGCGGTCGTTCTGACTACCAGTTGGCTGCTCTTGCCGCACCCGCGCCCGTGGAAGTTCTTCATGCTGAGCGCCAGCTACTTCTTTTATGCGTCCTGGGATTGGCGGTTTTGTTTTCTCCTTGCCTTCACGACGCTCGCCGACCACACCATCGGCGGACTGATCGATCGCAGCGAAGACCAGAAGCGCCGCCGCCGGCTGCTGATCCTGGGCGTAGTGGTGAGCCTGGGGGTGATGGGCTATTTCAAGTACTACGACTTCTTTGCAAGCTCGTTGATCAACCTGTTCGATCCACTCGGCATCGATCTCCCGTTGCCGATCCTCAACATCGTCCTGCCAGTCGGCATCTCATTCTTCACGTTTCAGTCCCTCAGCTACACGATCGACATCTACCGGCGCAAGCTCGAACCAGTGCCCTTGCTCGACTTCGCCACCTTCGTCTCGTTCTTCCCCCACCTGGTGGCCGGCCCCATCGTTCGCAGCGCTGAATTCCTGCCCCAGCTCCGTCAACACCATGATCCGCGCAAGGTGCCGGCCGCCTCGGCATTCCTTCTCATTGCCGGCGGGTTGTTCAAAAAGGTGGTCGTGGCCAACACCCTGGCCACGAGCATCGTTGACCCGGTCTTCGCTTCACCCCAAAGTTTCTTCGCGTTCGACACCCTTGTCGCCATCTACGGCTACGCGATCCAGATCTATGCCGACTTCTCGGGTTATACCGACATCGCCATCGGGTTGGCCTTGCTCCTCGGCTTTCGCTTTCCGCAGAACTTCAACCGGCCCTATGTGGCGGAGAGCCTCCAGGACTTTTGGCGACGCTGGCACATGACCCTCTCCCGCTTTTTGCGCGACTACCTCTACATACCGCTGGGGGGAAGCCAAAGGGGAAGGCTCTTCACGTACCGGAACCTCATGTTGACGATGTTGATCGGCGGTCTCTGGCACGGTGCCGCCTGGACGTTCGTCCTGTGGGGCGGTTTGCACGGTGGGGTTCTCGCCTGGGAACGCTGGCGGCAAGAAAAGCGACAGGCACGCGGCATCGAACTCATCGACACCGCTTGGCGGCGCACCGGCAGGCGCCTGGCCATCTTTCACATCGTTTGCCTGGGCTGGGTGCTCTTCCGCTCCGCCTCGATGGCCACGACCCTCGATGTCCTTTCCCGTCTGGGCGAGCCGGGACCCATTCAATTGATCACGCCCGCCGTGCTGCTGTTGATAGTCGGTGGGATCGCCGTCCAATATCTCCCCCCCGACTTCCGCATTCGGCTCAGGGAGAGTTTCGGGAACCTGCGCCCGGTGCCGATGGCGCTCGGGCTCGGCAGCTTCCTCCTTGTGCTGGACGCATTCGGACCTGAGGGTGTGGCGCCCTTCATCTATTTCCAGTTCTGATGGATATCGAACCTGACTCCGGGATAGGCGGAGGACCAGTGATGCCGGCAGGTATGGCGATCTTTGTCGCGCTGTCCGCGATGATGATCGGTCTCCTCCTCAACGGCACGGACATCCTGGAAACTGCTCTTCGTCAACAAGCGGGCTGGAAACGAACAGTCGCCGTTGCGGCGGCCGAGCCCTTCGCAGCGATCAGTCGAACCCTCTTCCTGGACCGGCCCCACGAACTGATCGACTTCGCCCTGGGGCGAGAAATCGTCGAGCCGGTAGAGACGACGACCACGACCGTCGTGGCCGCTTCACCAATCACAGCCGCAAATGTCACCACAACAACGGCCGGACGCAGGGAAGTCTCGGCCGGCGATCCGTTGCGGATGTTCATCGGCGGCGACTCGATGGTGGGACAGTTCGGGCCGATGCTTCAGAATGAGGCGGACAAAACCGGCCTGATCAATGTCACCCAGGTCCAGTACGAATTCTCATCCGGACTCACTCGCAACGATTTCCTCGATTGGCCGGCGCGGCTCGAGGAAGTAATCAACGACCAGGACCCGGATGCAATCGTGCTCTTCTTCGGGGGAAACGATGCTCAGGCGATTCGGGTCGACGGTGTCTGGCACGACTTCGGCACGGAAACCTGGCTCACGGAGTACCGGCGACGTGTCCGTGACCTGATGGCCCAGCTCACCGAGGCTGGCCGCGATGTCTACTGGATGGGCATGCCCTTGGTGCGTTCCAATGACTTTCAGGCAAAGGTCGACGTAATGAATCAGATTTATCGCACCGAGGCGGAAGCTTTCGATACCGTCACCTTTGTCGACAGCTATCCGGTGTTTGCGGGAGCGGATGGCGGGTTTTCCGAATACTTGACGGATGACAACGGGGACCTAGTTGACATGCGTCTCAACGACGGCATCCACCTCACCACCGCCGGGGGAATCAGACTTGCGCGGGTCACGTTGGATGTGATCGAGGCCAACTGGGGGCTCTCATAGATCAACGTCGCATCCTCTCGACGCTGATGTTCAGTCAGGTGCTCGGCTCGGCTGCAAACGTTTCAGCGGTCGCCTTTCTCGGTCTGCTCGCCGCTGATCTGACTGGTAGCGATCGGCTCGCTGGACTTCCATCGGCCACCCTCACCCTGGGAACGGCAATGCTTGCCCCGCTACTTGCCCGCAGGGCAATCCGCCGAGGTCGACGACCGGCGCTGGTGATGGGATATCTCGTCGGGAGCCTGGGTGCGTTCGCCACGTTCTTCGCCGGCCAGGCCGGAGTATTTTTCTGGTTGATTCCGGCGCTCTTGCTTCTCGGCAGCACTCAGGCTTCCGGACTGCAGACCCGGTTTGCCGCCGCCGATCACGCCGAACCGGGCCAGCGAGCCCGCGCGATCTCCTTGGTCGTCTGGGTGAGCGCCATTGGCGGTGTCCTCGGACCTTCGCTCGCGACCTGGGAGAACGATGTCGGAGTCGGACTCGGACTCCGAGCCTGGGTGAGCCCGCTGCTTCTGGCAGGCGTTCTTTCGTTGCTCGCCGCGCTGGTCATCACTATCCGCCTGCCCGGATCGGGCACGACTGCGGTAGGTGGACTTCGTCCCTCCCCCCGTTGGATGAACACCTGGCAAGCAGTGCGGACCAACCGTTTGGCTCTCCTGGGCATTGTCACGGTGGCGTTGTCGCAGGCGGCAATGGTGGCCGTCATGACCATGACCCCGCTGCATATGCGCGACCACGGCCACGCAACGCTTTCCGGCTACGTAATCGCGCTTCACGTCTTTGGAATGTTCGGACTTGCGCCGCTGGTCGGACGTTTCGTCGATCGCGCCGGCTCATTCCGCGCCATCAAGATCGGAGCCGTGATTCTTGGGAGCGGCGTATTGGTTTCAGTCGTTGCTGGCTACCAGCCGGCGTTGATCTTCGTGGGTTTGTTTCTGCTTGGACTTGGATGGAATTTCGGCCTGATCGCAGGGTCGACGCTTCTCACTGCGTCGGTCGATATCGAGCATCGCCTGGCAGCCCAAGGGATGTCAGACACGCTCCTCAGCGTCCTCGGGGGCTGTGCCGCTCTTGCCTCGGGATTCATCAAACAAGGTTGGGGATTTCACTGGCTGGCCAATGCTGCCTTTGCTCTCGCCGTGCTGGTGATGGTGTGGGCCTTGGTCGTGTCGCGCGGCCACGTGCGGGTACCATCCTCGGCGTGAGTGGAGTTCCGGCCAGCACACCCGAGCAACGGGCCCACGCCCTGGAACAAGCGGCCGCCGCGAGGCGGGTCCGGGCCGAGGTAAAAGAACTTCTCAAAACCGGCTCGCTTACCCTCGCCGAGCTGTTCAACCGAGCTGAATCCGAAGAATTCATCGGCGGTCTCAAAGTCGAGTCAGTCCTGCAGTCTTTGCCTGGCATGGGCAAGATCAAAGCGAAGCGGTTGCTCGAGTCCCTCGAGATCGCCCCCAACCGCCGGCTACGGGGGCTCGGCGATCGCCAGCGCAGCGCTTTGCTGGCACAAGCTGGCTGAGCCCACCGGCGCCGGCCGGCTCTTCGTCATCTCGGGCCCTTCGGGCGCAGGCAAGTCATCAGTGGTTCGTCGCCTCCGTGAAGAAAGGCCGTTCTACTTCTCCGTCTCCGCCACGACGAGAGAGGCAAGGCCGGGGGAAATTCACGGGGTGCACTATTGGTTTGTCGACCCGGCCGACTTCACACAACTCATCGACAACAAGGAACTCCTCGAGTGGGCCGAGTACAACGGACGCCGCTACGGGTCTCTGCGCACCCCGGTTCTTTCGCATCTGGCTCAGGGAGAAGACGTCATCCTCGAAATCGAGGTGCAGGGAGCCCGGCAGGTGCGCGATTCCTACCCCGAAGCGGTGATGATCTTCATCCTCCCGCCGAGCATTGACGAGCTGCGTAAGCGTCTCGAGAGCCGCGGGGACACCGATGAGGCTGAGATCACCCGGCGCCTCGACATCGCCGAGCAAGAAGTAAGCGAGGCCGAAGGGCTTTTCGACTATCTCGTAGTAAACGATGACCTTGACCGCTGTGTCGAAGAGGTGATATCGCTCATCTAGGGGCGGTAAACTGATAGCCCCAAACGGACAGGTTCTAGTGAAGATCGAAAACGTCATCGACAACATCGGCAACCGCTTTGCCACCGTCGTGGTTGCCGCACGACGCGCCCGGCAGATCAATGCCTACTACACGGGTCTTGGCTCAAACGAAGGTAAGAACATCCCGCCGCAGGTCAATAGCCTGTCCCGCAAGCCTCTGACGATCGCCATGGAAGAGATCGCCAACGGCCTCGTCGAAGCCGAACACCAAGAGGAAACTCCGGCCCCGAGCCTCTAGGAGCTCGGGCCCTTGAGCCGCCGCATCGTCCTCGTGGTCACCGGAGGGGTTGCCGCGTACAAGGCTGCATATCTGGCGCGCCTGCTGATTGAGGCTGGCGACGAGGTGCGGGTGGCGATGACCGAGGAAGCCCACAACTTCATCGGCCCCACAACCTTCGCTTCGATCACGAGCAACGCGGTCGCAACTGACCTTTTCGAGAGCGAGCTCACCAGCCCCCACACCGACCTCGGGCAGTGGGCTGAAGCGGTCATCGTGGCACCCGCGACTGCGGCAACTCTGTCGCGCCTCGCCCACGGGCTGTCCGAGGAAGTCGCCAGTGCCACCCTCCTGGCGACGACGGCGCCTGTCCTTGTAGCGCCGGCGATGCACACCGAGATGTGGGTGAACGCGGCCACGCAGCGAAACATGGAGATTCTGAGGGACGATGGGGTCATGGTCGTGGGACCGGCCGAGGGTGCACTAGCGAGCGGCGACCAGGGCATCGGCCGGATGGCGGAGCCTGAGCAGATCGTTGCCGCCCTCGACGAGTTGCTCCGGGGTCCTCTCCAGGGCCTAACGGTCCTCGTCACTGCGGGGGGAACCCGGGAGGCAATCGACCCTGTTCGGTTCATCGGCAACCGGTCCTCGGGAAAGATGGGTCACGCCATTGCTGACGCTGCGGCACGGCTCGGGGCCGAGGTGACCCTGGTGACAACATCGGACCGATCGACCGATCGCAAAGTTGAGGTAATCCGGGTAGAAAGCGCGCAGGAAATGGCCGATGCCGTTAGCAAGCTCGAGGTCGATGTTGCCGTGATGGCCGCAGCCGTGGCCGACTTTCGGCCCATTTCACCTGCGTCGAACAAGCTCGCCCGCACCGATGGACCACCCGAGATCGAACTTGAGCCGACTCCCGACATCCTGGCCTCGGTGATGGCCCGCGAAGAAAGACCCTTTGTAGTTGGCTTTGCGGCAGAGACCGAAGGCATCGACAGGGCAGTCGAGAAAGCCCGGCGCAAAGGCACCGATCTCACCGTCGCCAACGACGTCACCGAGGCTGGCGCCGGATTTGGGCATGACACCAACCGGGTCTCTTTGATCCACGCCGATGGTCAGGTGGAGGATTGGCCCCTCGCCTCGAAATCCGAAGTCGCCGAGCGACTCTGGAAGGTCATTTCGCAGAAGCTCGGTCGGTAAGCTCGCCCCTCATGCGTCGCTGGTTCTTTTCTTCCGAGTCCGTCACCGAGGGCCACCCGGACAAGGTTGCCGACGCCATCTCCGACAACGTGCTCGATGCCGTTTTGACCCAGGACCCCCACGGAAGGGTTGCCTGCGAAACGCTTGTGACCACCGGCCGCGCAGTGGTCGCAGGTGAAACGAACACGATCGCCTCGATCGAAGTGGAAAAACTCGCCCGGGAGGCGGTCGCCGACATCGGCTACCTCGGGGAGTCCGAGTTTGCGGCCGACAGCATCGAAGTCACGGTTTTGGTGCATCAGCAGAGCCCCGACATCGCCGCAGGGGTGCAGCAAGCTGAGGAAGCACGCCACGGTTCGACCGACCGTTATGACGAACTCGGCGCCGGCGACCAGGGGATCATGTTCGGCTTTGCGGTCGATGAGACCCCAGAGCTCATGCCTTTGCCAATCCAACTCGCGCACCGACTGGCCGAGGGGTTGAGTCGGGTACGGAAAGAAGGGGTGATCCCCTACCTGCGCCCCGACGGCAAGACCCAGGTGATGATCGAGTACGACGGTCAACGTCCGCTCCGGGTTGCCAGCGTTCTCATCTCCGCGCATCACGCTCCCGGTGTCGACCTCGACGGCCAGATGGCGCGCGATCTCTGGGAACACGTCGTAGTGACGTCGATCCCGGCGGAGCTTCTCGACTCCGAAGCCCCCTTTTATGTCAATCCTTCCGGCAATTTTGAAGTCGGTGGGCCTCATGCTGACACCGGGCTCACGGGACGAAAGATCATCGTCGACACATATGGCGGGTACGCCCGCCACGGCGGGGGAGCCTTCTCCGGGAAGGACCCGACCAAGGTCGATCGCTCGGCCGCTTACGCCGCGCGCCATGCCGCCAAGAACGTTGTCGCTGCTGGCCTTGCCTCCCGCTGCGAGGTGCAGTTGGCGTACGCAATTGGGCGAGCCGCTCCATTTTCGATACTGGTCGACACCGCCGGCACCTCTGAGATCGCCCCGGAAAGGCTGGAGGCGCTGGTGGCTGAGTTCTTCGACTTCCGGCCTGCCGCGATCATCGACCGGCTCGATCTCAGGCGGCCGATCTATCGACCAACCGCGGCCTACGGCCACTTCGGCCGACCGGAGTTTCCCTGGGAATCGACGAGCCTGGCGGATGAGCTGAGGCGCGCCGCTAGCTCACTCTGACTCCTCCCGCCGTCCGGGTCATCCCGGCCGTGCCGACCTTCGCCGTGGACGAAGGCTTTTGGTATGCCAGCACCGAGGTGCTGAAAATCGGGTCTCTGGTCAGGATTCCGCTTGGCGGGCGGCGGGTTCGCGGATATGTCGTCGAGCTCTCCGAGCGGCCACCTCGTTCTGACCTGCGCGCAAGCGGCCCCGAAGTGATGAAGCTTCCGATTTTTGACCGTCCGCTGCTCGACGCTCTGATTTGGTCCGCGCACCGGTACGTGGCTCCGATCCCGGTGATGCTCGAGCGGGCGACTCCCCCTAACCTCGCCAACCGCCTTGGCGCCGACCCACCGACGATCGTCGTGGCGAGTTCCGGCCAGGCGCTGAGTGAATACGCCAGGTCAGTTGCCGGGGGTCTCCGCCGGCCCCCCGTGGCGTATGTGGCGCGTTCGGGTGACTTCGACTGGCTGACCGACGTAGCCGCACCTGTCCTCGGGGCAGGGGCCTCGCTGATGGTCGTCGCAGCAACTGGCTCGGAGGTTGACACCCTGGTCTCGTCGGTGGCGCCGAAATTCTCCCAACAAACTGTGGTGGTCAAGCCCGAGAGCAAGGACGCGGAGGTCACCGCAGCCTGGGTTCGTTGTCAGGCTCCGGGCAATCTTCTCATTGGTACGCCGCGAATCACTTCATGGTCGATTGCCGCATTGGCGATGGCAGTCGCGGTTGAAGAGGGGAGACGGGCCATGAAAGAAAGGCAAACCCCGACGATTGCGGTGCGGGATTTCCTCCGTACCCGCGCCAGCCTGGCTGGAAATGGTTTGATCTTCGTCGGCCCTACCCCGAGTCTCGAGACAGTGGCGAGCGGAGCGACCGTGATTCGCTCACGCCCCCGCGCCTGGCCACCGGTCGAGGTCGTCGATCGCAACCGGGAGCCGGATACCCCGGGTCTGGTGGGAGTATCTGCGCTGGCGGCGATCAAAGCGGTGACGGAAAGAAACGGCCGGGTCTTCGTTTTCGCACATCGCCGCGGTTACGCGCCGGCGGCGCGGTGCACACGGTGTCGCACGTTGCGGCGCTGTCCTAATTGTGGCGCCCGGCCGGAGACATCACCAACCTGTCCCCGCTGCGAGGCTGTGCTGGGGCCATGTGCGAACTGCGGTCACGACCGGTTCGTCCCGCTCGGAGCCGGTGTCGGCCGCGTCGCCGAAGAGTTGGGCAAGCGCTTCGGCACGAACGTCGCCGAAGCTCCCACGGAAACTCCCATCGCCGTCGGGAGCGAAGCCGACCTCGCCAGCCTTGACCCCGTGGATCTCGCCGTGGCCGTCGATGCCGACGGACTCATTCTGGGGAGCAATTACCGGGCCGAAGAAGAAGCCCTCCGCATCCTCGCCCGGCTGGCGGGAAGAGTCAGAGGTAAGTCCAGCCGTAGCCTCGTCCAAACCTCCATGCCGGACCATCCGGTGATCCGCGCCCTCCGAGCCGGGGACCCGTTCGATTTCCTCGAAGCCGAGATCCAGAACCGGAGCCGGCTCGGCTTTCCGCCGGCCAGCCAGCTGATGGTCATCGAGCTGAGGGGCACGATCCCACCCACCGCGGATACCCAAATTCGTGAGCTGAAAGCCTCGGTGATGGGTCCGGCGGTCCGTAACGAAAACCACCGCTGGCTCTTGCAAGGAAAGGACCTTGGAGTTGCTCGAATGGGCCTGCGTCCAATCGTCCAGAAGTGGCGGGACGCCGGCACGACGGTCCGTATTGATGTCGATCCTCTGGACTTGTAGGCGATCCTCCATCTCTGGCCTGCATAATTGCGGCATGGCCCTTTTCCCGATCCGGCGGTTCGGCGACCCCGTGCTGCGGTTGCCTGCTTCCCCGGTGACCGACATCGACGATGGAGTGAAGCGCCTTGTGGCAGATATGGTCGAAACCATGTACGCCGCCCCTGGCGTTGGCCTCGCCGCGCCCCAGATTGGGGTCTCCCGGGCCGTCATCGTCTTCGACGCTCAGGACGAGGAGGGGGCAAGGGCCTTGATCAACCCCGAGCTGGTGGATTCAAACGGCGAGTACGAGTACGAGGAGGGGTGCCTCTCCGTTCCGGGCTACTACTGGCCTATTACCCGCCCCGGGTTCGCGACTGTTCGCGGTCGCGGGATAGACGGAAAAGCCGTCGAGTACTCGGGCGAGGGATTGATGGGCAGAGTTCTCCAACACGAGATCGACCATCTGCGGGGGATTCTTCTCCTCGAGCGCCTCGACAAGAAGACCCGCAAACAGGCCCTGCGGAGCTTGCGTTCCGACGCGCTCGGCCTGGAGACGTGAAGGCTCCCCAACTCGTATTTCTCGGCACTCCGCCAGCTGCCGTGCCCAGCCTCACCGCGCTACTCGAGATTACGGAGGTGCGGGCGGTGGTCACCCGACCGGACCGGCCCCGCGGGCGGACCACGACCCCCTCGCCGTCGCCGGTAAAGGCAGCCGCGCTCGCTGCGGGGATCGAAGTCCACGAGGCGACCCGGGGGAGCCATTTGAATCCTGCCTGGTTCGAGGGAGTCGCCGTCGCCGTCGTCGTTGCCTTTGGCGTGCTAATCCCCGACTCAATCCTGATGGTGCCCTCGCATGGATTCATCAACGTTCATTTCTCCCTGTTGCCACGGTGGCGAGGAGCGAGTCCGGTAACAGCTGCGGTTGCAGCGGGTGACAGCGAAACGGGGGTGACCTTGATGCGGCTCGACTCGGGCCTCGATACCGGGCCAATCCTCGCGGCCTCTTCGACCCCAATCGGGCCAGAGGAGAGCGGCGGCGAGCTCACGGAGCGGCTCTCCCACATTGGCGCCGGTCTCCTCGTGAGAACTTTGCCCGACTATCTCGGAGGGCTGTTGCCCGAGATTGGACAAGCCAACGACTACGCCACCTACGCGCCACGTCTCGGCAAAGCGGACCTGCGCGTCAATTTCGACGACGACCCGGCAACCTGGGTCCGCAAAGCGAAAGCGCTCGCTCCCAGGCCTGGCCTCAGTCTCGAGCTCGACTCCGGGACAGTTCGGCTACTCACGATCCAGCCCGTCGATGACGCACTCAGCCCCAAAGAGCTCGTCGTCAGAGATGGTCGGGTTCTTCTCGGTCTCAACTCCGGTTCAATCGAATTGTCGGGAGTGCAACCGGCGGGCCGGCGGGCCATGACGGGCTCCGAGTGGGCCCGCGGCTGGCAAACGACGCCGAGTGTCAAACCGTGAAGGCCGGCGTTGCTCCGCGGCTCGCCGCGGCCAAGGTCGTGGGCCGGGTACTTCGGGACGGAGCGTGGACCCGTCCCGCAGTGGCCGGTGAAGGGGAGAGCCTCAGCTCCATTGACCGGTCGATGCTTGATGCGCTCGCTTTCGGGACGATTCGCCGGGCTCAGAGCATTGATCGGGCGATTGCAGCCCACACGGATCGGCCCATCGAGGCATTGGACAGCCTGGTGCTCGACCAGCTGCGTGTTGGGCTCTTCGAACTCTGGTATGGGCGACAACCCCCGTCGGCAGTGGTCGACTGCGCGGTGGAGGCGATTCGCGTCCAGCGCAGCCAGGCCGGCGGCTTCGTCAATGCGGTGCTGAGAAAACTCTCGGGCAAGGTTCCACCCGAGGACCGCGAAAGCCGCCTCGCTTTACCCGGGTGGTTGCTTGAAGTGCTCGACTCCGGATGGGGGTCGGCGGAGACGGATGCTTTTGCTCTTGCCTCCCTCGAGGCGGCGCCGGTGGCCGTGCGCGCCCGACCCCATCTCCCTCCGCCAAGGAACGGGGAAGCGGTGGCAGGCATTCCCGGCTCCTTCCTGGTTCCGCCGGGCGCCACCCATGGTCACCCCCTCGCCGATCCTTCGTCGGTCGCCGTTGTCGTCGCCCTCGACGTGCAAGCGGGGATGCGGGTGGCCGATCTTGCAGCCGCCCCCGGTGGGAAGACGATGGACATCGTCGACCGCCTCGCGGGTGACGGTTTCGTGGCTGCAGTCGATCGCCATCGGCGACGTGCGCTCAAAGCGGCCCGTCGGGTGCGCGAAGCCCATTGGATCATCGGCGACGGTTCTTGCCCGCCACTGCCCCTGGGAAGTTTCGACCGCGTCCTGATCGATGCGCCCTGCTCGGGGCTCGGAACCCTGCGCCGGCGGCCCGAGATCCGTCATCGGGTCACTCCCGCCGAAATCGAGCGCCTGGCCCGCCTCCAACGCGGAATTCTTGAAGCGGGGCTCGAATTGCTCGTTCCCGGCGGCCTGCTCGTCTACTCGGTTTGCACGGTCACCACCGCCGAAACCACCGAGCAAGTGGCCGGACTCAATCCACAACCGCTGTCCCTGGCCAGCAATTTGCCCGGCCGACCCTACGGCGACGGTTGGCTGCTCGCGCCCCATCTCAGCGGAACCGATGGCATGTTCATCGCCATGTTCGGCAGGGACTAGCCCGGTAGAATTGGTGGCTCAATGGCCACCTACCAGATAGCGCCTAGCTTGCTGGCGGCCGACTTCAGCAGACTCGGTGAACAGGTAGCGGCGATAGAGGTCGACGCCGACCTGCTCCACCTCGACCTCATGGATGGGCACTTCGTCCCCAACCTGAGCTTTGGAATGCCAGTCATTGCCGATCTGCGGAAGGTCACTTCGCTTCGTTTCGATTGCCATCTGATGACCACCAATCCCGATGCCTACCTGTCGGAGCTGGCCGCGGCCGGCGCCGACCTGGTGACCATGCACATCGAAGCCATACCCGACCCCGCAAGAGCGGCGGCCAAGGCCCACGCCAACGGTCTGGAATTCGGCCTGGTTTTGTCCCCTCCGACTCCTTTCGAGGCGGTTGTGCCCTTTCTGGAGGGCTGTTCCATATTGCTGATCATGTCGGTAAATCCCGGCTTTGGGGGGCAATCTTTCATCCCGGACGTGCTGAAGAAAGTGCAGTCAGCCCGGAATTGGATTGAGTCGCACGGCTTGAAAGCCGATATCGAGATTGATGGTGGCATCACCACCAACACGATCGTTTCTGCTCGCGACGCAGGCGCCAACGTGTTCGTGGCCGGAACCGCCGTGTTCGGAGAACCCGATCCGGCCGCTGCTGTCCGCGACCTACGAAAGATGTTGGAACAGCGATGACTGAGCGAATCCTCGTAGTTGACGACGACCCCGACATTCTTCAGGTCGTCAAGATCAACCTTGAGCTCGAGGGTTATGAAGTCGACACCGCCGAGGATGGCCGCGAGGCCGTCGACAAAGCAATGGTTGATGCCCCAGAGCTGATTCTGCTCGACATCATGATGCCGCGGATGGATGGTCTCACGGCCCTGCGGCGTATCCGTAGCCATGGCACCACTGGTAACACGTCCGTGATTCTGCTCACGGCTCGCGGCCTGCCCGAGGATCGCGTGCGCGGTCTCGAGCTCGGCGCCGACGATTACATCACCAAGCCCTTTGATATCTCCGAGCTTGTGGCCCGGGTGAAAGCGGTGCTTCGTCGGACCCAGGCTGCTCGTGACCTGTCACCGCTCACCGGGCTTCCCGGCAACTTCAGAATCGGCCAGGAGATCGAGCAGCGCATCGAGGCACAAGGGAGTTTCGCTCTGGTCCACTGTGACCTCGACAACTTCAAGGCTTACAACGACCACTACGGCTTCATGCGGGGTGACGAGGTGATTCGCTTCTGCGCGCGCTGCATGGTCGAAGCGGCCGAGGCGATTGGCGAGACTGATGCGTTCGTGGGCCACATCGGGGGAGATGACTTTGTTGCGTTGACTTCGGCCGAAAAGGCGGAGGAATATTGCAAACGGGTGATCGAGACTTTCGATGATGGGATCCTCGACAACTACGACACCGCCGATGCGCTCCGCGGATACATCGAGGTAATTGATCGGCGCGGTGAGCGCTACGCATTTCCGATGGTCTCGATATCGCTGGGGGTTGCGACCAACACGTTGCGGCCTATCGTTTCGCAATGGGAAGCGTCAGCGATCGCAGTCGAGATGAAAGAGTTCGCCAAGAAGCGAACCGGCTCCTCGTTCGAGATCGATCGTCGCACCGGCTGAGGTGACCCCCGCCGAAGCGATGGAGCGGGCCGCACTCCTCGCCCAGCGATCTAACCCCCATCCCAACCCGCGAGTTGGTGCCGTGGTCGTAACGCCGGCGGGCGAGGCGGTTGGGGAGGGCCATCATGTCGAGCCCGGACAACCCCACGCAGAGGTGGTCGCCCTGGCTGCGGCGGGAGAGCGGGCTCGAGGTGCCACGCTGGTGGTCACGCTGGAGCCCTGCAACCACCAAGGACGCACGCCACCCTGCACCGAGGCCATCCTCGCCGCCGGATTGTCAGGAGTGCTCGTGGGCGCGGTCGACCCCGACCAACAAGTGCGGGGGAGCGGCATTGACCGGCTCCGGGCCGGCGGAATCGAGGTGGAGGTGATCGATCCGCCCCTGATCTCGGTCGACCCTGCCTACTTTCACCACCGCCGCACCGGCCGACCCTTCGTCACACTGAAACTCGCAGCCACCCTCGACGGCCAAACTGCCGCAGCTGACGGCAGCTCTCGCTGGATCACCGGCGAAGCGGCCCGCGAAGACGCTCATCGTTTGCGAGCCGAGGTCGATGGCGTCGTAGTTGGGTCGGGCACGATGCGCATCGACGATCCCCGCCTCGATGTGCGAATCGAGGGTTACACCGGCCGCCAGCCGCGACCCGTCGTGATCGCGGGCAGCCAACCGCTTCCGCAGAGTGCCCATTTGTGGGATCGGGATCCGCTGGTGATCCGCCCGGCGGAAGGTGGCAGGGTTGATTTGGCAATCGCGCTGGGAGAAATGGGCGAGGCCGGGTTGCTGTCGGTGCTGGTCGAAGGCGGGCCGACTCTCGCCGGGGCTTTTCTCGCCGCCGGTCTGGTCGATCGGGGCGTCCTATATCTCGCGGGAAAGCTTGCCGGAGGAGTCGGCCGACCATTGTTCGACCGCAGTTGGCCTAGCCTCGACTCGGCCCGAGAGATTTCGATCGTCAACGTCGCTCAGCTCGGACCCGACCTCCGAATCGAATTCGAACTCAAATAGATCATGTTCACCGGCATCATCGAGACGATCGGCACCGTGAAATCCGTCGACGATCGGGATGGTGGTCGCACGATCGAGATCGCGACTGATCTCGCCCCCGAGCTCTCCCTGGGCGCTTCCATTTCGATCAACGGCGTGTGTCTTACGGCGGTCGGCGACCGGACTCCGACGCTGATGGTGGAAACGGTTCCTGAGACCTTGCGTCGGACGAACCTCGGCGGCCTTGCGTCCGGCGACCCGGTAAACCTCGAGCGTCCTCTCCGGGTCGATGGTCGGCTCGACGGGCACATCGTCTCGGGCCATGTCGACATCATTGGGATTGTGGAATGGAAGAGGGCCGAAGGTGACGGTGTTCGACTCTCAGTGAATGTTGCGCCCGAATATCAGAAGTACGTCGTGGAAAAGGGCTCGGTCGCGGTAGACGGGGTCAGTTTGACGGTTGCGGCCCTGACCCCGACCGGCTTCGAGGTCGCTCTCATCCCCCATACCCTCGAGGTCACGACCCTGGGCTTGCGGGAGGTCGGAGACAAGGTAAATCTGGAGTTCGATGTTTTCGCCAAATACCTCGAACGGATGCTCCTGCCGTGAGCTTTGCCACTACTGAAGAACTGATCACTGCGATCAGCCAGGGTGAGATCGTCATCGTCGTCGATGATGCTGACCGCGAGAACGAAGGTGATCTAATTCTGGCCGCCTCGGCCGCTGATGCACTGAAAATCGGTTTCATGATCCGTCACTCGAGCGGCATCTTGACGGTGCCCATGCTGGGGGAGCGGCTCGACGAGCTCGAATTGCCGCAAATGGTCAGACAGAGCACCGACGTCCGTCGTACCGCCTTCACCATCTCGGTTGATGCTCGTGACGGAACCACGACCGGCATCTCCGCTTCTGATCGGGCCCGCACGGTGGCAGTGCTGATCGATCCTTCCGCCTCGTCGATCGACCTCGCCCGACCCGGCCACGTCTACCCGCTTCGCTACGAGGCGGGCGGCGTGCTCAAACGAGCCGGCCATACCGAGGCCGCAGTCGACCTGGCGCAGCTGGCCGGGCTCTACCCGGCTGGGGTGCTGGCCGAGATCATGAACGACGACGGGACGGTCGCCCGCCTGCCCGAGCTCGAAAGGTTTGCCAAGGAGCACGGGCTGTTGGTTGGAACCATTGCCGATCTCATCGCCTATCGACGCCAGCATGAAAAGCTCGTCGAACGTATGGTCGAGGCTCGTTTGCCCACCCCCCAGGGAGTCTTCCAGGCGGTTGGCTATCGCTCGCTGGTTGATGATCGCCAGCACCTCGCCCTGGTGATGGGGGAGTTGGGCGATGGCGAAGAAGTCATGGTCCGCGTCCATTCCGAGTGTTTAACCGGTGACACCTTCTCGAGCCTGCGCTGCGACTGCGGCGACCAGCGCGATCTCGCGCTCTCGAAGATCGCATCGGAAGGCCGCGGGGTTTTCCTCTACATTCGCGGCCATGAGGGTCGCGGCATCGGCCTGATCCACAAGCTCGAGGCCTACAACCTCCAGGATCAGGGGCGGGACACAGTTGAGGCGAACGAGGATCTCGGCTTGCCGGTCGACGCCCGCGACTACGGAGTGGGCGCCCAAATCCTCTATGACCTCGGCGTCCGCTCGATGCGTCTCCTCACGAACAATCCGACCAAGCGCGCCGCGATCGAGGGCTACGGGCTTTCGATCGTGGATCGAATTCCCCTGATTATCCCCTCCAATCCTGAAAGCGAACGCTATCTCCGCACCAAGGCCGACAAGCTCGGGCACCAGTTCGACGAATGAGCTCAGCCAAATGAGTTCAGCAAATGAGTTCAGCCAATGAGTTCAGATCGGGCAGTTCGCATCGGAATTGCGCTCGCACGGTTCAATCAGGTCGTCACCGAGCGTCTCCTCGAGGGGGCCAAGGAAGAGCTCTCTCGATCTGGCATCGCTGATGTCGAAACGCTCGAGGTCGCCGGAGCGTGGGAGCTACCGGTCGCGGCTCTTGCACTGTTCAACCGCGGTTGCTCGGGAGTCGTGGCTATTGGCGCAATCATCCGCGGCGAAACCGATCACTACGACGTCATTGTGCGCGAGTCAGCCGCGGGCCTCAGCCAGGTGGCCATCACGCAAGGAAAACCCGTCGGCAACGCCGTTCTGGCCACCGAAGACCTCGAACAAGCTCTTGCCCGTTCCGAATCAGGTCCGGGCAACAAGGGTGCTGAAGCGGCGGCGGCCGTGATCGATCTGGTCAGGCAGCTCGCTTGATCGACTACCCTTGGGGGCACAACCAAGTTGAAAGTGGAAGCTGCCTGCTTCCCACCCAACCACCCAGGTCGAAACCCCGGGTGAGTTGCGGTCGCAAGAATCCATTTGTGCATGAGCAGCAGGCTGTGTCTGCTGCTTGTTTGTTGTCTAGGAAGAACTGAAACAGGAGGTCGGAACATCGCCGAATTGCGAATAAACGGAAACATCAGAGCCACGGAGGTGCGACTAGTCGCCCCTGATGGCTCGCAGATCGGAGTCAAGAAACTGGCCGAAGCCATGTGGTTGGCCGACCAACTTGGGCTCGATTTGGTGGAGGTAGCGCCAGAAGCCAAACCTCCCGTGTGCCGTTTGATGGATTACGGGAAGTTCAAGTACGAACAGTCAGTCCGGGATCGTGAAGCTCGCAAGAACCAGAAGCGCACCGTGGTCAAAGAACTTCGGATGGCGCCGCGAATCGAGACTCACGATTTCGATATCACCCTTCGCCGAGCCCTCGAGTTTCTCGGCGACGGGGACAAGGTCAAGGTCACCGTCCGCTTTCGCGGTCGAGAGCAGGAAAGGCCTGAGTTCGGACGCAAACTTCTGGATCGGATCGCAGCTGGCGTCGGGACCCAAGCCACGATCGAACAGGCGCCTGCCCAGGAGGGAAGGCTCATGACGATGGTCCTGGCTCCAACTCGCCGACCAAAACCAAAAGAAATCGACCCGACGGAGCTGAAGGAAGTAGCCGAGGACGCTCAAGTAGCGCCTGTCACCGAGGAATAAAGACCGTGCCAAAGATGAAAACCCATCGCGGAGCAAAGAAGAGAATCAAGATCACCGGGACCGGGAAGCTCTTGCGCCGCCAATCAGGTAAGAACCACTACAAGCTCGCCAAGGGCAACGACGTGTTCCGGCGTCGCTCGGGTGAAGTCGAGCTCGCCCCCGGCGACGCCAAAGTCGCCAAGAAGCTTTTGGGGATGTGATCTAGATGTCACGAGTCAAGAGAGCCGTCCACGCCAAAAAGGCGCATAAGAAGGTCCTCGATCGGGCGAAGGGCTACAAGGGCTCGAAGAGCAGACGGTTCCGCACCGCAAATGAGCAGGTCATGCACGCGATGCAGGACGCCTACAAGGACCGGCGAGACCGCAAGGGCCAGTTTCGCCGCCTATGGATTGCGCGCATCAACGCCGCGGCGCGCGAGCACGGCATGTCCTACAGCACCTTCATCGCCGGCCTCAAGGCGAAAGAAGTCGAGCTCGATCGCAAGATGCTGGCGGAAATGGCTGTCAACGACCCGAATTCCTTCGCCGCATTGGTAGAGCTCGCCAAATCGAACTGACCGACGACTCAGCCCCCGCTGCGGGTCTGTCTCCTCGCAACCAGCGGGTTCTCGCCGCCGCCCGGCTCCATCGCACTGAAGAACGTCGCGCAACAGGTCTGACTCTTCTCGAAGGTCCGCATCTCTTCGCAGAAGCGGTCTCGAGCGGGGTGAGAGTTCGAGAGGTCTTTTCAGACGACTATTCCGAAGGCACGCTCGTTTCTCAGGCGGCACTCGAACGGCTCTCCTCCACCCGGACCCCGCAAAGCCCGGTTGCCGTTGTCGAAATCCCCGCGCGCCCGCTCAGCCCGGGTCGGAGCGTGTTGGTCGCCTGGGATATTTCGGATCCGGGCAACCTCGGAACGATGATCCGCACCGCCGCCGCTTTCGGTCTCGATGTGATGACGACCGAGGGTTCGGCTGATCTGTGGTCGCCAAAGGTTCTCCGGGCAGCGGCCGGCGCCCACTTCCACACCGGGCTCGGTCGGTTCGATTTGTTTGGGCAGCTGGACGGATTCATCAAGGTGGCCACAGCCATGACCGGCGGGGCCGAGCCGTCCTCACTGTCCGATGGCACTCTGGCGGATGGCACCCTCGCCGTATTGATCGGCTCCGAAGCCCACGGGCTTCCCGCCAGTGCTCGGGAGACAGCGGACCATCTGGTGACAATCCCGATGCCGGGACGGGTGGAGAGCCTCAACGCCGCAGTTGCCGCGGCGATCCTTTGCTACGAAGTGTCGAAACGCGGCACTTCTGGTGGGCTGGAGTCACCCGGAGCGAGATCGAGCTGATACCAGCGCACGTCGTGCCAGGAACCGAACTTCCACCCGATCCTCCGATAGACACCGACCAGTTCGAACCCGATCGCCTCATGAAATCCGTTAGAGGCTTCGTTTGGCTGGGTCACACCAGCACAAAGCATCCGGAGCCCGCTCTCCTTTGCCACTTCGATCAGCTTGGCATAGAGCAGCCGGCCCACACCTGAGCGGTGCTCAACCTCCCGGACGTACACCGCAGCGTCCGCTGCCCATTGGTATGCCGCCCTCTCGCGGTGCTTGGCGAGGTAGGCGTATCCCGCGACCTCGCCTGCATTCTCGGCCACGAACCATCCGAGAGATGCTGCCATTCGACGCTCGAATTCTTCGCTGCTGGGGGGCTCATACTCAAAGCTGATGATCGAGTGGCGTACGTACGGCTCGTAGACCGCAGCGCACGCCTCGGCGTCACCAGGTCGATCTGCTCGGCGGATTCTCATGCAAATGATTGTCCCAGGCTTATTGACGACCGACATGTATGGCGAGTTACCAGCCTCAAGTTCCGGCACCTCCCTTGAACGGACCAACGATTGCTGCCAGCCGGGTCGACCTAAACGTCGCTCCCTCCCACCATTAACCTTCCCAGCCCCCATGGACCTTTCTGAGATCGTTGCCGACGCGCTTGCCCGGATAGAAGCGGCGTCGACCACGAGCGAGCTTGATCAGCTCGATAACTCGGTGGTGGGGCGAAACAGTCCCCTCGGTGCGTTTCGGCGCCAACTTGGACAGCTTCCGGAGGCCGAAAGACCCGATGCGGGCGCCCGGATCAACAACGCGGCTGAAAGAGTCAACGCTGCCCTGACCGCTCGACGAGCCGAACTTGCGCGCTCAGAAGCAGATCGACTTCTGGCATCCGACGCCGTCGATGTCACCGCGGAGCTCTGGAGCCTCCGCACCGGGAACGAGCATCTTCTCCAACAGACCGTGGACGAGGTATGCGACATCTTCGTCGGACTTGGCTATCGAATCGCCGAGGGTCCCGAGGCGGAGCTCGCCTGGTACAACTTCGACGCGCTCAACACCCCGCCGCATCATCCGGCGCGGGCCGAATCGGACACGATCTATGTCGAATTCGGGGACCCAGCCGACGAAGTCCTGCTGCGGACTCAAACCTCACCCATGCAGGTCCGTTACATGGAGAAACACGAGCCTCCGGTCTACGTGATCGTCCCGGGTAAGACCTTTCGCTCCGACGCCATCGACGCCACCCACCTGCCGGTGTTCCATCAGATCGAGGGATTGGCCGTCGATGAAGGGATCAAGTTCTCTGACCTCAAAGGCACGCTTGCTCATTTCGCCCGCGAGTTCTTTGGTCCCAAGCAGCAGATCAGGCTGCGACCGCACTTCTTTCCTTTCACCGAGCCATCGGCGGAGCTCGACGTATCGTGTTTCGTTTGCGACGGAGCGGGCACGGGCTGTCGTCTGTGTGGTGAGACAGGCTGGCTCGAGATGGCCGGGTGTGGCATGGTCGATCCCAACGTCCTCGAAGCATCGGGCTACGACCCCCAGCAGCTCACTGGGTTCGCTTTTGGCATGGGAACGGAGCGCCTGGCAATGGTTCGTCACGGAATCTCGAACATCCGCGTCTTCATCGAGAACGACCTGCGGGTGCTGAGGCAATTCCGATGAAGGTTTCCTTGCGGTGGCTTGCCGACTTCATCGACCTTCCCGACCCCGATCCCAGGGTGGTCGAGCATGCTCTCACCTGGCTGGGGCTGAAGGTCGAGTCGATCGAAGAGCGGGTGCCGGAATGGTCTGGCGTCAACGTTGCCCGGGTGAACGAGATTCGAGTTCATCCCAACGCCGACAAAGTTCGGCTTTGCACAGTGACGACCGGCGATAGTCCCATCGAGGTCGTCTGCGGTGCCTGGAACTTCGAGGAAGGGGCGATGGTCGCTTTCGCTTCTCCAGGCGCAACCCTCGCCGGAGGTATGACCATTGGCTCGCGGGAGATCAGAGGCGTGCAATCGAACGGAATGATCTGTTCAGAGCGCGAGCTTGGTCTCGGCGATGAACATGCAGGAATCCTGGTGCTTGATCCGGCCACGCCTCTCGGCGTCCCATTCGAAGAGGTGGTCGAACTACCAGATACCGTTTTCGATCTCGAGATCACGTCGAATCGTCCGGACCTGATGTCGATGGTGGGCGTCGCTCGCGAACTTGCCGCCTATTACCAGATCCCCTACCGCACCCCGCCAACCGACGTCAAGAGCAGCGACCTCACCCTCAAAACCAGTGTGCGCATCGAGGACCCCGCGGGCTGTTATCGATTCGTCGCCCGGGAACTCCGTGGAGTCTCGGTCGGACCGTCGCCGCTTTGGGTCCGAACCCGCCTGCGGGCCGCGGGCGTCCGTCCAATTTCCAACATCGTCGATGTAACCAACTATGTGATGATCGAACTCGGTCAACCGCTTCATGCCTTCGACGCCGATCGCCTCGTCGACGACTCGATTGTCGTCCGCCGGGCCCGCCCCGGGGAAACCCTCGTCACTCTCGACGGAGTTGAACGCGAGCTGATCGACGAGGATCTGGTGGTCGCCGATAGCGAGAAGGCGAGTGGGTTAGCCGGGACGATGGGTGGGCTTGATTCTGAAGTCTCGGAAAGCACTGTCAACGTGATCATCGAAGCGGCGAGTTGGGACCCGCCCACTGTGGGCCGAATGAGCCGGCGCCTCGGGCTTCGGAGCGAAGCGTCATCGCGCTTCGAACGAGGAGTCGATCCCAACCTTCCGCCGGTTGCTGCTGCCCGAGCCAATCAACTAATGATGGACTTGGCTGGAGGGGAGTCGCCTCATGCGTACATCGACGTCGTCACCCGGCCTTTTGCTCCCCGGACTGTGTCACTTCCCCTCGTGGATGTCTACCGGCTCCTCGGCGAGGTAGTGCCGCCGGAGGAAATCTCTCCATTGCTATCCCGACTCGAGCTCTCCAACGAAGGAACCGACCCGCTCACCGTCACAGTGCCGACTTTCCGTCGTGACCTCGAGCGCCCAGCCGATCTGGTCGAGGAAGTCGCGCGACTGTTCGGTTACGACAAGTTCGGCGAGACGCTCCCGACAGGACCGGCCGGCGGCTACACCCCTGAGCAAAAGCGGCACCGGGTGTTGCGCAAAGCTCTCACCGCGGCCGGCCTCTTCCAGGCGATCAATCTGTCCTTTGCCGCCCCGGAAGATCTCGATGCCTTTGTGGCATCGACCGCAAATCTTTCTGCGATCCGGGTTGCCAATCCTCTGAACGACGAAATGGCGGTGCTCCGGACGTCGCTCTTGCCAGGGCTGCTGCGCTCGCTCCGCTACAACCTGACCCGCGGCAACTCCTCGCTCGGGCTGTTCGAGTTGGGCCAGGTCTTCTTCGATCAACCCTCGCCGGACGACCCGCGGATTCCTTTCCAGCCGATGCGGCTGGGACTGGTGATGATCGGACAGATCGGTCCGGTCGGCCTCGATGGCAACGGCCGGCCGATCGATGTCTACAGCGCCGGCGCCGTCTGGCGGTCAATCGCGGCGGCACTCGATCTTGGGGAATGGGAGCTAGCAGCGAGCCAGCCGGCTGGCTTTCACCCCGGTCGCACGATGGCAGTGACGATGGCGGGCAAATCGATCGGACACATTGGGGAGCTGCACCCGGAGATCGCCGGGCGATATCAGCTCGAAGGAAGGGTTGCAGCAGCAGAACTCGACCTGCAGTCGTTGCTCGCCGCCCCGACGCGGTGGACGCTTGTCGAGCCGAGCATCTATCCCGCCGTCGACTTTGATCTTGCCTTCGACGTCCCCCTTGAAGTGACCGCGAAGCAACTCCAGACCGTGACTGAATCGGCTTCAGACCTGGTGGAAAGTGTCGTACTTTTCGATGAGTATCTCGGCCTTGCCGATGGGCGCAAATCCCTCGCGTTCCATTACCGGCTGCGCGCACCCGATCGGACGCTTATCTCCGATGAGATCACCAAAGTTCGCCAGGCGATGATCGAGGGGGCGTTGCAGCTCGGAGCAAAGCTCAGGAAATGAAGCAGCTTCTTCGGATCGGCGACCTGAAATCTGATGAACTCAACGACGTCGTCGATCTCGCCTCGCTCGTCCGCTCCGACCCGGCTGCGTACGCCGGTGCTCTGACCGGACGCTCGATCGGGCTTTTCTTCATGAAGCAGTCGGTTCGAACCTGGGTCTCGACGGAGGTCGCGGCGATCCAGCTCGGCATCCACCCGGTGGTGATCCGAAACGAACAAGCCGGCATGGGCACCCGGGAGAGCCCCGAAGATGTCGGGCGAGTCCTCGAGCGTTACCTGGACCTCCTCGGGATGAGAGTATTCGCCCATTCCGACCTGGAACGAGTGGCCGGGGCTGTCGATGTGCCCGTGATCAACCTTCTCTCCGACGAAGAGCACCCGTGTCAAGCGATCGCTGATCTACAAACGATTGCGGATCACTTCGGGCGATTGGAGGGAATCGTTGTCGCATACATCGGCGATGGAAACAACACCGCGGCCTCCTTGATCAATGCGGTCACACGGAGTGGGGGCCGGGTGCGGATTGCCTCGCCGCTCGGTTACGAGCCGAGCGAACAAACGTTGAAGGGTGCCCGTGAATTCGGGGAGGTGTTCGTGACTTCGGATCCGTCCGAAGCCGTGGCCGGTGCTGACGTTGTATACACGGATGTATGGACATCGATGGGTCAAGAGGGCGAGGCAGCCGACCGCAGGCGAACCTTCGCGCCCTACCAAGTCAACGTTGAACTCTTCGAACGAGCGAATGCGACGAGCATCTTTCTTCATTGTCTGCCCGCACATCGAGGTGAGGAGGTCACCGACGAGGTCATGGACCACCCTCGCTCGCTTATCTTCGAACAGGCGGAGAACCGACTGCACAGCTTCAAAGCGATCCTGCTGACCGCGTTGGGTTAAGACCTGGACCTGATCCAGACGCCGACCGCGTCCGGTGCAACCGTGCGAGCAACCACTTTGTGCAGTGACGCCACCACGCCTTCGAGGTCGACGCGGCGGCCAAGAGCTTCCGCCAATCCTTCGACCTCGATCTCGGCATCGAATCGGGTGCGATTGAAACGCCGGTCCATGACCAGTTGAAGCCGCTTGGTGACGGGGCGGAAGAGGGCAGCAACGACCAACGTCCCTGCCGCGGTGGCCAGTGGGGAATTTCCCCCCAAACCGATCAGTTGCGGAAGTCCGACAGCAACCGCGGCGTAGACAGAGGCCAGCAACCCAACGACGAGAGCGTAACTAAGCGTGCGACTGATCAGTCGATCGATGTCGTACAACCGGTATTTCAGAATCGCAGCCGCGATCGTCACGAAGAGCAGAGCAACGATGAGAGTCCCGGTTGCCACCTCTCGGGCCCCAAACTCTTCCGCTACGTCGCCCAAATACCAAAGCACTGCCCAGGTGACCAGCATGAGCAGCCCAACGTAGGTGATCCACTTGAGCTGAAGCCGCTCTTCCGCCTGGGCCTGGCGGAAGCGCACGATCACGCTGCTGGCCGCAGCCGCCAATCCGAAGATCATGACGATGCTGACGCGGTCGCCCGCCACCTCCAAGCGAGCATTGGCGTAGGGGTTGACGAGATCGGTCACTCCGAGAATGGGACGCGTCGCCTCGGCCAGGCTCCAACTCGCAGTGCCAACGAGCCCAGTCCACACGAAAGGGCGCCAGCGAGGGCTGGGAAGGCGGCCGACTGGAAAGAGGAGCAAGACCACGGTGGCGGGGATCGTGACCATGGGCACGAAGGTCCACGCCCCGAGCCACCACCCGAAAACCCGCCAACTCTCCGAGCGCACAAGTAACACGGAGACAAACAGCGTGAGGGCCTGCCACATCCCAAGAGCAAGAAGGATTCTTCCAATCGGGTTCGACGCCATTCTGATGGAAAGCACGGCTCCCAACCACGCCAGCAAGCCGGTTAGGAGCCCGTAACCCGCCACGACAAGCGAGAAGTAGGGGTCGGCAGAGCCCACTCCTTCGATCACCACGGGAAGCGATGCATCCCTCAGCGCGATGAGCACGATCGACAGGACGTAGGAGAGCGATCGTCACCACCGAGATTGCGCGGATCGCGGCGGCTGTCATCGCTCTCAGCCTATGCAATACAGTTACGGGACCGTTACTGCTCCAGCCTTTCTAGACCAGACGGCCGACCTCGCGGCCCCCATGCTGCTCGGGTGGCATCTCTCGAGCTCATCGGAGGCAAAGCCACCGAGATACAGCTGACCGAAGTCGAGGCATACAGGTCCGATGATCCGGCCAGTCACTCCTTTGGCGGGCCCCGAGGCCGAAACGTAGTGATGTTCGAACGTCCGGGCCTCCTCTATGTCTACCGCAGCTATGGCATCCATTGGTGCGCCAACGTCGTTTGTGGTCCCGAGGGAGTGGGATCAGCAATCCTGCTCAGGGCGGGTAAGCCGCTGGTGGGGGAGCAGGACATGGCTCGCCGACGGGGGAGAAAGAACAACCTGACAAGCGGTCCCGGCAACCTCTGCCAGGCGCTGGGAATCGACGGTTCCCACAACGGGCTCGACCTTTTCGATCCTCGCTCAGCCATTCAATTGCGTCATGGCGAAAGCCCGCTCTCGATCCGCACCACTCCTCGAATTGGCATTACCAAAGCGCGTCGAGCAACCCTGGCGGTTCATAGCCGAGGAGGTTGGCTAGATGACCCGCACTTATCCCCACGGTGTCACGTCGTGGATCGACATCGAACATCACGACCTGGCTGGCGCCCGAGCTTTCTACGGCGCTCTTTTTGGATGGACTTTCAACCAGGCGACGCCACCAGAGGCGCCAGTTCCGTACTTCATCGCTTTGTTGAATGGCCAGGATGCCGCCGGCATGGGCGGCTCGTCCGAGGGAATTAGCTCCGGCTGGAACACCTACGTCGCGGTAGAAGACGCCCAGAAGGCAGTGGCGAAAGTGGAGGCAGCTGGTGGCAATATCTTGCAACCGCCCAGCGAGGCGGGGGAGGGCGGAACCTCGGTGGTTTGCGCCGATCCCTTAGGCGTGCAGTTTCGGCTTTGGCAGGCTCGTCGACGGCCCGGAGCTCAGGTCGTGAACACTCCCGGTGCCTGGAATTTCAGCGACCTCTACACAGGCGATGCCGACACGTCAAGAGCCTTTTACTCGTCGGTTTTTGGTTGGCAGTTTGACGACATGGGTTTTGCCACCATGATCCGGGTCCCAGGCTATGGCGACCATCTTGAGTCGACGAGCGATCCAGAGATTCGAGCCCGACAGGCCGGTATCAACGCGCCTCCGGGCTTTGCGGACGCGATCGGCTGGCTCTCGCTCATCGATGCGGACGAAGCACCCCATTGGCACGTTTCGTTTACTGTCGCCGACCGCGATGAGACCGCGCATATCGCAGAGCGCCTCGGCGGCGACGTCCTGCAGCGCAACGACTCGGAATGGACGCGGGACGCGCTGATTCGAGACCCTCAAGGTGGGATCTTCACAGCGAGTCAATTCACACCCCCTTAAGAATGCAGTGGGGTCAGAAATCCTGCTCAGGGCGGGAGAAAGAACAACCTGACAAGCGGTCCCGGAAACCTTTGCCAGGCGCTGGGGATCGACGGCTCTCTAAATGGGCTCGACCTTTTCGATTCTCGGTCGCCCCTGAAATTGCAACGAGGCGAAAACCCACGTTCTATCCGCATCACTCCTCGGATTGGCATCACCAAAGCCACTGAGCTTCCGTGGCGGTTCGTGGCGGAAAAGGCTGACTAGACAACCGTCGATCGGTTCAGATTGGGGGCTGGAATGCCGATGACGAGCCGTGAAGCCGGAGCCTCGGGCCCGCATGTTCAGATCGCTTTCTGCAGGGACGGTTCTGGTGGTCGGGGCTTTGGGATTGTTGCTCGTGGGAAGTCCGCCACCACCGCAAGCTCTGGCTCTCGAGCTTCCCACGACCAGCACGGTGACCCTGCCGGAGGTCACGCTTCCAACGCTGCCGACCACGGCTCTGCCGCTCCCGACCACCATCCCCTCGACCACGGTGACTACTCCGGTGACGTCAACCACACCCCAGTCGACTTCGACCACCCGCCCGGCGAGTGCCACCACGTCCACTACCGGATCTTCGCTTCCGGCTGGGCCGACAACTACGAAGGTGACCTCCGGTCAAATCGGAGTGCCGCCAAGGGTGGGATCGGGTTCCACCACCACGACGGCAGGGCCGACGACCACCCAGGGCAGGTTGGAGACGGTTGATACGCCGGAGGCCGGGACCCCGGCGCCGTCGGCCAACCCTTTGTGGGACGCGGCCCTGGCCTTGCTGCGCCCGGTGCTCCCCCCAGCCATTGCAGAAGTGCTGCTGTCACCCCTCCTCGTTTTGGAAGTGGTGTTGGGGGCCATTCTCGGTAGCGGTAGCGCGTTGCTCCTTCCGGTGGCCGCGTTGGGGGCCCTGGCCGGTTGGGCGCTATGGAAATGGTCCCCGAGTATCGACAGCTACCCGCCCACTCGATCCACTCCAACCGGTTTCCTTGACGGATGGGACCCGCTCGCAACGTCGCGTTTTCTGCCCGCGGCTCCGGATCTGTGATGGTCAGGTCACCATTGCGCTCGTCAACCAGGAGATACTGGACACTGGCGGTGGCCGGGCTTCTGGCCGTCTCCTTGCTTGCGTTCTCAAGCGTCGTGTTTTCGAACTCCGAGGGGGCGGTGGAGGTGGCCGAAGACGCGGCGGTTCAGGTGAGGGCGCAGGCGATGCTCGGTGCCATCACCGTGAGTCGCGCCATCCTGAGCGAGGCCCTCCTCTTCGGTGTCGCCTACGAGAACGGCGAGTTGTCGGAAACGGCCTTTCGTGCTGTGCTGACGGACGCTGACGCGGCGCTCGCCGACGTCTCCTCGCGGCGGTCAGATTTCGATGCCGTCCTTTCCGATGCAGACATCAACAATGCGGTGCGGGCATACGCCGAGGCGGGCGTAAGGCTCATCGAGCACCTTGGCGTCGGTCGATTCGACGAAGCGCAGGTCGGCGACTCCGAACGGCTGGGAGAAGCGTTCGATTCAGCGACGCAATTGCTCGTGTCCGAACGCGACGAGCGGGAACGCAATATCGCCGCGGTTAGGGCAGGTTTGGGCGACGTTGCCAATGCGGCTCGATTCGTGGTGGCGTTCTTCGTGCCCGGCCTGGCGATCCTCGGCGCTTTGGCCTTCATTAGACACCGGCAACGCCGAATCCAGTTCGAAGCCGAGCTCGAAAAAGAAGAAGAGCTTCGGGGCGCGAAGGACCAGTTCCTTTCCGCTGTGGCCCACGAACTCCGCACCCCTCTCACCGCGATGGTGGGGTTTGCCGAGACTCTGCGCGACTCGAGCCGGGAGCTGACCCCAAAAGACCGGGACGAACTGGTCGACATCCTGGCCGATCAGGCATCAGACACCGCCTTCATGGTCGAGGACCTGCTGGTCTTCGCGAGAGCGAGCATTGGTGATTTGACCATTCGCCCACAGGTTCTCAGCACCGACGATCTGATAACGAGAATTGCCTCAGGGTCGAGCGCAAAGAGCGAGGGCCGCCTGACTGTCAGCGGCGCCGACTCCATTTGGGCCGATCCGCTGCGGATGCGACAGGTTTTGAGGAATCTTCTCTCGAACGCGTTGGATCATGGAGGTCCGCGGGTGGAGGTTCGGGTCACCCGCCGGGGTGCAAGTGTGATCCTCGAGGTGGCCGACAACGGTCCGGGAATTCTCCCCGAGCTCAGAGAAAAGGTGTTCGAGCCCTACCAGCACGGACGTCGCTTTCACGGACAAACCGCGCCAATCGGCCTTGGCCTGACTGTCGCCAAAAGCCTGGTTCGGTTGATGGAAGGGGACATCAGCTACCGCTACAAGGATGGAAAGAGTGTCTTTGCGGTAACGATCCCCGCGGCCACCGAGGAGCAGAAGCTGCTTTCGGGGCGCGGAGCCCGGCCGGCCGCGCGACCCGGCCCCTCGCCGGCGCAGATCATCACCGCGATACAACGAGGGAGCTTGTCGATCGTCTACCAACCGATCGTCGATCTGGGGAGTAATGGCGATCGGCGGGTGGTCGGCTACGAAGCACTGGCACGGTTCCCGACCGGGTCGCCCCCGGAGTGGTTCGCAGCGGCCTGGGGGGCCGGGATCGGAACGGAGCTCGAGCTCGAAGCCATCAGGGCAGCTGTGGCCGGCTTCAGCGCAGCTCCGCAACGAGCCTTCCTCGCCCTCAACGTCTCGTTGGAAACGCTCATGTCTCCCCAGCTGACCGACGCCCTCGAGGGACTGGCCCCGGGGCGGATCGTCCTCGAGCTCAGCGAGGACACCGTGATCGACAACTACCAGCGGGCCAAGGTCTACTTGGACCGCCTGTCGCGCCGCGGCTATCGACTCGCCTTTGACGATCTGGCGCCGGGACGGATCGACCTCTGGTATCTCGTCAGGCTGCGACCATCCATCGTCAAGATCGACATATCCCTGGTGCAGGACATCGATAGCGAGCCGAGCAAACGGTCAATGGTGAACGGGCTGAAGTGGCTGAGCGACGTGCTCAAATCGCAGATCATCGCCGAAGGCATTGAGCGCGAGGAGGAGCTTGAAATCCTCACCCGGATAGGGGTGCCTTTCGGTCAGGGTTTCCTCTTGGGCCGGCCCGGCCCGCTCGGTGAATCTGTGCCCGGAGAAGCCATCGAGGTCCTCGTCTCCATTCCTACGGCGCCCCTGCCGTAGAGCCCTGGCGCAGACGCCACCAAGGTCAAGGTAAAGGCGGAGCGGCTCAACTAGCCTCGCCCGATCCATGTCCTCTGTCGATCGTGCACGCCTTCTTCGTCGCACCGATGTGGTCACCCCTGTCGAGGACTTCAACGCGCGTCTGGCCGAGGGTCGGCAGATGCGAATCAAGCTCGGGCTCGATCCCACTGCGCCCGCCGTCACGCTTGGGTGGGCGGTGGTCCTCCGCAAGCTCCGTGACTTTCAGGAACAGGGCCACGTCGCAGTTCTGATCGTCGGCGACTTCACCGCGCAAGTGGGTGATCCCTCCGCCCGCAACGAAACTCGCAAGCGCCTCACCGCGGAGGAAGTACGGGGCTATGCCTCCCAGGTGCTCTCGCAGTTTGAGAAGGTGCTACTACCCGAGCCACTCGAGATTCGATACAACTCAGAATGGCTCGCAAACCTCGACATGGCCGGGATCCTCGATCTCACGTCGGTTGCCACAGTCGCACAGCTGCTCGAACGGAGCGACTTCGCGAAACGATTCGAAGCCAACAACCCGATTTCGGTGATGGAGTTCTTGTACCCGCTTCTGCAGGGTTATGACTCGGTAGCGGTCAAAGCCGACGTCGAACTCGGCGGATCGGACCAGCTCTGGAATTTGATGATGGGACGTGTCGTGCAGGAGCGGTATGGGCAGCGCCCGCAAGTAGCAATGACGTTGCCACTGCTGATCGGAACCGACGGAGTCCACAAGATGTCGCAGTCGCTTGGCAACTACATCGGCGTCGATGAACCGGCGAAAGAGATCTTTGGCAAGGTCATGTCGATTCCAGACGAGACGATGCCCGACTGGTTCCGGCTTGCAACCGAACTGGGGGAGGCAGAGATCGCAGAGCATGACCGCACTCCATCCGCGGGAGGCGAAGTCCAGGCTGGCACGCGAGATCACTGCTCTATATACGAGTGAGGGGGAGGCGGACGCGGCCGCGAGCTGAATTCGATCGAGTCTTCACCCAACGGGAGCAGCCAACCAACGTCGAGGAGTTCGTCCTACCTGCTGATGACCCGGTCAACCTCGCTTCGCTGTTGCGGGCAGCCGGGGTGGTCGCCAGCGCCGCGGAAGCACGGCGGTTGCTCACCCAGGGCGCCATCTCCTCGGACAACGGGCGCCTCAGCGAAGAGTGGGTGGCACGGAATATCCTGACCGGTCAGGTGTTGAAGATCGGGAAGCGGCGGTATCTCCGGCTCCTTGACCGATAGCTAACGGCACTAAGCCGGCGTACTGCTATAGTTCCCCCTCTACTGCCGCGCTTGCGGCGGTGGAAATCGTTGCCGAGGTGGCGATCGAGTGCGATCTTCGCATTCGGGCTATCCGGCGAAACTTACGCCAGGGCTTGCCATCGTTGCACGCCCCGGCGAGGAGTGAGGGCTCCTTGACAACTAAACAGTGTGTCAAAAGACAGCAAATCGTTGACTCAGTGACTTCGGTCACTGGAGTTGACAAATCGTATGAGCTCCCGGACCGGTCTTAGATCGGGACCGGGAACCCACAGGTCTCCGGCTAACCCCCGGAGTACCTAGTACAAACTCAAAATGACAGGAATTGCGGTGTCTTTTCTGCAAAGAGAAGGGACCAAAACGATTGTACGTTGGAGAGTTTGATCCTGGCTCAGGACGAACGCTGGCGGCGTGCCTAATGCATGCAAGTCGAGCGACGAATAGGTGCGGGTAACCAAACCTATTACGGAGCGGCGAACGGGTGAGTAACACGTGAGCAACCTGCCCCGCAGATCGGGATAGCCCAGGGAAACTTGGATTAATACCGGATATTCTCCTTTAACCACATGATTGTTGGAGGAAATGCTTTTGCGCTACGGGATGGGCTCACGGCCTATCAGCTTGTTGGTGGGGTAACGGCCTACCAAGGCGACGACGGGTAGCTGGTCTGAGAGGACGATCAGCCACACTGGGACTGAGACACGGCCCAGACTCCTACGGGAGGCAGCAGCAGGGAATTTTGCGCAATGGGCGAAAGCCTGACGCAGCAACGCCGCGTGGGGGATGAAGGCCTTCGGGTTGTAAACCCCTTTAGGGAGGGACGAAATTGACGGTACCTCCAGAATAAGCCCCGGCCAACTACGTGCCAGCAGCCGCGGTGATACGTAGGGGGCAAGCGTTGTCCGGAATCATTGGGCGTAAAGAGCTCGTAGGCGGCTTAGTAAGTCGGTCGTGAAATACCGAGGCTCAACCTCGGCACTGCGGTCGATACTGCTATGGCTAGAGTTTGGTAGAGGAGAACGGAATTCCCGGTGTAGCGGTGGAATGCGCAGATATCGGGAGGAACACCTGTAGCGAAGGCGGTTCTCTGGGCCAATACTGACGCTGAGGAGCGAAAGCGTGGGGAGCAAACAGGATTAGATACCCTGGTAGTCCACGCTGTAAACGTTGGGCACTAGGTGTGGCGACCCGACCAACGGTTGCCGTGCCGAAGCTAACGCATTAAGTGCCCCGCCTGGGGAGTACGGCCGCAAGGCTAAAACTCAAAGGAATTGACGGGTCCCCGCACAAGCGGCGGAGCATGCGGCTTAATTCGATGCGACCCGAAGAACCTTACCTGGGTTTGACATTATGGGAAAAGCCACAGAGATGTGGTGTCCGAAAGGGCCCATAACAGGTGGTGCATGGCTGTCGTCAGCTCGTGTCGTGAGATGTTGGGTTAAGTCCCGCAACGAGCGCAACCCTTGTTCTATGTTACCAGCGAGTTAAGTCGGGGACTCATAGAAGACTGCCGGGGACAACTCGGAGGAAGGTGGGGATGACGTCAAGTCCTCATGCCCCTTATGCCCAGGGCTGCACGCATGCTACAATGGTCGGTACAACGGGCTGCGATCCCGCGAGGGTGAGCGAATCCCTAAAAGCCGGCCTCAGTTCAGATTGGAGTCTGCAACTCGACTCCATGAAGTCGGAGTCGCTAGTAATCGCGAATCAGCAATGTCGCGGTGAATGCGTTCTCGGGGATTGTACACACCGCCCGTCAAGTCACGAAAGCTGGCAACACCCGAAGTCAGTGGCCCAACCATTTGGAGGGAGCTGCCGAAGGTGGGGTTGGTAATTGGGACTAAGTCGTAACAAGGTAGCCGTACGGGAACGTGCGGCTGGATCACCTCCTTTCTAAGGAGCAAAATCGAGCCTCTCTTTGAGAGGTTCTACCGCTCTCAGTTGGTCGCTGTTTACTCATCAGAGGCACCAATTGCCACTGTGTTGAGCCTTGGCTCCACAGCGGGAATGCTCGAGATGGACACACTGTTTAGTTGTGAGGGAGTCCGCTTCTCCAGATACAACAGTATCCGGGGATTTTGGGCTGCCTTGGCACCTTGAGAACTGCATAGCGAGCACGTTGTCTTGGATTCTCTATATCCAAGCTACTAAGAGTCAATGGCGGATGCCTTGGCACTAGGAGACGAAGAAGGACGTAGCAGGCTGCGAAAAGCCTCGGGAAGCTGTCAAGCAAGCATCGATCCGAGGATGTCCGAATGGGGAAACCCGGCTGGGGTCATGCCCAGTCACTCCGGTCTGAACACATAGGGCCGGTTGAGTCAACCGGGGGAATTGAAACATCTCAGTACCCCGAGGAAAAGAAAGCAATAGCGACTCCCTGAGTAGTGGCGAGCGAAACGGGATGAGCCCAAACCACCGCGGTGTGATAGCCCGACGGCGTTGCCGTGGTGGGGTTGTGGGACGCAACAGACGAGACGTCGGTCTCGTCAAGAAGTTACCAAAGCAGGAGTTAATCGAATCCAGCTGGAAAGCTGAGCCATAGGAGGTAACAGCCCTGTAGTTGAAGGCTCTCTGCTCTTCTGATGCTGTTCCCAAGTATCACGGGGGATATCCCGTGTGAATCTGCGAGGACCACCTCGTAAGGCTAAGTACTACCTAGTGACCGATAGTGAACCAGTACCGTGAGGGAAAGGTGAAAAGTACCCCGGCGAGGGGAGTGAAATAGAACCTGAAACCATTGACTTACAAGCAGTGGGAGGGAGTACTTGTACTCCTGACCGCCTGCCTTTTGAAGAATGAGCCGGCGAGTTAGCGGTATGTGGCAAGGTTAAGGCGTGAGCCGTAGCCGAAGCGAAAGCGAGTCTGAATAGGGCGCCTAGTCGCATGTCCTAGACCCGAAGCCGAGTGATCTATCCATGGGCAGGGTGAAGCGGGGGTAAGACTCCGTGGAGGCCCGAACCCACCATAGTTGAAAATATGGGGGATGACCTGTGGATAGGGGTGAAAGGCCAATCAAACTCGGCGATAGCTGGTTCTCTCCGAAATAGCTTTAGGGCTAGCGTTGTGCGTTTCACCGTGGGGGTAGAGCACTGAATGAGTTAGGGGGCTTACCCGCTTACCGACCTCAATCAAACTCCGAATCCCATTGGTGCCAAGCATGGCAGTCAGACTACGGGGGATAAGCCTCGTGGTCGCGAGGGAAACAACCCAGATCGCCAGCTAAGGTCCCAAAGTCTGAGCTAAGTGGTAAACGATGTGGAATTGCTCAAACAGCCAGGAAGTTGGCTTGGAAGCAGCCACCTTTTAAAGAGTGCGTAACAGCTCACTGGTCGAGTGGTTCTGCGCGGAAAATGTAACGGGGCTTAAGCTCAGCACCGAAGCTGCGGGATTCAGCATTAGCTGGATCGGTAGGAGAGCGTCGTGTAGCCAGCGAAGCGGCGGCGTAAGCCAGTCGTGGAGGCTGCACGAGTGCGAATGCCGGCATGAGTAGCGAAAGAAGAGTGAGAATCTCTTCCGCCGATTGTCCAAGGATTCCTGGGGAAGGTTCGTCCGCCCAGGGTTAGTCGGGACCTAAGGTGAGGCCGAGAGGCGTAATCGATGGATAACTGGTTGATATTCCAGTACCGCTCTATGCGCGCAAAGACCGAGACCAATTTGCTAAGGAAAGCCCTTCGGGGCCTACCGACCCAGTTGGTATTAGGTCAGCAAAGGAGTGACGTGGAAGGGTAAGTGGACCCGGGCGTTGGTTGTTCCCGGGGTAAGCATGTAGGACGGGGTCTAGGCAAATCCGGACCCCATTAAGTCCGAGGTGTGATGCCGAGCCGCTTTAGGCGAAGCCACTGAACGCCCATGCCACCGAGAAAAACTTCTAGCGAGTTCATAGGGCGCCCGTACCCCAAACCGACACAGGTGGACAGGTAGAGAATACCAAGGCGAGCGAGATAACCCTGGTTAAGGAATTCGGCAAAATAGCTCCGTAACTTCGGGAGAAGGAGCGCCCCAGTAAAGTGTAGGAGTTTACCTCCGAAGCTTGAGGGGGCCACAGTAACCAGGCCCAAGCGACTGTTTAACAAAAACACAGCAGCGTGCAAAGTCGCAAGACGACGTATACGCTGTGACGCCTGCCCGGTGCTGGAAGGTTACGAGGAGAGGTTAGCCGTAAGGCGAAGCTTTGAATCCAAGCCCCAGTAAACGGCGGTCCTAACTATAAGGATCCTAAGGTAGCGAAATTCCTTGTCGGGTAAGTACAAAACTTGCCCACTATGGAGGAGACTCCATAAGTAAACCCCGCTCATAACGGCGAAGCCCGACCTCGAAAGAAGAGGGTAATGCCGTGGGAAGTCTGCCCATCATGGGCATGACCCCGTAACGACTGATCCCACCAAATGGGTGAGGCATCGGATTCTGTCATCGACGACCTCTACGGTCGACTGATGGCAAATCTAAATCCGGTGCCAGACGCGGGCGCTGACGAGAAGACTCACTTACCTTCCTACATCTCCGGCTACTTCGATGGCGAGGGCTGCTTTTCAGTGGCACTCAGTCCTCGAGCGAAGCTCAGAGCTGGTTGGGAGGTACGACCGAGCGTTTCGGTTAGCCAGAACACAGACCGCTCTGAAGTCCTCTGGGAGATCCAGCAGTACTTCGGCTGCGGGACGGTCCGGCCCGACCGATCCGATTACACAGTCAAGTGGGAAGTGCGGAACAGCGCGCTTCTCAGATTGAGGGTGCTGCCTCACTTCAGGCAGTTTCCCCTCCGCTCATCGAAACAACATGACGTCGAACTCCTTTGTGAGATCTGCGAACGCATGGCTGGAGGTGACCACCTTGAGCCTGCGACGCTGATACCAATAGTGACGTTGGCGGGCATGATGAATCCGAGCGGGATTCGCAAATACGTAATTGCGGAGATCACTAGTGAGCTCCAATCGCAGATGAAGGCATAGTCTGTCCCCCTAGGAATAGGGGATAAAGATGAAGTTCCGACCTGCACGAATGGCGTAACGATTTGGGCACTGTCTCAACCAGGGACTCGGTGAAATTGCAGTGTGAGTAAAGATGCTCACTACCTGCGGCAGGACGGAAAGACCCCGGAACCTTTACTATAGTTTGACATTGGAGTTTGGCGTATGATGTGTAGGATAG
Source organism: uncultured Acidimicrobiia bacterium (assembly GCA_963761985.1). Classification (GTDB taxonomy): domain Bacteria; phylum Actinomycetota; class Acidimicrobiia; order Spongiisociales; family ZC4RG35; genus JACCTH01. The sequence goes on from CAVXIT010000005.1 coordinate 127,571, forward strand.
GTGGGAGACTTTGAAGCGGAGGCGCCAGCTTTCGTGGAGTCAACCTTGAAATACCACCCTTCGTATGACGGGCTTCTAACCTCGGTCCATTATCTGGACTAGGAACAGTGTCTGACGGGTAGTTTCACTGGGGCGGTGGCCTCCTAAAGGATAACGGAGGCGCTCAAAGGTTCCCTCAGCCTGGTCGGCAATCAGGCGTTGAGTGCAAAGACACAAGGGAGCTTGACTGCGAGACTTACAAGTCGAGCAGGGACGAAAGTCGGACTTAGTGAACCCATGGTGGCACGTGGGTGTGCCATGGTTCAACGGCTAAAAGGTACTCCGGGGATAACAGGCTTATCGGGCCCAAGAGTCCATATCGACGGCCCGGTTTGGCACCTCGATGTCGGCTCGTCGCATCCTGGGGCTGGAGCAGGTCCCAAGGGTCGGGCTGTTCGCCCGTTAAAGCGGCACGCGAGCTGGGTTCAGAACGTCGTGAGACAGTTCGGTCCCTATCCGCCGTAGGCGCAGGAGATTTGAAGGGAGCCGTCCCTAGTACGAGAGGACCGGGACGGACGTACCGCTGGTGTGCGAGTTGTTCTGCCAAGAGCACGGCTCGTTTGCTATGTACGGAAGGGATAAGCGCTGAAGGCATCTAAGTGCGAAACCCACCTTGAGATGAGATCTCCCACGGGATAACCCGGTAAGGCCCCTGGTAGATGACCAGGTTGATAGGCCGGAGGTGTAAGTGCAGTGATGCATTCAGCCGACCGGTACTAATCGGCCGAGGGCTTGGATTGAATTCAGGATTAACGTGCTCGCTATGGAGTGCTCAAGGAGCGCTCGAAGATTTGTCCGGTGGCGTTAGCGTTTGGGAACCACCCGTTCCCTTTCCGAACACGGAAGTGAAACCGAACAGCGCCGATGGTACTTGGGGGGCAACCCCCTGGGAGAGTAGGTCACCGCCGGACAGCTTTTGCGAGAGGGGTCGTAGCCTCCAAAAATGGCGCGACCCCTTTCTTTGTGTTCGAACAGATAGGTGAGACGACGTGGCCGGCAATCAAGGTGACAGATCCCGCGGTCCCCGCCGCGATAGTGGCCGGCCTCAGGGTGATAGGCAGGAACGCGGCAATAGCCCCCGTGAGCCGGGCCGGAGAGGTCCGGGCGACCGACCATCAGGCGATCGCCGTATCTACAGCCGTCGCGCCGATGAACCGCGCGAAGAGCGACGAACAATCACCGCCGTTCCCGAAGGCAACTTGCCGCGGTGGGTTCGCGACGACATCTCTCGTTCGACTTCCAAAGACAGGCGGGACGCGGCAATGCACCACCTCGAGGAGGGAATCGGGCGATTCGCTGACGGGCGCTATCGGGCCGCAATCGACGACCTGGCCGCAGTAAAGGCACTGTCGCCCAGGGCGGCAATTGTCAGGGAGCTGCTCGGGCTTTCGAACTACTACCTCGAGAATTGGTCGCCGGCGCTGCAAGAGCTGCGGGCATATCGGCGGCTCACCGGCGAGACCATCCACATGCCTGTCGAGCTCGACTGCCTGAGGGCGCTACGCAAGGCAAACGACGTCGACAAGACGTTCGCTCTATTTCATGAGCTAGGGGGCGACAAGGACACCGAGCGAGAAGCAGCTGTCGTCTATGCCAGCCACCTCCTGGATCAGGGCCGTGTAGCTGAGGCGTGGCGCGTGATCAAGCCTGGACGGCTCGTCAATCCCGCCCCCGTGTCCGAGCTTCGCCGATGGTTTGTGGCCGCTCGGGTCGCGCTCGCGGCAGGAGACAAGGAAGCCGCCGGCAAGTTGGTCGACGCGATCAATCGCCAGGACGCCTCCATGCCCGGCCTCGCTGACTTGAAGAGCCAGGTCCGCTAGCCCTACAAAAATCTGTCGGACTCGCGACTTAGGTTCAACGCTCCCGCACTTTCCCGCTGAGCAGGAGTCAGGAACATGGACCTCAACCTGGTCCTCATCAAAGGACGGCCAGTGGTCGAACCGGAGGTTGTCACTTTTTCCGACGGCGTTACCTTCATGCGGTTGATGGTGGGAGTACGTGTCGACTACCCGACTCAGCGCCTCGACGTCTTGCCGGTGATTTGGTGGCAACCTTCGCACGCCACCATCGCCGATCCGCCGCGAAAAGGACTATCCCTCTGGGTGATCGGAGCCCTCCAACGACGATTCTTGGATGTGTCGGATCCGCCTCGAAGCGACGTCGAGATCGTCGCGCAGCGCGTTGTCGCCGACCCAGAAGAACCAGCATTGAGCGCGGCTTTCGAGCCTTGACATGGTTCGTAGCATTGGCTCCGACCACGATTCCAAGGAGGTGCTGTCATGTCCGAAACCAACACGCTGACCACCTCTAAATGGTTCTGGACCGATGATCTTGCTCGCCTTCTGGCCGACTCCGGCGAGCCGCTCCTTCCGCCGCTCGACGCTTGGCTCCAAGTGCCATTCGCAGTTCGAGGAGCTGGAGAGCCTCTCGCGGTTGCGGAAGCACTCCTCGCCGGTAAAGGCAAGTCAGCTGCGGCTTGAGATGGCCCGGTCGCTGACAACTCCTCGTTGGATCGCAGCGCATCTGCTGGCGTTGTCGTTGTTCATCCTCTTCGTCAACCTGGGCCTCTGGCAGTTGCGTCGGCTCGACGAACGCAGGCTCGACAATCTCGTCGCGGCCGGTCGCGCTGAGGCACCACGTCTGGACCTGGAAATTGCGCTTGCGGGTGCCGGGGTCATGCACGAATCACTGGCCGGTCGCCACGTAACGGCAACCGGCACCTACGACGTCGACCGCGAGGTTTTGATTCGGTCTCAGGTAGAGAACGGCCAGGCTGGATTCCATGTCATCACTCCCTTGGTTCTTGAGTCAGACGCTGTGGTCTTGGTCAACCGCGGTTGGGTTCCATTGGATATGGGTGCCGTCCCCGTGCTCGCTGCCCCTCCCGGTGGCGAGACTTCGATCAACGGCATCGTTGCTCTCGACCAAGCCCGTCCGAATGCGCCTGTCGGTGAGGCTCCGATCTACAACCGAGTCGACCTCGGCGCTATCGGCGGGGGAGACCTGCTCCCGGTGTACGTCATCCTCGATGAGGAGCGCAGCAACCGCCTTCCCATCCCCCTTCCTCCGCCGAACTTGACTAGCGAAGGCAACCACCTCTTCTACTCAATCCAGTGGTTCAGCTTCGCCCTGATCGGCCTCGTCGGATACACCCTTCTCCTGCGGAGAGCCCGCCAGGCCAGCGACGATGTCGGCGTTGGGAATCAGGGCGAAGACAGCCGGGTCGACCCGGATCTTGGCCGACCTCGAGCCGGCGCCCACAACCACCCAGGCGGGCTTGGTGATCGCCTCATCGACCCAGATTCTGAGTCCGTCCGGTAGACCGAACGGTGTTACTCCACCGATCTCCATCCCGGTCACTTCGACTGTCTCCTCCGCCGAAGCGAACGAGACCTTTTTCACCCCCAGGCGCTGTCGAACGAGCCCGTTGACATCGAGGCGGGTGTTGGCGAGGGCCAGACAAACCGCGCGTTCGCCAAGCGGTCTTCGCGAGGAGACGAGGATGGCGTTGGCCGATTGGTCGAGCGGAATGTCATAGGCCGCGCAAAACGCGGCGGTGTCGGCCAGCGCGGGATCGCAGGGGAGTACCTCGTAAGGAAAAGCAAGCCGCTCGAGAAAGCTGATGACGTTGGGGTGGGGGCGGGCCGTCAAGGGGAGCGAGGATACCCTTCGCTAACGTCTTGACCATGGCCGCTCTCACCGTGGTCGGCAGCGTCAACCTCGACCTGGTCATTCATGTCGAACGGCTCCCGGTTCCTGGTGAGACAATCTCCGACGGAACCTTCTCCCGGCACCCGGGAGGCAAGGGCGGCAATCAAGCCCTGGCCGCTCGCCGGCTGGGAGCGGACGTTGCTTTGGTCGCGGCGGTGGGGGAGGACGAAGCTGCCAGCTTGGCGCTCAGCCTGCTCGAGCAGGCCGGTGTTGACCTCAGCCGGTCATGGACCCACGAGACGATCCCCACGGGTATCGCCGTGATTCTGGTAGCCGAGAATGGCGAGAATCAGATTGCGGTGGCACCGGGCGCCAATCGGACCTTGAGCCCCGATGCGGTTGAATTGCAACAAGGTGAAAACGTCATCTGCCAATTGGAGATCCCTCTGGAAACAGTCGAAGCAACCGCCAGTCGATGTACTGGGTTCTTTGCCTTGAACGCGGCGCCCGCCCGCACCGTGCCCAGTGCGGTTCTCAAACGCGCCGACCTGGTCATCGTGAACGAGATCGAGCATGCGACCCTCGGCGACGAGCTGCTGGAATGCAAAGGGCTTGTCGCGGTGACCCACGGCGCCAGCGGAGCGACGCTCTATCGCCACGGCCGCCAGGTGGCTAAGGCCAGCCCTCCTCCTGTCGAAGCCGTCGACACTGTGGGTGCTGGCGATGCTTTCGTCGCCGCCCTGACCGTTGGCCTTCTCAACGGCTTTACCCCCGATCAGTCCCTGGTCCGAGCGGTGACTGCCGGCGCGCTAGCAACCACGGTTCAGGGAGCTCAGCCCTCACTTCCCTCAGCGATGGCCGTCGAAGCATTGCTCAAACATTGATGGCGATCCCAGTCATCATCGACTGCGATCCTGGCCACGACGACGCGATCGCTCTGCTCCTCGCCCTGGCGAGCCCCGAACTCGAGGTGCTCGGCATCACCACTGTGGCCGGCAACAGCCCCCTGGCCAATACCACTCGCAATGCCCTCAAGGTTCTCGAACTCATAGAGCGAACCGACGTGGGTGTAGCGGCGGGCGCGGATCGCCCCCTTTACCGAGAACTGGTTACTGCCGCCCACGTCCACGGTGCCAGCGGACTCGATGGGCCAAACTTGCCGGAGCCGCACACGCTGCCCAATCCTTTACATGCGGTGGATTTCCTCGCCGAGAAAATTCTCTCGTCAACTCTTCCGGTGACATTGGTCCCGATCGGACCGCTCACCAATATCGCGATGCTGTTCAATCGCTATCCCGAGGTGCTGGGACACCTCGAGCGGATCGTCCTCATGGGCGGCTCGGTGGGACTCGGGAACGTTACGCCGGCAGCGGAGTTCAATATCTACGTTGATCCGGAAGCAGCCCACCGGGTCTTTCATTGCGGCGTGCCGATCACAATGATCGGTCTCGACGTCACCCACTATGCGTTGTTCTCAACCGAACATGCCGAGTACCTGCGAGGAGCGGGTAGGGCGGGAAAGTTCGTCGCCGAACTCGCCGACTTCTTCATTGGGAACTATCCGCGGCATTTCGATCCGCAGAAGGCAGTGCCTATCCATGACGCCGTGGCCATCGCCCAGGTGATTTGGCCCGATCTCGTCGGCACCGTCGATTGTCACGCCACCGTCGAGACCCAATCCGACCTCAACCGGGGCAGAACAGTGGTCGATCGCTGGAACGTCACAGAGCAGAACCCGAACGTTTCGGTGGGTTTGGAGATCGACGGCGACCGCTTCATCCGGTTGCTGCTCGAGCGGATTTCGAACCTCGGCTGAAGCCGGACCAACGAGCCACTGCTGGATTTCGTCGCCTCCGGTTCAGCCATCGGGCCCACCTGCCTGAAGCGCCCATAATCACCGTTATGTTACGTTAGCCTTCGAGACGACGAGAATTTAAGGCGCTATTCGGCTGGTGGAGCCCCTGCGACCCGCTCGTAGAGGGTCTCAGCGATCTCTTCGAGCTGCTGCTCCGAAACCTCCTCAGGCGGCCCCGCCGAGCGCGACGTCGTACACGAAAAATCCGTCGGCGAAGTCGACCGCGTATATGGCGTACGGATCCTCTGGGTCACCGACCGCGTCGAGTGACTCCTGCGTCGCAATCTGTGAGCTACCGACCGCGTCCGGCGTGCCGTCGACATCGAACTCGGCAAAGTCGAAGGCGCAGGTATCGGGACACGGCCGGAGGTTGAACTCGTGCATGAGCTCCACCGCCTCGCGAGCACCCTCCTCGGAATCGAACTGAAGGACCAACGTGAAGATATGCGGCACCTCTCCGGAATGCGCACCGCCCGGCTCGCCTGGATAGAAGCGGGTATCACGGATCGCCGAGACAAACCCAGCATCTCCGAGCGCTCGCACGTCCTCGTCGGTCACCGTCTCAGCACGGGCGAGAATCTCTGCCTCGAACTCCTCGAGCCCAGTCACGCTCACCCGGGTCTCGACCGGATCCGGCTCGGTACCAGGTGCTTCCGCGGCGTCGGGAACTCGCTGCTCGAGAGTAAGCGGGTCGGCCTCGTTGCCGGCGCAGGCTGCCACGCCTAGAGCAAGCACAATCGCCGCAAGCCGCACGCCGAGCCTCATCCAGGCGATCCTACCCCGTGAGTGCTCATGGGCCGGGTGCTCGGCTAGCCGATCAGGGCCCGAAGCTGGCGCACCCCGATCATCAGGGGGGCCAGGTTCTCGGGTTGGTCGTCGCCCAGGTTGTCGATGAACAGGTCGAGGCGGCGCAACGCCGGATCGACCACCGTTAGGTAACGGGTCACGGCTTCGTCCGGCGGATCGTCGCCCGCCTGCTCGAGGATTCGTTCCGCCAGCTGGCGCCGGATTCCGACCATGTCGTCCTCGAGGGCCTCGAGTGCCCAACGCTGCCAGCCATCAGTGAACTTGTATCCCGCCGCCATAGCTTCGAGACGGTCGAGGCCCACCGCCTGGCCGGCGCCGAACATGATCTCGGCCACTTCACTCACTTCACGATCAAAACGGTTGGCCAGCAGAATCGCGTCCGGAGCGTGGACGAGCTGTCGGCGATAGGCGTAGCGACGAGCCAGATCGGGAGGCACCCCGGCCTCGGCCATGTCGTACTCCTCTTTCTCGTGCGCCTGCTGCCATTCTTTGGGACCGGAATCGGGCAGGGCCTCTTCAAAGTCGGAGAACCCCGCCATGTCCGCGGCCACCGATTCGCCGATGGAGTCACCGGGAACCCGTGTCAAGTAGCGGCGGGTCAGAGCCGCCACGACCCGATCCGCCCCGGTCATCAGCTCGAGCCATAGATCATTGGGCACTTTGCCGGCCAAAGCTTCGACCGCCTCCCACCTCGGCAACGCCCCGGCAACGTCACGGGCGATTCGGTAGGCCTTGACGATTTCGGCCACGGTATTGCCGCTGCGGGCGGCCATGCGGCTGACGAAGGTTGCCCCGACACTGTTGACGACGTCATTGGAAACGACGGTGGCGATCAACTCTCGACGCAGAGGATGGTCGAGCAGCAAATCTTCAAAGCGCGTCGCGATCTCGTGAGGAAAGTAGGCGACGAGATCGTTGACCAGGTACTCGTCGTCGACCAGCGTGCTGCGGACCAAAGATTCGTAGATGCTCCGCTTGGCATCCACCAAAAGAACGGCGATCTCTGGTCTGGTGAGACCCCGGCCGAGTCTCCCCCGCTCGGCCAGGACTTCGGTAGCGGGCAGACCCTCCAGGCGGCGATCGAGAATCCCTTCGGTTTCAAGCAGGCCCATCAGTTGCTCATGAGCCCAGACCCGCCGATCCGCGGCTCCTTCCTCTTGTGAAATCATCTGTGCCTGTTGGAAGTTGTCGTAGAGGATCTTTTCGACGACTTCCGGAGCAGCCGCGGCCACCAGTTCGTCTCGCTCGGCGCGGGAAAGTCCTTTTCGCTCCGCCGCCAGACGGAGCAGAATCTTGAGATTGACCTCGCGGTCGGAACAGTTGACCCCGCCCGAGTTGTCGATGAAGTCCGTGTTGACCTGTCCCCCAGCCATGGCATATTCGATCCGGCCGGCCTGGGTGAATCCGAGATTCCCGCCTTCGATCACCACCCGGCAGCGGAGTTCGCTGCCGTTGACCCGGATGGCGTCGTTGGCCCGATCCCCGACTTCCTCGTTGGTCTCGTCAGCTGCCTTGACGTAGGTGCCGATGCCTCCATTCCAGAAGAGATCGACCGGCGCCAGTAAGACCGCACGTAGGAGCTGACTCGGAGTCCATTCGGCTTGCTCGACTCCCAAAGCCTTCTGCCCCTGCGGCGACAACACGATCTTCTTGAGTGTCCGGGGGAACACTCCCCCACCTTCGGAGATGACCGACTTGTCGAAGTCGTCCCAGGAAGAGCGGGGCAAATCGAAAAGCCGCTTGCGTTCTTCAAAGCTACGGGTGGGGTCCGGATTGGGATCAATGAAGATGTGCCGGTGATCGAAGGCGGCGATAAGTTTCATCTTGTCCGATCCGAGCACACCGTTACCAAAGACGTCGCCCGACATGTCCCCCACCCCGATGACTGTGAAAGGCTGACCGAAGGGGTCGATGCCGAGTTCAAGGAAGTGGCGCTTGAGCGATTCCCACGCTCCACGAGCGGTGATGCCTAGTGCCTTGTGGTCGTATCCCGCCGACCCGCCTGAAGCAAACGCATCGTCGAGCCAGAAGTCGTATTCGGCCGCGATCGAGTTGGCCACATCGGAAAAGGTGGCGGTGCCTCGATCAGCCGCGACCACGAGATAGGGATCCTCACCATCGTGTACTCGAACACCCTCCGGGTGGACCACCTTCCCTTCCACGAGGTTGTCGGTGATGTCGAGCAACGACCGGATGTAGGACTGATACGCCGCCTGGACCGCGGCCGGAATGAGTGACACATCAGTCGGCGGCCGTCGCAGCACGAAACCACCTTTGGCGCCAGTCGGGACGATCACCGCGTTCTTGGTTATCTGCGCTTTCATCAAGCCAAGCACCTCGATTCGATAATCCTCCCGGCGGTCAGACCAGCGGAGACCGCCGCGCGCCACCGGCCCGCCACGTAGGTGCACCCCTTCGACGCCCGGCCCGTAGACAAAGATCTCGGCAAACGGAATCGGCTGGGGCATGTCCGGCACGGCTGCCGAGTTGAGCTTGAAGGCGAGATTGGACCGGCCAGGCAGGAAAGCGTTGGTGCGCAGAGTCGCCTCGACCAGTCGATGGAGACTTCGCAGGATCCGGTCGTGGTCGATCGAAGGGATCGCATCGAGTGCTGCCACGATCTCGTTGCGAATGGGCTGGGGATCAACCTCGGCCTGCTGAGGATCAAAGCGCGCCCGGAAAAGCGCAATGAGCTTGGCTGCCAACCCCGGGAAGAGATTGAGAACGTCGTTGACATAGCCAACCGTGAAGGCGAGCGCGAGCCGGCGCCAATAGACGCGGTAAGCGCGCAGAATTCCCACTTCCCAGTGAGTCAAACCAGCCGTGATCACGAGTTGATTGAGATCGTCCGACTCCGCCTCGCCCGACCACACCGCGGTGAGCGAGTTGACCACCCGCACCTGACAGTTGGTGAGGTCGAGCACTCTTCCGTCATGGCCCTCGACCCCGAAGTCGTGAATAAAGAAGTCACCGCTTCCCGCGAGTCGGGTCGGAACTTCTTCGATGACCCGCAGGCCAAGATCCTCGAGGGCAGGTACCAATTCGGATAACGGCTGCTTGCCGTCAGAGCGATAGATGAGGATCCGGGTGAGGTCTTCGTTGGCATCGGTCTCGTTGCGGATTCCGACATGGAAGGCCTGGCTGTCTTTGACCAGGCTGTCGAGAGCGCGCGCATCCTCCGCGGCGCCTTCGAGCGTGGTCGACAACCGGTAGTAGTCGGGAAAACGACTGGCCCAATCCTCACGCAAGGGCTCGGCTCCGGCGTCCTCATCGAGCCGCTCGTTGAGCCGGTCGCTCCAGGTCCGAGTCATGTCGAGGACGTCTTCCTCCAGGCCCTCGTAGTCGACCTCGGGAATCGGCCCGTTGACCCAGACCGTGAAATGGATTCGGGCCTGGTCGCCCTCCCCCAACTCCAGGTGGTAGTCGACCGACAAACCCTTGTAGCGGTTCATGAAGAGATCCTGGAGGGACTTCCTCAGGTCGGCGTTGAAACGATCGCGGGGCATGGCCACCAGAATCGAGACGCTTCGTTCGAGCAGGTCACGACGCACGAACAGCTGAACCTGGCGGGTCTCCTGGTGGGTGAGAAGTCCCATCACCTGGCGCCGCAGCTCCTTGGCCGGGGCAGTGAAGAGGTCATGCTTCGAGAATCCGTCGTAGATCTGCACGGCCGCTTTGTGATCGTGCGACCCCTCGATCAAGTCTTCGGCGGCAACGAGGTCCACCAGCTTTTGCCGCAAGATTGGAATATGCGACGAGCGCTCCATCAACGCCTTCGACGTGAAAAGGCCCAACAGGCGGGCCTCCCCCACCGGCGAACCCGAAGGGCCAATGATGCGAACGCCCACGTAGTCGAGCTTGACCCGTCGATGCACAGTCGACAATCGATTGGTCTTGGTAATGACGAGCAGGTCACCCTTGGCGTAGCGGGCAGCAACCTCCGCGCCCAGTTCGGATAGCGGGGTCGGTGCATCGACATGCGAGGGCCCGGAGAGAATTCCGAGCCCGGTTTCAGGAACGGCCTGCACGACCGGTTGCCCTTCGACTTCGGTGAGGCTGTATTCGCGGTAGCCGAGGAAGACGAAGTTGTTGTCGCGCAGCCACTGGAGGAAGGCGATGGCCTCACCGATCTCCGCCTCGGGATAGAACCCGGTTGCCTTTCGCGCGAGTTCGACCATTCGGTTGATCCGATCCATGATCGGGTAGAAGTCATCGACGGCCTGGCGGACATCGCTTAGGACCGTGCGCAGGGCCTTCTCTAATCCCGCCAGGTCTCCTTCAAAGAGCCGGCGATCGAGTTCATAAAACTCCACCGACTCCTTGCGCCGGGCGTGGCGGGCATGTCCGATTTTGGTCAACCGTCCACTTTGATCGCGCTCCACGCCGATGACGGGGTGAGTGACGCGTGCGACCTCGAGCCCGTGGGCTGTTACCTCGTTGGTGATCGAGTCGAGCAGGAACGGACTGTCGTCGACATTCACCTCGATCACCGTGCCCTGGTGGTCATCGGGGTTGGTAACTCGAACGGAAATCGGCTCGCTCCGGACCCGGATGAACTCGAACATCCGCCGGACTTCTTCATACCAAGCATCCGCGGCCCGGTCGTCGTCAGGGGGTAGTCGCCGCAGGTAGGAACGAGCAAACTCGATTAGCAGCTCACGATCTTCACCCTTCGCCGACTCTTCGATGAGGGCAACGACATCGTCTCTGATCGGGTTGGAAACCTCAGTTACCACTTATCGCTTTCGACGCTGCTCAACCTAGTGCGTGTCGCCAGATGGCGGTTGTCTGCGCTGCCAGTTCCACGCGTCTCTGGTCATTGCGGACAGGTCTCGGTGTGTTTCCCAACCCAACTCCACTTTGGCTCGCTCGACTGCGGCCCAGGTCTCGGCGACGTCGCCCGCTCGCCGCGCATGCGGTTTCCACGGAACAGGGACCTGGTTCACGTCGGAGAACTCTTCGATGAGCTCCAATACCGAGGTGCCGCGCCCAGTTCCGAGATTGAAGATGTGCACGCCTGGCTTGCCGCCGAGAACTTCGAGCGCGCGGACATGACCCTCGGCCAGATCCATGACATGGATGTAGTCCCGGATTGGCGAGCCGTCACGGGTGTCGTAGTCGAGACCGAAAACACGCAGGAACGGGCGTTGCTCGGCCGCCACCTGGCAGAGGTAAGGCATCAAGTTGGTTGGTTCGCCGATCGGAGACTCTCCGATGAGTCCGCTTTCGTGCGCGCCAACCGGGTTGAAGTAGCGCAGCAGCGTCACCGACCATTGTGGATCCGATCTGAGCGAGATCCGCCATCACCTGCTCCATCATGATTTTGGTCCACCCGTAGGGGTTGGTGGCCGTTCCGATCGGCATCTCTTCGCTCAGGGGCAAGGTCTTGGGCTCCCCGTAAACCGTTGCCGATGACGAAAAGACGATCGACTTCACACCTGCCTCATTGAGCACGTTCAGCATCCGGACGGTGCCCGCCACGTTGTTGTCGTAATAGCGCAGAGGTTTCTCGACTGACTCGCCCACCGCCTTGTACGCGGCCATGTGAATTACGGCATCGAAGCCTGCCGCCTCGACGATTGGAGCGAACTCGGCGGGGTCGCCGACGTCGACTTGGTTGAGATGGGGGCGAAACCCGGTAATCGCCTCGACCCCATCGAGGACGCTCAGTGAGGAATTGACGAGGGTGTCAGCAATCACAGGTTGATGGCCTGCCTCGATCAAGGCGACCACCGTATGGCTCCCGACGAATCCGGCGCCACCGGTGACGAGGACCTTCATCTGGTTCGAGCCTACCGCCGGGACTCGAAGCCAACGGTGACCGGACAGGTGATGCCATAGAGCTTTTCGGCCACATACGCGCCAAGCCACACCATCGGGTCGCTCTCCTCGAGGACAATGGCGATCGGCCCGGTGCCGAGGCGCAACGCTTCGGCCAGAACCGAAGGCGACGATGATGAACCCCGCCCATGCGGCAAATGCAGCACCTTGCCGGCTACGTTCGCGCCGCGTTGGGGATGGTGTACGTCGATGATCGCTCCCGTCAGAGGGTCGAGACCTCCCCAGAATGAGAGTGGTTCGGTGAGCACGAGCACCTGGTCATCCACCTTGTGATCCACCGTTCACGGCCGCGTCGACGCAATCGGAAAGGGAGGCGAAAACCACCCCTATCCCCAGGTTGCCTGGGGCGTAGTGCGCCCACTTGGCCGAGTCCGTCATGACCACCTCGATCGATGGGTCGAGAATCGGGGTGATATATGTGCATGTGTCGGTCACGATCGTGACGCCCAAATGCTCGAGCTCTGCGACCAATTGCGGGAGATCTGCAACCTGATCGCGGGAAGTGTTGACAAAGGTCGGAATGCGAACCCGCCGACCGGCCAGGGCTGCGCCAAGGCTGGCTAGTTCGGTTCCTGAATAGTGCGGCCCACCGAGACTCACCGCGTCGATCGCCCCCGCGTCGGTTGAGAGTCGAGTGCGAACACTGTCGAAGTCGTCGCGCCCGATTGACACCGTTGGCAAGTCCGCTGGGTCAAACTGTGACGCCTCCGGCGTTGACCCCACGACGTGGAAAAGCCCGATGCTTCCGCTCGTGGCAGCCGCGGCGCCCATTGCTTTGAGCCGGTCCTCGCTCAGGTCGGAGGGAAGACCAGTAACCAGCGTGACCTGAGAGCCGGCGGTCTCACCGAGGCAATAGCCGAAGCTGGGATAGAACCAATCCTTCTCCGCTGTCTCAGAGAGCTGTGGACTTACTTCGACATGGAGTGTTGGCTTCCGTCCCTCATCGAGATGGAGGCCGCTCGCAGGTGCCCGCCCTGTGATCGCGCAGGCGATATCGATGAAGTCGCCATACCGGTTGCTGCGAGCTCCGAGCACCGAGTTGACGAAAACAATCGCGTTGGATTCGCCCCACGCCACGTTCTCACCCAGGCTCGGGCGGTTGACCTTTTGATACGGCGCGCAGGTCCAGGTTGGTGTACAGCCGAGAGCGACGTACGCATCCATCAACTCGCGGGCGAGGGTTGCTGTGGTCTCATCGCCCCGATAGAGCTCGGGGTGGAGGAGGTCGAGGGAGGAGACGTTGAGCGTCGCCGGGACGGCCACCTGAGCGCCGCCTTCGACTAACCGCCGCACAAAATCAAGGCCCGCCATCCCGTGAAACAAACAGCTATCGATGTGCGCGGAGGTGATGTCGAGCAAACTCTCGGCTCCCATCTGCTCTCCCGTTGCCACGACGAGATCCATCGCAAATGCCACACCTTGCCCTGCTGCTCCACCGAGCCGGGCGCGGTCATGATCGTTGAGTGCGATCAGGGCGAGCCCACCCGGGACGGAGGAGCCTGAGAAGGAACAGTTGGTGGGGCGGCCAAGGTTGCCAGTGTGAGCCCCACTAGCCCTTGCAGGACAAGGACACCCCAGAGCACCGGTGGCCAGGTGAACTCGCCGGCGATCGCGAGATAGAGCGAATGGACGCCCCAAATTACGATCGGAGCCAAGAACGCCCACGCTCGCAGCCGGGAGGGCGCTTGCGGCGCCGGTTGGAGACGCATGGCCAATCCATCGAGGACGAAACCCGCGACGACGGCCGCGACTAGCTCGCCAGGATTCTCAAAGCCGTGCACGCCTTGGAGCCCGAGTCCAACAATGCCCAGGATCAGAGCGAATGCGCCTGGAGGAGGCGACCATCTGAGCAGGACGAGGAGGAACGCCACCATGACGATCAGAGTGGAGACGGTCAAACTCAACACCGAGAACGCGACCAGGAAATCGCTCTCACCCGGATCCCAGGGCTCGCGGAAGGCGGGCCCTTGCCAGCCGGAGGCATAGAACACAAAGAACTGCGCGAGAAGGGCTCCCAGGCCCGCCGAGATCACGGGCGGCGCAATCCAACCCCATTTGCTTGCTCGCGGTGTCGGACGGTGCCATCCGGAGCGCAAGGGCGTCGTGACCACAAGCATTGCCCCTACCAGCAGCACCATGTGGGTGGGGCTCAACAATGCATCGATGTCGACTTCAATCCCGAACGTCTCGTGCCAGAGGAGATCGAGCACTCCCCCAGCCCCAAAGATCGCCAGACCGGTCAGCGCAAGCCGGTATCCGGTGGGAACGCCGGCCTGGACAAAGCCTCGCCGTGGCCGCCAGACGAGATAAACGATCCAGGCAGCCGTCGCCAAAAAGCCCGAGTAGAACGCGGCATGCCATGGGGTGAAAAAGGACTCCACTCCCCCACGAGTGGTGTGGGCCCAGCCGTCGATCATCAACCCGCCCATCAGCCATAGAGAGAGGAAGGCCGTCACCGCATCGTCCTTCACGCTCGTGAATGGCTCCACCGGCGATCTGGTGAGAGTTGTCATCAGCTGATTTTGCCAGTCTCGATACCCTGAACCCAGCTTGTCGACTTCAGCGCCCTCCGACTTGCTCGAGTCGGTCGCCACCGCTCATCGCCCCTTCCACTACCTGGATGACACCGTCCTGGTCTACCGCGGCGATGCCGACGAGGTTCGTCTCCAAACCTGGATGCCCAACTTCCCCACGCCTCCGCCGTTCACAGCGTTGGCCCGGAACTTGCACTTTCTGCGGCTTCGGCTTCCCGGCACGGCTCGAATCGAATACCGGCTTCTCGTTCGGAAAGGCACGCGCCAGGCCGGGATCGAGGACCCGCTCAACCCACCCTCGGCGAGCAATCCATTCGGCGTCAACTCGGTGGTTACCGGCCCGGACTACCGCCCGCTATCTCTGGAGCCGGGACCAGCGCTTGGCGAAGGAAATATCTCAGAGATTCGGGTCAACTCGTCCAGCCTGGGAGGCCGCCGGCATCACCGGGTGTATCTGCCCGCAGGGGTCACAAGGAAGGAGGCGAGAAGCCTGCTGCTGGTCCACGACGGTTCCGACTTTCTCGAACACGGCAGCATCGGGCGCGCTATGGACCAGTTGACGGCCAAGGGAGTGATCCCGCCAATGGCGGTGGTCCTCCTTGATCCCCGCGAGCGCATCAGCGAATACGGAGCCTCGGTCGCCCACAGCCGCCATGTAGCCGAAGAAGTGATCCCACATCTCGCCCGCCGACTCCGGATCTGGGCTTCCCCGGAGCGCACGGTCGCCCTCGGATCGTCGTTGGGCGCAGTAGCGGCTCTGGCGGTTGCCATGCACTATCCCAAGGTGGTCGGGGCGGTGGTCTCTATGTCCGGTTCCTTCGCTCATCGCAGCGACCACTTTTGGCCGGCCTCAGTGTTCAAGCCGGTCATTTCTTTTCTCGAGGCGTTCGACCCGGCTTTGCTCGCCGGCGTCCGGATGTATCAAAGCGTCGGCCGTTACGAGGGCTTGGCCGACTTCAATCGCCATCTGCACCCTCGTCTCGTGGCCGGGGGCATGCAGGTCAGATGGGTCGAAACCTGGACCGGCCACGACTGGGGAGCCTGGCTCGATCGGCTGGAAGAGGCTCTGACCTTTGTACTCCCGGTCCCGGAAGAAGAAAGCTAAGTAGGCTCGCCGCATGGCGGAAGTACCACTCACCATCGGCCTGTCGTTGGGGGCCGACCTCGAGTGGCCGATCTTCTACGAAGACATCATTGGTCGTCTCGATCTGAAAATCCCCCGGGGCGATGATGTCCTCACGTTCAACGTTGAACGGGTGACGATCGAGCCGTTCCTCTTGCGGCAACCGGTGAGATACGCGGTCTTGCTCGACCGCCTCACCCATTGGTATCACACGTCGCGGGAGTGGATCAAGAAAGCGGTGGTCTTCAACGACCTCTACGTCTTCAACAATCCCTTCACCCTGCAGTCCATGGAGAAGCACACTTCGTACGCGGCGATGATGCGGCTCGGGCTCCCCGTTCCCCGGACCGTCCTGCTTCCTCCCAAGGAATACGAAGGTGCCCCCGATCTCGAGGTGACCCTTGGCCAATACGCCCGCATGTTCGACCTCAACGAGGTAGTCCAGGAAGTTGGCTTTCCCTGCTACATGAAGCCGTTCGACGGTGGAGCCTGGCGGGGAGTTTCGCGGATCGAAAACGAAGAGCAGCTTCGCAACGCCTACGACCAGAGCGGCCGCTCCATCATGCATCTCCAGGAGGCGATCGAGCCCTACGACCTCTTTGTACGCGCCCTGGCCGTCGGGCCGCAGGTGAACGTCATTCGCTATGACCCCGTCGCGCCTATGCACGATCGATACAAGATCGATTTCAACTTCGTCGACGCTGACGAGTGGCAGCTTCTCTCCGACATGGTGCTGACGATCAACAGCTTCTTCAACTGGGACTTCAACTCCTGCGAGTCCCTCCGCAAAAATGGCCAGTTCTATCCGATCGATTTTGCGAATGCCTGTCCAGATTCGCAGGTCACCAGTCTCCACTACCACCTGCCCTGGCTCGTCAAAGCAAAGATCCGGTGGTCGCTTTTCGTCGCCGCCACCGGCCGCAAGGTCCGCCACAACCCCAACTGGGAGCCCTTCTTCGAGATCGCCGACAGTGGCGCCTCCTATCGCGAGAAGCTGTCCGGGTACGCGGCTCTTGCCCATCGGTCCTACGAGACGGACCGCTTTCTCGAGTTTTGCGACCGTCATCTCGGGCACCTCGACGAGATCACCTGGGAATACTTCTCGACGGAGCGGGCGCTCGAAGCCGTTCGTCGCAAGGTCTCGGTGATCTTCCCTGTCCATGAAGTCGATCGATTCACCGAACACTTCTGGGGCTTGCTGCAATTCTGGCGTCGGACCGAACGCGATCGACTTGACCTGATCGGATCGCGCCAGGGCGAGCCGCAGACGGAACGTGCCTACACCCCGATTGCTTCGCCTGCTGGAGGAGGCGAGGAGTATCTGTGAAGGCAGTAGAGCGCTGGCATTCGAATCGAGTCGAAACCGAAGTCAACCTGGTGCGTTGGGGAACCGTCGGAACGCCACTCTTGATCTTTCCCACCGCCGGAGGTGACTTCGAGGAGATCGAACGATTCCATCTCGTGGGTTCACTTCAACCGCTGATCGATGAAGGCAGAATCAAGGTCTACTCGGTTGACAGCATCAACGGTCGCACATTCTTCACCGGCGCCGATGCGGGCCGGATCGGATGGATGATGACGGCTTTCGATTCCATGATCAGACACGAGGTGGTCCCTGCCATTAGGGCGGACAGCCAGTCACCCGGAGTCGAAATCATCACCGCTGGTGCTTCGATCGGCGCCTTCAATGCATTGGAAGTGCTCTGCCGGCACCCGGATGTGTTTTCCGCTGCGCTCTGCGTGTCCGGCACATTCGACCTCACCAAGTGGCTTGATGGGCCAGCTTCCTCAGACTTCTACTTCTCATCTCCAGTCCACTACCTGCCCCAGCTGGTCGAAGGCGAGATCAAGCGAAAACTGCGGACTCGCTTCGTGCTGTTCACACATGGGCTGGGCCGAGCTGAGGATCCCGGGGAGTCATGGCGGACTGCCGCGGTACTAGGTGCGCAAGGCATCCCTAATCGGGTCGATGAGTGGGGGCCGGAGTGGCCTCATGACTGGGTGACGTGGCGGGAGATGTTTCCCCGCTACGTCGATGAGCTCACGCGCTGAGCGATGGGCGATTGGCTCTCGTCGGCTGCTGCCGAAGCCTGGCAGCGTCGAGCGCAAGAACTTCAATCTCGCTTCTCCAAATCGGAATGGTTGGAGTTCTCCGAGCGAGCAAAGACCGGTTGGGAACCACTCTTCCGGCTGATGCACCGGCTGTATGGCTGGCGCTACGACTTTGCCTGGAGCATCGAGGAGATCCTTGAAGTCGCCGCGGACGGTTATCTAGAACGTTCCAAGCGGCTGCGCCATCAGGACCACGAGCTGAGCAGCGAGTGGCTCGACGATCCCGCGACGCTGTGGGCGATGACCTATCTCGATCTGTATGCCGGCGAGGCCGGCAAACTTCCTGACCGCCTCGACCATCTGCACTCCCTCGGAGTCACCCACTTGCATCTTATGCCGCCCTATGCCGTCCCCGATGGGCCTCATGATGGTGGCTATGCCGTCTCCGACTATCGGCGGCTAAGGCCCGAGCTCGGCAGCATCAAGGAGCTGCGCCGATCGATCGAAAAGCTTCGGAAAGAGGGCGTGGGCGTGGTGCTCGATCTGGTCTGCAACCACACCGCTAACGACCATCCCTGGGCCGCCGCCGCCCTCGCCGGAGATCCTCGGTTCGCGGACTTCTACTTCTTCTTTCCCGATCGATCTCTGCCAGACGAACTTTCACCCCACCTGCGCCCGATCTTCCCCGATCGCGGCGGTGACGCCTTCACCTGGCATCCCGGATCGAATCAGTGGGTATGGACGACGTTTCACTCCTATCAATGGGATCTCAATTACCGCAACCCGCGAGTACTTGCAGCCATCGCGGGTGAAATGCTCTTCATCGCCAACCTGGGAGTGGCGGCGATTCGCATGGATGCGACTCCGTTCCTGTGGAAGGAGCCCGGTACCTCCTCAGAAAATCGCCCCGAGGCCCACCTCATTCTCCAGATCCTTCGCTTGGTCGCAGACCTGGCGTGCCCCTCCGTCGAGTTCCTCTCCGAGGCGATCGTCCACCCCGATGACGTCGCGAGCTATGTCAACTCCGCCGAATGCCAACTGGGATACAACCCGTTGCTCATGACGTCGATCTGGGACGCGCTGGCGACCGAGAACGTCCGTTTCCTCGCCGGTGCGCTCGGGCACCGTTTCACGTTGCCACAGGGAGGAAAGTGGTTGGCCTACCTACGTTCCCACGACGACATCGGCTGGGGGTTTGCCGACGACGACGCCTGGCAGATGGGAGTCGATCCTCGGCTTCATCGCAGCTATTTGAACGCGTTCTATTCGGGCGACTTCGGAGGCTCGTTTGCGCGCGGCGAATTGTTCCAGCACCACCCACAGACCGGCGACGCCCGCATCTCAGGGTCACTTGCCTCGTTGACGGGTTTAGAAGCCGCTGAACTCGAACTCGATCCGCAGGCCACCGACACGGCCGTGAACCGGATCCTTGCCGCGTTCGCCATCGTGATCTTTTCGGGTGGAATTCCGCTCCTCATGATCGGCGACGAAATCGCCAACCTGTCTGACCACGGTTACAAAGCTGACCCGGAACTGGTCACTGACAATCGCTGGAGCCATCGACATCGCTTCTCGCCTGAGGCCTTTGCCGATGCCGCGATGGGCATCGGTCCGCCGGGTCGGGTGCTGGCGGGTCTGCAAGCTCTGCTCGCTCTCCGGAAGT
The DNA here is from genome assembly GCA_963761985.1 of uncultured Acidimicrobiia bacterium. Classification (GTDB taxonomy): domain Bacteria; phylum Actinomycetota; class Acidimicrobiia; order Spongiisociales; family ZC4RG35; genus JACCTH01. The sequence continues at coordinate 147,136 of CAVXIT010000005.1, forward strand.
CGTTGCCCCCGCTTGGCAATCCCCGGCCATTCCCCACAGGAGATAGGGCCACGATCGGATTCGAGAATGGCCCGATCACTGTGCTCGTAAACCTTGGACGGACTGTGGCGATGCTCGAGTCTCCTCCAGCATCGCTCGATCTCTTCCGCGACGAGGAGTGGAACAGCAACGTTCTTGGACCCTATGAGTTTCGCATTCTGGCGACGCCTTAGAAAAGCTCCATCTGGCCGTCGCGGCTGAAGCGGTCGAGACCGTTCCAGACGAGTCCATCCATGAAGACCCACGCCCGGCGATGGATCGCGCTCGGGCCCCAGGCTTGCAGCGCAGCCTTGTGGACCGGGCAGGGGTAACCCTTGTTGGCGGCAAAGTTCCAAAACGGGTAGTGCTCCGCTTCTGTCCGCATGATCCGGTCACGCGTCACCTTGGCCAGAATCGACGCGGCCGCGATTGAGAGACAGGTGCGATCGCCGCGCACCAGTCGCTGTGCCCCACCGACGAAGTCCCAGTTCCCATCGACCACCACACGATCAGGAGGACGTTCTAGCTGTTCGAGGGCCCTACGAGCAGCCAGTCGCTGCGCCTCCGACATGCCCAGCTCGTCGCATTCGACTTGGGAAGCGTGGCCGACTGCCCAATCCGCGCACCAGTTGGCAATCCGCTCGAAGAGCAACTCTCGTTCAGGTTCGGTTAGGAGCTTCGAGTCTCTGATCTTGTAGACCCGCTTGTCGCGCGGCACTACCGCCACCCCGACGCTCAATGGTCCGGCCCAGGAACCCCGTCCTACCTCATCGACGCCCACCACCGTCTCGAATCCGTCGGCCCACAGCTCTCGCTCGACTCGCAGACCGGGGGCGCTGTCGAGGAGCGCCATCCGGAGGCGGGGAACGATCGTCTTGGTCAAGCTCGGATTGAGGGTACCGCCGATCAGTTGAGCGACGGATCCATTGGATAATTGGCGAGCATCGCCACTTTGCCGCCCTGCCGGGCGAGGACTCGGGACCAGAGCCGATCCGGCTCGGACGTAAGAAAATCTCCCGGCTCGGCGGGAACAACGATCCAACTGCGGAGCTCGATTTCGAATTCCAATTGGCCCGGCGCCCAACCCGAATAGCCGGCAAAAATCCGGATCGGGAATGGCGGCCCGGGAGCACCCGAGAGGTCGGCGATTTGAGGGATTGGAGGATCGTCCAAAGCGGTGGGGGCCACCAGGCCCATTGCCCGCTCTCTCTCCACCGGCCCGCCTTCGAACACCAGCCCGTCGGTCTCGAGAAAATCTTCCCAATGGCTCAAATAGGGTGCCGCCGGCTCCTCACTCCTCCGGTTGAGGATCAACCCCATGGCCCCTTCGTCGTCATGACGCAAAATGACCACCACGGCGCGGGAGAAGTTGGGGTCTTCAAGCAATGGAGCGGCAACCAGAAGGCGTCCAGCCAAGGATCGGTCAGGGAGAGCTCGATCGGGTTGAGGTCCGTCCATCCCCAATCCTCTCACAACGTTGACCCTGTTCCCGAGGCTCAAATCAGCCGATGTCTGAGGTGATCTTGAACCGGTTTTTACCCGTCTGGCGTATGCTTAGGTGGCTAATGGGCCGTCGATCAACCCTGCTCGTATTAATGGTTGCAATCGCGGTAACTGCCTGTGGTTCGAGCGGCGCCGAATCGACGATCAACTACACCGATGCCGGCAAGCTCTCCCTCGTCCAGTTCCCCGACAATTGGCACACGTATGAGCTCGCCGAGCTCGACAATCTCGAGGATGTTCCCTTCGAAGAGCCGTTTCAAGGCTTCGAGTATCCAGCCGTGGTTTCCACTGCATTCGACGGAGCGCCCACCCGCGATCCAAACAACGTTGCCGTGCCTTTGGTCGAAGCCGCATTTCCCATTGGCTCGCTCTCGGTGAGGACGGTCGGCGAAACCGAACGGCAATACATCAATCGAGCAACGTTGAGCCAGACGATTCTCCCCTATTTCCAGTTTCTCAACGCGACCGAGCATCTCCGGGAGGACTTTTCGTTCGGGGACGGGTTCGATGGTGTCCGCGTTCTCGTCAGCTACGCCGATGAGACCGGCGCCGAGGTGGGTGTGGCCTATCTGATTTCGGTCACCGACCCTGCCGACAACCGTATGTATTCAATCGTGGCCGGCTGCTCAAGGCAGTGCTACATCGACAACCAGGTCGAAATCGAAAGCGTGGTGGACTCATGGCTAGTGAACAAACGAGCGTCCTGAACAAGCTCCGCCGCAAGGCGGACACCTGGGACCGGATCAAGTTCCTCGTCATCCTTGCGATCATCACCACCGCGATCGTCGGCGGCCAGGTCCAGCCCCCGTTTGTCACCCTCGGCCAGGCGCTGAGCGACTTCTTCGCCTCCACCCCAGGTCGGGTGATCGCGATCCTGTTCATTCTGGAACTGCTGCGACAGATCCACTACTTCGTCTCTGAGCGCAGCGAGAGCTACCACGGCTTCTGGCAGCAGGGCATATTTGGCAACGTCGAAGGTGGCCTTTCTCACTTCAAGCCTTGGACCCGCTTCCGTGTCGGACGGCTGATGCGTTGGACCGTGATCATTGCGATTTACGCTTTCGTTCTCGACTATTTCATGTCCGAGGTCAGCTCGCCGATGGATGCCATCGCCCAGACGCCACGCCTTTTCATTGGGGCTTTGCCGATGCTGCTCCAGTTCATGATGTATCTCAGCATGGCGATTCTCCAGTTCGTTGCCATCTTCTGGTTCCTCTCCCGCGGCGGCATGGACATTCTCATGCCCGAGGAGATCAACACCCGCTTCTCCGACGTCTGGGGCCAGGACCATGTCCTCCGCCTGATCCGGGAGAACATCGCCTTCCTCGAAAAGCCCGATGAGATCGAAGCCAAAGGCGGTTACATCCCGGGCGGCATCCTCCTTTGGGGACCCCCGGGAACGGGCAAGACGTTGCTGGCCGAAGCGATCGCCGGTGAGACCGGCAAGCCCTACGTTTTCGTCGAACCGGGTGCCTTCATCCAGATGTTCATGGGCGTTGGCATCCTCAAGGTCAAGTCGCTCTACCGCAAGCTGCGCAAGCTCTCGCTTCGTCATGGCGGCGTGATTGTCTTCTTCGACGAAGCCGACTCGCTAGGTAGCCGCGGCCAGATGGGCGGGTTGGGTATGGGCCAGCCCATGCAGCCGTCCAGCCCTTTCTCAACGTTTCAATGCAACGGACTTTCCTACCTCACCCCTCAGGGCCAGAAAGCGGTTCTCGAAGATCTCGGGATGTTCACAAATCCGCAGACCGATCCCGCACCCCGGCGCAGCCTCAAGAACCGAATCGTCATGGGAGGAATGGGTGGCGGTGGGATGGGGACGCTCCAGGCGCTCCTCACCGAGATGAACGGGCTGAAAAAGCCGCGCGGCCTCACCAACAAGCTGCGCAAGATGCTCGGGTTCCGACCCAAGCCTGCGCCGAAGTATCGAATCCTCACGATCATGGCGACCAACATGCCCAACGCCCTCGACGAGGCCATGTTGCGGCCGGGTCGGATCGACCGAATCTACAAAATGGGTTATCCGTCCAAAGAGGGTCGTCTCCAAACCCTGCGCGGTTACCTCGCCAAGGTCAACCACGATCTGACCGAAGAGCAGGTCGAGAAGCTCGCAACCGTCACCCCCTATTACTCGGGTGCCAAGATCAAGGACCTGGTCAACGAGGCTTTGATCCAGGCGATTCGCGACGACCGAGACTCGATCGTCTGGGACGACATCTGGAAGGCGAAGGCGCTCAAGGAACTCGGTCCGGCCGAGGACGCCGAATACATCCAGCGTGAAAAGCACGCCGTTGCGGTTCACGAGGCCAGTCATGCGGTGGTCGCCCACACGATGCGCCGGCACATGGAGATCGATTTGGTCACCATCGAACGACACGGCGATACCGGCGGCATGGTGAAGAACCTCCTCGCCGAGGATCGATTCACCCAGTGGAAGTCGGAGTTCGAAACCGACATCATGGTCTCTCTGGCCTCGCTCGCCGGTGAGCGGATGTTCTTCGACGACGACAACTCCTCGGGCGTGACCGGCGACCTCCGCAGCGCTACGGCTGTTGCCGCTTTGATGGAGGGCGTGTGGGGAATGGGCGAGCAATACGTCTCCTACACGGTCAGCCAAACCGGCGGCGGTCAACCGGGAAACCCTGCGGCCGCCACCGTCGCGCGCCGGCAGGACGAGGTGAACCGTCACCTCACCCATCTCTACGACCGCACCTGGACGATTCTCGACGAGCATCGCGATGACGTTCTCAGAATCGCCGCCGTCCTCGAAGAAAAGAAGACGATCTCGGGCGACGAAGTCAGCCAGATCATGGGTTCGACCCCGGGCGAGCGCGCCATGCGCGAGCCCAAGGGCTGGCAGGTCATCTTCGACGAGACCAACAGTCGTCAAAACGGCGCTGCCCACAAGGAATCGAACGGCGGCAACCCGGCCGAAGAGGTCGAGGAAGCCGAAGAGGTCGAGCCGGTCGACTAGACCTCTGCTCTGGCTCTAGGGCCAGCCCTGGTGGTGGGCCCGATAAGCCCGGACCTCGCTGGCCGTGCGAGGGCCCCACGTGAGGTTGGCAACCGGATGTGAGAGTCGCGCTTCTCTCAGGTCGGCCTCTGTCACTTTGCTGAGGACCGGCGCGATGTTGTAGAGACGCAGCGCGTTGAGCCCGAGGACCTTGCCTTTGACGCGGTCGGTGAGGGCGGGATAGCCGAACCGCTCTTGGTATTCCTCGGTGATCGAGAAGGCGCGGAACGCATCGATCTGGGGTTGGGGTGTCCCGTAGAGAATTGAATCCGTTCCCCACAGGAGGTTGTCTTCCCCCACGGCCAACAACAACTTGCCGAGAACATGGGCGGCTTCCCTCGGCTTTTTCAGCAGATGCCACCAGGTCGAACCGATCTCGGCGTAGACGTTGCTCCCTGGTCGGATCCCGGCATCGCGCAAAGAAGCGATCAAACGGTTGACGCCGACTCCGGTGGTCTCGCTGGTAAACGACCCTTCCGTGTTCCCGACCTCGTAGCCCGAGTGATAGATAACGAATGACACACCCGGGTGGTCGCGGGCCGCGGGCCCAACATCAACCGGCGACCCCGAAGGGGATTGGTCGGACAGACCCTTATGGATGCAGAGCACCGGTGCCCCCATCCGCTCAACCTGATCGAGAAACTGGTTTCCAACCTGCGGCAAGTCGGGATCGGCATCGTCGAGCCGCCACGGACCCGCAAAATGAGTAAACGTCTTCCACCCGCTCACGATCCCGGTGGCAGCGACGCGCTCCATCTCGCCGAGTACCGATTCCAGCGGTCCGGACTGTGGGAGGGCGAGAGCGTTGACGACGAGACGGTCGTCACCGCTCAGCGCTTCCACCTCCCGCCGGGTGTCCTCCATCACTTCGGCCGAAAGCGGGCTTCCCTCGGGCATGAGCGGCAGGCCCGACAGGGCGGCCATCCGGGTATCGCTGCGCACGAAGATCTCTTCGAGAAAATGATTCATCGAGAAGCAGGCGCGGGGATCCTCCTCCTCAGCGCACGCCGCCTGTGGAAAGCCCGAACCCCAGAACCAGTTGCCCCGGGTTGAAGGATCGAGCTCATACTCAAGCAAGTGTCCCTGCATATCGAAGACGAAGTCCCCGGCCTCGAAAAGTGTGTCGGCTAGTGCCTCGTCCCAACGCGCCTCGGGGTCAACCAGATAGCGCCCGCCGGCGCGACCGAGCGCGGTGGCATCGATCGCCATCAATACCGAGGCCATCGCTGCGGAACCCTTGAGGAAGCGCCGACGGGTCATCCCGCTGCGCCGTGCTCCCACCTCGACCCACGAACGAGCTAGGCGTTCTGCGGCTCGCGCCGGGCCAGTTACCGGCGCTGGTAGATATTCGCCATTGGAAACAGCGTCGAAGCTAAGGGGAAGGTCTTCGGACAAGTCGTCGGATTGGGCCAACTAGGCCGACCAGCCGAGGTCGCCAATCTGATCGATCACGCAGTTGTCGAGCAACGTGCGGACCTCGGCGTCCGGATCGGTGGAGAATCGCACCAATGCGTTGCCCGATTCTCCGAGGACGTGCTCTCCATCGCCCACGGGCCATACCCGGCGGAGTGCGGTGAGAACTGGCGGCACTTCGAGCACCACCGGATCGGCTCCTCCGAGGTCGACGATTTGCAGGCCCTGGGCATCACCACCTACGAGGATCCGCTGTTCGTCGAACCACCCGAGGCCAACAAACCCGGCAGGAACCGCGGCCGAACCCGTCCGAGCGCCTTCCGCCGACAACAGCGTGTGGTGGATTTCGCCCGACTCAGGGTTTTCGCCCACCAACAGAATTTGAGCGCCGCTCGGCGACGGATAGGAGGCCAACGGAATTCCTGAATCGGCCGTCACCTGCCAGATCCACTCGGCGTTGCGGGCCCCGAAGTCGACCAGCATCACCGCCACCTCGACCTGTTCGTCGCTGCCTTCGACCGGACGAGTCACTGACACAATCACCCTGTCGTCCAGGGTTCCCAGCAGATTCGAACCGTTCCAATCGCCAATCTCGAAGACGAGTTGTTCCTCGTTGGCGCTGTCGATCAATGCCGAACCTGGCTGGTCGCGATCTTGCAGAAAGAGAACCCGATCGCCGGTCACGATCCAGTTCTCGGTTGGGGTGGTGGCGCCGAGAGACGTCCACTCAACTTCGAGCGGATCAAAGGCGTAAAGCTCTCCAGCGATACTCACCGGCCGGGCGAAGTTCCCTCCAGTGAGGGTGCTCTCCTCTACGTCGACTGGAGCGAGTTCGGTGAAGGCCGTGGTGATCATCACGCCTAGCAAGGGCCGGTCGGGTGCATCCGGGTTGGGGCCGAGATCGATCGATTCGTCTAGCTCGGTCCCCTCCCGCTCCACGGTCACCGTGATCGTCTCCCCTACATCCTGCTCCGCGAGGATCTGGCGGAGGTCGGTTGCGCTTGCCACGGCTTGATCGTTGACAGAGACGAGGAGATCGCCCACCTCAAGAACTCCGTCTGCCCCGCTTTCAGCGATGATCTCCTCGATCCGCACGCCCTGGCCCTCGCCGACGAGTAGCTGACATTCCTCAGGCTCGGGGATGATCGTGGCGGCGTCGGGAAGAGGCGTCCGTTCGGGGGGAGATTGGCCAACGCAAGCGGTCAGAACGACCAGCACAAGACTCAATCGGAGAGACCAGCGCATGGCCTATCAGGTTACCGGGAGACCTTCTCTCCGTTAGTGGCTAGCCATTCGATGACGTCGCCAATCACGAGCTTGCCTTCCGGCTCGTTGAGGGTTTCATGACGCAAATTGGGGTAAAGGTGCCGCTCGATATGCGTCGCCTGTGGGTTGTTCGGCCCTACGAGCAACTCGCTCGCCGCCGGTGGCACCAGCGTGTCTTCGCCACCGTGAAAAACAAAGGTGGGAATCTTGATCCGTGACAGAAGCGGCGCGACTCGTGCCTGCGCGGCGAATGCGTGCGCCCCCAGGCGGGCGGTGGCCTTGAAGAGGTTGAGCGGGTCGGCAAAGTAAGCCTCGCCAACCGAAGGGTCGCGCGACAGCATCGCTCCCTTCACGGCCGTCGGCATGGCCAGGGTCGGAAATGCCCGGCCAAAGAACGGGGCGAGCGCTTTTTGCCAGGCAGCGCCGCCCATCAAGGAAGGCGATGACAGGATCAGAAGGTCGGGTTGCGGCCGTTCGCTCACTGCGTATTCGGTGGCAATCAAACCGCCGAGAGAGTGGCCGAACAGCACTAGTGGTCGGCCATCGGTGCGCATCGCCCGGAGATGTCCCTCGACCTGGTCGAGATAGAGACTCCAGCGGGCAATGTCACCACGCGTGCCCGAGGACGCACCGAAACCCAGCAGATCGAAACCGCGCACCCGATAGCCCGCCTCAGCCAGCCATGAACCGGTGTTGGCGTAGCGACCCGAGTGCTCGCCAATTCCATGGACGATCACGATGTCGCCGATCGGTGTCCCTGACTCCGTCGCGGGTGGCTCCCATTCCCGGACGAGTTGGGCGCTGCCGTCCGGGGCGGGTTCGGGGCGGGCGACGCTGATGATCAAATCGACTCCTGCTAATCGGGGCGGTCGATAGTACCGAGGCGCCGTCGCGGCAGATCCTGAGGCACTTCGTCGAACCTGTCTTCGTCGATCGGAAGAACGCGATTGCCAGTGAGAAACGCCTCGACTCCGGCCGCCAGACTTACCAGCTGGGCTCGCCGGTGCCACCACCCCACCGTGACCGCCACCGTTGATTCCCACTGGCCATCGGCCTCGACGAGAGCCCCCACGGCGGAGAGCGCCTCGATCAGGGCGGCCGCCGGAGCCGGGGTGAGAAAGCGGACTCTCTCTCCCACGAGCGGGTCGAGCAGGCGAACTCCCGCTACCTGCTTGAGCAGCCGGCGCAGGAAGTCCGCCCCTTGGAGGGCGCGCTCATCTCCGTTCGGTGGAACCGACTGAGTCTTCGCGCTTGTCGAATTTTGGCCAGTGAAGTCGGCCGTCACCGTGGGAGGAAGGGCAACTCGACCGCTTGCGCCTGTTCCCAAACGCCTCTGATCTCGACTTCGGGGTCAGCACTGCTCGGTGGGGCAAGATATCCCAGGCCGATCCCATCGCCGAGGGTCGGGCTGAAGTTTCCCGATGTGACGGTGCCCACGGATCCACCGGCGCGGAGGTTGTGACCGTGACGCGGAATTCGCCGGCCCGCCAAGCGGAAGGCGGCCAACCGCCGACCCGGAGCCTCTGCTCTGATCGCCAGCCACGAGTCCCGCCCCACGAAATTGTGATCGGGATTCACCGCCCATTCCAGGCCTGCCTCGAGCGGGTTGGTCTTGTCGTCGAAGTCCTGGCCGGCGAGAAGCAAACCGGCCTCCAATCGCAGGGTATCGCGCGAGCCGAGCCCACAAGCAACGGCTCCTGCTTCGGTGAGAGCATCGACCAAAGCGGCAGCGGTCGTCGGGTCCGTGACGACTTCTCCACCGCGCTCCCCGGTGTATCCGGTCCCGGCCAGCCAGACTGGCGAGCCCTTGAACTCAACCGCATAGGTGCGAAAACGCTTCGGAGTCACTCCGAGCAGGGTTTCCAGCAGGCTCGGCGCCTCCGGTCCCTGGATTGCCAGCATCGCCGTCGTTGCGCGCAAATCCTCGCCTCGTCCCCCGTCGACATTGAAACGCGCCAGCACCATTTCGTGAGTTGATGCGTTCGGGAGCACCCAGAGATCATCCGCTGCCCACCACCAGACCAAGAGGTCATCCTCGATGCCAGCCGAATCGTTGAGGAGAAGGGTGTATTGCGTCCGGCCCGGCTCGATCAGGTCAAGGTTGTTGCACAACAAACGATCGATGCTCGTGCGATCTCGCATTCGGAAACGGCCGAGGTGGGAGACATCAAACCAGCCGACCGTCTCGCGCACTGCCTGGTGCTCCGCCAATACCGACGTGTATTGGACGGGCATCTCCCAGCCGCCAAAGTCGACGAACCGGGCGCCTAGCCGCCGATGCACCTCGTGCAAAGGGGACTGCGCCACGATGCTCTGTTCAGCCGGCCTGAGGGCCCCGACCGCCCAAACGCACCACGCTCGGCGGTCCTTGCGGCCTTTGGGGCCGTGGATCGTGAAGAAGATTCGTAGGAACCTCCAGGCCGTACTTCTCGACCAGGTGGAGGTAATCGCGTTGGTAGAGGATCTTGCACGTCACGTCGGGATAGAGCTGACGCAGCGTCCTCACTTTCCCGTTCTTCTTCGTCACGAGCTTTTGGCTCATCGTCGTGATCTCGATATATAGATCTTCATCCGGCAGATAGAAGTCGGGAGTGAAATATTGGCTGGGCCGGCCGTCGATGTCCCAGGCAATCGGAAAAGAGCGAGGCTCATAGAGCCAGGAGATGGCATAGAAATCGAGCAAGGCGGCGAACTGACGCTCACTGTTGTGAGCGAAGACGTGTCCCGGGCCTCCAGGAGAAAGCGATTCGGGACCGTGTCTCAGGAACCCTCCGCCGCCATCGCTTCAAGTTCGGGGTAGAGGTCGTGCAGGTCACCCTCCAGCTCATCCTGCACCGGTCCGATGGCGATGCCGAACACACCCTGTCCGCCCTTGAATACATCGACCACTTCGCGCGCCGAATGCGCGGCGTAAATAGTGGCGCCATCGGAAAGCAGGGTCACGTCGGCCAGGGGCTGATCACTCTGCATCTGCTCGCGCAGAATTAATACCGCCTGGCGGATCTTCTTGAGGCTCATTCCGGCATCGAGGAGCTTGCGAATCACCTTGAGCTGGACCACATCGGTAAAGGAGTAGAGACGCTGGGATCCCGAACCCTTGGCGTCCTGGAGGGAGGGCTTGATCAAATTGGTCCGAGCCCAATAATCGAGCTGGCGATAGGTGATCCCGACCAAGCGGCATACGAGCGGCGCCCGATAGCCGTCTGTCACAAGTTCGGTCGTCAAGTCACGATCCTTCTCTATTTGGCCTTCTCATCTTGGCCCCGCCGGGCCTCATGATCGCAGGCAAATGGTTACAACCTCGTAATTCCGCCGCTGTGAGCAAAGCTAGCCACTGGCCGCGCGCGATGTCAACAACTCCTGTGGATAACGTGGCTCGGCTTAGGCCGGAGCCATTGCGATGCGCCGGGCGTATCGCCCGGCTGAGACAAAAGACCAAAAGCTTGGGTATCCCGTTTTTGAGTCGGGGATCAGCCCGGCGGGTCTTCCCCAAGGAAATCTTCGATCGTGACGTCTTCGAGCATTTCGCGGAAGCGTTCGATCTCGTCTTCTTCGGATTCCTCGGAGAATTCGATCCCGGCGTCGGCGAGGACCTGGCTGGAGACGAAAACCTGGGCGCCGGCCCGCACGGCGAGGGCAATTGCGTCGGAAGGTCGGGTGGAAACGTGAAAGGTCTCCTTCTCCCGGCTGAGCTGGAGGTCGGCGAAATAGACGCTGTCCTTGAGCTCGACGACGTCGACCCGGTCGACGGTGGCTCCCAGTGTCTCCACCACGAGCCGCAGTAAGTCATGGGTCTGGGGGCGGGGCGGCTCAAGGCCGTCGAGAGCGGCTGCAATAGCCTGCGCTTCGGGCGCTCCGATCCAGATGGGAATGTGCCGACGGCCGGCTCGCTCGCGCAACAAGACGATCGGGCTGTTCGAAGGTAGCTCGATCCGCACTCCGACAACCTCTACCGGGATCCGGTCCTCCGCCATCGACTCAGGTTATCACCGGTCGAATTTGAGCCGCCTAGGCCGGTAGCAGCAACCTGTTTTCAAGTCGATCGCGGTCGAGGACTGCCCACAGGCTTCGAAGATTTCGGTAAAGCCCCTTGTGGTCGAGTCCGTATCCGATCAGATATTCGTCACCCACCTCAAACCCTCGATACTCGAGCGGCACCTCAACCAACCGGCGTGTGGTCTTGTCGAGCAAAGCGACCGTCGCGATTGATGCCGTCCCCCGGTCGACGAGCATTCGGCGGAGGGTCGCAAGGGTGAGCCCGGTGTCGACGATGTCCTCGACCAGGATCACATCCCGACCGCTAAGGGTCTCGGCCGTATCGAGCACCAGTCGTAGCCTGCCGCCCTCGCCGAATCGTGAGATCGACAGGAAGTCGATATCTGTCGGAACGTCGATCTTCCTCACCAGATCGGCAAGAAACGGCAGAGCACCCACCAGGACCGCAACCAGGATCGGCCGCCGATCGGAATAGTCGGCGCTAATCGCCTCTCCCAGCTCAGAGACGCGGGCTGCGATCTCGTTCGCCGCGACCACTTCGGTGGCGAACTCGGCGGAAGGCTCAAGCGGCATCGGCCAACACGGTGGTTTGGAGCTGTTCCCAGAAATGACTTACCCACCCGAACGCCTCTCGCCATCCGGGTTGTGCGGGAGAACGTGTTACTCGCACCTGCACCGGCGCCTCAGGCACGGGTGCAACCAGCAGGTCCGAAATTCCCAGCCAGGTGAGGGCTTCGCCTTTAGCTGATCGGGCTAGCGGGCCATTCGGGTCGATCGTCGAAATTGTGGTTGGGATCCGCGCCCGCTCGAAACCAAAGTCCAAGAGCTCGGATACATCGACGAAATGGCCGCCGGCACCTTCTGACCCCATAACCACGGCGAAAAGCCGCCGGCCCCCTCGCTCGGCGGCAGCTGCCAGCACTAAGGACGCATCGAGTGTGTAACCGGTCTTGATTCCGAGAAGGCCCTCATAGGTTTCCAGCAATTGATTGGTTGCCGGCCCGCCACGCAACGTCCCATCAGGAGCAGGGGGGAAGTCCACGCCCCCAAGGACAACCATGGACGACAGCTGCGGGTTTTCCAGCAGTGCCCGCGACATGATCAGTTCGTCCTCGGCGCTCGTGTAGTGGCCCTCTTCGTCGAGCCCATGGGGGTTGACGAAATGACTGTTGGTCATTCCCAGAGCATCCGCTTTGTCATTCATCAGGGTGGCGAATCCCTCAACCGAACCGCCGACATGTTCGGCCAAAGCAACGGCCGCATCGTTGGCGGATCGCACGAGCAGGGCTTTCAATAGATCGGCCACCGGGATTTGCTCCCCGGCAACGATGCCTATCTCCGACTCACCAGCCTCGGGCGCCGCCGCGCTAATCGTCACGAGCTCATCGAACCCGCTGTGGTCTGCGACCACGAGAGCGGTCATGATTTTGGTGGTCGACGCCGGTGCCCGGCGATCATCTTCGTTTCGCGCTGCGACCACCCAATCTGATTGATCGTCGAACAGGATGTAGGCCGGTGCCGACAACTGGGGCGGTGGGGCAAGGATCCAGCCCGGGCGCGGAGGCAGTGGATCCCACTGGCCGGCGGATGCAGTCTGAGCGACCACGACGGCGAGCACCAAACCGAGAAGAAGTCGTTTCATTCGCCGAGGAGCGCGCGAACCTGTGCTCCGAGAAGAATGCGATGCAGCGCCGCTACGGCCTCTGTGCCGGACTCGAGCCCCTCCCTCGCCCTTTGTCGCACCTCAAGCTGGGGCGAGCCGAGCAGAGGATTGATCAGCTGCCTGAGCAGCTCGACCCCGCGGTCGGCGGCCAGCCGGACCTGGCGAAGGTGGCGAGCCTCATAGCCCATATCGAGGAGCTGACGAGCCTCGATTGCCGCCGGCAAAGCCCAGCCCGGATACACCTGGTCAGGCCCTTGTGCCGGTGGAAGAACACCATGCGAAATGAGCTCGATCGCCTGCGCGGGGGTCAGACCGGACCGGCGCAACAAGTCGGTCCCGGCGACCGGCTCGCCTTCAGGATCGATCCCGACCTCGGAGTCGCCGCCCAGACCCGGGTCTTCGCCTCGATCCCACAGAGTCAACTTTGACTTGATCACCTTCAGGGGCAGAAAGTGGTCCCGTTGTAGTGCGAGGATGTACCGCAGCCGCTTGATTTCCGCACTCCCGAACTGTCGATAGCCGGATCCGGTCCGTGCTGGGGAAATAAGGCCCTGGGCCTCGAGAAATCGCAACTTGGAAACCGAGACATCAGGGAAGTCATCTCGGAGAAGGTCGATCACGTCCCCGATCGAGAGTGAGTCGCCCTCAGTTGCCGTGTTGGGCATCGATTAGCCGTCGCCGCGGGCTACGAGAAACTGGAAACGCCCGATAAGGATCTGATCGCCAGCAGTCAAGGAAGATTGCTCGACTCTTTGGTCGTTGACATAGGTGCCGTTCGTCGAACCGAGATCTTGGACGCTCAACTCTTCGGTTGAGCAGTCGAACCGACAATGCTGACGCGAAACGGTTACATCGTCGAGGTGGATGTCGGATTCGGGATGCCGGCCGACGTTGATCTCCCCCGGATGAAGCAAAAAGGTCATTCCTGCCCGGGGTCCTTTGCCGACCACTAGAGCCCAGCCGCTGATCCCATCCACCGAGGCGGCCTCATCCCGGGTGAGGCCCACCTCGGGGTCGTGGAGTTCCACGTAGGCGACGGTCGGCTCGGACTCGAAGACGAGGCCGCAGCTGGGGCAGCGCTCGGCAGTGTCCTCGACAATCGAATCACACCGTGGGCATTGCATGAACCAATGGTAGAGGGTTAGGTCAACCCGAAACCAAAGGTTTCAGTGGTCGTTTAGCTCCCACGCAAACCTTGAGGTTGCAGCTATTCAGTCAGTTCCTTGTAGGCCTTGGCATCGAGGAGGCCGTCCATCGCCGAGGGATCTTCGATGTCCAGTTCGCAGAACCAGCCTTCGCCGTAGGGATCCAGGTTCAGTAATTGGGGCTCGCTGGAAAGGCGCTCATTGACGGCCGCGACCGTGCCGGCGATAGGGGCGTAGACCTCGGCCACCGACTTGGTCGACTCGACCTCTGCCAGGAGGGCATGCAGCTCCATTGCCTTCCCCACGACGGGAATCTGCACAAAGACAACGTCGCCCAAGGCGTCCTGGGCGTAGTCCGTGATCCCGACCCGGATCCTTTTCTCGGAAACGAGGTCGACCCATTCGTGCTCTTTGGTGTAGCGCAGGTTCTCGGGGATCTTCAAGGCAACCCTTCGTTAGGCGGGTTCGACTCTACCGAGGCGCCCTCGGATCTCGTCTACGTATAGGAAACCGACGTACCAATAGAGAAGGAGGCCGAGCACACCGGCGATCCACGAGGAAGGGCCGAAGAGCCAGGGGACAATTCCGGCTGCGGTGAGATAGAACGACGGGATCGCCCCATAGAGCAGAAACGTCGCCAGCTTGCCCAGCCAACGAACTTCGAGCTTTTCGAGCCCCCGGCGAGCCAGAGCGATGGTGCCGATCCCCACCAGGACCTCGCGCACCAGAAGGGCCCAACCAATAAGGGGTGGGAGGACCCCCGCCAGGAGACCGCCGACCAGCGCCGAGGTGATCATCAGCCGATCGGCGAGAGGATCGAGAAACTTTCCGACCTCAGAGATCTGGTTCAAACGGCGGGCGAGATAGCCATCGATCCAGTCGGTAGAGCCAATGATGAAGATCAAAGCGGCAGCCCAACCAATGTTGTCTTGAACCAAAAGCACGTGCCAGAAGTAGGGAACCGCCAGGACCCTGAGTCCGGAAACGAGGTTCGGGATAGTGAAGATCAAGAAAAGAGACTAAAGACAAAAGACCGAACGTTCCGATCTTTGTCTGGTGTCTGTTGTCTTTTGTCTATTGACTCTATGCCGCCGCCACGGGTACGAGGTGGCAGGCGACGTAATGCCCGTTTCCCTTGTCTTCGAGCGGTGGATGGTCGTGTTGGCGGCAATACTCGGTCGCCATTGGACAGCGGTCGAGGAATCGACAAAGCGGGGGCGGATTGATTGCCTTGCCGATCCCACCCTTGATTAGGACCGGCTCACGCTTGATACTCGGGTCGGGAATCGGCACGGCTGACAGCAGCGCCTTCGTGTACGGATGTAGTGGATTGGCGAGCAGCTCCTCGGACTCGGCCAGCTCGACGATCTTGCCGAGGTACATCACCGCGATCCGGTCGCACATATATCGGGCTACGGCCAGGTCGTGGGTGATGTAGAGATAGGACACATCGAACTCGTTGGCCAGATTGAGCATCAGATCCATGATCGAGATGCGGATGCTGACATCGAGCATCGAGGTGGGCTCGTCGGCGACCACGAAGTTGGGGTCGATCACCAACGCGCGGGCGATGGCAACCCGCTGGCGCTGGCCTCCCGAGAGCTCGTGCGGAAAACGAAACATGAAGGTTTCTGGCGGAGAGAGGCCGACCAATTTCAGGAGCGCCGCAACCTTGGCCTCGCGTTCGGGAACGGTGCCGATCCCCTGCACTGTCAATGGCTCGGCCACGGTGTCATAGATCGTCCGCCGCGGGTTCATGGATTCGTAAGGATCCTGAAAGATCATCTGCACGTTGCGGCGAAACTTCTTCATCCCGTCCCGGTCGATATGAGCTACGTCGATCATCGTCCCCGAGTCCTCGAGAAAAATGTGCCCGCTAGTCGCTTCCATCAACTTGGTGAGCATCCGGCCGGTGGTCGACTTTCCACAGCCCGACTCCCCCACCAGGCCAAGGCTCTCGCCCTCGCCGATCTCGAAACTTATTCCGTCGACCGCATGCATGAACTCGGTGGGCTTGCGAAAGAGACCGCGTCCGATCGGAAACAGCTTGGTGAGGTCCTCTACCTTGATCAGTGGATCGCTCATGCGGTGGCCCCCAAAGTCACTGGAACGCGTTCGGTGTGCCAGCAGGCCGCCAGGTGTCCCCCGCCCATGTCCATCAGCGGAGGCTCATCGGTCACGCACTTCTCGCTCTTGAAGGGACAGCGAGGATGGAAGCGACAGCCCGAAGGAGGATCGAGCAGGTTGGCTGGTTCGCCTTCGAGGGGGGCCAGTTTCCGACGCGGGCCCGGTGATCGATGGAGTTGAAGAAAGCAAAAGATACGCGTATGGGTGACGGGGGCGCTTGAAGACCTCGGCCGTTGTGCCGTACTCCACCAGCTTGCCGGCATACATCACCCCGATGGTGTCGGTCACCTCGGCGATAACGGCGATGTCATGGGAGATGTAGATCAGCGACATTCCCAATCGCTCCTGGATCTTCTTCAGCTCCTTCAGGATCTGATCCTGGACGATCACGTCGAGGGCGGTCGTGGGTTCGTCAGCGATGATCAGCCTGGGGTCGCAAGAGAGCGCCATCGCGATCACCGCTCGTTGGCGCATCCCGCCGGAGAACTCGTGGGGATAACGGTCAAGCATTGTCGGATTGAGACCAACCATCTCGAACAAGCGGTCCATCCGGGCGCGCGTTTCGTCGTCGTCCAGTCGGGGTCGCACGTGGAGATCGATTGCCTCCTTGATCTGCTCGCCAACCGTGTAGACGGGATTCCACGAGTTCATCGCCCCCTGAAAAACCATTGCGATGGACTTCCATCGCCGTTTCCGCATCGTGTCCTCATCGAGAGCGAGAAGGTTCTCGCCGTCGAGCCGGATTTCACCGCTGAGATAGCGAGCGTTGTCCGCCGCCAGTTGCATCAGCGACATCGCCACCGAGGTCTTGCCACAGCCCGACTCCCCCACCAGACCCAAAGAGCCCCCGTGCTCGAGGGAGAAGGAGACATCCTCGATGGCTGAGACATCGCCCTTCTTCGTTCGATAGTGCATGACGAGGTGATCGACCTCGAGCAGCGGTCTTCCGTTCTCGCTCATGATTGCTCTATCGCTGCCGCAGCCGGGGATTGACGACTTCGTCCATCGCGCGACCGACCAGGAAGAACGAAGCAGCCAGAAGGCTTACGGCCAAACCGGCGGGAACGATGAGCCACCAGTACTCCAGGTTGCCGAGCAGGTAGCCCTGTGACCGCGCCACCGAGATCATGATTCCCCAGCTCATCGGAATAGATAGGAGACCCAAGAAGGAAAGTGTTGCTTCCAGGGCAATCGCATCAGTGACGGTGAACATCATGTAGAGGAAGCTGAGAGGGGAGCACATTGGGTATGACGTGGCGGAGAATCAGATGAGCGTGCCCGCCACCGGCGATGCGAGCCGCATCGAGAAACGGCTTGACCGTCACTTGCAGCGCCTGGACTTTTCAAGATGATCGCGGTGCCACCAAACCCTCCAAGAATTCCGATCAAAAGACCGAGCAGGGGCAGGCTGATCGAGAACAGGGCCGAGACCACGATCAGGACCGGCAGGAGCGGCACAAGCAGGATCAAATCAGCCAGACGCATCAGGGCCGCTGTCCACCCAGCCTCCGAAGTATGCCGCAATCGAGCCGACGGCCGTGGCGATGAACACCGTCACGACCGCCGCGATCATCCCTAGGTAAAAGGCCGAACGAGTGCTGTACAACAGCTGACTGAGAACGTCCCGGCCCAAAGGATCGGTGCCTAGATAGTGAGGATGCTGGCCGCTGAAAGTGGGACGCGCAGGCTGTTCGGAGATGCTGAGGGTCTCACCGACATTGATAAAGGGGTTGGATTGCAGCCGGGCCGTGGCTAGATCGATCTGTGTTGCAGGATCAGACACTTCTTCAACGATGGTCTTGTCGACAAAAGGTGCGTCGTAACCGCTGATCGGGTGATAGATCGAAGACGGCCACACAGTGGCCATCAGGATCGGATGGGCGATGGCCATGAGGGCAAATAAGACAATCACGGCAAGACCGATAACGCCGATCCGGTTGGTGAGAAACAGGCGCCAGTTGTTGCGGAGCGAGCGTCCCAGCAACCGAAGGCGAACCAGCCAGAGCGGATCCCCGATTTTCGGTTGTGGTGGATCGGGAGAGACTTGGGGCTCGATCAGAGTATCCGTCAAGCTCAGCCGCCCTAGCTGGTTCGAATTCGAGGGTCGAGGAACATGTAGAGCACGTCGGCGATGATATGGCCGACCAGCGCAAGGATCCCGATGATGCCGAGCGTTCCCGTCGCCAGCGGAATGTCCTCACTCAGCGTTGAACTCAGCAACATCTCCCCCAAACCGGGCCAGGAGAAAGTCGCTTCGGTAAGGATCCCGCCGCCGATCACAAACGAGAGAGCCAGCACCAGGGACGTAACCACGGGCAGCAACGCATTACGGGCGGCGTGCTTGTCGCGGATCATTCGCTGCGGCAGTCCCTTGGCCCCGCGGTGAGGATGTAGTCCTCCCTTAGGGTTTCGAGCATCGACGCCCTGGTCAGGAGCATGACGCCCGAGAAGTTGACCAGCGACAGGGTGAGAACCGGGAGCATGGTGTGATGGAGGATGTCGCCGGCATAGGTGCGGAGCGGCGACAGCCACCAGAAAAGGAAGAACGCTACAAAGACGAAAGGGATCGCGATTCGCCGAACTACCTCACCTCTGCTGGTCGTCAGCCGCCGCGAAAGCACGATGATCGCAAAGATCACGGCCGACACGATCAGAGCCGAGATCAGCATTCGAATAAAGACAGCGTTGGCAGCCAAGGGTGCTCCCGACCATTCGCCGACATCGATGAACTTGCCGATCGGAAACAGGTCGAGTACGTAGCCGAAAAACCAAAGCATGAGGATCGCAAACCAGGGATAGAACACGGTGTAGCCAGCGACCCCACCCAGAGTCAGAGCAGTTTCGGTGAACTTGCCGCGCCTCCACGCAATCACCTTGCCGAGGAAGAAACCCATGTAATAGGAAAGGAGCACGGCGGAGAGAAACAAGGCGATGGTACGGGGCAGACGCTCGAGAATCAGAGAGGAAACTGTCGCCGGATACTGGGTGAAGGAATACCCGAGGTCACCCTGGAAAAAGTTTGTGACATAGGTGATCGTACGGCCCAACAGTGGCTGATCGAGACCGAGTCGCTCCCTGAGAATGGCTTGGGCCTCCGGTGGTAGCTCCGGATTGGCGGTCAATTGTTGTGAGATATCGCCCGGCTGTGCCTCCAGCAGCAAATAGATCAACGCCAGGAAAACCACCAAAAGGAGCAAGCCCTGCAGAAGGCGAATTGCCACGTACTTGAGCATGCCGGAGACCCTCTCGACTGACCCGAACCGACACTAACACGGG
The DNA here is from genome assembly GCA_963761985.1 of uncultured Acidimicrobiia bacterium. GTDB lineage: Bacteria > Actinomycetota > Acidimicrobiia > Spongiisociales > ZC4RG35 > JACCTH01. Next base: position 166,556 of record CAVXIT010000005.1, read on the forward strand.
GGCTAGAGAGAGGGAGACGGAAGCGAGTCCCATCTCCCTCGTTGGCCTATATCTTTCTGCTTGTGCTTTCTACCTGGCCGCCACCAGTTCCTGCATTCCCGACAAGAATTGGATTCCTGAGAGAGTTTGGGTGAACGGATACGCCACCGTTTCCTGCCGGTAGAACTCAAGGATGCCGGTGTCAAAAAGAAGGACGTAGGGCTTGTCCCTGGCCAGGATCTCTTCCATCTGCCAGATGATCTCGTAGGCCTCCTCTTCGTTCTGAGCCGCGTCGAATTGCTCGGCCAGCGCGTCGAACTCGTCGCTGTGATAGCCCCCTCGATTGCTTCCCCCGTTCAGCAGGGAGTCGTTGGGGCCATAAAAGAACGCCTTGTGAAAGTCCGGGAAAGCAGGGTCACCCAATGACCAACCGAGAATGAACATGTCGAAATTCAACTCGTTGTTGGCACTGGGGTCACGGCCGCGATCAGGGCGTTGAAGTCGGTCGGATTTGCCTGAGCTTCGAACCCGAGTTGATTTAGCCAGGTTTCGATCCAGATCGAATAGGTCGCCCGCAACGGGTCATAACCCGGACCGGGAGCGAGGATCTCGAGCGGCGGGACCGGGGTGCCGTTGTAGCTTATGCCAGACCCGGCGATGACGTCAGTCCCTCCTTCACCCATGAGGGTTCGACTTCCCAGGTGAACCCAGCATCCTTGAGGATCGCGACTGCACCCGCCAGCCGCTCCTGGATGGTCTTACCGACATATTCAGATGCAAACGGCTCAGCTACTTCGGCGTTGTACCACTTGAGGTTTCCTTCAGGCATCATCGCATACAGGGGGAAGGCCGCGCCCTGGAGGACGTTGTTGGCCATGAACTCCTTGTCGATCATCAATGCCAGGGCATCACGGAAGCCCTGGATGGACATTGGTTCCTGACGCAGGTTGAACGCGAGGTAACGGAATCCGTGAACGGGGGTTGACGATTGCCGTCAGATTCGGATCATCTTGCACCTGGGCAAGAAGGCCGCGCTGCATCCCAAGGAGTTCAGCAAATAGTCGACCTCACCTGCCTTCAGCGCCAGCACCGCCGCGTCCTGGCCTCCATAGACCGAGAAAATTGCCTC
>CAVXIT010000006.1:0-117063 GCA_963761985.1 uncultured Acidimicrobiia bacterium
GCAAGCTTGAAAGGCAATCGGTGGCAGCCCTCGATGAAGAAGCTGGCCAGTTGCGGGAATTCATTTTCTGACGAACCTCATCGGAGCCAGATAGAGACGAGAGTTGGCCGCATCGTCGCGGCGACCACAACACGCAGTTCCTCATCCAAAGTTCGGAGATCCAGCTCGTTGCGCAGCCGCCCCGAGAACGATTCAAGGGTGAGTGCGGCGTCGTAGCGCCGCCGGTCGAAGCGGCGGTCGACTGCGGCTTGGATCCTGCTTCGCAATGGTCGAAAGGCGGCGGCTACCGCGAGAGTTGATGCGGCGATGACGAGGCTCGAATCTGAGCTAAAGGTTCCCAACGTGAGCTGCATCAGCAACACAGTGCCGAGGTAGATAGCGGTTAGCGCGGCAGTGAGCGTGGCGTAAACCAGCGATCGTTTGATGACCAGGTCGACGTCGTAGAGGCGATACCTGATGATGGCGACGCAGGCCGCGATCGGAACCGACAGAAGAGCCAAGGAGATTCCGATCTGGGAGAGGAGGCTGGTGTACCAGAAGAAAAGCGCAAAGGTTCCGCTGGTCACCACAAGCGCAGCTGACAACGAGATCCATTTGAGTTGCTGGCGTTCGAGGTATGTGCCGCGTCGAAAACGGAAGACGAGTGAAACAAGGCCACCCGCCAGCCCGGCGATTAACAGGACCAGACCGGTATAGAGGACCAGGTCGGCCGGGAACCCTCCCATCCCAAAGGGGTTGACGCCGCTGATGAACTCCGAGCCGAGCCCAGCGTTGAAGGCTTGCCCGGGCCATGCCAGGACCAAACCGCCCCCGATCACCCAAAGCCACGCTCGCCACCGGGGAGAGGGAAGCCGTCCGTCGGGAAAATAGAGAAAAACAAGCGAGAAGACGGTAAGGTCGACGATCCAGGACCAGAGGATGATCCACTCGCCGATGGGGCCACCTGGTAGGCCACGTTCGGCGGCGAAATAGCCCCAGCCTTCGGCGGTCTCCCAAAAGACGCTCGAAACCCCAGGTAGAGGAACATCCAACCGATCGCATTGTCAGGATGCTTGGCAACGATCAGAGCGCCGGCGCCGGAGAAGATGAGAGCAAGCAGCCCGTAAAGAATCGTGTCGCAAGCTTCCTCCCGACCGGCGGAAAGCCAGACCATTACTCCGATGCCGGCGACGGTGAAGGCGAAAAGAGACCAGCCGAGCCGTTTCGCCCGAGCAACACTCATGTAGAAACCATGATCGCTGACCGTTTCGATTCTGTTACGAGAGGTCCATCGCCATCAAGATCGAGTCTTCGTCGACCATCCCATGGCGACGATAGAAGCGACGCGCCTGTTCGTTGTGGGCCTCGGTCTCGAGGAAAAGCCGCGGAATTCCTCGGCGTTTCAGGTCGGCAAGGACCTCGTCGAAAGCCATTCCACCGATCCCCCGCCCGCGGTCGCGGGTGTAGAACTCGTCGATCAGCCCGTCTCGCCCGCCCGACTCGAGGGAGTAGCTCCAGGTGGCAACGCAAAAGCCCTCAATGGGTTCGCCCCACACGTACACCACCCCGTGAGAGTCATCTTCGAGCAGCGGCAGTAGTGCCCGCTGAACGCGTTCACCATCGTGTGCATGATGATCTATTTCGTTGAACTCCCGGATCAGCCCCAGTAACGCTTTCTCGTCGACCGGAGCAGCGAGGCCGGATCACACAAACCGGTCGTTACGAACCAGGTCGTCATACGACTCACGCGCCACCACCAGGCGAGCGTCACCATCGCGCACGAAAATCACCGGGGGCCGCGGCACTTTGTTGTAGTTCGAGCCCATCGAGTGGCCATAGGCACCGGTGACGGGGGTGGCAATGAGATCGTCGACGTGGATGTCGGAAGGCACCCGACCATCGCGCACCAACACATCACCGCTCTCGCAGTGCTTGCCCACAACCCGGACCTCGCGGTCTCGATTCGCCCGCACCGCTCGCGGGAGAAACGTTTCATAGCCGGAGCCGTAGAGAACCGGGCGCGGATTGTCGCTCATTCCTCCGTCAACCGCGACGAACGTGCGGATTCCTTCTACCTCCTTGATGGTGCCAGCGGTGTAGACGGTGATCGCCGCCCCGGCTGTGATCGCCCTCCCGGGTTCGATCGAGAGCTCCGCCTGAAGGTCCGCATCGGCGGCCGCCGTCCTGAGGATCCTGCCGTACTCGGTGAGCGTGGGGGCTTTCTCGCCTTCGACATATGCAACGCCGAGACCTCCTCCCATCGAAAGCTCCGCCAGTTGATGAGTGCTTACAAACGGAGCCATGGCAGCCAGCGCCGCGGCGAAGGAGCTGACGAGAAAGACTTGCGATCCGATGTGAACGTGCACGCCGAGCAATCGGACACCCGGATTGGCCCGCGCGGCGGCTATCGCTCCGGCCGCAAGGCCGGAGGAGAGCGTGAACCCGAACTTGGAGTCGTCCTGGCCGGTTGCGACATAGTGATGGGTGTGGGCCTCGATGCCAGGCGTGACGCGGACCAAAACATCGAACACATAGCCCGTCTCGTTGTGCACTGTTGCGATGCGATCGAATTCGTCGAAGCTGTCGACGACAAGGCGGCCGACGCGAGCCCTGGCCGCCGCCCGGAGCTCGTCGAGGCTTTTGTTGTTGCCATGCATCACGAGCCGCTCGCCTGGAACTCCGGCGGCCAAAGCAACAAACAGCTCTCCCCCGCTGGCGACATCGATGCGCAGCCCTTCCTCGTAGACCAAGCGGGCCATAGCCAGGCAGAGAAATGCCTTGCCGGCATAGATGGTGCCATCACCAAAAGAGGCGGCAGCCTCCTGGCAACGATGCCGCAGGTGATCCTCGTCGTAGATGAAGACCGGGGTTCCGTACTCAGCCGCTAAATCAAGGACGGAGCAGCCCCCTATGAGCAACGATCCATCATCAGCTTCCCGCGCCGTGTTGGGGAGCAACGACCAAGGCAGGGCGGACACGAAGTGGTTTTAACAGGGTCCTTCGGGGTTTCGGGTCTTCGGGTCTTCGTGGCGAGGACCTTCGCCCCTCCGTGGAAGGATGGGATGTACCAGACTGGGAGTGAGACAGGAGGTACAGCTTTGGTTTCCATGCCGCCTACGGACCGTCGGGGGCTGGTGGTTCTTACTCAAGACGAGTGCATTCGCCATCTCGAGGAATCGCGTTTGGGTCGGTTCGCCGTCGTACTCGGCGGGGACCCGATGGTCTATCCGGTGCTTTTCTGCTTTGCCGACGGCGCGGTGCATTTCCGCACCGCAACCGGCGACAAGATGGACGCCGTCTGGCTTCATGGTCCCGTGGCGTTCGAAGTCGATGGCTGGGACGCTGAAACCCGCCGCGGGTGGAGCGTCGTGGTTCGTGGGCGGGCCGAGGCTGTTTACGACGTGGAAGAAAGCAAACGCCTCGATCAGCTGCCCCTGGAGGATTGGCTTCCGCCCCGAATGCCAACGACCTGGGTGCGGATGCGCCTGGCAGAGATCAGCGGCCGGCGGATCCCCGAGCGGGATGAGCTTCCCGCAGAATCGTGGGTCGCTCCCAACTAATTGGGATGAACAAATCGGGCTCTCGGGCCTCGGCGCCTCCCGATGCGAGCATCGACCTCTACTGGATACCGCTAGGCGCGGGAGGCCTCGGGTTCGTGCGCTTCAACGGGCGGATCTACGAGGCTCTCAAAGCGCTCTTGGAAAAGCGGCGTCCGCTCCAGCTCTATCACACTGCATTGGAGGTGCGGCTACCCGACGAGCGATTCGTCATCGAGAACGCCTGGCCAAGCCCCGATCCTCATACCGCTACACGCGGGGTAGTCGTCGAGGGACCGGTCTTCAGCCGCCAGCTCGCCCGATTCCGGCCTTTTCGGTACGAGGTGCGATGCTGGCGCGAGGGTCTCATTGCGGATGCTCGGGAAGCTGTGGTTATCCAAACCTTGAGCCACGACGCGCTCCAGGCTCGCGAGTTGCTGGCGCTCGTCGACTCGGTGCCTCCTGTCATCTGGGGACGAGACGAGCTGGCCACGGGCGAGATGTGGAATTCGAACTCGGTGATTTCCTGGCTCCTCACTCGAGCGCAGGTGCCTATAGATGAGGTCGGGCTACCAGAGGGCGGTCGCGCCCCGGGCTGGAGGGCCGGCGTTGTCGCCGCCCGCCGCACGGAGCAGATTTAGCGGGTCGGTCTGGCTCTTCGGGTCGTCCTCAGCGAGTTATGCCCAGCCAGTAGGAAACTTCGTCCTGCACCGAGCGAAGAACCCCGAACGCACCGCGCAGCTGGATTCGGGTCAGGCGATCGAGGGAACCGATTGGTACTAGATCGTCTGGCTGCAAATCAGCCTCCTTCTGTTGCACCTGATGCTGGAAGCGGACCTGTTGGCAGAATTTGTACACCTGGCCGAGCGACGCGCCGGCCTCAGACCACTCCGAATCTTTCGCGACGCTGCGGAGTCGTTCCAACGTCGAAGAAACCGCAAGCCCAGAGCCCAGCGCGAGCGCCCGCGCCAAATCTGTGACCGGAAAGAGGCCGAATTTCTTCATGTCGAGCACCCTCAGATGACCGTTCACCTTTCTTGCCATGAGGCGCCCACCAAGCCCGAGAGGTGACGGATGGTCGATTGCTAGAGCGCTCATCCGCTTGACGAACCGAGGGTCCTCCGCGGCTCTTGCGATCACGCGATCCAGCTGGGGAACGAGTTCGAGAGACCCGGAGATCTGGCGGTAATCGAACACAATCCCCGACAAGAAGCTATTGACACGGTCAGGGGCCGCAATCCACCTGTCCATGCGGCCGAGCCATGCCGGGAGCGACATCCTCCAGTCCGCTTCACTCGCCATCACCCGTGACTCACACTTGGGAAATCCTGACTCGGCCAGTGATGCCACGACCTCATCGGCCAGCGCCTTGAAGTACGAATCGTGTTCGTCACCTCCCTCCGCGTAGACAAGGGCATGGTCCTGGTCGGCGGTTAGTGCCTGCTCGCGTCTTCCCAAGCTGCCCAGCGCGAGCCAGGCAAAATCGACTGGCGGTGGACCGAGGCGTTCGAGTCCGGCATCGAGAAGACGGCTGGTAAGGCGATCGGTCAGCACAGCGAGCCATTGCCCGATATGGGCTCCGTCGAGCCCCGCCTTCCATAGCTCAACTGCCACTAGCGGGAGCTCGCGCCCGGCCTCAACCAGATCGGCCGTCGTCCGCGCACCGTCAAAGCGATCCCGGAGGGTGAACGAAGTCCGACCTCGAACGTTGAGCAGTTCGAGGTCGGAGACCATGCCAATCACCGCCCCTCCCTGCGCCACCGGCAAGTGGTGCACTCCGATTTCCAGCATCTCGAGCGCCACTTCAGCGGCGAGGCGGTCCGGATCGATGACGCGTGCCGGGAAGGTCATTACCTGGCCGATCGGCCGGTCGGTGGACACCCGAGCAGCTACCACTCTCTCGCGCATGTCGGAGTCGGTAACTATTCCAAATCCCTCCCGAGCTCGAACCAGCACAGCACGGTGACCGGCCATCAGCTGGCTTGCGTGGAGAATCGACACGTCCTGTTCGCAGATCGGGGGCGGCCCTGACATAACCGACCTGACCAAGACCGCCGGGGCTGGAGCGGCAAGCGAGTCGAGTGCTTGAAGCTGCGCACCGAACTCCCGGGCCGTCTTGGCCCCGACCCTCATTTGGCAAACCTATCACTCCACTTGGGAACGGGGGCTCGGATCAGCTAGCGACCGGTGAGGAGCCGAAAGGCGCCAGTAACAAATCGTGACTGGCGGCCGGTGCGGGTTTCGATCCGGTCAGCCGCGCGGGCGAGGCTCGTAGCGAGGTTCGCTCCGAGCCAGCGAAGTGGCTCCGGCTCCCAGGGCCGAGAACGGTGCCCAACCCAGGGCAGGCGGGTGAGATCGGTCTCTCGGCCCAGAACCAGGTCGGCGAGTGTCCGTCCAGCCAGGTTTGACGCGGCTACGCCTTCTCCGGCGTAGCCGCCCGCATCTCCAAGGCCGGCATGTCGATCAAAGAAAACCGAAGGCCGCCAGTCTCGGGACAGGGCCACAGCTCCGCCCCAGCGATGGGTAATCCGGGCATCGCCCAGTTCAGGGAAGAGATCCCGCAAGATCGCCTCCACTGCATCATGGACTTTGGGCTGGCGGTCGTATTCGGAACGCAACGACGAACGAAAGTGATAGCGGGCGCCGCGGCCGCCGAAGGCGAGACGGTCGTCGGCGGTCCGTTGGCCATAGATGATCAGGTGTCGGGCATCGTTGAAGACTTCCCGTTGCTCGAAACCAACACGATCCCAGAAAGCCGCCGGCAATGGCTCGGTGGCGACCATGAGCGAATAGACAGGAACGAAGTCGCGCTCATGTCCGTCGAGGTTGATGGTGAAGGCCTCGGTCGTGCGGAGAACCGAGGCAGCCTTAACCATCCCGTGCTCGGTTTTCAGCTCTCCCGGTCCAATCTCGTTGACCCGGGTTTGCTCGTAGATCTTCACTCCGAGTTGTTCCACCGCCTCTGCCAGCCCGCGCACCAATCGAAACGGCTGGATGGCTGCGCCATGGGGCGAATAAAGCGCGCCAAGTGCGCCTCGAACACGGCCGGGCAATTGGTCGGTCTCTAGCCACCGGAAATCGTCATCGGAGAATCCCCAAATGCGGTCGTCAGCCAGTTCGTGCTGAAGACTGGTTCGTTGCGCTTCGTTTCTGGCAAAAGTCAGGATGCCGCCTTTCTCAAAGTGGCAATCGATTCCCTCTTCCGTAACAACCTTTCCTACCTCATCAACTGTGGCGAACATCGCATGCCATAGGTCGCGGACTGCCTGACGGCCGTGGCGCGTAGCCATGTGGTCGCGATTTCCGGCAATCTCGCCTGCACACCAGCCTCCATTGCGGCCCGACGCCCCGTACCCCGCGATCTCGGCCTCCAAGACGACAACCCGAAGATCGGGCTGCAACTTCTTCAGGTAGTACGCGGTCCAGAGTCCGGTGTATCCGGCTCCGACAATTGCGACATCGGCCTCGATCAATCCAGGGAGCGACGGGCGCGGCACCAGGGATTCTCCGGCCGTGTCATGCCAGAGGCTGAGAGTTTGATATGGATTCACGCGGGTCGAGGTCTAGTCGGCCTCGTCGAGATGCGAGGGCAGCGATCCTGCCCGGGCGAGAGCCTCGACGAGAGCATCACTGAACACGTCGAGCGTGACGGCCACGTCTTCCATCGTGTGAGAGGCGGAGAGGAACCATGGTTCCCTGGCGTCGATGCAGGGCATCACTCCTCGTTCGATCATGCCAGCGATCGTCGCGGTGTAAAGCCGCGCGTCATGCGCGGCGATGTCGCGGAACTCGGTCGGCCGTCCTTCCCCCATATAGACGCCGAACATGGAGGGATGGCCAATGACCTGGCCCTCCACCCCGTATTCGACCAGATACACGGGCCAGGCCCTCCATCAATGCCTTTCCGACCTTTTCGATCTTTTCGTAGGCATCGGTCGCCCGGAGCTGCTCGATCGTGGCCTTGGCTGCGGCCATTGAAACGCCGTTGCCTCCAAACGTCCCCGCCTGGGCGATGCCGCCAAGCTTCCAGCCATCGACCATCTCCTCGGACAGCGCGATCGCCGCTACCGGAAAGCCATTGCCGAGCGCCTTGGCGTAGGTGGCGATGTCGGGAGTGACGCCAAAGACCTCAACCGCCCCGCCGAGGGCAAAGCGAAAGCCGGTCTTGACTTCGTCAAAGATCAACACCGTCTCGTTCTTGGTGCAAAGCTCGCGCAGAGTTTCGAGGAATCCAGGCTCGGGCAGGATGCCAAAGGCGTTGCCGGCCGTGGGCTCGACAATCACTGCGGCAGTCTGATGTCCGTAGTCGTTGAAGTAGTCGACCAGCGCTTCGACGTCGTTGAAGGGCAGGGTTTTGATGTAACTGCGAATCCCATCGGGAATTCCGCTCGAGACCTGGAAAGGGATGGGCCGTAGCCGCGAGCCCAGATGGGCTGGCGGCGCACTGGCCGTGGTGAATAGGACGTAGTCGTGGGTGCCGTGGAAGGCGCCTTCGAACTTCACGACGAGGTCGCGGTTAGCCCAGCCGCGGGCGAGGCGAAGGGAATGCATTGTCGCCTCGGTTCCCGTGTTGGTAAAGCGGAGACGCTCGGCCCATTTGATGGCATGGAGCACTGTCTCCGCCGCTTCTACCTCTCGCCGTTGGGTCATGGCGAAGGTCGTGCCCTGCCGGACGGCGGCCATCACCGCGTCGGTCACATACGGGTCGGCATGACCGAGGATGATCGGGCCCCAAGCGCACTGGTAGTCGATGTAGCGCTTGCCGTCCATGTCCCAGACATAGGCGCCCTCCCCGCGATCGATGACCAGGGTGTCATCGTCGCCGAGATAGCGAAAGCCACTCGATACCCCGTTGACAAGATTGTCACGGGCACGTTTGAACCAGGCGGCGGTCTGCGGTCCCTGAGGACTCATCGGGAGAGAAATCTAACCCGTCGTTCAGCCCCTTGATGAGCGCCCAGGGTCTATTCCCAAGCCTCCCGATCCGGGTCGGATCGAGATGACCCGACCCGGGCGGCATATGCGGCGGCCTCGCTACGCCGGCTCATTCCAAGCTTGGTCAGCAAATTCGATACGTAGTTCTTGACCGTTTTCTCGGCCAAGAACATCTCTTCGGCAATCTGACGATTGGTCTTTCCGACCATGATCAGATCCAGGATTCTTTGCTCCTGTTCCGAGAGCTTGTCGAGCAGCGGATCGGAGGACTTTCCCCCCCGGAGTCGATCGAACAACTTCGACACCATCTCGTCGTCAAGCAATGACTCTCCACGACCAACCCGGCGCAACAGCTTCGACCAGGGCCTTCGAATCGATCCGCTTCAGGAGATAACCCGAGGCGCCGGCCAAGATCGCGGACATCAAGGCCTCCTCGTCCGCGTACGAGGTGAGCATGAGCACCTTCACGTCAGGAAACGAGGAGAGGATCTCGCGACACGCTTCGATGCCGGAACCGTCGGGAAGACGCACGTCAAGCACGACGACGTCGGGCGAGTCGAAGCCGACTCGTCGAACCGCTTCCGCGACACTGCCCGCCTCCCCCACGACGGTCAAATCGGCTTCAGTTTCGAGGAGCGCCTTCAAACCCCGTCGCACGATTTCGTGGTCGTCGACCAGCAATATCCGCACGAGATCACCATAACCCCACGTGCCAATCTGTAACGTGAGCCGCAGCCGATAGGCTGGCGTCGGTGGCTGTTGTTTCGCCGGAGCGTCTCTCCTCGCTGATCCAGGGGGCGGCAAACGTAACCGCCACCTCCGACCTTACGTCATTGCTTTTCGCGGCCGCAGAGACGGCACGCGACACGACGGGGGCCCGCTACGCCGCCCTGGGCGTGATCGGCGAGCATTCCACCCTGGTCGAATTCCATCACGTTGGATTCGAACCAGCAACTGCCGAAGCGATCGGACACCTCCCGGTAGGAAAAGGCGTCTTGGGGACTCTCGATTCATTCGGCCCAAACCATTCGCCTCGATCGGCTGCAGGATCATCCTGATTCGACCGGATTCCCACCCAACCACCCAGCGATGGAGACATTTCTTGGTGTGCCGGTACGGGTTGGCGATCGGGTCTTCGGCAACCTTTACCTCACTGAGAAAGCTGGTGGATTCACCGAGGAGGACGAGGACTTGGTCGAGGCCCTGGCAGTAATTGCGGGGTCGGCGGTAGCTAATTCGAGAGTGCAACAACGGATGCGACGGCTGGCGGTGGTCGAAGATCGAGAGCGAATCGCCCGAGACCTGCACGACGCAATCATCCAGGACCTCTTCGCGGTTGGTCTTCTTCTACAGGGGCTGGCCCTCCGCCTGGAGGACGATCGGGAGCGGCGCGAAATCGAAGATGCGGTCACCCGGCTCGACGACGCCATCACCTCGCTGCGCAAATTCATCTTCGATCTCAAGCGTCCATCCGAACAGGGGCGGAACTGGCTGATCGAGCTGAACCGGATTGTGCGACAACTCTCCGATCCCTACGGAGTAGAAGTAGAGGTGAAGGTTGCTGAAGAACTAGCTGGATCCCGAGAGCCTGTTGCCGGAAAGGGACGATCGATGACATCTCCCAGATCGTGCGGGAGGCAACCAGCAACGCCCTCCGGCACTCGGGCACGTCAGCAGTGGAGGTTGCGGGTCGAGAAGGGCATGGGGGCGCTGGTGGTCACTGTCATCGACTCACGGACGTGGATTTGACCCGGCCGAATCAGTCTGACGGGATGGGCCTCCAGAATTTGCGTCACCGGGCCCGAGAAGGCCGGCGGTGAAACCACCATCCTCAGCCGGCCGGGCCAAGGACACCACCGTGCGGGTGGTATTGCCCCTCTAGCCATGGTCTCTTATCCGGATCAGAGCTGGCCGCGCGCTCCATCACCCACCCGGGGCGGGGCTAGACAGGATCAAGAGCAGCTTGGATACGATCCATGAAATTCTTGACGCAGCTCTCGGCCAAGTGGTGAAGGAGTGCACGATCAAGAAGCCGGCCAACTGGTCCGAGCGGCGGCTTGTAAGAGCCGCGCAATGTGATCTTGAGTCATCTCCTCCCCCATGGCCTCGACGATGAGGTCAGCCTCGAGGAGCGGGAAATAGTGATTCGGCTCCGGTGGCCCTCCACAAGATCGGGATATAGAAGGCCTTTGCCTCTGATCGGGGCTTGCCAACGACAATCTCGATCTCCTTGGTGAGCACGCTGTGCCTCTGGTTGGATTCGCATCCGAAGTTCTTCCCCGCCTTCGTAAGCGAGTCGCGCCCACACGGTGAGGTCCCCGGGCGAGTCGGTTAACGCATGAACAGTCTCGGTGACGGAGCGGGGCACGTAACATGAAGTAATAAACGAACACGTCACGCCTCCACGATCACGGCTGTGACCATCCCGAACATCCCGTCCTCGGCCTCGACGTGGTTGAGGATGTGGCAGTGCCAGACCCACGCTCCCAACCTCGTGGCGTGGACCAGGACCGAATAGCGCTCCCCCGGAGCAACGTTGAGAGTGTCGACCCAGTAGGGCTCGTCGAGGGGGAAGCCGTCTTTGGCATACACCAGCTGGGGGAAGCCATGCAGGTGCATGGGGTGGATTTGCAGCCCTCGTTGTAATAGTGAACGACGAACCAATCGTCTTGCTTGACCGCAAGGGGCCGTGGCGGGAAAGGACTTTCCGTTGAGCGAGAAACCGATCATGCCCGCGTCGTTTAGCACCATCGGGAGTTCAGTGGCTACCTGTAGGTCGGCCGGAACCTCGTGGCCCCCGATGGTGCGACGGTGGGTAAAGGCAGGTCGCCAATGATGATCGTGCCGAACAATCCATTTGGCACTTGAACCTGGGCGTGGTGATGGGCGTGATACATAGCTACTGCGGGACCCTCGGCGACAAATTCATAGGTGAACGTGTCCCCGGGTTCGATCAGAGGCTGGGTCAGCGGGGCGACGCCGTCCATCGCATTCTCGAGCTTGATGCCGTGAAAGTGCACGTCGGTTCCCATTGGCAACTCGTTATGGACGATCACGGAAACTCGGTCACCATCGTCCACGCGGATGGCCGGCCCCGGCGCCTGGCCGTTATAGGTCCAAGCCTCCACGATTTCTCCAGGCTCGATTTCCCAGGGCGTGATCGCCACTGTGATCTCGTACTCCTTGGTCCCGTCGGCAGAGGATCGTCGGCTCGAGGGACCTGGTTGCCAATGCCTGAGGTCATCGCCGGGAATTCGAGAATGCTCTCCATCATGGCCACATCCATGGCGGCGTAGTCGGTCGTCTCCCCGTGGCCAGCATGTTCGGTAGCGGCTCTCGGGCTTCGCCGACGGTGAGAAACGCGGTCATACCCGAGGATTCGTGACCCGGGATGGCTGCACAGCAGCTGGTAGATACCCGGCGGCTCGAGCGCACCGAGGTTGAGAACCGAGCTTTCGCCGGCATTGAGGTCTGGGGTGGCCGGGCCGTCGGTCATCGAAAGATTGTGGGCCACGGTTCCGCTGTTAGTGACCCGAAGCGATACTTCGCCCACCGGTACCACGAGGTCCCCGTTGATTGAGAACTCGCTCAGGTCGATCTCGGCCTCAGTTCGGACCGTTCTTTCGGCTCCGGCCTGGGGACCGCGGACCGCCACCACCAAAGCAGTGGCCATGACCAGCACCCCAATCAGACCCACCAGAACTGTTACCCGGTCGATCACTTTGGAAGCGTCGCTCATTTAATTCCTTGGCTTGATGAATCTCGTCAAGATGCTCGGCCTGACCGCCACCGACTAGGGCCAATGGTCACTCAGCCCCGGTCTCTTGTCCTCTACGGCTGATTACGGAACGCTTATCAATCGCGGCCAGCGCATAGAACTGTTGCCGGCGTCGACGGCAAAGCGCAGGACTATGGAGGCGCTGCTTGGGCGTTAGAGCCTAAGGTCATCATGCTTGGCGCTGTTTGGCCCTAGCGGGACGCTTGCAGCGCTCGAACACTGAATTCGATCGACAGCGACAGCGTCGACATAACAGAAAGGGCACTGTGAGAAGGACCGCTTCCATTCTCTCGTTACTGGTCGGGTTGATATTCATCGTCGGCGGGATCGCGACATGGGTCGTGGTGAGCAACACTCTGGCTGACCAGAACATCACGGTCGCCGACGATGCCTCGTGTCTCGCGGGCGATGAGGTCAACGGACCGTTTAGCGCTTACTGCGAGGCGAAGGTCATCGAAGCGCACACACTCGAGGCGACGGGTGGCCTGACCTACGCGGAGCTAGATCGGGAAGACCCCTTGCGCACCACGGCAGCCAACTCCGCGTTCCTCCAGTCCTCGTTATTCACATCCGTCGTGGCTTTCGGTGTGGCCGGTATGGCCATACTGATTGGAGTGCTTTTCATCCTGATTGGCATGGGGATCAGAGATGTCGCTGACCGAACCATGCGAGCCACCTGACAGTCGCCCTAGTCCATCAACTTCCGCCCCTCGGGCGGAAGTTGATGTATTGGGCCCACGACGGCAGCAGGGAACGGGATCGCGCTTCGTCCGAGATGCCAGTGAATTAGCCGAAACCAAGGGTGACATGCCGCGTTTACGGTGGTTATCGGCGCATGGAACGACGACCCACCTCTCAGCCGGGGACACAACGGCATAGGGACCTTGGTCCCACGCGCTTAGGGCCCCTTCGGCCCTAGCGCCTCCAGGGCGTCTCGGGAGACAATCCAAGAGTCAAATTTCGTTTGGTGTTCATAAGGAGGACACTGAGATGGCAGCGGTAATCGATAGAACGATCACGAGGCCGGTGATCACTGAGCGGACCGGGGTAGCCCGGCGACGCTTGCTGGCAATCGTGGGAATCCTGTCACTGATAGTTGGGATCGGCTTATTGGCGGGTGGGGTGTTTGGTGCGGTCTATACCTGGAATCAGGCAGCCGCCGAGAACATCACCACGCCCGACGACGCCGTCTTTCCCGAGGTACCGGTGCGTGGCCCCTTCTCCATGTATGCCCAGTCAGCGATCATCACTCATCACCAGCTGGACTCGACTGAGGGACTCCGTTACGCGGAGATGCCCCGCCAGGTCCCGCAAGTTGATGAATCTGGCAACCCGGTCCTGGACGAAGCCGGGCAGCCTCTGATGATCCCTAACGCGGCTCGCGCTTCTTGGATCAATGCCACAGCACTCACGACGGCCCTCAACCTGGGCCTGATGGCATACGCCTTGGCAGCCTTCGCCATGGTGGTCGGCATCACTCTCACCCTGTCCGGTTTCACGTTCCTGAGCTTGCGGAAGGCGCTCATCGCCTGATCCACGATCCGACCGGACAGAAGGAAAGAGCCCCCACCTGGGGGCTCTTTCCCGTCCGGTCTCACCCCAGCTTCAGTATTTTTCCGCCTCGAGGGCGTTCGGCGGCGGGTCGGAGTCTTCGGCCCTGTCGGCCTGGGCGTGGACAATGCACTATGTCGAGAAGGAGGAAGAGTGAAAGGCGATAAGCCGACAGACCACGCCGGAGTCGAGGTGCTAACGAAGGCCGAATGTCTCAGTCTTCTGGCGACCCAACCCATCGGCCGGCTCGGGTTCGTCGAACATGGCGAGGTGACGATTCTGCCGGTCCGTTACATGATGGATGCAGGCCAGGTGGTTTTTCGCTCGGCCGTTGGAGCAAAGCTCGACGCGGCTCTGCGCTGGCAGGCGGTGGCGTTTGAAATCGACGGATGGGATTCGCGGGATCGGACTGGGTGGAGCGTCCTCGTGCACGGCATCGTCAATGAGGTCCTCAATCCTGATCGGCAAGCGGCCCTGGCCAAGCGGGGACTCGATGAATGGGTCAGCGGCCGTCATCCAATGACATGGATCGAGGTAAGACCGATCGAAATCACGGGTCGGAGGATCCCGTCGCCGCTGCCCCCGATCGGCTGACCAAGCTGCTGTCTCCTTGTTGCGCTACCGTTCAGTGACCACACAGAGAGGCCAATTTGGTGGTGCAGCTCGACCTATTTATCGCCGGCGAATGGACGCCCGGGACCGGCGAAGGGCACTACGAGCTCCGGTCGCCGGGGACCGGGGAGCATCTGGCGGACGTTCCCCGAGCGTCGAAAGCCGACGTCGACCAAGCGGTTACTGCCGCTCGAGCCGCGTCCGAGGAGATGCGGCATTGGTCCGCTTTCGAGCGCGCCGATCTGTGCCTGCGGGCGTTCGAGCTTTGGGAAGCAACGGGTCGAGGAAATCGCCCGGATTCTGACCATGGAACAGGGCAAGCCTTTCCGGGCCGAAGCGATCGACGACATCGCCGAGTCGGGCGACTATCTGCAGATTGCCGCGGAGGACGTGAAACGAATGAAGGGGGACCTGATCCCCACCACCGAGCGCAACCGGCGCATGTTCACGGTGCGGCGGCCGGTGGGCGTGTGGGCTGCGATCACCCCGTGGAACTTTCCCGTCATGATTCCGATGGAGACAGTCGGGCCGGGCCTCGCCACCGGCAACGCGGTGATCGTCAAACCACCGCTCAACACCTGTTGGGCGATGCTCGAAGCAGCCCGGGTGATCGAGGAAGCCGGCTTTCCCAAAGGTGCCCTTTCGGTCATTCCCGGTGACGGGGACGTGGGCGAGTGGCTGGTGACGCATCCCGGCATCCAGGGAATCAGCTTCACCGGTTCCTCGGAAACGGGAAAGCGAATCGTGGCGTCGATGGGTTTGAAGCGCTCGATCATGGAAATGTCCGGCAACGGACCGTTGATCGTCGCCGGTGATGCCGACGTGGAAGCCGCTGCAGTTGCTGCCGTCTACGGGGCCTATTACAACGCCGGCCAGGTCTGCACCGCCACCGAGCGCGTGATCGTGCTCAATGATCTTCACGACGAGTTCGTCGATGCGACTCTCAAGGCTGCCGAAGCCGTGAGTCTGGGCGATCCCATGGACGACGCCACCAACATGGGGCCGCTCAACAACGAGCCGACCGCGGCGAAAATGGATCGTCATATCGAGGACGCCCGCCAGAAGGGAGCCGAGGTCCTGATCGGCGGCGGGCGGGCGAGCGGCCACCCCACCGACCTCTACTACCAGTTCACTGTCCTCGACCGGGTGCCCGAGCACTCGCTGGTCTCGAAAGAGGAATCGTTCGGTCCGGTCGTTCCCATCCTTACTGCGAAGGACGACGAGGATGCCATCGGAATTGCCAACCGAACCAATCTCGGCCTGCAGGCAGCGGTGTTCACCAACGATGTCTCCAAGGCCTTTTGGTACGCCGATCGCATCCGCAGCGGCACGGTCATCATCAACGACTCGACCGACTTCTGGGAGACATTCCAGCCGTTCGGCGGAGCCGCCGGCACCGACACCGGTTGGGGAAGGCAGCGAATCGAGGAGTTCACCGACCTCCAAACCGTGGTCTTCAACTTGCGACAGGATTGACCTTCTCCGCGTTAGCGTGACCTGATGCCCCACGACTCGGTCTCTGTTCCCTATGAGGATCGCGCGAAGGAAATCCCCTTCGCCTCGGCCGAATATATTTCCTTTGCGTCGCGCAACTCTTTTCTGGGAGTCCCGGCGAGGATGCTCGATGACCTCGGAGACAGCCAGGTGGTCATCGTCGGGGCGCCTTTCGATTGGGGAACGACCTATCGACCGGGAGCTCGTTTCGGCCCGCAGGCGATCCGCGACGCTGACTACGGGGCCATGGACGGATACCGCCCGCACTTGCCCACCGGGATCGATCCCCTCCGATTCCTCGGGGTGGTCGACATCGGCGATGTCTACGTCGTTCCCGGCCAGGTGGAGCTGTCGCTCGAGCGAATCATCACCACCGTGGAGAAGGTGACGGCCGCGGGCAAGATTCCGATCGTGCTCGGGGGTGACCACACGGTCACCTTCGCCAACGCCACAGGGGTGACCAACGCTCTCGGGGCAGGAGAGATCGCGGTGATCCACTTCGACGCCCATGCCGACACTGGTGTCAGTCAATACGGAACGCTTTACGGCCACGGCACTCCAATGCGTCGCTTGATCGAATCAGGCGCAGTACCGGGACACCGCTTCGTCCAGATCGGCCTCCGGGGCTATTGGCCCGAGCCCGAGGTCATGGAATGGGGCGCGAGCAAGGAATGCGTACCTATCTGATGAATGAGATCGAGGACCGGGGTCTCAAGACCGTGGTCGACGAAGCGGTGGTGTACGCAATTGCCGGAGGCGCCAGAGGCGTCTTCCTCTCAATCGACATCGATGTGGTCGACCCCGGCTTCGCTCCTGGCACGGGGACTCCAGAGCCCGGCGGACTCACGTCGCGTCAGCTACTCGACACTGTTCGGCGGTTAGCGCGCGAGCTTCCCGTGGTTGGGGCGGACGTAGTCGAGGTTGCCCCCAACTACGACGGCCCCGGAGAGATCACGGCCTATCTCGCGAATCGGGTCGTGCTCGAGCTTCTCAACGGTTTGGCTGAGAAGGGATCAGCCCAATAAGGATCTAACTCGTCCTAAGACTCGCCTAGCTTCGGACCGATGGGTGAAGGCTTTGGTCGACGCGAGCGACGAAGCAGCCACCAAGCCAAAACGGCGAATGGTCCGACCACGATCAGCAGCACCGGCAAGGTGTAGAGGACGAAGGCGGATTCCGATGTTCCCGACCACCTGCAGCGCTTCGACCAGGTTGCGGAGGGCTTCCTTGGCAACTGTGGCCGGCTCCCACACCGGATCGGTCGGAATGATCGGGATCGCAGCTGGCAGCGGGCTGATGCCGATTGAGATCGTGGCCAGCGCCACGAGGTTGGTCAGCGACTGCTTGC
The DNA here is from genome assembly GCA_963761985.1 of uncultured Acidimicrobiia bacterium. Taxonomy (GTDB): domain Bacteria; phylum Actinomycetota; class Acidimicrobiia; order Spongiisociales; family ZC4RG35; genus JACCTH01. Next base: position 17,234 of record CAVXIT010000006.1, read on the forward strand.
GACCTTCGAGCTGCTCGATCTCGCCGCGTGTGATTCTGATCTGATCAAACACCTGAAGGAGCTTGGCGGGGTCGGCGTTGGGGTTGTCCCGCAGCTCGGCCAGGAGCGCTAGGAGTTCTATCTCGAGCGCATGGAGATTGCGAAGTTGAGCTTCGATGTCGACAAACTGTTCGGTGACATCCTGGCTCTGCAGCGATTCCGTCACCACCCGGTCGGCCACCTGGCGGATGGCGGCAAGAGTCGCGGTGAGCTCATCGGTCGGGACCCGGACGGTGAAGTTGATCGAGGTTGCTCGTCTTCGGGCGCCTCGCCTACCTGGGAAGCCGCGAGGAAGCCGCCCGAGGACTGGACCAGGAACACGATCTCGTCGAACGCGGCGCGAGTGTCGGCCGCTTGGAGATGGATCGAGCCGTCGTAGATCACCTGCCGACCCGCAGCTGCGAGGACGTCCGTCGCTCCTCGTCAGTATTGGTGCCGGCGGTTGTATGCGGGGCGGCCGTGGTGGTTGCCGCCGCTGCCCAGGGTTCAGCTCGCCCGAAACGTCCGAGCAGTCGGCCGTCGTTGTGGCGCTACATGCGGTCAACAGCACCAGCAGGGCGATGACCGAAAGCGTGACCCGTTTCATCATTTTCCTTTCTTGGGGCTGCGGCCCGGAGGCCGCATTGCCAGTTGGACGGAGCTCGCTGATCACCGGTTCCCGAATCTGAATGCAGAAAGCCGTGGTTTCCACGGCTCAAGCCTTAGGTTTTGATTAGGCGGATCCGAGTTTGCGCTGCGCGGCGTTTTTGCGACCAAAGGAAGAGCAGCATCACCGAGACGGTGACAACAAAGATGATCGTGCCCCACACATTGACCTGGGGCGGAATGCCACGGCGGGCTGCGCCCCAGACCAAGAGGGAAAGTTTGGATGCTGCCGGCGAAGTGAAGTTGCAAACGACAAAGTCGTCAAGCGACAGTGCAAATCCGAGCAGAAAAGCGGCAAATACGCCCGGCATGATCATCGGCAGGGTGACGCTTGCGGAAAGTCAGCCATCGTCCGCATACAGATCCATCGATGCCTCCTCCATATGCCGATCGAAACCGACAATCCGGGCTCGCACCGTGGCGACGGCGTACGAAATGTTGAAGAGGATGTGCGGACCAAGATGGTGAAGAAGCCTGTGCCAACTCGCATCGCGACAAAGAGCGCAAGTAGCGATGAACCCAACACAATCTCAGGGCTTGCCATCGGCAAGAAGAGAGAGATGTTGGTGGTCGCCCTGCCCCGAAAGCGGTAGCGGATAAGGCGAGCGCAATAAGGGTGCCGAGCACCGTCGCAAAGAGAGCCGAAAGCTGACAGCAATCACAAGGCTCGGCCATAAGCCCGTGGCATATCCTGGACCCGAAAGGGATCAAGCCAATGATCAGAGTGAATCCCTGCCAGCGAACATTGAAGCGGCCGCTGGTGGTCGTTGAACGAAAAGAGGATGACGAGAACGACCGGCACGAACAGATATAGAAGGCCCAGTCCTAGGTAGGTCGGAAGACCCACCGGAAACGAGCGCGCCATCAGGTCAGGAGTTCCTCGGTCCCAACCGACCGCACGTAAAGACCACAGGATCACGATGGCAGCATAAGGTCGAACGAGATCGCAGCTGCCGCCGGGTAGTCGACGACACTCAGGAATTTGTTCTCGATGACATTGCCAATCATGTTTGACTGCGGATTGCCAAGCAGTTGACTTCATGTAGTCGCCAGCAGCCGGAATAAAGGTCAAGAAGAGTTCCCGCGATGACTCCCGGCAAGGAAAGGGGCCAGGTCACCTTCCAGAAGGACGGTAAGCGGCTCCCATAAAGGTCATGCGGAAGCTTCCAACAATGATCGTCAATCTTTTCCAGGGCGACATAGATGGGCAGGACCATGAACGGCAGCAGGTTGTAGGTCAGTCCAGCGAGCACCGCCACCGGGGTGGCCAGGAGGCGGCCGTTGGCCGGGCAGCACCCGATAGTCTGTCAGGTCGCACCACAACCCCGCCCTCGTCGGCCAGGATTATGCGCCAGGCCAGGTCCGGAGCAGGAACGGGACCAGAAACGGGCACAGGATCAGCACCAAGAAGAGGTCTTCAAGCGGCCGGTCCGCAAGGCGATCGCGTAGGCGAGCGGATAACCAATCAGAAGAGTGATCAGGGTGGCGACCCAGCGAAGAGCAGCGAACGCAAAAAGTGAGGCCCATAGGTGGTGAAGACCTGGATGTAGTTGTCCCAGGCCCAAGTGAATTCGAAGCCTGACTGTCAAGAGAGCCCTCCTGCAATGCCGTCATGACCAACTGAATCAAAGGGAGGACAGAAGAAGATGAAAAGCCAGAGCAATCCCGGCAGGAGCAAAAGGTAGGGAACTCGTCGGCGTGCGGCCGGATATGCCCCCTGCCCGGCGACAGGCGGGGCAGTGACGGTCATCCAGTGACACCAAAAGTATGTTCAGGATTCCAGGCGGCAAGCACGCTTCGCCGGGAGCGAACCTGCGGTCGTCGAGGTTCTGGACCACAACTGCAAATTCGCCGACCGGAGGCAGTTCGACCAAGTAGTGAGTGCTGAAACGCCAATAAAGCTGGCGTCCCTGACCTTCCAGGCACGCGATTGACTGGAGCGGTTTCGTCGCTTGGGTAAGTACAGCTTGATCTTCTCCGGCCGGACACCGACTTGGACTTCTCGCGGTCACCATGCAGTTTCTTCGGATTGCAACGAATCATGCTGCCGCACCGTTAACACGACAGTTCCGATCCCCATCTAGTGTTCCGCTCATGAGGTTGGAAGCGCCAAGGAAGCCGGCGACAAAAGCGGTACGAGGATCTTCGTAGATCTCCGTCGGAGCACCAATCCGCTCGATCTGTCCATTGTGCATCACCGCAATGATGTCGGCCATGGTCATGGCCTCTTCCTGATCATGAGTCACATGGATGAATGTGATGCCTACTTCCTGCTGGATCCGCTTGAGTTCGATTTGCATTTCTTTGCGGAGCTTCAAATCAAGAGCGCCAAACGGCTCGTCAAGGAGCAGGACCCGCGGATGGTTGACGAGTGCCCGCGCCAAGGCGACACGCTGTTGTTGGCCCCCCGACAATTGGCGCGGTTTGCTATGCTCGCGGCCGCTCAGCTGAACCAGTTCAACCACGTCTCCCACTCGTTGGTTGACCTCGGGCTTCGATTCCCTTTCGTCTCAGCCCAAAAGCGATGTTCTCGAAAATGCTAAGGTGGGGAAACAAGGCGTAGCTCTGGAAAACAGTGTTGACCGGCCGCTTGTAAGGCTTGAGACCGGTTACGTCTTCCCCATGCAACCTGATAGTGCCCGAGGTAGGAGTTTCGAAGCCGCCGATCATCCGCAGCGTTGTCGTCTTCCCACACCCGCTCGGACCGAGAAGTGCGAAGAAATAGCCGTCACCGATCGAAAGCTCAAGGTCCTCCACAGCACTGAAGTCTGAGAAATGTTTGGTCACCCCGACTAATTCGACGGCGGGAGTCTGCTGAGACATTGCCGGTGTCGTCACAATCCGACAGCGGCCGCGAACGCCTCGGTCACGGTTCTCTCCTCCTCCTCACTAAACGCTTTGACGCCGCGGGCTTGGGCTAGCACTTCTTCGCTTGGAAAGATGAGAGGCTCTTCTGCCAGGCTGGGGTCGATCTCACTAATCGCCTCTTGCACTCCCTCCACGGGAGTCATGTACAGGATGTAAGCCGCGAGTTCGGCGGCGTTCACCGGGTCGTAGTAGAAATTCATCCACGCTTCCGCGTTGGCTTTATTCTCTGCTCCCTTCGGGATCATCATGTTGTCGGTACCGATCCGGAACCCTTCCGTGGGAAACGCAAACCGCAATGACGGAAAGTCCGCTTGGTTGGCAACGATGTCACCGGAATAGGCGAGCGATATTGCGAGGTCTCCAGTCTGGAGGGCGTCGAGGTAATCGTTGCCATAGATATCCCTGATCTGGCCAGAGTCGATCGCTTCCTTGACTCTTGCTGCTGCATCGACCCAGTCCTCGACACTGGCAGTTTCAGGATCCTTTCCATCCATGAGCAAAAAGATGGTGAGGGTGTCGTCGTAACCTTCGAGCAATCCGACCTTGCCAGCGAACTCTGGGTCGAGAAGGTCCTGTAGCGACGTGATCTCGCGGCCGGTTTGGTCGATGTCGTAGCCGATTCCGGTAAAGAACGTTTGCCATGGGAGGGTGTAATCGCGGTCCGGGTCGAACTCGCGGTTCTGCAGACCCGCAACCAGGTTGGGCGTGCGGGATGTTTGCTTTGTCGAGCTTCTCTAAGTAATCAAGCCGGATCAGTCTGGCGGCATAGTGATCGGTGAGCACCGTCAGGTCGATGCCAATTGCCTGGCCGGCGGCAAGCTGCGCCTGATATTTGCCAAACCACTCCTCGTTCGAGTTGACGCCTTCGGTGTAAGTCACGTCGATCCCGGTCTCATCCTCGAAACGCGAGATCGTCGGATAGTCGCCGTTCTCATCTATGTCGATGTACTCGATCCAGTTGTCGACGTAGAGCTCACCGCCGCCTGAGGCACCGGTATCGCCGGTGGTCCCATCCGTGGCGGTGCCTTCGCCACAGGCGGCGAGCAGGGCGGGACCGCCGAGCATGAGGACTCCTCCGGCGCCGACCTTGCGCAGGAATTCCCGGCGATCGATGCGGTTGGTCATGAGCATCGAGATCAGGACATCCCGATTGCCCCTAATAACTCGACGATTGCCTCGAATCAGTCTCTTAGCTGCCATTAATACTCCTCGTCAGAAAGGGGCCGGATAGGGGGCCCGCAGCCGATGATAAGCGGCTAGCCGGCAGCGGCGTCGGTCCCAAACTCCGGGTTGTCCCACACGATGAGGGCTGAGTCACCCCCGGTCATTTCGTCATGGAGATAGCCCTTGAGCAGGGTGACGATTCGAAACCCGTTCTCCATCTGAAAGGTGAGCGTCGGGTCGTAGAGCTCGCCTTGGCGCACCTTTTCGAGATATTCGTCCGTGCTCATTTCCTGGCGGTAGGCGGCATAACCCGGCATGTGGCCGCCGGCGATGATGCCTCGCTTGTGGTGTCTTCGCACCAGGTCCTTGCGAGCTTCGTAGAGCATGCGCCCGATGCCTCGCCGCCGATATTCGGGATGGGTAGCCATGTCGGTCCCGTAGTACCAGGCCCCGTTCGGGTCGTGGTTTCCGCACTGGTGCTCGCCGGTGATGCCGGCGATGGTGTGTTGGGGGTGGTCGAAGTCGAAATCGAGAAAGATTCCGGCTCCCTGGCCCACGACCCGGTCACCGTCGAGCACGACCACGAAGCCCTCCGGAAAAGTTTCGCTGTAGGCGACGATGTCGGGTTCGCTCAGCAGCTCGGACGGAGAGGCGTAGGGAAAGGCGGCGAGCTCCAGCGCGGCGCATTGCGCCGCGAGCTTCTTGGTGAGGTTGACAAGCCGGAGCTCGCTCACACCGAGAACTCCTCAAAGTCGTTCTCTGACGGCAAACCCCAACAGGCCCACATCTCGCCACTCTTGGGACGCATGATCACAGCCCCTGACGACTCGGTGTGGTGCGGCGGTTCCGATCGGCGGCAGATGGCATCAGGGTCTCTGGTAAGAGCGATCAGGTCGTCGACATCGATGTTTTCGGCGGCCAGCGCGGTTTCGGCGCGAGCGAGCCGGGCGAGCGACGAGGCAAGAAGGTCGGGAGGACGGGTGGCCTCGGATGCCTGGGCTTTTTCGTCAAGAGCGTGATTGGTATGGATAAGCGGCTGTTGCTCGAGCTTCGTTACCGCCCGATAGCCGACCATTGCTTCGACATTGAACCCGGTGCCCGTCGAATCAAACAACAAGTAGTTGTGAGCCCCGGCGAGATCGGCTTCAAGGATTGCGCCCAGGGCGTCTCCGATTGACGTCTGGGTCAAGGCCTTGCGAACGACAAAGGGCCACGTGACACCGGGCTTTCCATTTGACGCAGTGAGGTTGTTGATCCCGATCGCGATTCCGGCCTCGTTCATGCCGATCTGGCCGAGACAGCCCACCGTCGAAAACACCAACGAGGCCGGGCCGGTGTCGGGTTCGACTCGCAACAGGAAGGCGTGTTCCGTAGCGCTGTCATGCATGTCCCAGGTTTGGGCGAGATAACCAGATCCGTCGGCCAGGTGGTCGGGCACGATCACCGCCGTGCAATCGTCCTCCTCGGGAACCTCGGTGGCACCCGCGGCGCGGACAACGTCCACAAAGTCAGTGAAACCGGAAACGATCAGGATTTCCTCTTCGCTCAGATTGGTGGCCGCAGCCAGCGCCGTCATTTCTTCGAATAGATCGGCGTCATACGCCCGATGGGCGCTCAGCATGCCCGCGGCCAGTCCCAATGCATCCTCGGTGTTAGCTGGTCGGCCCGCCCAGCTGCCGTTCGAGGCAAGGCGCAGCCGTTCAGCGGCGTAGCGGCGGATCTCGGAATAAAAGGCGGCACCGTGCACCGCGCCGCGATGCGCTCCTGCTCCGGTCGCCTCAAGGACGCGTATCGGCCGGTCCTTCATCCGAGCCGTCCCCTCACTTCACGCCGCCGATGTATCTCGTCCTAGGTTCGAGATATTCGTAAACGCCTTCCATCCCCGACTCGCGGCCCAAACCCGATTGCTTGACTCCGCCGAAGGGCGCTTCCGGCGTCGCCACCGCCCAGTCGTTGATCGCCACCATCCCGTAGTCGAGCTCCTCAGAGAGGCGGATGGCAGTGTTGAGATCGTTCGTATGAACGAAGGCCGCCAATCCATACTCGGTCTTGTTCGCCATCTCGATCACATCGTTCACCGAATTGAACGGGATCATCGGCATCACCGGCCCGAAAATCTCTTCATCGTGGAGCGGGGTACCCGGAGCGACGTCGGAGACAACCGTCGGCTGGAAAAAGTAGCCCTTGCGGTCGAGCCGCTCGCCGCCCGTCAACACTTTGGCCCCCGCGTCGACCGACTCGTTGACAATTCTTTCCACCCGATCCCGCTGGATGGAGTTGATCAACGGCCCGACGGTGGTGCTTGGATCGCTTCCGTCTCCGACCACATGGCCCTCAGCTGCGGTGACCGCCGCCGAGGAGAACTCGTCGACCATTTCCTCATGGACATAGAAGCGCTGGGGAGCGACACACACCTGACCGGCATTCCGCACCTTCGTCGTCACTCCGGCCTGCGCGATCTCGGCGGCGTCACCGGCATCGGGAAAAATGATCACCGGGGCATTGCCTCCCATCTCGAGGGCGAGACGAGTGACGGTGCGCGAGGCGCCATCCATCAGGATCTTTCCCACCCGGGTCGAACCGGTGAAACTGATCTTGCGACAACGAGGATCGTCCAGAAACTCCTGGCCGATGCTTGCGGGCTCGCCATTGACAAGATTGAGGACTCCCGCCGGAAGCCCGGCTTCCTCAAGGCAGGAGGCGATAAGCATCGCCGAACGAGGTGTGTATTCACTCGGCCGCGACACGACGGTACACCCGGCGGCGAGCGCAGAGCTGATCGCACGGGCCTGGTTGTAGACCGGAAAGTTCCACGCTGTGATCAGCCCGACCACGCCGACCGGCCGATAGAAGACGTCGATCCGACGCCCCTCGATTCGGGCCGGGATCGACCTGCCGTAGATCCGTTTCGCTTCCTCGGCTGCCCAAAGGAAGTAGTTCGGACAGGACAACCACTCCCCCTTGGCTTGCTCCTGCGGTTTTCCAGACTCCTCCGTGGTGATCGCGGCGAACTTGTCGGCTCGCTCTTTCAGCAGTGCCGCCGCCTTTTCCAGGAACTTGGCGCGCTGATACGGATTGGTGTGGCTCCACGATGCAAAGGCCTCGTGCGCCGCGTTGAGAGCGATGCGCGCGTCAACCACGTCGCCGAAGGGCACCTGTTCGATGACATCCTCGGTTGCCGGGTTGATCAGATCCCACACCCCGCCTGCCTGGGCTGGAAGCCACTCCCCGGCAATGAACTGGCCGTACTTCACTTTTGCCCTCCGAGGTCGGCGGCGACCTGTGCCACGGACTCCTCGACAACGTCGAGCGCTTCATCCAACAATGCATCGCTGATATCGAGGGCAGGGAGAAAGCGCACGCAGTTCGAATAAAGGCCGGCGCGGATGGTGATGACGCCACGTTTGGTCGTTTCGGCCGTCACCGCCGCCGTGGCCTCCATCCAGGGGGACTTGGCTTTGGCGTCTTTGACAAACTCCATCACCAGCATCGACCCCAGTCCCCGCACGTCGCCGATCAGATCCGGATGCTTGTCCTTGATGGCTTCCAGGCGAGCCCGTAGGTGCTGGCCGATCTCGGCCGATCTTGCCAAGAAATCGGGCGAGCTGATCTGGTCAATCGCGGCCAGGGCGGCGACACAGGAAAGCGGGTTGCCTGAGTAGGTGCCGCCCAGCCCACCAGGGTGCGGAGCATCCATGACCTCGGCCCGTCCGACCACCGCGGAGAGCGGCATCCCGGCGGCGAGCGATTTCGCCGTCGTCAGAAGGTCAGGCACCACTTCGGCATGGTCGATGGCCCAAAGCTTTCCCGTGCGACCCATCCCCGCCTGGATTTCATCGGCGACAAGCAAAATGCCGTGCTGATCGGCCAGCTGCCGCAGCTTTTGCAACCACACGAACGGAGCGACCACGAAACCGCCCTCCCCCTGCACCGGCTCAACAACGATCGCGGCAACGTGGGAAGGATCGACCTGAGCCATGAATGAATGGTCAAGGAGCGAGAGATGCCAATCGACGAAGCTGTCCTCGCTCATCCCGTCGGGGCGGCGGTAGACGTTCGGGTATGGGAACCGGTAGATCTCGGGAGCGAAGGGTCCGAACCCCTTCTTGAAGAGGTTGAACTTCGAGGTCATCGACATGGTCAGGTTGGTGCGGCCGTGGTAGCCGCCCTCGAAGACGACGATTCCCTGCCGCTTCTGATAGCTGCGGGAGATATGTACTGCGGTTTCCACCGCCTCCGCGCCGGTATTCATCAAGACCGTCTTCTTGGCAAAGGCGCCCGGGGCAAGAGCGTTGAGTCGCTCGGCGACGGCGACAAAAGACTCGTAAGTCGAGACGATGGCGCACATGTGGATGAGTTGCGCGGCTTGCTCTTGCAAAGCAGCCACCACCAGTTCAGGTGTGTGCCCGACCGCGAGGACGCCTATGCCGCCGGCCAGGTCGATGAACTGGTTGCCATCCACATCGGTGACGAGGCTGCCATGAGCCGAGGCGACGCTGATCGGCGTCAACCGGGCGTTGCCCGGAGGTATGGCCGCTTCCCGCCGCGCGATGATGGCCTGGCTCTTGGGGCCGGGAATGTCGGTGACGAGCCGGATCCCGCCAAGCTGGACTATTGGGGTCGTGGTCATTGGTGGCGTTCCTTGATCAACGGATCAAGAATGGTAGGAAGCCGCGAACACGACTTGTCCGTCGACAACCGTGTGGGTGATGGCCGTCTCGGCAATCGGGCCGTCGACGAAAGGGTTGCGATCGGCGATCGCAATGTCAGCCACGGACCCGACCTCCAGTCGGCCCGATTGGATCCGGTTAACCGCCGCCGAACCTGCCGTGAAGGCGGTCAGGGCTTGTTGCAGGCTCAGCCCCTGTCGGGGGTCAAGGGGTTCTCGATTGCGGTGGGCCGGATGGGTGCGGGTTACGGCGACATCGATCTGCTCATAGACATTGGCCGTCGAGACCGACCAGTCAGAGCCCATTGCCAGGGTGGTTCCTGCCTTCGCGAGCGATTGAAAGGGGTACTGGTGAGCGGCCGACCTCAGACCGAGGAACGGAAGCGTGAGGTCGGTCATTTGGGGTTCGCGACAGGCCCACAACGGCTGGCAGTTGGCGATCGCGTTGACTTTGGCGAAACGGGGAACGTCGGCCGGATCAACGACCTGGAGGTGGGCGAGGTGGTGGGTTAGATCGTGTGTCGGCAATGCTTCGAGCGCGTCAAGCGCGCTCCGGACCGCTCTACTGCCGAGAGTGTGAAAGTGGCATTGGAACCCAAGCCGGTCGAGGCGAAGCACGATCTCCTTGAGATGTCCTGGATCGATGAAGTCAATGCCAAAGTTGTCGGTTGGTAGACCTTTGTCGTCCAGGTATGGCTCGAGCAGGGCGGCGGTGTAGTTCTCAACGATGCCGTCGAGCATCAACTTGACCGAGGTTGGACGATAACGGGGTGCCATGCGCGCTCGCCGGCTGACGAGCTCTTCGATCTGTTCCAAACCCCGGTCTCGTTCCCACCAAAGGGCGCCGACGACCGCGGCAAGGAGATCGCCCCGGCGGGCGACGGCGAGATAGGCGTCTTCATGCTCAGGCTGGACGTCGGCGTCCTGCCAACCGGTGATGCCACAAGAGAGGAGATATCGCTGACCGATCAGGAGCGCTTGCTCCCAATCGCTCGAAGTGAATGGCGGCAAGACGCGCTCGACGAGGTCCATGGCCCCCTCATGGAGAGTTCCTTGGGAGGTCCCATCCGCTAGACGCTCGATTCGCCCATCCGCGGGGTCGGTGCTCGTTGCGGAGATTCCGGCGCGTTCGAGGGCGGCCGTATTCGCCCAGGCGCTGTGTCCGTCCTTGGCATATAGAAAGGTGGGACGATCACCCGTCACCGCGTCGAGGGCAAACGCGGGAGCAATCCCACGGTCGAACCAATCGAGCGACCAACCACCTCCCCAAATCCACTCGAGGTCCGGATTGGCCTGGCTGTAGGCGACGACTAGGTCGAGCGCTTCGGTGGCATTGTTCGCTTCGTTGAGGGAACAGCGGGAAAGCTTCATTCCACCGGTTAAAGGGTGGACATGAGCGTCGATGAATCCCGGCGTGACGAGCCCACCCGCAGCGTCGATCGCCTCGGTTGCCGGCGAGCTGAAACTGCGAACATCTCCCACGCCGACGATCCGTCCACTCCTCACGGCAACCCCGCCCGGCTGGGGATCGTCGGTACCGGTGAAGATCAACCCGCCATGGACAATTAGATCGGCTTTCATCCGCGCCGAGGGTAAATCGCTCGTTCTGTGGGCTGGAGAGGGTGTTGAACACCCCTGCGAACCCTGGGTTCGGCTAAAAGTACAAACGTGGACATCATCGATCAGCATTTCGCCGCCGAGAACGCTCACGACGTCGAGGCCACGCTGGCGACATATACCGACGACATAGTGTGGGACGACGTCACCCACCCAGAAGCCCCGTTCCATGGCAAGGAGGAGGTGGGCGAGGTCTACTCCTCCATCCTCGATGCCATACCGGACGTCGTTCTGACGTCGGTCCGACGTTTCTCAGCGGAAGGCGGGCGATACGTGGTCGACGAGTCGCTCTTGACCGGACACGTGCACGGGGAATGGTCGGGTATGAAGGGTGGAGGGGCACCGGTCGAGGTCCGGATACTTCACATCTTCGAGCTACGCGATGGTCTGATCTGCTACGAAAACGCCTGGTTCGACGCGTCAGCCGTTCAGCGCCAGATCATTGACTGGGCTAATTGAGTTCGGCGAGGAGGCGACGCGCCTCAACCCTGCCCCACAGGGCGAAGTTGGGATTGAGAGCGAGCGACTCCTCGAGCGCATGCCGGGCTCGTTCGGCGGTGCCCACCCCGCCGTTTCATTGCGTCAGGTCGCCTACGGGTATTCGCCAGACCTCGCCCGCGTTGTCGACATCCCCGGCCCGGCGAGATCCGCCCAAAACGTAGAGCATCCCGTCGAAATCCACGGCCGGGACCCCGTGCAGACCTTCCGGCAACTCGGGCCCAGCCCGCCACGCGTCCTCGGTGAAGATTTCGACGCTAGCGAGGCTCTGCATCGGCTCGAAGATCTCGCCGCCTAGCGCGACCAGGCCGCCGGCGAACGGCACCAGTGCAAAGCCCGAGCGCGCTTCAGCCAGCGCTGGTCCCGGGCTCCAACGCCGCGTCGAGGGGTCGTAGACCTCGACGGTGGACAGCATCTGCCCGTTCCACCTGCCACCGGCCACATAGATCGATTCTCCCTGAACCGCCGCAGCGATGTGTTCGCGGGCCGTAGCGAGCGACGCGACCTCGGTCCACTCCCCTGTTTCCGGGTCGTACCGAATCACGCTGACGCCGTTTGGGACACCGCCGATCACATAGATCGATCCGTCGAGGACTACGGCTGCGCCGGCACCCCGCGCTTCGGGTAGCGGATCAACGGGTTCCCACGCGTCTGCCCGGAACCGCCACACCGACGCAGACGGCTCGAACGAGTCTCCGACCATTCCTCCTATTAGATATAGGTCGTCACCGACCACTGCGGCCATCGCGTGATGTCGCGCCTCGGGTAGGTCGGGGGCTTGCCGCCAGGTGTCGGAATTCGGGTCATATACCTCGACAACGTTGGAGCCCGAGAAACCGAGGACGTTGTCCGTGAGCCCGCCGGGAGCCCAAATTTCGTCCGCTACGACCACCGCTGGCATTTCCGAGCGCGGTATCTCCATCGAAGCTCGCTTCGCCCACGCAGTGGTTTCGTCTGCCTCGTTGCTACAGGACAGAATCAGAAGGAGCGTGGCGAGCAGACAGGTTGGAGGCCACCTTCCCATCGCGGCCAGGGTAGGAAAAGGCTCCGGCTGGGAGATCGAAGCGGCTGCCGACTGAGATCAGCGGCGCGGGAATCGTCGTGACCCTATGGGGAGGGGGAGGCCGCCACAGGCGGGACCAGGGAAAACCGTTTTCGTGACTCAATACGCCCCCTACCCCCTCGCTTCGCTCGGGTACTCCCCCCTCCGGGGGGAGAAACCGCAAGAATGAAACACATGGCTGAGACTGAAACCAAATCTGCACCGATCGTTTTGGTTCCGGGCTTCTGGCTCGGGGCGTGGGCGTGGGACGAGGTAGCCGAGTCATTGCGCGCCCGGGGCCACGATGTCACCGCGCTGACCCTCCCCGGCATGGACTCAGCTGATACCGATCGATCAACCATCTCCCTTTCGGATCACATTGAGGCAATCACGCAGACAGTTCGTGCATCAGGCGCGCCGGTCGTTCTGGCCGTGCACAGCGCGTCCGGGTTCTCCGGATACGCGGCGAGCGACCTGATTCCCGAGCGGATCGCGGCGATGGTCTACGTCGACTCCGCTCCGGGCAAGGGGGCGCTCGATGCTGGCTTCGAGGGAGTGGAGAAGCCTCTCAATTGGGAGGAGATCGCCGAGGAGGAGAATCTCGACGGACTCAGCGAGGAGCAGCTCGAGACCTTCCGCCAGCGGGCAGTGCCCGTCCCCGGCGGCGTTCTCCGCGAGCAGGTCGAACTGACCAACGACGCCCGCCGCGACCTTCCGACCACCATCATCTGCACCGGCTTCCCATCCGAGGAGATCAAGACCTACGCCAAGGAACAGGACTGGGCATGGCTCGGCGGCGTTCGCGAACTACGCAACGTCACCTGGGTCGACCTGCCCACCAGCCACTGGCCGATGTGGTCGCGACCCGCCGAGCTCGCCGAGATCATCGGACAGGTCGCGCAAGGAGGCGCGATCGACTCGTCCTCTGCTTAGCCGACCGTGAACTCGGCGACCATCCCCTTGAAGGCATGAGGCGTGCCATCCGGACCTTCGGTCGTGTCCGGGAGGAAACAGATCAGCCCATACCGACCGGGCGCAAGGGTTTCCGGTAGGGCGACGTCGGATTGCTCACCCGGCCCGTAACCGAACTTGACGAAGATCGGCTCGGGCTGGAACGAATCATCCGATAGCAATTCTTCGAGCGTGCCTTCGGCCGGCAGGGCGACAAGCGACGCCATGTGCGGCTGCTCCCCTTTGTTGACAAAGCGGAAGGCAAAGTCGCCGCTTTGAACTGCCTCAGAGGTCAGGTCCCCAACGAACGCGAACTCAATCATCTCGACCTCGACGATCTCGGTTCCCTCGGCGATCTCGTCATCAGGGACAAATATCCCGCTTGCTTTCCAAACGCCATCCTCATTGATCAGCTCGATACCGAAGGGCCCGATGTCGCTGTCGATCACTGCCCTCGCCGTGTCGCCATCAATGACAACGTTGTCGGCGCTGACCGAGGCATTGGGCAGCGGTTCGCCGATGCAAAACTCGGGATCAGCTGCGCAGGCCGCGACGTCCTCGGTACCGAAATCCTGCACGAAGGCGTCGGTGATATGGGACATGTAGAAGTCAACGTCTTCGGGCGTGACGTCCGCGCCGTTGTAGGAAGCCATCTGCTGCACAAAAGTGGCGAGCTCCTCGCGGTCCTCCTGGCTGCCTCCGCCTCCGCTCGCACAGGCCGCAAGACCCATAATTGCGAGCACAGCAATGCCAAGTCGAATCAAACTTGGTCGACCCAAACGCGGCCGAATCGAACGTGTCATTTCTTCCTCCCGGCTAATGGCGCCCGCCCCTGGGCGACCCCTTCTTTCGAGTGTAGGTCTGGTGGCGGCGTCGACTCAAAGTCGGTAAATCGTCTGACCTAACGCTCCGTCGGCAGGCGTATGCCGAAGCCGACCACAACCGTCCCGGTCACCGCGTGAAAGATCCGCGTCACGCGGGGCGCCTCAGCCACCCGGCCGCGGCGCTCGCCACCAAGGCGTAGACGGGCCTGGCGTGAGAGAGCAGGGCAGCGATGGCGATATACGCCGGAAGGTCATTCACCTCTACAGGATGGCGAAAGCGCGGACCGGAAACGTGGCCATCCCGCGGACGCGTGGGGGCGCGGCAAAGAATCGCCAGCCTGCAGCCGGAAGGGCTTCTAGCCCGGTCAGATGCTCGACGATCGGCACGCCCGCTTGGAGCAAGGCGGTGTGGGCAGGCCGATGGGGATCAGCAAGGGAGTCAATGTTGAGCGAGTCGATCCCGACCAAAGCGGCGCCTGCGGCGAGAAGGGCCTCGGCGGCCGCTTTGGTTAGATAAGGGTTGTCGGCCAAATATGTGTCCGTGGCCCAGTGGACGTCCCAGCCCGTCCGAATCAGCACGGCGCGACCTTCGAGCTCGAGCCCGTTGAAAATTTGTTGATCGATGGCCTTGCCGTCAATTCCGGTTGCGTCGACCAGGAGCCCATCGAGATCGACCAGACGCTCAAGTGGAAAATCCTCGAGGTCCTGACCGCCGACGAATCGATGAGCAGGCGTGTCGACGTAGGTGCCGGTGTTTGCCACGAGGTCGATACGACCGATCTCGAAGGTGGTGCCCTCGGCGTAGCGCTCGGCCGAGGCGGCATGAGTCAACCACGTCGAAATTTTCGGCGCGGGAATCCCGGGATGAGTGAGCATTCCATCAACGATGGGATGACTCAGCTCAATCAGACGACGCAAAGTTGTCTCCAGCCATTCTTAAGTCGATTCTGGTTGCTATCGACCACCGAAACTTTAGGTTTGGTGTGCGGTGGTCAGGTGGCAGGGAACGGAAGTTGCACCCACCAGGGGACGTCGGATGGGTAAATCGCGACAACCCATTTTACCCACCAGAACCCACGTCGATCGGGGGCGACGATCCTCGCCGGGTAACCATGTCCCGCCGATAGCGGTTCTCCGCCGAGCCGCGTGACCAGCCACAGCTTCTCGATGTCCCGCGCTGGGAACCTCCGGCTGTAACCAGTTCGCGATTTGACGGCAATCGATCGATGACCGCCAACATCGACAATGCGGTCGAGCCGTACTCCACTCCAGAATTGTGTCGAGAACCACGCACTTGTGCAATCCAATGTGGCCTCGAAGTCGTCGTGGGATAACGCCTCAATGTCCGAGAGCCGTAACGAGACACCGTCGACATTGAGGGTCCAGGTCCTCGCTTCGACGCTCTGAACCCGATCGTCGAGCCACGATGTGACGGGCAGCTGGCCGGGATTGAACGAACCCTTTTCGTGAGAACCGGTGAATCGTCTTTGTCCCCCGCTCAGCCGGAGGGCGTCGAGGGTCGCTTCCCAACCGAGCCAACCCATGCCGGCACTTGTCGCGAGACCGGTGGTGCGAAGGAAGGTACGGCGATTGAGATCTATCGACTGGTTGAGGCGGACCGGATGCGACCGGTAGTGGAACCAGGCGAGAAGGAGAGCAAGAAGTGCCCCACCGATATGGACCTGCATCAAAGTGAGCGGCCCGATCCGTTCCGTATAGCCGGTGGCGTGCATGACGCCAGTCGTCAACGTCGAGAGCACGAGAACCAGAAGCGCGATCGATACCCAGGAGCTCTTTCGTTTCTTTCTCAAGCCTCGTCTCACGATCGCTTGTTTCCAGGGGGCGAGGATCAAGATCGCCAGCGCAGTCATGCCATGCAAAACCGAAGGATGGATTCCCCATGTGGTCCCGGCGGTATTGGCAACAAGGCCGGAGAGAACCGCAAACGGCAGCAAGACGAGTAGCGCAAGGTTGGTGCGTCGCCCTGTCGCTCTGCTCTCGGACTTGTCCTTTTTCAACTCCAAAGCCTTACTCGGCGAGTATCTCGTTGATGACATTGTGGGCCTTCGCCGCTTTGACCGAGCTTGAATCGACTTCCCCGGCAAGCGTAATGAGAGCCTTCCAAAGCGCCCACCCGCGGCCGCGCGCCCAGGCTGCAGCATCTGCGTCAATGGATGTGCGAAACACATCACGACTCGCGCCGTGAAACAAGGTCCAGGCGATCACAAGGTCACAAGCGGGGTCGCCAACACCACAGCAACCGAAATCGATCACAGCAGAGAGGAGGCCCTGATCCACCAGCAGGTTGTCTGCGGCGACATCGCCGTGAAACCAAACCGGTGAGCCGGTAAATCGCGCGTCGAGTGCTGTCTCCCATACCGCAAGCGCTTTTCGGGTGTCGACCCAATCCTGCAACGTTTCGAGAGCACCGAGGGTCTCGCTGTTGTAGACGTTTAGCGGTGCCCCGCGATAGAAACTGTGGGCACCGGCCAGTGGCCCTTCGGAAGGATCGACTCTTTGCAACGCCAGGAGGAAGTCGGCGAGCGTCGCCGCGAAAGCGCCGAGACCGTTGATGCGTTGGGGTTCGGCGGTCTCGCCGTCGAGCCATCCGAAGATCGACCAGTCGAACGGATATTCCTCCGCGGGATGGCCCTTCGCCACGGGAATCGGGATTCGAAGAGGAAGCCGGGGTGAAAGGATCGGTAGCCACGCTTGTTCCTTGTCGACCTGCATTGCATACCCCTCCGCACTTGGGAGCCGAACTAACAGGTCCTCTCCGAGTCGAAAGGTTCGGTTGTCCCACCCGCCCGGAGCCAGCCGGCGCTATCGGGAGATCAGCCCATTGGGGGAACTGTCGAGCAACCAGCCGACCGACCAGGGGCACATCGATCGTCAGGAAAGGGTCCTAAGCGGACGCGCCGGTGTAATGGCGTAGGGACCAGATCCACAACCGCGAAGTCACGAAAAGGAGAAGTGCTGCTATCGAACAACTGATTACCAGGATTCCAGTTGAGCCTCGCCCAAGAATCGCTTCGGCTGGGACTGTGGTGAGTAAAGCGACCGGAATAAGGAAGGTGAGAACAGTTCGAACTACTCCGCGATACATCTGCACCGGAAAACGGCCCGCTTCGACTATGCCCTGAACTAGATCATCGAGTCCCTCGCCACCAATGGTCCAGACTGCCAAGCATTGAATCGCCAGGGCCAGTGAATAGGTCACCAAGCCTGCGGCGACGGTCAGCAACCCAAACGTGAGCACGGACATCAACGAAACCGGATCGCCCCGGCGAATCAAGCCAAAGATGACGAGGCCAAACCCGAGCAAAGGGTCGAGCCAGTTGTAAACGCCGACGTGTCGCAGGCTCACCATGAACTGGCTCGACACCGGTTTGGTGAGGAGAAAGTCAAGCGTGCCCATCCGGACATATTCGGTCATCATCGCCAGGTTGGGGCTGATCACGGCCTGGCGGAATCCGTTGATCGCAAAGAAAATACCCATGACTACAAGCAGCTCGTCATAAGTCCAGCCTCGAACAGATGGGGCGAAACGAAAGAATGCCCCAATCCCGACAGCCGCCCAGGCAAGCCAGAACAAGCTCAGCGCGGCGTTGGCCCAGAACGCCGTTCGATATTCCATTTCAGCGGCGAGGGTGTTCCCCCAGAAGATGCGGAGTAGTCGGAGATAGCGCTTCATCCGCCGACCGCCTGATAGCGGCGAATCCCTTTGCGCCAGGACAGCCGGTAGAGCAGTCCGAAGATACCGATCCACCCTGCGGTGACGGCGAAGCTGCGGAGTATCTCAGAGCCGGTCAGTCGCCCCAACAACAACTCGAGCGGAAAACCCATCGAGGAACGAAAAGGGAGCCACCGCCCCGATGCTTCCACGATCTCGGGCATCAACGGCAAGGGAGCGATCCACCCCGAAAGGAACGACCCCAATCCCCACCAAAGCGAATAGATGTTGCCGGTCTGAGTGGTCCAGAAGGCGATCGTGGCAAAAGCCATGGCCATGACCACATTGAGCAGGAAGCCGCTCCCACCGGCGACGAAGGTGAGCACCCATCCCCAGAAGTCAAGGTCGTAGCTCAGCGCGGGAACCAACAACGTGACCACTACGAGAGTTGGGACCAGGATCACGATGACGATCGCCCGAAACCCGAACTCCTGGGTCAAATACTGGTGGAAGGGATCGAGGGGCTTCAGCAACTTGAATGAGAAGTCGCCATTGCGAAAGTCGTCATCCCAAACCCAGGTCAAGTAGCTAGTGGTGGTATGCCACAGCAGGGCGGCGGCTGAGTAATAAGCGATGAAGTCACCTCGATTCCACCCGTTTGCGGGTCCGACCTCGTCGACGACAGCCAGCCACACCGCCATCAGCAGCAGCGGAAACAACGCTGTCAGAACCCACACCGTAAGCCGCGTTCGGTATGCCAGTCCGACACCGATGTGAGCTCGCAGCAAAGCCTTGTACGCCGCGATCATGTCTCGGCGAAGACTCGGCGAATCACTTCTTCGATCTCGGGTTCCTCGATAGCAATATCCTCGATCGGTAGGTCCGCCAGCATCTGCGCGGCAATCTCCTTGGTGGCTTCGCGCTGAACATGGAAGACCGCAATTACGCCGTCGTTCTCAATCAGTTCCCCGAACTCGGCCAGGGTGGCGCGATCGACGGGGGTTGACATCGTGATGCGGATAATCCTGTGAGGCGAGGTGGTATCGATCAGATTGCTCAAGTTGCCGTCAAAGCGGATCCGTCCATGATCTATCACAATCACTCGTCGGGTCAGTTCGGCGACATCCATCATGTAGTGGCTGGTCAGCAGGACCGTGGCCTGGTGACGCTGGTTGTATGCCGTCAGAAACCCACGCACGGCCGCCGCGGCCGTGACGTCGAGTCCGAGTGTCGGCTCGTCGAGGAAGAGCACCTGGGGACGATGGAGGAGGGCTGCAGCGAGCTCCGCCCGCATTCGTTCTCCCAGACTCAGGTTGCGAACCGGCTTGTCGAGATAGGGCGACAGCTCGAGCAGCGAAACCAGTTCGTCCAGGGATTCTCGAAAGGCGCCCTCGGGGATCCGATAGATGGCCTGGTTGACGAGAAACGTCTCCATGGCCGGCAGATCCCAGAACAGCTGATTGCGTTGGCCCATGACGAGGGTGAATGAGCGGAGGAATTCCTGTCGGCGGACGTGCGGCGTGAAACCGAGCACCAAAGCTTCGCCCGAGGTTGGGTGGAGGAGCCCTGCCAGGCACTTGAGGGTGGTCGTCTTTCCGGCTCCGTTGGGGCCGAGGAATCCGACCATCTCGCCAGGTTCGATCGAGAAGCTGACGCCGTCGACCGCCTTGACGTCGGTATAAGTGCGCCGAAAGAAGCTCCGCACGCCAGAGGCCAATCCTGCTTCCCGCTGGTGCACCCGAAAGTGTTTGGTGAGCTCGTCAACTTTGATGGCGGGCTCGTCCATGGGACGTTTCTACACCAGATCGCCGATGAGCTCGGCCAAATTACCCACGACCCGGTCGGCGCCGGCTGCGAAAAAATCGGAATCGCCGTGGCGAGCGACGCCGATCACAGCTCCAAATCCTCCTGCTTTGCCTGCTTCGACGCCGGAGATCGCATCCTCCACCACCGCACATTGCGCCGGCTCGAGGCTGAGCAGACGAGCGGCATGGAGGAAGGTGTCGGGACTCGGCTTGCCGGCCAGCCCTTCGGCCGTCGCAACAAACGCGTCAACGACGAACGCCGGGCGATCTTCCAGGCCCGCCGCGGCCAGAACATCTTCGGCATTGGCGCTCGAAGACACGACCGCCCAGCGAATATGGCGCGAGTCGAGCTCGTCGAGCAACGCAAGAGCATCTGGATAAGGCGCAATGCCATCTCGCTGCAAAACCTTGCGGAACGCGTCGTTCTTGAGATTGCCTAGAGCCTGGATGGTTTCGAATCCGGGCGGGTCGGACTTAGCTCCCTCGGGAAGCCGGATGTTCCGCGATTGCAAAAAGCTGCGGACCCCGTCGTAGCGCGGCTTTCCATCGACGTATGCGAGGTAGTCGGAGTCGTCAAACGGGCGGCCGGAGTCATGGATATGGGCGAGAAACTGATTAAACGAGTCGGCCCATGCCGCCTGGTGGACCGCTGCGGTCGGGGTCAACACCCCGTCGAGATCGAAGAGATAGCCGGTCACACCCACGGGCAAAAGATAGGTGAGCAAGATCGCGAAAAAACCTTTTTGTTTGGGCGACGGACAGGCGACTCGTTGTGTAAACAGGGTGACAGAAAACGTTTTCCCCAGATCCTCATTAAGTCAGTTCCTGAATCGAGTGACGATGAAGGGCCAGAGAACCACCATCAGAGATGTCGGGCGTCGAGCCGGCGTTTCGGTGGCCACAGTGTCCAAAGCCCTGAACGGAACTGGCGTCGTTTCCGACGAGACCCAGCGGAAGGTAGTCGAAGCCGCCGAAACGCTGGGCTACAGCCCCAACAAGGCTGCGCAGGGCTTGGTCGGAGGCCGGTCCTTCCAGGTTGGCTACGGACTTCCGGAGCCGGGCGAACGAGGCAATCCGACCCTCAATGCATTTCTTCATTCGCTGGTCGATTCGGCCAGCGGTCACGGGCTGGAAATCGTCTTGTTCCGCGACACCGGACACGACACAACCCCCTACGAGGACTTGGTTCGGCGCGGGGTGGTCGACGGCTTCGTGCTGTCGGAGACTGACTACGACGACGGCCGGGTAGATCATCTCCTCGAGCGGGGTATTCCCTTTGTCACATTTGGGCGCACTGCGGGCAGCCGCCGGCATTTCTGGGTGGATGTCGATGGTGAGGCCGGGATGATGGAGGTATCCCGGCACTTGATCGATCGAGGCCACTCAAGGTTTGGCGTCATCGCCTGGCCCGACGGTTCGGAGACGGGTGACCTCCGACTGGACGGAATCCGCAAGGTACTTGCGGACTACGGGCTCGCCGAGCCGGACACCGTCAGGACCACGAACGGGTTCGAACCCGGTCGGATTGCCTTGGCCGAGCTGCTCGGGAGCGATCCTTCAATTACGGCGGTGATCGCAGTGGCCGACGAGCTGGCGCTGGGGGCCATGACTGAGGCAGCAGTCCGCGGCATCGAGGTCGGAAAGGAACTCGCCGTCGCCGGCTTCGATGACATTCCCACCGCTTCGATCGTCCAGCCCGGACTGACGAGTGTTCGCCAACCCATCAAGGAGATCGGCGCAGTCTTGGTCGAGCTCCTCGCTGAAGCTCTTTCTTTGCGCAATGAGCCTCGGGGCGTGCTCCTCCAGCCGGAGTTGGTGATTCGCCTCAGCACCGGGGGGTCGATGTGATTTCCCGGTCCACGATTGTCGAGGAACGTTACGTTCCGAGCGAGGCACCCTGGCGAGAGTCACTGTTCACGATCGGCAACGGATACTTGATGACGCGGGGAACCACCGAAGAACCACGGGAGGGAGAGGTTCGAGCCACATTCATTAATGGCGCCTTTGTGACTCCTCCGGGTGAGCCGCAGCTGCTGGGTGCCGTGCCAGATTGGACCAGCTTTCGTTTTGCTGTCGACGGAGAGCCCTTCGACATCGATCGCCGCCGGCCGGCAGGATATCGGAGAGTCCTCGACATGGCCGATGGCTCCCTCACGCGCACCGTCCTTTGGCGTGGTGCCGAGCCTGGGACCATCCGCGTGGCGTTTAGACGCCTGCTACCGCTAGATCTCCGCTATCTCGCCGTACTCGAGGTGGCCATCGAGTCGCTCACCGACGAAATCGAAGTCGAGTTCCACACCGGAGTGGAGGCCAATATCGCCAGCCCCACCGTGCCGGCGTGGATTCCGAGCGAAGTGAGCTACGACGCTTCAACCGGAGGCAGTTGCCGCTATCACAGCATCGACGACGCCCATCAGCTGGACCTCGTTTGGCGCGTCGACACCTCCGCCGCGCTCACCTATATCGATGATCGGGTGCAGCCGAGCGTACGGGGGGTGGTGCATCTGGCGCCAGGAGCCGTCCTGAACGTGACCAAGTTTGTCGGCTACAAGGTCGCCCGCAATGAAAACATCGAGTTGGCGCTGCCACCGATCGGGACCGCATTTGACGATATCGCTGCTGCTTCCCGACTTGCCTGGGGCAAACGATGGGCGACCGGGGCGATTGAAATCGACGATGACGCGGAGGCCGAGCTAGCCCTGCGGTTTGCTGCTTTCCAATTGATCGCCGCCGCTCCCCCAACCGACTCCGGTGCCGGGATCGGCGCCCGGCTCGGCGGCTTTGGTTACAGCAACCACGTCTTTTGGGATACCGACATCTTTGTGGCTCCTTTCTTGACGTTGAGTCAGCCAGACCTTGCACGCACGCACTACGCCTATCGCTATCGCGGATTGGCCGGGGCTCGGCGCAAGGCAGCTCGTTATGGCCGCAACGGAGCCTTCTATGCCTGGGAATCGGCGGCGACCGGGGACGAAATGACTCCGGACTGGTCGAAGCCTCTCTATGGCGATCCGATGCGAATCTGGACCGGGGAGCTCGAAGAGCACATCACTGCCGACGTGGCCTGGTCCGCTGACCACTATTGGCAATGGACGGGCGATGATCGTTTCCTCATCGATGAGGGGGCCGAGATGATCGTTGATGGTGCGCACTACTGGATGAGCCGGCTCGAAGTGGAGGACGACGGTCTCCATCTCCGCAAGGTGATCGGTCCCGATGAGTATCACATCGGAGTCGACGACAACCTTTACACCAATTTGTTGGCGGCCTGGCAACTTCGCAAGGCAGGCGAAGTGGTACGACGGATAGAAGGCATGGCCTCCGGGTCCTCGTCGCGCCTCCTGACCAGGCTCGGGTTGGCCGCTGAGGATTTAACCGCCTTCGCTGATGCAGCCGACAAAGTCGTGTTACGGCGGGGCAGCGACGGGGTATGGGAACAGCACGCAGGCTTCTTCAATCTCTCGCCAATCGACCTGGCCGCATTCGAGCCGAGGGTGCATGGGATGTATGACCTGCTCGGGGAGGAGCGAATTCAGAGCGCAGCCGTGATCAAGCAAGCGGACGTCCTGATGGCGATGACTCTGGTCCCCGAGGAAGGCGACCTTATCGGATCGGGCGACGCCAACTGGAAGTACTACGAGCCGAAAGCTGATCATGGCTCGTCTCTCTCACTGGGCTTTCACGCAATGCTGGCAGCCCAGATGGGCGACCCCGATCTCGGCTATCGGCTCTTTCGTCGGGCCGCGGCAATCGATCTCGCCGACTCCATGGGTAATGGCGCTCACGGGATTCACACCGCCTGTCAGGGCGGTTTGCTTCTCACCACTCTCTTTGGATTCGCCGGTCTTCACCTGCAGGACGGCCGTCCAGCCACGACGCCCCGGCTCCCGGAACATTGGCGATCGATCGGGCTTAACTTTTATCACCGCGGGGAAATTCGTTCTTTGGAGGTTTCCCGTGACAAGTAAGCAAAAGGACGCTTGCGTCCCAAGAGAAAGGTAAGGCAATGAAAACCAGACATTGGCCCATCGTCGTCGCGATCCTCGCGATGGTGCTGGGCGCTTGTGGTGGCGGCGACGGCGCAGCCACGACGAGTGATGGAGTAACCGACACCACCGGCGGAGCAACCGCAACGACCGGTGGAGGAGTCGCCACGACGGCCGCCGGTGGAGGTGGTGGCGCGGCAGGCGAATGCATGGGCATTGCCGTCGAGGAAGGCGCAACCATCGTCTTCTCGGGCTGGGGTGACGAGACCGAACAGCAGGTCTACCGGGACTCGATTACCCGCTTCAACGAAGCGTGCCCCGATGTCACCGTCGACTATCAGCCCGTCCCGGCTGACTTCCAGACCCAGATGAAGGCCGCCTTTGCCGGTGGCGAGGGACCGGATGTCCTCTACGTGGATGACCAGCTGATGACGGCGCTGGGCCGCGCCGGCCAGCTCCTGCCTCTGGATGACTACATGGCACAGGCAGGCGTGACGCGGGAGGAATTCATCCCCTCGCTCTTGACCATCTTCACGCTGGAGGACCAGACCTATGCGCTCCCCAAAGACTGGGGCACGTTGGGCTTGATCTACCTGCCCGAAGTGATCGAGGCCGCAGGAATTGAGGCACCGACCGCCGACTGGACGTGGGATGACCTACGCACTGCGGCTCAGGCAATCTCGGAAAACACCGATGTGGCCGGCTTCTGCCAGGGCGCCGACTGGGCCCGCCTCGCACCTTGGGCATTCAGCCACGGCGCGACCTTTGCCAGTGAGGACGCCACAACGGCAATGCTCACTGACGCAGGAGTCATCCAGGCGGCGACGCTTGTCGCGGACATGAAGACCGAAGGCTCGCTCGTTACTGCTTCCGATGTGGGCGCAGGTTGGTGTGGTGAGGCCATCGGACGGAAGTTGGTCGGAATGACGCTTGAAGGCGGCTGGATGGTCAACTTCATGAACAACGACTACCCCGACGTCGAATGGGCGGCAGTTTCGATTCCGGCGGGACCTGAAGGCAAGGCAGATGTCATCTTCACCAATGGCATCGGCGTCAATGCGGGGACCGAGTTCCCCAATGCTGCCGCGGCCTTCGCGCTCTTCGTGACGGGAACCGAAAACCAGGCCGCGATCACCGAAACGGGCTTCGCCTATCCAACCCGTGAAGATCAGCTCGGTCTGATCACCAACGAGAACGACCAGGCGATTTCCGAAGGCGGAACCTACGACCTGACCCGCGTGGCCTTCTGGGGATCCAACACGGGTCGCGTCAATGACTCCGTGAGCAAGGCATTGGAGAGAGTCTTCCTTGGCGAACAAGATGTCGAGGCGGCTTTCCAACAGGCACAGGAGGAAGCGCAACTAGCGCTTGACGAGGCGGCCTAGCAGTAGTGGTTCGGAGTCCGTAGCCGCGTTTCGGCTACGGGCTCCGACCCCAACTGGTATAACAACGTAAGGAAGAGATCATGGTTTCAGCGACCCAACCCGGTAGCCGAAGACGCAGGGTCGGGGCGCGCAACGAGACGTTGATCGGCTATCTATTTCTGTCGCCCTACCTGCTGATTACATCGGTTTTTACCGTCGGCGTCATTGGCTTCGCGCTCTACATCAGCTTCACTTCTTACAACCTTTTCGAGGCCCCTACCTGGGTGGGACTCGACAACTATCGAAGGGCCCTCGGGGATACCGGTGGTTTCCTGCGTTCGCTTCTGAACGTATTTATGTACGTGATCATCGTGGTGCCGTTTCAGACCGCGATTGCCCTGATGCTCGCAAGCGTGCTCAACAAGCCGATTCGCGCGCAGCAATTCTTCCGCACCGTCTTCTATGGCCCGAGTGTGACTTCATCGGTCGTGATTTCATCGATATTTCTCTGGCTCTACCTGAAGACCGGCATCGTCAACTACGTATTCGATCAGTCGTTCAGTCTCTTTGGTGCGCAGTGGACACCGATCGAATGGCTGAACGATCCACGCGGACTCTTTCAAGTCATTGCCAATGCTTTCGGAGGGGACATTCCGTCAGACCAGTGGTGGTTCCGGGGGCCGAGTATCACCTGGCTAGCGATCATGGCCTTGAATATCTTCACCACCGCGCCCACCTTCATGATCATGTATCTGGCCGCGCTCCAAGACCTTCCACCTCCCCTTTACGAAGCCGCCGCGATTGATGGGGCGAGCCGGCGGCAGCAATTCTGGAGCATCACGTTGCCGCTTCTTCGACCCGTGACACTCCTCATCGTCGTACTCGGCACCATCGGCGCCTTCCAGGTATTCGACCAGGTGCAATTTCTCACCGCGGGAGGGCCGCTGAATACCACGCTGACTCCCGTCTATCTCGTCTACGGCGAGGCTCTCGGCGTGCTCGGCGGAGGCAGCCAGATTCGGATGGGATTGGCTTCGGCTATGGCCTTTCTCCTCGGGGCGATCATCTTCATTTTCACCCTCATCCAACGGCGCTACATCGAGAGCGGGACGGAGCAATATTGACCCAGGAGATCGCCCCCGAAAAAGTGGTCGATATGGGCACGTCGACCGTGCCTCGCCCGGTGCCGACCGAGCCGCCTCGTCGAGTACGTGGGAAGGCCGGACGGGTTGGTCTGCGCTATGTGCTGATGATCGTGCTCGGCTTGTTCCTCTTCGCGCCCTTCATCCTTTCCTTCTTCGGAAGCTTCAAGTCCAACTCAGAGATCATCGCGTATCCGCCGAGCCTGTTCCCGCGCGGGGAGTGGCAAATAGAAAACTGGCCGCGCTTCTTTGGGACCGACGTTGGCGGAGAGGCGCAAATTGATGGGGCTGTCTCCATTGGGCTGATGGCGGGCCTGTTTGCCGCCTTCCTTACGCTCCTGCTCACCGGCCTCTCCAGTGAAATCAAGGGGAAGGGGCTTCCCCGGTCGGTCGGCTTGCCCCTCAGCATCCTCCTCGCCCTGGTCGGGGGCGCGGCCTCGGCTGTATACGTGAATGTGCGCGCAGAAGGGGAGTTTGTGGAGTGGGTGACCGTGGGCGCAGCGATAACGGTACTGCTGCTGATTGCCGTCCTCTTGCTTTCTATGTCTCAACCCGACTGGCGACGTGTCCTCATGGCGCTTGGGTGGAGCCTCGTCTTATTCGCCGTGGTGACCGTCGTGTTCGAGCAGGTCGCATTGCTCGCCGGCGGAGGTCGATTCTGGCGGTGGCTCTTCAACACCTCGGTCCTCTCGGTGATGCTGGCGAGCTTCCAGCTGGTGTTCTGCGTCATGGCTGCCTATGCGTTCGCTCGTTTGCGCTTCCCTGGGCGCGATCTGATCTTCGCGTTCATGCTCGCCACGATGATGATTCCGGGCGCAGTGACGCTGGTCCCCGCTTATGTGCTGATGTCGAAGCTCGATTGGATCAATCGGGCGTACAGCTTGATCATCCCCGGAATCGTCACCGCCGGGAGCATTTTCCTTTTGACCCAATTCTTGAAATCGATCCCGCGGGAGTTGGAGGAGTCGGCCTATATCGACGGCGCGTCCTATTTCCAGACGTTGAAAGACATCATCCTTCCTCTGGCGCGCCCAGCGCTGCTGACCGTCTTCATCTTGCAGTTCCAGGGCATGTGGAACGCTTATCTCGGCCCACTTCTTTACCTCCAGCGGCGCGATATGTGGGTGCTGAACGTCGCCCTGAATATCTTCAAAGGACAGTTCCGGGCAGAGCTGAACCTCCTTCTCGTCGCCGCGATGTTGAACGCTGCCCCGGTCCTGATCCTCTTCTTCCTCTTCAGCCGCTACTACATCCAGGGAGTGGGATACGCGGGAGTGAAGGGGTAAACACACTCCGACCGATGAACGACTTGCTGGCGCTCCGCCCACTGCGGATCGAGGGCGGAATTCGCGGCATGCTCCGAACGGCGGTGGGGGGATGGTGGCGCGAAATCTTTATCCTGACCGGACTGAACCTGCTCTGGACCATGGCCGCGTTGTCAATGGTCGCCCTCCCCCCGGCCACCGCGGCGATGTTCCATGTGGCCCGCCAGGTGCTGGCCAACGACGAGCGCATCACCTGGCAAAGCTTCTGGCAGCCCTTCCGCCGGTACTGGCTGGCGGCATGGCGGTGGGGCCTGGTCTTCTTCGGCCTCGCAGGCGTGGCCGCGTCGAATCTTTGGATCTATCGAGAGGCTCCTGGACTGGGATGGACGATGCTGCGCTGGGTCTGGGCGACCTTCCTCTTTGTATGGGTGATCCTCAATCTTTTCTTTTGGCCCCTTTGGTTCGCGGAAGAGGAGACCCATCGGAAGCTGCGCACAACCTATCGCAACACGCTGGCGTTCCTGTCGGCGAATCCGGGTCCCGCCTTCATGGTGGCGCTGTTCGTCCTCGTCCTGGGAACCGTCAGCTTCCTCTATGGCGTCCCGCTCGGTGTCTTGTTCATAAGTTTGACTGCGTTGCTTGCTACCGCAACGTTGGCTGCCTACTTGCCGCCACTGACGGAGTAAGTAATCGCAGTGCGTGCCAGTCGTTCGTCATGGATTGGAAAGGGCCGCGAGGGTCGGCGCCATGCCCGCTCCATAGACTTGCTGACCGATCGCGCCCCAGGTTCCCCAGCTGTCGCGCATGTCCTCCAAAGGGATGTAGAGATCCAAGCGGTTCGTCGCCACTGTTGAATAGGCAGCTGGGTTCTCGGTGGCCATTCCGTCTGGAGCCAGCGGTGGCATCGTGTAGGCGAGAGTTGCGGGGGTGTATTTGAGAAATTCGGCCACAAGCTTCTCGATCGATGGGTCGATTTCCCCGGTGGTTATACGCAGGTACTCATCGAGGTAGATCCACGCCTCATACTGTTCCTTTGGTGTGATAACCCCTGATCGCTGGGTCGGGTTGAGTCCCCAGAACGTCGTGGCCTCTGCCGCAGGTCCATGATCGACCTCCCAGATCCAGGCGAGTCGCACCAGGTTGGCGATGGGGCCGTAAGAGAGAGCGAGGTAGTGGGGGTCGCCCGTCAACTCCCACAGACGCGCGCAAGCGGCCGCCGCTTGCGCGGTGATGTGGGTCTCGTAGGCGAGCAGAAAACCGTTTCCGGCCAGGGCTTCGACCGCGGCTTTGGCTTCTTCGAGAAAGCCTTCCTCTCCTGTTAGCTCGTGCAGCAACAGCATGTAGTAGGCGTAGCCACCGGACGCGTCCGGCTCGCGCTCGCTTCCCTGCCACGCGGCAGCCGGGTTTTCAGGATCGGGAAAGTTGTAGAAGCGGTGAAAGCGGTAGTCGACTGCGTGGGCGTATTCCATCCACGCATCTGCGCTCGCGAGCGCGAGGTCTCGAGCCACCTGGCTCCCCAGCAGCCCCCATTCCGCCAGCTTGAGGACATGTCCCAGCTCGTACCAGGTGTCGCCCCGCCCCTGAGGGCCGGTAATTGCGATGGGGCCACTGTTTTGCACGAGTCCAAAGTCCGGGTTGTAGAAGTCTTCCAGCGTTGCTTCGGCCAGCTCTGCGATCCGGATCGCTTGCTCGTCTCCGTAGCGGGCCGCGTATCGCGCTGCGCCTAGCCCTACGTCAAGTTGCGTGATTGCTTCCGCGCTCTGACGCGTATCGGAAACGTAAGCGCGCCAGTAGCGCTTGCCGTTCAGTTCCACCCATGTCTCCGGATCATCGAGGTCCGCCAGGGTTTCCCGGGCGAGCGCTTGCCAGTCGGGTGAGGTGACCTCTGGCTTGGCGATGAGGTCATAGATATCACTTACCTGCGAAAGAAATGCCCCGAACATCGTCTCTTCGTCGACCGGCCGACCTGGTGCCAGATAGAGGTAGGCGTCGTAGAGCACGACCGGCTCACCAATCGGGAGCTTTCTCAGATCGGTGGACGTGAGCGTGTGACCAAAGGAGCGTCCCCGCGGGCCGGCGGTGCCGGCGGGTCCATATCGGGTGGCCTCGATGAAGGGATTGATCCGCGTTAGATCGAACCAATAGAGAAGGGTTGCGTCCAACGACTCGGAATATCCGTAGAACATCGGGGCGGCATAAGAGGCGCGCTCCGCGAAGAACTCCAAGTTGGCCGCCGCTTCCTCGCCCGAGTCCGGGTTGACGAATTTCCATTCCAGCTCGACCGAGCCCGAAGGAAGCTCAGCATGCGGCTCAATCAGAACCTCGTAGTGGAGCAATCCGGGGTTGAAGCGATAGGTCTCGAGCAAGACATCGAAGGTGGCCCAATCGTTCCGACCGCTCAGCCTCACGCCGTTGTCGTCGGCCTCCTGTGTAAGGCTGATCAGGTCGATCGTTTGAACCAGGTTCAGCTCGCTTCCCAATGGACGGAGGGCAAGCGCGGTCTCTCCTTCGGCTCGGCGCACGACTAAGGCATCCGCCAGAATCCCTTCGCCGAGAGTGGCCGAAAAGTCTCCATCCATGGGAATGACCACTTGGCCGTCCCCAAGTGTTTCAATTGGCGTTTCAATTGGAGGCGTTGGGTTGCCTGTCCTGGGGAGGATCGGCGAGTCAAGTGCCAGATATGTCTGGGTAGGCGTCAAAGGCTCCAAGGGGACCGCTGCCGTGGTCGTCGCCACATTTGTCGAGGCTGTTGACGGTCCAATCGAAACTGAAGACTCTTCGTCCGCAAAGCATGCAGCCGCGACCAGGAGAAGCCCGACCAGGAGCGTCGAAGAGCCGCGGGAGCGCACTATCGATTTGATTCTCAGCATGGTGCCAGAAAGCTCTTGATAGCCTGGACGAGGCTTGATCCGTACTCCTGACCAGCGGCTGCGGGTGTTCGTCAGCTCGACGCTCGAGGAGCTGGCGCCAGAACGCGCCGCGGTTAAAGCCGCCATCGAACGGCTGCACTTGATCCCGGTCATGTTCGAAATGGGGGCCCGCCCGCATCCACCTCGGAATCTCTACCGGTCGTACCTCCGTCAGAGCCAGGTCTTTGTGGGTCTTTATTGGCAGAAGTACGGGTGGGTGGCACCTGAGGAGGAGATTTCCGGGTTAGAGGACGAGTACCGGCTGTCGAATGGGATGCCCCGACTCCTTTATATGAAGAAGCCCGCAGACCGCGAAGCGCGCTTGCGAGATTTGATCGCGCAGATCCAGGCTGATGACACAGCCTCCTACCGCTCCTTCGACACTGCCGAGGAGCTCGGCAGGTTGATCGAGGAGGACCTCATGGTTCTCCTTACAGAACGTTTCGCCGCACCTGAAGCGGAGCAAGGGCCGGCCAGCCGTATCGTCAGACCGCCGATACCGATCAATCCCATCGTTGGCCGCGCCGACGAAGTCGCCTTGGTCAAGGACGCAATTCTGAAAGGCTCGCGCCTCGTCACCATTACCGGAACCGGAGGCATGGGCAAGAGCCGGCTCGCCCTCGAAGTAGCGCAGTTGCTTGAGAAAGAGTTCTCAGACGGAATCGTGTTCGTACCGCTCGAACCTCTCTTTCAGGCTTCTCAGGTTCCGCGGGCAATGGCTGAGTCGTTTGGGCTGCGGATGGAGTACGCCGAGGTCACGCTCGATGCGGTGACGGAATACCTCCAAGACAAGCACATGCTTCTCATACTCGACAACTTTGAGCATGTGATCGACGCCGCGGCCGAAATGGCCAGGCTGATCGACTCCTGCGATCGGGTGCAAGCTTTGGTGACCAGCAGGCGGCCGTTGCGCGTGCGCGGCGAACGGGAAATTCCGATCGGCCCGCTGGCGGATGAAGCGGCCGTGCAGCTTTTTACAGAACGGGCGCGCGCCGTAAGGCCCGACTTCGTCGTGAGCGCGGACGAGCAGATGCAGCTCACCGAATTGATCAAACGCCTCGACCATCTTCCACTTGCCATCGAATTGGCCGCCGCCCGCATGCGACTCCTCGATGTGCCGGAGTTACTCACGCGTCTGGGCGAGCGAATGGAGGTTCTCGGCTCCGCGCCGGTCAACTATCCCGATCGTCAACGAACTCTGCGCACCACGATCGCGTGGAGCTACAACTTACTCTCCGAGGTCGAGCGGCTCGTACTGTCGAGGATCAGCGTCTTCGCCGGAGGCGCCGATTTGGACGCGATCGAAGCGCTTTGCAGCGACGCGGGCATAGATGTCCTCGAGGTTGTCGATTCGCTCCTCGAGAACAGCTTGATTCTGAGAACCCAGAGCAGCCCCAGCGGCGAGGCCCGCTTCGCGATGCTGAACACGATCAAGACCTATGCCCGGGAACAACTCGAGCAACAGCCCGATTGCGAGTCGACCTACCGACGTCATGTCGACTGGTTCCTCCGGCTCTGCCAGAGAGCCGACTTTTCGAGATCCAACGAAGCGATCGAAGTGTGGCCGTTGCTCGACTTCGAATTAGCCAATCTGGCGGTCGCGATTCGGTGGTGTCTGGATCACGCGGATCTTGCTCTGATCGCAGCCTTTGCTCGACCGATTTGGTTCTGGCTGTGGCAAACGGGTCGACTAAAGGACGCCCAGCCGGCCTTTGAGGAAGCGGTCGCTTTGATCTCGCCGGACACGCCCCGCCCGATCCGAGCCGAGGTGCTCGTCACGGTTTCCACTGTGCGATTCTTTACCGGCGACTATCTAGGAGCCGAAAAACTACTGGACGAGGCGATGCCGATAGTGGAAGAACTCGAAGACGACACGCTCTTGATCGTCGGCTTGCTCACCCGTGCCTCTGCGCAGCCGCACTTGGGGCGGATGAGCGAGGCCGCGGAGATGGCGGCCCGCGCGCTCGACCTTGCTCGCCGGACCGACACATTGAGTGGAGTCGGCTTTGGCGCCGCGATTCTCGGATTTCTCCGCGCACTGGAAGGAGACCTGGCAACGGGCCGGGCCCTTTCCGAAGAAGTAGTGGCGATCGGCGAGAGGATTCGCCTCGACGGGTTGCGCATCCAGGGATGGCTGAACCTGGCCGTAATCGACGTGATGGAGAGCAAACCAGAAGATGCTCGCCAACACTTGTGGCTTGCCAAAGAGGTGGTCAAGTACTTCGAAGATCGTGAGGGCGCCGCTCTTGCCCTAGAAGTGGCGACGACGTTGGCACTGAACCGGAGTGAGTTTGTTACCGCTGCCCGCACCCAGGCGTCGGCGGAGGCACTCCGCAACTCAATCGGGATGCCAATCTGGCCACTGATGGATCTGCTGAAGCAGGCAAACGTGGCCCAGCTGCGGATGCAACTCGGCGACACAAAGTACGAAGAGATCGTGAAAGAAGCTCAAACAGCTGATCACTGGATGATCCTCGACGCGGCAGTTGGGCCTTCTCTGCCAGACCCGGAGGCGATCGAGGTCGACTTGTCCTCTGCTCAGCTTTCCAAAGATCTCGGCGAAAGCTGAGGATGGGCGATCTCATCTATGGCATGGGGGTCTCGCTCGACGGCTACGTCGAAGACGCACAGGGTGGGTTCGAATGGTCCGCCCCGGACGACGACGTCCACCGGCTAGCCAACCAACAGGCGCAAGAAGCGAGTGCGTTCGTCTATGGACGTCGAATGTTCGAAACCATGGACGAATACTGGATACGAACCTCGCAGGAGGAAGGCCACCCACCGACCGAGGCCGAGTTCGCTGCCGCCTATGCGGCCACCCCGCGGTATGTCGTGTCTGACACGATGAAAGAAGCGAGCAATGGCGCCACGCTGGTGCGTCGGGCCGAAGCGCGATCCCTCGTCGAACGGCTCAAGAGAGAGTCCGAGACTTATGTCGACGTCGGTGGTCCCGAACTCGCCGCCTCGCTCATAGATCTCATCGACGAGTTTCGCATGTGGATCAACCCAGTGGCCGTCGGTGGTGGCAAGCCTTTCTTTCCGGCCGGGCAGCAGCTCAATCTCAAACTTGTGGAAAGCAGACCATTTCCCTCCGGCACGCTCTGGCTGCGGTACCGGCGTCGCTAAACGAGCAACTAGACCTCTGACCGCTCTTTTTTCCACGGGGCGGTCAGGCCGAGTTTCGCGAGTGCCGTCCAGACGTAGCTTCGGCTGAATCGGAAAAGTGCGATCACAACGCCGATTGCAGTGGCCGCACCGGCCCCTACGGCAAAAACTGCCGCACCTTCGACTACGCGGTTGATAAGTAGAGCGATGAACCCCCCCGTGACCAAGGCTTCGACGAACGCGACCATACCGGAGATCATGTAGAGAGGCTGTAGTCGCGGCACCCGTTTTTCGAGCGAGGCTTCTGCCCGGACGGCGTGCAATCCACCAGTCGTGGGAAGGACCATCAGGGACTCTGCGTCGGGGTGCAGCGTTTTGTAGTGCTGCCGGATGCGGTTGATCGCGACTCCGTAGTAGGCATCGTCGATCATGTTCTGCAGGGTTCTCATGAAAGTGGTGAAGCCGATGACTGCCATTGCCGGCAGGATGATCAACGCGAACGTATAGAAGGGCGTCCCAAAGTTGGAAGCCTGGCCCACAAAAGCGAGCGCCACGATCGAGTTCGAGAGCGTGCTGAGAAATATCAGTACTCGGCTGCTGGCCTCCGAATTGGCGCCGATACGCGCCGTTTGCAGGGTGGAGTGCTCAGTAGTCAGGGCATGTAGTAGCCGGTCTTCTGATGGCTCCGATCGCTCGACCACAGGGCGAGCCTAGATGCCTTTCTTCGTCGGCAGCTGACCGACACGCAAGACACGGCGTTCGCCGCAGCCTTCCTCGGACGACCCGCGGGCCCGAATGGATGGACTAGGGCCGTGAAATCCACGGCCCAAGTAATTGATTTGGGCCCTAGGTTTCGCTCTGAAATGCGAAACTCGTGGCGATGAACGAGAAAGCTCGGAAGAGACTGCGCTTCGGGCTGCGAATACCTTCCTACGCCCCGTCCGGTCTTACTTATCAAGGTTCCCGGGAATTGCTCGACTATTGCCGACAGATCGACGATCTGCCTTTCGAGGACATCTGGGTCATTGACCACCTACTCGTTTCCAAGGGCGTGTACGGGGTGTCCTGGCTCGACGCAATCGCCACCCTTTCGGCCGCCGCCGCGGTTACGGAACGCGTTGGTTTGGGAACCGCCGCCCTGGTGCTTCCGCTCCGCCACCCGGTGACTCTCGCCAAGGAAATTGCCTCCCTGCACATGCTTTCCGGTGGCAGGTTCCGATTCGGTGTCGCGGTCGGGTGGGATCCGGAGGAGTTCGCCGCGACGGGCGTGCCTCTCAAGGAGCGGGGCATTCGCACCGACGAGGCTCTCGAGCTGATCCGTCGCCTTCTCACCGAGGAGAACGTCACCTCCGAAGGCCGCTTCTGGCAGGTCGAAGACCTCACGATCTATCCACGGCTGCCCGATCCACCACCGGTGTGGATCGCCGGTGGCACGTTGACCCACGCTCCCGACACACCCGACAAGCCATTTATGGCCCCGGGAGTTCTTGCCCGGATCCTCAAGGCAGACGGGTGGATGGCCCGATCGAGCGGCAGCGACCCCGGAGATGTCGCAAATGATTGGAAGCTCGTACAAGAGCATTTGAGCGCCAACGGCCGTGATCCCGCCACCCTCACCTTTGGCGCGACCCAGTTTCTCCACGTCACCGAAGACCGAGATCGCAGGAAGGCTCTCGCCGAGCAGATGCCGCACTTCCTCGAGATCATGGGCGGTCACCGCACCGATGAGGACCTCCAAGCGTCGTACCTAACCGGCACGATCGACGACATGCTTGCAACAATCCAGGCTCTGCAGGGGGCTGGGCTCCAGTACTTGATCCTCACTCCGTTGGTCAATGACCCTGCACAGCTGAAACTGATTACGCGCCATATCGTCGAGCCGATGCGCTAACCCATCGTTGTCTATGTCGAAGGGGCCTCGGGTACGACGATCTCGCCGGCGATGATCCGTTTCTTGAGATCCTCGATGGTCGGGACGAGGTCGTCGATGAATCCCCCACTGGTGGAATAGCCCACACCGCCATCGGCCAGCCGGAACATTCGCAGGCCCGGGCGAAATTGGTCGGAAGCGAACTCGGTGATCACGGTGTGGGCGGCGATATCCCACCGCAGGATCATGGAGGTGAGAATGTGCGGTTGCCAGGATCGGGGGTCGGGACCGCCGATGGTGACATTGGGCTCATTGAGTACAGACGAATACTCATCGACGTCTACGCCGATCGCCCACAGGTGACGACCCTGAGCGGCGCTTTCGACCCGGGCCGCTTCAAAGACCCCCTGGCCGGACTTGGCGGCCGCGTGATAGACCACATCTGCACCAGCCCGGTAGAGCGGCTCGGTCTTGGCCTGGCCGAGTGCTTTGCTGTCATATCCGCTGAAATCCCACTCAGGTGCTAGGTACTCCACCAAGATTGCAACATCTGGTCGCACATGTCGGGCTCCGGCCTCGAAACCCGCCTGGAAATTGAGGATGAGCGGAGAGGGCATACCCCCTACGAAGCCGATGGTGTTGGTTCCGGACCTCAGCGCCGCAATCGCTCCGACCAGGAAGGAACCTTCGTGAGCAGCGAAGTTCACGTATTGGACGTTGGGCTGCTCACCGAACCAGTCAATGAGGGCGAAGCGGTTGTCGGGCAAATCAGAAGCCAACTCGTCGAGGATGCTTCCCGCGAATCCGGCCATGAGCACGAAGTCCCGGACTCCGGCCTCGGCGAGCCGTTTGACGTCGGTGTGGGCTTGCCACCAGTGCGCGACGTATTCGGCCACCACCCCCTCGCCCAGCTCTGCGGCTGCCCGGTCAAACCCGGCTCCAAGTGCGTCTCGAAAGGAACTGTCGCCCCGACCCGGGCCCTCCGACACGAAAGCGATGGGAGGCAACGCCCGCCGGTCGAGACTCGCCCGCAGGAAGGCGCTTTCCACGGGCGCCAGCGCCATCGTCGTTTCCTGGCTCCAGACCTCGAGCTGCGCGAGCCGGCCACCGGTGAGCAGGTAATCGGGATCATCGCCAGAGGCTTTCCATTCAGCGGCCGCGGCCGATAGAGCTGACCGGCGTTGGAGGTCGGTCGAATGAAGTTCAATCCAGCCGCGGAACCGGTCCCAACCTTCCAGCAGCGCCTCGTGAGTGACCTGGACAGTGGCCTTGCCGGTCAAGGGATCGCGGTCGGCTGTCAACAGGCGGTTGGCAATGAGGGTGCCGAGTACCTCGTCAATCTCTCCTAGCTGGCGCAAGTCGTCGAGGGGAACTCGCCGGCGGGTGGGCTCACTACCCCGGTCGTATCGCACCATTTGGAGGAGGAGCCGCTGGGCCGCCTCCTGGCCGTCTGGGTCGAAAGTCTCGAAGAGATGGTCGCTTCGAGTGGTAAGCGCCCCTTCGAGACCGCCCAGAACGCCATAAGAACCGAGATCGAGCGTCTCCTCCATGGCGACGGTCGAAGAGCTCGGTCAGGGTGTATTGCAACAGGGGTAGGGCCTGGGCCTCTTCGCCCACATCCGCAATCAGTTGTGCGACCAGCTGAGCCTGCACCTCTACGTTCACTCCGGCTGCCGGTTCGACGATGGCGGCTTCCAGCTCAGCCGCACTTAGCGGCAAGACGTTGACCACACTCGAGGCGAATACGGGGGCGAAGCGATGGGAGAGCAATGGACGGTCGTAGAAGTCGGCCCGCAGCGTCAGCACTACTCGGACCCGGCTTCGGGGATCGGTGACCGCGGTGACCAGGCTGTTTAGGAATCGACGTCGCTCACGCTCGGTGGAGAGGGTGAACAGTTCTTCGAACTGATCGACAAAGAGCAATAGTTCGCCCCTTTCATCTGCGACGATTCGCAGGGCGACACGCAGCAGTCCGGCCTCGTTTTCGGTGAGCTGCTCCAAGACCGTGGGTAGCGGAGTCCGCGACACGCGCAGCAACGCCGCTTCGAGTTGTTCGAACGGATGTCGTCCCGGCATCATCGTTGACAGAATCCACCGATCCGAGCCTGCAACCCGGCCGTTCCTCAAGGCCGGGATCAGACCGGCCCTGACTGCGCTCGACTTGCCGCTCCCTGAAGGACCGACCAGCGCCAACAATCTGCTGCCACCCGATAAGGCGTCGACCATTTCGGAAACCAGCTTGTCGCGCCCAAAGAAATCGCCCGCATCGATCTCATCGAAGGCCCCCAGCCCTTTGTAGGGGTTGCGCAATGGCGCTTCGCCGACGGCGCGCGGCGACCGCCCAGGTGCCAAAGCTGGGTCCTGCAACAAGATCTGCTCCTCGAGCTGAGACGAGGTCGGAAGAAGGCTCGACTCCCATCTCTTCGATCAGGAGCTTGCGAAAGTCGCGATAGGTACGCAGAGCCTCCGCCTGTCGGCCACCCCGATAGAGCGCCAGCATCAGGAGCCGTCGGGGCCCTTCCCGCAAGGGGTCGGCTGCTATCAGGCTATCCAACAGCTCAGGCACTGCCGCGATCCGCCCATCCTCCAGCTCGGCTTCAGCCAGCATCTCCACTGCCCGCGCCCACAGGCCACGTAGCCGGCGAATGTGTGGCTGTGCCCATTCCTCGTAGGCGAAGTCGGCAAGAGGGTCGCCACTCCAAAGTCCTAGAGCCGAACGCAGCCGTTCAACTTCCCCGCTCTCGACCATGGCTTGAAATCGATGCGAGTCGAGTTCCTCCGGTTGAAGTTTGAGAACGTAGCCGGGAGTCTGGGTCTCGATCCGCCCGCCCCCGTCCGCGAAGAGCTTCCGCAGGGCCGAGACGTAAATCTGCACTGAGTGAGCAGCGGTGCGAGGAGCGGTTTCCCCCCAGATCAGATCAATGAGTCGATCGGTGGCGACGACCTGATTGCTGTTCAGCAGCAGAAGCGCGAGGAGCGCTCGTTGCTTGGCAGGACCGAGGTCGACGGGTTTCCCTTCGACCTCGGCCTGGACTGTTCCCAATATTCGAAAGTTCATCGCACTTGTTCTCCGAACGCTACCTAGTCCGCATCTCCCACTGCTGTTCGTGGTAGTCGACCACCGCCTGCCAGTGAGCCGCCTCGCGGTCCGTTGCCGCGACGCTTTGGGCGGCCAGCATCAACTGATATTGCCGGGCGTAGTGATTGACGACCTCTCCCCAGTGCGCCGCTTCGGCCGTAGCGCGGGCCTCGCTCATCACCTGGTACCGCGCGGAGTAGTGGTCGACAACCTGCTCCCAACGGGCTTGCTCGAGTTCCGTACGGCTGGGACCGCCGAGGAGAGCGAACAATCCCGAGCCCACCAGGACCCCGATGATCAAACCAAAGAACACCACCCGCTTCTTCGTGCGGGTGCTCGGCTCCAACTCCTGCGGCGTTTTGTCCGCTACTGGCCGAGTGAGTGTGTCCGTCATGTGACGCTTCCTTCCATCGGCGCCTTTCAGTGGTTGACCGGATGCCTCCCACATGAGCGCCGACACGCAGCACTTTGCGGAAAGTGCCTCTATAGCCTCTAACGAGATGCTCTAGTTCCGCTCTATGCGGAAAACCGATCTAAAACCGCTGCGCTGAGCGGATCGCGCTCCAGAACCCGGTCAGGCGTCGCCGGGAGATTCCGGATCGCAACGCCGATAGCGTCGCGAATCGCGTTGAGGATCGACGGAGCGGTGGGAATGAGGGCGTGCTCGCCGATTCCTTTGGCACCGTAGGGGCCGATTGGGTCGCCCGACTCCACGAGGATCGTCACGACCTCGGGGACGTCGCCGAAGGTGGGGATCAAATAGTCGTGCAGGTTCTCGGTGCGGGCCGGGATGTATTCCTCCATCAAGGCCAGCCCAATTCCCTGTGCGATTCCGCCTTCGATCTGTCCTTCCAACAATGTGGGGTTGACGGCCCGGCCCACGTCGTGGGCAGCGGTGACCTTCAACAACTCCACGGTCCCCAACTCGAGGTCGACTTCCAACTCGGTGAGCTGGGCCCCGAACCCGAACATGGCGTACGGCTCACCTTGTCCGTTCTCATCCAGCTGAGTCGTCGGAGGGTCATAGGTGGCTTCAGCCACCGCCACCAGCCCCCGGTCGTCGGCCGGCAATGACGTGAGCTCAACGCTCTTCATTTCGCCACGGTCGTGGATCACCAGGCGCGAACCGTCGAGTTCGAAGGAGGAATCGTCAGATGCCCCGACCAGATCGAGCAGCTGGCGCCGCAACGACCGGCTGGCGGCGAAGGCCGCATTGCCGCTCACGAAGGTTTGCCGCGAGGCGGAAGTCTTGCCCGCGTCGGGTGTCGTATCGGTGTCGGCCCCGACCCGAATCACCGCTTCGAGCGGCACGCCGATGGCATCGGCGCAGATCTGGCTGACGACGGTGTTGGCTCCCTGGCCGATGTCGACCGCACCTTGGAAAAGAACTACCTGCCCATCCCGATTGAGACCCACCTTGATCGTCGAAGGGTTGGGAAGAGCGGTGTTGCCACATCCGTACCAGAGCCCCGCCACTCCCACTCCTCGCCGTTTTCCACTTTGGCGCAAGTTGAACTCGGCGGCCTCCTCCCTCGCCCTCTCCCAGGTTGGGCGCAACGCGTCGAGACAATCGACATAGCCCACCCCAGCATTGAATACCTGACCCGTAACAGTGGGTTGGCCGGTTGTGAGTGCGTTACGTCGACGGAACTCGAGTCGATCGATCCCGACTAAGTCAGCCGCTTCGTCGAACAGGCACTCCTGGGCGATTGCCGCCTGCGGTACTCCGAACCCGCGAAATGCTCCCGACGGGGGGCTGTTGGTGTGGACGGCGGCGGTCCGCGCCCGGTACGCCTCGTACACATACGGCCCGCCGGCGTGGACCGGGACGCGGTTGGCCACGGTGGGTCCCCAAGAGGCGTAGGCACCGGTGTTAAAGGTGCCGACGAAATCCATCGCGACGAGCTCGCCGGTCGCTTTGAGTCCGAGCCGGATTGTCATCAGCGCGGGATGACGCTTGGTGGTCGACATCATCGACTCCGGTCTGGTGTAGGTCATCCGCACCGGTCGGTCGAGGCGCCACGCGGCCAGCGCCAGAAACGGCTGGATCGAAATGTCGAGCTTGCCCCCAAAGCCACCGCCCACTGACGTCGGGACGATCCGCACCTGGGATTGATCGAGGTCAAGGATCTCGGCCACTTCGACTAAGTCCATGTGCGGGGTTTGGGTGGTGACATGGATCTCGACCCGATCCCCATCTCGTATGGCGAAGCCCGCCTCCGGTTCGATATAGGCGTGTTCGATAAACCCGGTCGAGTATTCGCCCTCCAGCACGACGTCGGATCGGGCGAAGCCGTCGTCAAGATTGCCCTGTTGCACCAAGCCCCGGATGAGGACGTTTTGTTCACGTTCTCGATGGAGTAGCTCGGCATCGTCGGCCATTGCCTCGCTAGGCGTCATCAGGGCCGGCAGCTCGTTCCATTCGATCGGGAACGCAGCCGGGTCGAATCGTTCCATCGCCTCCTTGTCCCCCACCACGAGGGCGACAGCCTCGCCGCGAAAGCGAACCTCGCGTTCAGCAAACACCGGCTGATCAGCGAGGGCCACGATCACCCCGAAGAAATTTCGACCGGGGATGTCGTCGGCAGTGAACACCGCCATAACTCCAGGGTTCGAAACCAGATAGTCATCGAGGTCGCCGAGGACGAAGGAGGCCCGCGCATACGGAGAGCGAATCACCCGGGCCACCAATGCATCCGAAGGGGTGGCGTCGGCTCCGAAAATGTCGGTTCCGCGAACCTTTGGCACCCCATCCACTCTTGGCACCCGCGCTCCGACGGCTTTTCCCTCGGGTGCCTTCACCGGCTCTTCATCGAAAGAGGGAGCTGCGAGGACGGCATCGATGATCTTGCGATAGCCCGTGCAACGGCAGAGCACGCCACCCAACGCATCCTTGACGGCCTGCTCCTCGGGCGCCGGATTGACCGCCAACAAGCCCGCAGCGGCTACGAGCATCCCCGGCGTACAGATCCCGCATTGCGCAGCGCCGTGGTGAAGGAAGGAGCGTTGCAGGCGTTCAATCCGGCCCGACGCGTCGAGTCCTTCCAGAGTCACCAACTCGTGGCCGCCGAGGCGCCCGACCGGCACGGTGCATGCGTTTACGACGTCTCCGTCGAGCAACACCGAACATGCGCCACAATCGCCCGCCTCGCACCCGACCTTGGTGGCCGTCAGGCCGAGGTCGTCCCGCAGTACATCGGTGAGCCGCCGCAAAGGCGATGTGTCGAGTTCAACCGGTTGACCGTTGACGACCAACGAGATGGATGTCACGCGGCCTCCGCCAGGCGGCGCAGCGATCGGCGAATCAGGGTGAGCGTCGCCTCGAGGCGGTAGGAGCCGCTAGCTCTAACGTCGTCGATCGGGGCCAGTGGAGCTAGGTGCTCTTTTGTCGCCAAGGCCTCCAATTCGTTGCTCATCCGCCCGCGTAGGTCGGACTCCAGATGGTTGAGTCTCTGTGCCACCGGTGAGCACGCTCCCACCGCGATCGCGCGCGTCGCTAACGGTGCCGTCGCTCGCAGTCTCAATCATCGATGCCACCATCACGATCGAAATCACGAGATAGCTGCGAGATCCGAGTTTCTGAAAATGAG
This sequence comes from uncultured Acidimicrobiia bacterium, assembly GCA_963761985.1. Lineage (GTDB taxonomy): Bacteria > Actinomycetota > Acidimicrobiia > Spongiisociales > ZC4RG35 > JACCTH01. The sequence continues at coordinate 59,339 of CAVXIT010000006.1, forward strand.
AGAACGCGTCCTCCCCACCCCGCGGGACGAGCACCGCGGTAACGAGCTCATCTGGGCGGCGATCGGTCTGCCGATAGCCAGTGAGAAAACTCTGCAGCGGGACGACCCTGCGTCCTGCTTGCGACGACAATTCCACTGAGGCGTCGAGGGTCAGCAGCGGAGGAATCCCGTCCGCGGCGGGCGAGGCGTTGCAAAGGTTGCCGGCAATGGTGCCTGCGTTCTGAACTTGGATTCCACCCACCGCTCCGGCCGCCGCACGGAGACCGTCGAACTTTGGCGGCAGGTCAGCGTCTCTGATATCGGCCCAGCGGGAAAGGGCCCCAATTCGAAAGGAATCGTCGGTGACCGTGATGTCTCGCAACTCATCGAGCTGAGAGATGTCGAGCACCGGCTCGGTTAGTGGGCGTCCCACCCGGGCCGGGTAGAAGTCGGTTCCGCCAGCGAGCACAGTCCACTTCTGCTCGGCGAACGCGGCCAGGGCATCGTCGAGATCCGAAGGGGCCAGGTAATCCACCTATCCATTCTTGCGGACACTCCCCGGAGGGGGGAGTACCCGAGCGAAGCGAGGGGGTAGGGGGCGCATCTTGAGTAATGAAAACGCCCCCCTCGGCCCTGGGCCACTCCGCCTCCGGGACAGCAAGAATGGAGTATGGAGATTCGAAAGCTGGTAACCCTGGTCGACGAGGTCCGCATTGAGGCAGGACGACCGGTCGATCCCCCCATCAGACGGGTCATTTCCGCCGCGGTTCTGCAAAACCCGCACGCCGGGAGGTATGTCGAGAACCTCGACGACTTGATCGAGGAATCGGTCGGGCTTTCCGAACTGCTGTCGCGCATCGCGGTCGCGCAACTCGATGGCAAACCGGTCCATAGCTACGGGAAAGGGGCCATCGTCGGTAGCAAGGGCGAGCTCGAGCACGCCGCCGCGCTTCTTCATCCCAAGTTCGGCAACCCTATGCGCGAAGCCAGCGGTGGAGGCAAGGCCATCATCCCTTCGGCCAAGAAGCGGGGTGGGCCGGGGACTCCGCTCGACATCCCGCTTCATTACAAGGACGCTGCCTTCGTCCGCAGCCACTTCGACGCGATCGAGTTACGGATCGTCGACGCTCCCACCGACGACGAGATCGTGCTGGCGATAGCTGTCACCGATGGAGGTCGGCCCCATCCGCGGGTGGGTGGGCTCAAGGTCGAGGAGATCGTTGGCGAGGACGGTCTCCGTTGAGCGATCTTTTTATCCGCAACATCGGCACCATCGTCACCGGCATCATCGACCAGCCGCTCGGTATCGGCAATGCGATCGTCGTCCGCGATGGCATGATCGCCTATATCGGCGACGACCCCGATTCGATCGCCGAGGGAATCGAAAAGGTGATCGACGCTTCCGGGGCGACCGTGATGCCGGGTCTATGCGACAACCACGTCCATCCGGTGATTGGTGACTACACCCCCCGACAAAGACAAGTCGACTTCATCGATTCATGTCTTCATGGTGGGGTCACGACCATGATTTCGGCCGGCGAACCTCATACCCCTGGGCGACCAACGGATCCGGCCGGGGTGAAGGCTCTCACCATCCTCGCTCATAAGTCCTTCGCCAAGCTTCGGCCTTCGGGGGTCAAGGTTCACGCGGGGGCGGTCATGCTCGAAGAAGGGCTGACCGAGCAGGACTTCGAAGAAATGGCCGCGGCCGGCGTCCGGCTCGTGGCCGAGATCGGGATCTCGGGGGTGAAGGATCCGGAGGTCGCCGCCACCATGTCCGGCTGGGCACAAGCCCGAGGAATGAAGGTGATGGTCCACACGGGCGGCGCCTCCATCCCAGGGAGCGGGGCGATCGGCGCCGACTTCGTGGTGAAGGTCCAACCCGACGTGGCCGGTCACACCAACGGTGGTCCCACCGCTCTGCCGCTGGCCGACGTCGGACGGATTTTGGAGGAGACCTCAGCGCGGATCGAACTCGTCCACAACGGCAACGTCAGGGCCGCGTCCGATGTCGCTCGCCTCGTGGCCTCCCGGAAGGAGTTGAGGCGAATCGTGATCGGGACCGATAGCCCTGCCGGCTCCGGTGTGCAGCCCTTGGGCATTCTCCGCGTGATCTCCTGGGTCGCGTCGCTGGCTCAAGTTCCCCCTGCGGAAGCGGTAGCCATGGCGACCGGAAATGTGGCCGCGCTTCATGAGCTCAACACCGGTGTGATTGCCGAAGGTCGCGAGGCCGATCTATTGGTGGTTGACGCTCCGCAAGGTTCCGAGGCGACCGACGCGCTGGAGGCGCTGGCCATTGGCGACACCCTGGCCGTGGCCACGGCGATCATCGACGGTAAGCCGCGTTTCGAGAAGAGCCGCAACACTCCCCCGCCGTCACGTCCGATCACGATTCCCGTATGAGCACCTTCTCCGAGCATCGAATCAAGCGCGGCCTCGATTTCGATCCCGAACGAAGCGCGGTCTTGGTGATCGACATGCTCAACGATTTCCTCGAGCCGGAAGGGGCAATGCCCCTTCTCGAGGGCCGTCGGCTCTACGAGCCGATCCAGCGGCTGCTGAAGTCTGCGCGCTCGAGCAGGACCCCGGTGATCTGGATCTGCGACGAGCATCTCCCGAGCGACCGCGAGTTCGAGAAGCGATCGGTCCATTGCCTAAAGGGAACCTGGGGGGCAGACATCGTCGCTGATCTCGGAGCCGACCCCGAGGAGCTGCGGATACCGAAAACCCGCTACTCGGGATTCTTCGCAACTGATCTCGACGAGCGCCTGCGTCAGCAGGGCATCGAGCACCTCATCCTCACCGGAGTCGTCACCAACATCTGTGTCCGCTCGACGGCCCACGATGCCTTCTTTCGGGACTACCGGGTCACCATCCCGGTCGAATGCGTGGCGGCGACCTCCGAGCGGGAGCAGGAGTCGACGCTCTACGACCTGGATACCCACTACGCAACGGTGGCGGATCTGGAGGAAGTTCTGGCGATCCTCGCCTAGGCGCGACGGATGCTGTGATTACGCTCGGACCATTACCTAACAGCAGAGGAGAGAAGATGGCACGTAGAAGTCTGATTCTCATCGGCCTTGTTTTGGCACTTGTCGTCGCAGCTTGCGGAGGCGGAGGTGGTGCGAGCACAACCGAAGCCACCTCGGCCGTGACGTCCGTCGAAACCACAGGCGCGGCCACGACCAGCGCTGAGACCACCGCCGCCACAACGGCCGTAACTTCGGCCGAAGGCCCGATCAAGATCGGGATCCTCGCCGATCTCACGGGCCCCTTCACCACCTACGGCAACAGCCTCGCGCGCAGCGCCCAGCTCGCGGTCGACATGATCAACGCCGCTGACGGGATCCTGGGCCGCCAGATCGAGTTGATCGTCGAGGACATCCAGACCGACGTCGCCGCCACTGTCGACAAAGCCCGCAAATTGGTGCAAAGCGACAACGTCGATTTGGTGATGGGCCCCATTGGGTCCGACGCCAACGACGCCGCCTACGCCGAAGTCGTGGAAGCAGGGGGAAAGCTGCTCTTCTACACCGAAACCTACGAAGGCGGGAAGTGCAACGAGCTCTATTTCTCGTTCGGTGCGGTTCCGGCCCAGCAGATCCGGCCGCTGATTCCGATCTTGCAGGAAGCATACGGGACGAACGCCATGCTCTTCGGCGCGGATTACGTGTGGCCGCGAAGGAGCTTTGAGATCGCCAAGCCGATCATCGAGGAGAACGGCGGAACCGTGGTGTCCGAGCTGTATCTGCCTCTGATCGCAGAGGATTTCAGCGAACTCGTGCAAGAGGTCCGCGACACCCAGCCCGACTACATCTTCTCGCTCTACCCCGCTGTGTGGGGAGCCGCATTGACCGCGCTCAACGACGCCGGCCTGCTGGATTCGGTCGGGATCGGAACGATCTTCCTCGGTGATCCCGACTTCGCCGGAATCGCCGATCTTGCCGAGGGTTCGTACACCGCGCTGCCCTTCTTCACCGTCGCCGACGCACCCGGTGTCGCCCCATTCCTTGAGGCGTACGCGAGCGAATTCGGTGAGGGCGAAATTCCGTCCGGCGGCGAGGGGGTGGGTGCCTATAACGCCGTCTGGCTTTACAAGCAGGCGGTGGAGCAGGCCGGTTCGACCGATCCTGCCGCCGTGGCCGAGGCCATGGTCGGCCAGACCTTCGATGGCCCCACCGGCACCGTGGAGATGATGCCATCTCACCATCTCCAGCAGACCATCAACCTCGTCCAGGCTCAGGGTGGCGAGTACGTCCTGGTCGATTCGTTCGAGAACATGGATCCCGAGGAGGACTGCTCGTTGTAAGCGAGGGCGGGAAGGCTCTCCGTAAAGCCGAGTTAGTCCTCCTGGGGTTGCTCGTTGCGGTACCCCTGGTTAGTCACGATGCGTTCTTCGTCGATCGCATCGGCCGGTTTCTTCTGCTGGCGGTCTTCGCCCTGTCGGTCGACCTGATCTGGGGGTATGGAGGGATGTTCACCTTTGGTCAAGCCGCCTTTTTCGGCGGGGCTGGTTACGCCGTGGGCATCCTTTCCACGCGTGAGGCCGGGATCCTCCCCCTTCCGCTCGGAGTGGCGATTGGCGGGGCGGTGGCGGCGTCAGCTCTCCTTGCCCTGGCTATTTCCTACTTCACCTTTGCTCGCCGGGGAGGCCTCCGCGGAGTGGAGTTTGCGGTCGTCACCCTGGCGGTTTCGGTAGCGCTCGAGCGGTTAGCCAACGCCGGCGGCAACATCACCGGCGGTCAAAACGGGATCTTGATGACCTACCGGCTGGGGCCGCTCCATCAGGGTCATGGTTTCTATGTCCTCGCCGCAGTGATTCTCCTCTTCGTCTATCTCGTGCTCAAGCGCTATCTCCACTCACGCTCCGGTTTGGTCTTTCGGGGAATCGGACAGAACGAGGAGCGAGTGGAGCTCCTCGGCTACGACGTTCCTCGCGTCAAGCGCTGGACCTTTGTGCTTTCCGGAGCGATCGCCGGGTTGGCCGGCAGCTTGTTCTATCTCCACGAAGGAATTGTCTCGCCGACGTCCGTGGGAGTCGGTGCCTCCACCCTCGTTCTGCTCTGGGTGGTGCTGGGAGGCAAGGGCACCTTGATCGGCCCAGTCGTGGGAGCGGTCGCGCTTCCCTATTTGACCGCGCGGCTCTCGGGGACCCTGCTCGACACCTGGCTCGTGGTGGTGGGAGTCATTCTCGTTGTGGTAATCCTCCTCATCCCGGCCGGGATCTTCGGCTTTCTCAACCGGGAACGAGCTTCGTGAGTGTTCTCACCGTTCGCGGAATCGGCAAGAGCTTCAGCGGGCTCAAGGCTGTCGACAACGTCGATCTCGCGGTGGATCAGGGCGAGATGCTCGGATTGATTGGAGCAAACGGCGCCGGAAAGAGCACTCTGTTGCACCTTATATATGGGCGGCTGCGGGCCGAACGGGGCTCGATCAGCTTCAACGGCACCGATGTGACCCTTCTTCCGGTCACCTCCCGGGCGCGGATGGGGATGGGTCTGGTCTTTCAGATCATCTCGGTCTTCGAAGGGCTCACCGTCGACGAGAACCTGCGGCTCGGCGCCATGCCCAAGGGACCCGTTTCTCCCCCCAGCGAGCGGAGCGAGCGTTGGGGGGAGTACCCCGAAGGGGGGAGGGGGGCTGAATCCGAAGAGGTCAGTCCGGGCCGAATCGAGGAAGTGATCGATTTGGTTGATCTGCGCGCCGTCAGGAACAGGAGCGCCGGCAAACTCGGTCACGGCGAGAAGCAGCGCTTGGAAATCGGGATGGTCCTCCTCACCCGGCCGTCACTTCTCCTGCTCGACGAACCCACTTCGGGGTTGACCCAGGCTGAAAGCCGCCGCACGGCCGACCTGCTCCACAATCTGCGCACGGACGGTGCCATCCAGGCGGCGATTGTGGTTGAGCACAACATCGAGTTCATCCGCCTGGTGACGGATCGGGTGACGGTCATGCATCGGGGTTCGGTCCTGGCCGACGGGCCGATCAATGAGGTGCAAAACGACCCTGCAGTGCAGGCTTCGTTTCTCGGGAGACTGCATTGACGCCGGTTCTCGAGGTAGAGAACCTCACCGCTGGCTATCGCCAGACCACTGTCCTGCGCGACGTGTCGTTCACGGTCGAGCCGGGAGAAGTCGCCTGCGTGATGGGTCGCAACGGTGCCGGGAAAACGACACTGCTCCGGGCGCTCATGGGCGTTCTGCCCAAAACGGGGGTGGTGCGGTTGTCGGGATCAGATGTCAGCCACCAGAAGGGGCATCGGATCAATGCCGCGGGGATGGTGTGGGTTCCGCAAGAGAACTCGGTCTTTTCCGGACTGACTGTCCGCGACCATCTCGCGATATCGCTCACGGGAGCCAACGAGGACGAAGGCGTTGCCGCGGCCGGCAACCTGTTCCCGATTCTGGGAGAGCGCCTCGACCAAGAAGCGCAAACCCTTTCCGGTGGCGAGCGCAAAATGCTGGCGCTGGCGCAGGCGCTGATCGTCAAACCGAAGCTCATACTCATGGACGAGCCCACCGAAGGGGTCGCGCCGGTAGTGGTCGAACAATTGATCCCGGCGATCGAGGCCGCGAGCGACGAATCAGCCGTAGTCCTCGTCGAACAGAACATCGACACCGCCCTGGCCCTCGGCGGGAACGCGTACATTCTCGAACAGGGGGCGATCGTGGTTTCCGGGAATGTTCGTGACCTCCACGACCGCGGCGTGCTCGCCCAAAGGCTGGCGCTGTGATCCTCGGCTTTCTGCCGGTCGATTCGTTCAACGTGATCGTCCTCGCCGCGGTGTTCGTCCTGGTGGCGACCGGGCTCCACTTCACGTTCGGCATGCTCAACGTCGTCAACCTGGTTCATGGCGAGCTCATTCTCGATCGGCGCCTACACCACCCTCCAAGTGCAAAAGACGACCGGCAATGTGGTGCTGGGGATGGTGCTCGCCCCCGTCGTCGCAGCCCTGATCGGACTCGCGATGGAACGCGGCGTCCTTCGCTTCCTCTACGACCGGCCGCTCGACTCGCTGTTGGCGACATTCGGTCTTTCCGTCATCATCCGCCAGGTGGTCCAGTTCATCTTTTCCCCCAACCCCCAGACGGTTCGCAACCCGATCGGCGGATCTTTTCTTCTCGGCGGCTTCAACATTCCCTGGTGGCGGCTGCTCATCGTTGTCGTCACTGGATTGTTGGTCTTGGGGGTCATCCAGTTTCTACAGCGAAGCCGATTTGGCCTCAACGCTCGAGCGACGGTCGTCAACCCCGTTCTCGCCGAAACGATGGGGATCAACACCGGAGCGGTGCGGGCCGGCTTGTTCATGCTGGGGGCGGCCATTGCCGGGCTGGCCGGAGCGATGCTCGCCCCCATCAGCACTCTCAACCCTCAGTTTGGCTTGTTGTTCTTGGTGAACTCATTCCTGGTGGTGATCATCGGCGGCAAGGGCTCGCTAAGAGGGCTGGTGGTGGCCGGAGCCCTCCTCGGCGGGACGCTCGCCGCGTTGCAATTCGTGATGTCGACGGTGCTGGCACAGATCCTGATTCTCGCCATCGCCATCATCGGGGTGCGGGTGCGTCCCCTATTGGGAATTGTCCGAGAGGCTCAAACCAATTCCACGCCGGCTGCCTCGACCTCGGCCAGCGCTCGCTGACCGTCCCCCGTTGCCAGATCAACTGAGCGAACCGCATCCGTCATGAGCTGCACGTTGAACCCCGCGGTCTTTCCATCGAGGGCGGTGGCTTTGACGCAATAGTCCGTGGCCAAGCCGACCACCACGATTTCTTCGATCTCACGTTCGTGCAGCAACTCGGCGAGGCGGGTAGGGATGGTTTCCATCGTTTCGGAGTTCTGCATCGTGAATCCCGAATAGCCGTCTTCGCCATTGGTCCCCTTGCGAATGACCGGGCCGTCGACCACGAGGTCGGGGTGGAACTCCGCCCCCCAGGTGTCGCCGACGCAATGCACCGGCCAGATCCCGCCGTCCTTCTGGAAATGTGGAGTCGATTCCGGGTGCCAGTCGGCCGTGTAGACCACGAGCGCTCCCTCGGCTTTGGCTCGATCGATCTCGCGGTTGATCACCGGAACAACCTCTTCACCCGAACTCACGTAGAGGTTGCCCTTCGAGTCGGCGAAGTCATTCTGGACGTCGACGATGATCAGGGCGGTCTTGGAGTCGTAGCTGATGGAGCCCATTTCCAGATCGTATCCGATTGTTTGCACCGGCCGATTTAGCCCAACGCCGCGCGCACCCGTGCGCCGAGAGTTTGTAGCCGCTCGACCGGCTCCCGACTGAAGACGAAACGGATGTAGCGCGGAGCCACGCTCTCGCCCCAGACGGTCATCGGGGTAGCCGCCACCTTCTGGGCGAGAAGACGGGCGGACGCTTCGGCTGGTGGGATGCCCATCGCTTCCGTTTCAAGGAGAAGCGACCATCCCCCGGCGGCTGGCACAACCGGAAAGCCCTCCAGTTGCTGCACGACGGTATCGCGGCGTCGTTCCAATTCGGCGACCGCGGAGCGAAAGTCCTCCGGATCCGACCGGAGAGCGGCAAGTGCGCCGGCCTGGCAGAAGCCACTGGCCAGCAAGCCGTTGTAGATGTGGGCGACCCCAAGGGCGTCGGCCGTATCGGGTTCGGCGAGCGCCCAAGCGATTCGCCAGCCGATCATCCGGTACTCGAGGCTGACCGTACCGAGGATGACGGTCCTTTCTCGCATACCCGCAAACGAAACCGGATGGATGATCTGATTGTCCATCGAAGACAATCCCCTCCATCAACGACCAGTAGATGAGCAACAGATCTCGATCAAGCACTAGATCGACGATGGCCTGCCATTCCTCCCGGTTGAACACCATCCCGCTCGGAAAGGTGGGGTTTTGGAAAAAGAGAGCCTTGGTCTTCGGCGTGACCGACTTGGCGAGACTCTCAAGGTCGAGGCGCCAGCGCTCGTCTTCCACCCGGCAGACTGCGAACCGAGGGATAGCGCCGGCCAGGCGGACCCGGTTGATCATTCCGGCATAGGTCGGATCGGTGAGAACCACCTCGTCACCGGGGTCACACATCGCTAGCAGCGAGTCGAGCATCGAGGTTCCCTCGGTGGAAGCGATGACGATCTCCGAGTCAGTGTGGTAGCGGACTCCGCTCCTCTGCTCGACGTGGTCAGCGACCGCTTCCTTCAGATCTCGACGGCCGCTGAAGGGGAGCCAGCTGTTGTACTGACCTTGCCCGACAGCCTCGCGCGTCGCCTCGATCACGCCCGGTGGCGGCGGCAGATCGGTGTCGAGATTTTCGAGCCGCAGCACCTCTGGATCCTCTCCGGCGGCGGCGGCCACCTTGTCGATGCCGAACCCCGGGACCTCTGACATTCTCAACGCTCGCAAAGCAGTCCTCCTGACGGGAAAGCGACAAGGTAACGCCGATAACCTCGGCTGTCCGATCGGGAGGAGATGAATGGAGCACACACACGTCGGCGACCTCAAATGGGAACGAGGTTCGGCGGAAACTTTCACCGGGACGGTGTGGTCGAGTCCGATGTCGAGAGCGCCAGAGAGAACGGTTGCCGCGCTCGGTGTGTTGTTCGAACCGGGCGCCAGGACGTTCTGGCATAGCCATCCCGAAGGCCAGGTGCTCTATGTCGCTAGCGGTTCAGGAAGGGTTGGAGATGTCGACGGCAATTTCGTCGAAATCGCGGCCGGAGACGTGATCTATGCCCCGGCCGGTGAGCGTCACTGGCATGGGGCTTCACCGTCTTCCTACCTGATGCACATCTCGATCACGACGGGCGGGGCCACCGAATGGGAGCCGCGGGCGGTCACCGACCAGGAATACGAAGGCTCTTAGATCACCCCGCGCCGCTTGAGACCATCGATTTCGCCAAGCGACACCCCGAGTTCGGTCAGGATGTCGGACGTGTCGGCACCGAGCTCCGGAGGGACTCGGCGGATCGAGGTAGGCGTCTTCGAGAATTGAAAGGGCAGGCCCAGTCCTCTGATCGAATCCCCTGATCTGAGTGGCAGGTCGACGACCATCTGTCGAGCCACAGCCTGCGGGCTGGCCAACGCCTCGGCCACGGAGTTGATCGGACCCACTGGCACCCCCGCGCTCTCGAGGAGATCGATCCAATGGCCCCGTGTCTCGTTGGCGATCACGGCCCCGATCAATTGGTCGATGACCTCACGGTTGCGAACCCGGTCCTGATTGCGGGCAAACCGAGGATCATCCTTCCATTCCGGGTGCTCCAAGACCGTCGCCAACGCGGCGAACTGCCTGTCGTTGCCGACTCCGATGGCAACTTCGCCGTCGGCGGCCGTGTAGGTCCGATAAGGAACGATGTTGGGATGGCTATTTCCGTAGCGCAGGGCTTCCTCGCCCGAGACAAGATGGTTGGAGGCGACATTGATCAGCATCTGCAGTCCGACGTCATGAAGGCTCACCTCACAATGCTGACCAAGACCGGTACGCGCCCGAGCTTGAAGGGCTCCGAGAACTGCGATCGCAGCCGTCAGCCCGGCGCACACGTCGACGATGGCGACGCCGAGCTTCACCGGCGCTCCGTCGACTTCGCCGGTAATCGACATGAGCCCGGTTTCCGCCTGGAGGATGAAGTCGTAACCGGGCTTGTGGGCCTTGGGACCGGTGGCGCCGTAGCCGGTGATTGAGCATCGCACTATCCCAGGCGCGTTGGCCTCGAACCATTCGTTGTCAAAACCCCAGTTCTCCATTGTGCCAAGTTTGAAGTTGTCGATCACGACATCAGCGTCGGCAATCATGCGACGAAGCAGATCGCGGCCCTCCTCGCTTTTCACGTCGAGGGTCAGACTTCTCTTGTTGCGATTGACCGCCAGGTAGTAGGCCGAGAACGGGCCAACGAAAGGAGGCCCCCAACTCCGGGTGTCATCGCCTTGTCCGGGTTGTTCGACCTTGACGACATCAGCTCCCATGTCACCCAGGGTCATTGTGCAAAGCGGTCCGGCGAGCACTCGCGTCAGATCGAGAATCTTGATGCCGGTGAGTGGTCCATTGTTTTCGGAACTCACAATGTGCGGGTTCGATTCTCTGGGCGATTCTGGTTGCTATGCAACCGCCGAAACCTTAGGTCGTCCCGCCTAAGTCCGGTGGGGCTCGGTCAGTTTGGTCGTGTCCCCGAACTCGGGCTCGGTCTTGGTGACCCACGCCTTCGCTAGCTCGAAGAGCAGCACCGGCATCGGCTTGTCGATCGCAAAGAATTCGGCAGCATGAACGGTGACGCCGATCAGCACCATCCGGGGATCTTCGCTGGTCCCGTGCCGTTCGTCTCCCTCCTCGGGAAACCAAATCTTCCAATCGGGCTCGTAGAGCTCGCGGATCTTCGCCCGATCTCGACTGAGCTCCGCTATTCCGGAGACCGATACCCATTCCCTATTGCGATCCCGGTAATACGCAAGGTTGAGGTGAACGTCGTTCTCGAGGTCTGTGAGCTTGTTGCTCCCCTCGGCGGCCACGAACCAAAGGTCTGCCCCGGCCGCTCGATTCTGATTGGCCATGGCCCGGGAATGAAGATGGCCATCGGCACGGCGAGTTGTCATCATCGCCGTATCGATGTCTTCCACTAGTTCGTAGAACTTTTCAAGGTCACTCATGGGGTCCGTCCTACCCGGGTTACCGGTGCCATAAACGATCAGCCGATCAATTGGCCCCGGCCTGTCCAAACCTGAAATTTGGGGACCTACATTCCGGAAATGATCACATCAATTCACACTTTGCTCTATTCCGATGACGCCCCCGCCACCCGCGCTTTCTTGCGGGACGTGCTGGGTTGGCGGTGGCTCGAAGACACCAACTCCGAACCTGGCTGGTTGATCTTCCGAACCGGCCCCAGCGAGCTGGGGGTGCACCCCATTCACAGCGCTTCGGAAGGACAAAGCTACGAACGCCCCCAGCATGAGATCTCGCTGATGTGCGACGACATCGAGGCAACCCGCGACGAACTGATATCCAAGGGCGCGACCTTTAGTTCCGAGATCGTCGATGAAGGTTATGGCCTCACGGCGATGCTCGATGTCCCCGGCACGGCCCCGATCATGCTGTACCAGCCCAAGCACCCGACGGCCTACAACTTGTGAGTTGCCTGAGACCAACCCGGAGGACCTCAAATGCGACTCATGGCGGCATTCGCACGTTTTATGAACCTGTGACGTTGACGATCGCTGGCTTGGTCCATCCCGTAGCAGGCGACCCACTGGACGGGGGTCCTGAACCCGCAAAGCGCTCGCAACCCGCGGAGCGCCACACGCTTACCCGGCTCGCCCCCGACGGCGTTGGCCAACTTGGACGATCCATGAGTCGTGACCACTGAGATAGACCTCATCTGTGTCAAGAGTGGTTTCACCCGCTTGGCCCTGGCCGGCACGGCGTAGAGCAACGCCCTCGATCCAAACGCGATCGATCCATCCCTTGAGGATGGCCGGCTGTCCCCCCCACCAGGTCGGGTAAACCAGAACGAGCGCTTCCGCGTCGCGAAGCCTTCGCGCCTGATCAGCAACTGCGGGTTTCTCATCCGGACCGGCACGCTGCAATCGGTGCTCTTCCGCCGAGAAAACGGGATCGAAATTCTCAGCGTAAAGATCCAGGAGGTCAACTTGATGGCCCCTGCTGTTGAGAGCCTCGACGACTTGGTCCCGCAAGATGGAGCAGAAGCTTCCCTCCACCGGGTGCGCGTACACGACGAGAACTCTCACAAGGCTGCAAGAGTGCGCTCGACCTTGCTGAGGAAGGAGCGGCGTTTTTCGGGCATAGACCCGTCGACTTTGTACATCGCGACCCACTTCGAGCGTGTCGAAGGATTGCAAACCAATCGCAAGGTGCGCACCAGCATGCGCCGACCGGCGTCGTTGAAGAATTTGCTGTACCACCACGACGACCCATAGGTCGTCACTCCCACGATCCGCCGGATCAGCCGTCAGGTTCGGCACTCACCTTGTGATTGCGAGGGTCGATCACAAATGCCACTCCCGGCACCAACACCCTCTCCAACCAGCCTTTGAGCATCGCCGGCAATCCCCACCACCAGGTCGGATAGACAAAGATCAAGGCTTCGGCGTTAGTGACAAGTTCTGCATACCGCCGCACTTGCTCCGAACAGATGGGGGCTGGACGTGTGATAGGCGATTCGTTCATCCGCGGTCATCCGCGGATCGAATCTGTCCTCGTAGAGACTGATCGAGTCGACGACGTGTCCGGCTTGTGTAAGAGCGGTCAGCGCGGTTTCGAAGAGGGCATGGCTAAAGCTGTCGCGGCGGGGATGGGCATGCACCACCAGAACCTGCATTCATTCTTACGCTAACCAGCGGGCTCATCAGGAGCTTGCCGGTGCAACGATCGGCTCGACACACGGATTTAGTCCGCTATTGATCGACCGAAGCGCTGAGAGGTCCTAAACGCCAGTGGTCAGCAACTCGACAATCTCGCCATCCATCAGGCCGTGCCGCGAACAGCAATTGCCACGTTTCGATTCGACCGAATGAACGCCGAGCCTTCATGCTCGGCCATTGCTGCCCTTAGAGTGATCGCGCCGCCGGGCACCACAGGACCTGACTTCTCTCTGAAGGGAGAGCCGAAGTATGCGGATGCAGATCGAGCCTTTCACGGTGGCCGTGTCGGCCTCGTCCCTCGACGATCTGCACGAGCGTCTCACCCGGACTGGCTGGCCCGACGAGGTCCCAGACGCGGGCTGGGACTATGGTGCCAATCTCGCCTACATGCGCGAGCTGGTCGAATACTGGCGGATCGCGTACAACTGGCGAGCCTCCGAGCGCGCCATGAACGCGCTGCCCCACTTTCGCGCTCAAGTGCAGGGCTTTGGTATCCATCTGATCCACCAGCCCGGGCGGGGTCCCGACCCCTTGCCGCTTCTGATCACCCACGGCTGGCCCAGCTCGTTCGTTGAGATGCTCGACCTCATCCCCCGGCTCGCAGATCCGGGCGGGCACGGCGGCGATCCGGCCGACGCCTTCGATGTGATCGTGCCGTCCATTCCCGGTTTCGGCTTCTCAGACCGCCCGGGACGGGGAATGACCCGGAGCCGCGTGGCAGGGCTCTGGGCCGCGCTCATGGAGGGTCTCGGCTACCCGCGCTACGCACTGCACGCCAACGACATCGGCGCGGTGGTCTCGGGTTGGCTTGCCGCGGACCAACCGGAGCGGATCATCGTGCTCCACACCCTCATGCCGACCTTCCCACCTCCGGTGGTCGGAGACGACGTACTCCCGCCTACGCAAGCGGAGCGAGAATACGCTCGCTTGCAGGAAAGCTGGGACCGAGAGGAAGGCGGCTATAACCGGATTCAGGAGACCCGCCCGCAAACTCTGGCCTACGGCTTGCACGACTCGCCGGCCGGGCTCGCGGCCTGGATCGTGGAGAAGTGGCTCGCCTGGACGGGCGAGCCGGTCGAAGCGGCTCGGCGGCTAAGCCGCGACCTTCTTCTCACCAATATCACCCTCTATTGGGTCACCGGCACCGCCAACGCGGCCAACCGCTCCTACCTCGAGCGCGCCCGGGAGTCCCGCACCATAAGCGAGCGAATCACGGTGCCAACTGGCGTCGCTCTGACCACCGAGCCCATCCAGCGGCCGCCACGCGAGTGGGCCGAGCGGAGCTTTGCGGACATCCGCCGGTGGGTGGACCTACCGCGTGGTGGCCACTTCGTCGCGGCGGAGGCCCCGGACGTGCTCGCTGAGGAGCTGCGCACGTTCTTTCGGTCGTTCCGACGCTAAACCTTTTGAGTTTGAACGACTGACAGTGGGCCCGGCAGGCTTCGAAACTGCACCGACGGATTATGAGTCCCTCTCGGCGTCGATATGCCCTGAAGAAACAGCGAATTTTGAAGGCCTAGTGCCGCGTGTGCGCCCGTCCGGAGACGCTTCTAGGTAATCAAAATGCTGATAGAGCGGTAACCGCCCCTGCGAACGGCATGCTTGCTCACGTCGGGTAAGCGTCGACCAGGTGGAATACACTCTCGCGGATGGTTGGCGCTCCGGCCCGGCCCAACGGGCTCATCTGGGGGGCTCGTGTTGCGGTTGTCGGGTCCTTGCTTTGCATCACCTTGATCGCACTCCTTCACGCACTTGAGCCAGAGTTCAACGGCAGCAACGCGGTAAGCGAGTATGCATTGGGCGACTTCGGATGGTTGATGAACATCGCCTTCTTCTCAGCTGCGGCCGGCATCGGCGCGCTTGCGTTCGTCTTCCGCAGATCTTTGGCACGTTCCAATACTGCTATCGCTGGAATCATTCTCCTCTCGCTCGCGGCAGTCGCGTGGCTTTGCTCGGGCGCGGGCAACATTGATCCCGAGGGCGCGGAGGAAACTACGTCCGGACTGATTCACGGGATCGGCTTTCTCCTCGGGTTGCCGACGAGGCTCGCAGCACCGCTCGTCCTGGCCGCTGCTTTCCGCCGCGACGAGCGTTGGGCCACCCACCGGCGACTCACCCTCGCCCTGGGAATCACAGCACTCGCAGCCGAGGTCGCTGGCTTCGCGGATCTTGCATCTGTGGTGACGCTTCGGCTGGCGCTCGCTCTCTGGCTCATCTGGGTCGCGCTCACGGGGCGCGCGTTCTGACTGGCGATATAGCCCGCCTTGAATAGCTCCTCTGATCAACGGATTTCAAATCCGCCGCTCGACTCTCCTAAACCTGAACTAAGAGATCAATGTCATATGTCGACGCCGCGAAGAACCAGAGAGATCTTGTGATCGATCGGGCCGAGCCGGAGCGAAGCATGAGCCGACAACGTGATCCAGCGTTCCTCACTCTTGACGCGCCTATGGAGAAACCGATCGCCAGACCACGTCATGGGGCCCTCGAACCATCGGATCCAGAACTTGACTCCGAGTTGATTGACATGGCAGCGATGGATTCCTTCCCTGCCTCGGACCCACCACCGTTTTGGAACTTGAACCCGCGACCACGCCGAGACGAAGGGCGTGATCAGCGAACCCGCCAAGCCCCAAGGCCTGACTAAAGGGCGTCGCTTGCGTCGGACGAGCTGTTCGCGGGTTAGCGGCCGTCGAGCCGGCTCAAGAGGTCTCTCAGCTTCTTCAGGTCAGGGGCGCTGAGGTGCGCGCTGAAATGCCGGTCGAGGTCCTCTAGATGTACTTCCGTCGCGGCCGCCAGCACCTCAAGGCCGCGGGCGGTCAGACGAGCCCAGAGGACCCGCCGATCGGTGGGGCACGGCACCCGCGCGATATAGCCATTTTCCTCGAGCCGATCGACCAGGCGTGTGGCGCCGCTCGATGTGAGTACTAGGGCCTCGCCCAGATCAGTTATCGGCATCTGGCGATCCGGCGAGTGAGCCAACCGCAGCAACGCCTCATACCAAACAATCGAGATACCCACCCGGGCGCGCAGTGAGCGGTCAAAAACCCGATGAAGCCGGCGTTGGGTCTCGACTAGCCGGCCGTAGTCCTTGATTCGCTGATCGTCGATGAGACTGGCTTTTGCGGTCACGTGACAACTCTACCTAGATACCTGCCAACGCAGGAATTTTGCACGCAATATCTGCGTTAGCAGGTATATCCGCTACAGAAGGAAGAAAGTGACCACCGAGGTAAGAACACGTTCAGTGAAGAAAGAAGTCGCCGGCCAGTACCTCATCGACCCGACACACAGCCGAATCGGATTTGTCGCCAGGCACGCCATGGTCAGCAAGGTGCGGGGAACCTTCAATGAGTTCGAGGGCGGCGGCTACTTCGACATGGACGATCCGGGCAAATCGAGCCTGGCGCTAACCATCAAGGCCGCCAGCATCGACACCCGCAGCCCCGATCGCGATGCGCACCTGCGCAGCAACGACTTCTTCGACATGGGCTCCTACCCGGAGATCAAGTTCGACTCGACTTCCGTCGATCACCTCGGCGGCGACCGCTACCAGATCACGGGCGACCTGACCATCAAGGGCGTTACGAAATCTGTCGCCTTCGACGTCAGCTACAACGGCAGCGCAGTCGATCCCTATGGAAACGGCCGAATCGGCCTGGAAGGCAAGGCGACTGTCAATCGTAAGGACTGGGGTGTGAGCTGGAACGCCCCGCTCGAGGCGGGTGGCGTGCTCGTCAGCGAGAACGTCACCCTCGAGTTCGAAGTTTCCGCGATCCGTACCGAAAATTAGCGAAGCCGCCTTCATTGGACCCAAGAATCGAGGATCTTTCAGCATGGATATCTTGGGGCCGGGTTCGATCCGGCATCGGCCCGCCGACAACCCGAACGGGGTAAAAAAATGACGACACTGGCACGTGAGCCGATCCGGTTCCTGGTCTTTTCCGCATCGATGAGAACCGGCTCCCTCAATTCGAAGCTGGCCGAACTCGCCGTCGAGACGATCGCCGCCAACGGAGGAGCCGTCGATCTGGCGTCGATGGAGGAGTTCGACTCACCATCGTTCGATGCCGACGACGAATCAGAGGTCGGTTTGCCATCCGGCGCGCAGAATTTCAGGGAGCGCCTGGAAGCGTCCGATGGCTTCGTCATAGCTTCGCCGGAGTACAACGGCTCCATGCCCGGCACGCTCAAGAACGTGATCGATTGGGTGTCGCGCGCGGCCCCAGCCCTTCAACGAGCGCCACGGGCTGTTGCTGTCCGCCTCCCCATCGATGGCGGGTGGCAACCGCGGCCTCTGGGCTCTAAGAGTGCCCTTCGAACACCTGGGCGCCAGGATCTATCCGGACATGTTCTCGCTGGCACGAGCGCATCAGGCGTTCAGCAACGGACGAATCGCCGATTCGAGGCTGCAGGACCGCTTCGACGCGAACATCGCCAACTTCATGGACCTGGTCGAGGCAGCCACGCACTACCCGTGCGTGAAGCGAGCGTGGGTCGAATACCTGGGTGAGGATCCTGACCCGGCGTACGACCGGGTCGAAGCGACGGCCATCAGGTAACGGCGGATCGAATTCTGAGCGTGAAGAAGATCGGATTCCTTTCCTTCGGCCACTGGACGGCCAGCGCGGGGTCGCGTACGCGCTCGGCGTCCGACGCCCTCTCGCAGTCGATCGAACTGGCGGTAGCGGCCGAGGAGCTGGGTGCCGACGGCGCCTACTTCCGCGTGCACCATTTCGCCCGTCAGCTCGGCTCGCCTTTCCCCCTGCTGGCCGCGGTGGGGGCGAGGACGTCGCGGATCGAGATCGGTACGGCCGTCATCGACATGCGCTACGAGAACCCCATGTACTTCGTCGAGGACGCAGGCGCCGCTGACTTGATCTCAGGCGGGCGCCTCCAGCTCGGTATCAGCCGGGGGTCGCCCGAGCAGGTGATAGACGGCTGGCGCTATTTCGGTTACCAGCCGGCGGAGGGAGACACCGATGCCGACTTGGCCCGCAAACGTACCGAGGTTGTGCTCGAATTGCTGGAGGGCCAGGGTTTCGCCGACCCCAACCCGCGGCCGATGTTCCCTAACCCGCCCGGCCTGCTGCGGTTGGAGCCGCACTCGGAAGGGCTGCGGGAGCGTATCTGGTGGGGTTCGGGCTCAAACGCCACCGGGGTGTGGGCCGCCCGGCTGGGCATGAACCTGCAGTCCTCCACTCTCAAGTTCGATGAGTCGGGCGAGCCGCTCCATGTCCAGCAGCGCAAACAGATCGAGGCCTACCGCCAAGCCTGGGCGGAGGCCGGTCACACTCGCCAGCCCCGGGTGTCGGTGAGCCGCAGCATCTTCGCTTTGACCACCGACCTGGACAGGGCGTACTTCGGCCAAGACCGCAACTCCAGCGACCAAATCGGCATGATCGACGAGAACACCCGGGCGATCTTCGGGCGGTCTACGCGGCCGAACCCGACGTGTTGGTGGACCAGCTCGCCAAGGACGAGGCCGTCCAGGCAGCTGACACCCTGTTGTTGACGGTGCCGAACCAGCTCGGTGTGGATTACAACGTCCACGTTCTCGAGGACATCCTGACAACCGTGGCACCCTCGCTCGGCTGGCGCTGAGCCCGATCACTATCAACCGGGCATGACGACGCTGATGCAGGTCGGCTGTGATGCGGTCAACATCTAAGCCCAACTCGCCCGTGTAACGCAGGTCGGTCTCTTTAAGAGCGTCCTGTTGTGCGAAGAGCTTGTCATGCATGTCCCAGAAGCGACCTTGGCCGGCACCGCGCTGGCGTTCTCGGGCTCAATTAAGCGTCGCACCCCACCCGAAAGGGAGTCCAATTCCAAACGCTTCGGGGCGACTCGCAGAAATGCAGCAGCGTCGGGACAATCCCGAGTTGATCAGATCCAGTCCTACTCGATGGTGTTGATGCGAGCGTATACCCACCTCTGGGGGCGCCCTCTACCTGATGGTCGCTGCTGCGGGAACGCGAGCGCCATACTCGTTCGACCAATCATCTATGACCACTGTCACGTTGCTCGCACTCGACCTCGTCGGCGTCTTCGCGTTCGCCCTCAATGGCGGGTTGGTCGCGATTAGAACCACACGAGTCGACCTTGTTGGCGTCGTTAGTCTCGCCATGATCACCGCCCTGGGCGGAGGCATCCTGCGCGACCTGCTCCTCGACGATCTGCCGCCGGAGACGTTCACCGACTGGCGCTACCTCGCCATCGCGTCTGGGGCGGGACTCCTCGCGTTTTTCGTCAGCCCTCGCCTCGCGAAGTTTACGACGATGATCGGCGCGCTCGATGCTGCCGGCCTCGGGCTCTTTGCGGTCACCGGAGCAATCAAGGCCCTGGAGCTCGGTGTCGGATCCCCCCAGGCGATCATTCTCGGAGCGCTTACCGGCGTTGGCGGCGGAACTGTACGGGACGTGCTCCTCGGCCAGGTCCCGAGCGTGCTGCGCAGCGGTCTCTACGCCATCCCCGCCCTCATCGCCGCCGGCGTGACCGTCGTCGGTTGGCAAGCTGGCATCGCCGGACTCGCAACCGGGATCACCGCTGCGGTGATCTGTTTCGTCGTGCGCATGATCGGCATCCGCTACGACCTAAACGCCCCGTTCCCGCCGGGGACGAAATCTTGACAGCGGATCTCGACCTCACGGCGGGCCGGTGACAGGCCCGGCGATGTCCAGCTCCAATAGGGGCGGGCCGTTCAAGGTTCGCGCGGTCCGCCTGCTCGGCCAGCGACCGCCGAGTACGTGCTTTAGACCTGTGGGCCCGGCAGGCTTCGAACCTGCAACCGACGGATTATGAGTCCGGCGCTCTGACCAGATTGAGCTACGGGCCCCGCGCAACCAATTGTATGAAGCCCAAATAAACTGCACGATCGAGAGTCACGGAGGACTGATGGCAAACAAAGACAAGGGTGGCGCCAAGCAGAAGAAGGCGCCATCCAAAGACCCCAAGCAGAAACGTCAAGAGAAGAAAGAGAAGCAGGCCAAGAACAAACTGCGCGGCAGTTAGGGACGACGGAACTCGCCGTCGACGCGAGCAACTAAAACGTCGCAGGGAACGGTCTCTAGCACGCCATCGGCAACCGTCCCCAGCAGGATCATGCGCGTGGCTCCGGCGCCACGGTTTGCCACAACGACCAGGTCGGCTCCCCGACGACGGACGACTTCATCGATGGCGGTGGCGGGGTTGCCGTCCACCACCATCGGTTTTATCTGTCCCGGCCATTGAGCGACGAACTCTTCCATTCGTTCAACGGCTTTTTTCAGCCGGCGGCTGCGAGCGGCTTCGACTTCGACGTCGAAAAGGCCGCTCTCGGCCAGGGCGGTGTCCCATCGGTCGGGCAACGAGAAGATCGCCGTCAACTCGGCGCCCGGACACCAGCGCAAGGCTGCATCGACTGCGGTTTGCGAGTGCACCGAGAAGTCGACCGCGGCCATCACCTTCCGATAGGGGTTACGAGGCTGCCGGCGGACTACCAGCACATCACCGGTTGACATGATCGACACTCGCCGGGCAATCGGCCCGCAGCGCTCGACGTCGACGGCCGAGGTTCCAACGACGACGATGGCGGCCTTTTTCGCTTCCCGGACCAACTCCCATCCGATCGATCCTCTGATCGCCTGGTGGGTGATCGGCACTGTTGCTCTCGCTGCCAACCAGTTGGCCACGTCGACGAGATTCTTTTGATAGTGCTCGAAGAGAATGCGACCCAGACCCTCATCGAGGAAGGCGTCGCTCGAAGACTCGTTGACGGAAACCAAATGAAGCGGCAACCCGTGGAGGTCAGCCAACAAGCGAGCACGCTCGGCGACCCGGCGACCGATCGGTGACAAGTCGATGCCGGCCACGACTTGATCGGTCAAGGCAGCTCCCTCCAAGGCCCTTCGACTCTAGGTGCGCGCAAGGCGCCGGCGAGACGGCGAAAGTACTCCGACCGATCGATGCCAATCGCGCCTAAGGATTTGAGATGGGGCGTGGCCCATTGCACATCGAGCAACGCGGCCGGCGCCGCGCTCGAGGACGCCAACCAGCGCCACCAGGGCGACCTTGGAGGCATCGCGCTCCCGGCTGAACATCGACTCGCCGGCAAACAGGCCCTCGATCTTCACTCCATAGAGTCCGCCGGCAAGGTCGCCCTCGGCGGTCCAGGACTCGATTGAGTGAACCCAGCCCAGACGCCCGAGCTCCAAGTAGGCATCCTTGATGTCCTGGGTGATCCAGCCATCCGGCCTCTCAGGATCAGCGCAACCTTCGATGACACCGGACAGATCCTGGTCAAAGGTGACTCGAAAGCGGCGGAGTGACTTCCGCAACGATCGCGAGACCTCGAAGCTGTCGAGTGGAATGATCCCTCGCTCGACCGGAGACCACCAGCCGAGCCGTCCGTCCTCGAGATGCATCGGGAAAAGCCCCTGCCGGTAGCCGGCAATCACGGCCCCCGGAGACAGGTCGCCGCCGACTGCGACCAGATCATCCTCTCCATAGTCACGCGGATCGGGGAATCCCCAGCGGGAAGGCTCGGGTTCGATCGGCATCTCCACGGTATACCCTCGGGCGATCCCCGATGCCCACCCATGACGTCCTGAATCAGGTCCCACCCCTCGTCGACTACGACCTCGCGGCGGCCGATCCACTCCTCCTTCCTTTGCTTCAGTCAGGGGCGCCCTGGGCGGTCAAGCAGGCAGAGGAGTTCGGGCGCGAGGTTGCCAGCGCCGAAGGCTACGAACTCGGATTCGCGGCCAACGAGAATCCGCCCCAACTCCGGACGCATGATCGCACCGGCAACCGCGTCGACCAGGTCGAGTTCCATCCCTCGTGGCATGACCTGTTGCGGCGGTCGGTAGGGGCTGGCCTTCACTCCCTTCCTTGGGAGCATGGAGCCGAACCCGGAAGCCACCTCGCTCGGGCCGCTCTGACCTTCCTCGCCAGCCAGGTCGAAGCGGGCCACTTCTGTCCGATTTCGATGACCTACGCCGTCGTTCCCGCTTTGCGCGAGCAGCCGGAACTGTCCAAGAGATGGGAGCCGCTGATCGTGCGGCGCGAATACGACTCCCGATTCGCTCCCCCGGCCGAGAAGGACGGCGTGTTGCTGGGCATGGGGATGACCGAGAAGCAGGGCGGCTCGGACGTGCGGGCGGGAACTACCACCGCTACTCCAGACGGCCCTGGCTATCGGATCACCGGGCACAAGTGGTTCACCTCGGCGCCGATGAACGACGCCTTCTTGATTCTCGCCCAGGCACCGGGCGGGCTCACCTGCTTTCTCCTCCCCCGCCACTCTCCCGACGGTTCCATCAACCAGATCCGGATCATGCGCCTTAAAGCGAAGCTCGGCAATCGCTCGAACGCTTCAGCCGAGTTGGAGTTTGAAAACGCCTGGGCGGAACGGGTCGGGGAAGAGGGACGGGGAGTGGCCACCATCATCGAAATGGTCAACGGGACCCGTCTCGACTGCGTCAATGGCTCGGCTGCCTTGATGCGCCAAGCCGTCAGCCAGGCGATTCACCACTGTCGCCATCGACGCGCATTCGGGTCGGCCTTGATCGACAAGCCCGCGATGATCAATGTCCTTGCCGATCTGGAGATCGAAACCGAGGCCGCGGTGGTCCTAATGGCTCGCCTCGCGATGTGTTTTGATCGAAGCGACGATCCTCACGAACAGGCACTGCGGCGAGTTCTCACCCCCCTCGCCAAGTTTCATGTCACCAAACGATGCACCGAGGTGGTCCACGAGGCGCTCGAGTGTCTGGGTGGCAATGGATTCGTCGAGGAATCGATTCTGCCCCGGCTGTTGCGAGAGTCTCCTTTGAATGCGATTTGGGAGGGGTCAGGAAACGTGATAGCGCTTGATGTGCTGCGCGCGGCCCGTACGCAGCCAGACTCGGCCGAGGCGTTGCGCTCCGAGCTCGCCCGGGGCCCAGTCGGGGGCGAAGATCTGGTAGATCGCCTGGTTATCGCCAATGAGGGGGAGGCGCGCCAGCTCGTCGAGCAGATAGCACTCCGGCTCCAGGCCGGTCTGCTGGTCGATCATGCCTCACCCGAAGTCGCCGAGACTTTCGTAGCGAGCCGGATCAGTGACCCGAGTGGCACCCGCCTCTACGGGACACTTCCCAGCACAAACAAGCACAACTCGATCGTCGAGAGAGCGATACCTGTGTGACAACCCCGTCGGTGGTGGTGATCGGTGGCGGCATCGCCGGAGTCGGTGCGGCCTACGCGCTAGCGCAGGCGGGCAGTCCGGTCACTCTCCTCGAAGCCGAATCGACCCTTGCCTATCACAGCACCGGTCGGTCCGCCGCGATCTACTTCGAGAATTACGGCGCGGCCGCCAACCGCGCGCTCACCACCGCCAGCCGGCGGTTTTTCGACGAGCCCCCTCCCGGGCTGGTCGACCATCCGCTGCTCGAGCGCCGGGGTGCGATGTGGATCGGCACGACCGAACAGGAGAGCAGCCTTCGCGCTCACCTGGCCGAGTCAGAAACGAGCCGCCAACCAGGACGGTGGCTGGGCCCGCTCCAGGCTTGTGCCTTGGTTCCGGTTTTGCGCCCCGATTATCTGGTCGGGGCGGTTCTCGAGCCAGAGGCACTCGACCTCGATGTGGCCGGCCTTCACCAAGCGTTCGTCCGGGGCTTGCGTGCCGCCGGCGGTGAGATTCGGCCTACCGCGCGGGTCGAGTCGCTGACTAAGAGCGCGATGAAATGGTCGATCACAGCCGGCGCCGATCACTTGGAGGCTGATGTCATCGTCAATGCCGCCGGGGCCTGGGCCGACACCGTCGCCATCTTGGCCGGCGCCGACCCGCTCGGGCTCGAGCCGCGCCGCCGCACCGCCTTCATGGTCCCCGGCAACCTTGCGTATCGAGGACTGGCCGTTGGTTGGCGACACCGACAACTTGTTCTACTTTCGCCCCGACGGAACGCAGTTGCTTTGCTCGCTGGCCGAGGAGAAGCTCTCCAAACCCGAGGATGCACGTCCCGACGAGTTGGACATTGCGCTGGCGATCGACCGGATCAACGAAGCGACCACCATCGGCATCCGCAGCGTTCGCTCTTCGTGGACCGGACTGCGGACCTTCGCTCCCGATCGGGCGATGGTGATTGGCTGGGATCCGCGGGTCGAGGGACTTTTCTGGCTCGCCGGCCAGGGAGGAACCGGGATTCAAACCGCTCCGGCGGCTGGCCAACTGACGGCCGACCTGATCGTCGACGGCCAGCCGAGCCCTCATCTCCAAGCACACGGGGTAGACGTCGCCGGTCTCAGTCCCAGCAGGTTCAGCGCTGCTTGAGGGTCCGCTGGGACTCCCAAATCTCGATTAGTCGCTCGGGCGGAAGCGCGTGGGCCGTCCGTCCTTTGAATCCCGTCATGGTTTCAGCTGCACAGAGCGCGTTCCAGATCGACTCCTCGGTGGCCTCGATCGTTGCCTCGATCAGTGGGTCCATGTGATCGGGCGGAAGTGCTTTAGCCGAGTAAGGCCCTTTGTGTCCGGCGGGAAAGTGATTTCCGGTGGAGAACGCCACGAAGATGTCGCCCGATCCGTTGTGGCCCAACCCACCAACCCGGCCGAGTCCGATCGTCGCCCGCTTGGCAAGACGGCGACACTGATCGGAAAGCACAGGTGCGTCAGTGGCGATCACGATGATGATCGAGCCTTCGCTGCGAACGTCGGGCCAGGGCGCAGCGACTTCGTCGTACGTCAAGAGCCTGCCAACCGGGATCCCGTCGAGCCTTAGGTCGCCACGAGCGCCGTAATTGGCCTGAACCAGGACCCCGACCGTGTAGGAGTGCATGGCCAGATCGACCACCCGCGAGGCGGTGCCGATCCCGCCTTTGAATTCGTGGCAGATCATGCCGGTGCCACCTCCCACCGAGCCTTCGGCCACAGCTTCGTAAGAGGCATCGGTCAGAGCCGACAACACGTGTTCTCGCTCCAGGGCAAAGGCATCGATGTCCGACAGCCAGCCGTCATAAGTCTCCGCCACAACTGGAAGGAGAAAACCATCGATCACCCCACGATCAACTGCGTACTTCACCATTGAGTCGCGGACGAGACCCACCTGGTGAGTGTTGGTAATCCCGATCGCTGAGCCGAGCAGCCCGGATTCGTCGATCCAGGGCAGGCCGGTCATCTCCCCGTTACCGGAGAAAGAGAACCAACTGCAGGCGGCGTAATCGGTCCAGATCTCATCCCTGCGGGGGACCACCATGGTGACGCCGGTGCGGACGACTCGAGGATCGTCAGCAATCAGCGTTGAGTGACCGACCCCGACATCGGTGACGTCGGTGATGGCATTGAATCGTCCGGTGGGCAGGCGGCCGAGCTCGATCCCCAATTCGCGGAGACGAGTCACTACTCGTCGTTCCAGGCCGGGTCCTGGTCCCAGTCCTGGTTGCGCTCCTCCGCCCGTTCCAAAGCACGGGCGGCTTCCGCGTGGCTCGGATAAGGCCCGAGCCTCACTTCAGCCCTACAACCCTCGGCGGGTTCGACGGTCTGATGATCAAGGCAATAGAACCACTGCTCGGGGTCGAAGTCGCGGAATTGATCGTTAGTTGCCACCTACGGAAGGGTAGAAAAGTTAGGTTGGCCAGGCCCTTGCTGGGCTGGACAAGGAGAAATAAACAATGACTGACCCGAGACAACCCGAAGTTCACCGAGAGCGCGAAGTGATTGTCACCAACAGTGGTGGCGGCAGCGGAGCTGGAATGATCGTTGCCGCCGTCATCCTGGTGTTGGGTGTGATCTTTGCGATCTGGTACTTCAACAACAGCGGGGCGGGTGACTCGATCCCGAGCGACATCAACATCAACGTCGACAGCGGAGACGACCCAGGCACCGCCACTACGGCCGCCAACTAAGAAATCTGCGAACCCAGGGTTCACAGGGGTGTTGTGCACCCTTATGAACCCTGGGTTCGCTAATTACGCGCCTTCGTCCACCTGGAAGGGGCACTGGACCCCCGCTTCGGGGCCGGCCTGGGCGAATTGGCCGTAGAAACCTTCGATAGCGGCGAGATCGACCGTTTCGAGCGTCATCAACCTCGTCCAGGCAGTCACCGCAATTCGCGAGTCCATGCCCTCGCGGGGGGCAACGATCACGTGGGAGGGAGCATCGCGTCCGAACTCCTCGAGCTGGGCGCGTTCGGGGTCCGATAGCTCCGGGTCGTATTGCACGACGATCACGCCGTGCTCGAGGTCATGCACCTGGGCGATGTCGGGCACCGGCTGGCGATAGATCCCGCAAGGGGCCGGGGAAGGTGAGTGCGGCCCACTGGTCGGCGGGTTGGAGTTGTAATCCGGAACCGGACCATTGGGGTCAATGTGCTGCTGACCGAGGTCGGGGAACGTCTGCACATTGGCCAGCGCCTCAGGTTGGGGGCGAGTGGCGAAATAGGCGATTGCACCAATCACGACGGCGGCGATCACTCCGCCAGTGATCCAGCGGCGGTTCCGGAGACGACGCTGGGCCGCTGCTCGGCGGGCGGCAGCCTCCTCAGCAACGCGCGTATTCGGTTTGCGAGCTCCCGTTCGGGCCATGGCTAATCAAAGATCCTTTTGGGTGGTGTCGACCCATGGTACGCGGAAAACGGGCGCTAGTTCTAGGAGTCAACTTAAGACCAAGCGAGGGGCCGCCCCGCCTATTGCGAGACGGCCCCCAGTTTTCTAGGGCTTAGGTCTTAAGGCTTTAGGAGTTGGCGTCCCGGAGCGAGCGCACGTGGTCATGCGCCGATTGCACGGCCGCAAACTGCCGCTCGATGACAGAGCGCAGGTCGGTCGAGATCTCGGTGTTGTCGAGAGCCTTTTGATACTCGGAAACCGCGTGATCTTCGCCCTGCTCTGCCACGTCGAGTACACCTTCAGGGTCGGAGCCGGAGATAGCATCCTTCATCGCCATCCAACCTCGGTGAAGCGCTGCTGCGGCAGTGCCGGACTCGGTAATGGTGTCGCCGTAGCTCGAAGCCATGCCTCTCAGCTCCTCGGCGAACTTGCCACGCTGACTCGAGTACTCGCGGAACTTGGTGACCAAATCCGAACGATCGGAATCACCCAGGCGATCGGCCGCATCGGCGAAGCCTTTCTTGCCATCCTCGAGGGTCTGGATGAGGTCCTTTGCGACCTGTTCGTCAGTCGACATGGTGTCTGTCCTTTCTTTGACTGTGCGCTCATGGTTACCCCTGACTTCGCTATACGAAACTGCAGAAACAAGCCGCTTGGCTCCAGCGGCGGTTCTCGGCGTTGGGATCGGGGGCGCGAAACGGCGCGATGACCGACAACCTCGGAAATGGCATCTGGATCGGCGCGGTCGTCGGGGTCGGCATCGGCCTCTTGATGACGCAGTTGCGTCGATAGGTAGCGGCAACGACACAGAGAGCCCAGGCGATCGCCTGGGCTCTCTGTCGTATTAGGACTCGAGGATCTAGCTCGGAAGTGTCGCCACGCCCTCGTCGACCAAGTCAGACAACATGCGAGTCACGATCGAGGAGAACTGGTCTCGGGTCGTTCGACCGGATGGCGAG
Organism: uncultured Acidimicrobiia bacterium; assembly: GCA_963761985.1. Taxonomy (GTDB): domain Bacteria; phylum Actinomycetota; class Acidimicrobiia; order Spongiisociales; family ZC4RG35; genus JACCTH01. The sequence goes on from CAVXIT010000006.1 coordinate 87,163, forward strand.
AACAGGCCCCCGCCAATCCCATTGACCCAACCTGCGTTCGCCACCGCATTGATGTCGGTCTGATGGGACGAACCTTCATCGTCGGTAAAGGCATTGACTCCCGCCGCCAAGGCTTCGCCCGCCGCAACCGCATACGCCCGCGCCACCAACGAAGCTACCTGCTCCCTCGTGACCGCCGCCTTTGGATCGAACAGCGTCGCGCTGACACCCTTGATCACTCCCAGGGCCGCCAGTGCATTGATGTCTGCTTCGTGGGACGACCCGTTGTCGTCGGTGAACGCATCGGCAGGGGTTGCCGGTAGGTCGGCTCCCGCCGCCCGGAGCGCTCGCGCCAGCATCGATGCCACTTGCTCGCGAGTTATCTCGGCGAGCGGACCGAACGAGTCCGCGGAGAATCCATTGACGATCTCCCACCATGCAGCGCATTCGATCGCCTCGCGGTGGGGGTTGGCCGCAATGTCGGCAAAGTCGGTCCCTGGGACGTCGTCGGGGGCACATGCCGATTCAGTGGCAGGATCGGAAGCGACCGACGGGTCGATCCGCCAGACCATTCCCTCGCCCGGACCACAAAGCGTGCACACGGATAAATAGACCAATCCGTTGGAGTCGACCGCTACCCCTCCCGGAACCGGCAGCTCGCTGCCATAAAGCAGTGTCTTGCGCGTGCCGTCGGTCCTTACCTGGATCAGGGCCGGCTGTGGCCCTTCCTCGGCCAACAGTCCGTTGGAGGCGAATTCAAGCACGTACATCGTGCCGTCATCGGCCACCGCATGGTCGATGATATTTGTAAATCCACTCTCAGCGACCGTGGGGGCGCCCGCGCCAACACTCCAAATGTTTGCCTCACCCACGACAAAGGGGAAGCCGGTCAGCTGGCTCACTGTGATGTCCCCATTCGCGTCCACCTCAACGGATGTGGGCACCGCCTGCATAGGGATTTGACCGGGCGCAGGTATGAACGGGGGTGGGTCCACGAAGGTTGACGGAAAGACCGCTTCGACCGAAATCGCGCCAGCGGGCGTGACACGGAGCAAGTCGTTGCCGCCTGCGTCGGTCACCAGCGCATCGTTTCCGTCGAAGGCAAGACCGAAGGGGTTGGAATCGGGCCCTTCAACTCCGGGCTGGTCCTCGTCGGGGTCACTCGCCTCCTCGAAAGCAACGAGATCGGCCACCACGACCGGAGCGCCTGAGCTCCCTACTCGCAGGAGCGTCCCAAACTGGTCATTCCCAAGTTCTGTCCGGCTGGCCACATCGCCCCCGAGCCCGACAAGCACGTGAAGTTGACCACTGGAATCGAAATCAACCGCAGTAGGGCCCAATGCCTCGCCGCCTCCTGATGCCGAGGGCAACCCCGTAACAGTCCGCGTGGTGCTGCCGGTAGCGATTCGGGTCACCGATCCGGTATCCCCCACACATACCTCGATCTCATCTCCTTCCGGCCCGACAACCGTCGCGCAATCGGGACCGCCAGTACCTGATTCAGCGACGTATATCGCCCCATCCGGGCCCATCGCGAGTTTGTAGGGAGCGTTCAGTCCGCTCGCCAATACGACGGGGTCCGATACTGCCGCCGCGGGCACGGCCAGCAAAGGGACCAGAGAGACCGTCACGGCCATAACTAATGCGATGCTCACCAATCGACGCCGACGCGTCATCTAAACCTCCTCCTAGGTCCGCCGAACGTGGGGACAGTAGCCAAAAGGCAATTGGCGCGACGTGGGGAACACGTCTCCATGAGTTTGAAATGGGGCGAATCGTGGGTAGCCCACGATTGTCGAGCGAAAGGAGAAGGACCGGTGGCGAAACTCACCGCTAAGCAGCGAGCGAAGCTTCCCGCCAAAGACTTCGGCTTACCCGAGAAAGCCGGCTCAACCGAGGCCAAAAAGGAATCGGGAAACTATCCGATGCCGGACAAAGGCCACGCCATCAGCGCAAAGCAACTCTCCAAAAAACAGCGCAAGAAGGGCAACCTGACCAAGGACGAGTTCGAGCGCATCAACCGCAAAGCCGACAAAGTCCTCACGAAGAAGGGGGGCAAGAAAAAGAGCGCAACCAAGAAGAAGAGCGCCAAGTAGAGCGGGGCGTCGTTACACGATGGGGGGATCGGTGGCCCGTTCCCAGTTCCGGTGCTTGCCCACCGCTTTGATGAAAGCGCCGACGTCCTGGCAGAGTGCCCAATCGAATTCGTCGTCGGTCGGTATCCCGGCGTCGGCCACAACACCGCCGCCGCTGCCCAAATACAGAATCGGCTTGCAATGACGGTATTGGTCGCGCAGGAATTCCAAAGGCTGGCCCAGCGCCCCGAGTTCGTCTGTCCCATCGGGTACGACTACGGCGTCGAAGAGTACGGATGGCATAGTCTCGAAGGTGGCATCGGGATCGAGCGGATCGCCGTTCGAGGTCTCCACCGGCGTTAGGTCGGTGGCAACCATTCGCACGACTGCTCCCGCTCCCGTGAGAGCCGATCCGCACCGCTGAACCGATTCCACGTCGACTCCGGGTCCCACCAAGATCGCCACCTTTCGACCGCGAATATCCCCGTTTCCAGGACGTGCAGTAAGAGAGAGTGCGGGCGAGACCGTCACTTCGGCGGGCGGTGGCTCGATACTCTTTGGCATCGGGCGGGGTAAGGCAAGGCCGAGACCAGCGGCTACCTCACCGGCGAGTTCGTCTGAAACGTTGCGCAGCATGGCCACCGTCCGAATCCGTATCGCCGGAACCTGGACCTTGGTGAGCTCGAAGCGGAATCCGCGGATGATGTGAGCTCTCTCAGCGGGCGTCTGGCTATTCCAAAAGAGCGTCGCCTGTGAGAAATGGTCGGCGAACTTCTCTGGCTTTCCACGAACCTTGCTGTCGGCAATCGGCTCCGGAAAGCTCACAAACCCATCGGGACCCGCCTGGTAGGGCGAACCGCCTCCAAGCGAGTTCGGTTCGTAGGCGACCCTCCCGCGGTGGATGGCCTGCCGATGGAAACCGTCACGTTCGTTGTTATGCGCCTGATTGATCGACGTATTGATTGGGATCTCATGGAAGTTGGGGCCACCGAGCCGCAACAACTGGGTATCGAAATAAGAGTGAATCCGCCCTGCGAGCAATGGGTCGTTCGAGAAATCGATGCCCGGGACCACGTTCTGCACGCCGAAGGCAACCTGTTCGGTCTCGGCAAAGAAGTTGTCTGGATTTCGGTTGAGAACCATCCGGCCCACGGGCTGCACCGGGACCAGCTCTTCGGGCACGATCTTGGTCGGATCGAGCACGTCGAAGCTGAAACGTTCTGCCTGAGCCTCGGTCATGATCTGAAAGCCCAGCTCATATTCCGGAAACACCCCTGCCTCGATCGATTCCCACAGGTCGCGGCGGGTGAAGTCCGGATCGGCGCCGGCGATCTTGACGCTCTCGTCCCAGTCCAGCGAGTGGGTCCCCGCTACTGGGTTCCAGTGGAACTTTACGAAACGGGAGCGACCCTGGGCGTTGACGAGCCTGAAGGTGTGAACCCCAAAGCCTTGCATCATGCGAAAACTGCGAGGAAGGGCGCGGTCAGACATCACCCACATCAGCATGTGGGTGGATTCGGGCATCAGTGACACGAAGTCCCAGAACGTGTCGTGGGCACTGGCAGCTTGCGGCATCGCGTTGTTTGGCTCGGGCTTCAAGGCATGGACGAGGTCGGGAAACTTCATCGCATCCTGGATGAAGAAGACCGGAATGTTGTTGCCGACGATGTCAAAGTTGCCCTCGTCGGTGTAGAACTTGGTAGCAAACCCTCTCACGTCACGGGGCGTGTCAACGGAACCACGCTCGCCGGCAACAGTTGAGAACCGCACAAAGACTGGCGTTCGCTTGCCCGCCTCGCCGAGAAAGGCAGCCCGCGTGAGCGGTGCCAAAGACTCGTAGCACTCGAAGAAGCCGTGAGCGGCTGAGCCGCGCGGCATGGACGATCCTCTCGGGGATGCGTTCGTGGTCGAAGTGCGTGATCTTCTCCCTGAGGACGAAGTCCTCGAGGAGGGCGGGGCCACGCAGTCCTACTTTGAGCGAGCTCTGGTTGTCCGCGATCGGCTGGCCGAAATTGGTCGTCAGAACCTGGCCCGTCGAGTCAACCCTTACCCGGTCCAAAGAGTCGTTGGACGGGTTCACTCCAGAGGAGGCGACCGTCCCAGTCTTGTCAGAAGCCGTCTTCTCGGTGAGCGTGCTGGCCGTGGCCGACGGATCGGCCGGGGTGACCGACTTCCCCTGTCTCGGCTTCGTGGCCGACGCTCCAAATTCCTTGGGCTTGTTGGGATTGGTCGGAAACGCGGAGGCCGTCTCCTCGGTGGCCTGCTTCTGCAGAACGGCCGGGTCGCGGTCCGGCGGAGCGCCTTTTCTCGCGCCTCCCGCGGTCGACTTCGCTGCTGACGGGTTTCCCCGTTTTCTTGTGGTGTCTCGCCTCGCCCCGGAGCCAGTGTTTGCTGGGCCGCGACCCTTCTTAGTGGCCATGATTTCCCCCTCGCTGAGGACGTCCGGAGACGCGCCTACTTCTTTGGCTTCTTACCCACTAGTTCGTCCCGGGCCTGCTCCGCCCGTGATGCGCCGATGGCCGACTTGACGTCTTTTTGCTCCTCGGGAGGGGGTAGCACTGCCGGCATCCCCAATGACTCGATCCACAGCTCGCGGCTCCAACCCATGGTGTGGTAGAGGTGCTCGTCTTCTTCCTCTTCAACCTGTTCGTAGGCTTCCTTGAGCGCCTTCTTCCGTTCGCCGGTGGCTTTCTCGGCAACTTTCCCGATCAATTCCCAGTTGGCGTGGTCTTTCGTTTCGGCGTCGACCACACATTCGGCGGCTACTAGCTGGGCCGCCGCGGGCGGGCCCGCGCTCAGGGCCATCTGCATGGCGGTGACCAAGGCTTCGCCCTTGTGCCGCACAACCTGACGGCCGGGGGTTTCGACAGCGGGGTCAAGGCCTAACTTGCTGAATATCTCGTTGACGATGGTCACGTGATTCTCGGTTTCCTCGAGATACTTCTGCCATTCCTCGCGAAGATCCTCATTGATGGCGCAGCGGATGGCGTTGGTATAGACCTGCACGCCGCCAATCTCGGTCTCTAGCGCCTGGTAGAGCAGCTCGTTTACTTGTTCTTCGTTCATTTCCTCTCCTTCCGACGCCTGGCTCTCAGGCGTCAGCTTCTTCCCGGATGCTTTGATGTCTTCCCGCCCTCGCGTCGGCGCCCTCCCGGCTTAGGGGCCCCACGCACCCTGTCGCTCGGCGGCCTTACCCCTAGCGACGCACCGGCTAAACGTGACTTCGCCAACATGGTGAAAACCGAACGGCCCGCTCGTTTAAGCCGCGCTATCGCGGGTACACAAGCGCCCGCGGCTGAGGCTGGGAGGATCGCCTAACGGATCCTGAGAGCTCGAAATCGACGGTAGGTCCAGCATGATTAAGGAGGAGCCCAAGGAGCCATGGAAAGACGCAACTCAGATTCCAAGCAGCGAGTTCGAGAGCCCAACGGAAAATGGCTCCACGATCACATGCTGAGCGTGATTCTCTTCATCCTGTTCTTTGTCTCGATAGTGGGCCAGTTCTATTTCCAATACCGACACCAAGTCGATGAAGCGATGCAGCACGGAGAAGCGGCCCCCCCAGTGATGTCGAGCGAGTTTTGGGATTCTTTCCTTGCCAGCGTGTTTGAGAATTGGCAAAGCGAGTTTCTTCAGATCCTGGCTTTCGTCATCTTGACGACCTATTTCATCCACCGGAACTCCCACGAGAGCGCGGACTCGAACGATGAGATGGCGGCAGATATCAGAGCGATCAAGCAGAAGCTGGACGCCTGAGCAGGACCGCTGGCGGAGAGCTTGGGAGAAAACGCGTTGCGGCTGAGTAGGGCCCTTGCCCGACGGAAAAGCAACCAGTAGTGAAGGCACCTTTACGGCGCCACGGGACTAGCCACGCCGGACGTATCCGGCATGTGTCTGCGCCGCGCTCCATCCCGGCCGATGATGAAAGGACATGAAAGACCGGGGAACGGCTATCCCCGCTCACAACAAGAAACCCCCCGCTCTGGGCAGACCGGGGGGTTTCTTCGTTATGGGTATTGAGCATGGTCGACCGGGATGGTCGGGCCAGCAGATGTTCAGCCGGATTCGGCCTCGGCGATCACCATTGCAATGAACTCCTGAGAGTGCTCGATATCGACGCGGTAGTAAAAGCCCATGGAGACACAGGGCACATCCCCCCATGAGGTCACACCGACCACGACCTCCGTACCCTCAACATCGCGCAAGATCGGACCTCCGGAATCGCCGTAACACGTTCCTTCGTCACCTTTCGATTGGTGCTGGGACACGCGCAGCCATGCATCCAACAGGTTTTGAAATGAGCTCTGCGCGATCGCCCGATGGTCGAGATATTCGATCTCCCACGGTGGCGGCTCGCCGGCGAAGCTCCCTCCATATCCAACAACCGTGAAGCTTTCTCGGAATTGCACCGTTGCGACGTCCAGTTGAACCTCGGAGGTCCTCGAGTTCCCCGAGCCCGGCATAGGGCATCGGCGTGATGCTCGACGGCTCCGCCAGGATGATCGCAGCGATGTCATGGGGATCTGATACCGGTCCCCACCTGTACAGAGGGCTATTCACAACCCGGACGATGTCAAGACATGTGTCACAACGTGTCTTCGTCTCCGGTGGGTGGAAGTCCGTCGGGTTCTCGTCGAAGCTGACCCAGATGTCGGCCTCGTTGTCGTCGCCCGGTATGGGGAATCCGTTCGAATCGATGATGCCGTCCTCAACCAGACCGTCAGCACAGTGACCGGCGGTCAAGAACACCAATGGATGGATGAGGGTTCCACTGCAGTAGACGCCGAGGCCAAATTCGGGTCGATCGATCACCCGCCAGTCGATCATGATGGCGCCCACGGCCGGGTAGGCATCCGAAGTATCCGGCTCGCCCCAAGTGATGCCATTCGCAGGCAGCGCACTTACCATCAGCAGCGCTAAAGCGCTGAATGCGCGAACAAATCGCTTCCTTCGAGTCTCCATGGTGCCCTCCTGTATCAGTCTGTCGAAGGTTACGTCTCCGTGGTGGCTGTTGGAAACTCTTTCGCCCGTCGGCGCCTACTGGGTTTTGCTCCGGGGGCGAGAGTCGAACGCGCAACCTACGGATTAACAGCACTGCACCGAGAAGCGATGCAAAGTGGCAAAACCCCAGGTCAGAGCCGACCGAAACAGGCAGCCATCCGCTCCTAGAGGTTGAAATGTAATTGGTACGTTAGGTGGCGAGGCCATCTAACCCGCCCAACCAAGCTCCTTCATCGACGTTTGTGCAGAGGTCCAAACCGGGAACAAGTGCGCCCCCGTCTGGTCCGTGGAACAGCAACTGCCAAAGGGGTCCGACGCCGTCTAAGGGTCGTGGGGTGTGATTGGCCGGCCTATTCGATGAACCCAGTGATGAACGAGAGCGCCTCTGGTGTATCCACCCGGGAGGTCCAGTCCGTCGAACGACACCAAGTGTCGCCATGGGACGTCACCGACACGACGATGTTGGTCTCGGCCGCTCCCGCGCCCAGAAAATGCGGCCCACCCGAGTCACCGAAGCACGTGCCTCCGTTGCCTGTGGCCGGGTTCATCGAGAGCTTCAACCACCCATCACTGAGGTTGGTTGCCTGCTGCACCGCGTATCGGCGCAATCCGTCGGTGGCCAGGGCATGCTGGCCCGTGGTCTTGTCGGTTCGGACCGTCCCGTAGCCCACAGTCGTGAACATTGTGGTGGTCAGGTCGACCGTATCGAGCAAGTTCAGCGAGGGGAGCTCCGCAACGCCGACACCGGGATTGGCCTCAAGGACCACGACAGCCAAATCCAATCGCTTCGACGAACTGCCGTACTTCCCATCGAACGACGGATGGGTATAGCCGACCCCCCTGATGAGATCGCTCTCATCGAAATCCGGAACACCATCATCAAGCCCAAGGTCGGAAATGAAGGTGACCCCAAGCTCATACCCTGACGCACCGAAGAACTCGTCGGCGAAAAAAGTGCAATGGCCCGCCGTCAGGAAGACCCGCTCGCTCACCATCGTCCCGCTGCAAAACGGAATAAGCGTCCCGTCTTCGAGGATCACGACGAGGTGGCCAACTTCGGGATGATTATTCCCGTCAGGTTGGCCGAAGGTGATCGCAAGCGCTGGTGTCGATGCCATCAGCGCCGCGAGGCCAACCCCAACAAGGATCGCGATCAAACGTCGCATATCTACCTCCCGCGTAACTCCGCCCCCCATCCAGATGGATGTGAGCTGATCGTAGGCCAATTCGTAGAACGACGTCGCTGCCAGGGGCGACGCAGAAGGAGATTCCTGAGACGACGTGTGCCCGCCCCTGCAGACATGACCTGGAGGGTGCGGTGTCGGACCTCACCATCAACCTCACGGAAGATGTCCTCGTCCTTGCCCGAGATTTCCCAGTGGCGTTCGAGCTGCGCTCTTAGCTCCCACGCAAGCACGACACCTCTTTCTGTTATCCATGGGGAACTTTACGGAGGAGGCTGTCATTGCAGCCGCTACTCGGGGGAGGGAGTCTCGGAGAGTGACTCTATGGGTCGGGGAGCGATTATGGGATCGGCATGACGATGCACGATTCTCCACTCACCATCCTCCCGTCGATAAATAGATCGACGAAGCCGACTTCACCGCGCAGCCAGTTGGTTCATCCCCCACCCCCGCCCAGCCCATCTTGAAGAAACGTTGCTGCTCTCGATATAGGTGACCTTCAGATGAAGACCGCACATATCGGAGACTCCTTCGCACTGATGTGTTAGCTCATACCCGTCCAAAACCGGACAGCCAGGAGGCCGAGCAGACCATACGTTGTCGAGGACACGCTGCTGTCCACATCGACATAGTGTGGCTACTGAATCTCGGAGCCACATAAAGCTGTCTGGATTAGAAGACAACCAACACATGGGCGTGGGGACCCTCCGATGCGTCGTGATCAACGTCACAGACCTCCAACTCGCTTACAAGTTCTGGGGCGCTGTGACCGGCCTTGAAGTGATTGGCTCCAAGACGGGCTGGCACGATTGGCTTGGATATCTGGGCACCAAAGACCCTTGGAAACACGAGATCATCCTCCAACGTGTTGACACTTCTCCCCTCGAAATCCAGGCACCCGATCCCGACAAGCCCAACCAGGTGCATATCGACATCACCCCGAATGACGGCGTCGACCAAGCCATAGAGGAAATCCTCGAACTGGGTGGCAGAGTCAAGAAGGCACCAAGCCTCTATCCGCGACCCAGATCACACGGCGACCACCGGCCACTTATCGACTGGGCGGTTATGCAAGACCCATTCGGCAACGAGTTCTGCCTGGTCGATGAGCTCACGGTTGAACAATCACACGCGGCCATGGCAGCCATTTATGCAACCACGGATCACGAATGGCGGATCGCCGCAGGGGTAACTGGCCAAGCCCGCTCTTAACGGGACATCTTGCTTGGCCGGGTTGCAGCCGACTGATGAGGATTCGACCGCTATCGCAGTCTCAAACGGGAATGCATCCAGACACAGTTCTGCCGCCAACGGCGATATTTCGCTCCCTGACGGAATCTCAGCAACTGCACCCCCCGCAGGACGCGAGGTCGCGGTCCTAGAGCTGTCCTTTTGCAAGAAAACCAAGCCCGGGAAAACCAATGCTTGATAGGGGATTGGAGGCTCCGGGGGCGAGAGTCGAACTCGCAACCTACGGATTAACAGGACAAGCAGCTAGATCGGTGCGCTACTCGCACAAAACCGCCGGTCAGCGCTGACCAGAACGGCTTTGTTATCGGCTGTACGGCCGCCTTCGTAGACCACGGCAAGTAATCCAACCGTGACCATGTGACGCTCTAGGAGTACAGTCCGAAAGTGTGCGCTACCGACCTGAGGGCCGCGCCGATTCCAGGTTCGTCTAGATGTCATCCGAGTCGGAGAGGCAAGGCGTGAGTCAGCTCAAGGACTTTCCTTCGCGAGCGTACGCCGGCCTGGTTGCCGACGATTTGGGGCGAATGGATGAGAGACCACCCCTGCTGTTACTTCACGGGACGACCTTTGACAGGCAGATGTGGCGCCCCGCACTGATCGAGCTCGATTCCATCGATCCCGGGAGAAGGGTGCTCGCTCTCGATCTCCCGGGCCACGGAGAATCTCCCGACTCGACGTCGTACACCATTCCGGCGCTCGTGGAGAGGATTCATCAGGCGGTTATCGAGGCGGGTTTGGAAGCTCCGGTCGTGGTTGGGCATTCGGGCGCGGCGGGCACCGCCACGGTTTATGCCGTGCAGTATCCGACCCGCGGCGTCGTTGCTGTCGAAGGCACGCTAAGGGTGGGTGGGTTTGCGTCGATGGTCCAATCGCTCGAACCCATACTTCGTGGCTCCGGCTTCGACGATGCATGGGCTCGAATATCAGCTGGCGCATTCCGACTCGATCAAGTAGCCCCAGAGATTCGGCAGTTTGTTGCCGCGACGAGCAAACCGCGCCGGGAAGTCCTTCTTGGATACTGGCAGGACCTGTTCGCGCGGACCCCTGCTGAGCTTGACGCCATGGTCGAAGGAGGCGCGACAATGCTTAGAGCAGCCGGCATCCCCTACCTCGCAATTATGGGAAACGAGGCCTCGCCTGAGGACTCCGCTTGGATTCGTGCGAATCTGCCCGATGCCGAGACGGAAGTGTGGACGCGGAGCGGCCACTTTCCACACCTCGCTCATCCACGTCGTTTCGCCGAAGTCCTCGCCAGGACCGGAAAATGGTCGGTAAAGGGTGGCGGTCGAACGCCGTAGCCGAGAGACAGATTCCGCGATTAGGCAGCGCCGCTCAGCTGGCCGAACGTTTGGCGCGTGTCTGATCCACGCTGGCCTTAAGAGCCTCGAGCAAGTTGGTAACCGTGGCAGGTTCGGCGTCAGTCGGTGCCAGCGCTATCTCATTGCCCTCGATCTTGGCGTCGATTGCATCAAGTAATCGTTGGCGATAACTGTCCTCGAACTCCGAGGGGTCGAATTCCCCCGACAAATGGTCCATAAGTAAACGCGCCATCTTCAGCTCATCAGCCGAAATCCGGGTGTTGTCCTTTAACTGCTCGAAATCGGGCTCTCTGATCTCGTCGGGCCAGTTCATAGTTTCCAGCACCAGCAGATCTTCTTTCACCCGAAGCGTGCAGAGACGCTCCTTCTCTCTAATCGTGACCTTGGCCACGGCGACTCGCTCGGAATCCGACAAAGCCCGCAGGAAGAGCTTGTACGCCTTGACTCCTATTTTGTTCGGGGCGACGAAGTAAGACCGTTCGAAGTAGATCGGATCGATCTCGGCAGCGTCGACGATTCTGACCACGTCGATCGTCCGGGCGCTCTCGGGGGCGATCTGCTCCAGTTCTTCGGGAGTGAAAACGACGTACTTCCCCTTCTCATACTCGTAACCCTTGACGATGTCGTCCCAGTCCACCTCTCGGCCGGTCTTGCTTGACACCCGTTTGTACTGGATGCGGGACTTGTCTTTGCCCGAGAGCTGGTGGAAGGCGATGTCTCGTTCCTCAGTGGCCGTATAGAGACCGACCGGAATGGTGATGAGACCGAAGGTGATCGCCCCGCTCCAGATCGAGCGCTTGGTGGTGGCTGGCTCGGATCTCTTGCGACCTTTCTGTGATCGCTTTTCCGATTTGCCGTTGGACTTTGCCGATTTGCCGTTGGAAAGGGACTTGAGCAACTCATCCCGGGTCATCTGCGACCGGCCGGGGACGTCGGCGTCCTGGGCCCTTTCGTAAAGCTCCGCTTTCGTCAGATCTTTCAGGTTCTTGGCCATCGTTTGGAATTACCCGTGGGGCAGAAGATCAAACTTCGCCCGTTCGCCTCCTGTGTCGCCTAAGGGCGGACCTGGCCTCGATAGGAAATGTGCACTCCAGCCGCTTTGCCGGGGTCGGGGTCAGCTTCCAGCATCTCGTAGAGCCATTGCCACCACTCGGCCACATTGGGGGTCTGCTTATCGACTCGCTCCGCTTCGACCCAGCGGCGCAAGCGTTGCCACGTCGCACGCACCCAGCCCCCCACCATTCGGTCCATTGTGTGAAGTTCAACCACGCCCTCGTAGACGATCGAGCCGAACATCTCGGCTGCGAAATAGACGAGGTTCGCCGCTTGTGACAAGGCGGGATCGCTGCGTATGACCTCAGGGTCAACATCCTTGGGAAGCCCGAGGATTCGGTCCACAGCATCTTGGACCTCCTGCGCCTGGACAGACCGCACCACCTCAACCGCTGCGTAGTCCCGTCGCGCCCGTAAAGCTTGACGCACCTGAAGCAGTCCGAATACAACGCCCACCACCACGGCAGCTGTCGTTATGACTTGCAGTGTGGTCGGCAGGTCCATTTGCCTAACAGTAAATAGAGGGGCGGCAGACTCCGACGTCTGATCTGGAGCACAGTTCCGTCTCGTCGAACTCCTGATGCCGAGACCGCTGCGACTGCCGCCCATCGCGAAGTTGGACTCGTCGTCCGCGAGACCCGCCGAGGTTTCCCGGGCACTTACCAAACACACGCGAACGATCCCAAGAACGGTCCTCGAGCCCGGGCGACCTCGTCGGTCTAGCCAGTGGGGTGAGCCTCGATGTCCACTTGTCCGGCCGCCCGCATCGGCTTCAATGTAAATGATGCTTCCGGTTGGATCGCTAGGGCTTCCGCGATGGCAGAGTCGATGTCCATCGTGCGACCCACAGCCGCCTCTCGCTCGAACTCCTCTGGCGTGAGGCGAATCCGTCCGACTTCGATTGGGTCTGGTGCGCCCCCCATACGGGGTGGCACTCCCCCACCCAGTTCCTCCTTAAGGCGCGTCGCGGCTGCACCGAGTCGCACCGAACGCGCCGCGTCGCCACATCCGAACCCAACCTCGGCGAGGTAATCCAAAGCAACGGCCATCCCCAGCCTCAGGTCCAGGTCCCGCGATGACCTAAGAACGGAGCGATATTCGCGCATCCCTCCCGGCACGTCGCCCAACAGCAGCTTGATGCGGCCCAAAAAGATGCTGCAGAACAGCGCGAAGTAGTGGTCACCTGCCTCTCGGAGCAGCTCGATCGAGTGCTCGAGTGACTTGCGAGTTTCGGGCAATCGATTCAATGCGAACAGCGCGGTGGCGCGTCCCAGCAGTGCCTGGCCCTCCCCTCGTCGATCGCCCAACTCTCTGTAGGATTCCAAGCTCTCCCGGTTTAGTGCGAGCGCAGCCTTCGGATCGATTTCAATCGTCGCGAACGCGTAGCTGCCGATCGCTTCGGCAAATCCCCATCGATCACCGAGGCGGCGGTAGGCAGTGACGCTCCACTCGCCCATTCGTCGGGCAGTGGGGTAGTCGCCTAGCCAGGTCGCGATGGCAGCGGCAGCGGCTGTCGCGCTGGCGAACTCGGCCCCATCGGGTGCCGCTGGCTGTTCGACGAGCGCGCACAGCATCCGCAGCCCTTCCGCGCCACGATTGCGCTGGAGCCAGTACGGGCGAAGCGCCGCGGCGATGGCAAGCGCTGGCGCCAGATCATTGGTGTCCGTCAATCGATCGACAGCGGAGCGGATGTTGTCAATGTCCGCTTCCACCCGGTCCAACCAAACCTCGCGATCAGCAGAATCAATGTGTGCAAGGAGTTCCTCTGCTAACCCACGTATGTAATTTGTGTGGCGAGTGGCCACCTCAGGACCTTCGCCGCTCTGCTCGAGCTGTTCCCTGGAGAATTCGGCGATGGTTGGCAGCATTGTGAAGCGCGGTTCCCCGGCAAGCGGCACGGCCTGGACAAGGCTCTGCTCTACGAGCGCAAAGAGAGCGGTCTCGACGTCCTGAACAGGGCTGCCTGCGCCAATTTCCTCTGCCGCCGAGGTCGTCCAGCCCCCGGCGAATATTCCCAGTCGACGGAAAAGCGCCCGCTCCGCTTCATCGAGGAGCTCATAGCTCCAGGCGATGCTGTCGCGCAGCGTTCGCTGGCGGATTGGCGCAGTTGCCGGTCCACCCACGAGCGTGTTCAGTCGGTGGCGAAGTCGGTCTCGGAGCGCCGGGAGAGGGAGGACCCGCAGGCGCGCGGCGGCCAGCTCGATGGCGAGCGGCAGTCCGTCGACGCCGGCGGTGATCTCCGCGATCAGTGCCAACTCCTTGGCGTCGGGCGACAGGTCCGGGCGAACGAGGCGAGCGCGGTCGAGAAACAGTCGCACGACGTCTGATTCCGCGAGCGAGGCCTGATCAGCGAATGGATCGGCTACCGGAAACGGCGGTACCGGGAACTCCTGTTCTCCCACAATGCCTATTGGCGAGCGGCTCGTGGCGAGAACACGAAGATCGGGTGCGGACGACACCAATTCCTCGATGGCTGGAGCGCAATCGGCGATCTGTTCGAGGTTGTCTAGGACCACCAGGAGCTCGCGCTCTCGCATCCAGTCGACGAGTACGGACCGGACAGAACGGCTCGCCTGCTCAGGCAAAGCCAGCGTCGAAGCAATAGCCGAGAGCACCTCGGCGCCGTCGCTGATTGTCGCCAGCGGTACGAAAAAGGCACCATCCCGATAACGCTCTGCTAGACGAGATGCTGCTCGGAGTGCGAGGCGTGTCTTGCCCGCACCGCCGGGCCCGGTCAAGGTGACCAGTCTTCGTTCGAGCAGTAGTTGGGCAAGGCCGTCGAGCTCAACTTCGCGCCCGACGAACGTGGTGGCGTCCAGGGGCAGGTGAGCCCGCCGTATGTTGAGGGCGCGCAGCGGCGGAAAGGCCGTCGGCAGGCCAGGGATCTCGACTTGCCAAAGTGGTTCGGGTTCAGCCAGGTCCTTGAGTCGGTAGGACCCAAGCGCCTGAAGGCGGAGGCCGACTGGGCAGCGCTCCGGCGATGAGGGCACGGGTGCTGTCTGAGATGAGCACCTGTCCGCCGTGCCCGGCAGCAGCGATGCGAGCCGCGCGATGGATATCGAGACCGACGTAGTCGTCGCCGCCGTGGATAGCTGTCCCAGTGTGCAGTCCCATTCGAGCCCGAAACACGACGTCGTTCGGCCACGTCGCGGCGGCCATCGCAGCTTGTGCTCGCACGGCCGCATCCACCGCTGATCGGGCCTCGGGAAAAACGACCAGGAAGGAATCCCCTTCGGTACCGCGCTCGGTTCCACCGGTCGCGTCGAAAGCGGCGCGGAGCAGTCGCTGATGCTGCTCCAGTCCGCCCGCGAACTGCGCCGTTCCGAGCTCTTGAAGGAGTTGCGTCGATCCCTCGATGTCCGAGAACAGGAAAGTGACAGTTCCTGTCGGAAGCGTGGCCTTCGTCATAACCGCCAAGGTTACGGGCCACCTTCTTCGGCAAGTTGGCCAAGAACGCTTCCCATGCTCGTGACGACAATGTCAACCCCGACAAGGCCCTTGAGCTGGATCCGGGTCGGTTCTGACGTGGCCGATCACCGGCTCGTCCTTGAGGGAAGAAGCCCCCGAAGGGGCCTCTTCCCGCAAGGTTTGACTGCTAACCGAACCTGAGAGTTTTCAAACTAAGTTCAGGGGCCGGAAGGGGGATTGGCACCGCCGGTCGCCACCCAGCTGACACAGTCACCTTGGTTCTTGAAGACACCGAAGCTGACCCATCCACCCTGCTTGCAGAAGTCCTTCACAGCAGGACGGTTCGCCGTCGTGGTCGTCGTGGTGGTCGGGGCGAGCGTGGTCGTCGTGGTGGTCGGGGCGAGCGTGGTCGTCGTTGTGGTCGGGGCGAGCGTGGTCGTCGTTGTCGTCGGGGCGAGCGTGGTCGTCGTTGTGGTCGGGGCGAGCGTGGTCGTCGTCGTTGGCGCAACGGTCGTCGTCGTGGTCGGTGCGAGTGTCGTGGTCGTCGGGCCGAGAGTTGTTGTTGTCGGCACCAGAGTCGTCGTTGTCGGTCCCGCGGTCGTCGACGTCGGCTGTCCAGTCACCTGCAGCTGCCGGTCCGCCGATGTCCTCGAAAGCGCCACCGGCGCAAAAGCCACCACCGCAAATAGAATGGTGACAATCCCGGCGGCGAGCCGCGGCCGACTCGTGTTGAGAAGCCTTCTCATGAGTTCTCCCTTCTTGCCACGGTACTCCTTCAATAAGAAGGGACCAGTGGCTCTCTTCCACTCTCCGTGGCCACCCTAATACGCCTCAGAGGCAACCTCTCCTCGCCTGCCAGCGGAGGCGTATCCGTCCCGACGCGTAACTTCGGTGTCAGAGAGAAGACTTGAACCAGAGGAAGTTCGTCCCGAGAACAGTCCACTCGTTTTGTTTTCCTGCGCCGTGGTGGGTATCGCAGCAAAAGCCGTCTCAGCGGCCTTTTTTTCGGCTCCGGGGGCGAGAGTCGAACTCGCAACCTACGGATTAACAGCACTAGCTGGTAATGCAGCGGCCATCGAGAACAAGCCATCGAGTACGTGTCGGGGCTCCCTCGTGGTCTTAGCCGTCGAGCACCTCGACGACACGCCCGACATACTCGAGTGAATCAGGTCTTTCGGGGATCAGAGCCAGCTCGAGACTGGTGAAACCGAGTTCTCCGAACTGATGCGCCGCCTCGGCTAGCCGGGCGGGATCGCCGGGCAACATCTCGCCAAAGATTTGCTCAGATGCTTCTAAGGAGGACGAGGCTCGGACCCAGACACTCGCCGACTTCTTCAATGATGCCGGATCGCGCCCGATGTCGGCACAGGATTGCTCGGCCAGTCGGATGCGCTCGGCAAAGGCCTCCGGTCTGGAATCGCCGGTCGCGAGCGCGCTCCAGATGTCGGCGTGACGAGCAGCGAGGGCAATCGTTCGCGGCCCGTTGCCGCCCAACATCAGCGGTATCCGGCCAGGTCTCGGACCGCGTGGGCGATTTTCAAGGTCATCGACTCGGTGATACCGACCCGCGAAGCTGGCGTGTCCCTCACGGAGCAGTGGCATGACTATCGCAAGAGCCTCTACGTAGCGGGTTACGGTGTTGTCTGTGGCGTAGCCGAACGAGCTGTTGCCGTCGTGTCCCGCGCCAAACCCGAAGACGAACCGCCCTCCGGTTATCTCGTCCAGAGTCTCGGCGATCCTGACCGTCAGCGCCGGGTTGCGGTGTAGTGCGGAGAAAACCCAACTACCCAAGCTGATCCTCGAGGTGGTGGCAGCGAGCGCCCCCACGAGCGAAGCCGACTCCCAAAACCCACGAGTGCCCGGCCATTTCTCGACTTTCCAGAGCAGCTCGTCTGCGAGCCAGAGTGTGTCGAAACCAAGCTCCTCGACGCGTCGAGCCATCAACGACAGGGTTCTCCAGCTATTGGCCTCTCCGCTGGGGATGTCCTCCAAAGCCGTCAACGCCAGTCCGAGTTCAAGTGGTCTCATTGGTACTCCTGACTTGGGCAATCTATCGCGATGTACATTCCTCGTGTCCTGCTGTTCCGCCTCGGGTTAAGGGCGTTAGATCCTGAGCTTTAGAGCTCTGGCGCGACCGGTGCCGCTCACCTGTCCTGGTCCAACCCGATCGCCCGGTGTAACCCGCCTGGCGGGAGGGCCTTGTTCCATGCCCCTCTGAGCCGTCTTCGTTGACACCCAAGCGCGAGAGAAAACGCGCCCTCCACGCGTCATGGCAGAAGTGCATCGGCTATCTGACCGCGAGGCCGAACCAAGCCTGACACGGGGTTATTCGGCTCCGGGGGCGAGAGTCGAACTCGCAACCTACGGATTAACAGTCCGTTTTGGTCTCGGCCTGGCTCCAGGATGGTTGCATTGATTCAGGCATTCGGACTGGGTTTGCGTCACACTCGAACCCACCACAACAAACCTCGACGCACTTCGAATGTTGCCCAGTTGCTGTCCGAGCTTTGGTCAATCCTGTGTCAAGGCGCCCTCGCTCGCCATATTCACACCCACAGCCCACGAGATACCGCCGACTGCCCTCACCAGTTCGATCACCGAACCTGACGCTATCAGGACCGGACGGGCCGGGCCTGACAGACAACAGCCTACGAAGGAACAAGCGCCCGCGTCGAAGGCGCCCTAAGTGCCCCCGAAGTCCACACGTCTTGGCTTCGGGTGTCGCGCCGCTTCTCCAATGCGGGCCTAAATGCCCGCGTTTGTCGGCCCCTGCTTGATGGCCGGTGCCTTCCCATTTGATGGCCGCGGTTGTCCCAAGAGGCGAGACGGTTGACCAGTAGCTGCACCAACAGAAGCAACGGGCAGCCGACGGTTCCCTGATCACTCATCGGCATTCGCCTGAAATCAGGCTGAGCGCATCCAGATGGATACGCGATCGGGTTGGAACGTCCGTGCGATGGCGCCCTGCAGTTCAGATGTGACCAAGTTGAGGTCGCTAGCTGTTCGCAGCGTGTTGGTGAATTCCGACAAAGTTCGGGCGGCATCTGTGTGAGTCCGGTTGAAGCGACGATCGACCGCTCGCTGTATGCGATGTCGCATCGGATTGGCCAGGGCCGCTACGCCCAGAGTTGAGCCGGCCACGGCCAGGTCGCCCTGCATCGGCATTAGTTGACGAAGCACAAAGACAAGTGTGGCGTACACGCTGAAGAGAAGGACAATGAGAAGACCGTACGAAACGGTCCGAGAGACGAT
Source organism: uncultured Acidimicrobiia bacterium (assembly GCA_963761985.1). Lineage (GTDB taxonomy): Bacteria > Actinomycetota > Acidimicrobiia > Spongiisociales > ZC4RG35 > JACCTH01. Next base: position 105,685 of record CAVXIT010000006.1, read on the forward strand.
CCGTTCAATGTCATACAGCCGATATCGGAGGATGGCAGCTGCAACCCCGACGGGAAACAGGAGCGTGGTGGGAATCAGCGATAGCTGCGCCAACCCACTCCACGCTCCCAACTCGAAGACCGGCTGGGAAAGGACAAAGATCAGAGTGAACTGAACGACCGTCAGACTAAGAGGCAGGACCAGCCACTTGGCCTGCAGACGTTCAATGTGCGTCGACACCGCCCGGTACCGGTACACCTGACAGATTGCGACGAATAGAAAGCACGCCGATCACAAGCATCAGGTCGATCGTCCAAATCGCCTCGTCGAAGTCCGGGCGGCCGATCCGGGAACATCGCCAACACCCGTGGGAGGCCAGGCAGCGCCGCCACGATCGTCGCAAGCACAGGCGCTGCTATCCATGCCATCGCTGGTACCGAGCGGCCGTTAGGAAAGAGCGCGAAAACCAAAACAAACGAGCCAAAACCGAAAAAGAAAACGCCACGGACGATCCATTCCAGCTCAGGCACCGTGCTCATAGCCGCAAAGCTCGACTTGGCGAAGGTGGCCATGATCGTGATCAGCATGAGCGATGTGAGTAGCACCATGGGGTCGGCCGATCTCTTCCAGAACATCAATCCACCGATCGACCGTGATCAAGACCAGGGGGAGAATTAATCCGACCACCACCCCGATGGCTGGCTCAACGCCAGCCTGAGCGAGCGCGACAAAGACCGACGCTGGTCCAAGGATCGTCAGGTCGGCGAACCCAACCGTAAAACCGAACGCAGTCAAAGCCAAGGTAGCCACGACCACCAAGAGCCACGCCAACCGCGCCGCGATTAGGCCGTGTCCACTCAGTGGCCTCCGAACGAGGACCGGACCCGCTTCTATATCGTCCATGGTCGTTTTGGTCGGATATGACGATATCTCCACGCCGTTACGGAATCGCTACCAGGCCTCAATACTGCGTGAGTACCGTTGCGCCGACACAAGGCTCGTGCGGGTCCGCCGGGCAGGTATGGACAAAGGCGCAGACACGGAACGTCGGAGTCTTGGCAACGGTTTCAATAATTGGCGTCAGTCTTTTCGTGGGCCTCCTCGTCCAAGCAACCATGAAGACGTCGGCGACCGCATCCGCCACATTCGAGCTACCCGTGCGGCGGGTGCAGTAAGCCCGGATGTGCTGGCCACATCGACAGTAGAGGTCTCTCTCCTTCCATGAGCGGTACGTACCTACGCATATACGCCGATACGGCTGGCGAGTCGCACTTCGAGGACATAGAGGTCATGTTTGAGGAGAGCGACTTCGTGCCGCCCGCACCACCAGTGTTGATGTCTCCGTTTCAAGCAGCTACCCAATATGGCTTTGAACTGGTGCATCCAGGCTGGCATGGAGATTGGCATCCAGCCCCTCAGAGGGTGCTCGCGGTCTACCTTTCTGGCGAAGGAGAGATCCAAGCGAGCGATGGAGAAGTCAGACCTCTGCTCCCTGGGACGATCCTGCTCGCAGAAGACACGGTCGGCAAGGGTCATGTGACCCGGGTCACAGGCTCAGAAGACATGTCGGTGGTAATCCTCCTGCTTCCTGATTGAAGGCGGAGTCCGGTAGAAGGTCCGGGGCCGCCAAACCGCGGCGTTCAAAATTGTGAGTCGCACCCCTTTCGCCGGGGAGGGGACCCCTTTTTACGGAAGGTTGCCGCCCGCTCGAGGATGCAATTTGTCGCCATCCCGGTCGCATCGGTTCAGGCCCCGCTGCGACAATCGCACTTGTGAATGAGACGATGCCGGAAGCGAAGTGGGAGCGCTTGGCTGCATGGGCGGGGCTCATTTTCGTGGCGTTCTTCTTTGCAGCTCTTTCCGACCCGGTGGTCGACCCGACTGGCGACGGGGAATCGGTGGTCGCAGCCCAGCTCCTGGATCACCGGGTGCGGGCCCAGCTCGCTGCATATGCGGGTGGCCTGGCGGCCGTGGCGCTGGTGTGGTTTGTTGGCAGCTTGCGGAGCACGCTCCGTCGGGCGGAGGGTGGAACCGGTCGTTTGTCGGCAGTTGCTTTCGGAGGCGGGGTCATGGCGGGGGCGACCCTTTTGGCGTCTTCAACTTTCTTGTCGGCCGCAATCTCGTTGGCTGACTACGGGGATGACCCGACGGGGGCCCGGCTGGCTGCGGGCTTTTCCGAACATCTTTTCTTCGCCACAAGCTTCGGGATGGCGCTCCTGGTTGGAGCGACTTTCCTGCTCGCCCTGCGACATGAGGCGATTCCGATCGGGTTGGCTTCGGTTGGTGCGGCAGGAGGGGGCCTGTTCTTGATCCCGATCTGGCCCCTATTCGTATTCGGCTTCTTTATCGTCCAATTTTGGGTTGCTGCGCTGAGCGTTTTTTTGATACGCCGGAGTGCGCCTTTAGACAAGACTTGAAGCCCTAGCCGCGCCCCTTCTCTGTCAGCCGATCCTGACCGAGCCCGCTGGCTTCGGTGTAGCCGGCGTGCCGGGCGTAATTACACGGCTCCCCGAATTTCATCTTCGCTGTAGCAGGCTGCCGCCATCCTGGCGGAGATGTTTCGGGTGTCCTCGACGAGGAGGGCAAGAAGCGTGTCGACCGCGGGCATGGAACCTCCGTTCCGGCCACCGATCCTTCTCTGAGCCGGACTTTATGCGGCACTGCAAATGGGGTGGATGATGAGCCGCACCGACATCATGGTTCGATCCGGATGGAGTCGAGGATGGTTAGCAGCTCGGCGTTGTGCTCCGGCGGCGAGCCGGGGGACCGCTCCGCCGCAATCATGAGACGGGTCCCTTCGACGTCGAGGATCCAGAACTCCTCGGTGTAACCAGGCCCCGTGTAGCCGTAGTAAGCGTCCCCTTCTGCGGTCGTGTCCATGGGTGCGACCCAGCTCTTGAGCTGGCCACCGACACATCCAGTGAAGCGGCGGGCGTCCCCACTCACCGGCAGGTCGGGAACCGTCAATTCCAAGTGCTTACCGCGGTAGCCGTAGATGGTCACGTCCTCCGGGCCTGACGTCACCTGAAACGGCGCCAGGTCGGTCAGCGCGGCAGCGAGGTCGTCGACGCTCGGTCCGACCGGTGGATCGGCCCAAGAATGGTCGACACAGCCATCGGCCACCAGGTTCACCACGGTGGTGATGCTCACGCTGACGTGTCCGTTGTCGTCGTTGAACCTCCCCGCCCCGATCCACATCGACCATCCCTCGGCGGGAATCTCATACACCACCCGGAGGGGAGTGGAGGGGTCGAGGTCGGCATCGATGAAGTAGGTCCCGGGGTCGAGTGGGGCGAACGGTGCAATGTCCCAGATGTCTCGGGCTGTAGGCGTAGGACTCGGTTCGCTCTGCGTCATCGCGGAGGCCGTTGTGCTGGCAACGGCGCTGGTAATTGTCGTCTGGGACGCAGCAGTCGATCGCTCAGCTGACGGGCTACAAGCCGCCGAAAGCAGGACGATCACAAGCGCTGCACGCAACCGGATCGTGAGACTGCCTCTCTTTCGCTCTCCATGCTAGTTGTCGGCCCAGTCAGTTGATTTCATGGCGGCCCGTTCGACCCGGTCGAGGGTCGATGACCCAGTGCGCCGCAGTACATCACTGGTTTGACCGGCCCAGCTTTCAAAGCGGGCCGTTCTCGCCGCCTGAAGCTGCTATTGGAGCATGCCTAGGTTGCCTGAACTATCCGAGGGCCCGATGCGACGAAGTACGCGACCGAGCCTGTTGGGATCTCTATCTCGACTTGTCGGAAGGAAGCTTCGAGAATCTTCCGAAGACCGTCAACGTCGTCATCGCGGTTGTCGAATCCGCCTTGAAGGTTGGCCAGACGAAGGAACATGCGCGCCGTCCATGCGTGATTCGCGGACAAGCCAAGCACCGTTCCCCCGAACAACACGCCATCTTCGGCCAGGACTGCGGCGATGTGTTTGATGGCCGGAGCCTTTTCTGCCATGGGTCCGGGGAGGCAGTGGATCACGTGAGCAAGACCTGCCGAATCGAAAGGTCCTTCTACGGGCAGGCGTTCAAGCACGTTCGCTTCGACCGTTGTAGGTTCCCACGGGGCCAACGTCTCGGCGCAGTAGTCGAGGACGTGGTGATTAGCGTCGAGGAGGGTCAGCTCGATGTCCTTCGGAGGGTCGCTCTCGACGATGAAGTAGCCAGTCCCTGGCCCGACGTCCAAGTGCCGATGGCCCATGTGGTTCCTGTAGAGGTCGAGTCCAGGCTCCGCTCCCATCTTCCAGACACGCGGGGCCATGAATCCCAGCACCCATGGGTTATATGTCTTCAGAAAGCGGGGCGTGTAATCCTTGAAGCCCTTGTAACCAAGCTCGTTCGGATCCAATGCCATCCACTTCCTACTGACCTCCGGCTGAGCACCGAGAGGGGTCTGGACCCCGAGGAATCAGAACATTCAGTTTTAACACCGTACATTCAGCGATGAGGTGAGTCGTGAAAAACAAGACCGCCGAGCCGTGCGGCCCCTCTGTCGTCAGCATGGTCCGCCAAAGCGGCTTACCACCATGTCCGAACTTTCATCTCCTGAAGCCAGAGTCCTCAGAGCGGGCGCAAATCGCGGCCAGCAGCAGTTCGTAAAGTGAATCGTGGACTTGCCCACTCCGTCGACGCATGGCCAGGGCCATATTGAGCTTTCTACATCCCTCTTGAGCTAGCGCATAGAGCCGGGTCTGCGCGCCCGGTTACGAATCGCTACTGAGATCACGAATTCTTCCTGATTTCGGTGGACGTGGCTCTTTCCAAAATTTCCCCGTCGATGGTGCGTCGATGGGTCGCAGCAATGACGACCGAAGGCCTATCGGCATCCCGCATCCGACAGGCAAAGACGTTGCTTGGTCAGTCCCTCGAAGTCGCCCGTGCGGACGGCCTGATCGGAACAAATGCCGCGGAAGGAGTCAAGCCTCCAACGGCACATCCCCGCGAGCCCAAATACCTATCTGCGGTCGAAGTCGGGCGCCTTGCCGAGAGCGCCGAGGGCTTTCATGAGGGCGCAGGAGCGCTCGTGTGGTTTCTCAGCCTTACTGGCGTTCGTTGGGGCGAAGCAGTCGCGCTCAAGCGCTCGAGCCTTGACCTCATGCGACGCAGGGTCGCCGTTCGAGAAAGCGCAACCGAGGTGGGTGGCCATTTGCTCCTGGGAACTCCCAAGTCTCACCGAGTACGGACCGTTGTTCTCCCGCATTTCCTCACGAATCTCCTGGTGAATCACTGCGCAGGTGCCGGTCCCGGAGATCTCGTATTTACGAGTCCGCGTGGCAGCTACCTGACGATCGACCAACTTTCGCCAGACGGCTTGGAAACCAGCCCTTCGGGCAGTCGGTCTCGACGAAGACCTTCGAATCCATGATTTGAGAGCCACAGCAGCCTCGTTAATGATTTCAGCCGGCGCGTCGATTGAGGCAGTGCAGCGATCGCTCGGACATGCATCGGCAAAGGTGACTTTGGATACTTACGTGGGCCTCTTCGAGGATGACCTGGAAGCCCTCGCGGACCGGCTGGATGAGCGCATTTCCACAACAATTGTTGCCCAGTCGTTGCCCAAAGACACACAGGTGATGGTCGAAATCGGAGCAGAGGCCGTATGAGCGGCTCTTTTCTAGCTCCGGGGGCGAGAGTCGAACTCGCAACCTACGGATTAACAGTCCGCCGCTCTGCCAATTGAGCTACCCCGGAAGGGAAGACGACCGGGGATACCGGTCTGAAGGTCATGGTACCAAAGGGGCGGTACGCACCACCAGGCTCTAACTTTCCGGCATGCTGGCAATCGTTCCCCAAATCGTGCTCGATCCGGCGACCGGTGAACTGAGAGAGGATTCCGCGATCCTCGTCGAAGGCGGCAGGATTGCGGCAGTCGTTTCGACGAACTCGATTCCCGAGGGCGCTGATCAGATCGATTTGGCGGAGCAAACAGTCCTGCCCGGGCTGATTGATTGCCATACACATCTGGTCGGTGAGATCGATGCCGGCCGCGGCTATGCCAGCCTGGTCACCCGATCAGGTGCTCAGGAAGCCTTGATCGGGGTCAAGCACGCCAGCGAGATGTTGCGGGCTGGATTCACCACGGTCCGCGATGTCGGCTCGTTCCGCGCGTTCGCCGATGTCGCACTACGCGACGCGATCGACGCCGGTTGGATCGAGGGTCCCCGGATGATCTGCGCCGGCACGTTCATCTCCCGACCGGGCGGCGGAGGCGACATCACCGGTCTGGCGATCGATCTCGATGAGGTGGTACCACGCGAACTTCGCTTCGGGATTGGTGCCGGTCCCGATCGATTGCGGGCACTGGTGAGCGAGATCCTCAGCCGAGGCGCCCAGGTGATCAAGGTGATCGCCACCGGCGCCGTTCTCACCTCCGGCACGAATCCCGGGGCACCCGAATTCACCGAGGAGGAACTGCGGGCGATTGTCGAAGAGGCGACCTCAGCCGACGTCTTCGTTGCCGCCCACGCTCACGGCGCTGTGGGCATCAAGCGAGCGATACGGGCCGGTGTCCGGTCGATCGAGCACGGATCACTGATGGACGATGAGGCCATAGAAATGCTCGTCGACAACGGAACCTGGCTCGTGGCCGACCTCTATGACGGTGACTACATCAACAACCAGGGTCCGCTACTCGGCTACGACGAGGAAACCCTTCGCAAATCGGCGGCAACCACCGATGCCCAACGAAAAGGGTTCGAGAAGTGCGTCGAAGCCGGCGTGAAGCTGGCCTTTGGGACCGACGCGGGCGTGTTTCCCCATGCCGATGCCGGCAAGCAATTCGCCTATCTCGTTCGTCACGGTCTCGATCCCCTCGCTGCAATCCAGGCCGCCACGAGCGGCGCCGCCGAGATGATCGGCTGGGACGGGCGCGTCGGCTCGCTCGCCCCGGGAGCCTTCGCCGACCTGGTGGCGGTGGCCGGAAACCCCCTCAATGACATCACCTTGCTCGAATCGGTGAGCTGGGTAATGAAGGGAGGAGTTTCGTTTCCTCCGAAAACGGGCACAATCAGTCCATGAGATTCAGACTCGGACTATTGATAGGTGGCGCCATTGGCTATGTCCTCGGCGCGAAAGCGGGGCGCGGGCGGTACGAAGAGATTCGCCGCTGGTTCAATAACGCCACCGAGGGCAAGGAAACGCTGGCCAAAAAAGGCCAGAGCCTGATCGACACCGGATGGTCAGCGGTATTTACCGACCGCCCCGTCTCTTAAGAATCAGCTAACCGTTTTCGAGGAACCCCTGGAGGTTGCGCGCCTTCTCCGGGTGGCGCAGCTTCGCCAAAGCTTTCGTCTCCAATTGGCGGATTCGCTCGCGCGTGACTTTGAAGTGGCTCCCTACTTCTTCGAGGGTGCGCATCCGCCCATCCGCCAGCCCGAAACGCATGATGAGGACCTCTCGCTCGCGCGGGCTCAACCCTTCCAATGCCAATGCGAGGTTTTCCTGCAGCAGCCGGAAGGTGGCCGCATCGGCCGGCACCTCTGCATCGAGGTCCTCGACAAAGTCGGCGAGCGTCGAGTCCTCTTCCTCGCCGACTGGTGTTTCGAGAGAAATCGTGTCCTGAGCAATCCGGGTGAGTTCCGTCAGCCGATCCACCGGAATATCCATATCGATCGAGAGTTCTTCGATCGTCGGTTCGCGGCCGAGGCTTTGGGCCAGATCTCTCTGCGACCGGGTCAGCTTGTTGATGATGTCGACGACATGAATTGGCATTCGGATGTTGCGGCCCTGGTCCGCAATGGCGCGGGCGATGGATTGCCGAATCCACCAGGTCGCATAAGTTGAGAAGCGAAACCCGCGGCGGTAATCGAAGCGTTCCACGGCCCGCATGAGCCCCAGGTTTCCCTCCTGGATCAGATCGAGCAAGGCCATTCCTCGTCCCACATAGCGGCGAGCGATCGACACCACCAGGCGGAGGTTCGATTCCACCAACCGCCGTTGGGATGCCTCGCCCTTCTCTACCAAGCCCTCGATGATTCCCCGGTCTTCGCCGGATAGCCCATCGCTGCCCGCCTTCTCGAGTTGTTCCGCTGCTCTTAGGCCGGATTCGTATCCCATCGAAAGTTCGACCTCTTCCTGCGCAGTCAGCAGTCGGTACCGGCCGATTTCGTTGAGGTACATCCGCACCGGATCAGAGACCCAGACGTCTTCGACGACATCAAGGCCGTGATCGGGGTCGGGATCATCTTCGGAAAGCTCAATCCCGCGCGTACGGAGCAGATCGACGGCCCGCTCGAAGGCGTCGGGCGCGGCCTCGGCATCCTCTAACTCCTGTTGCACTTCGGAAACGGTGAGGAAACCGCGCTGCTGGCCACGGCGTGACAGCTGATCTACGAGCCGTTCGATGTCCTCAGTCACAACCGCTACTCACTCCGCTTCCGCCTCTGTTCCTGCAAACCTATCAGCGCGCGCAGCCTTTCGGAATAGGCACCACTGCTCGGATCGAGTGTCTTCAGCTCGCCTTCCAGATCCTTGATCTGCCGCTCGAGCGCCTTGACTTCCGCCCGTTGCACGACGTCGATAGGCGCTGGCAACGGCCGGGGATCGAAGGCGAGACGCTGCACCAACTCGGACTGGGGAAGTCCGCCAAGGTCGATCGCCATTCCCGCACTCGCTTCCGCTCGCCGCTTCTCGATTTCGATAACCAGCTCGGAAAGGTCCGGGGAAAACCAGGTGGAATCGAAGGTAACCGAGGCAAGCTCGACGGGGTTGGCAAGCATGACTCGGATCAGTTCGGCCTGGGTGGGATCGACACCGTTTGCATCCGCTGGTCGATCCGGCCTGATCCCTACTCGACTGCTCCCGGCAAGTGCGGAGCCAATGACGCTCGGCTCAACGCCGATCTCCTTCGCCGCAAATCGGACATACTCGGCTTGGGCGATGGGATCGGTCACGCGGGCGAGCAAACGGGCGGTGTTCCGGATCGCCCGCGCCCGGCCCTCGGGCTCGTCAATCCGTTGCCGGGCAACTTCCTTCTCAATCCGAAACTGGAGAAGGGGTCGGGACTCGGAGATGGCCCGGCTGAGGTCGGCCCCGCGTCCGGTCTGAACCAGGTCGGCCGGATCCATACCGTCGGGGATGTCCGCGACACGCAAGTCGAAGTCGAGATCGACCGGCATTCGCAACTGGTCGCCGCGCAAGGCGGCCCCGGCTCCGGCCTGGTCGGAATCAAATGCCAGCACCACGCGGTCGGTGAAACGACGTAAGAGGTCGAAGTGATCTTCGCCGAGCGCGGTTCCGCAAGTCGCCACGGCCGTTCCGACTCCGGCCTGGTTGGCGGCGATGACATCAAAGTAACCCTCCACCACCACCGCTTCCTGACTGCGCGCAATGTCTCCCTTGGCCCGGTGGAGGCCATAAAGAAGACGGCTCTTCTGATAGATCCGGGAGTCAGCCGAGTTCAAGTACTTCGGGCTGGCGCCTTCCATCGCTCTTCCGCCGAACCCGACCGGGTCCCCGCGGAGGTCATGAATCGGGAAGAGGATCCGGTTGCGGAAGACGTCATAGAGCTTGCCCCCTCGACCTCGTTTGACGAGGCCCGCGCCTTGCATCGTTCGTTCCTTGACCCCCCGGTCACGGAGACCCTTGACCAGGGCATCCCATGACTCGCCCTCCGGCGCATACCCAATGAAATAGTGGTCGACGGACTCGACCCCTAGCCCGCGGTTGCGGAGATAAGCGCGAGCCGGGCCGGCTTCCGGTGCTGAGCGAAGCAGCTCCTGATAGAAGGTCACTGCCTTGGCAACGGCGTCGATCAGTTCCTCATGCTCGCCGCGCCGGCGCGCCGCGCCGGGATCGGTTTCGAGGGTGATGCCGGCGCTCCGCGCCAGGGACTCGACCGACTCGTTGAAGTCGAGACCCTGCGTCTCCTGGACGAAGGTGAAAACATCGCCGCCCTTGCCGCAGCCGAAGCAGTGATAGAGACCGCGTCCGGTCTCGAGATTGAGCGAAGGGGTCTTTTCCTGATGGAACGGACAGACGGCGACGTAGGCCCGGCCGGACCTCTTGACAGTCGTCACGCCGCTGACCAACTCGACCAGGTTGGTTGCCGCCCGGACCCGGTCGATGTCTTCCCGCCGATACACGGGCGAATTAAACCCGCTTGGAAAGAAAATCGAAGATGGCGGACATTGCCACCCGGTCTTGTTCCATCGAATCTCGATGCCGGATCGTGACTGCCTGGTCTTCCAGCGTCTCAAAGTCGACCGTGACGCAGAACGGGGTGCCGATCTCGTCCTGACGCCGGTAGCGCCGGCCGATCGATTGGGTCACATCGACCTCGAGCATGAAGTTCTTGCGAAGGTCAGCGGCCAGTCGTTGGGCCGGCTCGATTAGCTCCGCCTTCTTCGAAAGGGGGAGGATCGCGACCTTGTACGGGGCCAGGCGGGGATGAAGCCGGAGCACGGTGCGACTCTCGCCGCGCACCTCCTCTTCGTGATACGCGTCGATGAGAAACGCGAAGGTGGTGCGGGTAGCTCCCGCCGCGGGCTCGATGACGTAGGGGAAGAAGCGTTCATTCGAGTCTTGATCGAAGTAGCGGAGGTCGATCCCGGAGTGCTCGGTGTGCTGGCGAAGGTCGAAGTCGGTCCGGTTGGCAATCCCCTCCAACTCGTCCCAGCCCCAGGGAAAGTTGTATTCGACGTCGACCGTCCCCGCCGAATAATGCGAAAGCTCATCCGCCTCGTGGGGACGGATGCGCAGGTTGGCGGGGGTCATACCGAGATCGAGGTACCAGCGATGGCGAATGTCGACCCAGGAATCGAACTCCGCGGCCGCCTCTTCGGGTCGGCAGAAATACTCCATCTCCATCTGTTCGAACTCCCGGGTCCGGAACACGAATTGGCCCGGAGTGATCTCATTCCGAAAGCTCTTCCCAATTTGGGCGACACCGAAGGGGAGCTTGAGACGAGTGCTTCTGCGCACGTTGTCGAAGTTGATGAAGATGCCTTGGGCGGTCTCCGGCCGGAGGTAGACGAGGTTCGACTCGTCCTCGACGGGGCCGATGTGGGTTCGGAACATGAGGTTGAAGGCGCGAGCCTCGGTGAAGCTATCGGGGGCATTGCAATTCGGACAGACCGATGCATCCTCGAGTTTGTCGAGCCGGAATCGCTGATTGCAGTTGCGACACTCGACCATGGGGTCGGTGAAGACCGCCTCGTGGCCGGAGGCCTGCCACACCTGGCGTGCCTGGAGGATGGCCGAGTCGAGACCGACGATGTCGTCTCGCTCCTGCACCATCGCGCGCCACCACTCGTCCTTGACGTTGCGCAACAACTCAACGCCGAGAGGGCCGTAGTCGTAGGCGGAGCGAATTCCCCCGTAGATCTCAGAGGACTGGAAGACGAAGCCCGCGCTGTTTGGCGAGGTTGGCGATCGTGTCGAGGCTGACCGGCATGGAAGGCGGCAAGGCT
>CAVXIT010000007.1:0-131907 GCA_963761985.1 uncultured Acidimicrobiia bacterium
CGGACCGATCTATTGAGAGTGCCCTCTTGCCTTGAGTACGCAGGAGCAAGAGGCGCCTTTCACTTTGCCGATTCCATCGCTGATTTTCAGAAACTTCCCAAATGGTCCTAGGGCTGAGCAGTGGACCTCTAGCGTCGTCGAACATCGGAGTAAACCCGAACGAGGGCGCGCCGAAAGCCGATCGTAGAGGTCAACGAACCGGCGATGAGACCCAGGACAGAGCCAAAGGGCCCAACAAGGTAAGCCGAGCTCGTGGCGGTCGCTGCAATGGCGCCCGCAAGACTGACGGTCCGAAAGACCGCTCGTTGTTCACGGGCGCCAAACAATTCGGCCCGAAGGGCAAACAATGCGCTATTTGCCACTGTGGCGAGGAGCATCGCGGCTGGGAGGAACGCAACGGAATAGGCCGATGGCAGGAGAACCCGTAAAGGACTCCAGGCAAAAGGTACAAGCGCTAGTGCCCCATAGACAAGAGCGAAAGCCAGGGCGATCGCCCAAAATACTCGTCGCCACTTAGCTGCCGTTGCCCGATCCCCGCGAGAAGATGCTCCCATCAACCTGGGGCTAGTAACCGCTAGGGCACCTTGAGCAGCCACTGCTACCGGCCTCGTCAGCACGCGGGCGGCTTCCACGTGTCCAACGGCGACAATCCCGGCTAGACCTTTGAGGATCACGATTGCTAGATACTCGAAAACGGCGGTTGCAACACCCGTCAATGTCATCCATTTGCCCATACTGGTTACGTCACGCCAGTCGACGATCGCCTCTCGATCTTCTGATCTCGAGCGGGAAATCGCAATGGCCACCATGTACGAAAGAACATTGCCTCCCACCAGAGCGACAAATGGCCCGGCGACACCTAACGCACCTTCGATCTGGAGAAGAATTCCCGCAGTGACGACCAAATGGACCGCTGATACGATCACGGCTTTCCATGATCTATCAGCCAAGTGCAATAGTCGTCTGATGTGGTCCTGCACAGGCGAGGTGACGCACGCTGCCCCCGCAGCGAGCGCCATCATGGCCAGTTCACGTGTCGTCAGGATTCCGATACTTGGAATTACCCCCAGCGCAACGAGCGGACTGGAAGCTATCGCAATCCATGTACCACGGGTGATGCTCTTAGAGCGAAAAGCCAATCGTCGGGTTTCGGGCAGTTCAAGGCTCAGGATCTCGATCGGGTTGAATACAAGATACGTAGGCACTTGGGATGCCAGGACAAACGCTTGGAAGAGGAATGCGTACGCTCCGAGGCTGGCTGCATCGAACTCACGGACAGCGAACACCTGCACTACGAAAGTGGTCGCGGATGCCAAGCCGATGTCTACCTGGCCGGCACTCGCTAGCCCAACATACCTGCGAACCCTGTCTATTTGCTGGTGGAGTCGCTTGGTCACGAAGGTTCAGACGCTAGGTGCGCTATAGGTGTCCGGGCCGTTAGGGATAAAACCGGCCTACCGCCGACCGGTTCCTGCCTAATTGGTGACGGTGGGTGTACCCGGCTGGAGAAGCCCTTTGATGTGATCGGCGATCCTGATGGCAAAAGCCACGATGGCCAAGGTTGGATTCGCGTAACTTGAAGTTGGAAACGTTGAGCTGGAGGCTATGAAAAGATTGTCGACCCCGAACACCCGGCAGTCTCGGTCCACTACTCCCCAGCGAGGATCGGCCGACATTCTGGTAGTCCCAATGTGATGGCTGCCGACTCCCGTCCTGGCGACTCGTGACGCCAGCTCCCGTTGATCGATCTCGAGCGAACCCACCTCGCACCGCTCGAGTTCATTGGCCAAGAGTGTCACTGAGCTGACCACGCTCTCGACGTCTGAATCAGTGTGGCGCCAATCGACAACCAGACGGCGCTGCCCAAATTCATCCAATTCTTTACCCAAATAGATCCGGCTCTCGGGATTGGGTCGCTGTTCGGCGTCGAAGTGCAGGTTGTAGGTGTTGTCGTGGCTACGAAGCACGATTGAAGGGAGCTTGCGTCGGGCGAGGACCCTGGCCCAGAGCCATTTGAGTCCGAATGCCAACAACCCCGGCAGGCCAACGAGGCAGTTGAGGAAATGGCTGCCGACGTGCTGATATCGGCCTATTCCAGTCAAGTCCACGTTGTATTCGGGTGGTAGTCGTCGAGCAAACAGCCGTTTCAGCAGGTACATAGCCGAAAGCACAGCCTGACCGTGGGTTGGGTCGGCCGGGCTGGGAAAGTCAAGTATTGCCCTGAAATTGAGCAGTCCGTCCCGGCGCTGTACCTCGGGATCAATCCGCAAGGTCCGGCGGCAGTAGACCCCGTCGACTGTTCGCTCATAGTCCCAAACCAGATCGAGGTCGGAGCGGAACTTCACCCGACCGGCATTGCCGGTCATATGCGATATGTAGAACCTACCTAAGTTCCCGGTGGCGTTTCCAATGTCCCCTGACAGCATCAGGAGCCGGGTGGTCTCCAAACCACCCATCGCAAGTACGAAATAGCGGGCCCGCACCGAGAAACGTTTTCCGTCGAGCGTCCCGACGAGGGCATGCGTCACGCCTGCTCCGCTGGAATCAGAAAGAAGCATCAGGCAGTTGGCGTTCAAATAGACCTCGATCTGCTTCGAGGTGCGCAGCTGCCCCCCGAACTTGGCGGCAAAGTTGGTTGGCAAACTGAAGAGCCACGGGCGATCGTCCTTAACAATCGCAGAGTCAAGGCCGGAGACCATTTGCGACGCTGCATGCTTAGGCAGAAGCTCTCCTGTTGTCAGGGCGTAGCGCCCGAGATCACAAGCATCAAAAGCCCTGGCATAGAAAGGATCCATCTCCTTTCTGCTTACCGGCCAACCGCTGTGCTCAACCCACGACCGAGCTTCCATGTCGATCTGGTCGTAAGGGTTGCACCGGCCGCCCCATACATGGCTCGTGCCACCGAAGCGCCGTTCACGGTAGAGGTGGAGGGGACCGTGATTAGTTCCAAGTGCCTCTCCCCGATAGAGGTCCTGAAGGCGTTTATCAAACTTGGTCCCCCCCGCTTCGAGGAGGATGACCTTGGCGGACCCCTCGTCCAACTCGCCCGCCGCCGTGATCCCGGCGAATCCGGCCCCAATCACGCATACATCACATTCCAAGACGCTTCCGGGTGCAACTTTGTGAGCGTCGAATAGCATATTCAGACCCGGAAGGCCGGCGTTCTAGGAACTATCTCCTCGTGGTTGCTGCGGAGGTTCAGAACCTGATCGGTCCTTCGATCAGATTGCCGGGTTCGAGCGCCGCCACCAGCTCTTTGAGATGTTGCTCACTCGATGCTCCGACCACCACCGACGAGACTCCCGGCTGCTGCAGCGAAAATTGAACCAGCGTCTGGGCCATTGTCAAACCGTTTTGGGCGGCCACCGTTTGTATGCGTTGGCGCCAAAGATGATGGACCGGATCGGTGGCTGAGAATAGTGCTCCTGAGCCAAACGGTTGATAACCGAGAACGCTGACCCGCTCAGCCAGGGTCCCCAGCTGGTCAATGTTGTCGCTTTGCGTGGGATTAACCGCCGAACCGGCCACCTCGACACCAGGGTCAAGAAGAGAGGCGACAGCGGGGGGAAACGAGCTCATCGAAACACCGTAGTGCCGAAGCTTTCCTTGACTCTTGAGCTGCTCGAGAGCCTCGAAGAGTGGTCCGGAGATCAGCTCTTCTCTTGGAACGCTGTGCAACATAAAGAGGTCGACATGGTCGATCCGCTAGCCGGGTCAGGCTGTCCTCGAAGGAGCGACGGATGTAGGCAGGTTCGAAAATCTGGTCGAGAGCGCTTGATCGAGCGCCGGCAATGGTCCGGCGTACTGAGCTCATACGGTGAGCCACTCGGCGAAGTAACGGCTTGGCCAGGCGTGTCAGTCTGCCGACTCCCCGGAATCGATAACCAGCTTTGGTGACAATCACCACCTGTTCCCGTTGCCGTCGAAAAGCCCTGCCCAGTATGCGCTCACTATCCCCCTGCCCGTAGATGTTCGCTGTGTCAAACAAAGTGATCCCCAGGTCGTGAGCCTGGTGGAGCAAACGGATCCCAACGTGGGCCGTGATACCCGAGCCGACCGAACCCAAACGGCTGCACCCAAACCCCAGAGCCGAGATCTCGGTAGCGGGAGTGCCGATGGTGCGGTACAACATGCTGCCGGTGAGGCTAGGGGACCACCGGGAAGACATGGCCTTGTCGGCCGGCAGACCCGCTCTTGCGGACTGCCATCACCCGGCTTAGCTTGATGACTCGACAACGCCACGGCTCGGGAGGAACGTCAATGGCGACAACAAGCCCGACCGTCGCGAGGTTGGTGCTCGCATGCCTGGCCGAGACGGGCGTGGAGTTTGCCCTTCTCCATGGCACATCAGGGCTACTAGACAACCAACCAGTCTCCGACATCGACGTCATGATCGGCGTCGGTTCCCGAGAAGCTCTGATTCTCCTGAGGCCGGTGCTAGCAAAAGCTGACCTGAGTCCGGTAATTCTTTGGCCTTACGACGTCGCCGACACGGTTACGGTGCTTTTGTCCAATCACGACGCTACCGCCGGGGCCCAACTCGACCTTCTTTATGATCCCAGAGGGTTTCGGTAAGTACGGCCTCACGCTCCGGCGCTGCCTTGAGTACGGCAGTTCCCAGTCGTGAATGGCCCGAGCTGGAGCCGATGGCGCAACTGCTCTATTTGATCCGCAAGCGGCATTGGAAGGGAGAACATGATCGACTCGAGGAGCTAGTGGGTCTGGCACGAAGAGAGCCGCCGCAAGTCATACGGAAAATGGCCCTCAGCCTCTTTCATCCGGTGGTGGCTCGACAAATCATCCGGGTCATTAGGCGCTTTCCCGATGTCGATCCGCCTCGGCGGACGCTTGCTTACCGAATGAGACAGACTCGGACAGAGAGTTGCACGGGTACGTCACCCAATTGGGTTTTGGGGAGAGCTTCGAGGGCCGGCGGCCACCGAAGAGGTAGCAAGTGCGCGTGGCGGACAAGTTTGCCGCTTTCTTGCCTTCGGCCCGGGTGACTCACCGTCCAATGAGCAAGGCGCCCACAATTTCCTGGTGGTTGACAACGGTGCTGGCTAACCGCCTGAGACCCAACCTGATAATCAGCTTGGGCCGACGGAAGCCGATCGCGGTGGCCCGTGCCGGATCTGGTGGTGCGAAACCGAGGGCCTCAATGCCGATCGGATCGCCGCTTTCATGGTCTCGGGATGGGAGCGAAGCTCTCGCTATGAGCGGAGTGTGCACGGCGTTGCTTACCGGGGCCGAGGGAGGTGGTGGCTTGACGGTGCCAAAACATCGGTTCACATCAGCCGCGTTTTTCATAAACAGGGTCCCTTGACGTGGCCACCCTGACGTTGGGCACGCTGGCGTAACTCTCGATCCAAACGGTGAAACTCGGTGATCGGACAGCGGGCGGCCGTTCTCAATTATCACCGGATTGTGCCCGATGGTGAAGCGACAGAATTCTACGACGTCGCCGAAGGCATCTTTCGACTCTCAGATGCAGATCTTGGTCGACCGGCGAGTTGACACAGTTGATGGAGCTATCACCCTCGACAATGGACTGACCATCTATCATCACATTCGACGACGGAACCGAAGACCACATACACGTGGGACGGCGTGTTGGACACGATGGGTCTGTCCGGCGTCTTCTTCGTTGTATCCGGAAATCTGGATCGTCCCGGAAAGCTACAAACGGACCACGTCCGCGAATTGGCGAACAACGGTCATCGGATCGGTTCTCATACCGTCACTCATGCCCGGCTGCCGGAGCTGTCGGAAGAGGACCTTCGGGCCGAGCTCGAGGTTTCAAAGCAAGATCTCGAGATCTTACTTGGCCAGACTGTCGACTGGCTGGCGCCCCCCAGGGGGTCACTGGGACGCCCGAGTCGTGGACGTCGCCACGAGAGCGGGGTACGAAGTGATACGTACCATGGAATGGGGCTACGCGGCTATGCCATTGAGTGGACGCGTACCTGCATTGCCGGTACTTCCGACATATCGCATGGACGGATTTACACGTCTCATTGAAGGGCGGGCGCCCATCTGGCGGTATCGGCTGAAGTCAATTGTGAAACAGACGATCTCAGAGGATCGGTACTGTTCGGCAGCCGCTTCCAACGGAATTTGGCGTTCGCCCCGGACGCCTTCGATGTCAAGATCCTGCTTTCGGCGTATGCTTGTGAACCTGGGCGTGGCTCTGAACCGGAGGTGGGGCTACAAACGATGCTGGCTGGTGCGCGCCGGCATCAGATTTGGGTCCTCACCCGCACAAATAACCTTCCGAAGCTGGAGGCGTTTCTGATCGGTCTGCCGGAGCGTCGGAATATCACGCTCGTTGGAGTCGATGGTTCGCCCTGGGCCATGCGACTAAAGAAGCGTCTGGGGATTGTTGGTTTGCAGCTCTATTACGGAAAATGGCAGCGGCTGGCCGCGGCGAAAGGGCGTGAGTTAGATGCTTTGCACGATTTTGATCTCGTCCATCATGTGACCTTCGCCTCGTATTGGGCGAGGGTCGGCGTAGCGGCGGTCGGAAAGCCGTTGATCGTGGGGCCGGTTGGAGGAGCGGTTGACCCTGCCATTGGGCTCTGGCCGGCCCTGGGCTGGCGAGGTATTCCTCGGGAAGTTATCCGCATCCTCGTCCGTTGGAATTAGAAGTCAGGCTGCTGACTTCCGCAGGACGGTGGCCGACGCACATTTACTCATAGCCCAAAATCGCGAAACCGCTAGGAAACTCAATAAAGCTCGGAACGTTGTCTTGTTTCCCTAACGGCGTTTCGGCAGTGCCGGATCCAGTCCAAGTCGCTGCCGGATAGTGCAGCTGAAGTTGTCATGGTCGGAAGGTTGGTGCCTCTCAAAGGGGCGGTGCTTGCGGTTGAGGCCATAGCGCTATTGCCCGAGCTGAGATTGGTCATCATCGGGAATGGTCCGGAATCTGATCGGGTCCGTCGCCGGGCTGCACGTCTGGGAGTTGAAGAGCGGGTGGATTTCCTCGGACATCTGCCTCGCGCCGAGGTTTTCGCCAGAGTCGCTCACGCCCGAGTGTTGCTTCACCCAGCAATTCATGATGAAAGCCCTTTAACGGTGGCCGAGGCCCTCGCACTCGGAACACGCTGTGGTCTGTCTAGACGCGGCGGTCCACCTGTTCTCTGCGAGCAATTCGATGGCGCGGTTTACCGCGCGGTGTCCGACGCAGGAACCAGGAAAGCAGTAGTGCGGAGGCTGGCGGATGCTGTCGAGCAGGTCGTGACCGAGAGGGGCCCAGCATCTGATGGCATTGCGGAGACCGAGGCTCCATTTTCGTGACGCAATACTCGGTTTCTATGAGGATCAATCATGAGTGACGTTTCCTTCTGGTCTTCGATGCGGTCATTGCTGATCCCAAACTCGCTCTTGGAGGTTGCAAGGTCTAGATAGCGATTGCTAGCCTCAGAGTCAGATCCCGTTTTTACGCATGATCGCGGGCACCGTCTGGGCCACGATCCGAAGATCGGTCAGCAGCGAAACTTGGTCAAGGTAGTGCAGCTCCATCTCGGTGCACTCATGAAGTCGCTTGTCTCCTCGGTCCGACACTTGCCACAGACCGGTTAGTCCGGGTTTGACCGCATGGCGGCGGTGCTGCCAGGGTTCGTACTCGTCTCGGACGACACTCACCAACTCCGGTCTGGGACCGACGACGCTGAGGTCGCCGAGGACGACGTTGAAGAGTTGGGGAAGCTCGTCCAGCCGGGTCGATCGAAGCCAACGGCCCAGCTCGGTGATCCGTGGATCGGTCGGCGACTTGTGGGTCAGGCGCCGCTCTTCTCCTACAAAAGGGATCTGGCTCGTACGGCGATCAGGTTCCATCGTCCGAAACTTGTAGAGGGTGAATGGAACATTGAATCTTCCCATCCGCCTCTGACGCAGGATCACCGGCGAGCCCATCTTGAGTCGCAGAATCGCGGCGATCGCGATCAAGAGCGGTGCGGAGATCGCCAGGGCAAGCAGTCCTAGGACGAGGTCCATGAGCGGCTTGACCCACCGGACGTAGAAGCCGCGATCGAGGTCGAAGACGTCGATACGCATGAGCGACTCGCCGGTTGAGACGTTTGCCGGAGATATCGAATCTAAGAGCGTTGAGCCTCCGGAAAGCTCAACCTCGTCGTTTTCCCGCACTCCCTGCCCTTCCACGAAAGGAGGCGAAAATGGATCAACAGAACGAAAATCGCTCGTTGCCCACCCTCGCATCCTGCCCGGACACATAAGGTAACAGCCAGCGGGTTTTTGTTAGTCAGATGGTGTCAAAACCGTTCTAAAGAACTAGTGCCGAGTCTACCGCTAGCCGAGAATCCGCAAGACCCAGACCGCGCCGGCAACGAGAATCAACACGGCCACGATCGACAGAGGCGACAAGCAACGTCCGCGTCTTCATCGCCACGACCCTACGACACCGGCTCGGGAGTGGTAGCCGGTCCAGCACTAGGCTCCGCCCGCGAGTGATCAGGAGTTGTGTTTGCACGATCTGGTGATCCTGGGGGGCGGGCCCGGGGGTTATGCGGCCGCCCTCTACGCCCACAACTTCGGGCTGTCGGTGGCCCTGGTTTCCGACGAGCGCCCGGGGGGACCTGTCTGATCCGCGGCTGCATCCCCGCCAAGCAGTGGCTGCAGATCGCCGAGGTGTTCACGACCGTGCGCAAGGCCTCGGACTTCGGAGTGATGACCTCGGAGCCCGAACTCGACTGGGGCGCCGCGCTGGCCCGCAAGCAACAGACCGTCGAAGGGCCTGCTCAAGGGTCTGGCGGGTCTGCTCAAACAGCGCAAAGGTCGAGGTCATCACCGGCCGGGGTCGCCTGGACGGACCGCGGACGGTGGTGGTCGACGACCAGCGTTTCGAGGCGAAGAATGTGATCGTCGCCACGGGCTCCTATGCCCGCAGCCTCCCCGGCTATGAGGTCGATGGGGTCCGGATCGTGACCTCGGATCACGCCCTCGATTGGCCCGCCCGGCCCGAGCGGGTGGCCATCATCGGGGGCGGGGTCATCGGCTGCGAGTTCGCCTCTTTGCTGGCCGATCTCGGGAGCGAAGTTCACGTCCTCGAGATGTTTCCGCAGATCATTCCGGGCGGCGACGCCGATGCGGTGAAGGTACTGGAGCGAGAGCTCTCGCGTCGGGGGATCAAGTTCCATCTCGGCGTTTCCGTGGGTCCGCCAGAGGTAGGGGCCAACTCCGTCCGGATCCCTTTTGGCTCGGAATCGGTTGAAGTGGACGTGGTCTTGATGGCCGTGGGTCGCGGCCCGGCCACCGACAACGCCGGCCTGGAAACAGCTCCGGGCCTGGAGCTCGAACGAGGATTTGTCAAGGTGGAACCCAGAACGATGTTGACCGGGGCGGCGGGCGTCTACGCCGTCGGCGACGTCGTCGCCGGCACCCCCCAGCTCGCTCATGTGGGGTTCGCCGAAGCGATTTCGGCGGTGACCCACATCGCCACCGGCAAGGCGGCGCCGGTCGACTACCTGGCGATTCCCCGGGTGACCTATACCCACCCCGAGTTTGCCGAGGTGGGGCTAACCGAGGCCCAGGCCAGGGAGAAGGGACTCGATGTCGAGGTTCACAGCCACGCCCTCACCGGCGTCGGCCGGGCGATCATCGTCGGCCAGAACCGGGGAACCGTGAAGGTCACGAACGTCAAAGGCGGTCCCATCGTCGGTGCCTCGATCGTGGGGCCGCAAGCGGGGGAGATGATCCACGAGTTGATGTACGCGGTTGGCTGGGAGGCGTATCCCTCCGAAGCCGCCGCCTTCATCCACGCCCACCCAACCCTTTCGGAAGCCGTAGGCGAAACTCTGCTTTCGGCCACCGGACGCAGTCTGCACTAGACACAAGGGAGAGCCATGCCCACCACCGTCACCATGCCCCAATTGGGCGAGACCGTCACCGAAGGAACGATCCTTCGCTGGGCGAAAAACGTCGGCGATCCGATCGCGACCGACGAAGTCCTGGTCGAAATCTCCACCGACAAGGTCGACACCGAGGTTCCCTCGCCGGCGCAGGGCGTGGTCATCGAACTGCTCGTTGGCGAAGGGCGAGACGGTGGCGGTGGGAACGGCCTTGGCAGTGATCGGCGAGGCAGGTGAGACACCGAGCCAGGAACCCACAGGCGAGCAGTCTGAGACGCCACAGCCCGCTGCTGAAGAACCGCCGGCACAGGAACCGGCCGCGGCCCAACCCGAAGCCCGCGAAGCGAGCCAAGCCAGCTGCCGGCCGAAGCCCAGCCTCAAAGCACATCCGCGAGAGATCTCGGTGGCCGTGGAGCCGAGCGCGCCGAAACCAGCTCAAGCGGCGCCAGCACCATCCGAAGACGCTCCCAACCGTGGCGTGCTGTCTCCCGGTGGTGCGCAAGCTGGCACGCGATCAGGGCATCGATCTCGAAACGATCACCGGCACCGGCGACGGCGGCCGAATCACTCGCCGCGATGTCGAGTCAGCAATCGCCGACCAGGGCAAGGAGCAGCCGCCAATCGCTGAGCAACCAGGCGTCGCCGAGCAGCCAGCCGCGGCACCAGCTCCCATCGCGCCTCCTCCGACCCGCCAGGCCCCGGCGAGTCCGGCGCCCATGGCACCCCCGGCTCCGGCAGCCGCCACCGGGACCGAAGAAGTTCCACTCGATCGATTGCGGGTGCGGATTGGCGAGAACATGCTTCGGGCCAAGCAGACGGCGGCTCATGTCTGGACCTCGGTCGAGGTCGACTACGAGCGAGTCGAACGGGTCCGCAGCGCAGCCAAGGAGGCCTGGAAGAAGGAAGAGGGGTTCTCGCTCACCTATCTGCCTTTCATCGCCCGGGCCACGATCGACGCCCTCAAGGAGTTCCCGGTCGTCAACAGTTCCTTCTTCCTCGAAGAACGAAAGTCCATCCTTCATCGGACCGTGAACCTCGGAATCGCGATCGACCTCGACCAAAAGGGATTGGTCGTCGCCACCATCCGTAACGCTGATGGCCTGCGCCTGGTCGGTCTTGCCCGGCGCATCCGCGAACTGGCCGAGAAGGCCCGGGCTGGCAAGCTCGATCCCGACGACGTGAGCGGCTCGACCTTCTCGATCACCAACCCAGGGCCGTACGGGTCCTTCATGAGCGCGCCGATCATCAATGTTCCCAACGTCGGCATTCTCTCCACCGACACCGTTACCAAGCGACCGGCGGTGGTGACCACCGACGAGGGCCAGGACACGATCGCGGTCCGCCACATCGGCTATCTCGGCCTGTCCTGGGACCATCGGGCCTTCGACGGGTCGACGGCGGTTTTGTTCTTGGGCAGGATCAAGGAGAACATCGAGAACTGGGATTGGAACCAGGAGCTGACCTGACCAAACCAGCCATTCGCGTTCGCTGGCTCGGCCGGCTTCCCTACCTCGAGGCCTGGGATCTGCAGAAGGCCTTGTGGAATGGCCGGGTCGAGGGTCGAGCCGACGATTATCTGCTGCTCGTCGAGCATCCTCCGGTGTACACCGTGGGGCGCAACGGAGACGGCGCCAACCTCCTGGTTCCGCCGGAGTCGCTCGACGACGCCGAGTTCCATCATGTCGATCGCGGGGGTGACATCACCTTCCACGGCCCCGGCCAGCTCGTTGGTTATCCGATTCTCAAGCTGTCGGATCCCAAGCAAATCGTTCCCTACGTGCGCAAGCTCGAGCAGGTCCTCATCGACACTCTCTGCGGACTTTGGGGTAGCAAGGCTGGCGCGAGGAAGGGCTTACCGGGGTCTGGACCGAGCAGGGGAAGGTCGCCGCGATCGGGGTGAGAGTGTCGCGGCAGGTGACCATGCACGGCTTCGCCCTCAACCTCGACCCCGACATGGACTTCTTTGCCCGCATGAACCCTTGTGGAATAACTGATCGACCGGTCGCGACGCTGAGCTAGCTTGGTCGGGCGGCGGGTGAGTCTCGAAGAAGCGACGCGGAAACTCATCCCTCGTTTCGAAACCGTCTTTGGACGAATCCGAAGTGCAGCTGGGAGCTTTCCCCGGCCGGCAGGCGGCCGAGTTCGAGGTCGATCGGCTCCTGGCGGCCGGCACCTTCGCCCCCGATCGGGCACAACGACAACCACTCGATGGTCAACGGCCGGCTGCCCGGAGAGCCGCCGCGCCCGGAATGGATGAAGGTAACGGCCCGGATGGACGACAGACTACTTGTCGCTCAAGAAGCTGATGCGCGGGCTCGACCTCCACACCGTCTGTGAGGAGGCCGGATGCCCCAACATTTACGAGTGCTGGGGATCGGGAACGGCGACTCTGATGATCCTCGGCGACAAGTGCACTCGGGCCTGCGGCTTTTGCAACGTCACAACTGGCCGGCCCACGGAGTTCGACGAGTTGGAGCCGTTCCGGGCGGCGCAGGCGATCAAGAGCATGGGGCTGTCTCATGCGGTGATCACCTCGGTGAACCGCGACGATCTGCGCGATGGAGGGGCGGAGATCTTCGCCGCCACCATTCGGGAGACGAGGCGAATTCATCCCGATTGCGATATCGAGGTCCTCATTCCAGATCTCAAAGGCGATCTGAATGCCCTGGCAGGTGATCCTGCGGGAAGCACCAGAGGTCCTCAACCACAACACCGAAACCGTGCTTCGCCTCCAGCGCGAAATCCGCACTTCCGCCAGCTACGGACGGTCGCTTGCGCTCCTGGCCCGAGCGAAAGCAGCGGGCCTTTTGGTCAAATCAGGCTTGATCGTGGGGATGGGGGAGACGAAGGAGGAGGTGCTGGGCGCGCTTGCCGATCTCAGAGCGGTCGGCGTCGACATCGTCACCATCGGCCAGTATCTACGGCCCACTCCTCGCCACCGCCCGATCGATCGCTACGTGCACCCCACGGAGTTCGATGAATTTCGTTCGTATGGCGAATCGCTCGGGATCCCGCACGTCGAGTCGGGGCCGCTGGTGAGATCGTCATACCACGCCAAATCATCACTGGAGAAGTTCAAGGTGACGAGTGGCTTCTAGGGTGGCAGGGCGGCGGTAGAGCGGCATCGCGCAAACTCACTCGCGAGCAAACCCAGGATTGCCGGGCTCTAGGGAGGAAGAACTCACAACATGATCGATACTGCTGACGCGGCTCTGTTCTTCGCTGTGGGCTTGGCAATCTTCATGCTGGCGAGTTCGGCGACAAGCGGGATCCCGAGCAGTCGTCTTGGCAGGTTGGCGTTAGTCCCAGCGACCCTAGGCCTGTTGATTGCCATCGTTCTCATCTCTTCTTCGGTGACCGAATAGTTGATGTGGTTCGATCGGCTGTCGCGGGTGAGCTGACGCCATTTCATCCGATTGCGGGCCCGATTTCAGCTCGCCGGCTGTTTGGGGCTCGCCGCCGCGGTTGGTGAACTCGCCTTGGTGGTTTTCCCGCAGCGCTATGCAGAGCGCTTGGAACGAAGAGGAGTCGCGAGATCCAAGTAGGAGAAGACGCGTCGACTTCAGCAGCTGGCTCCTGCTGTCCTTACTGTCGGTTGGTTCACTTGTTGGGGCCCAGGTCGGGCGAAACCTGTACAATTGTCAGCCTGAGGCACGAGCTGGTCGGCACCTACGAGCTTCCAGGGCCTCCGATGGACTATGAAGCCGTGGACGAGACCAGCGGTTATCTGTCTGTGGCTACGGGTGAGGTGTACCTGGTACGCCTTCCCCAAGAGCCTGATGGCGAGCCAACATACGAGCAGGTCGCTGCGGACCTCCGCTTTCCTCGCGGCATTGCTATTGCCGAAGGAGTCATGTATGTGGCCGAGATCGGCGACCTCACCGTGCGAGGAGGAGTACCCCACTTGTTTCGGATTTACGCAGAGCGTGAGAAGGAGATAATCGAGGCTTCCTCTGCGACGGTATAGCCTTCGACATCGGCGATGATCTGTCGCTAGTCAACCGACGCGAGGTCATCTCCGGACTCCCGATTGCGAACTCAGAACACGCAGTCAACGACGTCGAAATGGGTCCGGACGGTGCCGTCTACGTGTCCGTCGGGGGCGTCGACTAGATGTGGGAGGCTCCGGACTCAGGTGGCAACCCTCAAGCATCCCAAGGCGCAATTCCTCGGCACCATTCTTCGCCTTGACCCGAGCACTCTGGAAGTGACGATCCACGCTTCTGGTCTGCGAAACGTGTACGGATTCGACTTCGACCCGACTGGTCGCATCCTCGCTGCAGACAACGACGGAGACACAACGGTCGGCTGGCGACCCGAGATCGTCCTCGCCATAAGCGGTGGTGAGGACTTCGGATATCCAGAAAATTCCGCAGCGGGAGTTACGGGAGAGGGTACGGCCCATATCTGGCAGCTGACACGATCAGGATCGGCAACCATTCAGTGGCTGGATCGGGGTCCGTGGGCTCCGGGGCTGCTGGTCGGCGGACCAAACAGTTTGACCTACACGAGGATGGGGACCAGCGGTGACTACGTGTTCGTAGCCAACAAAGATGCCGAAGTCGACGTTCTGGATGTAACCGGCTATGTTACGGTCCTCGAACAGATGGAGAGCGGACGGCTACTCGTCGGAGTAACGGGAATCTATGGAGGGACGCCAAATCAATTGCACGTCATCGAACCCCTCGGACAGTGACGCAGATCGAAAATTCCTCAGTGCACCCGACGCATTGGGTTCCCAACATGAGTCGGCATTCATGGGCGACTTCGGACATTTCCCCGGGCCCGAGCACTGGAATCCCTTGAATGGAGGAGAGTCCGCGAAGCGATTCCAGCAGTAACCCAACGAAGAGCGTTTCGATGGTGGCCGGATGACTGCAGTGCCACGTCTGCGTAGTTTCTTGAGCAAGAGAGCAAATGCGCTTCTCACCTTGAGCGCAAAAGGACATCTCTCCACGATCACGGGAATGGCTCGCGCTTATCGTCGCCGTTTTCTTCAGAGCCTCAATCTCAAAAGCATGGATTTCGAGATCAACACGGAGATCATCTATAAGGCTCAGCTGCTGCGAGCCACGATTGTGGAAATACCGGGCCACCTCGACTGGTCAGATCAGAGGGCCGTGGGGGATCTTCGGAAGTCAAGCGTTCGGCTGGTCAGGGGGACTACTTCTCAGCTGTTCACAAGCTTCCTTTTCCGTCCGTTCGCCTTCTTTATTTTGCCCGGAATGGTGCTGCTTGCCCTGGCGCTTATTTGCCCTGTATTGGTCCGTGTATCACTCGATCGACTTCTGGACAAGCACTGATCTATCTTTCACGGATGCGATCGCGGCGGCGTTTCGCCTATCCCCCCATTCGTTCATCGTTGGAGGCTTTGGTTTGCTCGCCGCGATCCAAATGATCAGCCTTGGCATCATGTCCGCGCAGAACAAGCGCTACTTCGAAGAGGCGTTCCATTTGAACACTTCGCTACTCCGCTTGTATCACGAGAGCGAAGCCAGGCGTTCGGCTGATGAGAGGGCCTCATCCAGCCCTGGCTCAAGCTGAGGCTGCCGAAAGCGTACGTCCGGCGAAACCCTCCTGCAGGTGGGTCATATAGGCCTCAATCGGGAGTAATCGGTAGTGTCGGGCGAGCTCAACTAGGAACTTTTCCGTAAGCTCCAGTTTCTGCCCAAAGGGCATTCTCATCCCTGGGAAGAAGGAAAGTTCGGGGGCGTCCTCGCGGCCGAGAAAGTCGAGAGGGTGCAGCAAGAGAGATGGTGCAACCCCGCGCCTGCGGCACAGCCACAGGGCGGCGCGGAGATAGGACATGGCTGCTGTCTCGCTTCGGCCAGCAAGAAACAACAGATAACTGAAGTGAAAAGGAATCCTCAGACCAGGCATGGTTGTAACCGGGACCTCGAAGAGCTGGCCATCGGGAAGGTCCCAGTGGAAGGGCACGTTGGGCCGCAGGGCCCCTCGGAAGGTTCCGAACAGTTCACGTCTTTGCCGCTTCTCTTCAGGCGTCAGGTTGCTCCGAAGGAAGTAGTAGGCACGACCAACGGGATTCAGAATGTTCGCGAAGACGGTGGCGTCGTATAGGTAGTCGAGCCGGCGCAGTTCCTCCAACACCGTTGTCGAAAGGCTGAAACCCGGTCCGCGAAAACCCTTGGGCTCCCGACCCGTCGCGAGCGCGATGGCATCGTGCGCTTGTTCAAGATCGGCTTTCACTTTGTCCCGTTCGTAGCGCTTAAGCCAGGGCTCGTGCAGGAAGCTGTGATTGCCGATCTCATGACCGGCCTCGGCGATTTGGGCAAAAGTGTCGCGATGATCAGGCCGAGCTGCGTCTTGTCCCACCAAGAAGAAGGTCAGCTGTAAGTCATGAGCCGCCAGCATCGCCAGAATGCGTGGCACCACGATGGGGAGATAGGTGGGGAGGCTCTTCCCAGGAGGCATCTCCGTGTGTCTTGAGGTAGGACCACTTGTCGTCGAGGTCCAGCGAGAGGGGAGCGATGGCCCTCACGGCGTCTGACCTCTTTGCCAGGCGATCGTTCGCTTCAAGCCTTCAACTAGTGGGGTCGTGGCGAGGAACCCGAGCTTCTGGTGCGCAAATTCGACGTCGGGCACGCGCCGGCGGACGTCGTCATAGCGCTGGCCGGTGAATGATTGGTATGGGACGAATTCGATCTCGAGGGGTTTGCCCGTGGCGCAAAGCTCCCAGATGACGTTGGCAAGCTCGAGGATTGAGACCTCCTCGGCCCCGCCTATGTTGAAAACTTCTCCATTGGCCTCGTCGAGCATCATCGATCGGCAGATTCCCTCGATGGTGTCGTCCACGTAGGTGAACGTCCGGGTTTGCTTGCCGTCACCGTGAATCGTGACGGGCTCACCTTTGAGGATCGCATCGATGAACACCGGCTGCGGTCCTCCCCACCAACTCAGGTGGTGGCGGGGACCATAAGACCCAAAGAAGCGGAGGAGGGTGACCGGGAGTCCGTACTCCTCTTGATAGGCGAACCCGAGATGCTCATCGAAGGCTTTTGAGACCGCATAAGCCCAACGAGCTGACTTCGGGGATCCCAGCACGAGATCTGAGCGTTCCTCGCTGAACGGAACTTCGGGGTTCCTGCCATAGACGTCGGAGGTCGATGCCAAGACCGTCTTGATCCCGGAAGACACGCGCGATACTCGAGGACGGATCCTTGTTCCGTCCAAATTGACTGTGAGCGTTGCCAGCCGGTTCCCATATCGAGGAATCTTGCGAGCCGCGAGGTGAACCACCCGATCGACGGGTCCGCGGACACGCCGCAAGGGCGTCTTTGCTGCAGATGTCACCTTCGATGAACGTGAATTGCGGGTGACCGTTGTGGTGAGCAATGTTCTCTTTCCGCCCCATCGATAAGATCGTCTATTCCGATTACGGAGTGTCCATCGGCGAGAAGGCGGTCGAGGAGGTTTGAGCCGAGGAAGCCGGCTACCCCGGAGACAAGGATCCTCATGCAACAGCTCCGTTGAGGAGGTGGGCCAGCGCTCGCTCGGCGAGCTGGATAGTCTCGTTGACGTTCAACGTCCCGTTCAGAACTTGCGAAGAGTTCACCGTAAAAACCCCGGGCACCGAGGTCTCGAACGAAGGCACCCGCTTCGAGTAGCCGAGGGTCGACACCGGCAGCACATATCGAACTCGAGAGATTTGGAAGGCCTCAACACTCGAGCGATCGAAGTGGGGATACATCCGTTCCAGCGCGCTCAAGAACTTGTCCCTGACCTCTTCGTCACTCCACTCCATCGCCGGGTCGTCTGCTTCTGTGTAGCGGGGAAGGTAGACGAGAGCGTTGCCCCCGAACCTCTCTCGCCCTACCAGCGCCGACATCTCGATCACGCCGGTAAAAGGGACCCAGTCGTCGGTGATGTTCGTCACGTAGTACCCGCTCAGTGGCTGTGAGGTGAGCACGGAAGCACAGATGATTCCCTGGTACGTGACACCCTTCATCCGCTCGAGTTCTTCGTCGGACAGACCCTCGATCAAGCGAGCGGCGAGCGGTGACGCTTGAGTCACGACAACTCGGTCGAAGGAGATGCTTTCGTCGTTGGTCCTGACGATCACCGATCCGTTTTCCGACGAAACACTCTCGACGCGGACGCCAAGCTCGGTTTTGACACCAGCTCGATTGAGGTGTGCGGCGAAACGCTCGAGAATGACCCGGTAACCGCCTTCGACGTAGCCGAACATTTCCTTCTTAAGACCGCTACGTCGGGCGGCATAGAGCCTTTGGATGATCGCCCAAATGAACGAAGCGGACGCGTACCGATGATTTCCACCCAACTTGGATCTCAACAGCGGGAGCCAGAACTGCTCGTAAGTGCGACGCCCGGAGTGGCGAACTAGCCACTCTTCGGCCGTCTGCGTCTCGAGCCATTCCCAGTTGCGGATGCGGGATGCATAGAAGATGGTCCATCCCAGGCGCAGCTTGTCGACCAATCGCAACGGGGGAAATCGAAGAAACTCGACAGTGTTGGAAACCGAGTACAGGGTTCCCGCCGTGTAGCAACCAGTTTTCGTCTCGACCCACTGCAAGTCAGCGGTAAGACCGAGCTCATCGAGGACGCCCCGAAGATGGGAGTCGGACATCAGGATGACGTGGTAGTGCTTGTCCCAGGTGGTGTCGCCGATCTGCCACACCGACGCCAATCCTCCAAGAGCCGGCGCGCCTTCCAAAAGGGTCACCTCATGCCCGGCTTCACGGAGCCGGAGAGCGAGAGTCATGCCAAGCATGCCGCCTCCGATGACCCCCCAGCTTTGCGGATTCGTCAAGTCGACCTCCGGGCGTACCGCTCGACGAGCAACTCGATCACGGCCCGGGCGGCTCGGCCGTCACCGTAGACAGGTGGTTGGGAAGGCAGCGGCCCCTCCAGGAGCCGATACACAGACTTGACGATCACGTCTCGGTTAGCACCCGCCACGATGTTCCAACCGGCCTCAACGGTCTCAACCCATTCAGTCTCGTCTCTCATCGTCACGCAGGGGACCCCGAGCCAGTAGAGCTCCTTCTGGAGACCTCCGGAATCGGTCAGGCCGATGCGTGCTTCCGACGCCAAGGCAATCATCTCCGACGGTCCCACTGGGCTGGTGATTTGAATGCTGGACGGTAGAGCCTTCGAATCCAGAACTGCCGCGGTGCGCGGATGGAGGGGCATGAGCATTCTGAGTCCGCCGTTTCCCAGCTCGGTGAGCGCACCAATGATTTCACCCATGCGGTGCTCGTCGTTGGTGTTCTCTGCCCGATGGAGGGTGACGAGCGCGTACTCCCGAGGTTGGAGGCCGAATTCCTCCAGCACCGCCTTGGTTTTGGCAGGCGTGGGTCGAATCCATTGCAATGCCTCGAGCATGATGTCGCCGGTGACGTGTACGCCGCTCGTGATTCCTTCACGGGAGAGATTGTCGGCTGCATGTTGGGAAGGGCAAAGCAGAAGATCAGAAAGATGGTCAACCAAACGTCGGTTGATCTCCTCTGGCATTCGGGGATTGAACGATCGCAGCCCGGCTTCGACGTGGGCCACCGGTATATGGATCTTGGCCGCGACCAGAGCGCCGGCCAAGGTGCTGTTTGTGTCGCCCACGACCAAAACGACGTCGGGGCTGAGGTCCAACAACACGGGCTCGAGCCGCTTCATCATCTCGCCGGTTTGGGCTCCGTGGCTGGCCGAGCCGACCCCTAGGTGATGTGTCGGCGGAGGCAGGTCGAGGTCGCGAAAGAAGGCTCCCGACATTGCATCGTCGTAGTGCTGGCCGGTATGAATCAGCGACCACGCTGTTTCCGCTTGCTCGATCGCTCCGCTCACTTCCCGCCACAAAGCTGCTGCCTTGACGAACTGGGGGCGCGCTCCAACGACCATCGCCATCCTGAGGGAAGTCATCGGCTGCCTATGACCGCGATCGTTGTCGGCTCACCCCGCCACAGGTGGCGGTTCAGAATTCCGCGTCCGTCGACCAAGACCTCGCAACGTGGGAGGTCGGCTGGAGTCAGGTTGGCGTACTCGGGGTGATCGGTCTGAATCACTGCGGCAAAACACGGCTCGCCCAATTGATATGGCTCGAAGCCAAACTCCTTGAGCTCGGTGTGGGTGTACAGCGGATCGTGCACCACCGCTCGGGCTCCCTGAGCTCTCAGGGCTTCGACTGTGGGGAACACTCCCGAGAAGGCAGTCTCTTTCACCCCGCCGCGATATGAAGCCCCAAGGACGGCCACGGTTTTTCCTTCAATCGAACCTGCGAGCTCAACCATCCGCGCTACCACCCGCCTCGGTTGATCGACGTTGACGGTTCGGGCCGCCTGAGGAAGCACGGCCTCAGGGTGTCCAGCTAGATAGAGGTGGGGGTAGACCGGAATGCAGTGACCACCGACTGCAATGCCTGGTCGATGAATATGTGAATAGGGCTGACTGTTGGCGGCGTCGATGATTTCCCTGAAGTCCAAGCCGAGCGACTCGGAGTGAGTCGCGAATTCGTTCGCGAGAGCAATGTTGACATCTCGGTATGTCGTTTCCACCAGCTTGACGAGTTCCGCTGCCTCGGCGGTATTCAGGTTCCAAACGCCGTTGGGTCGACCCAGGTCGGTTCGATTGTCAAAATCCAGCACGTCCTCGTAGAAACGCATGGCCGCTTTCGTCGAGGACTCATCGATGCCCCCAACCAGCTTCGGATAGCGCTGGAAATCCTTGAATACCGAACCACTCGAAATTCGCTCGGGCGAGAAGGCGATTGCAAAGTCGGTTCCAGCTTTCAACCCCGACGCCTCTTCCAGCATCGGTGCCAAACGCCCGCGAGTAGTGCCTACCGGCACCGTTGTTTCCAGGATCACCAATGTGCCGCGACGTAAAGCGGCGCCGACCGATTTGGCTGCGGCGTCTAAGGAAGAGAAGTCAGGCAGGTTGCGAACGTCAACGACTAAGCGGGACGATTACGACGACAACGTCGCTTTCGCGGAACAGCCTGCTCAGCTTCGGTCACGGCCCGTAAATTGCCCGATTGAACAACTTTGCGGAGGCGCGAATCCATCTCCGGTTCCTTGAATGGCGCAATGCCCCGATTCACCTTCGCCACGACACCGGGATCGATATCGACACCGGTGGTCGCGATTCCCTTTGACGCGATTTGGATTGCGAGGGGCAAGCCGACTTTGCCCAGACCGACGACACAAACTTTCATCTCTTGTAGCAACCGTCATCAAGGATCATGTCGGCGACGCGAAGCACTTCGACACCGTCGTCGAGACTCACGAGCCGACTATGCGCCTGACCCTCCGAGCCGTCTCCCAAGATGGCATCTCGAAACGCCTCCACCTGAGCTTGAAGTGGCTCTCGTTTGCGAAGCGCGTAGCGGATTACGTTGCCTTCGGAAACGCCTTTAAGCCGGGCCATCTCGTCCCATTCTGTCTCGTGGTCGGCGTTGGCATAGAAAGTCAGGTCCGCACTGAGCAAATCCGCGTGGAGCGCCCCACTTTCGCCCAATACGGTGATGCTCCGTTGCTTGGTTGGAGTCAGCCAGTTGACGGACATCGAAACGATCGGCCCGTCCACGAGAACCCCTATCGCTTCTAACAGGTCTTCGTGATCTCCCAACTTCCGGGCGACATGCGTTTGTAGCGATTCGAGTGGACCGCCTAGCCAGAGAACGAGGTCGATATCGTGAGTGGCGAGGTCTTTGACCACACCCACCTCCTGCATTCGAATCGGGTAGGGCCCTACTCGCACAGTTCGAATTGAGATAATCCGCCCGATCGCTCTTGCCCCAAGGCGTCGTTTCATCTCCTGGAGGGCAGGGTTGTATCGCTCAACATGACCGACGGTGGCCGTAAGGCCAGTTCCGGCAAAAGCATCTCGGATTCTCATCGCGGCCTTGAAGTCGGGACCCAAGGGCTTTTCAATCAATGCGTGGAGCCCTTCGGCCGCCGCCCGAACGGCGACAGGCTCATGGAGCTCGTTAGGGACTGCCACTATCACCGCGTCAACCCCGGCTGCAAGAAGCTCATCGAACGACGAAAAGACCGGCCTATATGACATCGATCTATCCGGATCGCCCTCAGGGTCGACGCCTCCAACCAGGTCGACACCCTCAACCCGGGAGATAACGCGAGCGTGGTTGCGCCCCATCATCCCGAGGCCGATGATGCCGAGCCGCAAAAGCTCACTCACGCGGAGCAACTCCCGCGTTGACCGTTTCGACAATCAGTTTGAGATCCTCGCCGGACAGATCGGGCCGGACCGGAATCGAAAGAACTTCGCCAGCCAGCAGGTCGGTGTTCGGTAGCTCTTCGACTATCGGTTCAAAGGCAACCTGTCGGTGACATGGGGTCTCGTAGTAGATGCCGTAGCCAACTTCGCCTTCATCGAGAGCCGAGATGAGTCGTTTTCGATCAGAAGACCGAACTGTGTATTGGTGGTAGGCATGGACAACATCCGGGTCGACTGCAGGCGTGATGATGTCGCCCACAAGCTGAGAGTCGTAGGCCGCTGCGTTAGCTCGCCGTTGAGCTTGCCATTCAGCTAGACGCCGCAGCTGCACCCGTCCGATCGCGGCACCGATCTCTCCCAGACGGGCATTGGTACCAACGATCTCGTGGAGGTACCGATGCCGGGAGCCATGGTTTCGAAGGAGTCCTATCCGATCGGCCAGTGCGGCGTCATTGGTTGTGATCATGCCGCCTTCGCCCGTCGTGATGTTCTTCGTTGGGTAAAAGGAGAACGTCCCGACTTTGCCAAGAGCTCCGACCGACTGTCGCCGCCAGGTGGCTCCGAGCGCTTGGGCGGCATCCTCGATGAGGGCGATACCTCGCTCCCGGCAAAGATTCACCAATCGGCTTGGGTCGGCGACGTTTCCATAAAGGTGTACAACGATGACAGCGGCCGTTCGGGGCCCAAGGAGGGGCCGGACGGTTTCTGCCGAAAGGCAATAGCTCTCGAGGTCGACATCAGCAAAAATAGGATTGGCGCCAACCATGCGGACCGCATTGGCGGTGGCGGCGAAGGTAAACGACGGAACCACAACCTCGTCTCCGGGACCGATGCCTAGCCCACGCAGCGCCAATTCGAGAGCAGCGGTTCCGTTGGAGACGGCGATCGCGTGCGCCGTTCCAATGGTGCGGGCAAACTCGGCTTCGAATGCCTCAACCTGGGGGCCCATGACGAGTTGCCCCGAGAGCAGCACTTCTTTGACAGCGGCGACCTCTTCATCTCCGATCAGCGGTCGAGAGAGGGGAATCACGAGACCTCCATCAGCTCGTCGCCTATTTCACGAAAGGTCTCCCCGGTGACTGGATCAACGAGGATTTGGCCGGCTCGCTCTTCCAGCCGCCGACCGGACCGGCCTACCCACCCGATCTGTCGCGCCGGGACCCCTATCACGAGCGCGTGGGGCTTTACAGACCTGGTAACGACGGCGCCCGCGGCCACAACTGCCCACTGACCCAGATCGACACCGCCCAGGACCACCGCGTGGGCGCCAATGCTGGCTCCAGATCCGACGGTGACTCCCCGTGGTTCCCAATCCGCGCCCGTTTTCGGTGAACCGTCCGGGTTTACGGCTCTCGGGTAAAGATCGTTGGTAAGCGACGCCGCGGGACCGATAAACACGCCCGCGCCGAGGACCGCGGGAAAGTACACCAGCGCATTGTTTTGGATCTTGCACCGGCTGCCGATCTGCACGTCGTGGTCGACAAAGGCACCTCGCCCCACAATGCACTCTTCGCCTAGTCGGGCTCGTTCCCCGACGTGGGCGGTGTCCCAAATTTGGGAGCCGGACCCAATACTGGCGCTCGTGGCGATGACGGCGGTCGGAGCCAGAAATGGCATGACCGATAAATCACCTGAGTCTTGCTGTATGCCCGCCACAAACCGCCCTTTGCCCTTAAGAACGAGGCTACCAGTGGCCCGGGTTCCTAGACAGGGGGCTATTTGGCTTACTTCACGACGGCGACGACCGACCGGTCGACGACTGCGCTCAGGGGCGCACGGTGATGATCACGTTGGTCGTTTGTTCGAGGAAGCCGTTCCAATACCAGCCGACCACGAGTGTGTGGGTGCCGGGAGAAAGCCCGGTGATCGCCTGGAAACTTCGTAGTCGCGCAACACCTGCAGTGCTAACGCCGAGATCAGTGACGCCTAAGACTTGCCCGTTCAGGGTGAGTTGCGACGACGGTTGTCGATGATTCGAGGAGCGGGGTCGTCGACGAAGGTCGTAGAAGCCTTCACGAATCTCGTACTTGCTCAGCAGCGGCACAGTGATCGACACGTAACAGACGAGGCCGTCTTTCGAGCACCATGGAAAGCGACCTGCCACTACTTCGATCTGGGGATAGATCGGGGCGAAACCGAAGGCGCGGGACAAAAAGCTCGCCATCTGTTCGCGGGTCACGGCGCCGAAAGGGCAATAGAGCCCCACGCCACAGCCGGTCGTGATGCCGGCGGCGGCGATAGCTCCGATGTTTCCGGAATGGGTTCCGGGCCCGACGTCGCTGAAAAACGGCGTCGTGGGAGTCAGTTCGAGGGCGCGGGCAAGAAATGTGGCCATCTCTTCTCGACTGACGAGGCCCTGCGGGCAAAACGCAGTCGCAGTGCAGCCGGTCGTGATGCCTGCCGCCGCCAGGGCGTTGATGTTCTCGGCGTGGATGTTGCCGGCGGTATCGGTGAACGGACCACTCGGGGAGGGAGTGAGTTCGAGCGACCGGACGAGGAAGCGTTGCCATCTCGGCCCTGGTCACCGATCCGTACGGGCAGTAGTTGGTTCCTCCGCAACCGAGCGTGATGCCGGCGGCGGCGATCCCGTTGATATCGGGCTCGTGCGGGGAACCATCATCGTCGGTAAACGCACCGCTGATCCCGGCCGCTTGCGCAGGCGGTCATGGCCAGCAGGAGCAACCGCACCGGCAACGAGGAGACGCTTCATCGGATCCGAAGGCTTGCCAGGAGGCTTGTCACTGGCGGCACGATGTCGGCGCGGTCGACATGGCTGCCGGCGACGACGTAGAGACAGAAGGTCCGTCGCGAGACCGTGAAAAACCGTTGCACACCACTTTGGCCGGCGATCGATCTCTGCAGAACCGAACGATCGAAATCGGCGGCGGTAATCGTCGGAACGCCCTCAGGGGCGAAAAGGTTCGAACCAACGGCTTCAGGTCCAAACTCGAAAAGGACCACCAGTGCATCCTGTGGGCCCATCCGCTCCACGGCTCCGCCGCCATAGTCGCCGCGCTGGGCCGGGAGCGGGAAGCTGGCGAAGTGAGCCACTACCCGCCGGACGGCTCCGTCATCGAGCTCGGCCGAACGACCGATCACGCCTTCCCAGCCCGCTGGGAGCGTTACCTCGATCCCCTGCCCGCTGAGGACCGTCATGGTGAGCCTCCAGAAGGCGGCCGCTGATAGAGACGGGGATCGCCAGGTTCGAAGCCGGCCTCGGCCAATTCCTCGATCGACGTCAGCCTTCCGTTGTGCGGTATTTCGGCCCAGACCGGACTCGGCCAACGCCCGACGCACCATGTCTTCCACCCGTGACCAGTCGCCAGCCGAGCCTTCGCCTACGACCCGAGCCGTTCCGTTATCGACCAGTGCGAAATAGGGGGTGGCGGGAACGTTGAAGTCCTCCCAGGCCTCGTGTCGACATCAGCGTCAGGTGGCGGGGATCCGCTAGGCGGGCGATCTCAGCTCGGACTCTCGGCCTCTGCTCCCTTGGTGACAACGACCGGACGGACCCCAGCGAGGGTGAAAGTCGCTGACCCGTTCCAAAACTCACCGCACGCCGTGCATGTGGAAGAGAGGAATGCCAGCAAGGTATGGCCTCGCGAGCCGGTAAGCGAGACACTGGTGCTGTCGCCCCTGCGGGGTCACTCCGGTGAGCACTGCGGTCTCGCCCTGCCCCGCGGAGACGGCGAGGAGGGGCGAGGAAAGACTCGCGGTGCTCTCCGGCTCCGAGCGAATCGAGCTGGCGGAGGATTTCAGCGTGGCTGCGGAGCAACCCGGCCACCAGGATCACTAGTAGAGCGATGACCACGCCTTCGATGATGATTAGCGCTTCCAAGTCACCCTCCCGCGATCCGGCCCCACACCACTGGAATCGAACCCGGTGCACCGTATGTAAAGGAGTAGTCGGGCGAGCCACTGCCGGGTTGATCTCGCAGCGTCCAATTCCCGTCTTTGAAGCGCCCTACGGAATCGACCCCGTTTCCATTCCAATCCCCCACCACGGGGACGCCATCGGGCTCGCCGAATTCGAAATCGAGGTCGGGGGCACCGGGACCAGGGAATTGCTTGAGGATCCATCGTGCTTCCCCGGACCACACCGATACCATCGATGCCGTCTCCGTTCCAATCACCTACCACCGGGATGTCGCCGGCCTGACCGAAATTGAAGAAGTGGTCGGGATCGCCCGGCGCTGTTGCGATTCCGGAGGAGCCAGTTGCCCGAGCCGAAAGACGCCCGCAGTGTCCCAACCCTTTCCGGTCCAGTCACCGGCCACCGGGAGATCTCCTGGAAGACCAAAGTTGAAGATCAAATCGGGCTGACCAGGCCCACTGATCTGGCGGATGTGCCAGGTGAGATTCTCGTCGCCGATCCGGCCATGACCGGAGCCTTTCACGACCGCGGCAGTCGCCATTCCGGAGCCAGTCCAGTCGGCAGCTAGCGGAATGTCACCGGGAACTCCTAGATCAAAAGTCGACGTCGCCGGACCGGCGCTAAGACCGCTCCGCAACGCCCAGGTCGGAAAGGTAACTGTGGCTGGATAGGCAAACAGAGGCCCGGTCGGGTGCAGGCACGCGGCGTCGTGAAATCGGGTGTTGTCGTCGCGGGCGTCGGTCTGCGTGCAGGAGCTGTCCCACTCCCAGGGGGCAACGCAAGTGACGACTCGGCAGGTGATCGGGCCCATGCAGGCGATGTGCTGATTGCACTGGCCATAGCGGAAACGAACACAGTTGACCTTGCGCAGCCCGCAGTTGTCGTTGGCGCAGGCGCAGATCTGCCCCACGCATTCGGGCCCACAGGTGCCCGATCCGCCGCATCCGCAGGTGCCGCACGTCAGGGCATGACAGTCCATGTAGTAGCGAGGGCCGCCGCCGCAGTAACCGCTGCCCTCAGCCCGCCACCAACCCGAAACCCCGGTGCCGGGCGGACAGGTGTTGACCCCGGTCATCGAGCAACAGAACTCGGTGTATCCGTCGCGGCAGCGGCTTCCACCCGGGCAGTTGCCTGGAACGATCGCGGCATACGCCGTGCCCGGCCTGAGGACATAGGTGCCGGGGGCCGTGGCCAAGGCCGACCCGACCATGGCGGCGCGGCGCAAGAAACCGCCGACGCGAAGTCTTGGTGGCGAGGAACCTCGCCGTGCCGTCGACCAGTTGTGGCTCAGGTGCTCGAATCCTCAAGAGTGGAAGCTCCCCCAAAAGCAGGTAGAGACAATACGCGTCCCAGCCCGATGAATCCGAGATAGGGAACGCCGAGCCAGGGGTTGTTCGGCGAGGATCGCCGGCAGGCTGTCAGACACCGCCAAAGCCTGACAGATCGCCCCAACAACAGCCAGTCCATTGACGGCCGCGTGCAGCCAGGTCGGTGGCGTGTCGGGCTTGCCAAAGCAGCCGCACGAAGCGATCGGGAGCTTGCGACTAAGCGCCAGACCACGAAAGAGGCCAAAAGCCAAGTAGAGACGGTTGCGCCCAGGCCAGAAGAGCGCTCGACCAAAGAAGGCTGCCAGGACCAACCGCCATCTCTGCGAGCCCGAGCCACTACGGCCACGAGAATGAGGCTCGGAAGCCGTGCAGCCCGTAAGTGCTCCGGCGGTCGGCGTCGGATCGACCAGTTTCTGTATTCCGCTAGACCACTAGCAAGCGCCGCGGTGGCGAAGAACCATCCCTCCACACGCTGAGGCTACCGGAGCCCCCGTGCCCGAAAACTCTGGTTGAGTCCGGTGGCCTGTTCGCCGCATTTTCCCCCTTTTTGCATGCGGGCCGGTCGGTAGAATCCCTGCAGGGTGTCGGGGCCAGGTGTCGTCTTTAGTCGTCTGGTGACTCGCGCTCTGAAAGATCACTTAGTGACTCGAATCACATCGCAAGACGCTGTAGTCATAGGGGCCGGTCAGGCTGGCCTGACGCTGTCGTTTTATCTGCAGCAGATGCAAGTTGGGCATGTCGTGTTCGAGCAAGACCGGGCCTTCTCGGCCTGGAGGAACCGCTGGGATGGATTCCGGGCGAACACCCCAAACTGGATGAATACCCTCCCGATGCTCGGGTCTGAGCGCGTTCCCGGACAAAGCGCCGACGGTTTCGCTACCAAAGAGGAACTGCTCGAGCTACCTCGACGACTGTCTGGCGAACTTCTCGCCGCCGCTGCAGACGGGGGTTGACGTTGAAAGCGTGGCCCAACGTGACGACGGGCTATGGGAAGTGGTGACGGCCGACATGGTCGTCGAGACTCCGAATGTCGCAGTGTGTATTGGCGCTATGAGTGCGCCGCGGTTCCCGACGGCGGCAGCGGAACTACCCGACTCAGTACCGCAACTGCACTCGCTTCACTATCGAAACCCGAACCAGATTTCGACCGATCACGTTCTGGTTGTCGGTAGCGGGAGCAGTGGAA
This sequence comes from uncultured Acidimicrobiia bacterium, assembly GCA_963761985.1. Taxonomy (GTDB): domain Bacteria; phylum Actinomycetota; class Acidimicrobiia; order Spongiisociales; family ZC4RG35; genus JACCTH01. The sequence continues at coordinate 28,459 of CAVXIT010000007.1, forward strand.
TTCAGATAACGGAGCTGTTGGCGAAATCGGGACGCTTCTCATCGATCCATCTCGCCCAGAGCAAGGTGCTGATCCTGCCGGAGTCGATCCTTGGCGTTCCCATCCATCGCTTCATTCACTTCTTTGGTCTATTTGATGTGAAGGTTGAATCATGCTCGGAAAACTTATGTTCTCGAACCTGGAAGGTCGCGGGGATCCAATCGTTCGACCGACCCCGAAACAGCTAGCTCGGAGTGGGGGGTACACCTCCATGCTCGCGTGACCGGGGCGAGCGAGGACGCAATCCGCTTCGCCGACGGGTCCACAATCGCCACCGACGGACTCACGGTCGTGTACTGCACGGGGTTGCGGGGCGATTACTCCTTCATCAAAGCCAGGGATCGAGCGGCTTCCTTCGACACTGCGGGGAACCCGCTTCACCGGCGGGGTGTAGTGGCGGGAGCGCCGGGGCTCTCCTTCGTTGGTCTGCGTTATCAGCACACTGTCGCCTCCCACGACATCTATGGAGTTGCGACCGACGCTCGGCATGTCGCCGGACACATAGCCCAACGCCTCGCCCTGGCAAAGTCATGACCGACACTGTCGCGTTGAGACTCGTCACTGTTCGCTGCTGTGTGTGCGACTCCGCCGAGGCCGAGCAAATCGCCACTGGCTACGACTTCGAGTACTTCTCATCCGGGGACACCTTCACCGTCAGCAGGTGCCTTGTCTGCGGAAATGTGTATCTAAATCCGCGTCCCGATGTTTCCGAGTTCGAGCGCATCTACCCGAGCGACTACCACTCGCTCGACTTCTCGGCCGAGAATTACTCATTCGTCCACAAGGTTCGGTCGCGGCTCGAAGCGCGGCGCTTACTGCGTTATTGCCGGGGAATTCCCAGCGACGCCCGCATTCTTGATGTCGGCTGTGGAGATGGCTTCCACCTGAGCCTTCTCCGCGAGTACGGGTCGCCCGAGTGGTCCGTGTCTGGAATCGACATCGATCACCGAGCAGTGGAGCATGCCAGGAGCCGGGGGTTAGAGGTCCAACTCGGGACAGTCGAGGATCTCGTTGAGCAGGGCCCTCAGTACGACCTCGTGTACACGATTCAAACCATCGAGCACGTAGCGGCACCCGACCAGATGCTGGCCGCCATCGGGGCGATCCTGCGGCCCGGGGGCCGCGTCGTGATCGTGACCGACAACACCGACTCAATCGACGCCGGTCTGTTCGAAGCGAGGCATTGGGGCGGATACCACATTCCTCGCCATTGGAATCTTTTTAATCGCAAATCACTTGCCCGGTTGGCCCGAAAGTGCGGCTTAGAAGTCGTGTCGATCAAGACGATCGTGAGCCCGGTGAACTGGGTCTACTCGATCCACAATCTGCTCGTCGACCGTCACGCTCCGAGGTGGCTCATTGAACGTTTTACGTTGAAGTCGCCGGTCTCGCTCGGTCTTTTCACGGTGCTCGACGTGATCCTCAGTCGATTCGGAAAGGGCGCTCTACTGAACGCCACCTTCGTCAAGCCCTCTAGCTGAATCCGCGGATCCGGAAAGCCGGTTTTCTCCACGTCATCCTCGCGGTACGCTCGCCGGATGTCCGAAATCGAGCAGAGGTCGGTCGACACGATCAAGGCGTTGGCGATGGATGCGGTCCAAAAGGCCAACTCCGGGCATCCCGGCACCCCGATGGGGATGGCCGACATCGCGGTGGTGCTGTGGGGCCGCTATCTCAACCTCGATCCCGACGATCCCTTGTGGATCGATCGCGATCGCTTCGTCCTTTCGAACGGCCACGCCTCGATGCTGCTCTACAGCCTCCTCCATCTTTCCGGGTTTGGCATCACCCTTGATGACTTGAAGAACTTTCGGCAACTCGAGAGCGTCACTGCTGGGCATCCGGAGCGCCATCCCCAACTCGGCATCGAGGTCACGACCGGACCGCTCGGCCAGGGGTTTGGCATGGGAGTGGGGATGGCCATCGCCGAGGAGCATCTCCGGGCTCGCTTTGGCGAAGACCTCATCAACCACCGCACCTATGGCTTCGTCTCCGACGGCGACCTCATGGAAGGGATCTCGGCCGAAGCATCTTCGATCGCCGGTCACCTCGGCCTGGGAAAGCTCCTCTACTTCTATGACGACAACAACATCTCGATCGACGGCAGCACCGACATCACCTTCTCCGAGGATGTGGCCGGTCGTTTCCGCGCCGTCGGTTGGGAAGTCGACGAGATCGATGGCCACGATCGCGAAGCAATCGCCGAAGCGATCGAACATGGGATCAAAGAGGTCGACCGACCGTCGCTGGTCATCACCCACACCCACATCGCCCATGGCGCGCCGAACGCCCAGGACACGGCCAAGGCTCACGGCGCACCCCTGGGGGATGAGGAGATCAGCGCCACGAAAAAGGCGATGGGCTGGCCAACCGACGAGAGCTTCTTGGTGCCCGACGACGTCGTCGAGTTCTTCCGCCAAGCGATGGATCGCGGTCGGGAAGAGCACCGGCTCTGGAACGAGCGTGCGGAGAACGCAGGCGATCGCGCGATCGAGCTCGCTCAGTTCCAGGAGCCGGTTCAGATCAAACTCGACGGTCCGGAATTCGATCGCGCTAAGCCAATTGCCACCCGAGCAGCCTCGGGGCAGCTGTTCGAGGAAATTGGCGAAAAGGTTCCGAACCTCCTCGGGGGAGCGGCCGACCTCGTCGAATCGACCAAGACGGAGTTCAAAGAGTCGACGCGGTTTACTCGCCGCGACCGGACGGGGCGCAACCTTGCCTTCGGAATACGCGAGCACGCAATGGGGACGATCACCAACGGCCTCACGGCTCACGGCGGGCTCAGGGCATACAGCGCGACGTTTTTCGTCTTCTCCGACTATCAACGACCGGCGGTTCGTCTGTCTGCGTTGATGGAGATTCCCTCGATTTGGGTGTACACCCACGAGTCCGTCTTTCTCGGAGAGGACGGTCCCACCCATCAGCCGATCGAGCACCTCGCCTCCTTGCGGGCAATGCCAGGGATCTGGGTTGTCCGCCCCGCTGACGCGTCCGAAACCGTCGAGGCCTGGGAACTTGCGCTGAATCGCACGGACGGCCCCACCGTGTTGTTGTTCACCAGGCAGAACCTGCCGGTGCTCGAACGTGAGCGAGGGGGAGTTGAGCGAGGGGGTTACGTCTTACGCGAAGGCGAGGATCTGGTGCTCGTCGCGACAGGTTCCGAAGTCTCCCTAGCTCTCGAGGCAGCCGAACTGATCGACCGCTCGGTTCGCGTCGTCAGCCTGCCTTGCTGGGAGTTGTTCTTCGAACAGGATGACGACTACCGGGAGTCGGTGCTCGGCAATGACCTGCCGCGGGTCTCGATTGAAGCCGGAGCCACTTTCGGCTGGGAGCGCATCATCGGGAGCGACGGGTTGGCGATCGGGATCGATCGCTTTGGGGCGTCGGCACCCGCCGCCGATCTCGCTCCGTATTTCGGGTTGACTCCCCAAGCTGTCGCCGACCGCATCAATTCCTGGCTGAGTTGAGACCGCCCGACCTCGGTGCGGTCCTGGCGATGTGGGCGACGGGCTTGGCCGCCGGAGGCTCCGTAGTGGCCCATTGGAACGTTGCCCGACCTGGCTATCTCAGGTTGGTTTCGTGGATCGTGGCTTCCCTCGGTTTCCTGGCCGCCTTGGCCGGATCCAACAGATGGACCTGGCTCGGAGCGGCGCTAGCCCTAGTGGCAGGCATCTGGCGGTCGACTGCACTCTGGGCACTTGCGCTCGCCGCCGCCACGTTCCTCATCGCCGGGAGCGAAGCAGGTTGGCTATCGGCAGCTGTCGGTGCGGCGAGTCTCGGCGCGATTACCTCGGAGATGCTGCTCGGCCATTGGTTTCTGGTCGATCCCAAGCTGCCTCGCTGGCCACTTCGGCGTCTTGCCATCGCCGGGGTTGTCGGAGCCTTGCTGGAAGGAGCCTTCGCGCTATCTCGCCGTAACGATCTGCTGCTCGTTTCGCCCTGGTTGCTGGCGTCGCTGGCGGTGTTCGCGGCCGGGCTGATGGTGGCCGTGTTCTTCTCGCTGCGGGTCAAGTCCTACACCGGAGTAATGGCTGCGACGGGCCTTTCGTATCTCGCCACTCTCGTGGCGCTCGCCGTAGCGATCATCGCCCGACCGAGCTAAGACCTGACGATTGAATCGTGAACGATAGGTTCGCGGAATTCCTCAAAGGTAGAGACGATGGTTTCCTGCTGGTCCTGCGCGAGGTGGTGATCGTCGAAGGTGGATCTCAGAATGGAGATCAGTTCGTTGAATTCGTCGTCGGTGATCAAGAGCCGCGGCATGTACCCGGGCCAGGTCGGCGTTGGTGTAGCGCGTGTTGCCAGAGAGCGCAGCTGAGATGAACGCGGCTTGCTTCGCGATCAACGCCTCCATTGCCGCACCTTCAAAATGATGAGCCAGACGGGGCGATCGCAGGACGCGGGCGTAGAAGTCGGTCACCGGTCGGATGAGCCCGACCGCACCTCCAGAGGATTTGTCACCACTCAAGGGTTTCGAATCTAGATCAGACCGGCCTCGTAGGCGATCACTACCGCCTGGGCGCGATCGCGCGCCCCGATCTTCAGAAAGACTCGTTTGACATGTGTCTTGACGGTGTTGTCGGAGATGAAAAGCTCTTTGGCGAGGTCCTGGTTCGAGAGCCCACGCCCGATGCCTTTGAGAACTTCTCTCTCGCGGGCTGTCAACGACTCGATTGCTTTCGCCTCGCGCTGCGGTCGGGCGGCGAACGCCTCAATCAACTTCTTGGTAACGGATGGGGCGAGAAGTGCCTCCCCGGCGGCGACGACTCGGATTGCTTCGAGCAACTGTTCGGGGGGAGTTCGCTTCAAGAGAAATCCGCTGGCGCCAGCCCTCAGGGCTTCGAATACGTATTCGTCGAGTTCAAACGTTGTCAGGATGATGACCCGAGCGTCGCTAGTTGCCGTGATTGCGGCAGTGGCCGCCAGGCCGTCCATAACCGGCATCCGGATGTCCATCAGGACCACGTCGGGCTGAAGGTGATCGACCATCGCCACCGCCTCCTTCCCGTCGGCGGCCTGGCCGGCGACCTCGAGATCGGTCTCCTGCTCAATGATCAGACGCAGCCCTTCCCGAATCAGGACATCGTCATCGACGAGGACAACTTTGATCACGCGGGCAACGGGATCCGAGCTTCGATCTCGAAGCCAGCCTCGGGTGATTCACCAAAGCGGACGGTCCCTCCGTGGATTTCTGCTCGTTCGACCATTCCGGTCAACCCTCGCCCGACCAGCGGAGTTCCGCCGACACCGTCATCGGTGACTTTGATCCGGAGGTCGGAACCGACCTGCACGTCGATCACAACGAGATGCGCCTGAGCGTGGCGGACGACGTTCGTGAGGGCTTCCTGCACAATCCGATAACCGATGAGGCTCACGCTCGGCGGAACCTTGGCAACGTCGCCCGACACGCTGAGCTTGATAGCGGGACCGGCGATGCCCGCGACGAGGGTCTCTAGGTCCTCGAGCCGGGGGAGTCGAGAACGGGGAGTCTCGCCATGCAAGATGCTGAGCATGCTGTCCATGTCGGCCAAAGCCTCCCGGCCCTGGCCGGCGATGGTCTGGATGGCCTTGCGAGCCGCCTCCGGGTCGCGCTCGAGGATTCGGTCGGCGGCCCCGGCCTGAACGACGATCGCCGTTAGGGCGTGCCCGACCACGTCATGCAGTTCTCGTGCCATCCGGGTCCGTTCGGCTTCGAGTTCGGCCTTCGCCGCGCTGGCCGCGACGCGGGCCTCGGCCAGGTCGCGCTCGCTTTCGAGCCTTTCTGACCTCAGGCGGGAGCGTTGCGAGGTTCCACCTAGGAACCCGGCGAGGTAAAGGCTCTGCACGACGAGCATGCTGAGGATGCCGCCTTCGTCCGGAAACCTCAGGAAGTAGAAGGCGACCCCACCCAGCCCCAGCAGCAGCGGGATCACTCCTCGGCGGACTGGTGTGCGAGCTCCCATGAACACGAGCGCAATGAAGTTTGTCCATTGATAGAGGTCACTCGGAGATCCGACCGCGATCAAGCCATACACCGCAAAACCGTTCGTCAGATACGCCCCCACGGGGAACGGTTGCATAAAGGCGAGCGCCGCTGCCGCGATCAGAACGAGGACCGCCCGCACTACTGAGGGCGGTCCTGGGTCGAACATCCAAACCTCGAGTTGGAGCAGTACTGCTGCGAGCAGGCTGAGAAGAATGTCAACCCGGCTTACCCGCGGGAGTTTCATGCCGGCAACGTATCGCGTCTTGTCGCGATCGCGAAGCCCCGTAACCAAATGATGCCTGCCGTCGCCGCCGCTCCGGCTGCACCGAGGAGGAGACCGGTTTCGATTCCGGCGAGATCCATAGGTGCCCGACCCTGATTGGTGTGGAGGGTCGCCCAGGCCAGCACCAGGGAGTAGCTGGCAACGCCGAGGCGGGTCATCGTGTGCCTGCTGGCGTGACTAACCCGCCCGCCGGCGATGACCACGAGGATGAGGAACTGCATTCCATGAAAGGCGACCGCGTGCGGAAACTTCGCCACCCCGGCTGTACCGACGGTAAGCGACTCGGGAATCGACCCGGTGCGCTCGAGAAATTCGAAACCGGCCTGGATCAAGAACATCCCGAGCCCTAGGCCGAGGACAACCATGACCAACCCGGCGCGCACCGCGAGTCGCGTCGACCGATCCTCGCGGGCCTTCGACGAACGTCCAAATCGTGATCCCGACAAGGGCGAGTGAAACGATGACGATCGTGATGCCCATCAGCGAGAACACGGCTCCGTCGAAGGCCTCGGCGACGTTGAAGTGCGACGCGACGCCTCGCCACGACTGGAGCGTGATCAGCCCGGTCTCGATGACGCTCCCGATCACGAACGGAATCGTCAATCCCCAACCCAATCGTGGCCGATGAGGAAGACGGTCCAGGGTCCACCAGATGGCGGCGGCGAGCAGGGCGAATGAGAGCGCAAAGGTCACCGGCTTGCGGAACGAAACCGATCCGGCCCAATCCCAACCACGGGCGATGGCGACTACCAGGTGGATCAGCGCCGACGCCGCAAACAGGACCGACGAGTAGCCAATGAAGCGGGTGTATGAGCGCTGCGGGAGATGTTGTTTGAAATTCATCCCCTGAACGTATGGGACCAGGGGTTTCCTGTCGTCACCCCGGGGAAGCCTCTTCAATCACCCCTCAGGGTGAATTCGATTCTGTACGCGGCGTTTTGTTTCTCCCCCCGGAGGGGGGAGTGGATGCCGACGAAGGAGGCAGACGAGGGGGGCGTTTTCCTCTAACGCGAAGAGGCTGTCTCATTTCGAGTCCCTCGGGCCGAGCAAACCAGTCGGGCGTCAATCGTCCGCCCCCTCCCGGCTTCGCCGGCACTCCCCCTCCGGGGGAGAAACGGACGGGCTTCGCCGTCCCCCCTCCGGGGGGAGAAACGGATCGGTCTTCGGATCTTTTGTCTTCCCCATAATCTTCCCCCGTGATTTCCTTTGAGACCCCGAAGGCCAGGACGCGTTCTCTCCTTCATGCGTTTCCGGTCCTGCACGGGATGGAGCCAGTCGTGCCGGGATTTGGCGCCGCTTTGGAGCGCGCCACCGATTCGCTGCGTCGGCAAGGGTTCGAGGGCAACCTCGGCCAGATCGCCGACGTGGGTGATGGGCTCATTGCAGTGGGTTTGGGAAACGAAGCCTCGATCGATTCGCTGCGGAACGCAGCCGGAGTACTGGCCCGTCATCTCGGAAGCGTGGAACGAATCGGCACGAGTTTGCACCTGATGCCAATCGCCGGTGCGACCGATGCTGTCGTTGAAGGTTTCGGCCTCGGGGGATACCGCTTCGACCGCTATCGGTCGCGTCAAGAAGTCGAGCACATCGTCGAGCTGCACGGCGCCAAGCCGGGCGAGGTTGACCGGGCCCTGATCGGCGTTGAGGCTGAGATGTTTGCCCGCGATTTGATCAACACCCCGGCCGCCGACAAGGCGCCGGAAGCTCTGGCAGTCCAGATCGCTGACCGGGCGCGATCGGTGGATGTCAAAGCCGAAATTTGGGATCGCGATCGGATGGTGGTCGAGGAGATGGCGGGAACGCTCGCCGTCGCCGCCGGCTCCGATCGTCCTCCGCGTTTTGTGCGTCTCAGTTATCGACCCACTGGCGCGGAGTTCAATCTCGCGCTGGTCGGCAAGGGAATCGTGTTCGACTCCGGAGGGCTCTCGCTGAAACCAGCCGATGGGATGGAGCCGATGAAGACCGACATGTCGGGAGCTGCTGCGGTCGCCGGTGCCGTATGGGCAATCGCCCGGCGCAGGCTGCGCCTCAACGTGGAGGCCTACCTGCCCATCACCGACAACATGCCGGGAGGCTTGGCCACCAAGCCAGGTGATGTGATCCGCTACCGCAACGCTCGGACCATCGAAGTCCTGAATACTGACGCCGAAGGGCGGCTGGTGTTGGCTGATGGCCTGTGCCTGGCCAGCGAAACCGAGGCCGATCTCATCGTCGACATTGCCACGCTCACCGGTGCGCAGAGGATTGCCTTGGGCGATCGCGTGGGCGCGGTCCTCGGCAACGAACTCGCCTCCGGAGCCGGCGACATTGACCTGGCGGTGTCATCGGGGGCCCTGGCGGGAGAACGCTTTTGGCCGATGCCGCTGATCCCCGACTACCACTCGCTCATCGAGTCCAACGTGGCCGACGTCAAGAACACCGGAGGTCGCTACGGAGGTGTGATCACGGCTGCGCTCATCCTCGCGCCGTTTGCCGGCTCACACCGCTGGGTGCACCTCGACATCGCCGGGCCGGCTCGCGCCGAAAAAGCTCACGGTTGGTACACGGCTGGTGGCACCGGATTCGGCACCAGGACCTTGCTCGCTCTCGCAGAAATCCTGGCCAGCCGGTCGAAGCGATCCTCCCGGCCGGAGTAGCTTTCCGACCATGAACCACCGGACGCGTTTTGCGTTGCAGACGGTGGCCTACGACCTCGCAGCTTTTCTCCTGGCCGCGACGGCGGCCTCTCAATACGTCTTCCGCGAGGCCCTTTTGTGGCGAGCGCCCAACTATCTGACCAGCTTTCGATCAGCAGTTCCGATGGGCGTGATTCTCCTGCTCGGAATCGTCGCTGGAAGCTGGCAGTCGACCACCTGGATCGAGCCCCATGTGGCTCGGCCGCTTTACCAACGCGCCTTCGTCGCGGCCGCGGTGGGATTGGGGGCATCACTGGTGGGCCAGTTCGCGCTCCGCACCTACTACTCCAGATCCTGGGTCCCACTCACCATCGGAGGCTTTCTCGTCCTGGGCCTGCTCCACCGAGCGGTTCGTCGTCGCCGGCCGTGGAGAGAACGGATGGTGGTGGTCACCGACGAGAAAGCTCTCGCCCACGATCTCAGCGAATCCCCCCACGCCGAGGTCATCGAGCTACTTGATCCTCGCGGCGAGCCTCCGGCGGCTGCGCTTCCGACCACGACGACCCTGGTCGTCGACCTGACTTCTCCGATGTCTGACTCGATGGCTCGCTACGTCTCTTCCAGCACCCTGGCGGGTTACGACGTTCGCTTGTTGAGCGAGGTCTACGAGGAGCAGTTCGGGCGGGTGGCGCTCATTCATCTGGCGGAAGGATGGGAGATCAGCGTTCCTCTCGAGCAGCGGGCTCCGTACATTCCCTACAAGCGGGTTCTCGAGACACTGTTGGTGATCGCGACGGCACCATTGTGGCTTTTCCTCGGTCTCCTCACCTGGATAGCCATCCGCGCCGACTCGAAAGGACCGGCGATCTTTCGTCAAACGCGAACCGGCATCAATGATCGGCCCTTCACCATCCACAAATTTCGGACCATGATCGCCGGCGCCGACGAGGGCGGTCCACAGTTCACCGCTCCCGACGATCCACGCATCACCCGGATCGGACGCTTTTTGCGTGTATCCAAGCTCGACGAGATACCACAACTCTGGGATGTGCTCAGAGGTGAGTTGTCTTTGGTCGGACCGCGGGCTGAGCAAACCGCATTCACCAGCTACTTCGAATCGATGATTCCCTTCTATCGGTATCGCCATTTGGTGCGGCCAGGGATCACGGGTTGGGCACAGGTCCATTACGGATATGCCGACGACGTCAACGACACCATCGAGAAGCTGCAGTACGACCTCTACTACGTCCGGCACATGTCGCCATTGCTCGACCTCATCGTGATGCTGAAGACGATCCGGACGATCTTCACCGGCCGGGGGGCGCAGTAATCAATCTCTCGTCGGGCCGGTAGCGACGCACCGGTCGCTGCTCAACCCGAACCCGCTGTTCGGGGGAGGGCAAGGTGAATCCGAGAAGACCGAAGATGGTTTCCAGCCGGGCGCCCCAAGTGTGTTCCTTCATGGCCACTGCGGGATCGGGCCGGGGAGCTGCCAACGCGCGATCTACCGCTACGACGAGGTCGTCATCACAAAACACTCCATCGAGACCGCGCAATGTGTCGAGCGGTGGCGCGGCCACTGGAACTCCCATTGCGAGATACTCGTAGACCTTTAACGGGCTGACCGCATGGGTGGTGTCCGACACCAGAAAGGGGACCAGCGCAACGTCGGAGTGAGCGAGGTAGGCGGCCAACTCAGCTTGCGGCTTGAGGCCGAGAAACTGCACGTTTGTTGGGAGTTGCTTCCGCTCCTTGGGCGGATCCCCGATCAAGATCACGGTCGCATCGGGGTTCGCATGGGCCACGGCGCGCACCGCCTCCCACGAGAACCAGTCGCCGTAGAGCGAGCCGTGATATTCGATGATCCGCCCACGGGGGAGATCAGCAGGCCGCTCGTAAACCTTGGCGGCGTCGAACAAACTGGGGTTGACGGCGTTGGGGACCAAAGTCGCGTCACGCCCGCTGCGCGACCGCAGGTTGGAGACCAAAGTTGGTGCCGACGCAATCAGGGCTGTAGCCGAGTCGATGAACCTCGCTTCGATCGCTTCCTCATACCACCAGCCTCCGAGCGCTCTGTCGGCCCAGTCATCGATCAGGTCGTAGATCAGCTCAAATCCGCTGCTCTGCAGGGCCTGGGCAACAGCTGCGTGATCATGATGAGGAAATTCGACCAGGACGAATCGTCGTCCTGAACGGAGCCGCCCGAGGTACGACTCGATCGAGAACTCATCCCAACGCCGCTCTTCAAGGGCAGGGTGGATAAAGCGCAGTCCGAGATCGACCGTTTCAGCGGCGTCATATCGATGGACGTAGGTGACATGGATCCCTCGTCCTGCCATTTCGAGCGCGAGTTGTGCTCCCCGGCTCCCACCGCCGACATCGTGGAGCGGGACCGCGGCCAGGATCACCGCGGCGATCTCGGTTTCGATCTCGTCCGCTCTTTGGGTCAAGCCGCCCGGCGCGGGGGTCAGCTGATAGGTGATTCCCGTCTGCCGCAAGTACTCGTAGCGCGCCACCTGGTCATTGAGGAGTGGACCATCTGTCGCTCCGTATTCGACGGTGACTGGAGCCACAGCGGGCTCTCCCCTGGTCGGGCTCAGTGAGGCGGTCACGAATGGCATTGCGGGATCCGGAGCGATCGCGCCGACCCGATACGTGGCCGGCAGATCAGGAAGCCAATGTCGCGCCTCGCTTTCGCTCCGCACAAGGAGGTCGACGTTGTGACGCAGTGGCGCGTCGGTGCCTGCAACTACACCCAACTTTCGCAGCCCGAGACGAGAGGCGACTTTGCGTCCGAGGCGGCGCCAGCCATATCCCTCGACCCACCCCCAACTCTGGAACATCTGTTGGCGGATGTGGGCCCAGGGCACCCAGAAGAACTTGGTCCACCCCGGCACTACCTCGTACTTGTGGCGGGTGCGATACGCAATGAGGCCCAGATAGACGAGCAGGCCAGTAAGCCCCAGCCACCTGTTTACAAAGGCGGCGATGACGATCAGGGCAGGGAAGAACCAGTAGGCGAGAAGAACCTTGGCATAGGCTCCGGTGCGGACCTGGTTGACCCCGTCAGCCCGGCCCCACTCCCAGGCTTTGTCAGCCATGGATTGCACGCTGATCGGCGGCCGCCAGGCCACCACCGCCTCGGGGACAAACACCGGCACGTAACCGAGGGCCCGCATTCGCTCCCCGAACAGCGTGTCTTCGCCCACCGAGTGGCCCTCCGGGAAACCGCCGGCGCGGACCCATGCCGTTCGGAGAAATGCCTGGGAGCTGCCCCCGGGCAGGAAGTTATCGAGATCGACCTCGCCCCGCGTTGTCATCATGACCGCACCGGCCGCCGTCGAGGCAACGGAAAGCCCTTCGGGCCGGTAGAAGCCGGCCACCCACTCGGCCCCGTCCGCGAAGGGCTCGACGAGTCGCTCGAGCCATTCCAGTACGGGCACACACCCTGCGTCTGTACAGGCGATGATCGGGCTCTCGGCTGCGGTGATGGCTGCGTTGCGATTCTCGGCGATCGGCCCTGGGCCCGGGACAACACGGAGAATGTCGATCACTGCTTGCAGCTGGCTCAAGAGTTCCCGGGTTCCATCAGTGGAACCCCCGTCGGCAACCACGATCTCATCCGGTCTCCGGGTCTGCGCCAGCAGCGCTTGGATCAACGCTTCGATCGAATCCCGCTCGTTGAGAACGGGGATGATGACCGACGTTTTCACCGCTCAGCCCAGATGAAGGCGGGCGGCGGCGTCGATCAAAGATCCGACCCGTTGGTCCCAGGTGTTGGCCCGGGCAGTCATGCGCAACCGTTCGACATGGTCGGGATCCTGGCCGAGCTTCACCGCCTCCACGAGTTTGGCCACCCATTCGTCGGAGTCTTGGGCCACGGCGACGACGTCGTAAGAGGCCGACTCGCGCATCGCCGTAGTGACGACTGACTTTCCGCCGGCGAGATACTCATGAAGCTTGACCGGGCTGACTGCGTGGGTGACGTCGTTGAGGATGAAGGGAATCGTCGCCACCGAGAAGTAGTGCAGGTAGGTCGGGAGTTCCTCGTATGACTTCGGTCCCAGCCAGAAAACATTGGGACGTCGAAACACCGGTTGGTTGTCCATCGATTGGTCGTAGTTGGGCCCGATGAACACGAAGCGAAATTCGGGGAGCTGAGCGGCGGCATGGTCAAGCAATCCGTAGTCGAGCCACTCGGCGAGGGCGCCGTAGTAACCAATGATCGGTCCATCTCCATCCGGCAGATCAGGTGGCGGAGCATCCGGCCGGGCGATGGCAAAGTGATCGAAGTCGACCCCGTTCTGGCAGAGGAAGGCATCCGGCCGCCGTTTTTGCACGGTCTGTAAGAGGTCGTGGGCGGAGGCGACGACGATGTCGGCGTTCTCGATCGCATCCTCGTACCACTGCTCGAGGTGCTCCATCTCATGGGTGGCGGTGAAGACTTCGAGCTCGTCGATGTGTTCGAAAACCGTGATCGGATCTCGCAGGTGACGGACGAAGCGATGGTTGTAGGCATAGGTGAGGGTGAGCGGTTTCGGGATTCCCGAAAGCACGTCGAGGTAGTCGGGAAAGACTGAGAAGAGGAAAAGGTTGGTTCCGACCTGGCGGAAGCCGTCGGTTTGCTCGCGGTTCCAATGATCCAGGCCGTAGAAAACCAGGTAACCCTGCCGCGCCAGGGCAAGAGCCATCTGCTGGGGACGCTGGAAGAGGCTCGACTTCCAGCCAATCGAGAATGGGAGCACGGCGTAGCCGACGACGTGAGGATGGTCCTCCAGGATCCGGGCGAGTTCGCTCTGGTAGTGAGCTCGCAGCTCGGTGGCGCCGCCGTAGTCCGGGGGATTGTTGAAGCGCTCGAAAGTGAACGCTGGCTCTTGTTGCGCGGTCCGAGGGTCGAGCTTGCTGCGGACTGCGACTCCTGTCTCGCGGACATCTTGGCGGAGCTTCCAATATCGACGAGCTAGACGTTGCGCCCGTGAGTCATGCAATTCACGGAGTTCAGCGCGGAGGAGTTCGACCGTGGTCTGACTACGAGCCTGGTGATAGAGGGCTTGATTGAGGGCCAAGGCATCTTGCGACCGGGCCATGGCAGCCTCGGTTAGCAGGGCCAACACTGCCTGGTCATCGGCTGAGGATTCAATGGTGGCGCCGGCTGCGATGGCGAGAGCCTCGCGATTCCGGAGCGAGCGCTGCGAGAGCCTGACGATTGCGTCGTTGAGCGGTTCGGGATCCTGCACGGCCGCTGCTTTTTCGACTGCTGCGACGATTGAATCCGCAGTCAGATTGGTGAGAGGCAGGACCACATCTTCTAGACCGAGATCGGCCATCAATGATGTGACCTTTTTGTCGTATGCGATTGCCACGGTGGGCTTTCCGGCTTTGATTCCGAACATCGCCGCATGGAGCCGCATCGCGATCACGGTGTCGAATTGGGAGAAGAGGGCGAGCTTCTCGGCGGGACCGTAGGCCCCGCGGATGATGCCGGCGCGATCGCCACGCTTCATCGAGAGCATCACCTGGTGGGCGGCGTAGGCGTCGTTCTCATTGCGAGTTGGGGCGACCTGGAAAGGCAGAAATACGATGCGTCCTTCTTCCCGTTCAACCAGGCGGTCCAGAGCCTCGGCTAATTCGGAAACCGGGAGCCCGGTGCGCCACGGGCGGAGACAGACGCCAAACGTCGGTCCGCCGGCTGGAAGACCCTCCATCTCGAGAATCGACTCCACCCGGGGTGCGGGCCGAAGCCGGAAGACCGGATCGGCGCCGAGGAGGACGTCGTTGGTGGCTGCCCCGATCTCGCCCAGCAGCGCAAGCGACTCTTCGTCGCGCACCGATGCCGCGCTCGCCAGCGAGAAAACGAGTCGAGCCGCGCCTTGTCCGGCCTCCGTCGTGAGGGGGCCAACGCCGACGCCGTAAATAGCCAATGGCTTCGAAAGCATTCGGGCGAAGAGAGCGAACTCTGCCCAGATGACGTCGCCGTGTCCCGAGGTAAGAAGACCCGAGCTATCGAAGCCGTTGTAATCCTGGATCAAACCGCCTCCTCCAAGGACCATCAGGTCGGCTTCGCGAGCTGCCTCGATTAGGTCGGCAGGCGATGACCATTCAACGCCGGTGACGTCATAGCGCCCGGCCGTCGTTCTGGGATCGCCGGACAGGACCGCGATTTCGACTTCCGGAAACAGAGAGCGCACGTCATCGAGAAGAACATGGAGAATCGCCTCGTCGCCGGTGTTGCCGAAGCCGTAGTAACCGCAGATAAGAACGCGCCGGACGGGCATTGGGGAAGGAGCCTAGAAGGAGGTCTAGCCGGGCAAGAAGTAGATGAGATCGTTGGCCAACAGCTGCTGTTGAACAGCGGCCGCGCTGACCTCTCGGACCTCGATGTCGTCGCGGGAAGCGAGGGCGGCCACGATTCCGATCGCTTCTCCGCCCCACATCTCCTCCGGTTGGGTGCGCACAGCGGCGGCAGCTGAGCGTGAGACTCCCGCCGCTCGGACGATGCCAGGCATGAACCCATCGACGGTCTCGGGGATGAACACTCCAAGCGGGACCTCGAAAAGACCGAAGCCCGCTCCTGCCTCTGGTTCCACGCAACCGTGGAAGTCGGAGAAATAGCCACCGAGCATTACCGAGTCGTCGAAGCGGTGCAGGCCGCGGACATCGTTGGCCAAGTCGGCGGGACCAAGCTCCTGCACGGTCTTCAAACGGCGCGCCTCGCGCACGTACGGATACGGTGGCAAGTGCTGTTCGAGCACATCGGGAATCAAGTCGTCCATGAGCAACCGTTGCGCCCGCGGGTACTCCTGAAAACTGTCGACCGACCACCCGGTGACTTCGAGTTCCCAACGGAGATACCAAAGGAAGAGGTAGGTCTTGTGGAGCGCCTTGCGGAACTCGGCGATGCGTACTGCCGGATCCTCGATGGCGGCTGCCGTCAATTCGTAGTCGTTGGCATAGTTGACGCCGGTGCGGGTTACGTCGGGCGGATCCTGTACTGCCGAGAAGTCCCGCCGATCGGCGAGAGCCCGATATTGAGTCTCGGTGGCGACATTCCAGGGAAGCAAGCCCGGCTCCGATCCGCGGTCCGGTGCCGCAACGACGCTCGTGCGGAATTCCTCGAGCCAGACCTCCGACTCAGCGCCGTAAAGAGCGAAGAGGTCTTGGGCGGCTGACTCGGGTGGCATCAGAGACTCGCCGGGGCTGATCGGGTAGAAGGCCCGGATGGCGAGCCAAGTGGTGTCCTGTACGCAGCCGTCCGCTCCACCTACCTCATAGTTGAGACCATCAACCAACGGATAGAGGTCGGAGAATTCAGTGGCATCGACCACGACCTCGGCGTTATAGGTTGAGCCGCCCGCCACGACACCGTTGACCTTGCCATTCTCTTGGAGAACGTCGTCAAGAGTCGTGATCGGAATGATGTCGACGCCAGAGTTCGTGAGCACCCCGCGGAGAAAACCATCGACTACGAGCGGCTCGGGGCACAACGAGTCCTCGATGAAATAGCAGTCGCCGACGTCAGGTCCATAGAGCGACTGGACGTGGGTGGCGAGCTCGCCATAGATACCGGAGCGTCGCAACACGAAGTGATTGCTTCCTTCATCCATGGTCGACACTCCGGCGGCCCCCGCCTGACCACCCAAATAGTTGATCGGGCTGAGGAGAGCGACATTGGCGCCAAGGCGGGCGGCTGCAGTGGCTGCGGTGGCGCCGCCCAGGCCATCCCCGACAACCACCACGTCATAGTTCGAGACTGACGGAACCGCCGTCTCAGTCGTAGTCGGACTGGTCGTGAGCGTCGAGGAGGTCGCTGGTGCGGTTGTGGTGACGCCATCACTGGTGGTAACGGGGACTCGTTGTCCCCGTGGTGGGAACCGTGGTGGTCGGGGTTGGGGCTCGATCGGGCCAAAGCAAGATCGCAGCTACAACGAGGATCACAGCAGCTCCCGCGCCGCCCAGGATCAGAGGGAGGCGCGAGCTGCGCTCGGGTTGTGGTTCGGGCTCGGTCACCTACCCGCGATGGTACGGGGCGGGTTTCCTAAACCGGCCGATGTCCCTCGAAGAGCCAGTTGCCGACTTCGTAGGAAACGCGCAGGGAGGTGCCGACGAGTTCTCGTTCGGCAGGATCGGTGAGGCGCCGGTAGCGGTCGAGGCGCTGGTTGACCTCGTTGACAAAGGAATCGAGCCGATCCTGAATGATCGGCCAAGATCTCGGCTGGTTTGTCCGCATGAAGGCGCGGCCACTCAATGCGATTCGACTTCGAGTGCGTTGAGATCCTCAGCCAGGCGTTCGATCGACCTGGATCCCCGAGAGGGGCCTCGAGCATGCGGAGCAGAACTCCCACCCGGGAGAAGGTGGCGAGGTAGTAGTCGACCGTTCCATAGAAGAAGGTGTCGTATGTCGTTGCGTCGGGGAAGAAGGCCCGATGCCAACGGCGAGCTTCTTCGAAGTCGAGCAAAGTGATCCCGGGAATCTTGTAGTGACCGTCGCTACGCACGTATTTGATCGCGTTGCCATTGGGGATTTCGAGAAAGACCCTTCCGCCGGGAGCGAGCATTTCGACGAGATTCTGTGCAGCGGCCTGCACGTTCTTCACGTGCTCGAGCACGTCGTTACAGATGATGAGGTCGAAAGCGCCGAGCACGCCGGGAAGCGCGGGATCGATGAGATCGGCGAGTTCGAGCCTCGCGTCCGTTTCGTAGTCCGCCAGCAACATGGGAGCGAGTTCGAGCACCTTGGGGTTGGAGTCGATCCCGACCGCCTCGCGAGCGCCGGCGCGTGCAGCGGCAACCAAAAAGCCGCCGTAACCACAGCCGACGTCGAGAACTCGTTTTCCTTTGAACGCGTGTTGACCGCCGAGCGCGTTCACCGCGTGGAATCCCCGATCAACGGCGGTGAGGGTGAAATCGGCCCACATCTGTTCCGTGGGCGGAAGGCTGGAAGTCTCCTCGACCCCGTAGCGTTCGAGGACCGCCTGCCGGAACTGGTCGCCTTGTGGCGGCCCGCCGATCGGGGGCGGGGGCTTTCTGAATCGAGCTACCTGTTGCTGAATACGCCAGTTGAGACCGTGCGCTATCCGACGAGGATCGAGCCACTTGCTCCGGGCCATCAAGCCGATCGTATCTAGCCTCTGAATCCGTCGATGCCTCTTCCTGTCTACGACTCTGCGCTGCCCCGCCGTCCTTTGGTCACGGAGTTCCAGAACCTCTGGAGTCATCGGGGGCTGCTTCGCCTGCTGGTCAATCGCGAGCTGTCGGTGCGTTACAAGCGCTCGAGCCTGGGGGTTTGGTGGACGCTGCTCAACCCGATCCTCACCACAGCGATCATGTGGGTCGTCTTTGGTCAGATCTTTGGCCAGGGTCGCTTCGGAGCCACAGGTGGGGAGCCCTATGTCGTCTATCTGCTTGCGGGCGTCCTCTTTATGACCTTCTTCAGCCAGGGCCTTTTGGCGACAGGGTCGGCTATCACCGGTTCAGCCTCCATCCTCACCAAGGTTTATGTGCCGGCCGAGGTTTTCTCCTTCGCCACCGCCCTCGCCGGAGGCGCCAACTTCCTCATCAGCCTTTTCCCACTTTTGATCGTGCAACTCATCTCCGGGGTGGGAGTGCCTTGGACCATCTTGCTCTCGCCGATTCCGGTGCTGGCGATGCTCGCTCTGGTGACGGGTCTGGGAATGCTGGTGGCCGCCGCGGCAGTCCGCTTTTACGACGTCATCGAGTTGACGCGGGTTGTCGTGATCCTTCTCACCTACGCCACTCCGGTCTTTTATCCCATCGAGATCATCCCCGAGCGATTTCTCGGGTTCGTTTACGCCAATCCGCTCTTCAGCTATCTCGAAGTGTTCCGGTCGCTTATCTACCGCGGCGACATTCCCCCACTGTGGCAATGGGCGATGGTGGTGGGCTCGGCGCTGCTGGCGCTGGGGATAGGGGTGTGGGCCTTTTCAAAATCCTGGCGCAACCTGGTTTCGTCGCTGTGAGCAGCCAGAACTCGGACGCCGAAACCCTGATCGAGGTGAAGTCGGTCGGGCTCAATTATCGAATGGCTCATGACCGAGCCGGAACCATCAAGGAATTCGCCTTCCAGTTTCTGCAGCGCCAGCTGGTAACCGAGGAATTTGCCGCTCTATCCGATGTCTCCTTCGAGGTTTCGCGAGGCGAGGTTTTCAGCCTGATCGGCCCCAACGGCGCGGGAAAGACGACACTGATGAAAGTGGTGGCCCGGGTCCTGCCGCCTTCGTCGGGACGGGTGATCGTTCGCGGGGTTTTGGCGCCGATGATTGCCCTCGGAGCCGGGTTCAATCCCGAGCTCGCCGGGTTTGAGAACATCGTTCTCTTTGGCACCTTGCTCGGACGTGATCCCGATGAGATGCGGGACCGGGTCGGGGCCATCGCCGAATGGGCGGAGTTGACCGAGTTTCTCGACGTCCCCGTCCGCTCCTATTCATCGGGAATGCTGGCCCGCCTCGGCTTTGCGGTGGCGTCTGATATCCAGCCCGATGTGCTGGTGGTCGACGAAGTCCTGGCCGTGGGGGATGAGAAATTCCAACGCAAGTCGGCCGCACGGATGAAGGCAATGATGGAGACCGGCACCGCCGTCCTTTTCGTCTCCCACGATCTCGAAGTCGTCGAACGCCTATCCGATCGCGTTCTCTGGCTCGACGGTGGGCGAATAAGGATGCTGGGCCGGGCCAAAGAGGTAGTGGACGCCTATCGGGGCTCGGTGAGCTGAGAAACGCGAAACCCCTTAAAGGGAACTCTGCGGACATTGGCGACGTTAGACTCCACGCCGGTTCCTATTGGGCAATCACCAAGTGACTAATCATTAGGGTCCGGGCATGCCCTGGTACCGTCCGGGGCTGCAACAACCATTCGATCGACCAGGAGGGGTAGACGCGGAGGGTTTGATAGCCAGATGCCAGATAGCCGCACGGCCGTTTTGGCTGCAATAGCTTCGTGCTACCTCTAGGTACCCAACCGATGGGGGGCGCGACGGAACCTTATCTGGACCCGTCAGTGTTCTAACTTTTTCAGATGTCGTTACGAATGGACATGCAAGTAAGCAAGCAAAAGAAAGGAAGGGCATAGTGCCAAAACAGGTACTTACCCGGGGACGGTCGTGGACCGCTCGGTTTGCTGTCCTTGCCGTGGTGTTCAGCCTTCTGGCTGTAGCCCTGCCGGCGAGTGCTCATTCTGTAGCGATTAGCACGACTGTTTCCTGCCCCTCGACGACCCCGAGCGCCGGGTTCACCGACATCGGTGGATTCGATGCCAGACCAGTTGGCGATCAACTGTTTGAAGGCGTTTGGGATCACGAAGGGGACGACGGCGACTACATATTCGCCGAATGACGTCGTGCGCGGTGGCAGATGGCGTTGTTCCTGGTTCGCCAGGCAGCCGACCATGGGATCACGATCCCGGCGGCGGCTCCGCAGGGCTACACCGATATCGGTGGTTTGCCCCAGGCGACGCAGGATGCGATCAACCAGGTCACCCAGCTGGGCATCGCCAAGGGGACCACCACTCCACGTTCTCTCCGAACGATGCGGTGACCCGTTGGCAGATGGCTCTGTTCCTGCGTCGTTTGGCTGGTGTGGCTGGAGTGACGGTGGCCGATGATCCGGCGCATAACCAGTTCACCGATATCGGTGCGTTCACCGCTGAGATCCAGGCGGCGATCAACTTCCTGGCCGATGGGCATATCGCTCTCGGTACCGGAGGAAGCCTCTATTCTCGCCGAACGATCCCGTGTTCCGCTGGTCGATGGCGCTGTTCCTCACCCGGGTATTGGCAGCGGATGGCATCGTCCAGCCGCAGTCGTTGGTGGCGGTCACCCCGACCGCTGGCGCAAGCCAGGCCACCGGAACTGCTCGGACCTATACCAGGCGACCTTCAAGAACACTGATGGGACCAACTACACCGGTCGAGTCGGGATCAGTTGGTGGAAGCCACGGACGCCGGTGCTCCGATCTACAACGACCTGGCCGAGCTAAGTTAACATCGAGGCGTTCACTGATAGCTTGAGTCGGTCATTGGCACCGCGACGACTGTCACCGGCGTTGCCGGAACCGATGGTGTGGTGACCTTCACCATCAGGCACACTGGCGCCGCCGAGGACATTATCCCGGTCGCCTGGGACGATCTCGACCTCGACGGAACCTACGAAACCACCGGCAACGTCGCCCCGACCGAACCCTTCGGTCTGGGCGGCGAAGCCGACTTCGCAGCCGGCCCGGCAGGCAGAAGCAGTTGCTGGAGCGATCGTCGGCCCCAGTGACGAAGACCACCAAGGCTTCGGACGTCTTCGAGGCACGGCGCCGCTGCAACGTCTTGCGATCCGGAGGACCGTGCTCGCTACTTCTACGACTCCGGTGACATCTTCACCGTCGACGGCGCAGCGGCGACGCTGCAGGAGTTCGAGGATGCCTTGAGCGTTAACGACACCGTCGACCGGGACCTACGATCCGGACACTGCCGATCAGTCGACGTTCAACCTGACCGACAACACGGCTGCGTTTGACGGTGACCGATCCCGGCCGCGGCGACGCACTGTCGACGCGGCGTCCTATGCCATCAAGGGGACGGCCGAGCCGGGCGCCACGATAAGCATCCGCTCAGGATGTCGACGGTGACGGCATCCAGGACGCAGGTGACAACGTCATCGCCACCGGCACCGCTGATGCCGACGGTAACTGGACGGTTACGATACCGCTGGCACAGGACGCAGTTGCAACGAGTTCCTGGCTCACAGTGCCAGACTCGTGAGTGCGGTGGAGTCGGTCAGCTGTGGACGTTCCTACCGATCACCGAAGGCGCAGCGCCGGAGCGACGTTCGACGAGCTCAGTTGGTGCGAACCATTGCACGGTGGCACGGCGGGTACGCTCGACCCGGGTGACACGATCGCGATCAACTTCAGCGAGAACCTCGCCGGAGTGGACGGGTCGGACACGATCACCGTTATGGATGTCGACGGAGAGCACGGCGACGATCACTCGTGGTCTCAACTCGACGTGGACGGTCAGTGCTGGTGACGACGGGACTGCCGACTCTGACGATCACCATAACTGGGGTACTGCCGAGTGACAGGCGGGACCGATCGGTGGTATCCAGGCGCCGCGACGGTCACGGCCGTGGGCGGATTCACCGACGACGATGGCGAAGCCATCAACGTCACGTCCAACCCGGCCGGTCGCACCTTCACGGATCTAACAACCAACTCGCTGTCCTAGTGGCATCGACCACGACCTCGGCGTTATAGGTTGAGCCGCCCGCCACGACACCGTTGACCTTGCCATTCTCTTGGAGAACGTCGTCAAGAGTCGTGATCGGAATGATGTCGACGCCAGAGTTGTGATAACCCCGTGGAGAAAACTATCGACTACGAGCGGCTCGGGACACAACGAGTCCTCGATGAAATAGCAGTCGCCGACGTCAGGTCCATAGAGCGACTGGACGTGGGTGGCGAGCTCGCCATAGATACCGGAGCGTCGCAACACGAAGTGATTGCTTCCTTCATCCATGGTCGACACTCCGGCGGCCCCCGCCTGACCACCCAAATAGTTGATCGGGCTGAGGAGAGCGACATTGGCGCCAAGGCGGGCGGCTGCAGTGGCTGCGGTAGCGCCGCCCAGGCCATCCCGACAACCACCACGTCATAGTTCGAGACTGACGGAACCGCCGTCTCAGTCGTAGTCGGACTGGTCGTGAGCGTCGAGGAGGTCGCTGGTGCGGTTGTGGTGACGCCATCACTGGTGGTAACGGGGCTCGTTGTCCCCGTGGTGGGAACCGTGGTGGTCGGGGTTGGGGCTCGATCGGGCCAAAGCAAGATCGCAGCTACAACGAGGATCACAGCAGCTCCCGCGCCGCCCAGGATCAGAGGGAGGCGCGAGCTGCGCTCGGGTTGTGGTTCGGGCTCGGTCACCTACCCGCGATGGTACGGGGCGGGTTTCCTAAACCGGCCGATGTCCCTCGAAGAGCCAATTGCCGACTTCGTAGGACACGCGCAGGGAGGTGCCGACGAGTTCTCGTTCGGCAGGATCGGTGAGGCGCCGGTAGCGGTCGAGGCGCTGCTTGACCTCGTTGACAAAGGAATCGAGCCGATCCTGAATGACGGCCAAGATCTCTGCTGGTTTGTCCGCATGAAGACGCGGCCACTCAATCGATTCGACCTCTAGTGCGTTTAGATCCTCAGCCAGGCGTTCGATCGACCCTGGATCCCCGAGAGGGGCCTCGAGCATGCGGAGCAGAACTCCCATCCGGGAGAAGGTGGCGAGGTAGTAGTCGACCGTTCCATAGAAGAAGGTGTCGTATGTCGTTGCGTCGGGGAAGAAGGCCCGATGCCAACGGCGAGCTTCTTCGAAGTCGAGCAAAGTGATCCCGGGAATCTTGTAGTGACCGTCGCTACGCACGTATTTGATCGCGTTGCCATTGGGGATTTCGAGAAAGACCCTTCCGCCGGGAGCGAGCATTTCGACGAGATTCTGTGCAGCGGCCTGCACGTTCTTCACGTGCTCGAGCACGTCGTTACAGATGATGAGGTCGAAAGCGCCGAGCACGCCGGGAAGCGCGGGATCGATGAGATCGGCGAGTTCGAGCCTCGCGTCCGTTTCGTAGTCCGCCAGCAACATGGGAGCGAGTTCGAGCACCTTGGGGTTGGAGTCGATCCCGACCGCCTCGCGAGCACCGGCGCGGGCAGCGGCAACCAAAAAGCCGCCGTAACCACAGCCGACGTCGAGAACTCGTTTTCCTTTGAACGCGTGTTGACCGCCGAGCGCGTTCACCGCGTGGAATCCCCGATCAACGGCGGTGAGGGTGAAATCGGCCCACATCTGTTCCGTGGGCGGAAGGCTGGAAGTCTCCTCGACCCCGTAGCGTTCGAGGACCGCCTGCCGGAACTGGTCGCCTTGTGGCGGCCCGCCGATCGGGGGCGGGGGCTTTCTGAATCGAGCTACCTGTTGCTGAATACGCCAGTTGAGACCGTGCGCTATCCGACGAGGATCGAGCCACTTGCTCCGGGCCATCAAGCCGATCGTATCTAGCCTCTGAATCCGTCGATGCCTCTTCCTGTCTACGACTCTGCGCTGCCCCGCCGTCCTTTGGTCACGGAGTTCCAGAACCTCTGGAGCCATCGGGGGCTGCTTCGCCTGCTGGTCAATCGCGAGCTGTCGGTGCGTTACAAGCGCTCGAGCCTGGGGGTTTGGTGGACGCTGCTCAACCCGATCCTCACCACAGCGATCATGTGGGTCGTCTTTGGTCAGATCTTTGGCCAGGGTCGCTTCGGAGCCACAGGTGGGGAGCCCTATGTCGTCTATCTGCTTGCGGGCGTTCTCTTTATGACCTTCTTCAGCCAGGGCCTTTTGGCGACAGGGTCGGCTATCACCGGTTCAGCCTCCATCCTCACCAAGGTTTATGTGCCGGCCGAGGTTTTCTCCTTCGCCACCGCCCTCGCCGGAGGCGCCAACTTCCTCATCAGCCTTTTCCCACTTTTGATCGTGCAACTCATTTCCGGGGTGGGAGTGCCTTGGACCATCTTGCTCTCGCCGATTCCGGTGCTGGCGATGCTCGCTCTGGTGACGGGTCTGGGAATGCTGGTGGCCGCCGCGGCAGTCCGCTTTTACGACGTCATCGAGTTGACGCGGGTTGTCGTGATCCTTCTCACCTACGCCACTCCGGTCTTTTATCCCATCGAGATCATCCCCGAGCGATTTCTCGGGTTCGTTTACGCCAATCCGCTCTTCAGCTATCTCGAGGTGTTCCGGTCGCTTATCTACCGCGGCGACATTCCCCCACTGTGGCAATGGGCGATGGTGGTGGGCTCGGCGCTGCTGGCGCTGGGAATAGGGGTGTGGGCCTTTTCAAAATCCTGGCGCAACCTGGTTTCGTCGCTGTGAGCAGCCAGAACTCGGACGCCGAAACCCTGATCGAGGTGAAGTCGGTCGGGCTCAATTATCGAATGGCTCATGACCGAGCCGGAACCATCAAGGAATTCGCCTTCCAGTTTCTGCAGCGCCAGCTGGTAACCGAGGAATTTGCCGCTCTATCCGATGTCTCCTTCGAGGTTCCGCGAGGCGAGGTTTTCAGCCTGATCGGCCCCAACGGGGCGGGAAAGACGACACTGATGAAAGTGGTGGCCCGGGTCCTGCCGCCTTCGTCGGGACGGGTGATCGTTCGCGGGGTTTTGGCGCCGATGATTGCCCTCGGAGCCGGCTTCAATCCCGAGCTCGCCGGGTTTGAGAACATCGTTCTCTTTGGCACCTTGCTCGGACGTGATCCCGATGAGATGCGGGAACGGGTCGGGGCCATCGCCGAATGGGCGGAGTTGACCGAGTTTCTCGACGTCCCCGTCCGCTCCTATTCATCGGGAATGCTGGCCCGCCTCGGCTTTGCGGTGGCGTCTGATATCCAGCCCGATGTGCTCGTGGTCGACGAAGTCCTGGCCGTGGGGGATGAGAAATTCCAACGCAAGTCGGCCGCACGGATGAAGGCAATGATGGAGACCGGCACCGCCGTCCTTTTCGTCTCCCACGATCTCGAAGTCGTCGAACGCCTATCCGATCGCGTTCTCTGGCTCGACGGTGGGCGAATAAGGATGCTGGGCCGGGCCAAAGAGGTAGTGGACGCCTATCGGGGCTCGGTGAGCTGAGAAACGCGAAACCCCTTAAAGGGAACTCTCCGGACATTGGCGACGTTAGACTCCACGCCGGTTCCTATTGGGCAATCACCAAGTGACTAATCATTAGGGTCCGGGCATGCCCTGGTACCGTCCGGGGCTGCAACAACCATTCGATCGACCAGGAGGGGTAGACGCGGAGGGTTTGATAGCCAGATGCCAGATAGCCGCACGGCCGTTTTGGCTGCAATAGCTTCGTGCTACCTCTAGGTACCCAACCGATGGGGGGCGCGACGGAACCTTATCTGGACCCGTCAGTGTTCTAACTTTTTCAGATGTCGTTACGGATGGACATGCAAGTAAGCAAGCAAAAGAAAGGAAGGGCATAGTGCCAAAACAGGTACTTACCCGGGGACGGTCGTGGACCGCTCGGTTTGCTGTCCTTGCCGTGGTGTTCAGCCTTCTGGCTGTAGCCCTGCCGGCGAGTGCTCACTCCGTGGCGATTGAGCACGACTGTTTCCTGCCCCTCGACGACCCCGAGCGCCGGATTCACCGACATCGGTGCATTCGACGCGCAGAGTCCAGTTGGCGATCAACTGTCTGAAGGCGTTTGGGATCACGACGGGGACGACGGCGACTACTTATTCGCCGAATGATGTCGTGGCGCGTTGGCAGATGGCGTTGTTCCTGGTTCGCCAGGCAGCCGATCATGGGATCGCGGTCCCGGCGGCGGCTCCGCAGGGCTACACCGATATCGGTGGTTTGCCCCAGGCGACGCAGGACGCGATCAACCAGATAACCCAGCTGGGCATCGCCAAGGGGACCACCACCTCCACGTTCTCTCCGAACGACACGGTGACCC
Organism: uncultured Acidimicrobiia bacterium; assembly: GCA_963761985.1. Taxonomy (GTDB): domain Bacteria; phylum Actinomycetota; class Acidimicrobiia; order Spongiisociales; family ZC4RG35; genus JACCTH01. Next base: position 54,830 of record CAVXIT010000007.1, read on the forward strand.
GTTGGCAGATGGCTTTGTTCCTCCATCGTTTGGCGGTGAGGGCTGGGGTCACGGTGACCGATGATCCGGCGCACAACCAGTTCACCGACATCGGTGCGTTCACGGCTGAGACCCAGGCGGCGATCAACTTCCTGGCCGATGGGCATATCGCTCTCGGTACCGGGGGAAGCTTGTTCTCGCCGAACGATCCTGTGTTCCGCTGGTCGATGGCGTTGTTCTTGACCCGGGTATTGGCCGCGGATGGCATCGTCCAGCCGCAGTCTTTGGTGGCGGTCACTCCGACTGCTGCCGCGACCCAGGCGACCGGGACGGCTCGGACCTATCACGGCGACGTTCAAGAACACCGACGGGACCGCCTACACCGGTCGGGTCGGGATCCAGTTGGTGGAAGCCACCGACGCTGGAGCGCCGATCTACAACGACCTGGCTGAGCAAGTCGTCACATCGAATGCGGTCTCGGACGGATCTCGTGCATCAGTGCCCGTGGCGACCGCACGGTCACTGGTGTGGCCGGATCTGATGGTGTGGTGACCTTCACCATCCGTCATGCCGGTGCGGCTGAGGACGCCATCCCAGTTGCCTGGGAGGATCTCGACCTCGACGGCACCTACGAAACCGCCGGCAACGTCGCCCCGACCGAACCCTTCGGTCTTGGGCGGCGAAGCCGACTTCGCAGCCGGACCGGCGGGCGAAGGCAGTCGCTGGAGCGATCGTCAGCCGCGGTCTGACGAAGACCACCAAGGCGTCGGATGTCTTTGAAGGTCGACCGCGCTGCGCAGACGTGCTGCTCGTGCAGGACCGTGCTCGTTCTTCTACGACTCGGGTGACATCTTCACCGTCGACGGTGCTGCGGCCACGCTGCAGGAGTTCGAAGATGCGCTTGAGCGTTGGACGACACCGTGACCGGGACCTACGATCCGGACACGGCCGATCAGTCGACGTTCAACCTGACCGATATGATGGCACCGCACGGTCTGACGGTGACCGACCCGGCCGCGGCGACGACTGTTGACGCGGCTACGCTATGCCATCAAGGGCACGGCCGATCCGGGTGCCACTATCCGCATCCGTCAGGATGTCGATGACGACGGCGTTCAGGATCGGTGACAACATCGTCGCCACTGGTACGGCTGATGCCGACGGTGCTTGGACGGTTTCGGTGCCGTTGGTGCAGGGCGCTGCTAACGAGTTCCTGGCCACACAGATACCGGCTTTCGTCGGTGCTGCTGAGTCGGGACCGTTCGACGTTCCAACAATCACCGAGGGCGCTAGCGCCGGAGCGACGTTCACTGCGACCGACCACACTGGACAGCCGGTTGACGGGACCGTCCTCGATCCGGGTGACGTGATCACGATCGTCTTCAGCGAGAACCTCGCTGGAGTTGAGCGGCGACACGATCACCGTGATCGACGTCGACGGCACCACGGCCACGATCACCTGTGGCACCAACGCCACCTGCGCGTGGACGGCCAGGTAGACGGGGACTCGACAGGTTGACTGTGGACCATCACGGCGGCGTCCCGGTCTCGGGTGGGACGGCTCACCGGCGGCATCAACAGCCCGGCGACGATCACAGCGGTCGGCGGCTTCACCGACGACGATGGCGAAGCCATCAACGTCACCCAAGCGGGCCGCTCGTACGCTTCGTCCACTAACAACCAACACGCTGTCCTGACTCAAGGTCAGCAACCGAAGGGCCCCGGGAAACCGGGGCCCTTCACTTTTGCACTTCCTCAGTTAGATTGCTCGGATGAGTGGGAAGCGACTTGTTGTTCTCTTCGTCGCGCTCCTGGTTGCGAGCTCGGGCATAGGCGTTCGAAGTGCCGAAGCCGAGCCCGGGGTGGCGGTTTCGACCAATCAGATCATGGCCGGCCTCTACGCGCCGGCGCAGTGGTACTCGCGCGCTCACATCAACGAGGTCAACAACGCTTCGAGCAAGAAGGTTTCCATCGGGGGGATCTGGATCGAGGTCAACGAGTCGCCAGCCAACGTCGACTACATGCTCGAGGAGATCTGGTCGGTCGGCGCGACGCCTTTTGTCAACATCAACGTGCGCGGCACCGCGGCCGACATCGTCGCCGGGCACTATGACTTCTATTTCTCCAGTCTGGGCGCGGCGGTCGATTCGTGGCTCGAACGAGGCGGCAACAGGTCGGTCATGCTGGCCCCGATGCCGGAGATGAACGGCGACTGGATTCCCTACGGCATGGACCCGGGAAACTTTGGCGAGGCCTACCGCCGTTTCGTCACCGTCGCCAACAACGCTGGCTCGCCAGGCTGGAACGTCCGTTGGGTTTTTGCCCCCAACGGCTGGTCGGCTCCTCCCTACTCGATGGCTGACTACTACCCCGGCGACGAGTTGGTGGACCTGGTCGGCATGTCGGCCTACAACTGGGGATCGAACGTTCCCGGGGCGCGATGGACCACGGTCGCCGAAACGATGGGTGGCGCTCTTGACGAAGCCCGCACCTTCGCTCCGGAGAAGCCGTTCCTCGTTTCCCAAACCGCTAGCTCGCCCTATGGCGGTGACAAGGACGCGTGGATCGCGGAGATGTTCACCTTCCTCGCCAACGATCGGAATGCGGTTGGGTTCATCTACTTCAACATCGACAAAGAGCGAGATTGGACTATCTGGCAAGGAGGTTTCGTCAGCGAAGGGTGGAAGGTCGGGATGGGACTCGACACCACCGTCTATCAGTGGCCGCTGACCGATTGGTTCGTCGACGGTCCGCTCAAGATCGATGCGACGCCGCTCCCGATCGTGGGCAGGTTCTCAGACGATGACCGGTCGCCGTTCGTGACCGAGATCGAATGGCTGGCCGGAGCCGGGATCACCACCGGCTGTGCTGGCACCAGATTCTGTCCGCGTGATCAGGTGACGCGAGAACAGATGGCCAGCTTCTTGGCCCGAGCTCAAAGCCTGCCCGCAGCCAGCAATGACTACTTCAGCGATGATGCCGGCTCCGCCCACCAGAGCGCGATCAACTCGATTCGGGAAGCGTCGATCACGACCGGATGCACCGCATCGACGTTCTGCCCGCGCACTGCCCACGACGAGGGGACAGATGGCTTCGTTCCTGGTGCGTGCGCTAGGGCTTCCTCCCTCGAGCAGCGATTATTTCGGCGACGATGCGGCCTCGGTTCATGAGGCCGACATCAACGCTCTGCGCCAATCAGGAATCACCACCGGTTGCACCGGCACTTCCTTTTGTCCCGGGGCCGTGATAACCCGCGAACAGATGGCCGCTTTTCTGTACCGATCCTTCGGCACGCTGACCAGGAGGGCAAGCGAGAGTGGCTAGTCCCCGCGGGCAGAGGGACAGCGGGAACGTCAGCGCCTCGGGCAACGTTTGACACCCATGACGTCAAGAACAATTTCGCTGGCGTTGGCGGTTGCTGTCGTGAGCCTTCTTGCTGGGCCGGCGCTTGCTCATCCGGTCCCGATCGACACCTCGGCTTCGTGCCCCGCGAGCACCCCCAACGCCGGATTTACCGATATCGGAAACTTCGACGCCACTACTCGGACCGCCATCAACTGCCTGGCGGCCTTCGGGATCGCGCAGGGCACCACTGCTACGACCTATTCGCCCAACGCCAATGTCGCCCGCTGGCAAATGGCGCTCTTTCTCATTCGTCAGGCCGAGGACCACGGCCTTTCCGTACCCGCGCCGATAGACCAGGGTTTCACCGATATCAGCGGGCAGGCAGCGGCGACGCAAGACGCGATCAATCAGGTCGCGCAGATGGGGATCAGCAGTGGAACGACCTCGACCACCTTTTCGCCCAACGACACCGTCACTCGGTGGCAGATGGCGCTTTTCCTCTATCGCCTCGCTGTCCAGGCCGGGGTGACGGTCACCAACGATCCGACCAGCGATTCCTTCAGCGACATCGGCGCCTACGGCAGCGAGATTCAAACCGCAATCAACTTCCTGGCGGACGGACACATCGCGCTGGGGACCAGCGAAGGAATCTTCTCGGGCAACGTAAATGTCACCCGCTGGCAAATGGCTCTCTTCATCACCCGCGTGCTGGCAGCCGACGGCATCACGCAGTCGTGAGAACGATGCGCCGTCTGCTCATCGTTTCGGCAATTCTTGCGCTAATGGCAGCTGTGGCGCTTCCCGCCGGAGCGTTGGTTTCGGAGGCCTGCCCTTCCAACCTGCCAGCCGGAACTTTCGGTGATCTGGCAGGTTTGAGCACGGATGCTCTAGATGCCATCGATTGCGTTGCCCATTACAAGATCGCCGCGGGTACCTCGGCGACAACGTTCAGCCCCAATTCTTCTGTGCTGCGGTGGCAGATGGCCTTGTTCCTCACCAGGACGGTCACGGCTCTAGGAATCGCCCTTCCCAACGGGGCCGGCCAGGGGTTTACCGACATCGGATCCATGCCGGCTGCGACGCAGACCGCCATCAACCAGATCCGCCAACTCGGCATCAGCCTCGGGACCTCCGCCACCGCGTTCAACCCATCAGGCGTTGTTCCGCGCTGGCAAATGGCGCTGTTTCTGAGCCGGCTGCTCCAGATGGTCGGTGTCTCGCTCCCTAACGGCGCCAGCCAGGGCTTCACCGATATCTCGGCCATGCCGGTAGCGACGCAGGTCGCCATCAACCAACTTCGCCAACTCGGGGTCGCACTGGGGACAACCGCAACCAGCTTCTCGCCTTTCAGCGACGTCCTGCGCTGGCAGATGGCACTCTTCCTGGCGCGGTCTACCGAAACCGCCGGAGGTCTTCCGTTCCGATTGGCGGCGGCGCTCCCGTCGAGCAGCTCCCCGACCTCGGGCACGGTCCAATTGACCGTCACCGTGCGAAATCCCGATGGAAGCCTGGCCGCGAACCGGCGAGTGGACGTGTTCGTGGCAGCATCGCTCGACAGCAACGGGCGCTGCGTGCTCGACAACGATGCTCACGTCAACGGGGGCGATGCCGGCTACCAACACCAACTGCGTGCTCGACAACAATGATCCGCTCACCAATGCGAGCGGTGTCGTCACGGTCAACCTGACCCACGATGCGACTCAGGAAATCGACACGATCTACGCCTGGACCGGCGAAGTCGGTGAAACGTTCGATTTGCAGGACGTCCGAGGCGAAGCGGCGGTGCAACTCACGTGGGGTGCAGCTCCCACCGGCCTGACGGTTCCTGCAAACGTGAGTGCCGGATTTGCTACGTCAGCGGCGGTCAAAGCCCAACTGATCGGGCCCGGGGGCGCGGCAGTGACCCTGTCGGGTCAGAACATCAGGTTCACTGTTCAGCGCGGGAGCCAGACGATTCTCACTCAGACGGTGATGACGGGAGCCGACGGGAGTGCCACCCTGACCTACGTCGGTCCGGCTGATCCTTCGGGAGCAGACGACGCTGCCGTGATCGACAACGTGACGGCGTTCTGGGACAAGGACCGCGACAACGTTGACGACGGGGCAGCCGAGTTCGACGACAGCGGCAACGTAACTTGGGACGATCTGCTTCCCCCGGTCACGACCGCCTCTCTCAGCCAGAGTTCTTTGACGAATCTCCTCGGCGAGTTCGCCTCGATCTCGGTCACCGTCCGGGACAAGTTCAGTCAGCCGATCCCCAACGCCGACGTGACGTTCCAAACCGGACAGGCCGGACCGACTGTCGCCACCACCAACACCTCTGGAGTGGCCACGTTCCAGTACACCGTCGTTGGCACGGGCCTGGCGGACTCCGTCGATGCCAGCGTTGATCTCAATCGAGATGGCGACACCAACGATCCCGGTGACCTGGGCTTTGGCGGCGTCACCAACCTCATTCACTACTGGGTCGCGACCGCGCCGACGTTGGCGGGATTGACCTCGTTCGATGTCATTGCGATCAATGCCGGCGCAAACACCGTCGACGTCGTCCAGATCGGCACCGCCAATTACTACCGGCTCACTTACGACGCGAATGACCAGTTCAATGTCAATGGTGGTGGCTCGGAGACCCTGGACCAGTTCGAATCAGCCCTGGTTGGGATGCTGCTGCCGGATCTAGACGGGCCCGGAGGCCAGGAGCTCGTGACAAATCCGTACTCCACACCTGCCGGCGCCGCCAGCGCGTTTCTCTTAAACACCTAGTTCTCGCGTCCGGAGAAACGCCCCCTACCGCCGCGCTGGGCTCGGGTACTTCCCCCTCCGGGGGAAGAAACGGCTGGCAAGGTTTCTCCCCCCGAAGGGGGGAGTGGCCCGTAGGGCCGAGGGGGGCTTAGAGGCGCTGCGGCCAGCGCAGCTGAGTGAGTTCTGGGAGGCGGAGCCGTCGCCGTAGGGGCTGGGAATATCTCCGAGGTCGCTCCATCCGATTTCGAGCAAGCGGCGCGCCTCGGCGCCGATTCCGGCACCGGCCGCGACTCGCACCGCGAACGTGCCCATGACCTCGGGGCGTTCGGTCGAGTTGCGGACCACCACCAAGGGTCGTTTCAAAACCGACACCTCCTCGGCGATCCCCCCCGAATCCGAAATCATCAATGCCGCCTCCGCCTCGAGTCCAAGAAAGTCGCGATAGCCGATCGGTTCAACCACTTTGAGCTGTTCCAGCGAGGTTCCTAGCCCGAACTCCTCGGCCCGGGCGACCGACCGAGGATGCAAAGGCAGCACGACCGGCAGTGGCAATGAGGCGAGCTCGTTCAGGATTTTCGAGTAGGTGTCGCGGTCGTCGACATTCTCGGGTCGATGAAAGGTCGAGAGGATGAAGCGGCCGCTTTCGACGCCATACCGAGCCAGAATTTCTCCACGATCAGTTGGCAGTAAGGCCCCGACCGCCTCGACCACAGTGTTGCCCGTCAACGCCACCCGCCCGCCGGCAATCCCCTCGGCGGCGAGGTTGTCGACCGAAGTTTGCGTCGGGGCGCAACAGAGGTTGCTCAGGTGGTCGGTGACCACCCGGTTGTGCTCCTCGGGCATCCCCCAGTCGTGGCTCCGCAGCCCCGCTTCGATATGACAAAGGAAGACCGAGCGGGCGTTGGCGGCGAGGGCTCCTGCCGTCACTGAGTTGGTATCCCCTTGAACGAGGACGGCACGAGGCTTCCGCTCGGCGAATAGTTCGTCGAGTGAAGCGATGGCCGAACCGATCTGTTGACCACGGCTGATCCCGCCGACTTCGAGGAAGGTGTCAGGGGTTGGGAGGCCGAGGTCGCGGAAGAAGACCTCCGAGAGGTTGGGGTCGTAGTGCTGGCCGGTATGAACGACGTAGGCGGCGTCGCCCAGCAAATGGATGATTTGGGAGAGCTTGACGATCTCGGGCCGGGTGCCCAGCACGACGGCGATTGACTTGGGTGGGAATCCGTACTGGTTGGTCATAACCTCGGCCGGGCATGCTACGGGCTCTCCTCCTTGTTCTTGAGCTGGCCCTCATCGCCCTCATCACCTACAACCTGGTCGTCGCTCTCTTTGGATGGAGAAATCCCGTGACGAGGGCCAGCGGCTCGCGCAGCCACCGCTTCGTCATTGTCATCCCCGCCTACAACGAAGCGCGCGTTGTTGCCCGGCCGATCGCCGATCTGACACCACAACTAAGGGAAGGTGACGAGTTGTGGGTGCTTGCCGACCGATGCAGCGACGACACGGCCGCGGTGGCGCAGGCGGCCGGAGCGCGGGTGACCGAACGCTCCAGCGGGCCCGACGGAAAAGGCGCCGCCATGGCATGGTTCGTTGCCCAGCGACCGCTAGTCAGCGACGAGGCGCTCGTCGTGATCGACGCCGACAATCGGGTCCCCGGCGAGCTCCTCGATCGGTTCGGCGCCGAACTGACCGAAGGGCACTCGGTGCTGCAGGCCTACCTGGATGTCGCCAACCCCGACGAGTCGGCAGTTGCAACCGCGTCTGCGCTCTCCTATTGGGCTTCGAACCGCATGGTGCAGCTGTCGCGGGCCAACTTGGGTTGGACAGCCGATCTCGGCGGCACCGGCATGTGTCTGACTTCGCAGGCGCTGAATGACGCGGGCGGATTCGGCGAATCTTTGGTCGAGGACCAGGACCTGGGAGTGCGCTGCTTCCTCGCCGGCCACCAGGTCCGTTGGCTGCACGACGTTCGAATCCGCGATGAGAAACCTCCCACGGCAACCGTCGCTGTACGTCAACGGTCACGATGGGCAAGTGGACGACGTCAAGTCGCTCGCCGTTGGCGAAGAAAGCTGGTCACGCGAGCACAGCCAGCGTCCCTTGATCTCGCTTTGCGTCTGACCCAACCGTCGCGCATGGGGGTGGCGTTGTTGAGCGCCGCGCTGGCCGTGGCGTCAGCGCTCGGCGCGCCCTTGTTGCCCTGGCCGTGGTGGACGGCGGTTGCGCTGGTGCAGTTTCTCGCCCCGATCCCGTTTCTCATTCGCGACCGCGTGCCGTCCCGCTATCTGTGGAAATACCCGCTGCTGGTCATTCTCCCCCTGCTCAAAATCCCGGCTCGATTCGCCCGCAACCAGGAGTGGTATCACACGCCCCACGGGTTATCCGACGAGCTATCCGACTTGGGCCCTGACCGCCCGGGGCGAGCGGAGTAGCCCGCGCACCAAGCCGACGCCATAGCTCACGTGCATGATCGCAATGACGAATACCTCGAGCACCCGTCCCCGGCTGGCGAGGGCGAGCACCAAGATCCAACCGACGATCAGGAGAAGCAGCGGCCACCAAATCGTGGTGAGCAGGCCAAAGGCGATAGCGGCGACCAGTCCGAGAACCAGGGCTAGCGGAGCCAACGGCCGCCATGTCGGGAATTCGCCGTTGATATACAGCATGTCGGCCTTGCCCAATCCGTATCGGTAGAACTGGCGCCACAGAGCTGTCGGTGTGGACCGGGGTCGATAGGTCGTACGGATACTCGGATCGATGAGGATCCTTCCTCCACGTTGGCGCAGTCGATAAAAGAAGTCGGCATCCTCCGCGACACGAGACGGCAGTGATCTCATCCCGCCGTTGGCAAGGAAAGTCTCCCGGGTCATGGTTCCGAGATAGACGGTGTCACCTTCGGTTGGCTGCTCGGTGTGATGAAACGGTGCTGGCCCAATTCCGAATTTTGAGCGATAGGCCGCCGCGACCGCCCGGCCAAAAGCGTTGTCTCCCTGCGGACGCATCGGACCGCCTACCGCTGCGGCTCCCGAAGCCAGGAGTGCTTGCACCGAACGAGTTAAGTAATCAGGGCCGTAGGTGGTGTGAGCATCGGCTCGAATCAAGACGTCGGCCGCGGTGTTGTCCGCGGCGACGTTGAGCGCGTGCGATTGCAGGCGTCGGGGATTGTCGACGACGCGCAACCTTGGTAGGCGAATCCGCCAGCGGGCAAGATGATCGGGAGTGGCATCGGTGGAACCGCCGTCGGCGACAACGAGGTCCCACTCCCCGGCATAGTCCTGTTCTTCAAGGCTCTGCAGGCATTCGTCGATGCTCCCGGCCTCGTTGAAGACCGGAAGCAACACAGCGACCGAGGGCAGTTGATTACGTTCTATCGCAATGACGGATTCGGCCTGGCGCCAGCGGTTGTTTCTGGCGATGGTGGCGGTGCTCCCGCTTCATACCGTTTATCTAAGCGCCTGGATTTCGTGGAAGCCGTTCATGGTCCTCCTGGCCGTCATGGCCCTGTGGGACCTGGGCGACGGCATTCGGTTCCGGAAGTGGCCATGGCACAAGCGAATCACGCTCGCGTTCCTTCCCTTGATGGGGGCGGTTGCGATCGGGTTCCCAGCTCCTGAGTATCGCGAACGATTCACCCGGCTCGCCTTAGCGCTTGTCGTCGGGTTCGGGGTACTGGCAGTTACCGAGCGACGGCTGCGCGCATCGGGAATGGGAGCGCGCACCCTACGGGTCATCTTCTGGTCCGCGGCCGCGATGGCGCTGACCGGCCTGATCTTCTCGGTGTTGCTTCTTGGCCTCGGGGGGGACGAAGGAATCAACTACCTCACAGGGTCGCGCGGTTACGACCTTCCTCTCGTCGACAAAATCGGCAAGCCCGCCTATCTCTTGTCAGGTTTCCTGGCGCTTTCCAACTGGCATCAGGACCCGGGCTATGGCGCCGCTTGGGCGGTCCTCTGGGCGACATTGGCCCTCATCGCTTCCCTCCGCGGCCTCGGAACCAAGAGTCCTTGGATCGACGGAGCGATCATCGGCGTTCTTTGGTCCGCAGTGGTCATGGGATTCTCCCGCACCGGGTGGGTGGCGCTGGCCGTGTCGTTGGTTCTCGTGGCCTGGAAGATGTCACTGCGAGGATTGGTCAAACGGATCGTCGCTGCAACCGTTGCCCTGATCTTGTCGATGGGGCTTCTCTTCGTCGCTGATGTCGAGAATGTCGGGGGGGAGCTGCCACTTCAGTTCGCCTTTCGGCTCCGTCAGGGCTGGGACTTCCTGGCATCGATCACCGGGTTGTTCGAGTCATCCGCAGCCTTCGAGGACCAGTTCCAGCCATCCGAACAACGGGCCGACGTCTGGCCGGAGTACTGGCAACTGTTCCTCGACCACCCGGTGACCGGGGTGGGCTTGGGGGTTGGCTGGGAAACCAACTCCATCGGCCAGGAACCGCACAACTTGTTTCTCGAGCTAGGAGCAGAAACCGGGATCATCGGTCTCGTCGCTTTTGCGATGTTGTTGGGCTTGATCATCCGCGACGGCAGCGGAGCTCTCGGGGCGGTGGCGCTGACGGTCTCGTTTTTGCCCGCGTTCACCCAAACGGTGCTCTTCGAACCCACCTGGTGGTTCGCCGCCGGCCTGTTCTTGGCCGGGGGAGGCAAGTTCGAGGATGCCGCCGAGATGCCTGTAGAGTCGTCTGACGAGTCAGGGGTTGTCACCCCAAAACAAGCTGCTGCCTAGGGTTTTGGCGCGTCTGCGTCTGCCTGGAAAGCTGGAAGGAGCGATTTGCGCTCGCCAATCAGACAACTCCTCGCTGTGATTTTGGCCTTCGGGCTTCTCGGCGCGAACCTGCCCATCGCCCACGCGCAGACGACCGATCCGACGTTCACCGTCACCGGATCGGGATGGGGTCACATGGTCGGGATGTCCCAATACGGAGCGAGGGCGCTCGCCGCGAACGGATCTTCGGCTGCCGACATCACGGGCTTCTATTACGCCGGAACCACCGTGCGTCAAACCACAGACGTCGTTTCCAACTTCATGGTCACCGATCCCGATCCGCTCTGGATCGGACTGTTGCAGAACCGGTCGACTTTCAACTTCCGCGTCGACGGCGCCGGACCGGTCGGCCTTTGCAAAGCCAACGACGGCGAGGGCGAATGTCCCACCCAATTTGCCCTCTCAGGAGAAACCTGGGAGTTCCGCGCGTTGGGCGGGGGTGCCTGCCAGTACTTCAAAGCCGGCGTCGCAGTTGGCAATCCCGGAACCTGTCGCGGGGCCCTGACCTGGGACTTTGGCACGGGAACGAAGATCTTCTCACCCGATAACGGGCGGACATATGCCCGGGGCATCATTCGCTTCCGTCCAGCCGGGGCCGGATTCCATGTGGTTCTCGAAATCAATATGGAGGGTTATCTCTATGGGTTGGGCGAGATGCCCTCGAGCTGGCCGATGGCGGCGATGCAGGCCCAGGCGATCGCGGCGCGCACCTACGCATTGCGACAGGCATTGCGATACGGGCCGGAAGAGACGCTTGACGCCTCCCGGCAGGCGACCTGTTGGTGTCAGCTGGTCTCCACAGTGGCCGATCAGGCATACGTGGGTTGGGGCAAGGAAGCGGAGTCGCAAGGAAACCGCTGGGTCGAGGCGGTTAACACCAGTGCCGGCCAAATAATCACCCATCCCCAAGCACCGGACTCGACAGTCATAGTCGCCTACTACTCCTCCTCCACGGGCGGCCACACCGATAGGAATGTTGAGGGTCTGGGCCATACCAGCCCATTGCCTTATCTGGTGGCGACGCCCGACCCCTGGTCCGTGTCAGCCGCCGCGGCTAACCCTTTCGCGACCTGGACCCGCACGCTGACCGCAGCCGAGATCGCCACGGCCTTCGGGCTGGAAACAGTCACAGGCGTGGAGGTGACCCGACGCAATGGCTCCGGAACGGTGGCAGAGGTCACCATTGCCGGCACGCTTGGGGGACAGTCGACACTTGTCGTCCGCAGCGGCCGTAGTTTCCGGGACGCGTTTGCAATGCGTTCCACTGCCTACGCGATCAGCGGCGGGAGCGGGATCGGGACCGCCATCTGTGACGGCGTACCGCCCCCGGCGGGGTTCACCGATGTCGCGGTCGGCAACATCCATTCCGAGGGAATCAACTGCCTGGCCGCCCTGGAGATCACCACCGGCACCACCGCCACCACGTTCTCGCCCGCCCAGGAGGTGAGCCGGTGGCAGATGGCAGTCTTCTTGATCCGCACCGCTCACGCCCTCGGGATTGCGGTGCCGGCACCGGTGCCGCAGGGATTCACCGACCTAACCGGCATGGCTCTCACCACCGTCGATGCGATCAACCAGCTCAAACAACTCGGGGTCACCTCGGGAACGACCCCGACGACCTTTGCCCCCAACGCCAGCGTGTCCCGCTGGCAGATGGCGCACTTCCTCACGCGTTTGTTCGCCATCGCCGGTGGTGCGCCAGCCGGAGCTGGCGCAAGCTTCACTGATCTCAGCGGCCTGAGCCCCGAGACGATCGCGGCGATTAGCCAGCTGGCCGGTCTGGGGATCACCCTGGGGACGGGTCCCGGGACCTTCGGCCCCAACGACGTGGTCACCCGCGAGCAGATGGCGACCTTCCTCACCCGTCTGATCAGGCTTCTTTAGGCCTATTTCCCCTGTAGCGAGAGTTGGGCGCGGCCGATTGATGTCAGGATGGCGGTTGTTGGCAATGGGACGGAAACAGGATGCAGGCGTGAACGTCGGAGAGCTGGAACTCACCGCGGGGCTTCCAGCGCACCGGGAACCGCTCGCATGATCGCCGGCTCACTGGTGGGCGCCGTGGCCGCCTATCTCTTCCAGGTGGTCGGCGGCCGGCGCCTGGGGACAGTCGCCTTCGCTCCGATCGCGGTCCTGTGGACCGTCTTCTTCATCGTCGCCACTGTCGATGCTGGTTCCTCTCGAGCAATTCGTCACGCGGGAGGTGGGACGAGGACGGCGGGTGTTGCGTTCCGATCGAGCAGTGATGACCCTGATCCTCCTGCTACCGGTTCGGGTCTGGGCGGTTTTGTCTACGTGATGCGGGACCGCCTCTTTGCCGGCGAGGCGATCTTTGCGCTGCAGGCGTTTCTGCTGACGGTCGGGTATGGAATGATGCAGATCGGCAAAGGCATCCTGGCCGGACACCGGCAATTCGCTCGCTACGGGGCCGTCCTCGGTCTGGAAGGAGATCATCCGGCTAGCTTGCGGCGTCGTCTTCCTGGCGCTCTCGGCCAGCGCCGGTCTGCGCTGGGTTGGGCCATGGTGGCGGCTCCGACCGCCGTGTATCTTCTTGGTCGGCCTTGGAGCCACGATCGGGAGACCGTGGTCGGAGTCGTAGCTACGCCGGCCCGCGGGTTTCTCGTCTTCTTACGTTGCGGGCGCCGCGGCTTCCCAGCTTCTACTGGCGGGAGCTCCGCTCGGCGGTAGCGGCTCTCGGTGGCGACGAGCATCTGCGGAGCATCATGTTCGTCACCTTCACTCTGTATCGGGCGCCGCTGACGCTGATTTACAACCTGCAGGGCCGAGTCCTCTCACTGCTGGTTCGTCTGGAGAGTGGCGTCGAGATCCGGCGTTGGATCGATCAGGGTTGCCGTCGTCGGGAGCGCGCTTGATCGCCCTCGCCGGTTTCGTCGGATTGGTCGGTCGGGCCAGGCGTGGTCGAGCTGCTTTACGGCGCAGGAGTTCCGGCCGATGGCATTGGTCGCCGCTTTTGCCGCCGCCGGGGTCATCGCCGCCTCGATCACCCAGATCCTGAGCCAGGCACTCGTGGCCGGAGGATCAACCGGCGAGCTGGCCGGAGCGTGGGTCGGTGGTCTCGTCGTCGGACTGGGGACAATGGCGCTTTGGGACGGCCCCCCCGACGTGCGAGTGGCGGCCGGCTTCCTGGCCGGGGAAGTTGTCGCCCTGACCTTGGCGACTTGGCGCATTCTCCGTCCGCGTTGACATCCATTCGATATGCGCTCGCCGCAATGCCGGCGACATGCTCTTGATGGCCCCATCATCGAGGGGTTGAATTCGGTCAGGAGCGATGATCACGTTGCCATCGAGGTGAACGAGCCCGGCTGATAGCAAAGTCGAGAGGTGCAAGGGCCGCCGCAGCGAGTTGCCGCGCAAACCTGCTTGCACGATGCGCAACAGGTCAGCGATCGCTTCTACGCCCAGGACTGCGGACCAAAATCTCCGGACGTAGAGATCGGTCGGGGCGAACCCGGACTCGCTTTTCGTGATCGTGACGAGATAAAGCGGACGGCGGGCCACTGTCGGTCGGAGCGTCTCGTCCGGAAGCGGTGCGGCCAATGTTGCATAGGGAGGACATGGCAACGGCTTCCGGGACGAGACACTCCTCACACCTTACGAAGTATCAAGAACCGTTAACTACCGTCAAGTCCCTTAGAAGGCTTCTTTTCGCGACCATTCTTGCGGTGAATCCGGCCCCGAATCCAAGGGATCGATCCGCAAGAATGAGTTCGTTAGCCGGCGGGCGGTGGGGCGGCGGCGGCCTGGCCGACGGTGATGTACACCGGGCTCTTGTACGTCATCGCCGTTCCTGGCCCCGGGGTCTGATCGAGAACGACATCGACCTGGGCGGGGTCGGTGACCGGCACGTAGGTCGCGTACACATCGACCCAGGTCCCAGTTGAATAGATGAAGCGGTTGATCGTTCGGTAGGCCTCGCTGATCGGTAGGCCGATCACACTCGGCAACGCGCCGCCAGGGACCTGGCCGTTCGAGACATATATACGAATCGGAAGCCCGGCTTCGACTTCTGCTCCCGAACCGAGCGACTGGAAAACGACGGTGCCCGCGGCCTGCAGCGAGGGAATCGGATTCACACTGGGGATGAGCTTGGCCTCCGTCGCCAACGACACTGCCTCAGCTTCGGTCTTCCCGATGAGATAGGGAACGATGGTGGTCGGGGGCTTGAGGAACGGCTGGAGCTCCTCTTCGGCCAGGCGTGGAAAGTCGAGTGCTTCGACATCGGTCAGCACCATCCGCATGAACTCGGCCCAGATCGGAGCAGGGACCGAACCACCAAAGACGCGTTCGTAATACTCACCGTGGATGCGAACGTTGCGGAGGGGAACTTGATCTCGCTCGTACCCCACCCAGACCGCGGTCGTGTACTGCGGGACGAAACCGACGTACCAGGCGTCGCGATAATCCTGGTGGGTGCCGGTCTTTCCACCCTGGGGCCGGCCGATGGCGGCTCGCTCGGCCGTTCCTTCCGCGGTCGGCACCTCGAGCAGCGGGATTCGCGCTGCCTCGGCGATCGGCGCGGCGATGACTTGCTGCTGCTCGACCTGGTGCTGGTAGAGCACCTGGCCTTCCTCGTCGAGGATGCGGTCGATTAGATAGGGCTTCGCGTAGAGGCCGTTGGTGGCGAACGACGAATACGCGGAAGCCATCTCCAGGGTCGAAACCGCGCCGGTCCCCAGCACGATCGAAGGCACCGCGGGCAGCGGTGAAGTGATCCCCATTCGGTGCGCGGTCTCCACGACCTTCTCCGGCCCTACCTGCAAAGAGAGCTGGGCGTAAACGACATTGATCGAACGAGAGGTCGCTTCCTCGAGGGTGATACGGCCGGCGCTGGCGCCGGCGTTCGAAACGGTCCACTTGTTGGGATCAGGCCCATCCGAACAGATCGTCGGACAGGTCAGGATGCGAGGGCTCGACCCGTCGTAGGTGTTGCCGAGGGTGATGCCGTTCTCGAGCGCCGCGACCAGACCGAACGGCTTGAAGGCCGAGCCAGGGTTGCGCCGGCCCTGCACCGCCAGGTCGAACTGGCTCTGTTCGAAGGGGAGCCCGGAAGCCATCACCTCGACCGCCCCGGTCTGATTGTTGACCATGGTCAAGGCTCCGGTCGGTGAGCAAGAGTTGGCCTCGGCGTAGGAGCTCAGGTTCTCGATCGGCTCTGAGGGAAAGATGTTCGTGCAGAGTTGGAGGTTCTCTTCGTAGGAATAGAAGGGCAGCCACTCGAGCAGCAGCGCGTTCGGCTGCTTGCTGCAAGTTGAGATCGATGGTGGTTTCGATCGTGAGGCCGCCGCCCCCGGTGCAGTTGACATCGTCGGATGGGCAACCGAAGACGGAGATGGCCCGCTCTTCCTGGGTCGTGCCGAGGAAGTCGAACTCGTGACGAGAGAGGTCGGAGAGCTGCCGCAGGACTTCGGTGCGCACATGTTCCGCTTCGCCGCGGAATTCGATGTGCTCGAGCACCCCGAGGGGCCGCGACTTGGCGATCTCCGCCTGAGACTCGGTGATCCACTCCTGTTCGAGCATGGTGTCGATGACGTCGTTGCGCCGATCCAGGACCTGCTCGGGGCGGCGACGGGGGTCGTAGAGAGTCGGGTTGCGGATCAGTACGGCGAGAGTGGCGGCCTGATCCAGGGTGAGCTCGGCCATCTCGCGGTGGAAGAACTCACGGGCGGCAGTCTTGACACCGTACGCGCCGGCTCCGAAGTACACGGAGTTCATGTAGAACTCGAGGATCTCGTCCTTCGAAAAGCGCCGTTCGAGTTCGGCGGCGATAAAGGCTTCCTTCACCTTCCGCTCGATCGTGACTTCGTCACCGACGAAGACGTTTTTCACCACCTGCTGGGTGATGGTCGAACCACCCCGGGTGTTGCCGCTCCGAAAGTTGTCGAGACGCGGCCGAAGCGATGGCCGGGAACGAGACGCCCTGATGGTCGTAGAAGCCCTTTGTCCTCCGCGGCGAGGATCGCGTGTTGAAGGACCAACGGTACTTCGGCGATCTGGACCGGCTCCGAGTTGCGTCCGTCGTGGAGTTCACCGATGATTTCTCCGCTCGCCCATATCCGCGATACCCGTGAGAGGTCGGGGAGGGTAAGGCTCAAAGTCTCGACTTCGGGGACGTACTCGGCCCGCACTTTGTCGATAGCGGCATATGCGGAGTTGGCTCCCAAAAAGGTGAAGAGGCCGACCCAGGTGCTGCCCAGGAGCGCGATCGAAAGCAGTCCCGCGAGAGCCGGGAACCAGCGGCCGCGACGCTCGCGCGCTTCCAGTTGGTGGATGAGGGATCGATTCGCCATAAATCAACGGGCCTAAATCAACCGGATTGGGGTCCCCGGTAGCATCAAAGGTTACCTCTCGACGTCAGGTATTCCTTGCGCACTCCCAGCGGAATCGAAATCGAGGTTGTCTACGACCAGCCCGCCGATCCCGACAAAATCGGCAGTCCGGGCGATTATCCATTTACCCGCGGCCCCCATCCCACTATGTATCGCGGGCGGCTCTGGACGATGCGTCAGTACGCCGGCTACGGCAATGCGGACGCCACCAATCGCCGGTTTCGTGAGCTCCTAGCCGCCGGCCAGACCGGCCTGTCCACAGCCTTCGACCTGCCCACCCAAATGGGACTCGACAGCGACCATCCGTTGGCCGAGGGAGAGGTCGGCAAGGTCGGAGTGGCGATCGACACCCTCGACGACATGCGCCGCCTCTTTCGGGAGATCCCTCTCTCCGAGGTGTCCACCTCGATGACGATCAACGCCACGGCTCCGATCCTGCTCCTGCTCTATCAGCTGGTCGCGGAGGAGCAAGGGGTCGATGGCAAGGAAATCCGGGGCACGGTGCAGAACGACATCCTCAAGGAGTACGTCGCCCGCGGCACCTACATCTACCCGCCGGGGCCGTCGATGCGAATCGTCACCGACGTCTTTTCATACGCGGCCAAAGAGCTCCCGGCCTTCAACCCGATTTCGATCTCCGGCTATCACATCCGCGAAGCCGGCGCCACCGCCGCGCAGGAACTCGCCTTCACGATCGGCCATGGCCTCGCTTACGTGGAAGCCGCCCTGAAAGCCGGCCTCGACATCGACGACTTTGCTCCCCGGCTCTCCTTCTTCTGGAACAGTCACAACCTTTTCTTCGAGGAGGTAGCCAAGTTTCGTGCAGCCCGCAGATTGTGGGCCGACCTGATGCGGAATGCTTTCGGAGCCAAAGAGGAGCGATCGTGGGCGATGCGGTTCCACACCCAGACTGCGGGTTCCACTCTGACCGCGCAGCAGACGGGAAACAACGTCGTGCGCACCACCGTCCAGGCCATGGCCGCCATCCTCGGAGGGACGCAATCTCTGCACACGAACTCTTTCGACGAGGCCGTTGGACTGCCAACCGACGAATCGGCCCGTCTCGCCTTGCGGACCCAGCAGGTACTTGCCCACGAATCCGGCCTCGGCATGACCGTCGATCCGCTGGCCGGCTCCTACTTCGTCGAGGAACTCACCAACCAGCTCGAAGCCTCCGCCCGCTCACTGCTCGAGCAGATCGAAAGGATGGGGGGCGCGGTGGCGGCAATCGAGGCGGGGTGGACGCAACGTCAGATCGAAGAAGCCGCCTACGAAGAAGCCCGTCGCCAGGAGTCAGGCGAATCGATCGTGCTCGGGGTGAACCGATATGTAGTGGGCGATGAGACCGAAGTCCCCATGTTGAGAATCGACCCTGAGCTCGAGCGCGAGCAGAAGGCGCGACTCGCCCAATGGAAGGCAGAGCGCTCAGCGACTGCATTCGAGTCCGCCCTCAACGCCGTCACCATCGCAGCCGAAGACGGAACCAATTTGCTTTACCCCCTGAAGGAAGCTCTTGTCTCCGGTGCAACCTTGGGCGAGTGTTCAGAGGCGATGCGGGCTGTGTTCGGGAGTCACCGACCTTGACCACCGACCCAAAGCGAACCCGCATGCTCATAATCGGCGCCGGTCCGGCCGGGACCGCGGCCGCCACCAATGCGGCCGCGCTAGGCGCGAAGGTCACTTTGGTCGAAGACCAGATCGTGGGTGGCGCGGCCCATCTTTGGGACTGCATTCCATCCAAGACAATGGTTGCCACCGCCGTGCGGATCGATTCGATGCGCAACGCACCGCGCCTCGGGGTGACCGCAGCGCCGGGCAGCATCGACAGTGCCCAACTAGCCGAGCGAATCTCCATCATCTCCGGCGACATCAACCGCAGCTGGGTAGACCTCCTCACTAGCCAGGCGGTTGAGATCATCAGCGGCAAGGCCCGCCTGACCGGTCCGAATCAAGCCACCGTCGAAGGTGATGACGGCAACACCTCCATCGGCTTTGACATCTGCCTGCTCTCGACCGGATCGGCTCCCCGCGTCCCGGCGTGGGCCGTCATCGATGGTGAACGAATTCTGACCACCCGTGACGCCTACGACCTCAGCGAGGTGCCCGAGCGGCTGATCGTTATCGGTTCGGGGGTGACCGGAGTCGAGTTTGTGCACATCTTCGAATCGCTCGGTTCTGCCGTGACCCTGGTGGTGAGCCGTCAGCAGATCCTTCCCCATCGCGACCCCGAAGTCGCAGCGGTGCTGGAGGAAGACTTCCTCGAAAGGGGAGTGCGACTTGTCATTGGTGCTCGAGCGGTCGGGATCGATCGCACTGAAAATGGAGTGAGGGTTCGATGCGACGACGGGCGGGTGGTCGAAGGCACGCATGCATTGCTGGCAATCGGCTCGGTCCCGAACACGGCTGATCTCGGACTTGGCGAGCTCGGCATCAAGGAGAGCGGCGGGTTCATCCAGGTCGACGAGCATCAGCGCACCTCTGTTCCCCACATCTACGCCGCGGGCGACTGCACTGGGCAGCTGCTGCTCTCCTCGGTTGCCGCGTTGCAGGGCAAGAAGATCGCCCGCCATGCAATGGGATTGCCGGTCACTCCGATTGATTACTCCAAGGTGAGCCAGGCGATTTTTACTGAGCCCGAGATCGCCTCGGTAGGCCTTGAAGAGGCCGAGCTGGCCGCGGGAGGTCGGAAGGTGCGCACCACCAAGGTGCCGTTTGCCGCCAACGCTCGGGCGGTGCTGCAAGGCAATCCCCGCGGCTTCGTCAAAGTCATGTCGGATCCCGCCACCGGAGTCGTCCTGGGCGGAAGCATCGTCGGCCACCGCGCCTCGGAGCTGATCGGGATCATGGCCCTCGCAGTCAAAGCGCGGGTCACGGTCAACGTCCTCGTCGACACCCTGATGGTCCACCCCTCGCTCTCGGAAGCGATCAGCGAAGCAGCTGAGTGAGACGTCAGCCTTCTCGACCCATAAGCGTTGAGTCTCCATCGGGGTCCGGCGGTCGGAGTTTCTCCCCCGGAGGGGGGAGAGCCGGCGAAGCCGGGAGGGGGGCGGGCCCGTGGACCCGTGAGGAGCTTTTCCGTTTCGAGTTCTTCGAGAGAAGCAACATTGCCGCGGAAAAGAAAACGCCCCCCACCCCTTCGCTCCGCTCAGGTACTCCCCCCTCCGGGGGGAGAAACACGTTGGTCGCCTAGCGAGTTTCGTGGCGAGTTAGCTGCGAGCTAGCCAACGTTCGTGGGCAGCGGCCACTCGCTTCCACAGGTCTTCGAGAGCGCTAGGAGGCGCGTTGGGGCGAATGGCGAAGACATCTGCCAAGGCGTCGAACCAGTCGCCCGGAGTATCCAGCGTGGTAGAAGTCGACTCATGCTCTCGACGTCGGGTGAGGACGCATCCCCGGAGAATGTCGGTCCCGTTCTCGAGTCGAAGCTGGGCGGTCACGACTCCGGCGAAGCTCGATTCGGGGGACGTCGACAGATGCCGGTGGCGTTCGACGAACGCGTCCATCTCCACTTGGCCGTGGCGAAAGCTCATGCCCGAGAAGGAGCCGGTGGGATCGTGGGTGAAGTGCCAATCGCCAACCCCATCATCGGTCTCCTCGAAGCGAAAGGTCATTGGGTTCTGGGCATAGGTGCCCGAGATCATTGGAAGCGGGTCGTACAGCCCGTCGCCAAGTCCCGCGTCCACCCACCAATCTCCATTCGGGTTCTCGGCCGTTGGGAGGTCATGGGCGACAAGCACCAGGTGATTCGACAACCACTTGACGTCGGGACCCTCGGGTCCATGGACGCCGCCGATGTGGCGGGTCACGTGATAGCCCAGCGAACCCAACACGAGGGATAAGGCTCCGTTCATCTGATAGCAGTAGCCGCCGCGGCTGTGGTTGGCGATTCGGTCCAGCGAGCCGGTCGGGTCGATGCTCCAGTTCTCGGACATATGAATCCACACGGATTCGTACGGCACACGTTCGACCCACGCCCGATGGAGCCGGCTCAATGCCTCCGGCGAGGGAGGCTCCGCCTCGACTCCGATGCGCTTCAGCACGCGCGTACGACGTCCGAATCCATCTGATGTCTGAAATCTGACGTCTGATGTCTCATTGATAGCTCACGTATACCGGTACGGGGTCCAGGGCTAGCACCTCCGCCGGAGTGGCTCCTCCCCGAGGGGTGTCCTCGTCGTAAAAGTTCTTCCAGCCCCAGAGGAAGTTGTCGCCGCTTGCGGTTAGCGCTGCCCACGTGTCGTATTTGGTGCCGAGTGGCCCTTGGCCGTCCATCTGGATGACAGTCGCCAGTTCAGGACGAGTGACGATCTGGTCGCGGTTCTCGATCATGTCGAGACGGAACTGGTGAAGCAGGAAGAACTTCTGGGGCAGGTTGTTCTCGCGGACGAGAGCGGCCAACCACTCTGAAACCTGGTTGACCTCGGCGCCGTCCACCGAGCCGATCTGGCGAAGATGTACCTGGTCAGGTTCGAGACGCCATTCCGGGTCAAGGGCGAGACCAACGTGCGGCAGGCGCAGGAACTCTTCGTACTGCTGGGCCTGGGTGAGGAAATCGGTGCGGCCTGGTTGCAAGTCGAGGATCACATAGACATTGTTCGCTGCGGCGACCTCGATCCACGGCCGGATGACGTCGAGTGACATCTCTTCTGAGTAGTTGTTGTCGTCGCCGGAGAAGGCGGACGCGACTGTGGCGATGATCTCGAACGACAAGACGACCGGAATCCCGTCGGCCTCATAGCCGGCGGCGATCTCAGCCGCTCTCGCCACGGCTTCCTCCGGGCCCTGCTCTCCCATGACCCCAAGCGCCGACGTGAGCGGGTTGCCATAGAGCGCCACCAACCTCCGCCCCGGGAACAGTTTGAGCCCGCCACCGGGGAGCTCTGGGGCGTTCACGAGCGCGCCGCCTTGCCATTCGATGAGCTCGGGATCAAATCCCCCTGCGACGAACATCTCCTGCGCGGGGGTCGATCTCACCGACTTGAGCAACGCCTGGTCGCCAAGCATGTTGTGTGGATCAGCAAGGACGACCCGGTCACCCCGTAAGCCGGCGACAGCGGTCACCGGAGCGACGAGGTCGGACCTGGTGGCGTCCGCCAGCCAGATATTTTCGCCTTCCGCGTCATCGGTTGGGTTTCTGCCGGCGGCCGCGATGGCTTCCTGCATAGCGATCGAGTTGCTGGGAATTCCGGCCACCCCATTAGGGAGGGCGCCCCCAATAACCGAGATCGAGTGTGGTGCGAGGCGGCGCAGCTCGTCCATGACATCGGCGTCAGTCCCTGCGACCAACAGCGGTGCCTTGATGGAGGCGGCGTAATCGCCCGCCACTCGTAGCTCCGGCTCGGAGAGGGCCGACACCACCACGACGTGGTCGGCGCAAGCCAGGGTGGCATTGGTCAGAGCGATCGAGAGCTCAACGGGATCGGCGCTGGTGAAGATCTGCTGATCGGGTTCGATTCGACATTCCCTGGCCGTGGTTGTGGTTATTGCCTCGGTCGTGGTCGTCGCTAGCGGCCCAGACGTCGGGCTGCTCGTGTCAGCTGCCGAGGTGCAGGAAGACACCAGCAGCCAGGCGATCACCGCCAGCTTTTGGCTCAACGGATGACGGCCAGAACGGCTCCCGGCGAGACGGTGTCACCGGCTTGCACCCGCAGGTCAACGACCTCGCCGGCGATTGGCGCGCGGACTTCATTCTCCATCTTCATCGCTTCGAGCACGCAGATCGGTTGTTCGGCTTCGACGGAATCTCCGGCCTTCACATGCACTTTGACGATCGTCCCCTGCATCGGCGCGCTGACCACGCCGTCGTTGCCACCGGAGGGAGCAGGGCGGTCGAGCTTGGGTCGAGCTCGCCTCGTCATCCCGGGTCCGGTGGCGGGACCGGTGTCGGGGGACCAGTAGGTGACGGCAAAACGCCTCCCGCCGATCTCGACGGTCATCTCGCGGCGGGCAAGCTCCTCGTCCTCGGGCAGCGTTGGCTGCGACTGCGGAGTCGCTTCGGGAAACTTCACCTGGTCTTCGAGCCAGCGTGTGTAGTGACGCCCTTCGAGAAAGTCGGGATGGTCCAAGACGATGAGATGGGACGGGATCGTCGTCGCCACTCCGGTGATGAGGAACTCCTCGAGGGCGCGGCGGCCGCGTCGGATCGCCTGATCGCGATCGACACCCCAGACGATGAGCTTGGCCATGAGGTTGTCGTAGTACTGGCTGACCCTCGTGGTGGCTTCGATCCAGCCATCGACTCGGACTCCCGGGCCGGAGGGTTCTCGATAGTCGACGACCTGGCCGGGGGTCGGGAGGAACCCTCGCAGGGGGTCCTCGGCATTGATCCGGAATTCGATGGCATGACCGCGCGGCGTCACCGAATCGAAGTCGAGGGTTTCTCCCTGGGCGATCCGGAGCTGCCAGGCGACCAGGTCGAGCCCGGTGACCATCTCGGTAACGGTGTGCTCGACCTGAAGCCGCGTGTTCATCTCGAGGAAGTAGAACTCGCCCGATTCGGGATCGAAGAGAAACTCCACGGTCCCGGCATTGACGTATCCACATGAACGACCCGCGGCCAGGGCCGCTTCGCCCAAGGCGGTGCGCTGCTCCGCGGTCATGCCCGGGGAGGGGGTCTCCTCGATCAGTTTTTGATGACGTCGCTGGACGGTGCAGTCCCGCTCTCCCAGGAAAACGCCGTTGCCGGCTAGATCGAAAAGGATCTGCGCTTCCACATGGCGAGGGCGCGGCAGGTATTTCTCGACGTAGACCGCGGAGTTGCCGAAATAGGCGTCCGCTTCGCGCCGGGCACCATCAAACGCGGCGGCAAGCTCGCTCGAATTGTTGACCACGCGCATGCCCTTGCCACCACCGCCGAAGGCTGCCTTGATCGCGATCGGGTAACCGAATTCTTCGCCCAGCGCGGCGACCGCCTCGACCGACTCGGTCGGTTCGGAAGTCCCTGGCACCATCGGGATCTCGGCCTCAGCCGCATGACGCCGGGAAGTAATCTTGTCTCCCATCGCCTCGATGGCTGCGGGAGGGGGACCGACCCAGGTGATGCCGGCCCTGGTTACCGCCTCGGCGAACCCGGAGTTCTCGGCGAGAAAGCCATAGCCGGGATGAATCGCATCGGCCCGAGCGGCCGCCGCCACCTGGAGGATCTTTTGGGCGTTGAGGTAGGACTCGGCGGCCGGTGCCGCGCCCACGTTCCAGGATTCATCAGCCAGCTGCACATGCAACGAGTCACGATCGAGGTCGGAATAGATGGCAATCGTGTGGATGCCCATCTCCTGGGCAGTGCGGATGACCCGCACCGCGATCTCTCCCCGGTTGGCAATAAGGAGGCGGGAAATGGTCACTAGAGCGGCATGTTCCCATGCTTTTTCTGAGGAAGATGCTCGCGCTTGGTGCGCAGCATCTCTAGCGCACGGATGAGCTTGCCGCGAGTCTCGCGCGGTTCGATCACCTCATCGACCAGTCCGAGTTCGGCTGCTCGATAGGGATTGTTGAATCGCTCCTCATAGTCGCGAATCAGGTCGGTTCGTTTTGCCTGGGGATCGCTGGCTTCGGCGAGCTCGCGCCGGAAAATCACGTTGACCGCCCCTTGCGCGCCCATCACCGCAATCTCGGCCGAAGGCCAGGCAAAGACGAGGTCGGCACGGATGCCGCGGGCATTCATGACGAGGTAAGCCCCGCCATAGGCCTTGCGCGTGATCACGCTTACCCGCGGCACAGTCGCCTCGCAGTAGGCGTAGAGGAGCTTGGCGCCGTGGCGGATGATGCCTCCGTGCTCCTGCGCCACGCCGGGAAGGAACCCGGGCACGTCGACGAAGGTGATGAGAGGGATGTTGAACGAGTCGCAGAAGCGCACAAAACGGGCACCCTTTTCCGAAGCTTCGATGTCGAGCGTCCCCGCCAGATGAGACGGCTGGTTGCCGACGATCCCGACCGCCTGGCCATCGAGGCGTCCGAACCCGACGATGAGGTTTCGAGCCCAATGCTCATGGACTTGAAAGAACTCGCCGTCGTCGACCACCAACTCGATCAGCGCGACCATGTCGTATGGCTGGTTGGGCGAGTCGGGGATGATCGTGTCGAGGACATCCTCGAGCCGATCGCGGCTGTCGGTAGGGGCAAAGTAGGGCGGGATTTCGAGGTTGTTCTGGGGGAAGAAGCTGAGCATGTAACGCACCGCGTCGAGAGCAGTGCTTCCGTTCGGGAACACGAAGTGAGTAACGCCGGAAATGCTGGCGTGGGTGAAGGCGCCACCGAGTTCTTCCATCGTCTTTTCTTCGCCAGTGACGGCTTTGATCACATCGGGACCGGTGATGAACATGTGCGACGATCCCTCGACCTGGATGACAAAGTCCGTCAGGGCCGGGGAATACACCGCCCCGCCCGCACACGGCCCCATGATCACCGAGATCTGTGGGATTACCCCCGAAGCTCGCACGTTGCGCTCGAAGATGCGGCCGTACCCATCGAGCGAAGAAACCCCCTCTTGGATGCGGGCGCCGCCGGAATCCTTCAAACCGATGATCGGCGCTCCAACCTCGAGGGCCAGATCCATCAGCTTGCAAATCTTGTCGGCCACCGCCTGGCCGAGTGATCCGCCGAAAACCGTGAAGTCCTCCGCAAAAACAAAGACGGTCCGTCCGTCGATCGTGCCGTAGCCGGTGACCACCGCGTCTCCCGGAGGGCGTTTTTGCTCGATGCCAAACCCCGTCGATTGATGACGGACAAACATGTCCATCTCCTGAAAGCTCCCCTTGTCGAGCAGGTGATCGATCCGCTCTCGCGCGGTGAGCTTCCCCTGCTCGTGCTGGCGGTCGACCGCTCGCCGGCTCCCGGCGTGATGCGCCTCAGATCTCAGTTTGCGTAGTTGCTCGATGCGGGCTTCGGTGCCCATCCAGCCTCCTCCGTATGCTCTCCAGGGCCGGGATGCCTACACCCTATTCGTCCCATTTTTACGAGGAAGTCACCTCGACTCAGGACGTCGCCCGTTCGCTCGGGATCGAAGGTCCGGTCCTGGTTGTTGCCGCCCGCCAGACGGAGGGGCGCGCACGGTCGGGCGCAAGCTGGGAAACCGCTCCGCGAGCCCTGGCCGTAAGCCTCCACTTCGCGCCGCGCAGCCTCGGATGGCCCGCTGACCGTTGGACGTTGATTCCGTTGGCGACCGGCATTGCCGTCGCGCGTCTTTTGCAGCTCAACCTGAAGTGGCCCAACGACCTCCTGGCCGCGCCGGGGAAGAAGGTGGGAGGCATCCTGATCGAAGCCACCGGTCAGGCAATGACGATCGGCGTGGGGGTCAATCTCTGGTGGCCGGACCCTCCACCTGAACGGGCTGGACTGTTGACCAAGGACCCCGGTGCCGACTCCCACCGCGCCTACGGCGAGATGGTTGGCGAAGCGGTGTGGGAAGAGCTCGGTAACGGCGCCGACAACTGGAGCTACGACGACTACTGCCGGGACTGCTTGACACTCGGTAGCGAAATAACTTGGGGCCAAAACCAACGCGGCACCGCGCTCGCGATCGACCGCACGGATGGTTCACTCGTAGTCGAGGAATCCGGGCGCCGGCGCAAACTCAACGCCGGCGAAGTACGCCACGTCCGTTAGCCCAGGTCCTCGGTGATGGCTGGCGGCAATGTGGATCGGAAGAACTCAAGCAACCGGGCGGACATGTCGGCTCCGGCTCCACTGTCGAAGTCGGGAGATTCTTCGTTCCAGAAATCGTGTCCGGCGCCTTCATAAAGAAGCCAGGTGCCATGCCCATTGCGGTTCTGCGCCTCGTCGACGGTGGCGTTGTCGATCAGCTGGTCGCTCTCGCCGTAGAGGCCGAGGACCGCGACCGGCAGACTTCCCAGGTAGCTGGCGACCTGATGCTCGCGCGCCTCGTCGCCGGTAAGCGGGGTCGACACCACAACCACCGAACCCACCCAGGGTCTCGTGGCGGCTGCGGTCAAAGCCGGCCGCCCGCCGACGTCGAGGCCGAGGAGCCCAACCTTCTCCGGCAGCGCCCAGAACACGTCGTCACTTTGGAGGTACTCATACGCCTCCTCCACCATCACCATCGCCTCGCGATCGGAGGTTTCGGAGTACTGGCGCAGGGCGTCGTCGCCGTCGACCGAGAAGAGCTCCACCACAACTGTCGCAAACCCGTTGCGCGCCAGATGCCGGGCGAGCGTTTTCTCTCCGGAAGAAAGGCCCCCGAGCCCGGGAAAGACGAGAACAACAGGAAAGCGGCCGGCCTCGTCGGGGCGGGAAAAATACCCCGGCCGGTAGCCGGCCCCGACCGGCACGGCCTGGGAGCCATACATGATTGAAAAAGTGCCCTCGTGGGGAAGTACAGCCAAAGGCTCTCCAACTTGGACTGGGGGGATATCTGGTTTGGCGGGAGGCTAGCGATTGTGTTCCGAATCCCAATGTCCTGCGCGACTCCACGTGCGCATGGAACCGGCGTCTCGTATCATGCGTTCTTAGGGGTATTTGATGACCACTGATCCCATTCCGGTTCCCGTTTCGACGCGTCCGCCGGCTCCCAAAGGCCGATGGTGGAAGCGCGTCGTGATTGGACTCCTGGTCCTAGCCAACCTCGGCGTTGGCCTGGTCCTTTTCGCTCTCCAATCGAGCCAGGCGGCGTTTACCGCCAACGTCACCCAGAACACCGACGTCACCCCAGAACTCGACATTCGGCCTGTCGAAAACACCGAGCCGATCACGTTTTTGGTCATTGGCTCCGACACGCGTGAGGGACTCGACAGCCTGCAGAACTTCGGCGAGTCGGAAGGGGCTCGGGGCGACGTGATCATGTTGATCAAGCTTCTCCCCGATGGCGACCGCGCCCAGATCCTCTCGCTGCCTCGCGACCTTCTGGTCGACATCCCCGGCCACGGAACCGACCGCATCAATGCTGCCTACGCCTATGGAGGCGCTCCGCTCATGGTGCGCACCGTTCGCGCCGCCACGGGCCTTCCGATCCATCACTACGTCGAGGTCGACTTCGTCGGGTTCCAGGCGCTGGTCAATCAGATCG
Source organism: uncultured Acidimicrobiia bacterium (assembly GCA_963761985.1). Taxonomy (GTDB): domain Bacteria; phylum Actinomycetota; class Acidimicrobiia; order Spongiisociales; family ZC4RG35; genus JACCTH01. The sequence goes on from CAVXIT010000007.1 coordinate 83,018, forward strand.
GCGGCGTTCACCTCGACTTCTCCGCTTCGGCCCGTGACCTCAACAGCGGACTGGATGTCGAAGCTGGCCGCCAGCTCCTCGACGGGTCTCAAGCGCTGGCCTTCGCTCGCTCCCGCCATTACGAGGAGTTGCATGGCGACACCTGGGTCAACGTCGACGCCGACGACTTCGGCCGCACCCACCGCCAGCAGCGTCTAATCCTCGCCATCCTCTCAGAGCTGAAGACTCCCTCAACGCTCACCGAAGCCGGTTCGATCGTCGCGTCTTTCGCCCAACATCTCACCGTCGACTCGGCGCTGGCGGAGAACTCGCTCGTGGAGCTCGCCTTCCGGATGAGGGGCATCTCGGCCGCGACGATGGAGACCGCCACCCTCCCCGGCTACATCGACGACTACCAGGGCAAGTCAGTAGTGAGGATGAGCCATCCCGAGGCGGACAGCATGATCGTCGCCTTTGCCGAAGGGCAGCCGCTGCAAACCGAGAATCTCGAGGCGCTACGCCTGGAGGTTCTCAACGGCAACGGAGTCGAGGGAGCTGCCAACCGGATGAGCGACCTGCTCGAGGAACAGGGGTTCGAGGTTGCCTCGGTGGGCGAGGCCGATCGCTACGACTTCGAGACCACGACCATCATCGTTCGCCCGGAGGCCATGGCCAAGGCGCAAGCGCTCGTGGATTTGCTCGGCTTCGGCCAGGTCTCGACTGGCAGTTTGACCGACGGCATCGACGCCGTGGTCATTGTCGGATTGGATGCTGACAGGTCCGTCCAGACCGGTTAGCTTTTTTCGGCGGGAGGATCCAAAGGAGTGAGTCGCCGATGAATATTGCTGTAATTGGGGCCGGTTATGTCGGTCTAGTTACTGCCGCCGGACTGGCCAGTCTCGGTCATCATGTGGCTCTGGGCGAAGCCGATGCCGATCGCGTGCGGCGGCTCGAGGATGGCGAGGTCCCGATTTTCGAGAGCGGCCTCGACGAGTTGATTCACTGGGCCCGGGCGTCGCGCCGTCTGACCTTTCACTCTTCCAATTCCGAGGCAGTGAAAGGCGCCGAATTGGTGTTCCTGTGCCTGCCTACCCCTGCCGGCGAGGACGGCCGGGCCGATCTGTCGTTTGTCGAGGCGGTCGTCGAAGAGTTGGCTAATTCGCTCGACTCCGGCGCCGCCTTTGTCGTGAAGTCGACGGTACCGCCGGGGACCACCCAGGCTCTCCAGCATCGGCTGCAAGCGCTCGGGAGCTCCGCAATGGTTGCTTCACATCCAGAGTTCCTTCGGGAAGGCACGGCGGTCCATGACTTCCTGCATCCCGACCGGGTGGTGATCGGCGCCGACGATCCCATCCTGGCCAAGTCCGTCGCCTCGCTCTACGACAGCCTCGCAACTGAGGTCGTCGAGACAGATCCGACTTCGGCGGAAATGATCAAGTACGCCTCCAACAGTTACCTGGCCACGCGGCTGACCTTCGCCAACACACTGGCCAATCTCTGTGAAGCCGTCGGGGCGGACATCATGGATGTGCTCGAGGGCGTTGGTCTGGACCATCGCATCGGCCCTCATTTCCTCAAGCCCGGCCCCGGCTACGGGGGGTCTTGCTTTCCGAAGGACACGCTCGCTCTCATCTCGTTGGCCGAAGACGCCGGTTATGACTTCCGCCTGCTCCGGGCAGTGATCGCTGCCGATGACGAGCAGCGGCGGCGCGTGGCGGACAAGGTCAAGGCCGCCGCCGGGGGAGGTCTCCGCGGCCGGCGAGTGGCAATCTGGGGCGTGGCTTTCAAGGCCGGCACCGACGACGTCCGCGAATCGCCAGCGTCACTCATCGCCGCCCTCCTGCAGAAGGAGGGTGCGCACGTCACCGCCTATGACCCCGAGGCTCGTGACCCCAACCTCCGTCATGCGGAAACGGCGCTGGATGCAGTCGCCGGGGCCGACGTGTTGTTGGTGGCCACGGAGTGGCCCGAATTCGCCAAAGCTGACTTCGAAGAGGTGGCGAAGGCGATGCGCGGCCATCGCGTCGTCGATGCCCGCAACCTTCTCGACCCCCGCCTGGTACGGGCCGCCGGCCTCGACTACTCCGGCCTGGGCCGCCCCAACGCCTAACCCCCTTTCCAAACCTAAGGCTCTAGACCGCGCTTTTCACGGCCCAAGTGAATCAATTTGGGCCCGCGGTTTACCGAAACATGTCAGAGTCTGCTGGTCGTACGAGGTCGGTTGCGCGCCCCTCCCCTCGGGGGTAGTTAACCCCTCTAATCAACGCTGCGGGACTCCCCGAAGCCTTGCCGAGCGCGAGTTCGGCAGCGGCGGCCAGCTCGTCGGCGATCGCAACTTCGGTTACCTCCAAGAGGCGGCCGTTCATATCCGGTGTGCCGCGCAGGTCAAGGATCGGCAGCATGCCGGAGACGCCGATGGCCACGTCAACCAGTCCCTGGCGCCACGCCCGACCGAACGTGTCGGTGACGATGACGGCTAGCTCAATGCCGAATTCCCTCTCGACCCGAAGGCGGATCCGGTGGGCGGACCGATCAGGGTCGGTAGGAAGCAACACCACCTGATCATCGAGCACATTGGACCGATCGACTCCAGCGTTGGCGCAGACGAAGCCGTGCCGGGTCACGGTGATCGTCATGGGGCCGCGTCGTCGAAGGACGGACATAGCTTCCCGCTCGACCACGTCGCGATACTCCGATTCGGTTGGAGCGTGGGCTAACGCCCCTTCTGCTTTTGAGACCACCTTTTGGGTAACGACCAGGACGTCGCCGTCGGCTGGACCGAGTGCTCGCAGAGCCTCGATGAGCAACCCGGCCAGGTCATCGCCGGGACGAACCTCGCCGATGCCGGCAAGCGGGTGGATGGAGATCGTCAAGCCCTGATTATTCAAACTTGGGCGATTTCAAGAACCCGAGAGACCAACTTGGTGGAAGCGGCGACATCATCCATCCGGGTGCTCGCAGTGTGGATCCGCGGCCGCAGGCCGGTGTCCTCCTCGCCGTCGCTTTCGTCGATTACCAGGTCGGTCAGCAATCCCGAGTAGGCGGAGATCACGCCGGCCGTATCGGAACTGTGACCCATCGATACAAGCACCCGATCGGCTGGGCCTTTGAGCGCCGTGCCTCCGATCAGCGGGCTGACGCCGATCACCTTCTGATGTGCGGCAATCGTGTCGGCAACGCCGGGTACGGCGAGGATCGGCCAGATCGAAAGGATCGGGTTGGAGGGGCCGATGACGATCGCATCACTTCCCGCCAGTGCCTCCACCACCCCGGGCGCCGGGCGACAAAATCCCGCTCCGCGGAACCGCACGTCACTGACCTCGTCGGCATGGCGACGGAAGACGAAATACTCCTGGAACGAGACCCAGCCCTCACCGGCGAGCCGAACTTCCGTCCGCAGGGGATCGTCGGTCACGGGCAGGATCGTCGCTGCGATGCCGAAGGCCGAGGCGAGCGCAGTCGTTACCCAGGTCAGTGACCAGCCAGCAAGAAGCCGATCCGTCCGAAAGAGATTGGTGGCGAGGTCGGCGTCGCCAATCCGGAAGGTCGTATCAATCGGCAGAGCGTCAAGGGCCTTCATCGCCTCGAAGGGATCCTGCGACAACCCCCAACCCTGCGGCCCTTCCCGGCCAGCCATGGTGTAGATGATGGTGTCGATGTCGGGCGAGACCGCCAATCCGTAGATGCGATCGTCGTCGCCAACGTTGGCGATGACGGTCAACTCGTGACCGGGCAAAGCGGCGAATCCACGGGCGAGCTTCGCCCCGCCGACCCCACCCGAAAGCATTGTCACCCGCACCGCGGCCTCCCGAACCTCAGGTGGAGAGCTTGGCAGTCATCGCGAGAGATTGCAGTCGAAGTTTGTCTGCTCCACAATGATCCGGTCAATGAGCAGTCCGCCGCTTTCGTCGGCCGCTCCTTTCTCTGGCACATCGCAGGCTTCGCCCGCGGTGGCTGTGGCAATCCTCGCCGCTGACGGCATCGATCCGCAGGGAACCCTCCAAGCCCTCCGCTCCCAAGTTTATGCCCCAACCCAAACGCTGGTCGTGGGTGGTCCCACAGGTGAAGGAGGATTACGAGCCAGTTCGGACGTAATCGGGGCACTGGCACCTGGCGTCTCTTTCGTCTGGTGGGTGCACGGCGACACGCGTCCTCGACCTGACGCATTGGGCGGGTTGGTGCGCGAGATCGAGCGCACCGAGGCCGCAGTCGCCGGATCGAAGATCCTGGTGGACGGAGGCAGCGATCGCCTCGAGTCGGTCGGTGGGGCAACTGATGTCTACGGCGACGTTTACACCGGTCTCGATCCCGACGAGCTCGACCTCGAGCAGTACGACGTCGTCCGTGAGGTCTCGTACGTCTCTGCCGTTTCCTTGTTGGTTCGCCGGGATCTGTTGCGCGGCCTCGGCGGCTTCGATCCTGCCCTCGCTCCGCAAGCGGCCAGCATCGACTTTTGTCAGCGGGTCCGACTCGCGGGAGGAAGAGTCGTTGTGGTTCCGTCATCGGAGGTCTTCCACCAGGCTCCTTGCGCGGCCGAGGCCCCGGGATGGAAGGAGCAAGGCGGTCGTAACAAAGCGATGCTGGTTGCTTATTCCCCGCTGACTCTCGCCTGGGTGGTACCGATGGGCGGTCTTGTCGGCTTGCTTGATGGGCTGTCGCAACTCGTTCTCGGCCGGGTGCGCCCTCTGCTGGCCACGCTCGCCTCCTGGCTTTGGACCCTCGGCCAAGTGCCGTCCGTCATCGCGGCCCGGGCGCGCATGCGCCGGATCAGGGTGGTGGGAGACGAAGAGCTCTTTCGATTCCAGGTCAGCGGATCGTCTCGCTTGCGACGCACTTTCTCCGAACTCGGTGATCGCTTCAACGCGGCTATCGACGAGGAGGAGGCCGGGTCGCTGGCCGAAAGGGCTCGTGTCGCCTGGCGACGACCTTCGGCTGGACTCTCGGTCATTTCTGCCTTGGCAGTTCTGGTTGCTACCCGGTCGGTGTGGTTCAGCGGCCCGCCTGAGGTGGGATTCGCCTTGCCTCCTTCCGGGCTGAATGGATTGCTCGTTTCCTACGGCGGCGGTTCCAATCCGGCGGGCTTTGGGTCCGACTTGGTGGTCCCACCGGTGGTCGGCCTCGGCTCGATCGCCTATCTGTTGCTGGGTAGGCGGCCGAATCTGGGCTCCGCCCTTTTGCTTTTCGCCGCGATCGCCTTAGCCCTCCTGGGCATGGCCCGACTTGCCCGGCGAATGGGGGCGGGGTCGCTGGGGGCATTCGTCGCCGGCTGGGTGTACGTCGCCGGTGCAACGACGGCCGCGGTGGCGGCTTCCGCCAACTGGCCTGCACTGTTGGCCGTCGGACCCTTGCCCTGGGCGATCGAGGCGGTGGTCGCACCTCCTGTACAGGGTCGCCGTCGGGTGGGGCGGTTGGCCAGCGCCGGGTTGGCCGCGGGATTCGTGGCGATTGCCTTTCCTCCGCTTCTTCTGTTGGTCGCAGTGAGCGGTTTGCTTTGGGCTGTGGTCGCTCGCCGCTTCGGGGCCGCTGGCCTAGGTCTGGCGGCGACAGCTCTCGGTGCTCTCTTGATCCTCCCCTACGTGTTGGGTGGTGATCTCAACGACTTGCTCTTTGCCGCAAGCCCTCCCGACATAGCCAACGAATGGCTCTGGCTGGCGGGGATCGGGCTCGGGCTGGCCATCGCCGCGCTTTTTTCTTCCCGAACCCGCCTCGCCTCGATCTGGTGGGCGGGAATCATGGCCGCGGCCGGGTATCTCGTGTCGCAGGTTCCGACCTTCGCCCCCGGGGTGGTCGTCGTGGCCCTGGTCGGCTGCGCAGTTGGCGCCGGCGTGCTTGCGGCCAGCCTTATCGAGGTCGAGGGACCGCGACTCAAACTGCTCGGCGGTCTCGCGGCAGCGCTTCTCCTTTTCCCAGCCGCCTTGACCGTGGCGCAAGGACGCTTTGGACTTCCCGCGGATCGTTGGACCGATCGGCTCGACTTTGTGGCAACGTTGAGTGCCGGCGAAGTTCCAGGCCGCGCCCTGCTTGTCGGGCCACCAGGATCATTGCCTGGCCGTGCTCGGTCCCTTTTCGGATTCGACTACCGCACGATCGACGGGGGTCAGTCAACACTTACGCAGGCTTATCTGTCGCGTCCCGGCCCCTTGGATGACGAGCTTGCTCGAGTCATCAACGAGCATTTACTCGCCGGAGCCGATCTCCGCCCGGGTGCCGCCCTGGCGCGGCTCGGCATCGAGTGGTTGGTGCTCGTCCCCGACTCTGAGTTCCCGACCGAGATCCTCAGTCGTCAAATCGATCTCGCTGCGCGCCCGGTCGACACCGACCTCGAGGTCTATCAGAACCTCTCCTACCAGCCGGAGAGAGACTTGCCCGACCCGGGCACGGGTTCAGAGCTGGCGCGCAGCGCCGGCTTGGGGTCGGGAGCATTGCTCCTCGTGCTCGTCGCGGCCGCCTACTGGGGACGCAACCGGGGCCGACAGGCTCCGATCCCGGAGCCGGTGCCCGAGCCGGCGAGGGTTGGATGAGCGAGCGCGTCGCTCGTTTGAGCATCCTGGTGGTCGCTGCCGCTGCACTGGCCATAGGCTTTGTGTTTCCCGGCCGGCCCGCCGCGGTCGTCGACCCGCCCACGATTCCTGGCCCCGCGCCATATGTGACTTGTGCTGCAGCTCTTGCTGGCTCCGGGTTCGAATCGACGGTGGGTGTAGTCACCGATTCCTCCGTCACCGGGGCGGTCAGCGGCGTGGGGATTGACAGCGCAGGCGACAACTTCGAACTGGAAGGCGACGAGAGCTTTCGCTTCGAGGTGGGGAGCGTGGCCGAGCTAGGCGTGACCCCGATCCTCGTCGAACGATTTACCGGTGGCGAGGTGGGCGCGGGCGTTCTAGGTAGAGCTGGTGCGCAGGCCTCTACGGCCGGTTGCCAGCCGGCCACTTCCGCACCAGTCGCGTTGCTGGGGATGGCAACCAACGAGGGTGAGCAATCCACAGTTGTTCTTGCCAATCCCTTCGCGGTTGAAGCAGCAGCTCGTTTGGTGGGCTCCTCGGAATTCGGACCGGACACGGTGACCGAAGTTGAAACCGTGCGGGTCCCCGCCCAATCGACGCTCACCTTGCCGTTGGGTCAGCTCATGGCGGGGCGGCAGCAACTCGGCTTCACGCTCTATACCGACGGGGGAGCGATCGTGGCAGGAGTCGCGCGTTCGGGCCCCGACATTGCTACCTCCGAAGCGATCGCCGGTACCCAACAGTGGTTCGTACCGCAACCAGCCTTTGGTGTCCCGGGCCACCTGATCGTCCGCAGCCTTGCCTCGGTCGAGGCGACTTATCGCGTCGATGCATTGAATCCCACAGGTATCACCGAGGGCGTTGAGAATGGCGCCCTTGCCCCCGATTCCGAGTTATGGCTTGCGCTTGAGGACCTGGGGGACAACGGCGGCTATCTCGTCGCCTCCGACGAGCCGATCGCGGTCGCGCTCGCCTACGCCGGCGAGAACACCCGGGTAGTTTCGACTGCTTCGTCGATCTCCACCGTTGCCTGGTTGGTACCGGTCTCGGCCAACTCCACCGACTCCGAGACGGCGATCTGGATCTTCAATCCAGCGGAATCCGAGGCAACGGCCACGGTTGCAGTCTTCGATGGCGCCACAACGGAAATCAACCTTGGACCGGGGTCGACCACCGGCGAAATCGTCCGCTTCAACGGGCGCGGAGGGATGATCACTGCCACCGGTCCGGTCGCGGTGTTCTACGGAGTCCTCACCGACGGCGGAGCCGCTTCGATGACCCTGGCTCATCCGCTGGAATGAGCGAAGCCACCCTGCGGGTTTTGATCCTGGCGGGGATTGCGGTCGCAGTCGCAGGGTCGGTGTTCTGGCAGCGGCGGGTGAAACGAGCCCGGCCCGTCCCAGTTTTCCGTCCCGACTTGGGTGAAGGGGTCCACTTCTTCGCCTCTGCAACCTGCCAACCCTGTTTCGCGGCGCGCGACGCGCTGCGCGTTGTTTACGGCGAGAAGTTCAGCGAGATTTCCTACGAGGCGGACCCGACCCGTTTCGGTGAGCTCGGCATCTCCTCGGTCCCGACCGTCATGGTGCTCGACGCCACGGGCCAGGGCCTCCTCTGGGAAGGCGTCCCGCGCCCCTCCGACCTACCTGTTTCTCCCCCCTCCGGGGGGAGAAACGGTCCTTTGTCGTCGTAGCGAAATTGCCTACCGTGCTCACCATGTTCCCCAGCTGCCTTCGCTGTTCGACGCCGGCCTCGGCCGTGATGATGTACTCCTACGCCGACCAGCACATGTGGGTGGAGGACCTCGCCATCACCGAAATTCCTTCCTACGCGCTGTGCGCAGATCACGCCTCGCGGCTCAGCGCCCCTCGCGGCTGGACCCTGACCGATCGGCGCACCGTGGCGCGATTGTTCGCCCCGCTCGAAGTCGCGTAAAAAGCCGTGGCGCTCGACCGCGACCTGCTTGATGCGGTTCGTGACCTCGACGCCCACGACCTGCGCCGGCTCCTCATCCTCACCCAGGCTCAGCTCGAACGCGACGGGGTCTTCAACTCGGCCAAGCGGCCCAAAGTGCGGTTGCGAAGCCAGAAGGTGAAATGCGGCAAGGCGAGTTGCTCGGCTTGTCCCCACGGCCCCTACTGGTATGCCGTTTGGTGGGACGAGGGCGTCCGCCGGACCCGCTATGTGGGACGCCTGCTCGACGAGGAATAGCGGGTTTCCGGGCGAATCGGCCAATCCAGGTCCGGTCCGGTAACGAAAAACAGAAGAAAACGAGCCTTCCGATAGAATCCCGGCTTCCATGGATTGCCCCCAATGCGGCGTTGCCGACGTCATCGAGATCAAGCATCGCTTGCCCGATGGCACCGAAGTCCAGTTTTTTTCTTGTCACAAGTGCGAGGAGAAGTGGTGGGACCGTTCCGGCGACCAGCTGAATCTCACCCAAGTTCTCGAATTGGTTCGCAGGTCCAGGCCCTGACGCAACCCTTGGGATTTTTGGCCTGGGGGATTCTGGCCTCATGCACCTAGCGGCACCCCCTTCCGGTACCCGCCGTTTCGTCCCCCTCATAGTCGGGCTGGGCTGTGCATTGGCAATCATCGCAGTGGTCAATCCCCGCCTCCTCCTCAACGCTACGACCCCCACTGGTGGTGACATGGCTGCCCATGTGGCCGTGCCGGCTTTCTTGCGCGACGTCCTCCTTCCGCAAGGGCGAATCCTCGGTTGGTCGCAGGATTGGTTCGCCGGCTATCCCGTCTTCTACTTCTACTTTCCGTTGCCTTCCCTCGTCATCGTGTTGCTCGATGTGCTCCTGCCCTACGGCGTCGCTTTCAAACTCGCCACGATCGTTGGACTTCTTGCCACCCCTCCAGCCACCTACTACCTGGCCCGAAGCCTGCGACTCGGTCGCGCGGTGTCGACAGTGGCGGCAGCGGGTGGTGCCGTCTTCATCTTCATGGAGAGCTTCACCATCTATGGAGCCAACTTGCTCTCGACAATGGCGGGAGAGTTCTCTTTCTCCTGGTCCTTCGCCCTTTCGCTCTTCTATCTCGCATTTCTGATTCGCTCGATTCGCGACGATCCTCGCTTTGTTCCGGTGGCTGGCCTCTTTCTCGCCGGGGCGGTGCTGAGTCACATCATCACGATCATCGCCTTTATGGCTGCGAGCCTGACCGTTCTCATCTGGAAAGGGGCGCTCAAGCAGGCGCTCAAGGTTTGGGCCATCGGGTTTGGCATCGCGTCGTTCTGGATGGTCCCGCTGTTCGCCCGGCTCGGTTTTAGCTCCGACATGGCCTGGACTCCGTTGCGAAGCTGGGAAGAGTTGTTCCCGCTCGAGATGTGGCTGCTGCTTCCCGCCGCGATCGGCGGCGCGATTTGGGCAATGCGGCGGTCGAACCGGAGCCTTCCGTTGGTGGCTCTGACGTTGCTGCCGATCATCTACTACCCGCTGCCGTTCGCCCTGCCTGAACTGATCCCCGGAATCTTCAACGCTCGGTGGAAGCTCTGGAACGGTCGCCTTCTCCCTTTCTGGTACTTCGGCGCCACCTTCTTTGCCGCCATCGGGGTCGGAGCCTTTGCCATGTGGCTGGCGAAACGTTTCCCCGACCGGGTCTCAGGTCTTCTGCCCCGAATCCTCTTTTTGGCTGCGGGAACGGTGGCCGTGATCCTCCTTGCCCGGGAGGAAAACGTTCCCAATCCGGCGGTTTGGGCGGTCGGCATCATCATCGCCGGCGCCTTGATGCTTTCGATGCTGTGGCTGCGACCTATCGACACCCGCTCCTTCATGGCGCTGAGCGCGGCCGGCCTGCTTGCTTTCGGGTCCCTCGCCGGCATCACCATCATGAACGGCTGGGCTCGCTGGAACTTCTCCGGATACGAAGGCAAGACCAAGTGGCCCGAATACGAGGCGCTGATGACAACCGCCTCGAGCCTTGAGCCGGGGCGAATTCATTGGGAGTACGACAAGTCGATGAACGACTACGGCTCGCCGATGGCGCTGATGCTCTTCCCCTATTGGACGGAGGAGGCGCTCGGGTCGACCGAAGGCCTCTTCTTCGAGTCCTCGCTCTCGACGCCATTCCACTTCCTCAACCAGGCCGAGATGAGCAAGGACCCATCGAGTCCCATCCCCGGCCTCGACTATCACCGTTTCGATTTCGACCGGGGCGTGCCCCACATGCAGCTCTTCGGCATCAACTACTACGTGAGCTACAACCCCGAGACGACCGAATTGGCGAATAGCCGGCCGGAGCTGACCGAGATCGCCAGCTCAGCACCGTTCACCTTTTACGAAGTGGCAGACGCCGACCTGGTGGAAGTCGCTTCCTACACGCCGTCGGTCTACGAAGGGCCCCACAACAGCCTGCCCGCCCGGCTGGGCGGGGTATTCGGGATCGGTCCTGGCGACGACCGGGCGACCTTCGAGGAGTTCTCTCTCGAGTGGTACGGGCGGATGGACCTCCTCGATCGATGGATAACCACGGATGGCCCTGAGGAATGGCCGCGGGTGTCGTCGGTTGACGAGCTCGGAGCGGGTCCTCCACAGCGGATCACCGAAGCGCAAATCACCAATGTCGAGATGACCGACGATCGAATCTCATTCCGCACCGACGCCATCGGGGTGCCGCATTTGGTGAAGGTCTCCTACTTCCCCAACTGGCAGGCCACGGGTGCCGACGGTCCCTATCACGCCGGGCCCTCCTTCATGATTGTGGTTCCCACCACTTCGACCGTCACGCTCACCTTTGGCAATACGGCGGTCGAAAACATCGGGTGGATTCTGACCATCGGCGGGCTGGCCGCCGCCGGGTTCCTGCTGGTCAGGATCCGTGCGAACCCAAGCCGCTCGGTTCAGGCTGGCGCGCCCGACGCCGCGGAATCCGTCCGCTAAGCGTCCACCACAACAGCCGCAAAGTATCCCGACCGAGCTGCCACATCATCGCCGCCCGCACCGGAGCTTGCGAAGCGGTTGGCCCCAACTCCACCGGCATCTCCTTGATCCGAAAGCCCGCCCGATGGGCGCGGATCAGCATCTCGAGGTCGTAGGCGTAGCCATGGATCCGCATCTGGGGAAGGACCTTGTCGATGATCGAGCGCCGGAGAATCTTCAGACCGGTTTGCGTCTCGCGCACGGGAAGGCGAAACAGCCCCACCGTCGACAGGGCAAAGATCCGGCTGAGGACTCGGCGCACCAGCGGGTAGCGGCCCTCGCCCATGGCGGAGCGCTTGGCCCCGACCAGCATGTCGATCTCGCTCATGTGTTCGAGGAGTGCCGGGACTTGCTCGGGAGGCAGGTCGAGGTCGGCGTCAAGGAAAACGACCAGTTCCGCCGATGTGGCCCGAGCACCCGTGAAAAGCGCTTCGCCTTTTCCCCGGTTCACCTCATGGCGAAGGACCCGGACCACTCCACCCGACCCGGCGGCGGCCCTTTGGCACTCGAGCAGCGTGTTGTCCGCGCTGCCGTCGTCGACAACCACAATTTCGACGGGCCCCAATCCCGTCAGGACGTCCGTGACCCGCTCGATGTTGGTGGCGATCACCTTCCCCAGGTTCCAGGCCGGCAGGACAACGGCGAGATCGGGTCGAGAGGGCGCGGCCATGAACGGCGTGGAGTGTAAGGGTCGAAGCCATACAATCCCCGGCGATCCCGACAAGCCGGAAAGGGCGAGATGAGCGGAGTTTTCAAGGCCTATGACATCAGAGGACGAACCGACAACGGTGAGCTCACCCCCGACCTCGCCCGTTCGGTCGGCGCCGCTTTTGTCGACCTGACCGGCGCCGAACAGATCGCGGTCGGGTGGGATTGTCGGGCGTCCTCACCGGCGATGTCGGAGGCGATGATCGCCGGCATCACCGGCCAGGGAGCGTCGGTACTTTCGCTGGGAGAGGTTGCGACCGACGTCGTCTACTACGTCTCAGGCAGCCGCTCGGTCCCCGGAGTGATGATCACGGCCTCGCACAATCCCGCCGAATACAACGGCATCAAGCTTTGCCGGGCCGGAGCGGCGCCGGTGGGAGAGGACACCGGTCTTGCCGAGATCGAGAAGATGGTCGCCGATCCCATGGCCGAGGTCACTGACAAGGGCTCGGTCGAAAACCTCGATGCGACTAAGGGATACATCGAACATCTGCTCGGGATCGTCGACGAAGGGGCAATGTCGTCGCTTCGAGTGGCGGTCGACGGTGGGAATGGGATGGCGGGGGCCGTGATCGAGGAAGTCTTTGCGCGCATTCCCCCCACCATCATCGGTCTCTATCTCGAACCCGATGGCACTTTTCCCAATCATCCTGCCGACCCGCTCCAGCCCGAGAACCTGGTCGATCTCATCGCGCTCGTGAAGGCGGAGAGCGCGAACCTGGGGGTGGCTTTTGACGGCGACGCCGATCGCGCGTTTTTCATCGACGATTTAGGCGAGCCGCTCTCCGGCAGCACCACCACGGCGTTGATCGCCCGGTGGTTCCTTGCCCGCCAGCCCGGCGCCACGATCGTCCACAACCTCATCACCTCCAGAGCCGTGCCCGAGACCGTGAGCCTCGCTTGGTGGCAAACCGATCCGGACGCGCGTTGGTCACTCTTTTATCAAACAAGTGATGGCAGAAACCGGAGCTGTCTTTGGTGGCGAGCACTCCGGCCACTACTACTTCGCCGCCAACTTCCGCGCCGACTCCGGCATGCTGGCGATGCTGGTGCTGCTCCAGGTTCTCTCCGAGTCGGGGAAGAAGTTGTCGGAGATTCGGACCGAGGTTGAGCCGTACTCGGCCTCCGGCGAGATCAACATTCGCGTCGACGATCAGAAGGCCGCGATCGAACGGGTCGAGGAGGCGTTTGCCGACGCCGAGCTCGACGAGCTTGATGGACTGACCGTGTCGTGGCCCGATCGTTGGTTCAATTTGCGAGCATCGAACACCGAGCCGTTGCTGCGTCTCAACGTCGAAGGACCGGACGACAAGTCGGTCGAAGAGCTCAGCGAGAAGGTCCAAGCCGTGATTGGAGGCGACAGTGCCTCTCATTGACCCGGTGCTTGCTTCGATCCTTGTCTGCCCGGTTGATCACGGCGACCTCTCCGAGGACGAGGCACGATCCCGGCTCGTCTGCGCGGTCTGCGGCCGGGCGTACCCGGTAACCGACGGGATACCGATCATGCTCATCGAGGAGGCCGAGCTCCCGGTCGACCCGCAAGGATCCCGATGGCGGCTGAGGAAATGGAAAAGCTCATCGCCGGTCTCGGGGGACAACTGCGTTGGGCTGCCGAGGTTGATGCCCCCGACCCGCTCCCGGTCCCGGACGGGTTGGTTGTGGCCGGGATGGGCGGCTCGGGCATCTCGGGCGACCTGGTCTCGGTGCTGGCTGCGGTGCCCGTGACGGTCCACAAGACTTACGGGTTGCCGGCCTGGGCGGCGAACCGGCCGCCGGCCGTGGTCGCCCTCTCCTACAGCGGCAACACCGAGGAGACCCTGAGCGCGGTCGAGGCTGCGACCGGCCTTGGGATAACTCCCGGTGTGGTCACCTCGGGAGGAAAACTCGGCGAGATGGCCGAGGCCAACGGCTGGTCGATGATCAAGGTCCCTCCGGGATTGCCGCCGCGGGCCGCCCTCGGCTACATGCTCGGCTCTCTATTGCGGCTGGTCGAGGATGCGGTCGATCTCAAACCCGGCGATCTGGCGGCGGCAGCGGACCTGGTCGATCAAATCACCGGCGGGCTGGGGCATGACCTCGCTGCCGACCTCGCCGCCGGCCTGCGCGAGCGGATCGCGATCATCTACGGATCGGGGTTAACCGCTCCGGTGGCGCAGCGTTGGAAGACCCAGATCAACGAAAACGCCAAATGGCCGGCGTGGTGGAGCGCCATGCCAGAGCTCGATCACAACGAGATCGTCTCTTGGTCCTCGTTGTCGGCGGTGACGAGCCGCCACGTCGGAATCATCAGCCTCCGCGACGACTCCGAAAGCCCCCGGATCGAAGCGCGCTACACCCACACCTCCCGGCTCACCGAGGACCATGTGCCCTGGGTCGGGGAAGTTTGGTCGCAGGGGGTCAGCCGCCTCGAGCGGATCATGAGCCTCTGCGCCATGGGAGACTTGGTCTCACTCGAGTTGGCCACGGCCGGAGAGATCGATCCGATGGCGATACCCGAGCTCGAATCGCTGAAACAACTACTCGCTAAGGAGCCGCATTGAAATACGATATCGCCGACCCGAGCCTGGCCGAAGGCGGTGCCAGACGCATCGAGTGGGCCGGTCGCCGGATGCCAGTGCTCGCCTCGATCCGCGAGCGATTCGAAAAGGAACAGCCACTGGCGGGAAAGACGGTGGTGGCTTGCCTCCATGTCACTGCGGAGACGGCCAACCTGATGCAGGTCCTCCGTGCCGGTGGTGCGACCGTCGCGCTCTGCGCGTCCAATCCGCTTTCGACCCAAGACGACGTGGCGGCGGCGCTCGTCGCCGACGACATCCCGGTTTTCGCCATTCGGGGCGAGGATGGCGACACCTACTACGCGCATCTCGAGGCAGTACTCGACATGCAGCCGGATGTGACGATGGACGACGGTGCCGATCTCGCGACCCTCTTGCATACCAAGCGCACCGAGCTCAACCCGATCGGCTCGACCGAAGAAACGACGACTGGCGTCATCCGCCTCAAGGCGATGGCGGCCGACGGCACGCTCAGACTTCCAGTCGTGGCTGTCAACGACTCCGATACCAAGCATCTATTTGACAATCGCTACGGCACCGGGCAATCGGCGATGGACGGGATCATTCGCGCCACCAACATGCTTATGGCCGGCGCCACCGTGGCGGTTATCGGCTACGGCAATTGCGGTCGCGGCGTTGCCACCCGGGCGGAAGGCATGGGAGCCAAAGTGGCGGTGGTCGAGGTCGACCCGGTACGGGCGCTGTCGGCGGCGATGGACGGGCACCAGGTGCTGACTGCTGACGATGCCTCGCGGATCGCCGATGTCTTCATCACGGTTACGGGCAACAAGCACGTCCTGCGTCGCCAGCATTTCGATCTGATGAAGGATGGGGCAATCGTCGCCAACGCCGGGCACTTCGATGTCGAGATCGATCTGGAGGTCCTGGGTGAGATGGCCCGCGATCGCCGCCCGGTCCGCAACAACCTGGAGGAGTACGAGTTGGCGGACGGCCGCCGGATCCTCGTGGTGGCCGAAGGGCGCCTGGTAAACCTCGGAGCCGCTGAAGGCCATCCTGCCGACGTGATGGACATGTCTTTCGCCAACCAGGCGCTGGCGGCTGAGTGGCTCACCGAGCGCGCCGGGCAGCTCGAACCGGGCATCTACACGCTCCCGGTCGAACTCGATCAAGAAGTGGCGCGGATCAAGCTTGATGCGATGGGAGCCGGCCTCGAGGAGTTAACCGAGGAGCAGAAGGCCTATCTCACCGGCTGGCGCGAAGGAACCTGAGCCGAAGACCAGAAGACCAGAAGACCGCGAGATCTGAAACCCCGTTTCCGTCTCTCCCCCCGGAGGGGGGAGTACCGCCGCAGGCGGGGAGGGGGGCGTTTTCTCCGACGCGAAAACTTACTGTGGCCGACGTCCCGCCTTGAGCTCCGCCTCCTAGCAACTGTTCGTCCAGCCGCAACGTCTTTGGCGATCGCGTTTCGTTTAGAGGTAAGGCCCCCCTCCCCTCCGCTTCGCTCCGGGACTCCCCCCTCCGGGGGGAGAAACAAAACTCCCCTTCCGGGGGGAGAAAAGGAACGGGGAAAAACGCTTTTTAGGCCAGGGACCAGCAGGGGTCGTATTCGCAGCCGAGCTCGAACGGCGGAAAAGTTTGCGGGATCGCCAGCGCCAGCACCACCGTGACTATCGCAAGCACGAGAAGAGCGGTTAAGTCCGTTTTTCGCGAAGATTGGTGGGTGAAGGCATTGAGGTCAGAGCAGACCTTGTACGAAACCAGGGTGATCGCGACCAGATAGAGGACCGTCACTGTGCCCTGCCCCGAGCCCACATAGGGCGATCTTAGAGCTGCGACTCCCATACAGCGGGAACGGAACGCGGCTTGCGGAACACCAGGCCGGTCGGTCCGTCGACTTCCTGGGCCAGGCGCAGTCCCGGCCAGTGGTCGAGGGCCGCGTCGAGGGCCGCCAGAGTTTCAAGCTTGGCGAGATGGATGCCAATGCACGCATGCGGACCTTGCGCGAACGCAAGATGGGTTCGGGCGTTGGCGCGATGAATGTCGAATCGGTCGGGATCGACAAAGACGTCCGGATCGCGATTCGCGGCTGTCAAAGAAACGATCACCAGGTCACCCCGGTTGATCTCTGCCTCGGCCAACTGCACATCCCTTGTCGCGTAACGGTCGACGCGCCCTGCCGCCGGCTCCAACCGAAGCGATTCCTCCATCGCTTGACGACCAAGCGACCGATCTTCGTTGATCATTTGCAGCTGTTCGGGATGGGTGAGCAGGTGCCAGAAGAGGCTCGTTGTCATTCCCTCGCTGGTCTCTATGCCACCGAACATCATCACGGCGGCGTTCGAGACCACCTCTTGCTCACCCAGCTGCCCACTCACTTCGGTCAGAAGCCCGTGCTGCCGGGTAGTGCTTTCCCGAACTGCGCGCCCGAGATCGCCCATTGCCTCGTGGCCAGCTCCACTGACGTCTTGACCGGCTGAGATTCGATCGACGTCAGCCACGATCCGCTCGTACCAGCCGAGAACCGTGTCGACGTCCTCATCGGCTAGATCGAGGGCTGCACTCACCACCGCGACTGCCAGAGGACCTGCCAGCTCGCGACGGATTTCGGCGCGGCCGCCCTCCGCCAGGCGTTCGGTGAGGCGTCGCGCCTCTTGATTTACCCGATCAACGAACCGCTCCTTGACTTTGGCATGAACAAGTGCGGCCGCGAAAGGATCTCGATGGCGTCGATGCTCCTCCCCGTCGAGAGACAACATGCTCGGGCCGACCACCTGCGCGGTAGAGAAGCGAGGGTCATCAACCGTGTACGTCTGTGCGTCACGCATGACTTCAACGCAGAGGTCGCGCCGGGTCACCAACCACCCGTCGAGAGCCGGAACCCAACTCACCGGCTCCTCGACGCGCAGTGCCGCCAGATGCGGATAAGGGTCACCTGTCAGCTGTTCAAGTGTGATGGCCGCGCCGAGCGGGAATGCCATGAAGCCAATCTTGTCACACCGTTCCGTCATGGTGAACCGATGCTTTGTGTGGGCTGCGGGAGGTGGGGCGATGACCTCTGTCGCGCCTGCCGACAAAATCTGGTGGAAGCGCCCGACCGTTTGCTCGCCTCTGGATTGCGGGTTCGCTCGTGCTTCGAGCACACGGGCGTCGCCAAAACAGTTGTGCACGCCTTCAAATATCAGGGATGCGACCGCGCAGGCTGGCTGTTAGCTCGAGCCCTCGCCTGCCTGCTGCCACCGACTGGCACTCTGGTGCCGCTACCTCGCGCGAGCTGGCGCACCGTCACCTACGGAGTCGACCCTGCTCGCGAACTTGCCAAAAAGGTTTCGGCGCTGACCGGCCGACAGACTTGGATGGGTTTGCAGCCTCCATTGCACAGCTCCGCCCAAGCCGGACGGCAACGAACCGAACGTGACCCTCCGGCGTTTACGTTCAGCGAGGAGCCTCCCACCGACTTGATCCTGATCGACGATGTTGTCACGACTGGCCGAACCCTGATGAGCGCCCAACGTTCGCTCGGCCAGGGCGAGCGTCCAAAACCGGTTCTTTTGGCCCTGTCCGCCACAGCCACCAGTGACTAGTCTTTTCTGGGGAGTGCCGATAGTCCAAGTGAGGGAGTGAATGGAAGTTCGTGTTCACACGCGTAACACCAGCATCGACGATCGGGTCAGGGAACTAGCCGCCGAAAAGCTCGGCCACGCCGCGCGGGTGTTCGAAAGCCAGGTAGCCGACATAGATGTCGAGTTCTCCGAGGAGCACAACCCCCGCCTGGCAGCCGAGCGCTACCGCCTCGAGGTCACTACGGCCGCAGCTGGCAAGGTCATCCGGGTGGTTTCAACTGCCGCCTCGGCCGAAACCGCCGTTGACCAGGCCGTGGACCGCCTCAACCTCCAACTACGCCGTCTTAAAGGGAAATTGATCGAAAAACACCGGAAACACGCCGTCCATGACGGGTTGGTCGAGCCTCCCTCAGAACCCACGAACGAGATTGTTCGTATCAAGCAATTCGTTATGAAGCCGATGACCGTAGAGGAAGCAGTGCTGCAAATGGAGTTGCTTGGTCATGACTTTTTCTTCTTTCACAACGACGGCACCCAGCGCCAGAGCGTGCTGTATCGCCGTCGGGACGGTCAATTGGGTTTGATCGAATCAGCGTGAAGAATCCGACTGTTCTCGTTGTCGACGACGCGCCTATTTTTCAGGCGGGTTTGGCGGCTGCCCTCAAAGTGGAGGGCTTCGACGTCGTCGCGATTGCCTCCGATGCCCTCACTGCAATTGCTGAAGCCCGCCGTCATCGCCCGGCTCTGGTGGTTCTGGACGTGTTGATGCCGGGGATCTCGGGTCTCGATGTCGTCGACAAGATCACCGACGCCTCGCCTGGAACCAAGGTTGTGCTGCTGACGTCGAGCGACTCCGAGGAAGACTTGCTCACGGCGATCAAGGCAGGTGCTTCGGGCTACATCATCAAAGACACGCCATTCCCCAAGCTGGTGGCGGCGATGAATGAAGTAGTCAAAGGGGGAGCCGTAGTGTCGCCCAAGCTTGCGGCCCGGCTCTTCGATGTGGTCGCCCATCTGCTGCGCAACCGAGATCTCAATGCCACCCGCCGGCCCTCTCTCACGGGGCGCGAGGTGGAGATCCTGCAGTGGATCGCCGATGGTCGAACCTCGCGCGAGATAGGCGAACAGCTCTACATCTCCGAGAACACCGTCAAGAACCACGTCCGCAACATCTTGGACAAGCTGGGGATGCAGTCCCGGCACGAAGCGGTCCGCTACGCCGAACACGCGGGACTTCTGAATCGCCGATAACGATTCAGGACGTCAGACGTCAGACGTCAGACTGGGATCCCATCTGAAGTCTGAAATCTGATGTCTGATGTCTAGTCCTGTCACCCCCGATACCATTCCGCCTGAATGTCCATTTTTTCCAAGCTGCTTAAGGCTGGTGAAGGCAAGACCCTGCGCGAATTCGAGCGCCTCGTCGTCGAGGTCAATGCCCTGGAACCGGCCGTCTCAGCGCTGGATGACGCTCAACTAGCCAACCAGACCGTCGAGTTCCGGCGCCGGCTCGACGCCGGAGAGCCGCTCGATGACCTGGCCGTCGAGGCCTTCGCCACGGTCCGGGAGGCTGCTCAACGAGTCATCGGGGAGCGTCACTTCGACGTGCAGGTGATCGGCGCTTTGGCACTCCATCGGGGGATGGTGGCCGAGATGAAGACCGGCGAGGGCAAAACCCTGGTTTCGTCGATGCCCGCCTATCTCAACGCCCTCCCCGGCACCGGCGTGCACATCGTCACCGTGAACGACTACTTGGCCTCCCGCGACGCCGACTGGATGGGCGCCATCCATCGTTTCTTGGGGCTCAACGTCGGGCTCATCCAAACCGGTATGGAACCCGCGAAGCGAAGTCCGGCCTACGCCGCCGACATCACCTATGGAACCAACAACGAGTTCGGGTTCGACTATCTCCGCGACAACATGGCGATGCGGGCGGGCGACCGTGTCCAGCGCGGCCACATTTATGCGATCGTCGATGAGGTCGACTCGATCCTGATCGACGAAGCCCGCACCCCGTTGATCATTAGCGGCCGGCTGTCGGATGCGGCCAAGTGGTATCGAGATTTCGCTCGAATTGCCAACCGATTGCGACGCGATGAGCACTACGAAGTCGATGAAGCCAAGCGACAGGTAATGACCACCGAGGAAGGCGTCGGATTCGTCGAAGAGATTCTCGGAGTCGAAAACCTCTATGACCACGCTGCGGTCGACTTCGTCCACCATCTCGAGTCATCGCTGCGAGCCAAGGAGCTCTACCAGCGGGACGTGGAATATCTCGTTGACCAGGGCGAAGTCAAGATCGTTGACGAATTCACCGGACGCGTACTCGAAGGTCGTCGTTATTCAGAAGGGCTTCACCAGGCCATCGAGGCGAAAGAAGGGGTGAAGATCAAAGAAGAGAATCAGACCCTCGCCACGATCACTCTGCAGAACTACTTCCGGCTCTACCAGAAGCTGGCCGGGATGACCGGAACCGCCGAAACCGAAGCGGCCGAGCTAGCGCAGATTTATGGGCTCGAAGTGCTGGTCATCCCGCCCAACCGGACGGTGGCGCGAGCCGACCAACCCGACCTGGTCTTCAAGTCAGAGGATGCCAAGTTCCAAGCAGTCATCGACGACGTCGTTGCCCGACACGAGGCGCTACAGCCGATCCTGCTCGGCACCGTTTCCATCGAAAAGTCCGAGCGCCTGTCGAAGATGCTGCACAAACGAGGAGTCGAGCACGAAGTTCTCAACGCCAAGAATCACGCACGTGAAGCTGAGATCATCGCTCAAGCTGGACGCCCGGGCGCGGTGACCGTGGCCACCAACATGGCTGGTCGGGGAGTCGACATCAGGCTGGGCGGGAATCCGGAAGGTCTGGCGCGCCTCGAGCTGAAGCGCCAACAGGTGCCTGAGGAGGAGTTCGAGGCCAAGCTGGCCGAAACCACCGCTCGTTTTGCCGCCGAGATCGCTCCGATCAAAGAAAAGGTCATCGAAAGCGGTGGGCTTTACGTCGTGGGGACCGAGCGCCACGAGTCGCGCCGGATCGACAATCAGCTGCGTGGTCGCTCCGGCCGCCAGGGCGACCCCGGCGAATCCCGGTTCTACCTCTCGCTCGGAGACGACCTGATGCGCCGCTTCTCCGGTGATCGAGTCTCGTCGCTGATGGATCGGATGAAGATTCCCGACGACGTACCCATCGAGGCCGGCATGGTGACCAAGGCCATTGAACGCGCCCAGAAGACGGTTGAGGCACAGAACTTCGAGCTCCGTAAGAACGTCCTCAAATTCGACGAGGTGATGAACAAGCAGAGGGAAGTCATCTACGACTGGCGCGTGGATTTGCTCGAGGAGACAGGTGAGGACCTGGTCGGGGAATGGATCGAAGTCGTGGTGGCCGACACCGTGGAGACCGTCTTTCCGCCCGAGCTCGCTCCCTCCGAATGGGATTGGGAGCTGCTCAACAAGGAGCTAACGCAGATCTATCCGTCGACGCTCAAAGAGGCGGGACCGGGAGGATCGTCGCTCGAGGATGTCATCGACGCCGCCGTCGAAGAGGCGAACGCCGCGTATGAAGCGAAGAGCAAGGAATTGGGACTCGAGAACATGCGACAGGTCGAGCGCCAGGTGATCCTGTCGGTGATCGACAACAAGTGGCGCGAGCATCTATCCGAGATGGACTACCTGCGAGCTGGAATCGGCCTCCGCGCCATGGGCCAACGCGATCCGCTGGTCGAATATCAGCGCGAGGGCTACACGATGTTCAGCGAACTGGTCGAATCGGTGAAGCGTGACACCGTTCGCTATTTGTTCCACGTCCAATTGGCGGAGCCCGCCGCCCCGGCTGCTCCGAAAGTGGTCAACGATGATCAGTCAAAGTCGACTCGAAGCAGCGGCGCCGTAGGCCGCAACGATCCGTGCCCATGTGGGAGCGGCAAGAAGTACAAGCGCTGCCACGGTGCGGCGTAACCACGTGCTACAAGTTCGCTCATGACCGTAGAGACGACTGAACCGCACGCTTTGATCGCCGACATCCGCAACCGCCTGGCTGAGGCCCGGAGGTTTCTTTGACCTTGACCGCAAAGCCACCGAGCTCGCCGAGTTAAAGGAGCAGGCGGCCGATCCCGGCCTTTGGAACGACCCCGACCAAGGGCGCCAGGTCACCCAGCGCCTGGCGGCGTTGGAGCGGACCATCGACAGTGTCGCCAAGCTCGAGCGAACTCTGGATGATTCGGAGGTCCTGCTCGAACTCTCCGAAGAGGCCGCCGATCCTTCCGTGCGGGCGGAGGTTGTAACCGAGCTAGCTGCTCTCTATCGCAGCCTGGCCGGTCTGGAACGCGAGTCGCTCTACTTCGACGAATACGACGATCACAACGCCATCCTCTCGGTCCACGCCGGCGCCGGCGGCGTTGATGCGCAGGATTGGGCGGAGATCCTGGTCCGCATGTACCAGCGCTTTCTTGAGGAGAACCGGTTCTCGGTAATCGTCGAGGAGATCAGTGAAGGGGAGGAGGCGGGCGTGAAGTCGGTGACCATGACCGTGCGGGGGGAACACGCTTATGGCACGCTCGAGTCCGAAAGGGGGACGCACCGCTTGGTGCGGATCAGTCCTTTCGATTCGAACTCCCGGAGGCACACCTCCTTTGCCGGTGTCGATGTGGTGCCCGAACTAGCCGACGAGGAGGGGATGGAGATCGATCCCGATGATCTGCGCATCGATACCTATCGGTCACAGGGAGCAGGCGGTCAGCATGTGAACAAGACCGACTCCGCCGTGCGGATCACCCACCTCCCCACGGGGATCGTGGTTCAGTGCCAGAACGAGCGGAGCCAATTGCAAAACCGGACCCGGGCCATGGCGATTCTGAAAGCGCGCCTCCATGAACTCGCGCGTCAGCAACGGATCTCGCAAATCGATGAGATTCGCGGTGAGCAAGGAGCAGCAGCGTGGGGACAGCAGATTCGCAGCTATGTCATGCAGCCCTATCAAATGGTCAAAGACCTCCGCACCGATGTCGAAGTCGGCAACATCTCGGGCGTGCTCGACGGCGATCTCGATGAATTCATCGACGGCTACCTCCGCTGGCGCCGCCTTCAACACGAGGAATTGCGAACCCAGGGTTCGTAGGTGCGTTGGACGCCTCTAACGGCCCACAGAACGAGCGGAAGTTCGGTTTCGCACTCTGAGACGGTTACCCTGAACCGGCCATTCCGGGCATTCACGATGGGTCAGGACCAATGATTCGGCTGCGTGACGTCACCAAGGTTTATGAGGGCGGAGTTGTGGCCGTCCGTGACATCAATCTCGACATTCAAAAAGGCGCTTTCGTCTTCCTGGTCGGCCCTTCGGGGTCGGGCAAGTCGACGCTGATCCGGCTTTTGCTCCGCCAGGACACGGTGACCCGGGGCACGATCTGGGTCGCGGGCAAAGACATCACCCAGTTGCCCGCCTGGAAGGTGCCTTTCCTCCGTCGATCAGTTGGCACTGTCTTCCAGGACTTCAAGCTCCTGCCCAATAAGACGGTGAGTGAGAACGTCGCCTTCGCTCTCGAAGTCCTCGGCAAGCCCCGAGCGGTGATCGGTCCACAGGTCCAGCAAGTGCTCGAACTGGTCGGGCTCAAGGACAAGGCCGATCGCTATCCCCGCCAGTTGTCCGGTGGCGAACAGCAGCGGGTCTCGATTGCTCGCGCTTTCGTCAACCGGCCACCGATCCTCCTCTGCGATGAGCCCACCGGCAACCTCGACCCGGCGACCTCGGTGGGAATCATGCGTTTGCTCGACCGGATCAATCGCTCGGGGACGACGGTCGCGATGGCGACTCACGACCACGCCATCGTCGATGCCATGCAGCGACGGGTGGTGCAGCTGGAGAACGGACGGATCATCCGCGACGAGCAGGCCGGGCGCTACGAAGAGCAGGTCGCCGAAGTCAGCGACGGGAGTGTCGCCCCGTGAATCGTTTCGGCTTCCTGGCGCGCGAGGCTTTCATCAACCTGCGTCGCAACCTTTTGGTGGTGATGGGAGCGGTGCTGGCGGTGTTCATCTCCCTGGCCCTTGCCTTCGGAGCCCTGGTCATCAACCAGATGCTGCGGATCAACACCCTCGCCTGGCAAGACGGAGTGCACATCATCGCCTTCCTTCATGACGAAGGTCTGCCCGGGATTCCCACCGGCGCCCATGACGCCCTTGTGGCCGAGGTTGCGAGTTGGGAGGAAGTCCTCAACGTCAGCTATACCGACAAGGCCGAGGCTTATGTCGAGTTCCAGCAGATTTTCGCCGACCGTCCCGAGTATTTGGAGAATGTCGATCCGACTGTGTTGCCGGCGTCGGTGAGGATCGAATTAACGGATCTTGAGCTCTATCGAGATGTCCAGTTCCGGCTGGCGAGCGAAAGCCAATTGATTTTTCGGGTCGCAACCTTCGGCGAGCAGATCGAACAACTCTCTTCACTTTCGACCGTACTCAATCTGCTCGGACTGGGTCTCGCCCTTGTGCTCGGCGTCTCGGCGGTGATCCTTATCGCCAACACGATCCGCATGGCCATCTACGCCCGACGCGACGAGGTGGCGATCATGAAATTGGTTGGCGCCTCCAACTGGTTTGTCCGCGTCCCCTTCATCCTCGAAGGCATGATCGAAGGGCTCATCGGGGCGGGCCTGGCGGTGGCCGCGGTTTGGGTGGCCTTCCGCAATCTTCGGTCCCTGGGTGACTCGATCGAGATCGTCTCGTTTGCGGTGCCCGACCGGTTCTTCCTCACCTGGTCAATTGTGATTCTTCTCTTTGGAGCGGCAGCAGGAGTGCTGGGCAGCGTGCTGGGGCTCAGCCGATACCTGAAAGACGACGAGGGGAGCCGGCCGGTCGCGGTCGGTGCGCGGGTCTTAGAGCCGCTGTGAAGTCCGCACGGCTCGCCGTGCTTTTCGTCGCATTTGCCCTCTTCTTTGGGGCGGCTTCACCTGTGGTGGCGCAAGATCCGGCGGCCGAGCTTCGCGAGGTTCAGAACGAACTCAACCGGGTCGAGCAAGCGATCCGCGCCGCTCGCACCGAAGCCAGTTCAGTAGGCCAGCAGGTTGTCGCCGCCCAAGCCGCCATGGCTGCTGCACTCGACACCTACAACGCCGCCCAGGCCCGGGTCGAGGAACTGATTCGCGCGGTCCAACGGACAGCGGCGCAGGTGGTTTCCCTCAAGGGACAGGTGGCGACGCTCGAACGTCTCCTGGCTAAGACCGCAGTTGAGCTGTCGAACACCAAGGAACGACTCGAACAGGCCGCAGTCAACCTTTATATGACGGCTAGCGCCGTGCCCGGAGCCGACCTCTTTAGTCGTGCATCCGTCGCCGAGGCCGCTACGGCTCTGGCCTATTCGTCGGTGCTCTTCGATCAGGACACCGATGTCTTCACTGCGTTCGAGCTACTCCAGCGCGAAGAGGAAAGGCAACGCACACAGATCGTCGGGATGAAGACTCAAACCGAAGGCGAGCTGGCGCGCCTCGGCGAGGAGCGAGCGAATCTCGAGATTGAGCGCGACCTTGCCGCCGCCGCGCTGGCGGAAGCGCAAACGCAAGCCGCCAAGGTGCAGACGCTGCTCGACTCGATCCGCAACCAGATCGCCGCGGCGGAAGAACACAAGGACGGTCTCGAAGCCGATGCCGCGGCGCTTGAAGCTGAGATCGACCGACTCGCTACCAAAGAGGGAACTGCGCCCTCGGTCTTGTCGTGGCCGGTCAACGGCGCGGTGGGCTCGCCGTTCGGCTATCGGGTGCATCCCATTCTCGGAGTGAAAAGGCTTCATACCGGCGTCGACATCAACGCCGCGAGTGGCGCGCCGATCGTCGCGTCCGGTGCAGGCACCGTGATCCTCGCTCAGACTTATGGGGGTTACGGTCGTGCCGTCGTCATCGACCACGGCGGCGGCTTGACGACTCTTTACGCCCATCAGTCGCAGATGGCGGTGTCGGTGGGGGAGGAGGTGAGCCGGGGCGAAGTTATTGGTTACGTCGGCTGCAGCGGAAGCTGCACAGGGCCGCATCTCCATTTCGAGGTTCGGGTGAGTGGCGTTCCGGTCGATCCGCTTGGCTATCTCCGATGAAGAACCCCGAAGGCGTCAAGGTCATCGCCT
The DNA here is from genome assembly GCA_963761985.1 of uncultured Acidimicrobiia bacterium. Lineage (GTDB taxonomy): Bacteria > Actinomycetota > Acidimicrobiia > Spongiisociales > ZC4RG35 > JACCTH01. The sequence goes on from CAVXIT010000007.1 coordinate 109,301, forward strand.
CCAACCGGCGGGCGCGCCACGACTACGAGATCCTCGATACTTTCGAAGCCGGCCTCGTCCTCATCGGCTCGGAGGTAAAGAGCTTGCGGGAGGGCCAAGGGCAACTCAAGGACAGCTTCGCCCATATCCGCGACGGCGAGATCTTTTTGGTCGGTTGCTACATCGCTCCCTACGTGTTCTCCACGCGCGGGCGGCCATGAACCGGAGCGAACCCGGAAGCTTTTGATGCACCGTCGCCAGATCGATCGCCTTGCGTCCGAGCTGGCCGAAAAGGGGCTCACCCTGGTTCCGCTCCGGCTCTACTTCAAGGAGGGCAAGGCCAAGGTCGAGCTGGGGCTGGCACGGGGAAAGCGCACCATCGACAAGCGAGAGACTGTGAAGAAGCGGGAGCAGGAGCGAGAGATGGAGCGCGCTCTCCGGCGTCGGCCGTAGGTCTTGTCAGCGAACAGGTGTTCGACTAAGCTGCAGGAGTGGCGGAGTTTCGGTGGAGCCAGCTGGCCACCTCGCAGGACGGTCTTTTCGAGCGATCACGCCGTGTCGTGGGTCGTGGCGAGTACAAAGGGCTGACCTTTCACGAGATCGAGGCTCGCTCGATCATCAGCAAAGCCCCTCCCTCGACCCCGTGGTTCGGCTACTCCATCAACGCCTACAGAGGATGCTCCCATGCTTGTGAATTACTGCTTCGCTCGGCCAACCCATGAGTACCTCGGGTTCAACATGGGCGAGGACTTCGAACGGCAGATTGTTGTCAAAACCAATGCGGTCGAGTTGTGTCGCGCAGAGACCGAGCCTGCGCGCTGGGCGGGTGATTCAATCGCAATGGGGACGAACACCGATCCGTATCAAGCAGCCGAAGGCAAGTACAAGCTCACGAAGGGGATCATCGAGGTGCTGGCCGACCGTGGCAACGGCTTCTCGATCCTCACCAAGTCGCCCCTGGTCCTTCGGGATCTCGACCTGATTTCAGAGGCAGCCAGGACAGCGCAAGTCTCGGTCTCATTCTCAGTGGCAACTCTCGACGAGGACGTCTGGCGTCGAACCGAGCCCGGTGCACCGCATCCTCGCAAACGACTCGACGCCCTCGCCAAGCTGCGGGAGGCGGGCGTCAGCGGAGGCATCATGGTGGCTCCGATTCTGCCCGGCATCTCTGACAGTCCAGAGCAGGTGGCCGCAGTGAAGAAAGCGGCGCGGGAGGCTGGCGCTGAGTGGGTCAACGACGTGAAACTGCACCTCCGCGGTGTTCGCCCACACTTCCTGAAATGGCTGGCCCAGGACAGTCCGAATCTGGTTGCCAATTATGAGGCCAGTTATCCAGAGCGGCGGCCACGGAGCCCACGAGCCGACGCAGCTTCCCCCGACCAACTTCGGCTCGGCTTCTTGTAAATCGTGGAGGCGGCGGGAATCGAACCCGCGTCCCATGAGTCGTCAGCGCCGGCATCTCCGAGCGCAGCCGTCGGCGAGCTTGTCGGCAAGAAGGACCCCAACGGCGGGCTTCCCACTCGCTTATCCGGAGTTGATCTTTGCCCTCCGGTCCCGGATCCCGGAGGACGCATCCTGCATTGCGACGCCCGATTCCGGCGAGGCAGGCGCCCCCCGGGCGGACGGGCTGCGTTATTTAGGCAGCCAGTGCGAAGTTGTCTTCGGCACTTGTGTTTGTTTCCGGCTCTTTAACGAGGTTCCGGAGACCTCGGCTCGCTTCCGACGCATCAACACTCATGGTCGAAACCATTTCGCCCCCATGGGTTGATCCAATTCTACGGGTATTCAGAGAATCCGTGTTCGCCTATCTTCTGCGGAAATGACGATCTACGACAACGAGGATCTAGAGGCGATCCGCCAGCAAACCCGGCGCTTTGTCGAGGAGAAAGTCATCCCGGAAGCGGACAAATGGGAGGAAGCGGGGCGAGTCCCTCGTGAGATCCTCGAGGAGATGGCCAAGATCGGCTTCTTCGGTCTGCGGGTCCCAGAGGAGTACGGGGGAGTCGGTTTCGGACCCCTCGCCACCGTCGCCTATGCCGAGGAGCTCGGGCGTTCGACCTACGGAGGCTTCGCCATCACCGCCCTGGTCCACACCGAGCTCGCCATGCCGTATCTCTTGAACTTCGGCTCGGAAGAGCAGAAGCAGCGCTGGCTCCCGGCCATGGTCAACGGCGAGATCATCACCGCCATCGCGGTCACCGAGCCCGACGCCGGTTCGGACGTCGCCAACATTCGCACGAAGGCGGTGCGCGACGGTGACGGCTGGCGGATCAACGGCTCCAAACTCTTCATCACCAATGGGGGGATCGCCGACTTGGTGTTCGTCGCGGTCAAGACCAATCCCGAAGCGAAAGGGTCGAGGGGCATATCGATTCTCGCCGTTCCCAAGGACGCCGAGGGATTCAGTGTGAGCCGAGCGCTCTCGAAGATGGGATGGCACTCCTCGGACACAGCCGAGCTCTCATTCGACGATTGCTGGGTCCCTGCCGACCACCTCATCGGCGACGAGAACCGCGGCTTCTACTACATCATGACCAACTTTCAGAACGAGCGGCTCGCCATCGCCGCGCAGGCAATCGGCGAGGCGACGAGAGCGATTGAGCTCACGCTCGAATACACAAAACAGCGCAAAGCGTTCGGCAAACCGCTTTTCGACAAGCAGGCCATTCGTCAGCGCCTGGCTATGGCCTCCACCAAGGTCGAGGCTGCCCGGCTCCTGGTCTATCACGCGGCATGGTTGATGGAGCAGGGCGAAGATGCCGTGAAGGAAGTGTCGATGGTGAAGGCGCTAGTGGGCGAGCTCGTCAACAACGTGCTCTACGAATGCGTCCAATTCCACGGGGGCATGGGATACATCGCTGAGACCGCGGTGGAACGCCTCTATCGCGACGTCCGCATCCACTCCATCGGCGGTGGTGCCACCGAGGTGATGCTCGACGAGGTCGCCAAGCGCCTCTAGCGGATCCACTGCGTCGACTCGAGGCGAGCCGCCTCGACAGCCGATCCGGACTGACGCCTCGACATGCGTCGGAGAACCCTTGGCGCGATTGCCATACCGATGATCGCCCAGCCGGCGAGGACAGCCACCGTCTGCAGGGTGCGCCAGGACCCGCCGATCTCCAACGCGGCCGCCGCTTCCGGTAGGAACGCCGAGCGCATACCGAGCCCCAGCCAATACATCGGAAAGACCTGGGCAACCCCCTCCAGCCAATCCCACAGATCTTGGATTGGATAGAAGATTCCCGATATGCCGAGGAGCACCAGGATCGGCAGCATTCCCCAGGTGCCGACCTTCTGCACGCCCGGAACAGTCGCCCCGATGACGATCCCGATCGGCAGGGTCGCAAGCAGACCGAGCACGACAACCCAGGCGAACGTGAGCCAGCCGTTGAGACCGTTGTACATGAAGTTGTCAAACAAGAAAGAAGCGGGGATCAGAATCACGGCGAGCGAGGGGAGCAAGCCAAGTGTGTTTCCGAAGATATGGGCCGACATGTATCCGACAATTCCGTACGGTGCCGCCTTCGATCTCAGCACGGTTCCGTCCTCACGCTCCATTGCCAATGAATACGCGGGTCCGACGACTAGGCCGAAGGCGATCATGGCCCCCAGGAGGCTCGGCATGGCCAAGGTCGGGTAGGACAGAGTGGTCCCTTCCACTTCGGTGTTTCGACGGAGGAATAGGTAGCCCAGAGTTGCCAGAGCCATGAACAGGAAGAAACCCTGGTCCTGGGGACTCTTGAGGCTCAGGACGAATTCCGTCCAGCCTCGCTTGAGGCCGTTGCGAACCGCGTGCAGACGGGGATTCATTTCTCGACCTCCTCAAATCCGGTCGTACTCGCTTCACCAGCTACTTCGAATTGCTGGACCATCGCTAGATAGGTGTCTTCGAGAGTCGCCCGTCTTACCTCGAGTTCTTCGACAGCATCGCCATGTTCGTTCAACAGCGACCGGACGAAACGCGTTGCGTCCGGCGTGGTTTCGACATGGCGCTCACCGTCGAGCCGCCAACGGACCTCGGAATCGCGTGTAACCCTTCGCGCCAGGTCCTCGACAGAGCCGTCCGCCACGATGCGACCGCCGGCGAGGATCAAGATGCGATCGGCGAGCTTGTCGGCCTCGTCCAAATCGTGGGTGGTCAAGAGAATCGTCGTGTCCTCGAGCTGGGAGAGCTGAAGAACGAGCCCGTGAAAGTCGCGTTTGGCCTGCGGGTCGAATCCGGCGGTGGGCTCGTCGAGAAATAGAAGCTCGGGTCTTCCGACGATCCCGATGGCGACGTCGAGTCGACGTCGCTGCCCACCAGACAGCGTGCGGATCTTCTGGTGAGCCTGTCCCTCGAGACCGATCATGGAAATCAGCTCCTCAGGCGGATAGGGGCGACGCCGTTCAGGTGTCGAGTAAGGCTCGTAGTAACGGCCGAGATGCTCGAGCAAACCGAGCGGCGTCCAGCGGGCGTGGTCACGCCACGATTGCAGCACCACCCCCACTCGGGCTCGCCAATCCTCGGGGGCATTTTGCGGATTCGTGCCGAGCACCTCGACCCGACCGGCCGAAGGAGATCGAAACCCTTCCAGGATCTCAATCGTGGTGGTCTTACCCGCGCCATTGGGACCCAGCAACGTCACGACCTCGCCTTTGCGCACCTCGAAGTCGACGCCGTTGAGTACATCGACGTCGCCGTAGCGCATCCGCAAGCCTTCGACTTCGATGACAGGCTGGTCCATGGGCCCGGTGCACTTTACGAAGCCGTTAGTCGGGACTGAGCGCGGCGGATCTCCTCATCTTCGAGCGGGTGGACGTAGAGGTCATAAGCCATCCAAAACGACCGTGCCCAGGGGTAGAAGAACAGCGGAACCAGACCGGTGAACGAGACGACGACAATCGTGAGCCACGTCCAAGGGACATCGGGCCAGGTCAAGGCGAGAAAGAGGCCGAAGGACACAAACATCGCCAAGATGGCCAGGATCGTGTTGAAGATCACCGCGCCCACCCAGTAGCCCGGCTCACGTTCGAAACGATGCCCGCAGCGGGAGCAGAAATCAGTTAGCGCCCACCAGCGGAAGATTCCTCCTTGTCCGCAATGGGGGCATTGGCGGCGGAAGCCGCGGGCCAACTGAACAGTCAGCTTCGGCCGGGTCATGTCACTCAGGCTAAGTACCGTGCTGGGCATGAGGCCGCCCCGAATCGAGTACGAGAGCGCCCCGCTCGATCTGATCGACCTTGACCCCGACCCTTTCGCGCAGTTCTCCCGCTGGCTCGACGACGCTTTCGCCGCCGAAGTGCCCGAACCGGAGGCCTTCGTCCTCTCGACAGTCAGTGCAGGCGGCAGTCCTTCCTCGCGCACCGTTCTCCTGAAGCAATTCGATCAGGACGGCATCGTCTTCTACTCGAACTACCGCAGCAACAAAGCGGTCGAGCTCAGCGGCGAGCCGCGAGTGGCCGCTTTGTTCCTGTGGCTGCCAATCCACCGCCAGGTACGGGTCGAGGGCCGCGCCGAAAAGGTCGAGGCAGAACTCTCCGATGCATACTTTGCCAGTCGCCCTCCCGAGGCCCGGCTGGCCTCGGCCGCTTCCCCCCAAAGCCAGGTGGTCGTCAGTCGGGAGGAGCTCGATGGAATGCTTGACCTACTAACCCGCCAGTATCCCGACGGCAATGTTCCCCGCCCCGCCCATTGGGGCGGCTACCGCATCCGGCCCACGCTGTTCGAGTTCTGGCAGGGGAGGCGGGCACGATTTCACGACCGTTTCCGCTATCGACTCGACAAAGAGCGCTGGCTGATCGACCGGTTGGCGCCGTGAAGCTGGATGTCGTCGGTTCCTCGGGCACCTATCCCACCCGTGGCCGCCCCGCCGCGGGCTATCTGATCTCTCAGGGCGAAACCCGGATCTGGTGCGACACCGGGCCTGGAACTTTCGTCACATTGCCACTCGAGGTCGATCTCGTGAGCGCGATCGTGATCTCGCATGAACATCCCGATCACTGGCTCGATCTGGTCACCGCCTATCACGCGATTTGCTACGGGCCGAACCCACGACAGGGGATTCCGGTCTTCGCTCCCCAGGCAACAATCGATCACATGCTGAAGATCGGCGGTGAAGACGAATTCCAAGGAACCTTCGACTTCAAAGCGGTGGCTGGAGGCGACTCGATCGCAGTCGGCGGGATCGACATCACTTTTGCCTGGTCGGATCACTCGGTCCCACCGTCGCCTCGCGCTGGGAAGCCAACGGTCGGGTCCTCGCCTACAGCGCTGACACCGGCCCCGGCGGTGACTGGGAGAAAGTCGCCTCAGAAGCTGACCTTTTTCTCTGCGAGGCGAGCTATCAGGGCGACATCGCCGACTATGCGTATCAGCACCATCTCACCGCTTCCCTCGCCGGATCGATCGCCCGCCGCCAGGGGGTGAAGAAGCTGATGCTCACTCACATCCCCCCACATCTCGATCCGACGCTTTCCATCAATGAAGCCGAGACTTCCTTCGATCGACCGGTGGAGCTTGCCGTCCCCGGGCTGAGCCGGAAGATCTAGCGCGCATGCCCCGGGCCCGGCCGTTCGACGAGATCCGTCCCCTGCGGATGCATCTGGGGTTCACCGACATGACCCCGGGGTCGGTGCTGATCGAGATGGGCCGCACCCGGGTCCTTTGCACCGCAGTCATCGAGCTCGAGGTCCCGCGCTGGATGCGCGACAGCGGCAAAGGCTGGGTGACCGCCGAGTACGGGATGCTGCCCGGATCATCATCGGAAAGGATCGGGCGCGACCAGTACCAGAAAGGTCGCGCGCTCGAAATCTCCCGCCTGATCGGGCGAGCTTTGCGCTCTGTCGTCGACTCAACGGCGATGGGGGAGTTGATGGTGCGAGTCGATTGCGATGTCATCCAGGCTGACGGCGGCACTCGCACGGCTGCGATCACGGGCGCCTGGGTCGCTCTGCACCAGGCTTTCAGCGAGGCAATCGCCAAGGGTCGACTGGCCAGGAATCCGATCGTCGATCAAGTTGCCGCCATCTCGGTCGGGCTGGTCGAGGGGGAACTGTTGCTCGACCTCGAATACGAGGATGACGCCCGCGCCGAGGTCGATTTCAACGTGGTGATGTCGGGCCGGGGACTCCTCGTCGAAGTCCAGGGTTCCGCCGAAGGCGCCCCCTACACCCGGGAGGACCTGGACCGCATCCTCGATCTCTCCACTCTCGGAATCAACGTTTTGCTCGATGCCCAAAAACAGGCGGTTGCCGAATAGGGATCGACCGGTGATCGAGCGGCCAAATGATCGACCAGCTGGTCGTCGCTTCCAAGAACCCCGACAAGATCGCCGAGATCGAAGCGGTGCTCATTGCCGCCGGAGCGGTTGCCGAGATCGTGCGTGGGCTCGACTGGCCCGACGTCGAGGAGACCGAGGACACTCTCGAAGGCAATGCGCGCCTGAAGGCACAAGCGGTCTACGACGCGACCGGCCTGCCGGCCTTGGCCGACGACACCGGTCTTTTCGTCGACGCCCTCGGCGGTCTGCCCGGAGTCAACACCGCTCGTTACGCCGGTCCCCAGGCGAGCTATTCCGACAACGTCGCCCTCCTGCTCCAGACTTTGGGAGACCGGGAGGACCGTCAAGCAGTCTTTCGCACGGTGGTCGTAGTAGTCGGAGCGGGCGACAGCCTGATCGCCAGCGGCGAGCTCAAAGGCCAGATTGCGTTCGCACCGAGAGGCGCCAACGGCTTTGGCTACGACCCGATCTTCGAAGTCGACGGCCGCACCCTCGCCGAGATGTCCGAACGACGAGAAAAACGAGATGTCGCATCGCGCCCGGGCCATCCGGGCGCTGGCTGAGCTGCTTTAGCCCTCACCCAAGAAGGCCTGCAGGCCGACCGGCAGCGTGAGCTGCTCGGTGCCCTGCAAAAGGAACGAAGCGAGTGGGACCTCAAGACCGAGCCGGATCGTGTTCGAACTGGAGGACGGGATCAGCCTTTGACGGCACCCTGGGTAAGCCCCGAGACGATGTACCGCTGGAGGAACTGGAACAGGAGAATGACAGGGATTCCGGCGATCATCGCCCCGGCCGCAAATGGACCCCATCGGAGATTGAATTGGTCGTTCAGATACCGGTACAGGCCCACCGCCAGGGTGAACTTGTCGGGATCGCCTTGTCCGAGCACCGCGGAGGCGAGAACGAAGTCATTGATCAAGAAAATGAACGACAACAAGAAAACGACCGCCAGGATCGGAACCACAAGCGGGAAGATGATGCGGAAGAAGATCTGCGAATGGCTGGCCCCGTCAATTCGGGCCGATTCATCAAGGTCGACCGGGATGGTGTCAAAGAATCCCTTCATCAGCCAGGTGTTGACGCCCATGGCGCCGCCCAGGTAAATCAAGATCAGGCCCGCCTGGGTGCCTAGGCCAATGGCGGGGAACACATCTTTGATGTTGGCCATGATGAGGAAGATGGCCACAAAGGCCAAGGTCTGCGGGAACATCTGGATGAGCAGCACGGATAGCAGGCCGGTTCGGCGGCCCTTGAACCTCATCCGGGAGAAGGCGTAGGCGGCGAAGGCCGAGAGCAGGGTGTTTGCGAGTGATGCGATCCCAGCGATTACGACGGTGTTGCGAAACCACGAGAGGTAGGGGACGCCCCCGCCCAGCAGTTCCTCATAGTTCTCCCACGACAGACGCGCCGGGTATCAGGCGTTGGGAAACCAAGGTGCCGGTGGGATTGAAGGATGCAGAAAGGATCCACAGCACGGGAAAGACGGCGAAGGCGAGTGCCAGCCAGGCAACCAGATGGCGCCAACCCATGGCCCGAAGCCAACGTCCATGACTCGGCCCGAACCACCCACAACCATCCCACTGCTCCCCCGGGCGTTGACCGCCGATCCGACCGCCATCACATCACCCCCTCTAATGCTCGGGTCCTTCGGAAGGAGAGTGCGGAAATGGTTGCGACCAGGACGAAGATGATGATCGCGATCGCAGAGGCGAAACCAAAGTCAGAACCCCGACCCGACTCGAAAGCCAGGCGATAGGTGTAACTGATGAGGATGTCCGTATGTCCTGCCGGAGTCTGCGCGCCCTCGATCGGAGGGCCACCACCGTTCAACAGATAGATGATGTTGAAGTTGTTGAAGTTGAATGCGAAAGGAGGCGATCAGGAACGGGCCGAGCGATACGAGTAACAGCGGGAAGGTGATCCGGCGAAAGGCCTGGCGGGGACTGGCGCCGTCCACATAGGAGGCCTCCTTCAATTCTTCGGGAATGGCTTGCAGAGCCCCGGTGGAGATCAAGAACATATAGGGGAAGCCCAGCCAAAGATTGACGATCAAGATCGAGATCTTGGCCAAGGTTGGGTCACGCAGCCAGGGGATGTTTGCCCCCAGCATCTGGTTAATGATCCCAAAATCCTGGTTGAACATGCCCGCCCAAATGAGTGCGGTCATGAAGCTGGGCAGCGCATAGGGCAGGATCATCAACGATCGGTAGATCCGGCGACCTCGCATGGCGGGATGGTGCAGGGCCAGCGCCAACCCAAGCCCGACCGCAAAGGTGGTCACAACCGAGAGGACCGCGAAGACAATGTTCCAGACGAAGACCCGGGCAAACGGGCCCCGGATGGCCTCAGAGGTGAAGATCCGGATGAAGTTGGAGAAGCCCACCACCGTGCGCCAGCCGGGTTGCAGGGTTTCACCGGTTTCCGACGTGAAACGTCCTTCCTCCTGCCGATACGTCACGCCGCTCTCGTTGTCGGTGAGCACGCCGGTATCCGCGTTATACGTGAACAGTCGGCCATAGACCGCGGCGCTGGTCAGCGTCACGGCCTTGATCGCACCACCTTCAGTAGGTACCTCGAACTCATCCTCGATCTCGGCTTGCCGGTCGGCGATCTGTCGGATGTTCAGCCGGGTAAACCCGTCGACCGCCTGCACATCGCCGGATTCGTCAGTGGTGATCCGGTCATCGGTTAGGGGTTCGAGCCCCTCGGAGGTGCCCAGTAACCGAGTTCCGCTTTCGTCGGTCAGCAAGAACGCCAGTTCACCGGAGCCTTCATCACTGCCCAGGATCGTCAGCTGGTACCGGGTGCTTTCCGGAACATTGGACGAGCGGGAAACTACCTGGCCGAGGGCTTGATCAAAGGTGAGGCGATTAGCAGTCGAGAAGTTGGTGAAGGCGGTATATCCCGAATAGACGACGGGATAGACCTGGAAGACGATGGCGAAGATGGTGCCCGGGATCAAGTACTTGGCGGGGATCGCCCTTCGGCTGAGATATGCAACATCGAGAGCAACGGTGGCAACGATCACTGTGACGATGCCCGGCCAGAAATTCTGGCGAAACATCACCGGCAGGCTGGCGATCGCAAATGCGTTGATGACGCCGAGGAACACCAACTTGGCGATCAATGGCCATATCGATGATGAGCGCCGGGGAAGCATTCTTCCCCGGCGCTCATCATTCGATTCGGGCTCTTCGATAGAGCTGTTGTGCCCGAGCTCGCTCATTTCGGCTCAGCCAGCGATCAGAGTCCGGATCTGTTCTGCCGCATTGGTGAAGGCCTCTTCCGAGTCGCCACCGGTGAAGATGAGCTCGTAGGCATCGGTCCAGGCCTGCCACACCGACCCCATCTCGGGAATCGCTGGCATTGGATAGCCGTTCTGTCCCGCGAGCCCGAACCCGGCGATATTCGCGTCGGCCGGCCGCCACCTGATCGAAGGCCTCGATCTGTGCTGGAGGACGCCCACCGGCCTCAAACAAGGCAAGTTGAGCATCCTTGGTGGACATGAGGTCCAATATGAAGGTGGTAGCGAACAGCGGGTTCTCGGCGAAGGCGGACACCATGAAACCTTGTACGCCGATAAACGGCTGCGGGGTCCCACCCTGCACCGGTGGAATCGGCTCGACGACATAGTTCACGTCTTCGAAACTTGCCAGGGCCCACGGGCCAGTGATGGCAAAAGGAGCCATGCCCGTGTTGAACTTCTCGATCATGATGTCGTAGGTCACATCGATATTGACGACACCCTGCTCGGAGAGCTCGCTGAAGTAGGAGGCCGCAGCCAGCCCACCCTCGCTATCGATCCCCAGGTCCTCGGGGTTGTAGCTGCCGTCGTCGTTGCGGCCGAAGACATAACCACCAAGGGCGGTCACGATCGGATAGTTGTGAAAGGGATCACCGTTCCCGTTCTCTTGGAGAGCGAGCGGGGTATCAACGGTTCCCGCTTCGGTCAGCGCCAAAGCCGTTTCCACTAGCTCTTCAAAGGTAGCTGGGGCCTCTGGCACGAGGTCGGTGTTGCGCACCAACGCGATGTTCTCCACTGCATAGGGCAAGCCATAGATCTGACCCTCATAGTTGAAGGCGGCAATGGCGGCCTCGGTGAATTGGTCGGATACGCCACTGAGATCAAGCGGAGCCACAACGCCTGCAGCGACGAGCTCGCCCAGCCAGTCGTGCGCGCCAATGATGATGTCCGGGCCCTCGCCGGCCGGTCCGGCCACTACCAGTCGACTTCGGATGTCACCAAAGCCCAACTCCTGGACCGCGACGGTGATGCCGTTCTCCTCGGCGAACTGATCAGCGAACGGCTGGATGACCGGCGCCCTGGTGTCGTCTGCCCAGATCACGAGATCTGCATCGGCACGCACCATTGCGGTCGTCGTCGTGCTGTCTCCAGCGGCGGTAGTGGTGTCCTCGGCGGTAGTGGTCGTTGCTTCGGATTGGGTGGTCGCAGCAGCTGCGGTAGTGGTAGTGCCCTCAGCCTCATTCGCGGTCGTGACAGCCCCGTCACCTCCGCAGGCGGCGAGAATCAGGGCGATCACCATCATCAGTCCCACGAGTATTCGTGGTTGGTGTTTCATGTGTCCTCCTCGAGGTGTTTTCTGTCTAGCTCTTGCTGTCCGACGGACAGCGACTCGGTCAGTTTGACACCCTCCGGAGGGCTGTGCTGCGGAGGGCGTCAGGACACGGCTTTCGGTTTCTCCCCCGAAGGGGGGAGAGCCGGCGTAGCCGGGAGGGGGGCGTTTTCTGCCGCGCGAGACGTTGTTCTTCGCCAGCGGAGGCCCTGGTGGGCTACCCCAATCGCGGCTGAGAAAACGCCCCCCTGGGCTGCCTCCTGGCGTCGGCATCCACTCCCCCCTTCGGGGGGAGAAACGGAACTAGGAACGGTCGCCCATCGTCACGGTGACGGAATCGGATTGCAGGCGACCCGACCCGTCGTCGACGGTGGCGATGATCTCGACTGAAGCTCCTGTCGCGACCTCCTGGTTGTTCCAATAGAGCCGGTAAGGCGGAGCGTCGTCGGTACCGAGGATCAGCGGCTCGCCGCCATCGACGCTGACGGCGAATGTCACCTCGGCGTAGCGGCGGTCGCCGACGTTGGCTTCGAGGCGGTAGCGGACGGTAGGGATCTCGCCGTTCTCCTCCGGCCGGACGAGTTGGATGGTTGGAGCTAGGTCGGCAGCTTCCATCGGCTTCTCGGCGACCAGCACAGCGGTGGCACGAGGGCCAACTTCGATCTTGACGTTGCCTTCGCTGTCTGAGATCGCTCCGCCCTCGCCACCAAGGAGGAAGACGAAGCTGGTGTCAGGCGAAAGCGAGGGGATCGTGGCTGGAATTGCCAGCGGCCCGTTGTTGGCGATAACCAGGTACTCAATTCGCAGATCGCGATCAACCCGCGACATCGAGAAGACGGAGGCTTGCGGGGGGTGGACGATCTGGGCGCCGCGGGCCAGGGTCGGATGGTCCAGCCGGAGGTCGTTGAGCAAGGCGATGCGCTGATAGAAGGGATGGCTCCGGTCAAAGTTGTCGTCGCTAACGGTGGCTTCGGAGCCGAGGGTGTCCTGATCGATAAATTCGGTGGCGGTGGCGGGGAACATCGTCTGGCGGGCCGATTTGTCGCCACCTACCCCGGCAAATCCTTGCTCGTCGCCGTAATAGACCACCGGCATGCCTCGGGTCAGGAACAGCAGGTCGAACCCGAGCTGCATGCTTTCGTCCACTACCTCGGGACGGGCGTTGGGGTTGGCGGCGAGGACCATCCGTCCCATCCGTCCCATGTCGTGATTGCCAAAGAACTTGACGAGCATCGACGCGTTGGAGTCGGCATCCGTGAACCAGTCATCGTTGTCGAATGCATCGGCGAGCACGTCCGCTCCGGAGCCGTTGGCCACGTACTGCTCGAGAGCATTTTGGGTGATGAAGTCGAGCAAGCCGGGGAGGCCGAGGTTGGTCGTGTAGTGGGAGTTGAAGATCGGGTCGGAGCTGAACACCTCGCCGAATATGAAGAACTCGTCGGGAGCCGACTCGAGGACCGCCGGGACCCACTCGACCCAGAACTCATCGTTGACATGTTTGACGGTGTCGACCCGGAAGCCAGCGATGTCGTAGCGGGAGATGATGTCGGAATAGAGCTCGATCATTCCCTCCACGACGCGCGGGTCCTCAGTGAACAGATCGTCGAGGCCAAAGAAGTCGCCGTAGTAGGCGCTCTCGCCGTCAAAAGTGGAGTCGCCGCGGTTGTGATAGACGGTGGGGTCGTCGAGCCAGTCGGGGGATTTGACGGTGGCGTCCTCGGGCGTGCGAAACGTGGGCGTGTAGGGAAACGTCACTATGGCGTCGAGAGCCGGGAAAGCCGCCTCGTCGCCCGCGACCTCCGCGTCGTCAAACACGGCGCCGGTCGCGTCCTGGTACGGCGCTACTCCTTTTGATTGGTACGAGAAGGTGCCTTCTTCATAGGTGATGACATCGCCGGTGTGGTTGATGACGATGTCGAAGTAGACCTCGAGGCCGAGCCGATCGGCCTCGGCAAGAAACGTCTGCATTTCTTCTTCAGTCCCGAGGTGGGGATCGATCTGTGACCAATCGATCTGCCAGTAGCCGTGGTATCCCGCCGACGAATTCTCGACCTCACCGAGACCCTGCACCGGCCGGTTGGTGAAAGGCGGAGTCAGCCAGATCGCCGTCATGCCCAAATCGACGATGTAGGGCAGCTGTGCGGTCAGGCCAGCGAGATCGCCCCCCTGGTAGAAGCCTTTGTCCTCGGGGAGGAAGCCGTGGTCGAGGGGACCACCCTCGATCCCGCCGGTGTCGTTGCCGGGGTCGCCGTTCTCGAAGCGGTCGGTCATGACGAAGTAGATCGAACCGTCCGTGGCCGGGTGCCGCACCGGCGCCGCCACCGGACCGACATCCGCGGGCACCGTCGCGGCGGCGGTGGTGTTTGCCGGGGCGCTAGCTGTGGTGGTCGTCGCTTCTGGCAGCGGATCGGTACAGGCGCCGGCAAAGACGGCCAAGACCAGCAGACAGAAGAGCGGGCGCCGCACCCAGCTCAACATAGCCCTTGCATCCTCGCGTCACCCGTACGAACATATGTTCGATGCACGGCGAGGCCACGATTCTCCATGCCGATCTCGATTCGTTCTACGCCTCAGTCGAACAGCGCGACAACCCCCGCCTCCGCGGACGTCCGGTGATCGTTGGCGGCGGCGTCGTCCTCGCCGCAAGCTATGAGGCCAAGGCGTTCGGTGTCCGAACACCGATGGGGGGCCGCGAGGCGCGCCAGCTCTGCCCGCAAGCGATCGTCGTCGAACCGCGGATGGACGCTTACTCCGAGGCAAGCAAAGCCGTCTTCGAGGTCTTCAACGACACCACTCCGCTGGTGGAAGGAATTTCGATCGACGAGGCGTTTCTCGATGTCGGCGGTTTGCGCAAGATCGCCGGAACGCCACCGCAGATCGCAGCGAATCTCCGAGAGTCGGTTCGTTCGCGAGTCGGTTTGCCATCACGGTCGGGGTGGCGCGGACCAAGTTTCTCGCCAAGGTGGCAAGCCGGGTCGCCAAGCCCGATGGGCTTTTGGTGGTGCCTCCCGAAGGCGAGCTCGATTTCCTCCACCCTTTGCCGGTCGAGCTCCTGTGGGGAGTCGGACCGGTTACTGCCGCCAAACTGCACGAAGCCGGGATCTCGCTGGTCGGAGATGTCGCCCGGCTTTCGGAGCGCTCGCTTGTTTCGAGAGTTGGCCTGGCCGCCGGACATCATCTCTTCGCCCTTGCGCACAATCGCGACCCGCGTCCGATCGTGGTCGGGCGCAGGCGTCGCTCGATCGGCTCGCAACGAGCGATAGGAAGAAGACCGAAAACCTGGGAGGACATCGAGTCGGCTTTGATCGGTCTCGTCGACCGCGTCACTCGCCGCATGCGCAAGGCGGGTCGGGTTGGCCGGACAATTACGCTGCGAATGCGATTCGACGATTTCTCTCGCTCGACTCGCTCGACGACGTTGCCCCAGGCCACGGCGCACACCGCAACGATTCTCCGCGCGGCGCAAAGGCTTCTAATTGGCGAGCTATCTCGAATCGAGACCGAAGGTTTGACTCTGGTGGGCGTTGCGATTTCCAACCTTGCCGACGACGGCGCCTTGCAGCTAGCGCTCCCTTTCGATCGGCAGACGACCATTTCGCTCGACGAAGCGGTCGACGGACTTCGGGAACGCTACGGGATCAGTGCTGTGACCCGGGGAGTGCATCTCGGCAAGGACCTGGGTCTCTCGGTGCCGATACTGCCCGATTGATTCTTTGAACTTGATGCAAAAAGCCGTGAAAACCACGGCCCAGAGCCTTAGGTTTGGATCGGGTTTAGGCGGTGACGCTACGCCGGTTGCTTGACTGGTCGACGCCCACCACAGCCAGGATGGCGACGAGGACACCGAGCACCACCGCATAGAGGATCTGATCCTCGAGGGTTTCAACCGTGGCGTGGAAGAAGACAGACAGATCCTCCGCGGGTCGATGTGCCGCGACCCTCCGGTCGACCCACCGCTTCCTGAGCCGGGGTCGTCCGTGTCGAAGTAGATCACCAGCTGGTCGTTGTCGAGATACGCCGGCGGAGCGGTCGTGGTCGTGGTGGGAGGAACCGTCGTGGTGGTGGGAGGCGGCGCCGTGGTCGTGGTGGTGATCGACGTGGATGTAGTGGTGGTGACTACGGGGCGCGGCCGGGTGGTGGTAGTGGTGGCCGGCGGAACCGTCGTCGTTACCACTACGCCGGTCGTGGTCGTCCAATGTCCGCCGTCATCGTCGTCGTCGTCGTCATCATCGTCATCGTCATCGTCGTCGTCGTCGTCGTGCCCACCGCCGTGGCCCGAGTTGTCATCGTCGTCATCGTCGTCATGGGCGAGTACCGGCAAAGCAAAAACAAAAGCAAACAGCAGGATGAAGATGAGAGAAAGGGCCAAGATCCGACCCAAGAGACCGAGTCGTCGTCTCATCGGCCGTTGCTCTGCGCCAGGGCCGCGATTGGTTCCCGGCCAAGGACGTATGTGCGGGCAAGGGGAGCGACAGTCAGTTGCTTGACTTCTTCTCCGTTCGCGGCCGGCAGGATCATGCTGAAAACGGTGTGATTGTTGGCACGGAGATAGCTGATGGACCCATCCATCCCTTCCACCAGAGAACACGCGATTGAGAGGCCGAGACCAACAGAGCCGGTGAGGAGAGCCTTGTGGCCCCGATGAACGAACCGATCGAAAAGCCGGGTCTCGAGTTCCTTGGAAACGCCCTCCCCGTCGTCGATCACGGACAGGATCACTTTTTCGTCGACGGATCGGACGTCGATCGAGACGTTGGGACCGCCATGCCTGATCGCATTCGACACCAGGTTTCTGATCACCTGCCGAAGGCGGAGCGGATCGGCTCGGACCACAAGGGAAGGACCGGTCACGTCGACAGTACGGCCCGTGCGGAGATAGGGGGCGATCACATTCTGAATCTCGGGGACCAAGGCCACATCGCAGAGCTCGATCGAGAGTGCGTCAGAGCCGAGTCGCGCCGAGGTCAGAAGATCATCGACCATCCGCGAGAGTTCCGAGGACTCACGGTTGATAAGGGTGATCAGTTCCATTGAATTGCGAGGATCGACCAGACCGGTCTCGATCAACATTTCTGAGAAGCCGTAGATGCTGGTCAGTGGGGTTCGCAACTCGTGGTAGAGACCGGCGATGAATTCATCCTTGGCTCGGGAGAGCTGGCGTTCGGCTTCGAGTTCGGCTTCGAGGGCAACTCTCTTGTCGCGCATCTGGCGGCGAGCGAGCATGAAGTAGATGAACACCGCCGCGGCCGGGATGAGAAGACTGACGAGAACTCGAGCCAGCGCTGCGACGCGGCCCAGTTCACCTTCGGTCTGATCGATGACTCCGGCGAGCCGCTCCTGCTCCACGACCAGCTCACTCTCGAGGTTGGCGTAATCCAATTCGAACTTGCCCTGGGAAAGTGTGACTGCTTCTTCGACTCTTTCGGATTGGATCAGGCTCAGCACCTTTTCGGCGGAGAGCGCGAAGGCGGCTAGCTCAACGCTGAAAGCGGGGTCCGCGACGGTCACCTCATGCGGCTCGACCGCCACGTTGCCGAAACCCATCCAAAGTCTCGTGCGCTTCGGCCAAAGCAATTCGCAGTGCAGGCGCCCGGCAACCCCGAGCTCGTAGTCAACCGCGAAGACGACTGCCTGGGCATTGCCCGCCCGGGCGATGGCGGCAGAACCCAGAACCGAGTTGGTCCAATGAAGCACCCGGGCGTTGGCAGCAACTGCCTGGGACGCCGCGCCCTGGGAAATCATGAGGGCGAGACAAGTGAGCACCACGATCAGGCTCACGCCAATGGTCAGCGGCAGCGCCCGGCGAGCAGCGTGAACGTCCCAGGGCCTCACATTCCATCTCACCCTGTAGATATCGGCCATTCAGGGCACAGAACCCGAGGACCCCTACAACGTCACCCCAACGGACTAATCACTGTGCTTGGTGGCGGCTAATTCCTCGGAGAATGCGCACAGCAAATGTTTGAATCGAGCCTTCGTGTTCACCCCGATCCGGACCGACCGGCTGCTGATCCGCGCTTTCGAAACCGCCGATTTGGCGGGTCTGATGGCGCGCCGCAACGATCCGGCGGCGGCCAAGTACCAGGATTGGAAGTTTCCTTATCCGCTAGAACAAGCGGAGAAAGTGGTGTCCGAACTGGTCGCCATGTCCGGTCCCGAGAAGGACGAATGGTGGATGGCGATCGTCGCCGATGGAGAGACCGGCGAGGTCTACGGCGATCTGGCTTTGCACCTCAGCGCCAACGGCCATACCGCTGAGATCGGCTACACCTTCGCCAGCCAGTACTGGGGTCGGGGATACGCGGTCGAGGCGCTGGAAGCGTTGGTCGAGTATCTATTCGAAGGGCTCCAGGTCACCCGCGTCTTCGGGATGCTCGATCCCGCCAACCCGGCCTCGGCGATGGTGATGGAACGGACCGGTTTCCTTTTCGAAGGACACACCAAGGCGTCCTACTGGTTGGGCGACGAGAACTCCGACGACTGGATCTACGGTCTCATCCGCTCGGATTGGGAAATTTGGCGCAAGCGGCCGCGGCATTCGCCGAAGAAGGTCGAATTCGTCGAGATCACCGTCGACAACCTGGAGCAGGTGTTGAAGCTCGCCACTCACAAGACCCAGGAGAGCTTCGTGGCCACCATGACCGATTCGTTCACCGATGCGCTGTTCCCGGAGATGGTCGACGGCCACCGGCCGTGCCGTGGATGCGAGCCGTCGTCGCTCACGACGACATTGTCGGGTTCGTAATGCTCGCCGTTCCCCACGAGCATTTTTCCTAGCCTTACCTGTGGCGCCTACTGATCGATCGGCTCCACCAAAAAGGCGGGGATCGGAAAGCGGGTGCTCGACCTCGTCGTGGCCGAATGCAAGTCGCTCGGCGCTGAGAGTTTGCTCACCAGTTGGGAAGAAGGAAAGGGATCACCGGCACCTTTCTATCGAAGCCAGGGCTTCGAGCCGACAGGACGGTTGGTCGATGGAGAAACCGAAGCGCGCCTGAGGTACTAGCCGGGCGACGAGATGGCTTGATTTGACCGGCTGGGAATCCGGAAGTCAAGGTGGAGGACCCGCAAATGGCTTCCGTGATTCAACTCGCAGGGATGAGATTTCGATTTCCACCCCATGATGAATTCGATGCTCGGGTTGATTCTCCTGGAGGGTTTGGAGGCGTTGAGTGTAGATGCCATGAGCGCCAGCCCGGACCCAGATGGATCCTACGGACCGCTGGACGAGCTCTTGGCGGAGGTGGGCCGCAGCCACAAAAAAAAGCTGGGTCAAGCAAAGCCGACCCAGCTTCGCCGGAACGTCAGATCATCCAGTCGCTTTGATGATCTTTTCGATCTCGGCCATCCCGAACGCGGGCATCGTCATAGCTCGGATGTTCCCGAGCGACGCTGTTTTGACGGCCAAGGCCGCCGCTGTCTGGTCGTCGGGGGCTTCAACAATCGCCACCAGGTCGTACTGACCCAGCGTCCAGTGGATGCTGTCAAGTTTGCCACCCATGCTCTCAACCAAGTCTTTGAAGGCTTGAGCTCGCTTGGGTGAGTCCTGGTAGCTCGGATTCCCTGGTCGGTGAAGTTGCCCAGGGTGATGAACATCGGCACGCGCACTCCTCTCGTCTCTGCCGCGTCGAAATCTATCGACTCCCCGGGTCGAACGCCTCGCCAACCGCCCTTAACCCTGGGGAACCGTGCCCCTCCCTCGACGTCGAACTGCCAAGACCAGTACCACGGAGGACGACCATGTCGGCAGCAAGGCGGATCGGTTTTCTGACGGTCGCGGTGGCGACCATCGTTGCTTTGGAATGGCACCGGCCCTTGCCTGCGGGGGGCTGGTGGGGGAGAACGGGACCATCCAGCTCGTGCGACCACCACCCTCGCCGCCTATAGCGATGGAGTGGGCGGAACGTGACCGCCTTCGAGTTCACCGGTAGCGCAGAAGAGTGGGATCGATCATTCCCTTTCCGATGTCCCCCCCGAAGTTGTTCGAGGTGGTAACTGGACTCTCCAAAGGCTCGTGCAAAAACGCCCGAAAGGGATGAGTTCGCCGCTTTGGCGGCGACCACCGTCGCTGGCGAAGCCGAGGTTCTCCTCGAAGTCGAAATCGATGCCCTCGACATCACGGTCCTGCGTGGTGGAGGCGACGAGGCCGGGCGTGGGCTACCCAACACGGTTTCTTCCTCACCCCCGACGCTCCCGAGGTCCTCGATTTCTATGCCAAGCGCAGTCCGATCTTCATGGCCGCCCGGTTCAATGCTGAGCGAGCGGCCGAGCTGGCACAGGACCGGCGACAGCACCCCGATCATGGCCACGATCCCCACCGACGATCCCTGGGTCCCGATCCGGATCCTTGGTCTCGGGGCGAGCGGGACGACCCAAATCGAAGCCGATGTCTTCCTCTTGACACCCCGACAAGCCCAACCTCCTGGCCGGCGGCACGGGCATGACCCTCGATCGAGCAGCCCGCTACGCCTTCTGCTCGACGATCTTCGCTCGGATGTGGGGATGGAATGGTTGCCCGCCGACATGTGGCTGTCTTATCTCACACTCGACGCCCCTGCCGCCGAACTCGATTACGACCTGGCGATCTCGGCTACGCCCGGGGTAGACGCCGACTTCGCCGACACCGGCGTCGCGGCCCCCGACGTATTGGTTCCTGATCGCAGCAGGACCTGGTCGGCGTGGCCGTTCCTGGCCGGGATCGGCGCCGGCACCTTCATCTTTGCGGTCGGGTTGGTGGCGATCCGTCTTCGGCGGGAGATCAGCGGTGGCCGGCATGAGAGATCGCGGCATTCGAACACTCCTTCTTATCGCGCTGGCCGCGACGGCGTTGGTCGCTGGAGTTGGCTCCGCCATCGCCGCGGGGGAGCCGGGAACGGTGCCGCTCGGTCCCGGCGACGTAACGGTTGAGATCGACGTGCATCACTCCCGCTTTGAGCCGGAACGCTTGACCGTGGTCGAGGAAACCCGGGTTCGCTTTTTCGTGGTCAACAACGACCCGATCCATCATGAGGTGATCACCGGCGGCCCGAGGTCCACCTCCGCCACGCCAACGGGACCGAAGCCGAGCATCCCTCGATCCGGCGAGGTCACCGTTGGTCCGAACGGCTCGGCCATCACAACCTTCACTTCGGAAAGCCGGAATTTCGAGTTCGCCTGTCATCTTCCCGGTCATGACGAATACGGATGCGGGGCGAGATCGAGGTAGTGCCCGCCGCGAAGTAGTTGGTTCAGATGGTGACTAGGCTAAAGAACGCGACGCGTTGCCAGCGCACCGACCACCAGCGCACGTGGGCCTTGCCGAGGAAGACCCCGTCATCGATTTGGACGAGCTCGTCGAGGACCCGCCTGATGGTCGCCCGAGGATTCTGGGCAGGTCGTAGTCGATCTTCAACACGGTGTGGTTCCCGTCTTCGCGCCGCTCCCGCTTCGTAGGTGCGGAAAACGAAGGCGCGGTAGGTGTCGGGTCCGTCGTTTATCGAGCTCCGGTAACCAGGGTTGAAGATCCGGGCGGCATTTTTGGAGCCGGCGGTGAAGATGTTGTCGCCCCGCCCCTGCGCAGCGTCGAAGGTCTTGCCTTGCCAGGGAAGCCACACCGACGTGAGAGCGGTGAGTGCCTGTGTCACCACGGGGGCGAGGTCGAATGCCACGAGCTCCCCTTCGGTCCTGCCCCCGAGTGCCGGGGTCGGCGGCTTCCCGGCGGCGAAAAGCGCTTCGAGCATGACAAGGCCCTTGGCGCGATCCCGACGAAGGACTCGACAGGCGTTCGCGAGGTCGGGAGGAGCGTTCAGATTCAGGCCCGTGGTAAAGGATCAGTTGGGTGTTGCGGAAGGGCGACCTGGCGATTGTCGGCCTCGGCCCGGACGATCGAGTCCCGAACCTGAATCGCGTCCCCTGAACGAGAGTGGCATGAGCGACCAGGCCGCCTTCGGTGACGCTCGCGGTGTGATTCGACTTGAGCTCGATCGTGGTGAACCCGTTGGCTCCTTCAGGCCGGAGGCAAGGCAGCCATAGCCGGCGGCGGAGTCGGCGAGTGTCACGACGTCCCGGCGTGGAGATAGCCATTCGATGCCAGGTGCTTCGTCTCGATGTCGAGACGAAGCGTGCAGGTTCCGTGGGCGAGCTCGACGATTTCGATCCCGAGCAGCCCGGGAAGCCGGTCGCTTCGTGGGCCTCCAGCCAGGTCCGGACTGCTTGGTGGTCGCGCGGGAAGTCGGTGATGCTGGGGCGGTCGCCTTGCTCATGGGTTTGCGGATGCGAACGGCGAGGGTCGGCTGTGGGGCGAGTCGACGAGCTGATGAGCCGTAGGTGAGGCATTTGCAGATCGTACGACCTCCCCCCATAGGCGGCGAAAGGTCGTTGCAAGGGTTTCATGACCGATGACTTGATCTCGCCGCTCACGCCGGTGATGGTCTTGGCCTACCCAGACCACGGAGTGCTAGGTCAGCTCGAGGAGAGGCAATGGGGTCGTTCGAAATCGGGTTGGTGTTGCCGGTGTCAGAGCTCGGCCCGGAGCGGACGACGCCGAGGTGGACCGAGGTGGCGTAGATGGTCAGCCTGGGGGAGGAACGGGTTTCGACACCATCTGGGTTGCCGACGAGCTCTACTGGAAGGTCGAAGGCGGGCCGCGGGGATCTTGGGACGGTGTCTCTATCGCTGGAGCGGTCGCAGCCTCGACTTCGCGGATCAAGATCGGTTCGTGGGTGCTTTCGGCCTTGCATCGCAACCCCGGCATCATCGCCAAAACCGCCGAGACTCTTGATGAGATCTCCGGCGGCCGCTTCGTCTTCGGATTGGGCGC